>NZ_NSDX01000039.1:0-379 GCF_002300195.1 Rhodococcus sp. ACPA1 | reverse complement strand
GCCCCGACGGACGGTCTCGACTCGTCCGCCCGTGCGATCGGTGGATTCGAGCACCACCACGTCGGTCTCCGGCGCCACCGTGGTGGCCGCCATCAGCCCCGACATTCCGGCGCCGACAACAACTACCTCGGTGGTCTCTTCATACACGTCGTGCGTTGTCATTTTTCGGTTCCTGACTCTCGATCACAAGGAAAGGTCCGGCGGCTCAGGCCGTAGCGGGAGCGCTGCCGCTGACCGCCTGCGCATCGACGCGCTTGTTGTAGGCGTCGAACGCTCGGTAGGCGCGGTAGTACGTAAACATTTGCAGGCCCCACGTGGACAGCGCGAAGATGTAGAAGATCGTGTGCTCCGCGTCGTCGCCCGGGATGTGGACGAAGTC
>NZ_NSDX01000038.1:0-383 GCF_002300195.1 Rhodococcus sp. ACPA1 | reverse complement strand
GCCCCGACGGACGGTCTCGACTCGTCCGCCCGTGCGATCGGTGGATTCGAGCACCACCACGTCGGTCTCCGGCGCCAGCGTGGTGGCCGCCATCAGCCCCGACATTCCGGCGCCGACAACGACTACCTCGGTGGTCTCTTCATGCACGTCGTGCGTTGTCATTTTTCGGTTCCTGACTCTCGATCGATCACACGGAAAGGTCCGGCCGCTCAGGCCGTAGCGGGAGCGCTGCCGCTGACCGCCTGAGCATCGACGCGCTTGTTGTATGCGTCGAACGCTCGGTAGGCGCGGTAGTACGTGAACATCTGCAGGCCCCACGTGGACAGCGCGAAGATGTAGAAGATCGTGTGCTCCGCGTCGTCGCCCGGGATGTGGACGAAGTC
>NZ_NSDX01000037.1:0-407 GCF_002300195.1 Rhodococcus sp. ACPA1 | reverse complement strand
GACCCCGGCAAGGTCTTCGACCTCACCCTCCCGCTGGACCAGGCGGCCGAGGGCTACCAGGCGATGGACGAGCGCCGTGCCATCAAAACCCTGCTCACCCTCTGACCTCCCGCCCCCGACTCACTCGCACACGAACATCAGGAGTACCGCATGACCACCACCAGAACCACCGCGCGGCGAGGCCATCGCCACTGGACCAGAATCGCTGGCACCGGTATTGCCACGCTCGCCGTCCTGGCCGCCTCGGCCTGCTCGGCCGCCGACTCGCCCACCTCATCGGCAGCTCCTGCCTCGCCGGTCGCGAACCTGGCCTCCGGTGATCTGTCCCACGGTGCCGACAACTTCTACACCAGCGACCAGGTCACCATGGAGAAGGTGACATTCAAGAACCAGTACCGGATGGACGT
>NZ_NSDX01000036.1:0-411 GCF_002300195.1 Rhodococcus sp. ACPA1 | reverse complement strand
TGCCCAGCACCCGACCACCGAAACCGAAGATCGGATACAGCCGGGGACGCTTACGGGCAATCAGCTTCGTCGTCTTCATCCCGCCCACGTCCCGCAGGCCGCGGAGGGCGGTTTCCAGCTCCCAGGCAGGCCACCCCGGGGTCAGCGGCTCCGGTTCATCGAAACCAGACCCCGATCCGGGCCCACCGCCGTCAGAGGAGCGTTCGAGGCCTCCGCCTCGGCGTCCAGGATCACCCCGCACCGCCGTCGGGGGGACCTGCGATCGAGGCCACGTCCGCGCCCGGTAGAGCGGCAGTCGACAAAGTGTCTCATTATCGTGTATTTCGTTGCTGCAGAGGAGCTCTCGTTTTCGGCTCCTGAACTAGCAGTAGCAACGCATCACGTCCTCGTCTCCGGCGTTGCTCGGGCATC
>NZ_NSDX01000035.1:0-420 GCF_002300195.1 Rhodococcus sp. ACPA1 | reverse complement strand
CGATCACGCGCACGGCCGCCGCCACCAGTTCGGCGCGACGTTCGGCGGCGGGAATGCGAGCCATGCCCTCTCCTGTCAACAGATCTGAACGGATGATCAAGTCGGTTCCACGCTACCAGTCGGAAAGGTAAGCGTGTTGCCATATTTCCCGGAGAACCGCCGTCAGGTGCGGGCAACAACGCGAAGCAAATAGTCATATGCCTTGATCAGACGACTCACTTGGCTTACGGTATGAGCCGGATCACATTGGCGGGTCGGCGCACTCCGATGCGACCACACCGGTTTCGAAGAAACAGACCCGTCATGACCGACGAACTCACGTGTCTCACCCCCGACGCCACCACAGAAGCCATGGTCGACATGATCATGCGAGACGGCGGCGTGATCATCGAAGGAAGCAATTCATGACAGAGATCCACC
>NZ_NSDX01000034.1:0-421 GCF_002300195.1 Rhodococcus sp. ACPA1 | reverse complement strand
TGTTCACCGACCCCCCAGCGGCGGAACGACAGATCGAACTCATCCTCGGCGTGCTCGACGCCTGGATGGCCGCCCACCTCGGCAACACCTCCGGACCGGCGGCCCGTCCCTCGCAGGCCTCCCCCGCCGAGCTCGTGTCCTGGGTGAGTGTGGAGTGGTAGTGAGCGCCACGGCAGCGGCCGCCCGCACGAATCATCGCGCCAGGTCGGGGACGGCAATCGACCCAGCCACGTTCAGGACGCTGCCGCGCCGACGCGCCGACCGGACCGGGCGCGTGAGACCAGCACGCTCACCACGACCAGCAGGGCGAGGAGTCCCGATAACCAGTAGCCGATGCCGTAGAGGCCCTTGGCAGCGACCTCGAGACCGGTTCCGACCACCGGAACCAGGGAGGCGCTGAGGTCGGCGCTGACCAGTGCCG
>NZ_NSDX01000033.1:0-421 GCF_002300195.1 Rhodococcus sp. ACPA1 | reverse complement strand
TGTTCACCGACCCCCCAGCGGCGGAACGACAGATCGAACTCATCCTCGGCGTGCTCGACGCCTGGATGGCCGCCCACGTCGGCGATGCCCCCGCGCCTGCGGCCCCGGCCCCGGCCCCGAAGACGGCCTCGCCCGAAGAAGCCATGCGCTCGCTCGTGTCCTGGGTGAGCGTCGAGTGAAAACCGCTCTGACCTGAAAGTAATTGTCGGCCGCCACCCTTCGGTGGCGGCCGACAGTCTTCCCCGAGTCAGATCCGCCGGTTGCCCTCGGCGACGATCCAGCTCAGCGCCGGATCGTCACGTTCCATCCACTCGGGATGCCACTGGACACCGAGCACCGCGGCCCCCGGCAGCTCGACCGCTTCGACGACGCCGTCGGCCGTGCGCCCCGTGACCACCAGGCCGGTCCCGCAGCGGTCGAC
>NZ_NSDX01000032.1:0-430 GCF_002300195.1 Rhodococcus sp. ACPA1 | reverse complement strand
GACTTCTCGGACCGGATCGCCAGGGCCGGAGGGATTCCGGTGAACCTGCCCTACGATGCCGACCCGGAGGCACTCTGCCATTGGCTGGCGGGCGTGGTCATCACCGGAGGCCAGGATGTTCATCCCGCGTACTGGGGTGGGGATCTGTCGGTGGTCCGTGACATGGATCCACGGGATAATCCGATGGTCCACGACCCCGAGCGGGACGAGTACGAGATCGCGCTCGTGCGTGCCGCACTCGCCAGACATATCCCGGTGCTCGGGGTGTGCCGGGGCCTACAGATCCTGAACGTCGCTCTGGGCGGCACGCTGATCGCGGACCTGCCGCCCGGCTCCGTCGGGCATCAGTCGAGTTCGCCCCCGCTCACCGACGGCGCCGACGACCACAAGGTGACGTTCGAGCCCGGCTCGATCGCGGAAGGTCTGTTCG
>NZ_NSDX01000031.1:0-451 GCF_002300195.1 Rhodococcus sp. ACPA1 | reverse complement strand
GCACTGATGAGCGCTCCGATGACGAAGACGGTCGCACCACGGCCGTTGAACAAGGCGCGGTCGAGTACGGTTCCGCGGATCAAGAACGCCGCCGCGAAAGGTGCCATGAGCCAGCCGGTCTGCAGGGCGCTGAGCCCGAGTCCGTAGGAGTCCGCGGGACGAAGATCCTCGGGAGTGATCTGAGCGTACGTGCTGAGCAGCAGTAGGAAGGCCGAGTTCACCGCGGCGAACAATGCGATACACAAGCACGACGCGGTGACCAAAGGCGCCTTCATCAGTGCGACGTCGAACACCGCCGAGGTCGAGCGGCGCTCGACGCGCACCCAGGCGATGCCCCCGACGATGCCGGCCATCAACGGAATGAGCGCCGCGATGCCCCACACGAGGCCTTGCGTCAGAGTCAGCAGGATCGCGGCGACCCAAGCGATCATCCACACCGTGCCGAGTACCG
>NZ_NSDX01000030.1:0-474 GCF_002300195.1 Rhodococcus sp. ACPA1 | reverse complement strand
CTCGCCAGTACGGCCTTCGCCGCTCGCTCGCCCGACGTCGCTGCGTCGGCGAGCGACGGCAGATCGAGCTGGTAGTCACCGGCGAAGTGGATGGTTCCGAGCGGATCACGCAACGGCGGAAGCGAGTTCCTCCGCCCGGGCGCCCAGAAGGGCACGACCCGACGGTGCCGCCGCACGATGCCCTCGCCCAGTTTGCCCTCCAGCTCGGGGAACACTGCGAGCAAGTCCTTCGCGAATCGCGACATGATTTCCTCGTCGGGCAGGTCGAACAACGCGTCGGCGTGAGCGCCGCCGGCGAAACAGGCCAGCGCTCCACCCGGCTTACGATCGTCGCCGTTCCGCATCGCCGCGGCGTGGTTGAACATCGCCTGGAATGACAGTTGCGGCGTCGAGACGCCGAAGTAGTCGTCCCAGCGCTGCGGCCCGACTTCGTCGGTGAAGAATCCGACGATCACGTACCGGCCGTAGGTGATG
>NZ_NSDX01000003.1:0-1565852 GCF_002300195.1 Rhodococcus sp. ACPA1 | reverse complement strand
GCACACCACCAACACCATCCACAACCCACCCAACCGCCGAAATGCACCGTCCTTGTTCACTAACTGAACGGTATTGCCCCAAACCGAAGTTCCCAATAGTCACTTCAGTCTCGAGTTTCACCCGGCGGACTGGCTCGCGACGCGCCGGTCGGGCAGGATCAGTGATCATGGCCACGCCTCCTCAGTCCACGAAGACGTCGCTGCAACAGCGCCTGTCCCAACGCGCACGCGAACGCTGGCCACAGCTGACCGGTGTCGGAGTTCGGTTCCGTGGCCAGTTCGCCTATGTCACCGGTGAACTCGTCGACGGCGATACCCAGCCATTGATGCGACTACGCTACGGCGGGTCCGCCTCCCAATGGGGCTTCGCGGCCTACCTTGCGAGCAAGGACGGATACGAGGACTCCTTCCTGTCCAACGGCCACACCGCCGGACTCCCAGAAGACGCCCTCGACACCGTCTGCGGTCTCTACCTCAACGACCCGACGGCCTGGACCTGACCCCCAACGAACTTATGGGCGGAACCACTTAGCGTCGAGAAGCTCGGCGGACTGGACGTACTCGTGAACGCCGCGGGCATCCTCCGCGCCTCGCACACCCACGAGACGCCGCTGGACCTGTGGAATCAGGTGATCGGGATCAACCTCACCGGCACGTTCCTCATGGTCCGCGAATGCCTGCCCGCGCTGCTGCGCAACGAACGCAGCGTGGTCGTGAACTTCAGTTCCACGTCCGCCGCGTTCGCACACCCCTACATGGCCGCGTACGCCGCGAGCAAGGGCGGCATCCAGTCGTTCACCCATGCGCTGGCTCTCGAATACGGCAAGCAGGGTCTGCGTGCCGTCGGTGTCGCCCCCGGCAGCATCAAGACCGGCATCACCGACGCCACATCCGGATACGTTCCGTCCGATGCCGATTGGAGCCTGTTCGCCAAACTCTCACCCATCCTGCCCACCACCCTGGAATCAGGCGGCGCGGCGATGGGCGGACCCGAGCAGGTCGCCGGAGTCGTCGCCATGCTCGCCTCCGACGACGGCGCGTTCGTCACCGGAACCGAGATCCGCATCGACGGCGGAACCCACGCCTGACCGGTTGAACCCTTGCGCGTGCGACGGCGGCACGTAGGTTGGACACATGAGCGTCTACGTAGATCTCATACTATCTGCCACTTGCGTGGCGGGCGTGGGAGATGGACGTGTGTCACGGCTACCCGCATCACCGTGCGGCGGTGTGGGTTTGACCGTGTCCCACACCGACGCTTGTGATGCAGGAACATGCTGATTCGGAGTCACCCCCAACCGCGGTGTCACGGTGGGCAGGCTGCGGCGGACCCGGCGATGCCGCGGCCTGCTCGGGGTAGGAGCGTGTTTGTCGCGCGATTGCCGTACCGGCGCATGTTCGGTCACCCGGACCGCCGGTAGTCCTCCGCGCCGCCGGGTGGTCTTGTTTCTGCCGAGCAGCGCGCGTTTGGCATTTTGCACTGCTCACACCATGCCCGGTGGTAACCGCCGGGGCGAGAGAGTGGTTCGTTGCAGCCCGGACACCACGCGGAAGATCCGCGGGCCGGTACGGACACCACCGTCACACCGACACCGGCGGCGGTGTGGGTGAGCGCGTCGACGGCCTTGCGGCGGGCCGATTGCGCGGCCCGATTGTTGTTCACCCGCCCGTGCCCACGGCTCTCGAGGGTTGTGAGATCTTCCACCGCAATCAGCTGCGCTTGGGCGTCGGTGGCGTAGTCGGTGACCTGACGGGCGAAGTCGAAGGCCAGTTCCCGGTTGATCTTCCCCCGCTTGATACCCACCGCGGTGCGGTGAGCATCGAGCACGGCGATCTTCTCCTCCAGCTCGGCGCGCACCTCGGGCGGGGCGGTGGCGGACAGTCGTGTCAACCGGGCCGCCTTGCCATGGAGTAGCTGCCCCTCGGCCTGCAGGCGGGCCAGTTTGATCCCGAGCCCGCGGTCGTCGTAGGTCCAACCCCGGTAATCCGAGGACAACCCGTCGGGGTTTTCGGCGGTGATGGCGGCGGCACCCAGAGTGGTCGGGGACCAGTCCACCCCGACCGCGACGGAGGCCGATTCCAGGTCGGCTGCTGGGACGATCTCGGTCGCGGCGCACCGCCAGAGCAGTCCCCGGCGGTCGAGGACCAGGGTCGGCAGATGCCAATCGGTGACCGCCCGGCCGTGCAGGTGCTCGGGGATGGTCGCGCTCAGCCGGACACTGCGCCACTGCGCCCGCCCCGCCGGGGCGGGGCAGGTGGGCAGCTTCACCGTCAACACCAGCTCGTGACCGGTGACGGCAAGCTGTGCGAGTTGTCGATCGGCGGCCGAGAGCCGGGCCATCGCGCTCGTCTGTGGCGGTCCCTGCACGTCGGTGATCCGCAGGCGCGCGTCTGCCGCGCCGCGCGCGTGCGCCGCGAGCTGCCGCACCACGCCCCGGGCGAATCCGGACGGGACGTACTCCGCAGCAGTAGTGGGTGCGGCGATCCGGCCGGTGGCCGGGTCGAACCGGGCCGACAGTGCGATGATCGCGGTGTCTCGGTAGGCCAGCGCCCGCAAAGTGCCGACTGCCTGCGCGGTCACCACCCGCGTGACACGCGACGGGACGTAGACACCGTCCGGGTAATGCGGGGTCCAGCCCAGACGCGCAGCAGCGACATGACCTTGCATCGGCAGTTTCCGGCCCTGGCGGTCACATCCGGCGGCCAGGACATCGAAGGTGGCCGGTTGCCACAGCCGCGACAACAGTTGCGCTTCAGCGCCCGAGATCAGGTCGAGCAGCCACCCGACACGCACGTCGAGGTCGTCAAGCCCGATCGGCGCACCGGTCTCGTCATCGACAGCCAGGTAGGGGCGGGTGGTGAACGAGAACTGCCGCAGCGCAGTGAATCCGGTATCGGCCATCAGTTAGTCCATCTCCAACCGTGCTGCCGCATCGCCCGGAAGAAGTCGACGTTGATTCTGCTTCGACCGCAATGGGTGGAAGCGGCCGGACAATGAAGCGAGCACTGCCATGAAGTCATCCATCAGCTCCTCTACCAGCGACGTGTCCCCATGCTCCCGTAGGACCTCGACCTTAACGCCGACCACCGACAAGTAACGTTCGATCCACGCCACCGACGAACCGCGCCAACCGGTCCCGCCACACCATTCGCACCACCGTGAAGTGACCCTTGGCTGCGTCGTCGAGCATCCGATTCAGTCCCGCTCGAGTCTCTCCCGCAGACCTGAACCACGATCGGTGTAGACCCGGTACACGGTGCCAGTATTAGACATTAAGTCGACAGTTGAGAGCCTGCCCACCCCTGCCGCCGATCGCACCGCGCTCGTCACCGGAGCGTCGTCAGGGATCGGCGCGGCCCTCAGCCGTGAACTCAGCCGCCGCGGTCACCAGGTGGTGCTCGTCGCCCGCCGGGCCGAGAAGCTGGAGGAACTGGCCGCCGAGCTACGGGCCGCAGGTGGTCGGGCGCAGGTGCTGGGTGCCGATCTCTCCGACCGCTCGGCCCGCGCGACGTTGCTCGACCGGGTCGGCGCGCTCGGGCTCACCCTCGACATCCTCGTCAACAACGCCGGCCTGTCCACGCTCGGCCCGGTGGCCGCGTCCGACCCGGACGCCGAGATGAACATGATCGAGGTCGACGTCATGGCCGTCGCCGACCTCTGCAGCCGCGCCCTGCCCGGCATGGTGCAACGACGCCGAGGAGCCGTCCTCAACGTCGCCTCCACGGCCGCGTTCCAGCCGCTGCCCGGACAAGCTGCCTACGCCGCCGGCAAGGCATTCGTCCTGTCCTACACCGAGAGCCTCACCGGCGAACTGAAAGGCACCGGTGTCACAGCGACCGCGCTCTGCCCCGGGCCCGTGGACACCGGTTTCGGTGAAACGGCCGGGTTCGCGAAGGAAGACGCCGAAGCCGCACTGCCCAGCTTCATGTGGGAAAGCCCAGAATCCGTGGCCAGGACCGGAATCGACGGCCTCGACAAGGGGCACATGATCGCCATCCCCGGCCTCGCGAACCGGGCCGCGTCCGTGTTCGCCCACCTCGCGCCGAACAAGCTCCTCGTCCCCGTCCTGGCCAGCCGTCATCCCGGATTGCGGACGTAGTATCGCTCGGCCGTTTACTGTGGCCTGGTGGAGATGACTACCGCTACTCGCCGATTCATACAGATCACCGCGACCGTGGCCGTCGCCGCAGCCGCCCTCCTCGGGAGCGCCGGTGTGGCCGCCGCCGACGAATGGCCGCCGGTACCCACCGAGCCCAGTCCGGTCGCGCCGTTCGACAACCAGAACTTCCTCACCCCCACCGATCTCGACTATTGGAATCCGTTCGTCAGCGCGAATCGGCTCACGTCACCGTTCGGAACCGCCAACCGCATCGTCTGCACCGGATTCCACGGCGTACTGCTCGACTGCTGGCAAGCCGACCAGAACGGGCAACCACACAAACTAGTCAAGTTGTCCATGAACTTCCCCGGATCCCTCGGCGCCACCCTCCCCGGCGGAGGTCCCGGACACTTCGTCTACCCGGGCTTCATCCCGGGTATCTGAACCGGACTACAACGGGTCGCCCGCGACCCGCCCTGCCGGCAGCGTGCGGCCGCAGATCATCAGCGCGAGATCCTCGCCCGTTCCGCGTAATTCGGCGCCCGACCCGTACGACCAGTCGAGGTCCGTGGCCCGCAGGCCACGTCCCTCGATGTCGATGCCGAAATTCGAGTGCCCACCACCCGCCGTGAGATCGTTGAGGACGACGCGCATCGTCTCCTCCGGTACGTGTCGCGGCACCCCGAGCGGCACGGTGGCGTCGAGACCGTGGATCACCACATGATTGAGCGCGCCGTGATAGCCGCCACCCGGCGGGGTCCACTGGCGCATGACATCCGAGCACAGGTTGGCGACGAGTTCCGCCGGTGCCAATTCGGCGTCGCTACGGGCGATCTCGTTGGAGAGCCGGGTGAAATCGAACTCGCACTCACGCAGGCGCGTCATGAACTGCTCCTCGGAGTAGCGCGCCGCCATGGTGAGATGCGCGACCACTTCCCGAATCCGCCAGCCCTCGCACAGCGACGGCGTGTCCCATTCTGCGTCCGAGATCCCGTCGAGTAGATCGGCCAGTGCCGAGAACTCGTTCGCAACCGCCCGCTGGAGATCGGCGTCATCGGTCATCGCAGTCAGCTCCCGCCACACTCGTTCGACGAAGATCCTCACGACCACCGTAGACCGAAACCGCCGAGTATTGCCCCGGTCGAACATGATTGGTATAGTCGAACATATATTCGAACGACCTTGGGGGAGGTTGGTTGTGGGGGCACCGGATTTGGAGGAGCTGCGGGCGTTCACCGCGCGGCTGCGGTGTGTCGAGGCCGGCGGGGATGCGGGCTCGGGGATCGATTGGCTCGACGCGATCGAAACCCTGAAGTCGGTGGGGTGCGCGGCGCAGGCGGTGATCACCGACGGCGTCGCGACGAGTATTCGGGCGGACCGCAGGGCTCGCGGGTTGCCGCGAGTGGAGTGGAACCGCGGCATTGCCTCGCAGATTGCGTTGGCACGCAGGGAATCCCCGAACCGTGGCGGACGGCACCTGGGGTTCGCACAGGCTCTGGTGCACGAGATGCCACACACTTTGGCCATGTTGCGGTCGGGGCGGTTGAACGAATGGCGAGCAACATTGCTGGTGCGGGAATCCGCGTGTCTGTCGGCCGAGGATCGGGGGATCGTCGACCGCCGGTTGTGCTCGGACCCGGCCATTCTCGACGGGGTCGGTGACCAGGGTTTGGTCGCGCGGGCGAAGGCGTTGGCGGTAGAACTCGACGCCGCGGCCGTGGTCCGCAGGCACAGGAAGGCCGTCTCCGAACGGCGGGTGACGACACGGCCCGCCCCGGATTCGATGGCGTACCTGAGCGTGCTGATGCCCGTCGAGCAGGCCGTGTGCTTACAGGCAACGCTGGGGCGGGATGCGGACAGCCTCATCGCCACGGGGAACAGTGGTGGCCGCACCCGCAATCAGCTGATGGTGGATCTGCTGTTCGCACGTGCCACCGGGCAAGCCGTGGCCTCCGGCGGGCCGGTGGCCGTGAACCTGGTGCTGTCGGACGAAACACTGCTCGCCGGTGGACACGAGCCGGCGCAGTTGCAGGGGTACGGGCCGGTGCCGGCGGGGATCGCCCGGCAACTCGTGGCGGACTCTCTCGATGCGCACACCGCCACAACGTTGCAGCGGATCTATTCCTGCCCGCAGTCGGGAGCATTGACCGCGATGGAATCGCAATCCCGCACGTTCCCGAAGGGTCTGGCGAAGTTGATCGACCTCCGCGACCGGACGTGCCGAACCCCGTGGTGCGATGCGCCGATTCGGCATCATGACCACATCCGGTCGCGCCGAGAATCCGGTGCCACGTCGGCGGACAACGGGTCCGGCCTGTGCGAGGCATGCAACTATGCGAAGGAAGGCGAGGGATGGACCGCCCGCCCGGTCGCTCGTCCCGGCGGCCGGCATCTGATCGATCTCGGCACCCCGACCGGACATCACTACCGGTCCACGGCGCCTCCGTTACCGACCCCGGCGTACCTGCGCGTGTCATGAGGTGGTGGGGGTCATCCTCTCGGTCGCCGGGGTCACTTGTTCCCACCCGACCAGGATGTGAGTTCGGCAATGTCTCCGTACAGCGCCGACTGGTAGGTGAGCATCAGCTCCTCCACCCCGCCGAACTGATCGCCCACGTGGTGGGTGTTCTCCGCCGACAGCTCGCGGTCACCGGACCGTGAGATGAGTTCGTCGATGCGGCTGTCGAGACTCATCGCCCGGTTGACCGCCAGCACGGACCGCAGTTGCACCTCGGCTCGGGACAGCAGGTCGCCGATTCGTGCGAGTGCGGCGACGCGGTCGACCAGTTGATCCCATACCGGCTTCAGCGCGTTCTGCCGGGCCTCGATCTGTTCACGCGCCGTGTCGGAATGGGTGGCGCGCAGCGCTTCGTCGAGCTCGGTCCGGATTCCGCGCAGCGCCACGGTGTCGACGGCGATCTGTGTCAGTTCTTCGGCGAGGTCGAGTTGGTACCGCTGGATCGCGAAGTGCTCCGAATGCCAGACTGCGGAACCGTCGATCCTGTCGAAGAGCATCCCCGCCAGGTAGAGCAGGGTGTCGTACGAGTCGGCAAATCTGTCGTTGTCGAGATCGACGCCCTTGCCGATGGCGTCGGCGACGCGTCGTCCGACTGCGGCCATCGGCGTGTTTTCGGCCGCCTGGCCGAGTCGTTCCGCCGCGGTGCCGCGGGCATAGTTGCCTGCACGTTCGAGCGCGGTACCGGCGGTCGGCGCCGGTGTGCGTTGCAACGCCCGGAACAGCGCCTCACGCTGTTCGAGATCGAGATGGACACCCTCACGCCGATCCCGGCGCATCGCCCGGACACCGTTGCCGTAGTGCGCCGGCGACATCACGACCGCAGACCGAGACGACTGCAGCTTGCGGCCCAGTTCGGTGGCACGGTATTTGAACAGAAGTTGCGCCGGGCCGGGACGCAGGCTGCCGGCGCGGCGCGCCACCTGGTGGTACTCGTCCGTCAGCAGACGCAGTGCCCCGAAGCCGCCGATCGACGGGATGGTGCGGCCCGCGCGACGCCGGTTGGTGAGTACCTGCCGGGTGGGCGAATCGAGGTGTCCGGCGGCGATCAGCACGGCAGCGGCGTCCGACAACGGGGCGTGGGTGCCCGTGATCGCGGATCGTTCGCACCACTGGCGGACCTGCAGGGAGATGCGTGCACGCCGCTCCTCGTAGTGGGGGCTTTCCGGCATCGGACCTCCTGGCAGTTCGCTGGTCACCACTGTCCCAGAATTTCGTCCGACGCGCCGCGACCGCCGAGGCTGCGCGCGGTTCTAGGCTCTCCACCATGACCTACACGGTGCGTGCGGTGATTCTGTTCGCGACGGCATTGGTGGTGGCCGGTTGCGGTCGCTCGGTCGACGGATCCCCCGAGACCGGCGCCGTCGCGGGGCCCGCGACCACCCCGACGGTGACGACCGCACCGAAGACGACCACCACTGCGACGACGAGCACGACCACGTCGACGAGCCCCACCACCACGACGACTACCACCACCACCACCACCGCGAGCACCCCTGCCGAGGCAAACCCGCAGACGTTTGCCGGCACCGCGGCGGGGAGCTACTACTTCACGACGCCGAGCACCAAGTTCCACTGCGCAATCCTCACCGGCGGCGACCTCCCGACCGCCGGCTGTCACGGCCCGATGCCGGCGTCGGCGCCGAAGGTCCCGGGCGCCGGCGCGTCCGGCACCCCGGTGACTCCCAACGCGATCGAGGTCACCGGTGGCCGCCTCGGTCAGTTCGCCAGTGCCGGCGATCCCCGGTACTACCCCCTCGACGGATCCGCCGCCCCCGCACTGTCGTACGGCACCGCGTTGCAGGTGAACGACCTGACGTGCCTCGTCGACGAGACGTCCGGGGTCACGTGCCGCAGCGATGCGGGCCACGGATTCACGCTCTCGGACAGCGCGTTTCGAGTGTGGTGAGCCGGTTCAGCCCAGTTCGTCCGAGCGCCGTTCCATCAGCGTGCGCAGCAGGGCGTTCTCCTTTGCGGTGAAGCCGATCGTCTCGATCTCCCCGATGCCACGTCTGATGCCCTTGCGGACGCCGTCGAGCATTCTGGTGACCGCGCGTTCAGGGACACCGAGCCGGCCACCGGATTCGACGAAGTGCCTGCGGTTCAGCTTGTTCGCCTTGCCGTAGAAGTCGAGAGCCATCGGGTCGCGCCATCCGAGGTACGGCTGGGTGCACAGAAGGTCGTAGGCTGGTGTGACACTCCACAACCCCGATTCGGCAAGCTGCACCGAGAAGTTCTTTCCGTGCAGGTCGCCGTTGCCGATCGCGTACGAATAGGCCACCAGCCGAAGCAGTTCCAGGGTGGCCACCCGGGCCGAACCGCCGCCGCGCTCACACGCGCCGGCGAGTGCAGTGATCACGCTCTCGGTCTTCAGCCGGTACTTGGCGGCGGGGAACATCCCCATCACCTGGCACGCATCCTCCTGGGGTGTGCGGATGACGCGGCCGGACGAATCGACGCGCCGGTCGAATCGGGCGACGAGCAGACCGGCATTACCCTTCCCGTCACGCACCAGCTGATGATCGGCGACGGGCAACCCGCACTGCGCGGCGAGCCCCATGAAGAAGTGCTCGTTCTCGACCAACTGCGGATACCCCTGCGGTGGTGAGAGTTTGAGGATCGCGGGACCCTTCTCGGTGGCGATCGGCGTCGAGTACATCTGAGCCGACACCTTCGCCTGCACACCGGGTAGCGAGGTGGGGTCCAGTTTCACCGCCTCGTGCCCCGACATGTGCTCGAACAACGCCCGCAGGTCCTGGCGCTCGACCGCGTCGGGGTCGAACACCGGTGCGGTCTCGGGCGGCGGCACCCCTGCGGGTAGCACGCGCACGTCGCCGATCGTGTCGGCCCCGACCGCCATCAGGATCGTGAGGTGATCGTCCTCGGACGTCTTGGTGGCTGCCACTGCGCCTCGCAGCCGGATTCCTTCCGGGAGGAGCCCCGCGAAGAACGGCGGGACGCTGCCCCCACTCGCGCGCACCTCGGCCGACGACGTGGGGATCGTCCATGCAACCTGCGGGGCGCCGGGGTCCTGCAGGTACGCGGCGTCGTAGCGGAAGACGACGTCACCGCCCTCCCGCACGAGACTGCCCGCGAGGCGCTCGCCCTTGTAGACGTCGGCCCGGTCGACACTGCTGAGGTTCTCGACCATCAGGACGCCACCTCCACACCCGAGCGGGTGACGAGCGCCAGACGGCATCCCATCGCGTCCGCGACGGCGTCGACGAGATCCAGTTGCACGGTCCCCCGACCAGATTCGATCGACTGCACACTCGACCTCGACACCCCGGCCAGGTCTGCCAGCTCCGCCTGCGTCAGCCCGAGCTGGTGTCGCCGCGCCACGAACCCGTCGGCGACTCCACCGGTGTCGGTTCGCTCGCGGCGGCGTGGGGTTGCCATGAAGCCTCCCTGATCGGTGCAATGCTTGTCGACGGATGCTTAACGACAGTGTGCGCCGATTCTGCCCCGAAGTCCATCCCTATGACTGCGAGCGCAAGCTTAAGATACGAGAAGAACATAAAACGGATCATCTCCCGCTTTAAGCCTGCGATCACAAGCACAAGACATGTCGACACACCCACCCCCTACCCTGGATACATGCGCATAGGAGCACACGTCCGCCAGGACGAAGATCCGATCGGATACGGCGAAACGCTCGGCGCCGACGTCATCCAGATGTTCCTCACGGACCCGCAGAAGTGGGACAAACCGCCGACGCATCCGCGGACCGACGAGATCCGGAACAGCCCCATCGACGTCGTCGTGCACTCGTCGTACGTGATCAACGTGGCCAGCCTCAACAACCGGCTCCGGATGCCGTCCCGCAACGCCGTCGCGCAGCAGGCCCAGGCCGCCGCCGACATCGGTGCGTTCGGGCTGGTGGTCCACGGTGGCCACGTCCGCGACGGAGAGGACGTGAACGCGGGGATCGTCAACTGGCGCAAACTTTTCGAACGCCAGGCCGACAAGGGCGGATTCCCGGTCCCCATCCTGATCGAGAACACGGCAGGCGGCGACTTCGCGATGGCACGGCACTTCGACGCCATCGACCGGCTGTGGCAGGAGGTCGGCGATTTCGGCGCCGGATTCTGCCTCGACACCTGTCACGCGTGGGCGGGCGGTGAGGAACTGGTGGGCGTCGTCGAACGCATCAAGGCCATCACCGGACGCATCGACCTGGTGCACCTCAACAACTCCCGCGACGAATTCAACTCGGCCCGCGACCGGCACGCCAACCTCGCCGACGGAACCATCGACGCCGAACTGCTCGCCGAGGTCGTGCGCACCGCCGATGCGCCCGTCGTCCTCGAAACGCCGGCGGAGGGGCTGGCCGAGGACCTCGCATACCTGCGGGAAACCGTAGGTTAGTCGCCCAGCCGGCCGGTCAGCCTGCGGTACCGCTCCTCGCTGACCGGATTCAGGCCCTCCACCGTGACGTCGGTGCCGCGACTCGCGTACTTGGTGGTGATGCCGTCGAGCGCGGCCACGGTGGACGCGTCCCAGATGGTGGCGCCCGACAGATCGATCACGACACGGCCGGGGTCGTCGGCGTAGTCGAACGAGAACACGAGGTCGTTGGACGAGGCGAAGAAGAGCTGACCGCTCACCCGGTACGTCTTCACGTCGCCGTCGAGTTCGCCGCGCACGTCCACCATGTGGGCCACCCGGCGCGCGAACAGAACCATCGCCACCAGCACGCCGACACCGACACCGATCGCGAGGTTGTCGGTGGCCAGGGTGCCCGCCACGGTGCTGAGCATCACCATCGTCTCGCTCAGCGGCATCCGCCGGAGCGTGCGGACGCTGTGCCAGTCGAAGGTCGTGGCGGCCACCAGCACCATCACGGCGACGAGCGCCGCCATCGGAATGGTCCCCACCACGTCGCCGAGCCCGACCACGAGAATCAGCAGAAACGCACCGGACAGGAACGTCGACAACCGGGTTCGCGCGCCACCGGTCTTGACGTTGATGATGGTCTGCCCGATCAGTGCGCACCCGCCCATGCCGCCGAAGAGTCCGGTCACGATGTTCGCGACGCCCTGGCCCCACGACTCCCGCGTCTTGTCCGAATGCGTGTCGGTGACGGAGTCCACGAGTTTGGCGCTCATCAACGATTCGAGCAGTCCGACGACTGCCATCGCCAGCGCGAACGGGGCGATGATCTTCAGGGTGTCGACCGTGAGCGGAACGTCCGGCAGCCCGATCAGGGTCGGCAGTCCGTCGGGCAGTTCCCCCTGGTCCCCGACGGTGGGCACCGCGACACCGGCGAGGACGGTGAACGCAGTGAGACCGACGATCACCAGCAGCGGGGCGGGCACCGCGGTGGTCAGCTTCGGGATCCACACGAGCAGCGCCAGACCGGCGGCGAGGAGCGCGTACACCGCCCACGGCACGTTCGTCAGATACGGGAACTGGTGGACGAAGATGAGGATTCCCAGCGCGTTGCAGAACCCGACCATCACGCTGCGAGGCAGGAACCGCATGAGACGCGCGACCCCGAGGACGGCGAGGAGGATCTGCATCGCACCGCCGAGGAAGACGGCAGCAATGAGGTACTGCAATCCGTGTGATGCCATGAGCGGGGCCAGCACCAGCGACACCGAACCGGTGGCCGCGGAGATCATCGCGGGACGGCCACCGGTGAACGCGATGGTCATCGCCATGATCGCGGCGGTGAACAAGCCCACCCGCGGATCGACCCCCACGATGATGGAGAACGACAACGCCTCCGGGATGAGGGCCATCGCCACGACGAGCGCGGACAACGACTCGATACGAAACACCGTCGGATGCAGCCACACCGGCCGTCGGAGAGCGAGAGAAGGCACGACGAGACAAACCTACTTCCTGAGGGGACTCGGAAGATCCTATCCGGGTAGCGTTCGACCAGTACGGTTAGCTGATCCGCCGACAGAGGAGGAACCCCGTGCGACGCACACTTCCGGCCGTCCTGATCACCGTCCTGACCGCGCTGTCGCTGGCGGGGTGTGGGAACTCCGACTCGGGGCCGGTCATCGACCAGGTTCGCGAGGCCGGGGTACTGAAGGTCGGCACCGAGGGCACGTACACACCGTTCAGCTACCAGGGCCCCGACGGTCAGCTCACCGGGTACGACGTGGATGTCATCCGCGCGGTCGGTGACAAACTCGGCGTCTCCGTCGAGTTCACGCAGACACCGTGGGACTCGATCTTCGCGGGCCTCGAAGCGAAACGCTACGACCTCGTCGCCAACCAGGTGACCGTCAACGACGAGCGCACCCAGAAGTACGACCTGTCGACGCCGTACACCTACTCCGAGGGTGTGATCGTCACCCGCGCCGACGACAATTCGATCACCTCGCTCGCCGACCTGAACGGCAAGACGACGGCGCAGTCCGCGACGAGCAACTGGGCACAGGTCGCCAGGGATGCGGGCGCGAACGTCGAATCCGTCGAGGGCTTCGTGCAGGCCATCACGCTGCTCAAGGACGGCCGCGTCGATGCCACCGTCAACGACAATCTGGCCGTCGCCGAATACCAGAAGCAGACGAGCGACACCGGCGTGAAGGTGGCCGCCGAGACCGGTGACACGAGTGAGCAGGCGTTCGCGGCCCGCAAGGACAGCGGTCTGATGCCCGACATCGACAAGGCCCTGGACGAACTGCGCGCCGACGGAACGCTCGCCCAGATCTCGCAGAAGTACTTCGGCACCGACGTCTCGGCACCGACCAACTGAGAGCCTGCCTGTGGACGACGCAACAGTCCAGCTGATTCTGGACAACCTGTGGCCGATGCTGAAGGCCACCGTCACCATGACGATTCCGCTGACGATCATCAGCTTCAGCATCGGACTCGTCATCGCGTTGCTGGTGGCGCTCGCCCGGATCTCGTCGATCAGACCACTGTCGGTGATCGCCCGGTTCTACGTCTCGATCATCCGCGGCACGCCGCTTCTGGTGCAGTTGTTCATCGTGTTCTACGCGCTGCCCCAGTTCGGCGTGGTTCTCGACCCCTTCCCGGCGGCCGTGATCGCGTTCAGCCTCAACGTCGGCGGGTACGCCGCCGAGGTGATCCGGTCGGCGATCCTGTCGATCCCCAAGGGGCAGTGGGAAGCCGCGCAGACCATCGGGATGGGGTACACGACCACTCTGCAGCGGATCGTCCTGCCGCAGGCCGCACGGGTCGCGGTGCCGCCGCTGTCGAACACGCTGATCTCGCTGGTGAAGGACACCTCGCTGGCGTCGACGATCCTGGTGACCGAACTGCTGCGCGTCGCCCAGCTCGCGGCCGCGCCCACCTTCGACTTCTTCGCCCTGTACAGCGTCGCTGCCCTGTACTACTGGGTGATCTGCATCTTCCTGTCGGCCATCCAGGGCCGCCTCGAAGCCCGACTCGACAGGTATGTGGCCACATGACCGACACCTCTCCCCTGCTTCAGGTATCCGGCGTCGAGAAGTCGTTCGGCGACCATCACGTCCTGCGCGACATCAGCTTCGACGTCGGGGCAGGAACGGTGACCGTCATCATCGGGCCGTCGGGCTCCGGCAAGACGACGGTGTTGCGCACCCTCAACGCCCTCGACCGTGCGGACCGCGGGACGATCTCCATCGGCGACGTGTCCGTGGACTTCGGCGCCGATGTGGACCGGTCGACGCTGACCAGGTTCCGCGGGCAGAGCGGCATGGTGTTCCAGGCCCACAACCTGTTTCCGCACAAGACGGTGATCCAGAACGTGACCGAGGGCCCGATCGTGGTGCAGAAACGCCCCAAGGACGAGGCGCGCGCTGACGCGAAGCGGTTGCTCACCCAGGTCGGCCTGGCGGAGAAGGCGGACCAGTACCCGTACCAGCTGTCGGGCGGTCAGCAGCAGAGGGTCGGTATCGCCCGGGCGCTCGCCCTGAAGCCGAAACTGATGTTGTTCGACGAGCCCACGTCCGCACTCGACCCCGAACTGGTCGGCGAGGTGTTGCGCGTGATCCGGGATCTCGCGACCGAGGGCTGGACGATGGTGATCGTGACCCACGAGATCCGGTTCGCGCAGCAGGTGGCCGACCAGGTGTTGTTCGTCGACAACGGCGTCGTACTCGAACGCGGCACACCGAAAGACGTACTCGCCAATCCGACCGGGCCGAGACTGCGCCAGTTCCTGCACCGCATCCTCGACCCGCTGTGAACGGTCAGCGCAGGGATTTCTCCATGAGCACGACGCTCGGCCATTCCACGTCGAAGTCCCTGCGACCCACCAGGAAGAATCCCTGCTCCTCGTAGTAGTCGCGGAGCCGGGCGTTGGTTTCGACGCACTCGAGCCGGACGACGGACGCGTCCTCGGAGCGGGCGTGCTCGTCGACCCACCGGAGCAATTGGGCGCCGAGTCCCGCGCTGGCGTGCCGGCGGTCGGTCATGACGCGGGCCACGTAGGCGGCCGGTATGTCGTCCTCGGTCCACACGTCGGGGTCGGACCGCAGCACCCGCAGCGCCCCCACCACGATGCCCGCGAACAGTGCGACGCGCCATTCCCCGAACTCGATCTGTTCACGAACGTCGGCGAGCGACACCTCACCCCGGGCGGGTGCGTCGAGTTCCCTGGCCAGGATCCAATCCTCGGCGTCCCAATGCATCTGAACGATGTCTTCAGCCTGCTCGAGTACTGCCCGCTCCACGGTGACCGCCATGCACACACAGTAACCACCCAGCGGCGAAAACAAACCACCACTGTACCCGTGTCGATCTGCGATGATGTGACTGGAGTTACAGTTACATTCTGGGACAGTTACCTCAGGCGGTGGTAGCGATGAAGCTGTTTCGTGCAGTGGTCCTGATGACACTGTCCACCTGCGCAGCCGCGTATGTCTGCGCCCATCCCCCACGTGTGTCCGCCCAGCCCCTGGGGACCGAATCCATTCTCCCGTCCCCCATTCTGGACGACGACTTCTTCGCGTGGCCGCCGAACGTCTCGGAGTTCGGTGCCGGCGAGATCATCCGCGCACGGGAAGTGACGCTCCGGGCGTTCCCGAACATGCTGGTACCGCACCGGGCCCACCAGATCATGGTGCGTTCCAACGATTCCAAGGACCGCCCCGTGCCGGTGACCGCGACGGTCCTGGTGCCGACCGCGGCGTGGACGGCGCCGGGACCGCGACCGGTGGTCGACTACAACATGCCCATCGACTCCCTGGGCGCCCGGTGCACCCCGTCCTACAAGATGGTGCACGACTGGCAGACCCTGGACCTGGACATCCCACCGGTGCTGTCGTTGTTCCTCGCGAAGAACTACGCGGTGCTCGTGCCCGACCACCAGGGACCGCGGATGGCGTACAGCGCGGGACGAATGGCGGGACATGCCGTGCTCGACAGCATCCGCGGCATGAAGCGGCTGCCCGGTCTCGGGCTCTCGGACAGTCCGGTCGTCGCGACCGGTTACAGCGGCGGTGCCATCGCCACCGGCTGGGCAGCGCAACTGCAACCGTCGTACGCGCCGGACGTCGAACTCGCCGGCGCCGCCGCGGGCGGGATACCCGCCGATTTCGGTTTGCTGCGCAGGACGATGAACGGCCGGCTCGGTTCGGGCCTGTACCTGTCCGCCGTTCTCGGGCTCGCCCGCGAGTATCCGGAAATGCTGACATTGGCGAATCCGCTCGGTGTGCTGCTGGCGACGTCCCCGCTGAAGGACCAGTGCATCCTGGCGCTCGCACCGGCCGGGATCACCTTGCTTCCCGCCGAACTGCTCGCGGCCCTACCCGACCCGTTCGGCAGTCCCACGGCCCGAACGGTGGTCGCCGAAAACAGGATGGGCGCGCTCACCCCGGCCACGCCGGTGCTGCTGTACCACGGGTCGTCGCGGGTGTTCCTCGGCGACGAGTGGATTCCGGAGGAAGGGGTGATCGCTCTGCAGCAGGAGTGGTGCGGCAGTGGCGGCGACGTCGCCTACGCCCCGCAGTTCGGCGAGCACCTCACCGCGGCCGTGTTCGCGTTGCCCGAGGTGGTGCGCTGGATCGACGAGCGACTGGCCGGGGTGCCGGCACCTGCGGGGTGCCGCTGACGGTTATCCGTGCACGTGCGGCAGCAGCAGATCGGCCTGACCGACCTGGACGACCCGCGCCTCGTCGAGCCACTTTGCGGTCTGCTCCCGCGCCCGCGTGATCAGCTCGTCGGCGTCGCCGAAGTCGGCGGGACTCGTGTCCAGCGGGCACAGCGGGGGCACCACCCGGATGTCGGCGGCGCTCTCGTACCGCTCGATGTCGAGGGCGAGCCGCTGATTGATCGCGAGGGTCACACCGAGCAGCCCCATACCCAGGGCACTTCCGGGGACCTTCGACAGCGTGCACGCATATCCGGTGGGGAGCACCCACACGGTCGTGGCCCCCAGTTCGATCGCGTGGGAGATCGGCGTGTTGTTGACGACCCCACCGTCCATCAGCGCGCGGCCGTCGATCACCACGGGTGGGAGAATGCCGGGCAGCGCCGCGCTGGCGGTGACGGCGTCGACGGCCGGCCCCGTCGACAACCGGACGTCCTTGCCGGTCAGCACGTCGGCGGCGATGACGTGCAACGGGATCGGCGCGTCCTCCATCCGCTCGAACCGCAGATTCTTCTCCAGCAGCCTCCGGATGGCGCGGTTGGACACCAGATGGTTCCGGAGACCGACGAAACCGGTGAATCCGGTGAGCAACCCGGTGGGAAACACCGCACTGCGGGTGAGACCGCGCCACAGGTCGGCGAGTTCGCGCAGGTCTGCGTCGGAGGAGCCGCCGGCGAGCCAGGCGCCGTTGAGCGCGCCGACGGACGTGCCGACGATGAGGTCCGGCCGAATTCCCCTGCCGATGAGGGTCTGCAACATGCCGACCTCGATGGCCCCGAGGCTCGCCCCGCCCGACAGAACGAACGCTGTTGTCATGCCGCCACCGTAACGGGTCAGCCCCGCCGGTACAGGCTCGCGATGTCGTCGGCGAAGCGCTCGGTCACCACGGGACGCTTGATCTTCAGGGTGGCGGTCAGTTCCCCGTCGGCCTCCGAGAGGTCGCGGCCGAGGACGACGAACCGTTTGATCGACTCCGTGTGCGACACGGTGGTGTTCGCGTCGTCCACCGCGTCCTGCAGATCCCCGCGCAGCTCCTCGTCGTCGCGCAGGTCCGCCACCGTGGCGTCGGACGGCTTGCCGTGCGCGGACTTCCACTTGTCGAATTCCTGCGGATCGACGGTCAGCAGGGCACCGACGAACGGGCGACCGTCCCCCACCACCACGGCCTGCGAGACGAGGGTGTGCGAGCGCAGCCGGTCTTCGAGGGGTCCCGGCGACACATTCTTGCCGCCGGCGGTGACCAGCAGATCCTTCTTGCGGCCGGTGATGGTGAGGTAGCCCTGGTCGTCCAGGTCGCCGAGGTCGCCGGTGCGGAACCAGCCGTCGTCCAGCACTTCCCGGGTGGCGTGTTCGTTGCGCCAGTAGCCGCCGAACACGACGCCGCCGCGCAGTTCGATCTCACCGTCCTCGGCGATGCGCACACTGTTGCCGCCCAGGGGCTGACCGACCGTCCCGATCTTCTGGACACCGGGGACGTTCACGCAGTGCGCGGCAGTCGATTCGGTGAGACCGTAACCCTCGTAGACCGGAACTCCCATGCCGCGGAAGAAATGACCGAGCCTCGGCATGAGCGCGCCGCCACCCGAGATCGCCCACCAGCAGTCGCCGCCCAGGGCGGCACGGAGTTTCGCGTAGACGAGCTTGTCGGCGAGCGCACGCTCGAACCGGAGGCGCAACGACGGACCACCCGCGTCCTGGGCCTCGCTGTACGCCACCGCCGTGGCCTCGGCGAAGTCGAAGATCCGCTTCTGCAGGCCGCCCGCCGACGCCGCCTTGCGCGCCGCACCGTCCCGCACCTTCTCGAACACGCGGGGAACACCGAGAATGGTGTTGGGCCGGAACCGTTCGAATTCGCCCGTGACCGTGCCGAAGTCGGACCAGTGCGCCTGCGTCGCACCGGCCTCGAACATCGCCAGCGACACCGCGCGCGCCAGCACGTGTGCCAGCGGAAGGAACGTCAGGACGCGGTTTCCCGGCCGGGCGACGTCACCGATCGGTGCCGCGAGCAACGCCCGCACCTCCGACAGGAAGTTCCGGTGAGTGAGGATGCAGCCCTTGGGACGGCCCGTGGTCCCGGACGTGTACACGAGCGAGGCGAGATCGCTGGCGGTCAGCGCCACCACGCGTTTGAACACCTCGGAATCGTCGATCGACAACCCGTCCCTGATGAGCGTGCCCACCGCGTCCTCGTCGATGGTGAGGATGCGCTTCAGCGTGTAAGGGATGCCGTCGCCCTCGAAACTCGACGCGTGCGCCGGCGTCTCCACGAGCGCGGCGACGGCCCCCGAATCCTCGATGATCCACCGGATCTGGTCGTGCGAGGAAGAGTCGTAGATCGGAACGGACGCGGCGCCCGCCGCCCAGATCGCGTAGTCGAGCAGCGACCATTCGAATCTCGTCGACGACAGCAGTGCCACGCGGTCGCCGGGCTGGACACCGTTGGCGATCAAACCCTTCGCGACCCCGATGACGAGCGCGCCGAAGTCCTTGGCCGTCACGTCTACCCATCCGCCGGACTCCGGGCGCGTGTACATCACCCGATCCGGGTGGCTCTCGGCGTGCGCGAACACCCTCAGCACGGCGTTCTCGTGGTCGGAGACGGTGAACGTCGGGGCGCTGGTGTACTCACGCACGGGTGTCGTCTCCGATGTTGTCGTGGTCTGTGTCGCCGCCCTGGCGGAATTTCCGGAGGTGCCGGGCGAACGCGGCGATTTCGCCGTCCGACCACGAGGCCACCCGGTCCCGTACTTCCTCCACGCGGCGTGCGTCGGCGCCGGCCAACACCGCGACACCGCCGTCGGTGAGGCTCAGCGGGTGACCGCTGCGGAGCGGTCCTGGCTCGGCATGCACCCATCCCTCGTCGATGCAGCCCCGGAGTTGACGCGACACCGTGGAGCGGTGCACGCCGAATGCGTCCGAGATCTGGGTGGCCCGGCATCCCGGATTGCGGGCGACGAAGGAGAGCAGCGAATGTTGAGCGAACGTCGGGGATCCGACGGGAGGGCGGTCACCGGCAACCAGTTGACGGACGAGGCGGACGAGTTCGTCATGGACGGCCACCACGCCCGATGCGGGCGTTTCCTCCGGCTCGACCTCGTTGTGTTGCACACCGCAACTGTATCCGACCACTCTGGCCTCGACCACCCGCACCTCGATTCCCGTTGTCCTTTGCTCGACTCACGTTCTGCCCATACTGCTATCGATGCTTCGGAAATTCAGTCGGGTGGAAACGTCACACGGTCACAATTGGAGAACGCTTTCCGTCCACCGCTACCGGCCGGACAACGAGCGCCGCCAGAAATCCGTTGCGGCCGCGGGCCCGTCGATGCACTCTGTCCGCATGCTGATCAGACGCGAGAATCCGGGCGACCTCGACGCGGTGGCGGAGGTCCACCGGCAGGCGTTCGACGGCGACGCTCCCCTCGAGGTCGGCCTCGTGACCCGGCTGCGCTCGAGCGACGCATGGATTCCGCAGCTGTCCCTCGTCGCCGAACTGGCGGGGTCCGTCGCCGGTCACGTGTGCCTGACCCGCGCGACAGTCGACTCCACGGACGTACTCGCGCTCGGCCCGATCGGCGTGCTCCCCGGCCTCCAGCGCGACGGCGTGGGCTCGGCACTGATGCACGCCGCGCTCGGCGGCGCCGACGCCGGAGACGAACCCCTGGTGGCACTACTCGGCCACCTCGACTACTACCCGCGATTCGGCTTCGTCTCCGGAACGTCGGTCGGGATCGAGCCGGACCAGCCCTCGTGGTCGTCCCACTTCCAGGTTCGCCGGCTCGCACGCTGGGATCCGAGCATCACCGGCACGTTCAGGTACGCCGCGCCCTTCTACGACCTGTGAGGTCGTATCCGCTGGTAGTTTGAGGTGGCACGTGTCACGGGGGTGAGCGGGAACCGAGGTAGGAAACGATGGAGCACGCGGCCGAGGGCGCCGGAACAGCCGGGCCTGTGGATGCGTCCGTCACGACGACCATCGTCCGCCGGGTCCTCCCCGGCTGCGACGAGGAGTTCGCCGATTGGATCCAGACCGGACTCGGGCTCGCCCGGCTGTTTCCCGGATTCCTCGGCGGAGGATGGCTCAAGGAGAGCAGCACCTCAGATGTCTGCGTGATCGTGCTGAAGTTCGAAACTCAAGCCGCGCTGGACAACTGGTTGACGTCGTCGCTGCGGAACGGGTGGCTGAGGACCGGCGGGAACATCGCGGTCGAGGAACCGGACGAGCCGGCGTCGGACGTGGAGAGCCTGTTCGAACGCCCTCGCCGCCGGACCGCCGCCGGCCACGATCAGGCGGACTCCCCGGGGATCTGCGCACCGGACGGCATCCCCTCCCCCAAATAGGTCTGATAGAACGGCCGCCAGTCCGCGGACGCATCTCCACGGTGACCGGGCGCGTCGGAGCCGTCGAGGTGCCGGTCGAGGTCGGCAAGGCAGACACTCCACCCGGCCGCGTTCCTGGCCGCCGTGTTGCGGACCTCGAGGACGTTGACGAGCGTCAGGGCGCACCCGTCCGCAGTCGGCTCGACCTCGAAGTGGATCTCGTCCCCGCCCCACGTGAACGCCAGGGTGTACGGGGCGCCGTAGACGAGGACCGTCCCCGTCTCCGGGTCGCTGTGCGGTTCCGGGAAGAACTCGATGTCGCCACCGGCGTAGGGGTCGATGCGGACCCGCGATGGAAACCAGCGCGCGAGCTCGTCCGGCTCCGACACCGCCTCCCACAGCCTCTGGACGGCGAACGGGTACGTGCAGCGGAACCGCACGGCGGGACGACCCTTGAACTCGAAATACCTTCCGTGGATCACCGGCCCACTCCCTCGCTGTCGTACCTGACGACAGCTTGACACGGGAGACCGACGTCCACACCGAAGTTGGCCGACAATTCCGGCCACCCTCCTCCCTTCCTGTCGGACAACTCCCCTACGGTGACGGAGTGACGTCGCCTTGGTCGGAGGGACAGGTCGCATCGGTCGCCCCCGATGCCGGCTCGCTCGCTGCCGCCGGAAAGCTGTCGGCCGCGTGGTCTGAGACGGGCAGCAACGGCGGCGCGCTCTGGGGACTGTGCCAGGGCAGCGGCAAGACCCCGTATCGATCGGTCGTCGACCTCTTCGGGCCGGCGTACAACTGCTCGTGTCCGAGCCGGAAATTTCCCTGCAAACACACGCTCGGGTTGTTGCTGATCTGGTCGCAGGGCCGGGTCCCGGAGCAGTCCGAACCGCCCCCGTTTGCGGCGGAATGGCTGAGCCGCAGGGCCGGGCGGGCAGCCGTGCCGGCGGCTGCGACCACCAAGACGGCCGGTGCGAAGGCCACCGAACGCCGGGCCGAGCGGGTGACGGCGGGCCTCGACGAACTCGACCTGTGGCTCACCGACCAGATCCGCGGCGGGCTCGGCGCAGCCGACATCTCGGCGTCCGCGTTCGACGCGATCGCGGCCCGGATGGTCGACGCGCAGGCGCCCGGCGTCGCGTCCGCGCTGCGTCGCCTGCCGATCGTCGTGGCCACCCGAGCAGACTGGCCGGACCGCTTGCTCCGCGAGTACGCCAGGCTGCACCTTCTCGTCGTCGCCCATCGCCGTCTGAGCGAACTACCGGAACCCCTGCAGGCCTCGGTGCGCTCACACGTGGGATACCCGGTGGCCACCGACAGCGTGCGCAGCGAGCCGGGAGTCCGCGACCGGTGGATGGTCCTGGGAATGCAGACCACCGAGGAGAAGCGCCTCTTCACCCGCAAGGTGTGGTTGATCGGCCGCGACCACGGTCGCCGCGCGATCCTCCTGGACTTCGCGCACGGCTCCGCGAACTTCTCGACAGTGGTCCCGCCGCTGGGATCGCTCGTCGACGCCACCCTGCACTTCTACCCCGGCGCCGCGACGCTGCGCGCCCAGTTCGGCGACGCCCACGAGACCCCCGAACCGTTCACCACGGTCGCACCGAGCGACATCGACACCGCTCTCGACCACTTCGCCGCCGCGGTCGGAGCCGACCCGTGGGTCCGCTCGTGGCCGGCTCTGCTCACCGGCGTCACCCCGGCGTTCGACGACGGGCACTGGTTCGTCGTCGACGCGCAGGGGCGCGCGTTGCCGCTCTCCGGCGAAGACCCCGTGCTGTGGCGGCTCCTCGGACTGTCCGGCGGCCGTCCCGTCACCGTGTTCGGTGAGTGGACCAGCGAAGCGCTGGTTCCCGTGTCGGTGTTCGATCGCGGCGACGTGTACCCGCTCGGGGCCGGCACACCCACGGCCGCGGTGGCGGGGAGTCGGCGATGAGCGAACTCCTGTCCGCCGCCCTTCTCGGCACGGCACGGACCGCCCCGTCGTTCGAGGATCTGGCCACCGGCGAACTGGCACAGACGGTCAACGGCGATCCGGCGGAGACACTGCTGGGCGCCGCCGCCCTCGAGAACGCGTACCGCGACGGCGGAGTCGCCGCCACCGCGCGCGTGCTGCCCGCGCCTGCCGAGGACGATCCGAGACTGCAGTTGCCGCCCGCGTCCGCGTCGCATCTGATGCAGTTGCTCGCGGCCAAGTCGTGGACTCTCACCGAGTGGTTCGCGGTCGTGGCCGAGCGGGATTACCGCGCGCCGGATCATCTCGTCGCCGACCTGATGGCCGTGGCCCGCACCAACGACACCCACCGCGAGAGCATTCTCCGACTGGTGGGTCCCCGCGGCCAATGGCTCGCCGCGCAGAACCAGGACTGGTCGATGCTGGTCCGCCGGTCCGATCGCACCGACGTGTGGACGCACGGCGCACACCAGGAACGACTGCAATGGCTCACGACCATGCGGGCGGTGAACCCGGCGGTCGCGATGGCCGAATTGAGCCGCACCTGGGATTCCGAACGGGGCGAGCACCGGGCGGCGTTCATCGCCGTTCTCGGAACGGGGCTGAGTGACGCCGACTCCGCCTTGCTCGAGCACGCACTCGACGACCGGCGGAAAGAGGTGCGCCAGCAGGCGGTCCAGTTGCTGCGGCAGCTGCCGAACTCCGCATACGCCGAGCGGATGGCGGCTCGCGCCCGGGCATGGGTGCGGGTGGAGAAGAAGCCGCTGCGCACCCGTCTCGTGGTGAACATGCCCGGTTCGCTTGATGATTCGGCCCGTCGTGACGGCATCGAGGACGTCCACTTCAAGAACAAGGGAATCCGCAGCTGGTGGTTGCGGATGGTGGTCACCGCCGCGCCCTTGTCGGTGTGGGAAGACATGATCGGCTCCGCCTCCACCGCGTTGGAGATCCGGATCGAAGACCAGTGGCGGGAGGTGATGACGGAGGCGTGGACCACCGCGACCGTGCTGCAACGCAATCCGCGCTGGGCGTCGGCTCTGCTGCACCGCGAAGGGCGGAAGACCGAACGCCGCGTCGTGCCGATCGTCCCCGCCCGCGAACGCCTCGCATACATCCTGTCGGGTCGCGCCGACTCCTACCTGCTGGGCGTCGACGGCGCCGCGCTGTTCGACGGTCTGCCCCACCCCTGGCCGCTCGACCTGGCCGAGCGGGTGATCACTCGCCTCGAAAACGTCGCCGGACGGCACGCCGAGACCGGCAAGGACCTCGGGCAATTCTCCCGGCACAGCCACTACTCGACCCTCCGCAGCGCCGAGACGCACTTCCCGTTCGCTGCGGCGCCGCTTCTCCGAGCAGCCGCCGAACGCACCCGGGATCCCGGCTGGCACCAGGCATTCGCCACTGTCGCCACCAACATCGACCACCGCAGAACAGTCCTGAAGGAGCTCGAGTGACCGAGATCGCGGCCGCCCAGGCCGACCTGCTACGCCCCCACGCCGAGCAGGCCTACGCCGACGAACTCGCCGCCCTCGCCGCGCACGACACCCGGCCCCGGCCACCGTCGTGGAAATTGTCTCCGTGGGCGGTCGTCACGTACCTGCTCGGCGGCGAACTCGACGACGGCACTGTCATCACCCCCAAATACGTCGGTCCCCGCCGGCTCATCGAAGTGGCCGTCGCGACGCTCGCGACCGATCGCGCGTTGCTTCTGCTCGGCGTCCCCGGAACCGCCAAGACGTGGGTGTCCGAACACCTGTCGGCGGCGGTCTCCGGCGAGTCGACCCTGCTCGTCCAGGGAACGTCGGGGACACCGGAGGAGGCCATCCGGTACGGCTGGAACTACGCCCGGCTTCTCGCCGAGGGCCCGACAGCGGGCGCACTCGTCCCGTCCCCCGTCATGACGGCCATGCAGGGCGGGCGGATCGCACGGGTCGAGGAACTCACCCGCATTCCCGCCGATGTGCAGGACGCACTCATCACCGTGCTGTCGGAGAAGACGCTGCCCATCCCCGAACTGGGCACCGAGGTGCAGGCCGCCAAGGGTTTCAACCTGATCGCCACCGCGAACGACCGCGACCGCGGGGTCAACGAACTGTCCTCCGCGCTGCGCAGGCGGTTCAACACGGTGGTACTGCCCCTGCCCGCCAACGAGGAGGACGAGGTCGCCATCGTCGCGCGGCGCGTCGAGCAACTCGGGTCCTCGCTGGAACTGCCGAAGGTCCCGGCGACCGTCGACGAGATCCGGCGTGTGGTCACCGTGTTCCGCGAACTCCGGTCGGGCGTCACCGGCGACGGCCGCACCACACTGAAGTCGCCGTCCGGAACGCTGTCGACGGCGGAGGCGATCTCGGTCGTCACCAACGGACTCGCCCTCGCCGCGCACTTCGGCGACGGGGTGCTCCGTCCGTCCGACGTCGCCGCCGGCATCCTCGGGTCGGTGCTGAAGGACCCGGTGGCCGACAAGGTGGTGTGGACCGAATACCTCGAGGCCGTGGTCCGCGAACGGGAGGACTGGGCCGACTTCTACCGGGCGTGCCGCGAGGTCACCGGGTGAACTCCGACGTCCGTGTCTTCGGCATCCGCCACCACGGGCCCGGTTCGGCACGATCGGTGCGTCGCGCCCTCGACGAATTCGTCCCCGACGCCGTCCTCATCGAAGGGCCCGCGGACGCCGATCCACTGGTCGCGTTGACCGTCTCCGACACCATGGAACCTCCGGTAGCCCTGCTCGCGTATGCCACCGGGGAGCCCAGGACGGCGGCATTCTGGCCGTTCGCCGTGTTCTCCCCGGAGTGGCAGGCGCTGTCGTGGGCGGCCGGACGCGGCGTCGACGTCCGCTTCTGCGACCTTCCCGCCGCCAACACCCTCGCCGCCGACGACTCCGAGCCCCGCTCCGAGGATCCGCTGACCCAGTTGGCCGCCGCGGCGGGCTACGACGACACCGAACGCTGGTGGGACGCCGTCATCGAATCAGGTTCGGGTCCCGACTCGTTCGACGCGATCACCGAGGCCATGACCGCCCTGCGGGACACCGTCGAACTCGACGAATCCACCAGCAGGCGCGAGGCGTACATGCGCCAGACGCTGCGGAAGGTGATCAAGGGCGGCGCGCAACGGATCGCGGTGGTGTGCGGCGCCTGGCACGCCCCGGCACTCGCCGGTCCTCTCGGACCGGCCACCTCGGACGCGCGAATCCTCAAGGGAATCCCCAAGATCAAGACCTCGCTCACGTGGGTGCCGTGGACACACTCACGACTGTCCGCGGCGTCGGGGTACGGCGCCGGGATCACCTCCCCCGGCTGGTATCACCACCTGTTCACCGCACCGGACCGGACGATCACCCGATGGCTCACGAAGGTCGCGCGGGTGCTGCGGGACGAGGACCTTCCCGTATCGAGTGCGCATGTCATCGAATCCGTCCGTCTCGCAGACACGTTGGCAGCGATGCGTGCGCGGCCGCTGGCCGGTCTCTCCGAGGTCACCGAGGCCACCCGCGCCGTGATGTGCGACGGCGACGACGTGCTGCTCGACCTGATCACGCGGCGACTCGTCGTCGGCGAGGCACTCGGCGCCGTCCCGGACGACACCCCGACAGTTCCCCTCGACGCCGACCTGAGGGCGCGGGCGAAAACTCTGCGGCTCGAGCAGCAGGCCACCGAGAAGACCATCGACCTCGACCTGCGCCGAGACAACGACGTCGCGCGGTCCCGGCTCCTGCATCGCCTGCAGATCCTCGGTGTCGGCTGGGGCACGCCGGCCGACAGCGACGTCCGCGGCACCGGCACGTTCCGCGAGACGTGGTCCCTCACCTGGAAACCCGAACTGGCGGTGTCGATCATCGAGGCGTCGCTGTGGGGCACCACCGTCGAGGCCGCGGCGACAGCGAAGGTGCGCGAGGAGGCGTCGTCCGGTGACGTCTCCCTCGCCCAGCTCACCGGGCTGCTGGAGCAGGCCTTGCTGTCGGATCTCGGGGATGCACTCGCCGAGTTGCTGCGCGCGCTGGAGACCGCGGCCACGCTCGACCACGACGTGATGCACCTGATGGATGCCCTGCCCGCGCTCACCCGCACGCTGCGATACGGCGACGTCCGCGGCACCGACGTCTCGTCCCTCACTCGCGTCACCGACAGCCTGCTCGTCCGCATCTGCGCGGGACTGCCCTCCGCGCTGTCGGGTCTGGACGACGACAGCGCACTCGACCTGCGCCGCGCCGTCGACGGCGTCCACGCGGCGGTGATGCTGCGCGACGACGATCGTGCGTCGGCGCGGTGGCTCGGCACGCTCGCCGGCCTCGTCGACCGCAGCGACGTGAACGGTCTCGTGATCGGACGCATGGTCAGATTGCTCCGCGACGCAGGCACCGTCAGCGAAACCGAGTCCGCCACCCGACTGTCGCGGGCGCTGTCCGTCGGCGCCGATCCCTCCGCCAAGGCGGGGTGGGTCGACGGCTTCCTCGGCGGCGGAGGGCTGCTGCTGGTCCACGACCGGCAGCTGCTGCGACTGCTCGACGGCTGGGTGTCGGGACTGCGCGAGCAGGACTTCGTCGACGTGCTCCCATTGCTGCGGCGCACGTTCGGCGGGTTCGAAACCGGGGAACGCCGGGCGATCGGGCAGTCCGTGGAGGGCGGGTCCGCGGAAGATGCCCGCGCCGAGGTCGACGCTCGTCGGGGCACGATCGCGATCCGGACCGTCGCGGACATTCTGGGGGTGAGGTCGTGACAGAGGACGCGGAGCGGCTCCGACGGTGGCGGCTGCTGCTCGGCAACGCCGCCGAGGAGTCCACCGGCGGTCTCGCGTCCAAGACGGACGCGGCGATGGACGGCGCTCTGGCCGCCCTGTACGACACCAGCAGTGAAGGGTCGAAGAGCCGCCGTCGCGGCGCGGGTCTCGGCGGATCGGCGCCGAAGGTCGCGCGCTGGCTCGGCGACATCCGCACCTACTTCCCGAGCACCGTCGTGCAGGTGATGCAGAAGGACGCCATCGACCGGCTCGGCCTCACCCAGCTGCTCCTCGAACCCGAACTGCTCGACGCCGTCGAACCGGACGTCCACCTCGTCGGCACGCTCCTGAGCCTGAACCGGGTGATGCCCGAGACCAGCAAAGCCACCGCCCGGATGGTCGTCGAGAAAGTGGTCCGGGAGGTGGAGGAACGGATCGCGCAGAAGACCAGGACCGCCGTCACCGGTGCCCTGAACCGGTCGGCCCGCATCACCAACCCCAAGTACCGCGACATCGACTGGAACCGCACCATCCGCGCCAACCTCGCGCACTACCTGCCCGAGTACAAGACGGTGGTGCCGGAGCGACTGCTCGGATACGGCCGCCGATCGCAGGCCGTGCACCGCGACGTCGTCCTCGCCATCGACCAGTCCGGGTCGATGGCGTCGAGCGTCGTGTACGCGTCCGTGTTCGGCGCGGTGCTCGCCTCGATGCGCGCGCTGAAGACGTCGCTGGTCGTGTTCGACACTGCGGTCGTCGACCTCACCGACAAGCTGTCCGATCCGGTCGACGTGCTGTTCGGCACGCAACTCGGCGGCGGCACCGACATCAACCGGGCCATCGCCTACAGCCAGTCACTGATCGACAGGCCGACGGAATCGCTGTTCGTGCTGATCTCGGACCTGTACGAGGGCGGGATCCGCGCGGAGATGCTGCGGCGGATGGCGGCGATGAAGAACGCAGGCGTCCAGGTGGTTGTTCTGCTGGCACTGTCCGACGACGGCGCCCCGTCGTTCGATCACGACAACGCAGCGGCCCTGGGTGGGCTCGGCATTCCCGCGTTCGCCTGCACTCCGGACAAGTTCCCGGAACTGCTGGCGCTCGCACTGGAACGCGGCGACATCGGCAGGTGGGCGGCCAGTCTCCAGACGGAGTAACCGGGGGGTCAGCCGGCGGCCATCCGGCGGTCGCTGTGCAGTTCGGGGTGCGCGTCGGCGCGGATCCTGAGCAGGACCAGTCCGGAGACCGAGGCGACGATCAGCGATGCGACCGTCCAGGGAACGTGCAGTTCGGAGATCCCGACTCCCGCACCGACGAGTCCCACGAAAAGCAGGCTCCACATGATCGCTTTGACTGGACCGGACCCCATGGCAATGCTCCTTCACCGAGATTACGTACATCCCCCGTGAGTTCTGGTGTGCGCGCAGAACGTTAGCCGCGTCACACTGGGGTCCCTGTGCGACACGTCGAAAACGCTCTTTCCGATACCAATCCGAGACCTGGACCCGTGAGTACTTCTCAACCGCAGGCGGTTGAGAAGTACTCACGGGGCGGCTAGATGATGCTGATGGTCCCCTGGGTGGTCGCCGACGCGAGCACCCGCAGGTGGTCGTCGGACCCGCCAAGGGTGTGCTCGATGGCGGTCAGCCGGCTCATGTAGTGCCCGACCGGATACTCCGCCGTCATGCCAATGCCGCCGTGCATCTGGATCGCTTCCTGCCCGATCGTGCGGGCGGAGCGGCCGATCTGCAGTTTGGCGCGGGAGGCGACCACCGGATCGACGGTTCCGTCGGCCAGCGACATGGTCGCGTAGAGACTCATGCTGCGAGCCAGTTCCAGCAGCACGTACATGTCGGCGGCACGGTGCGTGAGCGTCTGGAACTTCGCGATCGGGACACCGAACTGCTTGCGGGTCTTCAGGTACTCGGTGGTCAGCCGCAGCGCTTCCTCCATCGCACCGACGGCCTCCGCGCACAGTGCCGCCTGTGCCCGGATCTGCGCGCTCTCGATCGCCGACGACGCGTCGCCGCCCTCGCCGAGGGGCTCAGCCGGGGTGTCCGACAGTTCGACCTGCGCGGCCCGCAGTCCGTCGTGGGTCGCGTAGGCGGTGCGGGTCAGGCCGCCGGCGTCGGCGTCGACGAGGAACAGTCCGACCCCACCGTCCGGGAGTGCCGCCGTGACGACCAGGGTGTTCGCGCTGCCGCCGTGCGGAACGGGGTTCTTGGTGCCCGTGAGGGTCCACGCGTCGCCGTCCTTCTTCGCGGTCGTGGACACCTGGGTGGACGGCCAGCGCACACCCGGTTCCCGATCCGCGACGGCCAGGAGGAGGTTGCCCTCCGACACGTCGGGCAGAATCCGGCGGCGCTGCTCCGTGCTGCCGGCCGCAGCGATCAGACCGCCGGGGACGAGCACGGCGTCGAGGACGGGTTCGGGCGCGAGGCGGCGGCCGATCTCGGTCATCACCGATGCGACCTCGACCGGTCCGGCGCCCATTCCGCCGTCTTCCTCGTCGAAGCTCAGACCCAGCAGTCCCACCTCGGCGAGTTGCTTCCACACCTGCGGGCTCCACCCCAGCTCCGTGTCGGTGACGGCGTTGCGCTTCTCCGCGTCGTAGCTGCGGCCGAGCAGTTCGCGGGTGGTGTCGCGCAGCAGTTTCTGTTCGTCGGTCAGTTCGAAGTCCATGTCACGCCCTCACAATCCGAGGATCGAGGAGGCGATGATGCTGCGCTGCACTTCGCTCGATCCGCTGTAGATGGAAACCTTGCGGTAGTTCAGGTAGGTCGGAGCCGTCCGCTGCGCCCAGAGCGGCGAGGAGATGCCGTCACCGGCGGCGAAGGGCAGGGAGTCGGGTCCCGCGACGTCGGTCAGCAGTTCGAGGGTGGCCTGCTGCAGTTCGGACCCGCGCAGCTTCAGCAGCGACGACGCCGGGTTCGGCTTGCCGTCGGCCGAACTGGCGACCACCCGCAGCTGGGTGAGTTCGAGCGCGATGATCTCGTTCTCCAGCTCGGCGATCCGGGCGGCGAACAGCGGGTCGTCGAGCAGCGTCCCCTCGCCGACCGAGATCTCGGCGGCGCGTTCCTTCGCCTGCGCGAGACGGACTTTGGAGAATCCCAGCCGGGTCACACCGGTGCGCTCGTTGCCGAGCAGGAACTTGGCGTAGCTCCAGCCCTGGTTCTCCTCGCCCACGAGGTTCTCGGCCGGCACGCGCACGTCCTCGAAGAAGATCTCGTTGACCTCGTAGCCGCCGTCGATCAGCTTGATCGGGCGCACCGTGACGCCGGGCGTCTTCATGTCGACGAGGATGAACGAGATACCGGCCTGCTTCTTGGGAGCGTCCGGGTTGGTGCGGGCGAGGACGAAGATCCAGTCGGCGTGCTGCGCCAGGGTGGTCCACGTCTTCTGGCCGTTGATCACGTAGTCGTCGCCGTCGCGGACGGCGCGGGTCTTCAGCGACGCGAGGTCGGAGCCGGCCTCGGGTTCGGAGAATCCCTGGCACCACCAGATGTCGAGGTTGGCGGTCGGGGGAAGGAACTTCTCCTTCTGCTCCTGCGAACCGAATGCCGCGATGACGGGGCCGACCATGCTGGTGTTGAACGCAAGCGGCTCGGGTACCGACGCGAGCTGCAGTTCGTCGAGCCAGATGTGCTTCTGCACCGGCGTCCAGTCGCGGCCGCCCCACTCGACCGGCCAGTGCGGCGTCGCGAGACCGTTGGCGTTCAGAATCCGCTGGGACTCGATGAACCCTTCCTTCCCCACTTCCTCTCCACGCGCATACCGCTCGCGGATCTCCGCCGGAATCTGCGTGGTGAAGAACGTTCGCATCTCGTCGCGGAACGCCAGCTCCTCGTCGGTCAAGGCCAGATTCATCGGAATTCCTTCGCACTCGAGGTCGGATTCATGTTCTGGTCCCGACGTTACTCCCTCGTGCGGCTCCGCCGCCCGTGAGTACTTGTCAACCGCCCGCGGTTGACAAGTACTCACGGGTCAGGCCGTGCGGAGGACGAGCAGGTACGCACCTCCGGCGGCGTCGATCTGCGTCTCGACGTTCAGTTCCGGTGCGAGACGGGACAACCTGTCGAGCAACCACTCCGCCGCGTCCTCGGCGTCCGATTTGCCCGGGCACCGCGCCACCGCCACCCGGCCACCCTTGCGGCCGAGCTGTTCGACCACACCGATGATCGGAGCGGGATCGACGACGAACAACCGGTCGGGCCACGGCACGACCGGTTTGACGGCACCCTTCTTGGTGTTGCACGCGCGGTGGGCGAGGCGTTCGACGCCGCCCTTCGCCTTGGCTTTCTTCGCGGTGACGACGCTGTCGATGCTGGGGCCGCGCGGATCGTTGACCGACATGTCGGGATCCACCGGTTCGTCACACAGCCAGCAACGCCACGACTCGCGGTCGCCGACCTCTCGAAGAGTACTCATGGGCGCCAACGCTACCCGTGCGACTAGACCGGATCGAAGCCGGAAATCAGCCAGTTCTCGCCGGACTTGGTCAGCTCGACGTTGATGCTCGTCGCCGTCACCGCCGGTTCCGGTTTCGCCGCACTGGTGGTGGTCTGGTTGACGAACAGCAGCACGGTCGCGGTGTCGGCCGCCACCTCGACCGGACCGGACGCGGCCACCGTCGCCTGGGTGGCCACCTGACTCTCCTTGGCCGCCGGCACGACGACGTCCGTCGTGAACTGGGTGTAGTAGTCGAGGAACTCCCCCGTCAGGCGTTCCTTCGCGGCACCGACGTCGTTCTCCACCGTGTCCGGCTTGTACGACAGCAGGGCGATCGCGCCCTGCGAAGCGGTATCGGTGACGGCGGCGCGGACGGTGTCGTCGACACGCCGGTCGGGCCGGTAGAGCGTGAAGTACAGGACCCCCGCCAGCACGGCCACGACCGCGGTGAGCGCGCCCAGGATCAGGAGGAGTCTGCGCGACTTCGGCGATGCGTCGGTACTCACTGCACGAACCCTGCCTTCACGATCTTGTATGTGCCGTCCTCGAGTTGCATCGTCACGCGCATTCTCTGACCGCGCGGTTCCTCGGCAGCGCCGCCCGCGTTGGACACCTTCTGCGCGACCGCCACGAGCACGTCCGCGGAGTCGCCGTTCTGCGCCTCGATCGCAGCCTGGCGCACCTCCCCCTGGGACTTGACCTTCGCCTCCTGCATGACCGCGATCAGGTCAGCGGACCGAGCGTCGAATTCGTCGCGAAATTCTCCGGCCGAACCGTCGAGCACCTTCTGCACGTCTTCGTCGGCCCGCTCGAAGTCCATCGTCGTCAGATTCACGACGCCCTGGCGCGCTGCATCGAGGATTTCGGATCTCTGCTGCGCCTCCTGCTCCGCCTGCCGGTGCGTGTAGCCGAAGTAGCCGCTCACCGCGAGAAACGCGAGCGCGAGGACGGCCAGAACCACCACACTCGCGGTGACGGCCGGCGTCCGGGCCTGGGGAGCGGCGTCCTCACCGGTGGGCTCTTCCGCCATGGAGTTCCTTCCGTCGTGCCGTGCCTCTGTTACCTGCATCACGTCAGATGCTACCGGGTAGTCATATCAAATATTTTTCGGTGCCTCCCGTCGGCAGATCCGCGGGCGCAAAGGCGCGTGGGAGACCCCGCGTACGGTCGGTGATCATTACTGTTGAAGAGAAGGCAGGCGACTCGAAGGGGATCCACGATGACCAGCGATTCAGGCGCACGCAGCCGCGTGCAGTTCGGTGCCGGGGCGACGCCGGAACTCGTCAGTTCCGAGGGACGGACCATCATCGCGGACGCCGTGGTCGCCAAGATCGCCGGTATCGCCACCCGTGAGATCAACGGCGTCTACGACGTCGGCGGCGGCACCGCACGCGCTGTCGGCGCTCTCCGCGATCGGATCCCCGGCGCCCGCGTCAACCACGCCCAGGGCGTCGCCGTCGAAGTCGGCGAGAAACAGGCCGCCATCGACATCGGCATCGTCGCGGAGTACGGCGTCGCACTGCACGAACTCGCGGTCGGCATCCGCCGCAACGTCATCGCGGCCGTCGAGCGCATGACCGGGCTCGAAGTGACCGAAGTGAACATCACCGTCTTCGACGTCATGCTGTTCGACGAATCCGAGGCCGCGTCCGAACTCGACGGCAAACCGAGGGTGCAGTGACCGGACCACTTCCACCGGATACCCACGCCGAGGACATCTCCGAACGCATCGTCGCGGCCGTCCTCGCAACGCCCGGGGTGGCAGCGATGCACGGCGGCGCGTTCGGTGAAGTCGCGACCTACCTGCCCGGACGCCGGGTGACCGGGGTGACCGTCGGCCCCACGTCCTGTGCCGTCCACCTCGCGGCGCGCTACCCCGCCAACGTCGTCGACACCGCCGAAAGAGTGCGGGCCGCAGTGGAATCGCTGGTGGACGTCCCCGTCGACGTGACCATCGAAGATCTCCTGACAGAGACAGGACAAGCTCAATGAACAGCACAATCACAGGCCTGATCGTCGGGTTACTTCTCGCCATCGCCGGGATCCTCGGTGGTTTCAGCGGATTCGTCTTCGCCGTCCTCCTCGGCGCGCTGGGTATGGCCGTCGGCGCGCACCGCGACGGCCACCTCGACCTCGGCGCCATCCTCCGAAGCCGCGGCCGTGGCTGAACCCTTCACCGCACCCCCCGCCGGTCCCCACGACGACGCGGCGCTCGACGACACCGCCCTGCGCGGCGAACTGGTCATCAAGGAGCGCGCCGTCGTGAAGATCGCCGTCGCCGCGGCGCTCCAGGTACCCGGCGTCGTCAAGCAGTCCGGTGGGCTGTCCCGCCTGACGGGCCGGGAACTGCCCCGCGCCGACGTCTCGACGGGAGCGGGCGCCGTCGCGATCAACCTGTACATCGCGGTGCAGTGGCCGTGCCACCTCGACCTCGTCAACCGCCGGCTCCGCGCGCAGGTGCACCGTCAGGTCGAGCAGATGACGGGCATGCCGGTCATCGAACTCAACATCGTGGTCGTCGGAACGGAATCCGCAGCCCCCGAAGACAGTTCGACCGAAAGCCGCTACTCCGAACAAGGCGACCCGGCCGTGCCGCCCGCCCCGGTGGCACCCATCCGGCCACGCACGCCGCGTGCGACCCCGGCCGCCGTGCCCGCCGCAATCATCGTCGCCGTCGGAGCCCTCGGTCTCGCGGTCGTCGCGGCGCGTGAGCTGCTCATCATGCGCGGCACCTTCGCCAACGCGCCCTGGATCCGCAACACCGTGCAATGGCTGGGCCGCCTGCACTGGTCCGAGTGGATCGTCCCCGTCGCGGCAGGCGCGATCGTCCTGGGGGTCGTGTTCATCGTCGCGGCCCTCAAACCGCGGCCGCGCACCCACCTGCCGCTCGCGGTGGGTGAGACCTCGATCGTCTGGCTGCGCCCCACGGACCTCGCACGCAATTCCAGTAGCCACGCCAAGACCGTCCCCGGGGTGCTGTCGGCGCACACGACAGTCGACCGCAAGCACGTCACCGTCCGCGTGGTGCGCACCGAATCGACACCCGCCGGCGACGTGGCCATCTCCGTCCGCGAGGCAGTGGAACCGACGCTGTCGCTGCTCGGCACGTCCCCCGAACTCCGAGTGCAGGTGAAGCCGTGAGACATCGGACCGCCGCCGTCAACCGGGTCATCGTCCTGATCGTCGGGCTCGCACTCCTCGGGTTCGGCGTCTACGCCGTGGCCTGGGACCTGCAGGTTCCGATCGTCCGCGAATGGGTGTCGCGGTACGACCGCGCGCGCGTCACCGCACTCCCCGACCAGGACTGGTGGGGCTGGGCGCTCGCCGCCACGGTCGTCGTGGGACTGGTCTTCGGGATCGTGCTCCTCGCCCTGGACCTCACCCGGCGACGCACGTCCCCCGTCGCCGTACCGGATCGCGAATCGGGCACCTACGTCACCGTCGATCTCGGCTCCCTCGCCAACGGGGTCGCCAGTGAACTCGCACAGTACCCCGGAGTCCGGCAGACACGCGCTCGCGCCGTCATCGAACGCGGCCTCCCCACCCTGTCGATCGTCGTGACCGCCGACCCCACCCTCGACATCTACGACTTCACCCGCAAATCCGAGGACGTCGCGTCGTGGGTCGCATCGACCCTCGGCGGTGAAGAGGTCGCCACCCAGGTCCTGCTCCACCTCGACCGCGCCGACCACCCGGTGCACGTCGAAAGCTGACGCGGGGCGTTCCGGTCTCGGTAGGTTCGGTGCCATGGAGTACGTGGTGTTCTACACGACCGATCCGACCACCGCCGCCCGGATCCCGGAGATCTATCCACGGCACCGGGAGTACCTCGACGCGTTCGCCGCGGAAGGTGGGCTCCTCGGTATCGGACCGTTCGACGACCCGGCGAACAACGGATCGATGGCGATCTTCAGCAGCCGCGAGCGAGCAGAACAGTTCATCGCCCGCGACCCGTTCGTTCTCGAAGGCATCGCACATCCCGGCGACATCCGAGAATGGGATGCGCTGAACTACCGCTGAGTCCGTACCCCGAAAACGCCAATGGCGCCCACCCCCGGGGGGTGAGCGCCATTGGCGTTGGTGGAGCTAGATCACTTGTTGATCTTCGTGACCTTGCCGGCGCCGACGGTACGGCCGCCTTCGCGGATCGCGAAGCGCAGGCCCTCGTCCATGGCGACGGGCTGGATCAGCTTGACGGACATCTCGGTGTTGTCACCGGGCATGACCATCTCGGTGCCCTCGGGCAGCGTCACAACGCCCGTCACGTCCGTGGTACGGAAGTAGAACTGCGGACGGTAGTTGTTGAAGAACGGCGTGTGGCGGCCGCCCTCGTCCTTGGACAGGATGTACGCCTGGCCCTCGAACTCGGTGTGCGGGGTGGTGGTGCCGGGCTTGACGACAACCTGTCCACGCTCGACATCTTCGCGCTTGATACCACGAACCAGCAGACCGACGTTGTCACCGGCCTGGCCCGAGTCGAGGAGCTTGCGGAACATCTCGATACCCGTGACCGTGGTCTTGGTCTTGGTTTCCTTGATGCCGACGATCTCGACGTCCTCGTTGACGTTGATCACGCCACGCTCGATACGACCGGTGACGACGGTGCCACGACCGGTGATCGTGAAAACGTCCTCGACGGGCATGAGGAAGGGCTTCTCGGTCTCGCGGACCGGGTCCGGGATGGACTCGTCGACCGCAGCCATGAGCTCGAGGATGTTCTTGGTCCACTCCGGGTCGCCCTCGAGCGCCTTGAGAGCGGAGACCTTGACAACCGGAGCGTCCTCGTCGAACTCCTGCGCAGCGAGGAGCTCACGGACCTCCATCTCGACGAGCTCGATGATCTCGTCGTCGTCCACCATGTCGGCCTTGTTCAGGGCGACGAGGATGTACGGCACGCCGACCTGGCGGGCGAGCAGCACGTGCTCACGCGTCTGGGGCATCGGGCCGTCGGTGGCCGCGACCACGAGGATGGCGCCGTCCATCTGCGCCGCACCGGTGATCATGTTCTTGATGTAGTCGGCGTGACCGGGAGCATCGACGTGCGCGTAGTGGCGCTTCTCGGTCTGGTACTCAACATGCGAGATGTTGATCGTGATACCGCGAGCCTTCTCCTCAGGAGCCTTGTCGATCTCGTCGAAGGCCGAAGCCTCGTTGAGATCCGGGTACGCGTCGTGCAGAACCTTGGTGATGGCCGCGGTCAGCGTGGTCTTGCCGTGGTCGACGTGACCGATGGTGCCGATGTTCACGTGCGGCTTCGTCCGCTCGAACTTCGCCTTCGCCACTGTGTGTCCTCCTGGACTGATTGATGCTTGCGGTATGCAGCAGTGCGGTTGTTATTACTGGGTCGTGCTTCGGCCGGCTGGAACCGAGGTTACTCGCCGGTCGCCTTGGCGATGATTTCCTTCGAGACGTTCGCGGGAACCTCTGCGTAGGAATCGAACACCATGGAGAAGTTCGCCCGGCCCTGGGTCTTCGACCGCAGATCACCGATGTAACCAAACATCTCCGAGAGCGGAACCAGCGCCTTCACGACACGGGCACCACTGCGTTCCTCCATGGCCTGGATCTGGCCACGGCGGGAGTTCAGGTCGCCGATCACGTCACCCATGTACTCCTCGGGTGTGGTGACCTCGACAGCCATGAGCGGCTCGAGAATGACCGGGCCGGCCTTGCGGGCGGCTTCCTTCAGCGCCTGCGAACCGGCAACCTTGAAGGCCATTTCCGACGAGTCGACGTCGTGGTACGCACCGTCGAGCAGCGACAGCTTCAGGTTCACCAGCGGGTAGCCGGCAAGAACGCCGTACTGCATCGCGTCCTGCGCGCCTGCATCCACGGAAGGGATGTACTCGCGAGGGATGCGGCCGCCGGAGACCTTGTTCTCGAACTCGTAGGTGGCACCGTCTTCGCCGACGAACGGCTCCAGCGCGATGATCACCTTGGCGAACTGGCCCGATCCACCCGTCTGCTTCTTGTGGGTGAAGTCGTGCTTCTCGACCTTCTTGGTGATGGTCTCGCGGTAGGCAACCTGCGGCTTGCCGACGTTGGCCTCGACCTTGAACTCGCGACGCATACGGTCGACGAGGATGTCGAGGTGGAGCTCGCCCATGCCGCCGATGACGGTCTGGCCGGTCTCCTCGTCGAGCTCGACGGAGAACGTCGGGTCCTCTTCGGCGAGCTTCTGGATCGCGGTGCCCAGCTTCTCCTGGTCGGACTTGGTCTTGGGCTCGATCGAGACCTGGATGACCGGGTCCGGGAAGCTCATGGACTCGAGCACGATCGGCGCGTCCTGTGCACACAGGGTGTCACCGGTCGTGGTGTCCTTCAGACCGATCATCGCGTAGATGTGGCCGGCCACGGCCTCGTCGACCGGGTTCTCCTTGTTGGCGTGCATCTGGAAGAGCTTTCCGATGCGCTCCTTCTTGCCCTTGGTCGCGTTCATGACCTGGGCGCCCGGATCGATCCGGCCGGAGTACACGCGGACGAACGTCAGCTTGCCGAAGAACGGGTGCGAAGCGATCTTGAAGGCCAGAGCCGAGAACGGCTCTTCCTTGCTCGGCTTACGCGTGAGGATCTCTTCTTCGTTGCCCAGGGCGTGACCCTGGACCTCGCCGATGTCCAGCGGGTTCGGCAGGTAGTCGATGACCGCGTCGAGCATGGGCTGAACGCCCTTGTTCTTGAACGCGGAACCACACAGCACCGGGTACAGCTCGGAGTTGACCGTCATCTTGCGGATGGCGCCCTTGATCTCCTCGACGGAGAGCTCCTCGCCGGCGAAGTACTTCTCCATGAGCTTCTCGTCGGACTCGGCGACCGTCTCGAGCAGCTTCTCGCGGTACTCGGCAGCCTTGTCGGCGAGATCGGCCGGGATCTCCTCGATGGTGGGCTCGGCGCCGATGGCGACCGTGCCACGCCAGGTGACAGCCTTCATCTCGACCAGGTCGACGACGCCGTCGAAGTCGTCCTCGGCGCCGATCGGCAGCTGGAGAACGAGCGGCTTCGCGCCGAGGCGGTCGATGATGGTCTGGACCGTGAAGTAGAAGTCCGCGCCCATCTTGTCCATCTTGTTGACGAAACAGATGCGCGGAACGTCGTACTTGGCGGCCTGACGCCACACCTGCTCCGACTGGGGCTCGACGCCCTCTTTGCCGTCGAACACTGCGACGGCGCCGTCGAGCACGCGGAGCGAACGCTCCACCTCGACGGTGAAGTCGACGTGGCCCGGCGTGTCGATGATGTTGATCTGGTTGTTGTTCCAGAAGCAGGTCACCGCGGCAGAGGTGATCGTGATGCCGCGTTCCTTCTCCTGTTCCATCCAGTCCGTGGTCGAGGCACCGTCGTGCGTCTCACCGATCTTGTAGTTGACACCGGTGTAGAACAGGATGCGCTCGGTGGTCGTGGTCTTGCCGGCATCGATGTGCGCCATGATGCCGATGTTGCGGACCTTGTTCAGGTCGGTCAGCACTTCCTGTGCCACAGGATTCTTCCCCGCTCGTAGCTCGTGTATCGGGTGTCGGCCTCCCCGGTGTTCCACCAGCGGGGCCATTGTCTCGAGTTGTAGATCAGCCGGTCCCCGGTAGGGGCCCGACGTGCGACGACGCCGGAGCAGTCACGGTAGGTGACTGCTCCGACGTGACGTCACCAGCGGTAGTGGGCGAATGCCTTGTTGGCTTCGGCCATCTTGTGAGTGTCCTCACGGCGCTTCACAGCGGCACCCAAGCCGTTGCTGGCATCGAGGAGCTCGTTGGCGAGACGCTCGACCATGGTCTTCTCGCGGCGCTGCCGGGAGAAGGTCACGAGCCAGCGGAGCGCGAGGGTGGTGGAGCGGCCCGGACGGACCTCGACCGGCACCTGGTAGGTGGCGCCACCGACACGGCGGCTGCGGACCTCGAGGGCAGGCTTGACGTTGTCCAGTGCGCGCTTGAGGGTGACGACCGGATCGGTACCGGTCTTCTCGCGCGCCTGCTCGAGTGCTTCGTAGACGATGCGCTCGGCGGTGGACTTCTTGCCGTCCAGGAGAATCTTGTTGACGAGCTGCGTCACCAGGGGCGAACCGTAGACCGGGTCGTTGATGAGCGGACGCTTCGGAGCGGGGCCCTTACGTGGCATTAGCTCTTCTCCTTCTTGGCGCCGTAGCGGCTGCGGGCCTGCTTGCGGCCCTTGACACCCTGGGTGTCGAGCGAGCCACGGATGATCTTGTAGCGCACACCGGGGAGGTCCTTCACACGACCACCGCGGACGAGCACCATCGAGTGCTCCTGCAGGTTGTGACCCTCGCCCGGGATGTAAGCGGTGACCTCGACGGAGCTGGTCAAGCGCACACGCGCGACCTTACGGAGCGCCGAGTTCGGCTTCTTCGGGGTGGTGGTGTACACGCGGGTGCACACGCCACGACGCTGCGGGCTGCCCTTGAGGGCTGCCGTCTTGACCTTCGCGGTCTTGTCGCGGCGGCCCTTGCGGACCAGCTGGTTGATGGTTGGCATTTACCGGCTTTCTTCGTGTTGAACAGACTGCTCTGGACAAGCAACCTTGGCTGTTCTGAAATTAGGGATCTAGCAGTTGGGGCAAGAGAGCTGCTGCCCCTCACCCGCACCTCGAGCTGCACCCGAGGTCGGGTGTGTCGCATACCCCCACACAGGCAGCCGGATGCTCGTTCCATGCAGAAATCTGCACGAACGCGCGCACGGCAATACCTCGCTAGGCACACAGATCGGCCCGGGCATGCCGGACACGACCCACAACGATACCCGGCGGCGCGCCGGAAGGTCAAAGTGGGCTGGCAGTGGTAAGGGCTGACCTGCGATATGGGGTACTGCTCGGAGCTGTCGGTACGGACACGGGCACATCAACTACTCAGATTGAGCGTCAGATCCGCAAGCGTCGATGCCGCTTCACACGGGTCTGCCGCCCCCGTCTGGAACTGTACCCACCAGCCGACGACGCCCGCGGAGGGTGATCCGACCGTCACTCCGCACGCCCCCGGATCACCGGGGGGACGCATCACGACGGCCTTGCGACCCTGGATGGTGGAGGACTCCACGGTGTAGCCGAGCTTCTCGCCGGTCGACTTCTCCGTGTCGAGTGAACCCGTCTCGAACCAGTTGAACGTCACCTTCACGGGACCGTTGGCGCCGACCGCGTCCCAGCGGCAGATCGCGCCGAAGAAGCCCCGTTCGATGGCGTCGGCGCCGACGGTCTGGGCGATCTGTTCGTCGGCGACGGCGTTGCACTCCTCCAACAGGGCCGTGAACTGTTCGGTGTCACCGGACGAGGACGCCCCCTCCGCCCTGGGCGAGCCCTCGATCGTCGACCCGCACCCCGCGATCAGCCCGACCGCAGTGGCCGCGGCCAGCACCCGCACGGCACGCCACGTCCCGCCGTTCATCACTCCCCCGCTCATTTGGCCCTCGACACGCTGAGTTCGGCGAGATCACGCGCCACCGTGCACGGGTCCGCCGCGGGTTGCGCGTCCGCGTACATCACCGACCAGTGGACGAAGTCGCCCCCGAACTCCACGCCGAGTTCACACAGAATTCCTTCGGACGATGCGATGAATCCGGGATGCCCCTGGACGTCGATGTCGGTGGCCGGCCTGCCGATCAGCTCGGAACCTGCCCGCTCGCGGCCGATGGGACTGCCGCGGTACCAGGAGAACGTCACGCTGGGACCGCCTATTCCCGCGGTTTCCCACTCGCAGCCGACGGAATTTCGCGTCACGCCGGTGAAGGGCGGCATCCCGAACGCCTTCGCGACCTCGTCGTCGGTGACCGAACCGCACTGACCGAAGAACGGGCCCGGATCGGTCACCTGCGGGAGTTGCTGCGCGGCAGGATCGGTACCGGAATCGTCTCCGTCTCCCCCACAGCCGGCCAGACCGGCGGCGACGGTGATCAGGACGAGCGCTCCCCATTTCCGGCCCATGGTCGGTGACTCTACCGATCCCCGCGCTCTTTGCCCGGTCAGTCGAGAACGGCCGCGTCCAGCGGCCGCGGCTGTGCCGACGGTAACGCCGCATCCAGCTGCGCCGCCCACTGCCGCACGATCTCCCCTCGTCGTTTGGAGTCGTCCGTGAGCACGTCGGCGAGGCCGAGTCCGCGGGCGAGATCCAGGGTGGCCTGGACGAGCCGGTGCGCCACCGGATCGGCGTCGTCGAATCCGAAGTGTTCGACGGCGGTGCGGTGCGCGACCCGGCCGAACCGTTCCTCGAGCGGCACGATCCGCGCCCGGAGTTCGGGGTCGGCGGCCGCAGCCGTCCAGACCTGCAGCGCCGCCTTGAACAGGGTGCCCGTGTAGTAGTCGACGAGCCGCGACACCACGGCCTCGGTGCGCCCCTCCCCGGTCGGCAGGTCGGTGGCCTCGCGCCGGGCCTGCTCCATCCGGGCGTCGAACATGACCTCGAGCGCCGCGGTGATGAGGTCCTCGCGGGTCGGGAAGTGGTGCTGGGTCGCGCCGCGGGACACCCCGGCGCGCTGCGCGACCAGGCTCACCGTGGTGGCACCCCAGCCCAACTCGGCGAGGCAGTCGATGGTGACCTCGAGGAGGTGTCCGCGCGTGACCCGGCTACGGTCCTGCTTCGGTTCGCGGGTCATGTGTCACTTCCTCTCGTTGCGCTGCGCGCCCGTGAGTGCTCGACGAGTCCTGAGACTCGTCAACCACGCACGGGGCCGGAGGCCCATCTCGGCGGCCGCTTCTGCAGGAACGCCATCATGCCTTCCCGTGCCTCCTCGGATTCGAACAGCCTCGCCGACTGGGCGGTCAGCTCGTCGGTGTAGCGGTCGAAATCGGCGAGCACACCGCGCGTCGTCAGGGTCTTCGACTCGGCCAGGCCCTGCGGCGACGCCTGCCGCAACTGGTCGAGCACTTCCTCGACGGTGTCCTCGGGATCCTCGGCGGACTCGCTGATCAGCCCGATGGCCTCCGCCTCGTGGGCACCGAACTTCTCGCCCGTGAGGAGGTAGCGGCTCGCGGCGCGCGAATCGATCCGGGGCAGCACGGTCAACGAGATGATCGACGCGGCGAGTCCGAGCCGGACCTCGGTGAGCGCGAACGTGCTGCGCGGGCCGGCGACGGCGATGTCGCAGGCCCCGACCAAGCCCATGCCCCCGGCCCGGACGTGACCGTCGATCCGGGCGATCACCGGCTTGGGCAACTCGACGATGGCCCGCAGCAGGTCGGCCATCTGCCGGGTGCGCGAGCCGACGTCGCCGGACGTCTCACTCAGATCCGCACCGGCGCAGAACGTGCCGCCGGTGTGGGTGAGGACGACGCCGCGGACGTCGTCGTCCGCGGCGGCGTCCCGCAATCCCTGCAGCAGTTCGTCCACGAGCCTGCCGGAGATCGCGTTCCTGTTGTGGGGCGAATCGAGGGTGAGGGTGGCGAACCCCCGGTTCACCTCGTACCGGACGTACCGGTCGGCTTCCACGTCGGTCATGTGCTGTCCGTTCGACATCAGTACGACTTCGGCAGCCCGAGCGAGTGCTGGGAGACGAAGTTGAGGATCATTTCCCGGCTCACCGGGGCAACACGGGCGATGCGTGCCGCGCCGAGCATCGCCGCGAGACCGTATTCCTTGGTCAGGCCTGCGCCGCCGTGCGTCTGGACGGCCTGGTCGAGTGCCTTGATGCTGGCCTCGGCGGCGGCGTACTTGGCCATGTTGGCGGCCTCGGCGGCGCCGAAGTCGTCGCCAGTGTCGTAGAGGACGGCCGCCTTCTGCATCATCAGCTTGGCGAGTTCGAGTTCGATCTTGATCTGCGCCAGCGGATGCGAGATGCCCTGGTGCGCGCCGATCGGCTGCTTCCACACCGTGCGTTCCTTCGCGAACCGCACCGCGGCGTCCAGCGCGTAGCGGCCCATGCCGATCGCCATGGCGGCGCCGAGGATGCGTTCGGGGTTGAGACCCGCGAACAGCTGCATCAACGCCGCATCGGCCTCACCGACGAGGGCGTCGGCGGGTAGCCGGACGTCGTCGAGGAACAGCATGAACTGGTGGTCGGGCTCGACGATGTCCATCTCCATCGGCGTCTTCACGAAGTTCTCGGCGTCGGTGGGGACGATGAACAGCGCGGGCTTCAGCTTGCCCGTCTTCGAGTCCTCGGTCCGCGCGACGATCAGCACGGCGTCGGCCTGGTCGACCCCGGAAATGTAGATCTTGTTCCCCGACAGCAGCCAATCGTCACCGTCTCGACGAGCGGTGGTCGTGATCTGGTGCGAGTTCGAACCCGCGTCGGCCTCGGTGATGCCGAACGCCATGATCTTCGAACCGTCGGCAATGCCGGGGAGCCAGGTCTGCTTCTGCTCCTCGGTGCCGTACTTGCCGATGATCGTGCCGCAGATGGCCGGCGACACGACCACCAGCAGGAGGCCGGCGCCGTGGGCCGCGAGTTCTTCCTGGACGAGGGCGAGTTCGTAGATACCTGCGCCGCCGCCCCCGTACTCCTCGGGGAGGTTGACGCCGAGGAAGCCGAGTTTACCTGCCTCGTTCCACAATTCGGTCAGCGGTTCGCTGCGCCGCGCCCGGGGCAGCACGTAGTCGACGTAGTTGAATCGCTCCCCGAGCCTCGACACGGAGGCCCGGAGTTCCTTCTGTTCTTCTGTCTCGATGAAGCTCATGACACTCCTTCAGGCTGCACTGCTTCGACTACTGCCAGGACCGTTCCCACGTCGACCTGCTGACCGGCGGTCACGGAAAGTTCGGTGAGGACACCGGAAGCCGGCGCCTTGATCGTGTGTTCCATCTTCATCGCCTCGAGCCACACGATCGGCTGACCGGCGGTCACGGAGTCGCCGGCCGCGGCGCCGAGGCGGATGACGGAACCCGGCATCGGCGCGAGCAGCGACCCCTCGGCGATGACGGCGCTCGGATCGGTGAATCGCGGTGCGGCGAGCAGGCTCACCGGGCCCAGGGCGGAGTCGACGAACACGTCGTCCCCGTACCGGGACACCTCGAACGAGCGGCGCAGCCCCGCGACGTCCAGTGCGACGTGCCGCGCCGTGGCCGACACGAGCGCGACGTCGTCGAAGCCCTCGGCCTTCAGCCCGTACCGGGTGAGCAGGTACCGGATCTCGATGTCACCGTCGGTTCCCGTGAACGTCTTGCTCTGCGGCGCGGACGCCAGGTTCCGCCATCCGCTGGGCAGCGAGGTGTTCACGGTCGCGACGTCGCGGTTGTGCGCGGCGTCCGCGAGTGCGGCGGCCAGCGCCGACAGTCGCTCGGTGTCGGCCGAGGCCAGCGGACGTGCCAGCACGTCCAGCCCGTGCGTGTCGAAGAAGGCGGTGTCCGTGTCGCCGGCGAGGAATGCCGGGTGACGGAGCACGTTGACGAGGAGGTCGCGGTTGGTGCGCAGTCCGTGGATCTGCGCACGGCTCAGGGCCGTGGCCAGACGGGTGGCCGCCTGCGTGCGGGTGGGCGCGAACGAGATGACCTTCGCCAGCATCGGGTCGTAGTGCACCCCGACGGTGGATCCGTCGACCACGCCGGAGTCGAGGCGGATGCCCGGGGTGCGGAGAAGGTCGAATTCGACCGCGTTCTCGGGTAGATCCAGGCGGTGGACCGGTCCGCTCTGCGGCTGCCAGTTCTGCGCCGGATCCTCGGCGTACAGCCGGACCTCGATGGAATGGCCGGACACCGCCGGCGACTCGGCGTCGAGCGCGTGCCCGTTCGCCACCTGCAGTTGCAGGTCCACGAGGTCGAGGCCGGTGGTGCATTCGGTGACCGGGTGTTCCACCTGCAGCCGGGTGTTCATCTCGAGAAAATAGAACTCCCCCGCGTCCGGGTCATCTCCCCCTCGCTCCGCTCGACCGGAAGCGAGGAACTCGACCGTCCCCGCACCCTCGTAGTCGATGGCCTTCGCCGCGAGCCGGGCGGCCTCGAACAGTCGCTCGCGCATCCCGGGGACGGCTTCGACCAACGGTGACGGCGCCTCTTCCACCACCTTCTGGTGCCGCCGCTGGATGGAGCATTCACGCTCCCCCACCGCCCAGACGGTTCCCTGCCGGTCGGCCATCACCTGGACCTCGATGTGCCTGCCCGTTTCCAGGTAGCGCTCGCAGAACACGGTCGGGTCACCGAAGGCCGATTGCGCTTCGCGGCGGGCGCCTTCCAGTTGTTCCGGGAGGTCCGCGAGCTCACGCACGACACGCATGCCGCGTCCGCCGCCGCCTGCGGACGCCTTGACGAGAACGGGCAGGTCCGCTTCGGTGACGGCGCCCGGGTCGAGTTCGGCCAGCACCGGGACTCCGGCGGCGGCCATCATCTTCTTGGACTCCACCTTCGAACCCATCATCTCGATGGCGGGCGCGGGCGGCCCGATCCACGTCAGCCCCGCGTCGTGGACGGCGCGCGCGAAGTCCGCATTCTCGGAGAGGAACCCGTAGCCGGGGTGGATGGCATCGGCGCCGGCGAGCAGTGCCGCCTCGATGACGAGGTCACCGCGCAGGTACGTGTCGGCGGGACTGTTGCCCGGCAACCGGACCGCGGTGTCGGCCTCGGCGACGTGGGGGCTGAGGGCGTCGGCGTCCGAGAACACGGCGACGGTCCCGATGCCTGCGCGGCGGCAGGTGGCGAAGACGCGGCGGGCGATCTCACCGCGATTGGCAACCAGTACGGACTGGATCATTTCGGGCCTCACATCCGGAAGACGCCGAAGTTCTCGGCGCCTTCGATCGGGGCGTTGGCAATGGCCGACAGGCACATTCCCACCACGGTTCGGGTGTCGCGCGGGTCGATCACGCCGTCGTCGTAGAGGCGACCGGACAGGAACATCGGCACGGATTCCGCCTCGATCTGGTTCTCGATCATGGCGCGCATGCCGGCGTCGGCCTCTTCGTCGAACGCCTGCCCGCGGGCTTCGGCGGAGGCGCGGCTGACGATGGAGATGACACCGGCCAGCTGCGCCCCGCCCATGACCGCGGATTTGGAACTGGGCCAGGCGAACAGGAAGCGCGGGTCGAAGGCGCGTCCGCACATGCCGTAGTGACCGGCGCCGTAGGACGCGCCGAGCAGGATCGAGATGTGCGGGACGGTGGAGTTGGAGACGGCGTTGATCATCATCGAACCGTGCTTGATCATCCCGCCCTCCTCGTACTCCTTGCCCACCATGTATCCGGTCGTGTTGTGCAGGAACAACAGTGGGGTGTGCGAGCGGTTGGCGAGCTGGATGAACTGGGTCGCCTTCTGCGATTCCTCGCTGAACAGCACACCGCGCGCGTTGGCGAGGATGCCCACCGGATATCCGTGCAGCTCGGCCCAGCCCGTGACGAGTGACGATCCGTACATCGGCTTGAACTCGTCGAAATCGGAGCCGTCGACGATGCGGGCGATCACCTCGCGGGGATCGAACGGGATCTTGAGGTCGGCGGGGACGATGCCGAGCAGTTCCTCGGGGTCCGCGAGCGGTTCGATGACCTCGGCCCGCGGCGCGGGACCCTGCTTCTTCCAGTTCAGGCGCTTGACGATGCTGCGGCCGATCCGGATGGCGTCCTGCTCGTCGACCGCGAAGTAGTCGGCGAGGCCCGACTTGCGGGCATGCATCTCGGCACCGCCGAGGGTTTCGTCGTCGGATTCCTCACCGGTGGCCATCTTCACGAGGGGCGGTCCGGCGAGGAACACCTTGGATCGTTCCTTGATCATGACGACGTGATCGGACATGCCCGGGATGTACGCGCCGCCCGCCGTCGAGTTGCCGAAGACGAGGGCGATGGTCGGGATACCCGCGGCGGAGAGCTGGGTGAGGTCGCGGAACATGCGGCCACCGGGTATGAACACTTCCTTCTGGGTGGGAAGGTCCGCGCCGCCGGATTCCACGAGGGAGATGACGGGGAGCCGGTTCTGCCGGGCGATGTCGTTGGCGCGGAATCCCTTCCGCAACGTCCACGGGTTGCTGGTGCCGCCGCGGACCGTCGGGTCGTTGGCGACGATCAGGCACTCGACGCCTTCCACCACACCGATGCCGACGACGGTGCTGGCGCCGACCGGGAAGTCGCTGCCCCACGCCGCGAGCGGGCACAGTTCGAGGAACGGCGAGTCGGGGTCGAGGAGCAGTTCGATGCGCTCCCGGGCGAGGAGCTTGCCGCGCTTCTTGTGCCGCTCGGTGTACTTCTCGCCGCCGCCCGCGAGCGCCTTGGCGTGCTCGGTGTCGATCTCGGCGAGCTTGTCCGTCATGGCCTTCGCCGCCGCGGCGTACTCTTCGGAACCCGTGTCCAGCGTGGACTTCAACGTGGTCATGACTGATACCCCAATCGCTTGGCCGCGAGCCCCGTCAGGATCTCGGTGGTACCGCCACCGATTCCGAGGATGCGCATGTCGCGGTACTGCCGTTCCACTTCGCTCTCCCGCATGTAGCCGAGGCCGCCGAACAGCTGGACGGCCTGGTTGGCCACCCACTCGCCCGACTCGACGGCGGTGTTCTTCGCGAAGCAGACCTCCGCGATGAAGTCCTCGTTCGACACGAGCGAACGCTCCACCAGCGCTCTGGTGTAGACGCGGGCCACGTCGGTCTTGCGCGCCATCTCCGTGACCGTGTTCTGCACCGACTGCCTGCTGATCAGCGGACGGCCGAACGTCTCGCGGTCGCGCACCCACTGCAGCGTGAGGTCGAGGCACCGTTGCGCGCTCGAATAAGCCTGCGCGGCGAGGGCGATGCGCTCGGTGAGGAACGCCTGGGCGATCTGCGCGAACCCGCTGTTCTCCTCGCCGACCAGATTTGCGGCGGGCACCCGGGCGTCGACGAACGACAACTCGGCCGTGTCCGACGCACGCCAGCCCATCTTGTCGAGTTTGCGTGCCACCTCGAATCCCGGTGTGCCCTTCTCGATCACGAGCAGGGAGACCCCGGACGCGCCGGGACCGCCGGTGCGGACGGCGGTGACCACGAAGTCGGCCCGGACAGCGGACGTGATGAACGTCTTGGATCCGTTGACGACGAAGTGGTCGCCGTCGCGGACCGCGGTGGTCCGCAGATGCCCGACGTCGGAACCGCCGCCGGGTTCGGTGATGGCGAGCGAGCCGATGAGCTCGCCGCGCAGGGTGGGGCGGACCCACTTCTCGATCTGCTCCGGGTCACCGGCCGCCGCGAGGTGCGGCAGCGCGATTCCCGACGTGAACAGGGAAGCGAACGCGCCACCCGATGCACCCGCCTGGTGGAATTCCTCGCAGATCAGCACCGCGTCGACGAGGTCTCCGCCGTCACCCCCGACGGATTCGGGGAAACCGGCGCCGAGCAGACCCAGCTCGGCGGCCTCCCGGTGCAGCGCGCGGGGCAGTTCGCCGTCGCGCTCCCACTCGTCCAGGTGCGGCAGTATCTGTCGTTCGACGAAGCTGCGCACCGTCTTGCGCAGTTCCTGCCGCTCGGGTGTGTCCCACACGCTCACAACGTTGTCCCTTCGGGAAGGAGTGCTTCCGGTATGTCGACGTGCCGGGATCTCAGCCATTCGCCGAGACCCTTGGCCTGCGGGTCGAACCGGGCCTGGGACGCGACGCCCTGCCCGAGGATTCCCTCGATCACGAAGTTGACGGCGCGCAGTTTCGGCAGCACGTATCTCGTGACGGTGAGGCCGGCGGCCTCCGGGAGAAGGCGCTTCAGTTCGTCGACGGTCAGCGCGTGGGCCAGCCACCGCCACTGCTCGTCGGTGCGCACCCACACACCGACGTTCGCGTTGCCGCCCTTGTCGCCGCTGCGCGCTCCGGCGACGGTCCCGAGCGCCACCCGCACCGTGGGTTCGGCGCCCCGCGGCTCCGGGAGCGCGGGTTCGGCGACGTCCTCGAGTTCCCGGACGTCGGTGGCGGGTTCGATGTCGACGCGCGTTCCGTCCGGCAGCACCGCGACGTGCGGCACCTCCTTGGCGTACACGTATCCCGGGGTGAATACGCCGTAGGGCTGCCCCTGCCCGGGTGGCGCCGTCAGCGTGAATCCGGGGTAGCTCGCCAGTGCCATTTCGACTGCGACGGAGGAGAAGCCGCGTCCGACGGCGTTGGCGTCCGAATCCCGGACCACGCAGCGCAGCAGCGCGCTCGCGGCCTCCTCGGTGTCGGCGTCCGGGTGATCGGTGCGGGCGAGCGACCAGTCGAGTTCGGCCGGCCGGGTGGGAAGCCACCCCTCGAGCTGCCGCTTCACCAGGGCCGCCTTGGCCTCGATGTCGAGGCCGGTGAGGACGAACACGGCCTCGTTGCGGAAACCCGCGAGCGTGTTCAGCGACACCTTGAGCTGCGGCGGCGGCGCCTCCCCGACGACGCCACCGATGCGCACGCGGTCCGGGCCGTCCTGCGACAGTGCAGCGGAATCGATTCGCGCGGTCACGTCGGGACCGGCGTAGCGGCCACCCGTGATCTCGTACAGCAACTGCGCGGTGACGGTGCCGACGTTCACGGCGCCACCGGTCCCGGGGTGTTTGGTGATGACGGACGATCCGTCCGAGTCGATCTCGGCGATCGGGAATCCGGCACGGTCGAGGTCGTCGATCTCGGTGAAGAACGCGTAGTTGCCGCCCGTCGCCTGGGTGCCGCACTCGATGACGTGCCCGGCCACCACGGCGCCGGCGAGCTGATCGAAGGCGTCTCGCCGCCAGCGGAAGTGTGCGGCCGCCGGGCCCACGATCACGGACGCGTCGGTGACCCGCCCGGTGACGACGACGTCGGCGCCGGCGTTCAGGCAGTCGACGATGCCCCACGCGCCGAGGTAGGCGTTGGCGGTCAGCGGGTTGCCCAGCCCCAGTTCGGCAGCCCGGCCGATCAGGTCGTCGCCTTCGACGTGGGCGATCGTCGCCTGCAACCCCAGCTTGTCGTTGACCTCCCGCAACGCGTCCGCGAGACCGGCCGGGTTGAGCCCGCCGGCGTTGGCGACGATGCGGACACCCTTGTCCAGGGCCAGCCCGAGGCAGTCCTCCGCCTGACGGAGGAACGTCTTCGCGTAGCCGCGATTCGGGTCCTTCATGCGGTCGCGGCCGAGGATCAGCATGGTGAGTTCAGCGAGGTAGTCGCCGGTCAGATAGTCGAGTTCGCCGCCCTCGAGCATCTCGCGCATCGCCGACAGCCGGTCGCCGTAGAAGCCGGAGCAGTTGCCGATCCGCACGGTCATCGGGTTTCCGCCTCACGGCCGCCGCCCGCGGGGCCCGCGAAGGCCTGAGCGATGTTCAGCCACGCGTCCGCATCCGCGCCGGTGGCCTCGAGAGCGAGATCGGCTCGGTTCGCGCGCTGGGTGACGAGGAGGCAGAAGTCCTCGGCGGGTCCGGTGACCTTCTGCGCGGCGTCCTCAGGGCCCCACGTCCAGACGGACACTCCGTCGGGGGCGGTGAGTTCGACGCGGAACTCCTCCGCGGGTGGGGCGAGTTCGTTGACGGCGTAGGCGAAGTCGCGGGTGCGGACACCGAGGTGGGCGATGCTCTTCAACCGCTCGGTGGGTGTGCGCGGCACCGAGAGAGCGTCGGCGACGTCCTGACCGTGCGCCCACGTCTCCATCAGGCGGGCGGTGGCCATCGAGGCCGCCTTCATCGGCGGGCCGTACCAGAGGATCTTCTGTCCCGGCGGCACCGCCAGGAGGGCCTCCGCGAGTCGAGCCCGGGCCGAGCGCCAGGCGGCGAGCAGTTCCGTGGGTTCCCTGCGGGCGTGCTCCTCGGCGCCGGCGTCGACGAAGCCGGCGGGGTTCGAGGCGGCCACCGTCAGTTGCTCGGTGAAGCCGTCGGGGTCGGTGATCGCCAGGAGGGCGGCCTCGTCGGTCCACAGCAGATGTCCGATCTGGTGGGCGATGGTCCAGCCCTCGGCCGGTGTGGGATCGGCCCAGCGGGAGTCGGGGAGGTCGGCGACCAGGGCATCCAGCGAATCGCTCTCGGCGCACAAGTCATCGATGAACCTCTGCAGTTCAGCCATGCGACCAGCATCACACCGGCCCGATAAAAAAGCAAGCACGATTGATTGTTATTTGGCTGCGGATCGTCCGGCGAGCTGCCACGCTGGTCACGTGATACGACAGTTGCTCACCCATGCCGCGCTCAACCCACTCCCCTCCCCGCGCGCACTGGCCGCCCGAGTCGTACCGGGAACCGGCCACCGCATCGCCGGGAAGCGGATCCTCGTCACCGGTGGTTCCTCGGGGGTCGGTGAAGCGGCCGCACGCCGGCTCGCCGCCCTCGGCGCGGAGGTCGTCCTCGTGGCCCGCGGCTCCGACGCCCTCGCGTCCGTGCGCGACGACATCCTGCGGTCCGGTTGCGACGCGCACGCCGTCCCCTGCGACCTCACGGACCCGGAGTCCGTCGACGCCCTCGTCGCGCAGGTGCTCGGGGAGATCGGCCCCGTCGACGTTCTCGTCAACAACGCCGGACGCTCGATCCGGCGGACGGTCGAGGACTCGCTGGACCGCTTCCACGACTTCGAACGCACCATGGCCGTCAACTACTTCGGCTCGACGCGGCTGACCCTCGCGTTGCTCCCGTCGATGATCGAGCGCCGCAAGGGCCACATCATCAACGTCGCGACGTGGGGCGTACCTGCCGGCGTCATGCCCAAGTTCTCCGCCTACCACGCGTCCAAGGCAGCCGTCGGCGCGTTCGGCCGGAGCCTGGGCGCCGAACTGCGCGACCGCGGAATCTCCGTGAGCACCCTGGACTTTCCCTTGGTCCGGACGCCGATGATCGCGCCCACCGCGGACTACGACGCGATGGCAGCCCTGACGCCCGAGCAGGCGGCGGAATGGTTCGTCACCGCCGTGCGCACCCGGCCGATCGAACTGCTCCCCAGTTACGCCGAACTGTTCCGGGTGCTCGGCACGTTCGCGCCGTCCGCCACCGACGCACTGGTACGGCGCACCGGCATCTGAGCGCAATGACAGACTGGGACGGTCTCGAATCCGCGCTCACACCCGAGGGAGTCGTCCATGACCGACGCCGTGCTCACCACCCGCGAAGGCGACATCGTCACCTGGACGCTCAACCGTCCGGAGGCGCGCAACCCGATCTCCGAGCCGGACGTGATCGAGGCGCTCGAGAATGCGGTGGCCGACGTCAACGGTGATCCCAGCGTGCGCGTCGCGATCGTCACCGGTGCGGGTTCGGCGTTCTCCTCCGGCGGCAACGTCAAGCACATGCGCGACCGCGCCGGAATGTTCGGCGGCTCCCCCGCCGACCTGCGACAGGGTTACCGGCACGGCATCCAGCGCATCCCGCTGGCCCTGTACCACTGCGAGGTGCCGACCATCGCCGCCGTCAACGGACCCGCGATCGGCGCCGGATGCGACCTGTCGCTGATGTGCGACATGCGGATCGCCTCCACGGCCGCCGTGTTCGCGGAGAGCTTCGTCAAGGTCGGACTCGTTCCCGGCGACGGCGGCGCCTGGTTCCTGCCGCAGGCCGTCGGGATGGCGCGGGCCAGCGAGATGGCGTTCACCGGCGACGCGATCGACGCCGCGAAAGCCCTGGAGTGGGGACTCGTCTCGCAGGTCACCGAACCCGAAGAACTCCTCGGCGCGGCACGGGCGCTCGCCGACCGGGTGGCGGTCAATCCGCCGCAGGTGCTGCGGATGACCAAGAAGCTGCTGCGCGAAGGCCGTCACCAGAGCCTCGAGAGCCTCCTCGAACTGTCGGCGGCCATGCAGTCGCTCGCCCATCACACCGCGGACCATCACGAGGCGGTCGGTGCGATGCTCGATCGCCGCAGCCCCAACTTCACCGGCCAGTGAACCCGGGCATCGCACACCGGTGACAGCCGAGCCGCGCAGTCAGCTTCTTCCCGTCGTCTCGGTCCTCGGATCGGTGCTCTCCGTCCAGTTCGGCGCCGCCTTCGCTAGCACCCTGTTCGAGGAAGTGGGCGCCAGTGGTGCGGTGTCGCTGCGACTGACGATCGCGGCGATCATCCTCGGGGTGATCGTGCGGCCGCGGTGGCGACGGTGGACACGAACGCAGCGCGAGGGCATCCTCGCACTCGGAGTGGCGCTCGCCGTGATGAATTCGGCGTTCTACGAGGCCCTCGCGCGGCTCCCACTCGGCACCGCCGTCACCATCGAATTCCTGGGTCCGCTCACCCTCGCCGCCGTGCTGTCGCGAAGACTGCGGGACGGTGTGTGGGTGCTGGCAGCGCTGACCGGCGTGGTCATGCTCGGCCTGCGCGAGAACTCGGGCACCGAGTCCCTCGACCTCGTGGGGGTGTGTTTCGCGCTCACCGCAGGCGCGGCGTGGGCCGGCTACATCGTCGCCGGCTCGAACCTCGCGGCCACGGTTCCCAGCGCGGACGGCCTCGCCGGAGCGAGCATCGTCGCGGCGGCCCTGACGCTTCCGCTCGGCGCGGTGTCCGGCGGCACCGCACTGTTCGACCCCCGAATCCTGGCCGTCGGTGCGGCGGTGGCCCTGCTGTCCTCGGTGATTCCGTACTCGCTAGAGCTACGGGCGCTGCAGGTGATGAGCAAGAAGGTGTTCGCCGTGCTCATCGCGCTGGAACCGGCGGCCGCGACCCTCGCCGGGGTGATCGTGCTCGGGCAGGTACTCGGACTGCAGTCGCTGGCCGCGATCGCGCTCGTCGTCGCGGCCGGCGTCGGCTCCGTCCTGAGCAACCGGTAGCGGCACGGCCGGCGGGCCGGGCTGGCAGGATCGACGCGTGAGCACCGCGAACCTGACCCGAGCCGAAACCGCCGAACGTTCCCGTGTGATCGACGTTCTCGGCTATCGGGTGGAACTGGACGTACTCGGCGCCGTCGACCCGGAGGCCGGGACGTTCGCGACCACCACGACCGTCGAGTTCGCCGCCCGCACGTCCACGACCTGGCTCGACTTCCTCGGCGCCGATGTGGAGTCGGTGACGGTCAACGGCGCCGACGTCCCCGTCGACTACGACGGCGCCCGCATCGCGGTGTCCGGGCTGCGTGAATCCAACGTCGTGACCGTCGCCGCCCGGGGCGAGTACAGCCGTTCCGGTGAGGGTCTGCACCGGTTTCTCGACCCGGCGGACGGGCAGACGTACCTCTACACGCAGTACGAACCGGCGGACGCGCGGCGGGTGTTCGCGTGCTTCGAACAGCCGGACCTGAAGGCGCCGTTCACGTTCGTCGTCACCGCGCCGCGGGAGTGGGAGGTGGTCTCCAACCAGCAGGTCGCCGAACGGGAGGACACCGCCGGCGGCCAGGTGGTCACGTTCGCCCCGACACTGCCGATCTCCACCTACATCACCACGGTCGTGGCCGGGCCCTACCACCGGGTCGACTCGGAGTGGTGCGGCGGCGACCTCACGATCCCGCTGGGCGTCCTCTGCCGGGCCTCGCTCGCGCAGTACCTCGACGCCGACACGATCTTCGAGATCACCCGGCAGGGGCTGGGGTTCTTCACGGACGGTTTCGACTACCCCTACCCGTTCGGCAAGTACGACCAGGTGTTCGTCCCCGAGTACAACCTCGGCGCCATGGAGAACCCCGGCTGCGTGACGTTCACCGAGGCGTACGTGTTCCGCGGCGCCGCCACCGACTCCCAGTACGAGGGCCGGGCGAACACGATCCTGCACGAGATGGCCCACATGTGGTTCGGCGACCTCGTCACGATGGTGTGGTGGGACGACCTGTGGCTCAAGGAATCGTTCGCCGACTACATGGGCGCACTGGCCAACGCGGAGGCCACCCGGTGGACCGACGCGTGGGTGGCCTTCGCCAACCGCCGCAAGGCGTGGGCGTACCTGCAGGACCAGTTGCCGACGACGCATCCGATCGTCGCAGACATCGTCGACCTCGAGGCTGCGAAACTGAACTTCGACGGCATCACGTACGCGAAGGGCGCCAGCGTCCTCAAGCAACTCGTCGCGTACGCGGGACGTGACGCGTTCTTCGAGGGGGCGCGCCGCTACTTCCGCGCCCACGCCTTCGGGAACACCACCCTGAAGGATCTGCTGACGGAACTGTCGGCCACGTCGGGCCGGGACCTGACGAGGTGGGCGCGCGCCTGGTTGCAGACGACCGGCGTGTCCGCACTGAGCCTGCAACGGGACGCCGACGGGCGCGCCGCGATCGTGCAGACCGATCCGCGTCCGCACCGGCTCGGCGTCGGGCGCTACGACTTCGACGGGACCGGCGACCTCGTGTGCGTGCAACGGGTCGAGGTCGACCTCGCCGACGCCCGCACCCCGATCGACCTCGCCGACGCGCCGCTCGTGTTGCTCAACGACGCCGACCTGACGTACGCGAAAGTGCGGCTGGACAACCGATCGCTGACCACCGTCGAGACCTCTCTCGACCGGCTGCGGGACCCGCTGGCGCGCGGCCTGATCTGGTCGTCGCTGTGGAACGCGACCCGCGACAGCGACCTGGGCGCCATGCGCTATCTGTCGATGGCCCGGAGGTTCTCACCGGCGGAGGCGCACCTGACCCTCCTCACCTCCGTGCTGGCCAACGCCCCGTACGCGATCGAGCACTTCCTCCCCGAGCCCTCGCGCGACACCGCCCGTCTCGACTGGCTCGAGCACACCTGGCGCACGTTGTGGGACGCCCCGGCGGCTTCGGGAAGCCAACTCGCCTGGGCACGTGCGGTTGCCGGCGCCGCTGCGATGGACGGCAGTCGCGCGGCCGACATCCGGTCGATCCTCGAGGCCGGCGGGCCGGTACCGACCGGGCTGGCCCTCGACCCGGATCTGCGCTGGGGGTTCTGGGGCGCGCTCGCCGCCACCGGACACGCCGACGACGCGGACCTCGACGGTGAGCTGCGCCGCGACGACACCGGTTCCGGCCGCACCGCGTACCTGCGGGCGAGTTTCTCGCGACCGGACCCGGACGTGAAGGCGAAGGCCTGGGAATCGATTTTCCACGACCGCACCCTGTCCAACGAACATCTCGGCGCGATCATCGCCGGGTTCCGCGCAGGCGCCCGGCACGACCTCGTCGAGGGGTACGCCGCCGGCTACTTCGCCTCGATCCGTCCGGTGTGGGAGGAGCGCAGTATCGAAATCGCGCGGCGGATCGTGGTCGGGCTCTTCCCGTCCGAGACGACACTCGACGCGGCGGACGGATGGCTCGGCACCAACGCCGACGCGCCCGCCGCGCTACGACGGCTGGTGCTCGAGCAACGGGATCACCTCGCCCGGGATCTGCGAGCGCAGGCGTTCAACAGCCGTTCGGACGTCACCGGCTGACCGGCCGGGCACCGTTCGACGTGCGGGCCGTCCACCGTTCCAGGACACCCCGCCACAGGCCGGACCTACTGTCGCCCGCCCAGGCGATGTAGCCGTCGGGGCGCACGAGCAATGCGGGTCCGTCGTCGCTCCGGGTCACCGCGTGGACATCGCCGGGGACAGAAGCCCCGGGCTCGGTGACCAGGACGAAACCGCCCGAGCGCATCACCTCGTACAGCCGCCCGGCGTCGGTGGGCAGGTCTTCGGCGCGTCGGCCGCCCAGGGCGCTCTCGCCGGCGCCGTGGCCGTACCCGATTCCGATTCCCGAGAACATCCGGGCGACCGCGTCGCCGATCGGCGGGAAGGAGAGAAGCGCCGCCACTGCCCCGTTCCGGAGTTTCCGCAGGATCCACGGCCGGATGATCATCATGCGCATCGTGGCACCGCTCGACCGCAGAACCAGCCGGCCCACCGGGTGCCGCTCGGAGTGGTAGGTGTCGAGCACCGCGTCGTCCGCGCCGTCCAGGACGGCCGCGAGTTTCCAGCCGAGATTGACGGCGTCCTGAATGCCGGTGTTCATGCCCTGCCCACCTGCAGGCGAATGCACGTGGGCTGCATCGCCGGCGAGAAACACCCGGCCCGTCCGGTACTGCGGAACCTGCCGTTCGTCGCTGTGGAATCGCGACTGCCAGCGCACGTCGCCGAGACAGTAGTCCGTGCCCATCGCGACTTCGATGGTGCTGCGCAGTTCCTCCCGGTCCACGGGCGCGGTGTCGTCCACCTGATGCCGCCGATTCCAGGCGATCACCCGAAACAGGTTGTCGCCGTAGGGCGCGATGAACGCGAATCCGTCGCGGACGGCGTTGACGGTCACGAGATTGTCCGGTGGGTTCTCGAGTTCGACGTCGGCGAGCATGATCGACCGCAGCACGGCCTTGCCGGGGAACGGTTGCCCGATCATCGTCCGGACCGCGCTGTGCGCGCCGTCCGCACCGACCGCATATGTCGCGTGGAACGTGCTGCCACGACCCGAACCGTCGTGGCCGTGAACGCGGACGCCGTTTCCGTCCTGCTCCACCCCGGTCACGGTGAAACCACGGACGATGGCGGCGCCGCGGTCCCGAGCGTGCTCCTCCAGGAGGGCGTCGACGTTCCGCTGCGGAGTCACGAGGACGAACGGGAACCGGGACCGCAGACGCCCGAGGTTCAGCGCTGCACCGCGCCACAACTTCAGACCGGGTGAGGCGGCGCCGGTGGCCACGAGCCGGTCGGCGAGGCCGCGGGCGTCGAGCAGTTCGAGGGTGCGGGCATGGACGCCGAATGCGCGACTGAGGGTGGACGGCGCGGCGCGCTTGTCCAGCACCGTCACCGACCGGCCCGCCGCCGCCAACTCGCCCGCGAGCATGCATCCCGTGGGTCCCGCGCCGATCACCACCACGTCGATGTGCTTCATGACGCTGCCTCCGATCGAAAGATGCTCCATCAAGTCAACAACTGTTGACTTCTACGGTAGGCGCATCCCCACGCCAGGTCAACAGCTGTTGACTTACACTGGCGGAATGCCCGAACGTCGCGCCCGCTCCGCCGTCGCCACCCGCGCCGCGATACTCGACGCCGCCCGCGCCCGGTTCGGAACCGACGGCTACGAACGCACGACGATGCGCGCCGTCGCATCGGATGTGGGCGTCGACCCCGCACTGGTGGTCCGGTACTTCAGCACCAAGGAATCACTGTTCGCCGAGGCCGCCGAATTCGATCTGCACCTGCCCGACCTCCACGACGTGCCCGTCGAGGACCTCGCGAGCGTGCTGATGCCGCGCTTCTTCGCGGTGTGGGAGAACGACGGTGCGTTCCTCCCCCTCCTCCGCGCGGCGGCGACCAGCCCGCGCGCCGCCGAGGCGATGTTGCAGGTCTTCGCCCGCCAGGTGGCGCCCGCGCTCGCCGTGGTCGCGGCGGACCGCGCGGACGAGCGTGCGGCCCTCGTCGGGTCGCAGGTCCTCGGACTCGCCTTCTCCCGCTACATACTCCGGGTGCCGCCCGTGGCGGACATGACGCACGAACAGCTGATGCGCTGGGTCGGGCCCGTGCTCGAGTACTACCTCACGACAGAACCGCGGTAGCCCTACCGGTGATGCCTGCCGCCGTTCAGCATCCAGCGGGCGTCGAGCTCGCTCGTGCTGCGGCGGTGCCGCCTGATGGTGAACGACGTGATCGGCAACCGCTCGACGACGCTCGCCTCGGCACGCGGATCGCCCGCGATCCCCTGTTCCAGAACCGAATACGCGGTGTGGTTGACCGAATGCACGGCCAGCCGGAGGGCGTCGAGCGCCGTCGGTCGCGGCCCGAACGCGGCGAGCGTGTGACCGCCGTCCACCGCGGTTTCGACCACCGCGTAGAAATGCCAGTCTGCGCCCGAATCGCCAGTCATGATGTGCCTCACTCGATGTGCTTCTGTGAGCTGTGCCATCACGGTATCGCGAGGGTACGACACGTTTTCGGAGCCGCGCCGCTCAGGCGACGGACCGGCGGCCGATCCCGAAGAGCTCTTGGGGGGCATCGATTCCCTTGAGCCGGTGACTGCCCGCCGGTTCGCCCCAGAACTCGTCGGTGTCGAGTTCGTCGTAGAACTCGCCGGTCACGACCACCTCGTGGGACGGTGCGACCGCGACGACGCGGCTGGCCATGTTGACGGGCCTGCCGAACCAGTCGCCTGCACTGGGCACGGCCGTGCCCCAGGCGATCCCGGCCCGCAACGGCGGAAGCCCCTCGGTGCGCGCGGCCTGCACGAGATCGAGCGCGGTGTACGCCAGCGCGTTGGGATCGGGCGAGACCAACATGACGGCGTCCCCGATCGTCTTCACCAGACGCACCGGCGCCAGCGCCAGATCGGTGGCCAGCCCGTCGAGCCGCTCGGCCACCCGCCCCAGATCGGCGGGCGCCACCTGCTCACCGAGCAGCGTGAATCCGACGAGGTCGGCGAAACAGACGCCGATCTCCTGCGCACCCCGAACCTGCAGGTTCGAGTCCCTGGCGATGCCCACCGCATCGGACCTCAACTGGTGGCGCAGAGTGGTGGCGATGAGGTGAGCCAGGATCTGCGCCTCGAAATCCGCGATGCGACGCACCTCCACCGCGTACCGCAGGGCCACCTCGGGGTGATCGCGCGTCGCCTCGAGTCGCTCCTGCAGCAGCGCGTCCGCGGCGTCGGCGACCGTCCAGAGGTTGCGGCCGAGGACCCGCGCGGCCGCGAAAATTCCGCTCTCGTCGAGCCCCAGGTCCCGGTACTGCTTGAGTCCGCGTGCGAGGTCGAGGTCGCCGTCGTCGTAGAACGTCCCGTCCTCCGACGCACCCCGGCCGATCGCCCGGAACCACCGCCGGGTGTCCTCCACGGTGACGCCGGCCTTCCGGGAGATCTCGTCGATGCCGTACCGCCCCTTCGGCGACAGCGCGTGCTCGAGCAGCAGGTGCGCGAGGCGATCGTCCCGCGAGGCGACGCGGAGTTCGTCGATCGACACCCCGTCCTCGATCAGGGTGTTCAGCACCCCCATGCGCGCAGAACGATCCGACCCGCTGAGTCCGTCGAGGAGGCCGGCGGCCTCGAACTCGTGGAGTTGCGTCGGTGGCGGACCCGGGCGTCGGAGCGGGCGAGGCGGCGGGGACACCAGACGTCCCGTTCGGGGCGTGATCCGTCGGGGCTGTCGCGGGATGCGCACGTCCTCATCGTCCCAGGAACGACGTCGCCCATCGCCGTAATCCTGCGAACTCACCTTCCCCCGTGACCATGACCGAACTATATTCGGTATGTGCCGATTCAAAGTCTGTTGCTGGACGCGGCGGAGGGACATTTCGCCCGCCGCGGCGTCCTCGCGACCCGGCTCGCCGACATCCGGCACGAGGCCGGTGTCAGTGTGGGAGCCGTCTACCACCACTTCCCGAACAAGGAAGAGCTGTATCTCCAGGTCTGGCTACGCGCGCTCGCCGACTATCAGGACGGATTCCGGGCCGCACTCTCGGAATGCGCCGACGCCCGGTCCGGGGTGGAAGGCGCCGTGGTCCGCCACCTGCAGTGGGTGTCCGGCAACCCGCAGCGGGCCACCATCCTCGCCGCACCCCGGCCCCCGGGCATCGACGAGCGGGCCGATTCCACCAACGCGGCGTTCTTCCGCGACGTCACCCACTGGTGGCGGGTCCACGAACACTACGGAACGGTCCGCCGGTTCGACTTCGACGTGCTCTACGCGTTGTGGCTGGGACCGGCTCAGGAGTACTCACGCCAGTGGCTCGCGGGCGCCATGACCACCGACCCCACCGCGGTGGCGCCCGAACTGGCGCGTGCCGCGTGGAACTCGCTACGGAACCAGGAGTAGAGGCATGACAGTGGACGTCGCACTCACCGCCGACACCGCGCAAGCCGTGCTGGCGGCCCAGCCGTTCAGCGTGCTCGTCGGCGCCCGCATGACGCAGTTCGGGGAGGGCGGCGCCACCCTCGAGATCCCCGTCCGGGACGAACTCCGCCAACAGAACGGCTTCGTGCACGGCGGCGTCCTGTCGTACGCCGCCGACAACGCTCTGACGTTCGCCGCAGGCACCGTGCTCGGCGCGAACATCATGACCGCGGGTTTCACGATCACCTACCTCCGCCCCGCCCAGGGCGTGCTGCTGCGGGCGGACGCCCGATCCGACGCCTCGACCCGGCGCCAGGCGTTGTGCCGGTGCGACATCTACGCGGTGCAGGACGACGGCTCGGAGGTACTGTGCGCCGCCGCCCAGGGCACGGCGACGGTCAAGCAGCCGCGGTAGTCGCGGCCGCACGGGATGGAACGATGGGACCATGGCTCACTCCGTCGATCGCGCATCCGTGGACAGGGCGCGTGAGCGCATCACCGGCCTGATCCGCAGGACACCCACGTTCCGTGCCACGGTGCCCACCGTGCACGGCCTCGTACCGGTGATCTTCAAACTCGAGTTCCTGCAGTACGGTGGCTCGTTCAAGGTGCGGGGCAGCCTCAACGCGCTGCTCCACGCCGAGGAGGACGGGCGGCTCGACGATGCGGGCGTCGTCATCGCGTCCGGCGGGAACGCCGCCATCGGAGCGGCCTGGGCGTCGCGGCTGCGGGGCGTGAAGTGCACGGTGGTCGTCCCCGTCACGGCACCCGACGTCAAGATCGACAAGCTGATCGCGCTCGGCGCGGACGTGCGCAAGGTCGGTGCTCGATACGCCGAGGCGGCCGAGTACGCGGAGGAACTCGCGACGTCCTCGAACGCCCTCGCCCTGCACGCCTACGATCTCCCCGACATCGTCGCCGGGGCGGGCACCATCGCACTCGAGATCCAGGACGACGTCGCCGAGCCGCTGTCCTACGTGATCGCCGTCGGCGGTGGCGGACTGCTCTCCGGTGTCGTCGCAGGCAGCGGCGAGGACGACAGCATCTACGGCGTGGAACCGAGCGGAGCGGCGACGCTGCACTCCGCGGTCGCCGCCCGGCAGCCCGTGGACATCGACATCGACAGCATCGCCGGCGATTCCCTCGGCGCCACCAAGATCGGTTCCATCGCCTGGGAGACCGTCCGGTCGCGGCCCGTGTCCAGCCTGATCGTCGACGACGACGCCCTCATCGACGCGCGAACGCTGCTGTGGGAGGAGTTCCGGATCGTCGTCGAGCACGGCACCGCCGCGGCGCTCGCCGCGATCGTCACCGGACAGCTCGCCCCCGCCGACGACAAGCCGCTCTGCGTGGTGCTCTGCGGCGCCAACACGTCGATGACCAGCTACTGATTCACAGATGTCTCAGCCGCGCGGTTTCAGCCGGCTGTTCGGCAGTTCGGGTGCGGGCAGCGGATCGCCGTCGTAGCCCTCGACGGTGCCGAACCGGGGGTCGGCGGGCGCCGCTCCCCGGAGCTCGGACTGCCACTCGCGGCGGTAGCCGACGATGTCCTCGTGGCTGCGGCCGAGGAAGTTCCACCACATGATCACCTGCTCGCCCAGCGGCTCACCGCCGAGCAGCAGCAGCCGGGCCCGGGTTCCGCCCGTATTGCGCAGCGCCACCAGCGATTCCCCGGGCGGCTGATAGCCGAGTTCCGCCCACCGCAGCGTGGTCCCCCGCAGCTGCACCTCACCCTCGTCGACGAGCACCCCGACCTCGAAGCCCCGCTCGATGTCGAGCGTGACGTCCGCACCCGGCTCCAGAAGGATCTCGGCGCCGAGCAGCGGCGTAAAAGTGCGGACCGGTGACGTCGAGCCCGCCGTGCTCCCGAGGAACACCCGCACGGTCGCGCCGTCCAGTTCGACCGGATCGGGTGCGTACGTCTCGAACGCCGGATCCGCGTCCTGCGCCGACGCCGGCAACGCCACCCACAGCTGCGCGCCGTGCAGGATGCGCGTCTGCGGTGTCGAGACCTCGGAGTGCGCGATCCCCCGACCCGCGGTCATCAGGTTGAGCTCACCGGGACGCACCATCGCGTGCGAACCGATGCTGTCGCGGTGTTCGATCTCGCCGGTGAACAGCCAGCTCACCGTCTGCAGTCCCGTGTGCGGGTGCGGCGGCACGTTCATCCCGCCCGTTTTCCCGACGTCGTCCGGACCGTAGTGGTCGGCGAAGCACCAGGCTCCGATCAGCGACCGTTCCCGCTGTGGGAGGGTGCGCCGGACCGGCATCGCGCGGGGACCGCCGAGCGGGACCTCGCGCGCGCCGAGCACCTGGATGCCCCCGCCGTCGGGGTGCGACTCGCACCGCTCTTCCACCGAATTCGTCTCCAGATTGCTCACTGCTCCATCGTGCCTTCCGTCAGTCCTGTGCGCCGCGCAGTTTCGCGCAGAGTTCGGTGAGTGTGTCGAGTTCGTCGTCGGACAGTGCCGGGCCGACGTGCCGCCGGATGCTCGCCGCGTGCCTGCGTCCGACGGACTTCTGCACGCGCGCACCCTCGTCCGTCAGGGCGACGACGGTCCCCCGGCGGTCGCCGGGATCGCACTCCCGCGTGACGAATCCGGAGCCGGACAGCCGCTCGACGAGCCGGCTCAGCGACGGTTGGCTGAGCAGGATCTCCCGGTTGAGATCGTGCAGGCGCAGTCTGTGTCCGGGTGCCCGGGCCAGGGTGAACAGCACGTCGTATTCGCGCATGCTCAGCTCGTCCCACACGTCGTCTGCGGCGAGGTTGCGCATCACCGCGACCTGGGCGCGGAAGAGAGCCTCCCACGCCTCGGCCGCTCGTTCGGTCCTACTGACGGGCGGCATCGACCGGCTCGCGATCGGCCTTCGTCGACGCGTGCGTCGGCGGGTTGTCCGGCACGCCCGCAGGTCGCCGGGCGGCGAACTCCTTGCGCAGCACGGGCACGACCTCGCCGCCGAGCAGATCCAGCTGCTCCAGCACCGTCTTCAGGGGAAGCCCCGCATGGTCGACGAGGAACAACTGCCGCTGGTAGTCGCCGAAGAAGTCGGCGAACGTCAGGGTCTTCTCGATCACCTGCTCCGGTGTGCCGACGGTCAGCGGGGTCTGATCGGTGAAGTCCTCGAGACTCGGCCCGTGGCCGTAGACCGGGGCGTTGTCGAAGTAGGGCCGGAACTCGTCGACGGCGTCCTTGGCGTTCCTACGCATGAACACCTGCCCGCCCAGTCCGACGATCGCCTGGTCCGCGCGGCCGTGACCGTAGTGCTCGTACCGTTCGCGGTAGAGGTTGATCAGGGCGATGTAGTGCTCCTTGGGCCAGAAGATGTTGTTGGCGAAGAAGCCGTCACCGTGGAACGCCGCGATCTCGGCGATCTCCGGGCTGCGGATCGAGCCGTGCCACACGAAGGGCGGGATGCCGTCGAGCGGACGCGGGGTCGACGTGAAGCCCTGCAGCGGGGTGCGGAACTGCCCCTGCCAGTCCACGACGTCCTCGTCCCACAGCCGGCGGAGCAGCCGGTAGTGCTCGAGCGCCAGCGGAATCCCCTGGCGGATGTCCTGACCGAACCACGGGTAGACGGGGGCCGTGTTTCCGCGACCCATCATGAGATCCACCCGGCCGTCCGCGAGGTGCTGCAGCATCGCGTAGTCCTCGGCGATCTTCATCGGGTCGTTGGTGGTGATCAGCGTCGTGGACGTCGACAGGATGATCTTCTCGGTCTGCGCTGCGAGGTAGCCGAGCATGGTGGTCGGGGACGACGGCACGAACGGCGGGTTGTGATGCTCGCCGGTAGCGAACACGTCGAGCCCGACGTCCTCCGCATGCTTGGCGATGGTCGTCATCGCCTTGATGCGCTCGTGCTCGGTGGGGATGCGGCCGGTGGTGGGATCGGGGGTCACGTCGCCGACGGTGAAGATTCCGAACTGCATAGCTGTTCCTCTCGCGCCAGAACTCCATGCGTTTGCATGAACCTATTGCAACATTCAACCACTTCGCCCTATTCCGGAAACGGCCGAGGGCGGCAAGCGCAGTGCGCTTGCCGCCCTCGGCGACGTTCGGATCGAACGAGCCCGATCAGTGCATCATGACCGTCGGGGCACCTTCGGCCTCGAGCTGCGGGTTGACCGACTTCTTGCGCGGCAGCAGGAACGCCGGGATGAGCGTCAACGCGATCAGCACGGTGGCGACCAGGAACGTGTTGCCGAACGCATCGGCGGCCTGACTCAGGACCTGGTCCACCATCCCGGGAGGCTCCTGTGCGGCAACCTCGGGCACGTGCTGCATCGCGACCGTCTGGCTGTCGAGACCGCGATCGAGCAGCTGGTTGGTGAGGACCACCGACATGACCGCGGTACCGATCGAGCCTGCGGTTTGCTGGACGATGTTCATGAGGGTCGAACCACGCGCGACCTGATCGTTGGAGAGCGTCACGATCGCGGCGGTCATCAGCGGCATCATCGTGCAGCCCATGCCCATGCCCATCACGAACAGGGCACCCATCAGCAGCCACGTCGGCGAGTCCGCCGCAACCTGGGTGAAGGTACCCAGACCGATCAGGATCAGCGGCAGACCCGTCAGCACGATCTTGCCGGGGCCGATCTTGTCGACGAGTCGTCCGGCCACGGGCATGGTCAGCATCGCACCGATACCCTGCGGAGCCATCAGCAGACCGGCGGCGAGCGTGGTGTGCCCGCCGACCTGGATGAAGTAGCTGGGGAACAGCAGACCGGCACCCATGAACGCGACGATGAACAGCGAAGTCGTGATGACGGCGACCGACAGTTGCCGGTTCTTGAACAGGTGCAGGTCGATCAGCGGGTGATCCTTGCGCAGCGCGTGGAACACGAACGCGATGATCAGCGCCAGGCCGACCGCACCGGGCACGAGCACGCGAGCCGAAGCAACGGTTCCCACCTCCGGGATGGACGACACACCGAACAGGAACAGAGCCAGGCCGGGCGAGAGCAGCAGCATGCCGAGGAAGTCGAAGGACTCGGAGGGCGAGGCCTTGTCGGACGGCAGGATGATGAACGCGGCAGTGAGGGCGACGATCCCGATCGGCACGTTGATCAGGAAGATCCAGTGCCAGCTCGCCGCCTCGATCAGCCAGCCGCCGAGGATCGGGCCGCCGATGGGGCCGAGCAGCATGGGGATACCGAGAACCGCCATGACCCGGCCGACACGGTCGGGTCCGGCCGCCTTCGTCATGATCGTCATGCCGAGCGGCATCAACATGCCGCCGCCGAGGCCCTGCAGGACGCGGAAGCCGATGAGCGACGTGATGTCCCACGCGAAGCTACACAGCACCGAGCCGAGGACGAACAGCACGAGCGCCGTCATGTAGAGGCGCTTGGTGCCGAATCGGTCGGCCGCCCACCCGGTGACAGGGATGACCGTGGCCAGGGCGAGCGTGTACGCGGTCATCGTCCATGCGACGGTGGCGTACGTGGTGTCGAACTCCGTGGCGAACGTCGGCAACGCGACGCTGACGACGGTCACGTCGAGGATCGACATGATGGCACCGAGCACCACCACGGACGCGATCTTGAGGACCGTGCCGTCGAGCTTGTCGGGCGCCGCGTTCGCGGCGGTCGGCGATGTCATCCGAGTATCTCCTGGTTGAGTTCTCGCAGGGACTCCCCCGCGAGGATCGGTTGTAGTGCCTCGATCAGCCGAGTCCGCTCGATCTCCGGAACCCGCCATGCGAACCGTCGCAACTGATCACGCTTGCATTCGATGTGCTGGGTAGCGACCTTATGTCCGGCCTCCGACAAGGAGACCCGCTTGACCCGCCGGTCGCGTTCGTCCTCCCGGCGAACGACCAGACCCAGTTTCACGAGTTGATCGACGTTCCTACCCGCTGCGGCCACCGAGAGCCGCAACCGCTCGGCCACCTCGTTGATCGGAAGTGGCTCACCGTGCTGAACCAGCGCGAAGAGCATGCGCACCTGCGAGAACGTGAGGTCCAGCTCGATGAGGTTGTCCATCGACTCCGACTCCCCCGCACTCAACAGTTGGGTGAAGAAATCGTTGAGTAGTTCGAAGAGAAGATCAGGAGATTTGTCGGGCACCCTCGAATGCTAGCGCTCATGCAACTATTGCCCAAGGGCAACTATGGCGCAACCGAATAAATGGTGTCAGGTATCACATTCCCCGGCGGCACCCTCGACCTGCGGGTTCAGTCCTGGACGAGCACCGCTTTGCCCAGCACGAGGCCCGCCTCGAGATCGCGCAGTGCGTCCGCGGCCCGCTCGAGCGGATACCGGGACGTGACCACGGGACGCAGTCCGCGCTCCACGTGCCGGATCAACGCGGCATGCACCTCCTCCAGCGCATTCGGCTCGGTCCGGATGAACTCACCCCACGCCGCACCCACGATGCTGATATTGCGGAACAGCACCCGGTTCACCTTCACCTCGGGGATCGCCCCGCCCGCGAAACCGATCACGACCAGCCGGCCTTCCGGGGCCAGCACCCGGACGGCCTCGTCGAACGCGCCGCCGCCGACCGGATCGACCACGATCTGCGCGCCCCGGCCGCCGGTCAGCTCACGGACCCGCGAGCCCCAGCCGTCGTCTAGCCGGACGACCTCGTCGGCCCCCAGTTCGCGCAGGAAGTCGTCGGCCCCGTCCCGGCGCACCACCGCGATCACGCGGGCGCCGTGCGCCTTGGCCAGCTGGATGGTGGACGTCCCCACCCCACCCGCCGCGCCGAGGACGACGACGGTTTCGCCTGCGCGCAGCCGAGCCCGGCGCTCCAGCGCGAATTCCATCGTCTGGTAGTTGATGATCAGCGAGGCCGCTTCGTCGAAATCCAGGGTCGACGGGATGGGCAGCACCTGCGCCGGGGGCACCGCGACCCGTTCGGCGTAACCGCCGACCTGCGACGCCGCGAGAACACGTCGACCGGGCTCGAATCCGCTGCCGGCCGGTGCCGACACCACGACACCCGCGACTTCGGCACCGGGAACGAACGGCAACCCGGGGCCCAGCTGATATTTGCCGTAGCTGATCAGCAGGTCGGGGAAGCACACACCGCTGGCCTTGACGTCGATCAGGACGAGTCCGTCGGCCGCTGGTTCGGGAATGTCCTGCAGCGTCATGCCGCCCGGCCCCGACAGCTCCGTCACCACCACTGCGCGCATGCTCGAAACATTAGACGCGCGGGGGTGGCGACAGGCGTCAACGAGCGAACAGCCGCTTCCGCCTGCGGGCGACCGACACCAGCTCGACCTTGTCGGTCATCTTCACGCGGGGCCGGCCGGATCCCGCCGCGCGGCCGGTCTCCGCCTTGTCGATCGCACGCCAGCCGGGGAAGCCGATCTGTTCCGGCTGGCGCCGCTCGATCAGGTTCTTCACGTCCTTGCGGGTGCCGACCGTGCCGAGGAGCTTTCCGGCCTCGAAATCCGCGAGTAGCGACGACACCGTCTCCTTCGCGCATGCCTTGTTGGTGCCGATGACGCCGCTGGGACCGCGCTTGATCCATCCGGTCACGTACACCCGGTCGGTGACCCGGCCGTGCTCGTTGGGGATCACGCCGCGCTTCTCGTCGAACGCGACACCGCCGACGGGATTGCCGCGGTACCCGATGGAACGCAGCACGAGCGAGGTGTCCAGCGAGCCCTCCTCGCCCCGAGCCCGGGCGGACAACGCGCCGGACTCGTCGACCACCAGTTCGTTGCGTCCGTAGCGCAAGGCCTCGGCCTTGCCGGATCCGGTGACCTCGAGCGGCGACGTCAGGTAGCGGAACACGATTCGCTTGTGACCGGGCCGCGGGGCACGCTGCGCGAACTCCCGCGCCAGCCGGACCTTCATCGCGGTGGCCGGATCGTCCAGCAGTGCCTCACTGGCCGGGTCGAGGTCGAGGTCGGCGTCGTCGATGACGACGTCCACGTTCTCGAGGTCGCCGAGCGCCAGGAACTCGGGGTTGCTGTAGGCGGCCTGCGCGGGCCCGCGGCGGCCGAGGAGCACGACCTCGTCGATGTTGCTGCGCCGCAGCGCGGCGAGGGCGTGATCGGCGATGTCCGTCCGCTCCAGCTCCTCGACGTTCATCGTGAGGATGCGGGCCACGTCGAGCGCGACGTTACCGTTGCCGACGATCACCGCGCGCTTCGCGGACAGGTCGAACGTGCGCTCCGCGTAGTCTGGGTGGCCGTTGTACCAGGCCACGAACTCGGTGGCGGCGTGCACGCCGGGGAGGTCCTCACCCGGGATTCCCAGGCGCCGGTCGCTCGACGCCCCGACGGCGTAGATGACGGCGTGGTGATTCTCCAGCAGCTCGTCGTGGGTGACGTGCTTGCCGACCTCGACGTTGAGGTGGAACTCGAAGTTCGGCCGGTCGAGGCTCCATTCGAACATCCGGGTCACCTCCTTGGTGCCCGGATGGTCGGGTGCGACACCGGCGCGGACGAGTCCCCACGGGGTCGGGAGCTTCTCGAACATCTCGACCTCGACGTCCGAACGTTCGAGCAGTTCACCCGCCGCGTAGCAGGCCGCGGGGCCGGCGCCGACGACGGCGACCCGGAGCTTGCCGAGGTCACGGCGCGGCGGAGTCGCCGGCGTGAGGGGGATCCACCCGGTCGGCATGGGGTTGGTCGTGTAGTACTCGGCGTTGATGTCCTTGTAGCGGGTGAGCGAACCGATGAGCTTGTCTTCCGGGAAGATCGCGTCGACCGGACAGGCATCGACGCAGGCCCCGCAGTCGATGCAGGTTTCCGGGTCGATGTGCAGCATCTCGGTCTGCGCGAATTCCCGCTCCTCCGGTGTCGGATGGATGCAGTTCACGGGGCATGCGGAGACGCAGCTCGCGTCGTTGCAGCACGCCTGGGTGATGACATATGCCATTGCGGTTTCCTCACACCTGTCCGGACCATCGAACTCGTTTGTGTTACACGTAGTAACAGTTATATGAACTGTACTGAGAACCGCGTCCGCAAACAAGCACCGGCGCCGGATGGAAGAATCAAAGCTCCGTCCACGAGCGAAGGAACCGCATCTTGGCACTCGACCTACCCCTCGCCGCTCCCCCCGCACGCGGCCGCTTCTTCGAGACGTCCTGGCCGGTCCGCACCGGCGACATCGATGCCGCCAAGCGCCTGCGTCTCGACGGGATCGCGCGCTACCTGCAGGACGCCGGTCTGGACAACCTCGACGCGGTCGACGCCGCCGACAGCCACCCGCTGTGGATCGTCCGGCGCACCGTCATCGACGTCGTCCGGCCCGCGGTGTGGCCCGAGCGGGTGCACCTGCGGCGCTGGTGCTCGGCACTGTCGACCCGTTGGACGAACATGCGGGTCCAGATCGAGGGTGATTCGGGCGCGCTCATCGAGACCGAAGGGTTCTGGATCCACATCAGCGGCGAAACGGGAATGCCCACCCGCATCGACGACGGGTTCATCGAACGCCTCGGGGAATCGGCGGAAGAACACCGGCTCAAGTGGAAGCGGTGGCTCGTCGAGAATGCTCCGGCCGCCGACGAGGACGGCATCGTGGACACCGGGTTCGTCCTGCGCCGCACCGACATCGACCCGTTCGACCACGTCAACAACGCCGTCTACTGGCAGGCCGTCGAAGAACTGCTCGCCGACCACGAGCATCCGGGCGGCGGCCGCCTCGTCGACAACCCCCATCGCGCCGTGCTCGAATACCTCTCGCCCATCGTGTCGACCGACCGGATCGTCCTGCGTTCGCGCCGGGACGACACGTCGCTGACCGTGTGGTTCCTGGTCGACGACGCCCTGCGCGCCGTGGCCCGGGTCGGGCCGCTCACCGCCTGATCAGACCATCTGCTGAGTGCCGATCACCCGCAACAGGTCGAGCCTGGCCCGCGCGTCGGAGCCCGGCTGCGGCATGTAGACGAGCAGATGCTGGTAGGCGCTCGGGGTCAGCAGCGTCTCGCAGACGAGGTCGATACGTCCGACCTCGGCGTGGAGGACGGTCTTGGTGTCGGACCGGCGGACGGCCACGTCGTGCCTGTCCCAGAGCGCCGCGAACTCGGTGCTGCTCTCGTAGAGGCGGTCCACCAGTTCCGTCACGTCGGCGTCACCGGCCCGCCGGGCGGCCGTCGCCCGCAGATCCGCGACGTGACGTCCGGCGAGCCGCTCGTGATCGTCCGCGGGGAACATCCCGCGCTCGCCGGGGTGCGCGAACCACCGCCACGGCACGTACCGATCGAGACCCGAATACCGGGACGCGTCGCCGAACAGGATCAGGTGCATGCGGTTCTGGACCAGCACTTCCCCGAGGTCCGAGATGACGCAGCCCGGCGTGTCGTCGAGCTTGTCGAGCAGATGCAGCAGTCCCGGTCCGACGTGTTTGTTGCCCGCGGCCCGCATCGGCGGAACGTGACCCGACAACAGGTAGAGATGGTCGCGCTGATCGTCGGTCAGCCGCAGCGCCCGCGCGATCGACGCCAGGACCTGCGTCGACGGATGCGGGCCGCGCGCCTGCTCGAGTCGCGTGTAGTAGTCCGTCGACATTCCCGCGAGCATCGCCACCTCGTCGCGCCGGAGCCCCGGCGTCCGCCGCCGCACTCCCGGTGGCAGTCCGACGTCGGCCGGAACCAGCTGTTCCCTGCGACGGCGGAGGAAGTCGGCCAACTCGGAGCGGTTCATGCATCAACTGTGCCGGACCCACCTGCGCGCTGCCAGGGATCGCCGGTCCCCCGATGAGCGGTCTCTGGTTGCCGCCCCCGGCGACGGCGACGCTGGTGTCAGTCCGGAACAGCCACCGACCATCGGAGCAGAACATGATCAGCACCACCGCACTCGGAACCACCGGTCCCACCGTCAGCCGGCTCGGCCTCGGCGCCATGGGCATGTCCGGGATGTACGGCAAGACGGACGACGTGGAGTCCGTCGCCACGATCCACGCGGCGCTCGACGCCGGGATCGACCTCGTCGACACCGGGGACTTCTACGGATCGGGCCACAACGAGTCCCTGATCGGCAAGGCCCTCACCGGCCGCCGACGCGAGGACGTGACCCTCAGCGTCAAGTTCGGCGGCCTGCGCGGCCCCGGCGGCACGTGGGCCGGAGTCGACACGCGACCCGAGTCGATCCGGAACTTCCTCGCGTACTCGCTGCAGCGTCTCGGCGTCGACTACATCGACATCTACCGCCCCGCCCGTCTCGACCCCGACGTGCCGATCGAGGACACCGTCGGAACGATCGGCGAACTCGTCGAGGCCGGCTACGTGCGCCACATCGGCCTGTCCGAGGTGGGTCCCGAGACCCTTCGCCGAGCGGCGGCGGTGCACCCGATCGTGGACCTGCAGATCGAATACTCGCTCGTCTCCCGGGGTATCGAGGCCGAGATCCTCCCGCTCTGCCGGGAACTCGGGATCGGCGTGACGGCCTACGGCGTACTCTCCCGAGGCCTGCTCAGCGACTCGCTGCGCACCGATCAGACCCTCGCGGCCGACGACTTCCGCGCACACAGCCCCCGGTTCCAAGGCGAGAACCTCCGGCAGAACCTCACCCTCGTCGACTCGCTCGCCGCCGTGGCCGCGCAGCACGGGGTGAGCGTCGCGCAGCTGGCGATCGCGTGGGTTCTCGCCCGGGGCGACGACATCGTGCCCGTCGTCGGAGCGCGCACCGTCGCCCGGCTCGAGGAGACGCTCGGCGCACTCGACGTCCGCCTCGGTGCCGGCGACCTCGCGGCCATCGCCGCAGCGTTTCCCGACACCGCTGTCGCCGGGGAACGCTACGCGCCCGCGCAGATGGCCCAGCTCGACAGTGAACGCGCCGGCGTGGGGCGCTAGCGTCTAGCCATGGCCTCGCACAGCTCGTCGCGGAATCGCACCCTGATCCTGATGCGCCACGGCAAGTCGGCGTACCCGGAGGGGGTCGCGGATCACGAGCGGCCGTTGGCGCCGCGCGGACGGAAGCAGGCGGGTCTGGCCGGTGAGTGGCTGCGGTCGACTCAGCCGCCGATCGACGCCGTGCTGTGTTCGACCGCGCGCCGCACCCGGGAAACGCTGGAGGCGACCCGGGTCGGCGCTCCCGCCCGGTTCGCCGAGGAGCTGTACGGCGCGTACCCGTCCGAGGTGCTCATGGAGATCGTGCGGGTCGAACCGTCGGTGCGCACCCTGCTCGTGGTCGGGCACGTTCCCGGCATGCCGTCGACGGCACTGGATCTGGCGGGCAACCCCGATACCGGGGATGCCAACCTGATGCGGGAGAAGTTCCCGACGTCCGCGCTCGCCGTCCTCACGGTGCCGTGCGACTGGGACGAACTCACGTCGAGCGCGGCGTCACTCGCCACGTTCCACGTTCCGCGGTAGCGGTCTCAGAACAGCTTCCGGCCGACGACGGCGACGACACCCAGAATCAGGACCAGCACGAGGGCTGACCAGAATCCGAACAGCCACCACACCACCCCGAAGACGACCAGCGCCGGGGCCACGGTGATGAGTGCGATCGTGGGGCTTTCCCGCAGCACTTCGAGTGCCGACTCGGTCTTGACGCGATCGATCTTCTTCTCGGACATGTCGTCTCCGTTCATCGAACCACGCATATCGGACAGGTGTGCTCGAGGATAGTCTTCACGGACGAGAACCAGGTTTCGAGCGAGGCCAGACGAGCGGCGAGGAGATGAGGAAAGCGCAGTGACCACCCGACAGGAGAAGGCCGCCCAGACACGCCGGGACTTGCTCGACGCCGCCCAAGTGGTCTTCGAACGCAAGGGGTATCTGAACGCCACCATCACCGACATCACCACCGAGGCCGGCAAGGCCGCGGGCTCGTTCTACAACCATTTCGACGGCAAGGAGGCGCTGCTCCTCGCGCTCGCGGACGACATCGGCGACGACGCGGATGCACTCATCGCCACGTCCCCGGACGATCTGCGGGACCTCGGCCCGCATCTCGCAGTGTTCTGGCAACTACAGTCGCGGCATCGCACCGTGATGGCCGCGCTCCGTGACGCAGCCCTCGTCGATCCCGCGTTCGCGCAGCGGATGCACGACTTCGGGATCGAGCAGATGAAGCCGTGGGCCGAACTCCTCACGGCACTCGCGGCGGACGGCGCGCACCTCCCCGCGAGCCCCGACGTCAGTGCCCAGCTGCTCGCCGCGGTGGCGACCGCCTTCGTCGGCCTGTGGGACGGCGGCGACGACGAGGGCATCGCCGCTCTCACCCGGTTCGTCGAGCGCGGGCTCCTCGGCTAACTGCCCGGGAACGTCACGACGTCGAGGTACAGCGGCATCTCGTCGGTGCGCGCCCCGGTCTGCGTTCCCGTCGCGTCGACCACCGGGGCGCCGGCGGTCGCAGCGGCCTCGAAGCTCTCCCCCGTCACCCGCCCGTCGAGGTCGAAGTTCTCGAACTCGAACGGAATGCCGTTCGACGCCAGGTAGTCCGGCCCGTCCATCAGATGGAAGTGCAGATGCGGTGCGTCGGTGTTTCCGCTGTTGCCCAGCAGCCCGAGTTGGTCGCCCGCCCGCAGGTCCTGGCCGACGCTGATGTCGTCCACGCTGCCGGGCTGCAGGTGCGCGTAGAACGCGTACCGCCCGTTCCCGATGTCCTGGACGACGTGATTTCCGCCGTACTGGCCGAGGGGCAGTCCCTGCGGACTGGCACCCGGAACCTGTTCGGACAGATCACCCACGACGGCGATCACCTTGCCGTCCGACACCGCACGGACCGGTGCGCCGTAGTACTCGTAGCTCGACAGCTGAGTCTTGTCGCCGACGTAGATGCGTCCCTGCTCGTCGAGCTGGACGAAGTCGATCGCGAAGCGCTCGGCCGCGAGCATCCGCCCGTTGATCGGCAGCACGGCCGCGCGGTGAGACGTGACCGTGCAGCAGCCGGTGCCGTCGAGCCACCGCGGACCGTCGAGGGGAGCGCGGATCCGGACGGCGTCACGGGTGTCGACTTTCGTGTCCGCCACGTTCTCGGCCAGCCGGGACGGCACGAGCGACGTCGCCTGCGGGAAGTCGACGTTCACGACGTGGCCCAGACTGGCGGGCACGTCGTCGGGACTGTTCAGTGTCGCGTCGATCCACACCAGCCCCTGCTGTCCGGGGGCGAGGACGGTGCCGGTCTTCGGACCACCGCCGAGGGCCTGGAACCACGGCGTCAGCGCCTCACCGCTCAGGTCCACCAGCGTGCGGCCGTCGCCCTTCACCTGCAGCGACGTGATCGTCGCCGGCTGCGAACCGGTGTTCGTCAACCGCAGTTCGTAGGCCAGGTGCACGCGACCGTCGCTGCCCGTCACCGGAATCGGCGCGGCCACCACATCCGCGACCACCGGCGTGAGCACGGCGGGACCGGCGGACGTGGCCGGCGCCGCCGACGACGTCGCCTCGCTCTGCTGGGTGTCGTCGGAGGCCGTGCAGGAGGTCGCGGCCCCCACGACGACGGCGAGAAGAAGCGCGATGGCGAACCTCGACCGGGCCATCATCCGACGCTAGCAACGGCGGCCACCCGGCGACAAGGCAAGGAAACAGATGAAGGCCCCACCCCCGAAGAGAGAGGGGTGGGGCCTTCGTCCTTGGTGAGTGCTCGGCGAGTCCTGGGACTCGTCAACCGCTCACGGGCGCGGAGCGCCTACCGGTAATCGTTGCTGAAACCGTAATCGTCCAGCGGCACCGCAGCACCGGTGTTCTGGCCGAAGCCGTCCGGGCTGTAGTACTGGTCGTCGTAGGACGGAACCGCGTACGCAGCAGCGCGAGCTTCTTCGGTCGGCTGAACCTGGATGTTGCGGTAACGGTTGATACCGGTACCGGCGGGGATCAGCTTTCCGATGATCACGTTTTCCTTCAGACCGATCAGCTTGTCCGAGCGGCAGTTGATCGCCGCATCGGTCAGCACGCGAGTGGTCTCCTGGAACGACGCCGCGGACAGCCACGAGTCGGTCGCCAACGATGCCTTGGTGATACCCATCAGCACCGGACGTCCGGCTGCCGGCTCGCCACCCTCGGCGACGACACGGCGGTTGGCCGCTTCGAAGTCCGCACGCTCGGTCAGCGAACCGGGCAGGAACTCCGTGGCGCCCGAGTCGATGATCGTCACGCGACGCAGCATCTGGCGCACGATGACCTCGATGTGCTTGTCGTGGATCGACACACCCTGGCTCCGGTACACCTCCTGGACCTCGTTGACGAGGTGGATCTGCACCTGACGGGGGCCCATGACACGCAGCACCTCGTGCGGATCGGCAGCACCTTCCATGAGCTGCTGACCGACCTCGACGTGGTCACCGTCGGCCAGAAGGCGTTCGGTGCCGTCGTCGTGCTTGAAGACACGCAGACGCTGACGCTTCGAGAGCTTGTCGTAGACAACCTCTTCGCCACCGTCGTCCGGGACGATGGTGATCTTGTAGAAGCGGTCGCCGTCCTCGAGCTGCACGCGGCCACTGACGTCGGCGATCGGGGCCTTGCCCTTGGGGACGCGGGCCTCGAACAGCTCCTGAACACGCGGCAGACCACCGGTGATGTCGTCTCCGGCGACACCACCCTGGTGGAACGTACGCATGGTCAGCTGGGTACCGGGCTCACCGATGGACTGCGCGGCGACGATACCGACGGCCTCACCGATGTCGACGAGCTTGCCGGTGGCCATGGAGCGGCCGTAGCAGGTGGCGCAGACACCGGTGCCGGTGGTGCAGGTGAGCACCGAGCGGACCTTGACCTGCGTGATACCTGCCTCGAGCAGCGCGTCGATTGCCGGGTCGCCCAGGTCGTGTCCACGCTCGACGATGACGTTGCCGTTCTCGTCGACCGCGTCGGCGGCCAGGGTGCGGGCGTACGTGCTCGTCTCCACGTGAGCGTCGCGGATCAGCGTGCCGTCGGCCTGCTTCTCGGCGATCGTGGTGACGATGCCGCGCTCGGTTCCACAGTCGACCTCGCGGACGATGACGTCCTGCGAGACGTCCACCAGACGACGGGTCAGGTAGCCCGAGTCGGCGGTGCGGAGCGCGGTATCGGCCAGACCCTTACGGGCACCGTGCGTGTTGATGAAGTACTCGAGAACGGTCAGGCCTTCCTTGAAGGAAGACTTGATCGGACGCGGGATGAACTCACCCTTCGGGTTGGTCACCAGACCCTTCATACCGGCGAGCGAACGAACCTGAGTCATGTTGCCGGCGGCGCCGGACTTCACGATCATCGGGATCGGGTTGTCGTCGGGGAAGTGGGCCTCCATGGCCTTACCGACCTCGTCGGTGGCCTCGGACCAGATCTTGACCAGGGCGCTGTTGCGCTCGGTCTTGTTCAGAGCACCACGCTGGTACTTCTTCTCGATCTGGTCGGCCTGAGCCTCGAAGGACTCCATGATCTGAGCCTTCTCCGGCGGCACGAGGACGTCGGAGATCGAGACCGTGACACCCGAACGCGTGGCCCAGTAGAAACCGGCGTCCTTCAGCTTGTCGACGGTCTGCGCGACCACGATCATGGGGTAGCGCTCGGCGAGATCGTTGATGATCGTCGCCTGACGCTTCTTCGGCATCTGCTCGTTGACGAACGGGTAGTCCGCGGGCAGCAGCTCGTTGAAGAGCACGCGACCCAGCGTCGTCTCCGCGGTCCAGCCGTCACCGTAGTTCCAGCCCTCGGGGAACAGCTCCGACTCGATGTCGCGGGGCGGGCGCTGCTGCGTGAGCCGCACCTTGATCTTCGCCTGCACGACGAGCGCGCCACGATCGACGGCCATCTGAGCCTCGGCAGGCGAGGAGTACACGCCCTGCTCCGCCTCGTCGCTGGTCGACGCTGCGAGCTCGCCGATCGCACCCTCGTCCAACCGGGTCAGGTGGTACAGACCGGTGACCATGTCCAGACGGGGCATGGCGAGCGGTCGACCCGACGCGGGCGACAGGATGTTGTTCGACGACAGCATCAGGATGCGAGCCTCGGCCTGCGCCTCCGCGGACAGCGGAAGGTGCACGGCCATCTGGTCACCGTCGAAGTCGGCGTTGAAGGCCTCACACACCAGCGGGTGGAGCTGAATGGCCTTACCCTCGACCAGCTGCGGCTCGAAGGCCTGGATACCCAGGCGGTGCAGCGTCGGTGCACGGTTCAGCAGCACGGGGTGCTCGGCGATGACCTCTTCGAGGACGTCCCACACCTGTGCGCGCTGACGTTCCACCATGCGCTTGGCGGACTTGATGTTCTGCGCGTGGTTCAGGTCGACCAGGCGCTTCATCACGAACGGCTTGAACAGCTCGAGAGCCATCAGCTTCGGCAGACCGCACTGGTGCAGCTTGAGCTGCGGGCCGACGACGATGACGGAACGACCCGAGTAGTCGACGCGCTTACCGAGCAGGTTCTGACGGAAACGACCCTGCTTGCCCTTGAGCAGGTCGCTCAGGGACTTCAGCGGACGGTTACCGGGACCCGTGACGGGACGGCCACGACGGCCGTTGTCGAACAGCGCGTCCACGGACTCCTGCAGCATCCGCTTCTCGTTGTTGACGATGATCTCGGGGGCACCGAGGTCGATCAGTCGCTTGAGGCGGTTGTTGCGGTTGATCACGCGGCGGTACAGGTCGTTCAGGTCGGAGGTGGCGAAGCGGCCACCGTCGAGCTGAACCATCGGACGCAGCTCCGGCGGGATCACCGGGACGGCGTTCAGAACCATGCCCATGGGCGAGTTCTGGTTGACCTGGAAGGCTGCGACGACCTTGAGACGCTTCAGTGCGCGGAGCTTCTTCTGCCCCTTGCCGCTGCGGATGGTCTCGCGGAGGTTCTCGGCCTCGGCGTCGATGTCGAAGCTCTCCATGAGCTTCTGGATCGACTCGGCACCCATGGCGCCCGTGAAGTACTCGCCGTAGCGGTCGACGAGCTCGCGGTACAGCAGTTCGTCGACGATGAGCTGCTTGACACTCAGCTTGGTGAACGTGGTCCAGATCTCGTCGAGACGATCCAGCTCGCGCTGCGCGCGGTCACGGAGCTGACGCATTTCGCGCTCGCCGCCGTCCTTGACCTTGCGGCGGACGTCGGACTTCGCGCCCTCCGCCTCCAGCTCGGCGATGTCGGCTTCGAGCTTCTGAGCGCGGGCCTCGAGGTCGGCGTCACGCTGATCCGCGACGGACTTCTTCTCGACCTGCATCTCGGCTTCGAGAGTGGACAGCTCGTTGTGACGCAGTTCCTCGTCGACACCGACGATGACATACGCGGCGAAGTAGATGATCTTTTCGAGATCCTTCGGCGCCAGGTCGAGCAGGTAGCCGAGACGGCTGGGCACGCCCTTGAAGTACCAGATGTGCGTGACCGGGGCAGCCAGTTCGATGTGGCCCATGCGCTCACGCCGAACCTTGGCGCGGGTCACCTCGACACCGCAGCGCTCACAGATGATGCCCTTGAAGCGGACACGCTTGTACTTACCGCAGTAGCACTCCCAGTCCCGGGTGGGGCCGAAGATCTTCTCGCAGAAGAGGCCGTCCTTCTCGGGCTTGAGCGTGCGGTAGTTGATGGTCTCCGGCTTCTTGACCTCGCCGTAGGACCAATTGCGGATGTCCTCTGCACTGGCGAGGCCAATGCGGAGTTCATCGAAGAAGTTGACGTCGAGCACGTAACTTCCTTTCCCCAGAGGGATTGTGGATCAGCGGTGGCCGCCGATACCTGACTGCCAATTCAAATGTGAACTACGCCCCCGGACCCTGATTTCTCAGGATCCGGGGACCGAAATCTAGTTCGCGAGGTCGTCGACCGTCGCCGCTTCGTTCCGGGACAAGTTGATGCCCAGGTTCGCTGCGGCCCGCTCCAGGTCCTCGTCGTCACCGTCGGCCATCGCGATGGCCGCGCCGTCCGAGGACAGCACCTCCACGTTGAGGCAGAGCGACTGGAGCTCCTTCAGGAGCACCTTGAACGACTCGGGGATGCCCGGCTCGGGGATGTTCTCGCCCTTGACGATGGCCTCGTACACCTTGACTCGACCCACCACGTCGTCCGACTTGATGGTGAGCAGCTCCTGCAGCGTGTATGCCGCGCCGTAGGCCTGCATCGCCCAGCACTCCATCTCACCGAAGCGCTGGCCACCGAACTGGGCCTTACCGCCGAGCGGCTGCTGGGTGATCATCGAGTACGGACCGGTCGAACGAGCGTGGATCTTGTCGTCGACCAGGTGGTGCAGCTTGATGATGTACATGTAGCCGACCGACACCGGGTACGGGAACGGCTCGCCGGAACGGCCGTCGAACAACGTGGCCTTTCCGTCGGACGCGACCATGACCTCGCCGTCGCGGTTCGGCAGCGTCGAACCGAGGAGACCGGTGAGCTCGTCTTCCTTGGCGCCGTCGAACACCGGGGTGGCGATGTTGGAGTCGGCAGGTGCAGACAGCATCTCCTCCGGCAGCTGCTCCGCCCAATCGGGACGGGAGCCGTCGCCGGCGATCTGAACGTTCCAGCCGGTCTTGCCGATCCACCCGAGGTGGGTCTCCAAGATCTGACCGATGTTCATACGACGCGGAACACCGTGGGTGTTCAGAATGATGTCGACCGGAGTGCCGTCGGGCAGGAACGGCATGTCCTCCTGCGGGAGGATCTTGCCGATGACGCCCTTGTTGCCGTGGCGGCCGGCGAGCTTGTCGCCGTCCTGGATCTTGCGCTTCTGTGCCACGTAGACGCGGACCAGCTCGTTGACACCGGGGGGCAGATCGTCGTCGTCGTCGCGCGAGAACACGCGGATGCCGATGACCTTGCCGGTCTCACCGTGGGGGACCTTCAGCGACGTGTCGCGAACCTCGCGAGCCTTCTCACCGAAGATGGCGCGCAGCAGGCGCTCCTCGGGGGTCAGCTCGGTCTCGCCCTTCGGCGTGACCTTTCCGACCAGCACGTCGCCGTCACGAACCTCGGCACCGATACGGATGATGCCGCGCTCGTCGAGGTCGGCGAGGACCTCGTCGGAGACGTTCGGGATGTCGCGAGTGATCTCCTCGGCACCGAGCTTGGTGTCGCGGGCATCGATCTCGTGCTCCTCGATGTGGATCGAGGTCAGGACGTCCTCTTCCACGAGGCGCTGCGACAGAATGATCGCGTCCTCGTAGTTGTGGCCTTCCCACGGCATGATCGCGACGAGCAGGTTCTTGCCCAGCGCCATCTCACCGTTCTCGGTGCAGGGACCGTCGGCGAGGACCTGTCCGAACTCGACACGCTGTCCCTCGTCCACGATCGGACGCTGGTTGGCGCAGGTGCCCTGGTTCGAACGCGCGAACTTGCGCATCCGGTAGGTCTTGCGGCTTCCGTCGTCGGCCATGACCGTGACGTAGTCGGCGGAGACCTCTTCCACGACACCGGTCTTCTCGGTGACGATGACGTCGCCCGCGTCGACGGCGGCACGCAGTTCCATGCCGGTACCGACCAGCGGAGCCTCGCTGCGAACGAGGGGCACCGCCTGACGCTGCATGTTCGCACCCATCAGGGCACGGTTGGCGTCGTCGTGCTCGAGGAACGGAATCATCGCGGTCGCGACGGACACCATCTGCCGCGGCGAGACGTCCATGTAGTCGATCTCGGCGGACGAGACGAATTCGACCTCGCCACCCTTACGACGGACCAGAATGCGATCGTCCGTGAAGTGACCGTTGGCGTCGAGGGCCGAGTTGGCCTGGGCGACGACGTGGCGGTCCTCTTCGTCCGCGGTCAGGTAGTCGACCTGGTCGGTGACCTGGCCGTTCTCGACCTTGCGGTACGGCGTCTCGATGAAGCCGAACGGGTTGACCCGCGCGTACACCGACAGCGAACCGATCAGACCGATGTTCGGACCCTCAGGGGTCTCGATCGGGCACATGCGGCCGTAGTGCGACGGGTGAACGTCTCGCACCTCGAGGCCGGCGCGCTCACGGGACAGACCACCCGGGCCGAGGGCGGACAGACGACGCTTGTGCGTCAGCCCCGACAGCGGGTTGTTCTGGTCCATGAACTGCGACAGCTGGGAGGTTCCGAAGAACTCCTTGATCGCAGCCACGACGGGCCGGATGTTGATCAGCGTCTGCGGCGTGATCGCCTCGACGTCCTGGGTCGTCATGCGCTCACGAACCACGCGCTCCATGCGGGACAGGCCCACGCGGATCTGGTTCTGGATGAGCTCGCCGACCGTGCGCAGACGACGGTTACCGAAGTGGTCGATGTCGTCGACCTCGACGGGCACCGCACTGCCGCCGGGGGCGGTCATCTCGGTGTCACCGGCGTGCAGGCGCACCAGGTACTCGATGGTGGCGACGATGTCTTCCTCGGTGAGGGTCGACGCGACGATCGGCTGTCCGAGGTTCAGGCCCAGCTTCTTGTTGATCTTGTAGCGACCCACGCGAGCCAGGTCGTAGCGCTTGTCCTTGAAGAACAGGTTCTCCAGGAGCGTCTGCGCACTCTCCTTGGTCGGCGGCTCGCCCGGACGCAGCTTGCGGTAGATGTCGAGCAGCGCCTCGTCGGTGCCGGCGGTGTTGTCCTTCTCGAGCGTCGCCATGAGGATCTCCGAGAAGCCGAAGCGCTCGGTGATCTGCTCGGTGGTCCAGCCGAGGGCCTTCAGCAGCACGGTGACGGGCTGGCGGCGCTTGCGGTCGATGCGGACGCCGACCGTGTCGCGCTTGTCCACGTCGAACTCGAGCCATGCACCACGGCCCGGGATGACCTTGACGCTGTGCAGGTCCTTCTCGGTGCCCTTGTCGACGGAGTGGTCGAAGTAGACGCCGGGGGAACGCACCAGCTGCGAGACCACGACACGCTCGGTGCCGTTGATGATGAACGTGCCCTTGTCGGTCATCATCGGGAAGTCGCCCATGAAGACCGTCTGGCTCTTGATCTCACCGGTGTTGTTGTTGATGAACTCCGCGGTGACGAACAACGGCGCCGCGTAGGTCATGTCTTTGTCTTTGCACTCGTCCGTCGAGGCCTTCACCTCGTCGAAGCGCGGGTCCGAGAAGGACAGAGACATCGAGCCCGAGAAATCCTCGATCGGGGAAAGCTCCGCGAGAATGTCCTCGAGACCGCCGGAGATTGCGCTGTCGCCACGAGCGGCGGCGCGTTCGCGCCAGCTCTGCGCACCGATCAACCACTCGAACGAATCGGTTTGTACATCAAGAAGCCCGGGAACTTCGAGGGGTTCGCGAATCTTTGCGAACGAAACCCTCTTCGGGGCTCCGGGGATTCCGGAAACTGCCTTGGTCTGGCTAGAGACTGCCAAGATGCGTCCTTCCAGCACCTCACGCGGGCCGCTCTTGCTGTTGCGACCGCCGCTGTATCTGCTTCGAATTTCGCTGGTCACAACCCGAACGAAACTCGTCACAGTTGCTGAAGAGTGAATCACTTCGCAGCGGTGCGGACGAGGGGTGGACAGGAGGCAGCCAGCGCAACGTCCAAAAGTACACCCAAACTCAGTAGATGTCGAGTCGGGCACCCGAAACAGCACCCAGCCGGGCGCTTGGCCACGCGTCACTGCGCATGTTCACGCATCAGAGTGACGCGTGATCATCGCGGCGTCAAGAGTTAGGGGGCGTGTCGCGTCGTTTCGCGAGGCCCGGGGGCTGTCCCCGCCGCCCCTTCCCAGCCGCTGACGGGCGGTGAACAATATGCGCACGCGATCGCCGTCGATTTCTCGAGGGAAGCAGAGCCGTGACGCGCTGGAGTTCGTTCGTCGTCGCCCGTCCGAAGCTGGTCCTCGCCGCCACGGTGCTGCTGGTGCTGCTCGGTGGGGCGTGGGGATCGGGCGTGTTCGACCGGCTGAGCCTCGGCGGGTACACCGATCCGGGCAGCGAGTCCGCGGGCGTCGAGCGCCTGATCGAGGGGACGTTCGGACGGCAGACTCCCGATCTTGCGGTCACCTACCACGCACGTCCGGGTTCGCCGATCGACGACCTCGGGCCCGAGGTGGCCGCCCACGTGGCGCAGATCGACCCCGGAATGCTCGCCAACACTCCCCTGTCGTATTGGTCGGCGCCGCCGCAGGCGAAGGAGTTCCTGCGGTCCACCGACGGCACCGAGGGACTGCTGGTGCTGTCGCTGAGCGGCGACGAGAACACTCGGATCGCCGCGTACCACGATCTCGAACACCTGCTGGTCATCGACGGCACGGATGCGGAGTTCAGCGGCTTCAGCGCGGCCGCCAACGCCTTCAACGAGGTGTCCGAGAGTGATCTACTGCGAGCCGAGGCGGTGTCCTTCCCGCTTCTGCTGCTCCTTCTGCTCGTCATCTTCGGCGGCCTCGTCGGCGCGGCCGTCCCGCTGTGCGTCGGCGGTCTCGCGATCCTCGGCGCCCTCGGCGCCCTGCGCGTGATCTCGTATTTCACCGAGGTCAGCGCGTTCTCGGTGAACATCGCGAGCCTCGTCGGGCTCGGCATGTCCATCGACTACGGATTGTTCGTCGTGACCCGGTTCCGCGAGGAGCTGCGGTCGGGCGCCCGCACCGACGACGCGGTCCGCCGGACGCTCGCCACGGCCGGCCGGACCGTGGGGTTCTCCGCCCTCCTCCTGGTGTGCGGTTTCGTAGGCATGCTCGTGTTTCCCCAGGCCATCGTGCGGTCGTTCGCCTACGGCGGGATGGCGGCCATCGGGATCGCCGCCGTGCTGTCGCTGTCGGCGCTACCCGCAGCACTCGCGCTGCTCGGGCCTCGCATCAACTCGCTGACGTGGCGACCGGGTGTGGTCGAACGCGGCGAAGACAGGGCGCACCGGTTCTGGGGCGGCGTAGCCGCCCGGGTCATGCGGCGGCCCGTCCCGATCGCGACGGCCATCGTCGCGGGGCTGCTCGTACTCGCCGCGCCTCTCGCAGGCGCGGCGCTGGGTGATCTCGATCACACCGGACTGCCCGCGGCTCACCCACTCCGGGTCGCCGTCGACGATCTCGCCGCCGACTTCCCGCTCGCCAACAACGGGGCGACCCTGATCCTGCAGGGCAGCGACGGCAAGGCCCCGCCCCCGGCCGCCACGGCAGAGCTCTTCCGGGCGACGGCCGCGGTCGACGGAGTCCAGCGGGTGGTCCCGGTCGGCGCCACCGACACGTTCGTCGCCATCCGGGCCATCTTCGACGACGCCGACCGCACGACGGGGGCCATGGCGACGGCCGCCGCACTGCGCGACCTCCCGCCCCCGGAAGGCACCGAGAAGATGCTGGGCGGGTTGAACGCCCTGACCGCCGACGGACTCGACGCGATGGCCGCGCGACTGCCGTGGATGATCGGGATCATGGTGGCCGTCACCTTCGTGCTGATGCTCCTGGCGTTCCGGTCCGTGGTGCTGCCCCTGAAGGCGATCGCGATGGCCACTCTGAGCCTCGCCGCCTCGTTCGGCGTGCTCACGTGGATCTTCGAGGACGGCCACGGTGCCGAATTCCTCGGAGTCACGCCGGGGCCGCTACCCGCGACGATGGTCGTCCTCATCATCGCGGTGGTGTTCGGCCTCTCCACCGACTACGAGATCTTCCTGATGTCGCGAATGGTCGAGGCCCACGACAAGGGTGCGTCGACCGAAGAGGCCGTGCGGATCGGCACGGCACATACGGGGCGCATCGTGACGGCGGCCGCCGCGCTGCTGATCGTCGTCACCGGCGCGTTCACGCTCTCGGAGCTGACGATGATGCGATTCATCGGACTCGGCATGATCGTCGCGCTACTCATCGACGCCACCGTCATCCGCATGATGCTGGTGCCCGCCCTGGTGAAGCTGATGGGTGAGGCCAATTGGTGGGCGCCGGGATTCCTGGCACGGAAGGCACCTACCCCCGGTTCCCCTGAGGATCCGAAACCGACACCGCAGCAACAGATTCCCATCCAATCGTGAAGACGATCGGATGGGAATCCGGTTGCTCTGCCGGAGAGGGTAATTCAGCGAGCACCCGCCCAGGGTGCACGGATCCCGTTCCAGCTCAATTCTTTCCGGGCGGCAGGATCAGCCCTCACTGTCGGAGATGTCGGACAGCACCCACTTGCCGTCGATCTTCTCCATCTTGATCGACAACGGGGTCGCGGCACTGCCCTGAGCCACGGCGTCACCGGTGGCGCTGACGTTCATGTGCGCGAGCAGCTCGGCGCGGTGGCCGTCGAGCACCGTGACGCCGATGTCGGTGACGGAGGCCTGGGTGGCCGTCTTGGTCTGGATGGCGGCCTCCTTGGTGGTGTCGGCGGTCGAGTCGAATTCTTCACGCTTGGCATCGTTGAGGTAGCCGCGAGCCTTCTCGAAGTCCTGATCGATCGTTTCGTAGCTGTACGTGTACAGCGTCTCGATCGCCTCGGTTCCCGCCTTGGTCACCTCGGCAGTGGCGCCCTCGTCGACCCAGGCGGTGTTCGTGATGTCTGCGCCGGGCTTGAATGCCGCGACGACCGCGAACACCCCGAGCACCACCGCCACGGCGCCGAGGATCCCGACGAGCTTCCAGGTGATCCTGCTGGACCCGTTGTCATCGGCCGCGGTCTCGGCGGCGGTGGGGGCCTGCTGCTTGCTGATGCGCGGTTGAAGGTTGGGCACCTTCGTCTTTCCCGCGGACGCGGCCTTCGCGGTCGACACCGGCTTGGCCATCGACACGGTCTTGTCCGCGTCGGAGGTCTTCGACGCCTCGGCGGACGCGGTGGACGAGGCCGCGGCGGCTGCTGCTGCTGCTGTGGCCGTTGCGGCCTCGGCCTTCGCCACCGGGGCCGACTTCTCGACCGGCTCTTGCTTCTTCGCCGGTTCCGGCTTCGTTGTCGGCTCTGCCTTCGTCACCGACTCTGCCTTCGTCACAGGCTCAGTGGCCGGGGTTTCCGATCGGGGCGGCTTCGGCGTTGTCTGACGGGTCCCCGCCACGCGCGGACGCCTGCCCTTTGCAGCGCTGTCCGGCACGTTGTTTCGGCGCTTGGGGGGCATAGTTCACCACTTTCTCATTACACGACGAGCTGTCGTCGACGTGGACACCGCAGCGACACGCCGCCGCGGCACATCAGGACTACTGACCGCCGCTGTCGTCTTCGGGAGCAGGCGCCTGTTCAGCCGGCGCCTGCTCGGCGGGAGCCGGTTCGGTGGGGGCCGGGGCGGGGGCAGCGCCGTCGGCGGGCACCGGACCACTCTCGAGCGGAATACGCCCGCCCACCGGCTCGACCGACGAGGCCTTCCAGACCCCGTCCACGTCCTGCACGTCCATCCGCATCGTCACCTTGGCCTTGTCGAAGCGGTCGGGCCACGTGGTGGTGACTGCCACGACGACCAGAGCCTTCGCGGTGCCGTCGTCAGTGTTCAGTTCCGTGAGTGTGCCCTGGATCAGCTCGGCCTTGCTCGCCGCACCCGATTGACGCATCTGGTCGGTGAACCCGTCCATCGTCGCCTGGAGGTCCTGGTTCATCTTGTCGCCCGTGATCGACGACTTCATGTTCTCGAAGGATCCGTCGAGGTCTTTCGAATCGACCGAGTTGAGGTTGATCGCGGCCTGCTGGGCGCCCGTCAACGCGGAATCGCGTGCGTCGGCGATCGGCTTGTCCACGAAGAGAGCGCGCGCCCACCCGAAGCCAAACCATCCGGCTGCGACAACCGCGATCACCACCAGTGCGGTCACCGCAGCAAACGAGGCCTTCAGAGTTCTGTCCTTCCCCGGAGTCGATTGTCCCGACTCCGGGGGCGTGGTAATTCGCGTCACACCAATACCCTACTGATTGTTATCTTCTACTCGCCCTCGGTCGGGACCGAATGCTACTTGGGAGTAACCCCGAGGAGCGGCGCGAGCTGCGTTGCGATGGGATTCAAGTTGAGAGTGTCAGGCATGACCTTCGGCTTGAAATCCCACGGCTGGATCGTGTCCGGATCGGCGAACACGATGCGGTCTGCACTTCGCACACCCGTCACGCTTCCCTGGGGAGCGTCGCAGTTGGCCTTCGTGTTGTACGGGAAGTCCTGCTGGGTGTCGTCGAAGTTCGGGTCCTGCCGCTTCATCTCGGCCAGGATCTCCTGTGTCCCTTCGTAACCGAGTGTGCACGACGGCGGATTGTTGGTTTCCAGGACGATGCCCTGATGCACCGTGCCGTCGCCGGGGGCCACGGTCGACGCGGACGCCGCGATGGCAGGCAGGAACATCAGGATCGGCCGCAGCGCGATCGCCTGCGGAGCCAGCTTGTCGCCGACCGCGGCGAGGTTCGTCAGGTCGGTGGTGAGACTCGGACCGATCTGGTTCACCAGCAGACCGATCTCGTCGCTCGCCGGAATTCCCTTGTCGATGATCGCGCGGAGATCGGGGTCGCTGGTCCGCAGCTGCGCCGCAACCGCGTCGAGGTCCGAGCTGAACTGGACGATCGCGGAGGACTGGTCGGACTGCGTCGCCAGCACCGTCTGGCTGTCCCGGATGAGGGCCAGCGTCTGCGGGAGGACGTCGAGTCCGTCCTTCGTCAGCGTCGACAGAGAATCCGCGAGTGTCTGCAGATCCTCGCCCTTACCGTTGAATGCCGTTCCCAGCTGGGTAACGACCGTGCGCAGCGAGTCGACCGGAACCGACCGGACCAGACCGTCGGTGGCCATCAGCACCTGCTCGACCGGAACGGGTGTCGACGTGTCGGCCTCGGTGATCACCGAGCCCTGTGCGAGGAACGGCCCTTGGTCGCTGTCGGGCTGCAGGTCCACGTACTGCTCACCGATCGCGGATCGGTTGGCGACGACGGCCTTGGCCGACGCCGGGATGTCGGGCCCACCGGAGGAGATCTTCAACTCGACGTTGATTCCGTCCGCGGTCAGCGACAAGTCGCCGACCCGGCCGACGGGAACTCCGCGGTACGTGACCTCGGCGTTGGTGAAGATGCCGCCGGAGTCCTTGAACTGCGCGTTCACGTCGAACTCACCGAACCCGAGCAGGTTGTCGAGGCGGACGTATTTGGCGCCGACGTAGACCAGCCCGAGCATCGCCACGATGGCGAACGCGACGAGCTGGATCCTGACCAGTCGTGACCTCACTGTCCACCCCCTATTCCGAACTGCTCCAGCAGTCCCCCGAGCGGGTTCTGCGGCGACGGCGCCGCGCCGTCCGTCGTGCCGTTCTCCGCGCCACCGTTGCCGGCCGCAGGCGCGGTTCCGGGGAGACCCGGGATCCGCAGACCCGTCGGGGCGGGAATGATCGGCGGAATCGGCAGCAGCGACACCGTCGGCCAACCCGGCTTCGGTCCGTTGCCGTTGTAGTACGGGTTCGAGGGATCGACGATCGGCTTGGGCTCACCGAACTTCGGCGGCACGTACACCGGGTCGCCCTGACCGACGCCGAGTGCGCTGAGCGCATCGCCGATCTGCAGGTCGACCGTGAGGAACAGGTTGACCGATCCGCCGAGCGCGATCTTCTCGACGCCGTCCGGGAACGGGACGGTCGGGATGAACGCGAGCGAATTGGGCAGGTCGTCGCCGGACTCGGCGAGCGCCTTCAGCGTCGGCCGCAGTGCGAGGAGGTCCGCGATCAGATCGTTCTTCGATCTGTTGATCACGTCCGTGCCGACGGTACCGAGTCGGTCCAGTTGCGTCAGCATCTGGGTGAGCTGCGGACGCTGCTCGTTGAGCACTTCGGCGGCGATCGGGAGCTGGTCGAGGATCAGCCCGATCTTCTCGTTCTGTTCGTTCACCCGCGTGGTCAAGGTGTCGAGTCCGTCCAGGGCGCGGGTGATGTCGTCGCGCTGCTGGTTGAGACCGTCGATCAGCGTGTTCGCCTGCTCGAGAAGTCCGCGGACACGATCCTCACGCCCGTCGAGTGCGGTGGTCAGTTCGTGCACGATCGGCTGCAACTGGCCGACGCCGCCACCGTTGAGCAGCAGCGACAGCGCGCCGAGTACCTGCTCGATCTCGGTGGCGTGCCGGGTGCGATCGAGAGAGATCGTGTCGCCGTCCTCGAGCCGCGCGGGATCCTTGTCCTCCGGCGGTTCGGACAGCTGGACGAACTTCTCGCCGAGCAGGTTGGTCTGCTCGATGGCGGCGACCGCGTTGGCCGCGAGATCGACGGACGAGTCGAGGACGACCTCCACATCCGCCGTCCAGCCGTCCGGCGCCACCTTGATCGATTCGACCCGGCCCACCGGAACACCGTCGACCTTGACCGCGGACTGCGGGACGAGGTCGAGGACGTCGTCGAACTGGATCGTCAGGTGCATCGGGTGATCACCGACATCCGGACCGCCCGGCAGCGGAACTCCGTAGATTCCCTCCGACGAGCAGGACGTCACTGCAATGGCGACGGCGCACGCACCGGCGCCGAGGATTACCGACCGCTTCATTCGCCCTCACCACCCGTTGCGCCTTCGAATCGCGGCGACACGACACCCGGCACCGTGCCGGGCGTGACCGTCCGCTGAATGTTGTCGGCACTCATGATTCCGAAGGGAAGCACGAGCGACGGCGTCTTCGCCGATTGCGTGATCTGCGACGTGATGTTGGCGCAGTTGTCGATCAGCGGCTGCATCTGACGTCCGAGTTGCTCGAACCGTGGATCGCCGGGAACCAGCTTGCCGAGGTCGATCAACTTGCACGCGACGCCGGCCGGATCCTGCAGATCCGGGAACGCCAGGCGCGAGGCCAGGTTGCCGGACTCCGCGTCGTAGGAGTTGGCCAGGTTGCTGATCGCCAGCGGAAGCAGGGTCAGTGAGTTGACCAGCGACTCGCGGTTGTCCGCGAGGGTCTGCGTCACCGGAACCAGATCGTCCACGTTCTCGGCGAGGATCTCCCTGTTGTCGGCCACGAACTTCGAGACGTCGCCGAGGGCGATCGCCAGCTGGTTCAGGGCGGCACCGAGGTTCTCCCGCTCCCCCGCAAGGAATCCGGACAGGTCGGAGAGCTGCGAATTGAAGTCGCGGACCTGCTGATCGTTGGCCGCCAGCGCACCCACGAACACCTGGAGGTTCTTCACGGTGTCGAACAGGTCGCCGCGACTCTCGTTGAGCGTGCGGGCGGCGTCGGACAGCTGAGTGATGCTCTGCCCCAGCGCCTCTCCGTTGCCGTCGAGGTTGGCCGCGCCGGTCTCGACGAACTGCGACAGCGCGCCTTCCTTGTTCGCCCCGTCCGGGCCGAGAGCGGTGGAGAGCTTCTCGATACTCGCGTACAGCTCATCCACCTCGACGGGGGTGGCCGTGCGGTCACGCGAGATCACGGCACCGCTCTGCATCTTGTCGCCGCCCGTGTAGGCGGGCGCGAGCTGGATGTAGCGGTCGGACACCACGGACGGCGTGACCTGGGCGGCCTTCGCGTCGGCGGGAATGTCGACGCCACGATCGACGCGCATGTCGACCTTCACCTGGTCGCCCTGCGGTTCGACACCGTCGACGGATCCGACCTTCACACCGAGGATCCGCACGTCGGAACCCTCGTAGATGCCCACCGACTTGTCGAAGTACGCGGTGATCTGCGTGGTGCCTGCGCGGGTGAACAACCACCACAGGGCGCCGGCGATCACCAGCGCGACGATGACGATTCCCGCGATGAGGACGACCCCGCCGCGACCGCCGCGCTCTGCTCCGTTCTCGACGTCTGCCATCAGTTACCCCCCAACGTGCGAACGGGATCGCGCGGACCGGGAATGTCGGGCAGACCCGGCGGCAGGAGGTTCACCACGACCTGGTCGAACCAGCGACCGTTACCGACCACGTTCGTGTACAGGCGGACGAACGGCTCGTACAGTTTCATCGCCTTGTCCAGGTTCTCGTTGTTGGCCTCGAGGATCTCGACGACACCGTCGAGCTGTTCGAGCGCGGGACCGATGGCGGCCTCGTTGTCGCGCACGAGCCCGGTCAACTGCTGCGACAGCCGCTGAGTTCCGGTGAGCAGCTGGGAAATCGACTGCTGACGGCTGTTGAGCTCACCGAGCAGCAGACCGGCGTCGCTGATCAACCGGTTGAATTCGGCGTTGCGGTCGGCGAGGACCTTGGTGGTCTTGCCGGTTGCGTCGAACAGTTTCTGCAGTTCCTGATCGCGGCTGGCGATGGTCTGCGACAGCCTGCTCACACCGTCCAGGGAGGCTCGGATCTCCGTGGGAGTTCCCTCGAACGCCTGCGACAGCGTCACCATGCTCTGCGCGAGCTGATCGGAGTCGATGTCACCCACCGTCTGTGCGGCGGCCGAGAACGCCTCGATCACGTCGTACGGAGACGTGGTGCGGTCCAACGGGATCACGTCGCTCGGATTCAACGTGTCCGAGCCGCGGGGGTCGAGGGCCAGATACTTCTGGCCCAGGATCGTCTTGATCTGGATGGACGCCGACGTCTCGTTGCCGACCCACGCATCCGACACCTTGAAGGCGACGTCCACATGGTCGCCGTCGAGTTCGACGGACGTGACCTTGCCGACCTTGACGCCGGCGATCCGGACCTCGTTGGAGGGCTTGAGCCCTGCCGCCTCGGTGAATTCGGCGTGATAGGTCGATCCGGCGCCGATGAACGGCAGCGAATCGAGGAAGAATGCCGACAGGGTGGCCAACAGCACCACGAGAATGCCGAGGGCACCAGCCACTGCCGGGCTGCGACGTCTGCTCATCGTGTCTGCAACTCCTGTAGGCCGTCCTGCGTGCACCGTTTCGCCGAGTTCGTATAGATCGGCTGGTTGACGGTGGGCAAGCCCGTGGGCAGGTTCAGTTGGGGCGCGGTACCTGGTCCTGCGACGATGTCGACTCCACAGAGGTAGAACTGGAACCAGGATCCGTAACTGGCTGCCCGGCCGAGCTTCTCGAGCTTCACCGGAAGCGTCTGGAGAACGCTGTTGACCGTGTCGGAGTTACGGTTCAACGTCGTCGCCAGCGTGTTCAGCGACGTGATGGATTCCTGGATGGACGGTCGGGTGGGTTCGAGCAGGTCGGCCGTCGCGTCGGTCAGTCCCGCGAGGGACGTCACCGCCGAGCCGACGGTTCCCCGCTCGTTCGCCAGGCCCGTGACGAGTTGCTGGGTGTTGACGATCAGCGAATCGAGTTGATCGTCACGCTGATTCACCGTGGCCAGCACGTCGTTGAGGTTGTTGATCACCGCACCGATCACCCGATCCTTGTCGGCGACGGTGTTGGTGAGGCTTGCCGTGTTCTTGACGAGTTCCGTGATGGTTCCCGACTCACCCTGGAACACCTGGATGATCTGGTACGACAACTTGTTCACGTCGTCGGCGCTGAGGGTCTGGAACAGCGGACGGAACCCGTCGAACAGCGTGGTGAGGTTGACGGCAGGCTTCGTCCGCTCCATCGGAATGGTGTCGCCGCCGCTCATCTTCATTCCCTGCTGACCCTCGCCCTGTTCGAGCGCGATGTAGCGCTGCCCCACGAGGTTCCGGAAGCGGATGGTCGCGGTGGTGCTGGCGGGCAGCCAGTCCCGTTCCGACACCGTGAACTGGACCTCTGCCTCGCGGTCGTCGTGGATCGCGATCTTCTCGACCTGACCCACGCGCACACCGGCGATGCGGACCTCGTCGCCCTCGTTGAGCGAGGTGACGTCCGAGAAGATCGCGTTGAACTTGGTGCCACCGCCGCCACCGAGGTTGGCGATGGTGGCGGCCAGGAGACCGGTCGCGAGGATGGTGACCACGGCGAACACGATCAGCTTGACCAATGGTGCGGCCAGGCCCCTCACTTGAAGCTCACCTCAGTCCCCCTCATGGTCGGCGCGCCGACCAGTGTCGTCCAGCTCGGCACGTCCTCCGGCGCCATGCCCCCGGCCTCGCCGTAGACGACGTCCAACGTGTCCTGCTCCATCTTCGAACCCGCGTAACTTGCGGGCGTGACCTCGGCTCCGTACCCCGGGACCTGATCGGGGACCCCGGCGGGCGCCGGGAAGAAGTCGATGGTCGACGGGCCGGGATTCCGCGAGGGCACCTGGTAGGCACCGTCGTTGTAGGACGACCCGCCCGGGTACTGCGGGAACTTCCCACCCGGAGCGGTGACGTTGTCGTAGCAAGCCGGTCCGCGGTTGTCGAGCAGCCGCGGCTCGTCCTGGTTGGGCACGTAGCGACCCTTCGGATTGACGAACTGCACGCTGGCACGCACACCCGGGTACGGATCGTCCGGTGCCAGCAGTTCACGGGCGACGGGAGCGGACTTCGCGAAGCCCGCGAACGTGCAGGCGAAACTCGGCGAGTAACGGCCGAGGATCTGCAGTGCCTCACGCGAATCGGCGGCGATACTCACGATCGATTCGGCGTTGGTCTGCAGGAGATCCGCGGTGCTCGACGCGGTTCCGGTCAGCGACGCGAGCAACGTGGAGATCTCGCCCTGCTTTTCCACCACGGTATTTCCGGTGGTACGCAGGTTGTCGAGGGCGTTGACCAGGTCGGGTGCCGCCTCGGAGTACGTCTGCGAGAAATCTGCCAGACCGCGCAGATCCTCCTGGATGGCAGGAAGTTCGGTGTTCAGCCCGCCGAAGATCTCCTCGAGACGGTCGAGCGTCAGGCCGAGTTCGGCACCGCGGCCGCTCAATCCCTGGGACAGCGCACCGAGCGTGTTCGCCAGGTCCTGCGGCGGAATCGCCTGCAGCAGCGGCAACAGACCGTCCAGAACCTCGCCGACCTCGACGGCGTTGCCGCTCTTGTCCTGACGCAGCGTGTCGCCGGCCTGGATCGGCGGAGCCGTGTCGCCCTCGGGAACGATCAGCGACACGTAACGCTCGCCGAACAGCGTCTTGGGCAGCAGCCGCGCCGTCGCGTTGGACGGAATCAGCGGCGCCTTGTCCGGCTGGATCGCGAGAGCCAGGGTGACCTCGCCCTCCTGGGAGGACGCCGAGCGCACCTCACCGACGATGAGGCCTCGGACCTTCACGTCCGCATTGGGCGGCAGCGCATTTCCGGCGGTATCGGTGAGGAGGTCGATCTTGACGACCTTGGTGAACGTCTTGTTGAACATGCCGATGGTGAAGACCAGGAACAACGCGAGGACGAGGAAGAACACCAGCCCCAGCACCCGTCGGCCCACAACAGATGTCGTGTTGCTCATCCGGCCACCCTCACTGTGGTCGTCGTGCCCCAGATGGCGAGGCTCAGGAAGAAGTCGAGAACGGCGATGGTGACGATCGCGGTGCGGACCGCCCGACCCACGGCCACACCCACACCGGCGGGACCGCCCGACGCGTGATAGCCGTAGTAGCAATGGATCAGGATCAGCACGAACGCGAAGATCAGCACTTTCGCGAACGAATACAGGACGTCCTGCGGTGGCAGGAACAAGTTGAAGTAGTGGTCGTACGACCCGGTCGACTGGCCGTTGAACACCGTACTGATGATGCGGGAGGCGAGATAGGCCGCGAGCAGACCGACGATGTACAGCGGGATGACGGCGACGAATCCCGCGATCATGCGGGTGGTGACGAGGAACGGCACACTCGGCACCGCCATGACCTCCAGCGCGTCGATCTCCTCCGAGATCCGCATGGCGCCGAGCTGCGCGGTGAAACCACAACCGACGGTGGCCGAGAGCGCGAGTGCCGCAACGATCGGCGCAATCTCACGGGTGTTGACGTACGCGGACAGGAAGCCGGTGAGAACCGAGCTGCCCAGCTGTTCGAGCGCGGCGAAACCCTGCAGTCCGACGACGACGCCGGTGAAACCGGACATCATCGCGATGACGCCGATGGTGCCGCCGATGACGGCGAGCGCGCCGCTGCCGAACGTGACCTCGGCGAGAAGCCGGAGCACTTCCTTGCGGTAGTGCACGAGAGTGTGGGGCGACCAGGCGATTGCCCTGGCGTAGAACGACATCTGCTCGCCGGCCCGGTCGAGCACGTTGAGCGGCGCACGACCGACTCGGCGTGCCGCCATCAGCGTCCGGTCACCGCGTCCCTTGGCGATTGTCATCGGGTCACGATCCCTTCGCCGGAACGATTTGGAGGTACACCATGGTCAGGATCAGGTTCGCGAAGAACAGCAGCAGGAACGTGATCACCACGGACTGGTTCACCGCGTCACCCACGCCCTTGGGTCCGCCCTTCGGGTGGAGGCCCTTGTACGCGGCGATGACACCGGCGATGACACCGAAGACGGCCGCCTTGAGCTCGCCGACCCAGATGTCGGGAAGCTGCGCGAAGGCCGAGAACGATGCCAGGTACGCACCGGGATTACCCCCTTGGAGAATGACGTTGAAGAAGTACCCGCCCGCGATACCGACCACGGACACGAGACCGTTGAGCAGGATCGCGACGAGAACCATGGCAAGCACCCGAGGCACGACGAGTCGCTGAATCGGGTTGATACCGAGGACCTCCATGGCGTCGATCTCTTCGCGGATCGTCCGCGCACCGAGATCCGCCGTGACGGCCGAGCCCGCAGCCCCGGCCACCAGAAGTGCCGTCACCAGCGGGGAACCCTGCTGGATGACGGCGAGCACGCTGGCCGCTCCCGTGAACGACTCTGCGCCGAGCTGCTTGATGAGCGATCCGGTCTGCAGAGACACCACTGCACCGAACGGAATCGCGACCATTGCCGTCGGCAGGATCGTGACGCTGGCGATGAACCAGGCCTGTTCGATGAACTCGCGGAACTGGAACGGCCGCTTGAACGTGTTTCGTGCAACGTCGACGAAGAGCTCGACGATATTTCCGGCCTGCGTCAGCGCACCGTTGACCGGCCGCAAGACCGAGCTGCGGGTAACCCCCATCCGATATGCCTACCCTTGCCCGTGAGTGGTGTTTTCGTATCCTTCGCCCCGGTATGCGGGGATGACCTGTGTGTCTTCCTGGCTGTATGCGTAGTCGTAGCCCCCGCCACCGTTTCCGCCGGAAGTCTCGTCGAGGCTTTCCTGGATGGCGATCTGGGCATTCTCCGGCAGGGTGTGCATGATGTGCCGGACGCGTTCCTGACGGCGGGCGACGGCCTGCCGGAACGGCATCCCCGGCGTCGCCTTCATCTGCGGGACGATGCCCTCGACGTCGTCGACACCACCGGCATGGTGGCCGGCATCGACCATCGCCTGCTCCTGCGCCATGGTGGCCTCGTCCTTCTCCTCCGACATCCCGATCGGACCGATCATCGTGCCGTTGAGGAACTGCTTGACCACCGGCTCCTCACTGGTGAGCAGCACCTCCCGCGGACCGAACATCACCAGATGCCGGCGGAACAGCATGCCGATGTTGTCCGGCACCGTCCGCGCGAGATTGATGTTGTGCGAGACGATCAGGATCGTCGCGTCGATCTCGGCGTTGATGTCGATCAACGTCTGCGAGATGTAGGTGGTTCGCACCGGATCCAGGCCGGAGTCCGGCTCGTCGACGAGGATGATCTGCGGGTCCAGCACCAGGGCCCGGGCCAGGCCCGCGCGCTTGCGCATACCGCCGGAGATCTCGCCGGGCAGCTTGTCCTCGGCCCCGAGCAGGCCGACGAGTTCCATCTTCTCCATCACGATCTTGCGGATCTCGGACTCGGACTTCTTGGTGTGCTCGCGCAGCGGGAACGCCACGTTGTCGAACAGGTTCATCGACCCGAACAGCGCGCCGTCCTGGAACAGCACCCCGAACAACTTCCGGATCTCGTAGAGCTCCTTGCTGGAGCACTCGAGAATGTTGGTGCCGTCGATCACGATCGAACCCTGCTCCGGGCGGAGCAGACCGATCAGCGACTTCAGGAACACCGACTTACCCGTACCCGACGGCCCGAGCAACGCACTGACCTCACCAGCAGGGAGGGTCAATGTGACGTCCTGCCAGATCCTCTGCGAGCCGAACGACTTGGTCAGTCCCTCGACGGATACCTCGACTCCCACCATTACCTCCGCGACCGTTCGATGCACTCACCCCGTGTGGGTTGGGTCACTCTATCGCATCGACGTGTTACCTGTGACAAGGGATGCTACTCATGAGTAAGGAAGCATGCCAACAGCGGGTCCCACTATGCAAAACAACGCGTCTGAACTGGGATAACGGTAGCGAAATTTCTGGTCGCGCGTCCAGCTTTCGGCCAGGAATGTCGACGCTCCGAAGCCGTCTGCGGACGCAAAAAGAGGGCCACTCCCCACAGATGGGGAGTGGCCCTCTTCGTCTGCTCGGCGAGCAGCGCGGGAGAGACCGTCTTACTTGACGGTGATCTTCGCGCCGGCAGCCTCGAGCTTCTCCTTGGCGGCGTCGGCCGCGTCCTTGGCAACCTTCTCCAGGATGGCCTTCGGAGCACCCTCGACGAGGTCCTTGGCTTCCTTCAGGCCGAGGCCGGAAACGACCTCACGGACGACCTTGATGACCTGGATCTTCTTGTCGCCGGCCGACTCGAGGACGACGTCGAACTCGTCCTGCTCCTCAGCAGCCTCGGCGGCAGCCGGTGCTCCGCCTGCAGCGGCAACGGCGACCGGGGCAGCGGCGGTGACCTCGAAGGTCTCCTCGAATGCCTTCACGAACTCCGAGAGCTCGAGGAGGGTGAGCTCCTTGAACTGGTCCAACAACTCTTCGGTGCTGAGCTTCGCCATTGTGGCGGTCCTTCCTGTAAGTCCCATGTCGCTGATCCGCGACCGGGCGGGGTTATAGCAGTGATGCGCGGGTGCGGATCAGCTTTCGGCTGCAGCCTCGGCGGGAGCTTCGGCAGCTCCGCCTTCTGCGGCCTTCTTTTCCTGCAGAGCAGCAGCCAGTCGGGCCACCTGCGAAGCAGGAGCGTTGAACAGGCCTGCGGCCTTTGCCAAGTTGCCCTTCATCGCGCCGGCAAGCTTGGCCAACAGGATCTCGCGGGACTCGAGGTCCGCGATCTTGTTGACCTCGTCCACGGACAGCGCAGCGCCGTCCATGTAGCCGCCCTTGATGATGAGCGCCTTGTTGTCCTTAGCGAAGTTCTTCAGAGCCTTCGCAGCATCGACGGGCTCGCCCTTGATGAATGCAATGGCGGTCGGACCGACGAAAAGGTCATCAAGGCCCTCGACGCCCGCCTCAGCAGCGGCACGCTTGACCAGGGTGTTCTTGGCGACGGAGTAGGTGGCACCTTCTCCGAGAGCGCGTCGCAGTGTCGTGATGTTGCCCACCGTCAGACCACGGTATTCCGTGATCACAGCAGCGGTCGAACCCTTGAACTGCTCGGTGATCTCCGCAACCGCGGAAACCTTCTCAGGCTTTGCCATACTTCGCCTCCTCTCATGACAGTCGTTATCCCACTTCGGAACCGCTGCGTGCCGCCGGAATCCCGGAGCACACAATCCACGACATGCAAAACGCCCCGGTGCAGGGCACACGGGGCGTGAAAGGAAACGATGCAGCCTGGGCGCGAGCCCACAACCGATACGCATCCCCCTACCTCGTCCTCCTGCGTGGGCCGCCGGACATTCCCGGACTTTCAATCACACCCTTGCGGGAGCGATCACCAACGGTCTTGGGTAGAACATGATTTGGGGTGAAGTTCAAATACTGCATTGAACTCCGCAGCACAGATTACGGCATGGCCTGCACAACCGCCAAATCGCGGCCGCGCCCCGCTTGGCGGAAGTGATCGGCGTCACTCCGTTGCCGCGGTGTGGTTCAACAGACTGAAGCCGCATCCAACTATCTGTTACGCGACGTTACATGTATGAGCTAGCTTTTGGTCATGACAATCCTCGAAGCCCGGGCCGTCGTGGCCGGGTCCCGGACGCGCCGCTTCCTCGCGCTTGCCGTGATCTGCCTGGCCGAACTGCTGGTCGTGCTCGACAACACCATCGTCAACGTCGCCCTCCCGTCGATCGGTGTCGAACTCCGCACCAGCGTCAGCGGCCTGCAGTGGGTCGTCGACGCCTACACGCTGACGTTCGCAGGCCTGCTCCTGGCGTTCGGCAACCTCGGCGACCGCTACGGTCGTCGCCGCGTCATGGTCATCGGCCTGCTCGGCGTCGCCGTCATGTCGGTCGCCGGCGCCAACGCCGAGAGTCTGGGGCAGGTCATCGCGGCCCGCGCGGCGATGGGTGTCTTCGCGGCCGCCGTCTTCCCCGCGACCCTCGCCCTCGTCATCAACATCTTCACCGACGTGCGGGAACGGGCGCTGGCCATCGCCGCCTGGACCGCGATGGCCGGATTCGCGATCGCCATCGGGCCGATGGCAGGCGGGTGGCTGCTCGAGCATTTCAGCTGGCACTCCGTTTTCTGGATCAACGTGCCGATCGCCGTGGTCGCGGCGGCAGCGACACTGCTCCTGGTGCCGGAATCGCGCGCCTCCGTCATCGGACGGATGGACCTCGTCGGAATCGCCGCCTCGATCGCCGGAATCACCGTCCTCGTGTGGGCGATCATCGAAGCCCCTCACCACGGGTGGACGTCGTCCGTCACGTTGGGCGCCGTCGCCCTCTCGATCGCGGTCCTGATCGGATTCGTTCTCTGGGAGCTGCGCACCGACCACCCGATCCTCGACCTGCGGCTGTTCCGCAATCGCAGGTTCTCCCTGCCCGCCCTCGCGATCGCCATCGGGTACTTCTCGATGTTCGGCTTCCTGTTCCTCATCACGCAGTACTTCCAGGGCGTCCGGGAGTACACGCCGTTCGAGTTCGGTGTCGCGTCGCTGCCGTTCGCGGTGTCGGTGGCGGTCGGCGCCCCCGTCGCCACTCTTCTGGCGCAGCGAATCGGGACGACCCCGGTCATCGTGTTCGGCCTCCTCCTCACCGGTGTCGGCCTGTACCTCGGCGGTCAGGTGGCCGTGGACAGCAGCTACCTGACCGACGTCCTCCCGTCGATGGTGTCGATGGCGCTCGGTTTGGCCATCGTGCAGGGACCCGCGACCGAGTCGATCATGGCGTCGCTGCCCCTCGACGAGGCGGGAGCAGGCTCGGCTGTGAACGACACGACCAGGGAGATCGGCGGAACGCTCGGTGTCGCCGTGCTCGGATCGATCGTCGCGTCGTACTACGCGACGACGATGAGTCCGCTGCTCGACCGGATTCCGGCCGCGTTGATGAACGACGACGAGAAGGGGTTCGCACGCGCGACGGTCCTGAGTGTGCTCGAGATCCGGAAACGGGAGATCCCGCCGTTCGTCGAACAGCAGCGTGAGAATCTCATCCTCACCATGAAGACGACGGTCCTGCAGGGCTCGCACACTGCGTCACTCGTCGCGGCGGGCGCCGTGGTGGTCTGCGCGCTCGTCGTCGCGATCTTCATGCCCTGGGCGCCGGCTCGCACGGACTCCGTGATGCTGGCGTGGCGAAAGAAGTCCGGATCGGGAACCGCCGACGAAGACTGAACCCGGAAAAAGCAGTTCGGCCGGTACGGAAGATTTCCGTACCGGCCGAACTGTGTGAAGCGTGACTTACGCGTCGGCATCCTCGAGAAGGTTGCGGGTGCGGTTCGGGTCCACCGGGATGCCCGGGCCGGTGGTGGTCGAAACGGTGACCTTCTTGACGTAGCGGCCCTTCGCGGAGGACGGCTTCGCACGCAGGATCTCGTCCAGCGCGGCGCCGTAGTTCTCCACCAGCTTGGCGTCGTCGAACGATGCCTTGCCGATCACGAAGTGCAGGTTGGCCTGCTTGTCGACGCGGAAGTTGATCTTTCCGCCCTTGATGTCCGCGACAGCCTTCGTGACGTCAGCCGTCACGGTGCCGGTCTTCGGGTTCGGCATCAGGCCACGCGGTCCGAGGACGCGGGCGATGCGGCCGACCTTGGCCATCTGATCGGGAGTCGCGATGGCGGCGTCGAAATCGAGCCATCCACCCTGGATCCGCTCGATGAGGTCCTCGGCGCCGACGGCGTCGGCTCCAGCTGCCTCGGCCTCGGCGGCCTTCTCTCCGACTGCGAACACGATGACGCGGGCGGTCTTACCGGTGCCGTGCGGCAGGTTGACCGTGCCGCGGACCATCTGGTCCGCCTTGCGGGGGTCGACGCCCAGACGGACTGCAACCTCGACGGTCGCGTCCATCTTGCTCGACGACGTCTCCTTCGCCAGCTTCGCAGCCTGCAGCGGGCTGTACAGCTTGTCGAAGTCGATCTTCTCAGCGGCGGCGAGATACGCCTTGCTGCGCTTTGCCATTTCTTCTGTCCTAACTTCTCACCGCAGTGTGTGTCTCGTCTGCGATGGTGAATGGTTCAGTAGTGGTCTGGGCCTGGCCGGCCCTCCCACGCTTTCTTCGACGGCGGTGCCGTCAGTCGATCGCCGACGGTGACGCCGCCGATCGATCAGGGCTGACTCAGCCGTCGACCGTGATACCCATCGAGCGTGCGGTGCCGGCGATGATCTTCGCGGCCTGCTCGATGTCGTTCGCGTTGAGGTCTTCCTGCTTGGTCTTCGCGATCTCGCGCACCTGATCCATGGTCACGGAAGCAACCTTGGTCTTGTGCGGCTCGCCGGAGCCCTTCTGCACGCCTGCAGCCTTGAGCAGCAGCTTGGCAGCCGGAGGGGTCTTCAGCTTGAAATCGAAGGTCCGGTCTTCGTAGACCGAGATCTCGACCGGCACCACGTTGCCGCGCTGGGACTCAGTCGCCGCGTTGTAGGCCTTGCAGAACTCCATGATGTTCACGCCGTGCTGACCAAGCGCGGGACCCACGGGCGGTGCAGGGTTAGCCTGACCGGCCTGGATCTGAAGCTTGATGAGCCCTGCGAGCTTCTTCTTCTTGGGGGGCATCTCGATTTCCTATTTCTTGCTGGGTGTGTTTCTTGCTACTGCAGTGCAAGTATGTGGCGCTAGATCTTCGCGACCTGCGTGAAGGACAACTCGACCGGGGTCTCGCGACCGAAGATCGAGACCAGGACCTTGAGCTTCTGCTGCTCGGCGTTGACCTCGCTGATGCTGGCGGGCAGCGTGGCGAACGGGCCGTCCATGACGGTGACCGACTCGCCGACCTCGAAGTCGACCTCGATGAGCGGCTTCGCGAAGCTCTCTCCGCCGGTCTCCCCCGCCGAGACGGTTGCCGCGGCGGCCTGCTTCTTCTGCTCCTGCTGCGGGAGCAGGAACTTGATCACCTCGTTGAGGGTCAGCGGGGACGGACGCGACGTCGCACCGACGAATCCGGTGACGCCGGGCGTGTTGCGCACGGCTCCCCAGGACTCGTCGTTGAGATCCATGCGGACCAGGATGTAGCCGGGCAGAACCTTGCGGTTGACCTGCTTGCGCTGGCCGTTCTTGATCTCGGTGACCTCTTCGGTGGGAACTTCCACCTGGAAGATGTAGTCGCCGACGTCGAGGTTCTGGACACGGGTCTCGAGGTTGGCCTTGACCTTGTTCTCGTAGCCCGCGTAGGAGTGAATGACGTACCAGTCACCGGGTGCGCGGCGCAGCGCGGCCTTGAGTTCCGCAACGGGATCCTCGGGCTCTTCGGCGGCCACAGCCTCGTCGGTGGTCACAGCCTCATCAGCGGTCACAGCCTCGTCGACAGGCGCCTCGTCCGCGACGATCTCGTCGGCCGGGGCGTCCTCGGCAACGTCGTCACCGACGATTTCCGCGGCTTCGGTGCCCTCCTCGGCAGCCTCGACATCCACTTCGGCTGCCGCCTCGGCAGAAACACGCTCTTCGGCCAAAGCCTCATTCGTGTCGTTCTCGGGGGTGCTCACTGGGGCACTCGCTTCCTCTCGTCACTCACATACTTCGGATCCACCGGGGCGGATTCCGTCAACCGAACAACCAGGTGACGCCCTTGATGACCACCAGATCCAACACGCCGATGAACGTCACCATGAACACCACGAAGACCAGGACGACGCTGGTGTAGGTGATCATCTGCTTGCGATTGGGCCAGATGACCTTGCGCAGCTCGGCGATGACCTCGCGGAGGAACCGGCGCAGGCGCTTGAAGATGTTTTCCTTGCGCGGCTTGTCGGCGCGATCCTTCTTCGCCGGCTTGACCTTGGTGGCCGTGTCCGACTTCGAGAGTTCCGGTGACTTCACGGAACTCGCGGCGACCTCGGTACCTGCCGGTGAACGACGGCCCTGGCGCTTACCGCTGGGCTTTCCCGAGGGAGTGGCGGAACGCGTGGTGGTGGCGTCGGCCGCGGTGTCGTCGGCACCGTCCGGGCGCGTCGACCCTGAAGTGTCGCCGTCGCGCTTGGCGCGCTCCTCGCTCACGTCGTTCCTCTCAGTCGCTGGCATCCGGGGGCAGGGGCGACAGGACTTGAACCTGCAACCTGCGGTTTTGGAGACCGCTGCTCTGCCAGTTGAGCTACGCCCCTTTGGTCGGGAGACCTGGTCCGAAACTAGCCTCGAACCAACTCTTGACCGACCTCTCTGTGATTACATGACACGCGCGCCACCCTTGCCGGCCGTACAGCACCGTAGGGCAGCGCGCAGCGCTGAGTAATCCCAGAAATCTCAGTGTACTTCAAAGCCCCGGAACAAACCCAATCCACCCGGCTGTCAGGCCAGACGGACCGTTGCGGTGGCGCGACCGAAGATCTTCTTTCCCTCGGAACGCGCCACGATCGCGACTACTGCTGTCTTGCTTTCCTCGTCGAGCGACTTCACCTTACCGGTGTACTCGACCTGCGCGGCCTCGTCCTCACGGACGTAGACCGAGCTCGTGAAACGAACGTTGTATTCCTTGACCGCGCCCGGATCGCCGAGCCACGACGTGACGAAGCCGCCGCCGAGACCCATGGTGAGCATTCCGTGCGCGATCACGTTGTCCAGACCGGCGAGCTTGACGACCTCGTCGCTCCAGTGGATCGGGTTGGGATCGCCGGACACGCCCGCGTAGTTGACCAGGTCGCCACGCGTGAGCTTCACGATGCGCTCGGGGAGTTCTTCACCCACCGAGACGTCCTCGAACTTACGAAGCGCCATGCATGATCACGTCCTTGACTGCGTGAGCGATGTTCTCGTCGACCTCGCCGCCGGTACGCGCGACGAGTGTCGTCCAGGTGGTCTGAACCAGTTCGTCGTGCTGATCGGTGACGATGTTCTTGGTGACGATGATGTCGCTGCCGCCCATCTGACGGAACGACTCCAGGTACACGTCACAGACCAGACGGTCGCCGACCTTGATCGGCTTGTGGAACTCGAGCCGCTGGTCGGTCTGGAGAATCTGGCTCGGATCGTAACCGGTGACGATCTCCTTGAAGAGACGTCCCTGAGCGATGATGCCGACAAGCGAGATGAAGGTCAGAGGAGCGAGGAGACCGTCGTAGCCGAGGCCCTTCGCGGCTTCTTCGTCGTGGTGAGCGGGGTGCCAGTCCTGCACGGCACGCGCGTACTCGCGCACCTTCTCGCGTCCGACCTCGTAGAAGTCGTCGACGCGGTAGTGGTGCCCGACCATCGCCAGTGCGTGCGCGGCAGGATCGGCAGGAACAGCCGCGGGCACGTATGCCTCTGTCTCTGTCACAGTGTCAGTCACGCGAAAGAACCTCTTCTACCCTTGACGTCAGCGCGTGAGGGCAGCCTAGAGGACTCCCTTCGCGAACGCAGTCCTAGTTCCGGACCGTGTTACTTGGACTCGCGATGCGACTGGTGAGTTCCGCAGTTCGGGCAGAACTTCTTGATCTCCAGGCGATCGGGGTCGTTGCGCCGATTCTTCTTGGTGATGTAGTTGCGGTGCTTGCATACCTCGCAGGCCAAAGTGATCTTGGGCCGAACGTCAGTCGAGGAGGCCACGGGATGCCTTCTTTCGGGTGAATCTGATTACGAACAATCAGGGTGGATCATGCATATTGTGTAGCGGTGACCGGACTTGAACCGGCGACGCAACGATTATGAGTCGTTTGCTCTACCAACTGAGCTACACCGCCTCGGTGTCGAGTGTCGCGCACTAGGCGCTCCACTTCAATCCAGCGAGCCCCCTAACGGAATCGAACCGTTGACCTTTTCCTTACCATGGAAACGCTCTGCCGACTGAGCTAAGGGGGCGTGCTTTGCTCGCACATCGCTGCGCGCTGAAGCCTTGACGAGATTACACAGAGTTCGCGTCCAGAACCAAATTGCCTGGTCAGCGGCTTTCACATGCCGGTGCACCCGACAGTTCGGCCGGCGACCATGCTCGAGACCCGCGATCGAGCTCCAGGATCACGCCGAAGTCCGCCCAGGCGGTCGCGAAGAAGGCCGTCCAGGACATCGACTGGGACGCGAAATTCGATGGACCCGACGACCGGTCGGCATCACCGCATACATGGGCGCCCCGTCTCGTCCACGAACGACAGAACCCCGGTGAGCTGTCGCTCACCGGGGTTCTGTGTGTGGCAGATGTAGGATTCGAACCTACGTAGGCATAAGCCGACGGATTTACAGTCCGCTCCCATTGGCCGCTCGGGCAATCTGCCGGGGTTGCACGAGGAGCGCGAAATCTATGCGAAATCGCTCTCCGCTGCGGAAAGAAGAATACAACGAACGGCCCCCCGTTTTGCAAACCGGGTGGATACGGGCGGTTGCGAACCGATAGCGTCGAATCTGCTCGCCGGCATTCGGCGAGCCCCCGGCCGGGTCGCGGCGGGGAGAACTAGACGAAACCGGGAGTGTGAAGTGGCTGATTCGTCCTTCGATGTGGTGAGCAAGGTGGAGCGTCAAGAGGTGGACAACGCCCTGCATCAGGCCGGCAAGGAGCTGTCGACCCGGTTCGACTTCCGGAACACGGGAGCATCGATCGAATGGTCCGGCGAGGAAACCATCACCCTGACGGCCGACACCGAGGAGCGACTGCTCGCCGCCCTGGACGTCTTCAAGGAGAAACTGATCCGGCGTGACATCTCCCTGAAGGCGTTCGACGCGGGCGAGCCGGCGCAGTCCGGAAAGATCTACAAACTGTCCGGCAGCCTTGTCCAGGGCATCACCACCGAGAACGCCAAGAAGATCACCAAGAAGATCCGCGACGAGGGCCCCAAGGGCGTCAAAGCGCAGATCCAGGGTGAGGAGCTGCGGGTGAGCAGCAAGAAGCGCGACGACCTGCAGGCCGTGATCTCTCTGCTGAAGGGCGAGGACTTCGGGATCGCGCTGCAGTTCGTGAACTACCGGTAGGCGCTCCGCACCCGTGCGTGGTTGACGAGTCCCTGCACTCGTCAACCACGCACGGGCGGCGAAGCCGACTACATGCCCGCCATGCGCTCGAGCCGCTCGATCCGGTCGGCCATCGGCGGGTGGGTGGAGAACATCCGGCTCATCTTCTCGCCGGTGCGGAACGGGTTGGCGATCATCAGGTGCGACTGCGCGGCGAGCTGAGGCTCCGGCGGCAGCGGCGCTGCCTGAGTGCCCTGCTCCAGCTTCCGAAGCGCGGACGCCAGCGCCAGGGGATCGCCCGTGAGCTCTGCGCCCGACTGGTCGGCCTGGTACTCCCGGGAGCGGGACACCGCGAGTTTGACGACGGTCGCGGCGATGGGCCCGAGCAAAGACACCAGGAGCAACGCGATCGGGTTGGCGCCCTGTCCCCCGCCGCGCCCGCCGAACATGTTGGCGAACATGGCGAAGTTCGCGAGCCCCGACACGACGGCGGCCATGGCGCCGGCGACGGAGGAAATCAGGATGTCGCGGTTGTAGACGTGCGACAGCTCGTGTCCGAGCACGGCCCGCAACTCTCGTTCGTTGAGAATCTGCAGAATGCCGCTCGTGACGCAGACCGCGGCGTGGCGCGGACTGCGCCCGGTGGCGAAAGCGTTGGGCGCGGACGTGGGGCTGATGTAGAGACGCGGCATCGGCTGGTGCGCGGTGGTGGCCAGTTCCCGGACGATGCGGTAGATGACCGGTGCCTGCACCTCGGTGATCGGCTGGGCGTGCATGGCCTTGAGCGCCATCTTGTCGCTGTTGAAGTACACGTACGCGTTCATTCCGACGGCGAACACGATCGCCAGCAGCAGAATCGTGGGGTTGCGGAACAGCGCGCCGATGAACACGATCAGCGCCGACATGCCGACCAACAGAACCAGAGTCTTCGCCCCGTTTGCGTAGCGCACGTCACGCCTTCCTTGTCGTTGACACCCGATCACGTCGCCCGAGTTTCGGGATCTTGATCATTCAACGAAACACGGTGGCGGGACGGTTCCCGCACGGACGACGAGAAATCGGGTGAAGACGAGTTCAGGAATGACGATACGGCTCAGCCGACGCGCTCGATCGTGTAATCGACGAGCTTCACGAGGGCGTCGTTGGCGGGCCCCTGCGGCAGCTCGGCGAGCTGCGCGCGTGCCTGGACCGCGAACTCCTCCAGCTTCGCCTTGGCGGCGGCCATGCCGGGTGACCGTTCGAGGAGCGCGAGCGCCTCCGCGACGTCGTCGTCGTTGGTGACGGGGCCGTCGAGGAGCACCCGGAGGCGATCGGCGTCGGGTCCCTCGTCGCGCAGCGCGTACAGGACGGGCAGCGTATGGACGCCCTCACGCAGGTCGGTTCCGGGTGTCTTGCCGGACTGCGCGGACACCGAGGAGATGTCGATGATGTCGTCGGAGATCTGGAAGGCGGTGCCCACGGCGTCGCCGAGACGTTCGAGCCGCTTCACGTGGTCGGCGTCCGCGCCGGAGAAGGTGCCGCCGAAGCGTCCGCACGCCGCGATGAGCGAGCCCGTCTTCTCCCACACGACCTTGAGGTAGTGCTCGACCGGATCCTGCTCGCCGCGAAGCCCGATCGTCTCGCGCATCTGACCGGTGACGAGTTCGGCGAACGTCTCGGCGATGATGCGCACCGCCTCGGGTCCCAGCGTCGAGACGAGACGGGACGCGTGCGCGAACAGATAATCGCCGGCGAGGATCGCGACGCTGTTCCCCCACCGCGAGTTCGCGCTGGGTGCACCGCGGCGCATCGACGCCTCGTCCATCACGTCGTCGTGGTACAGCGTGGCGAGGTGGACCAGCTCGACGACGGTGGCCGCCGTGACCACCGACGGGTCGGAGGCCTTCGGTCCGAGCTGGGCGGTGAGCACCGTGAACAGCGGACGGAAACGCTTGCCTCCCGCCTTCGCGAGATGCAACGCCGCCTCGGTGAGGAAGTCCTCCCCGTCGGAGAGCTCACTGACCAGCAGTTCCTCGACTTGCTTCAGTCCTTCACGGACCGTGGCAGCGAGCTGCGGGTCGCCGAGATCGATCCCGGCGACCGTAGTGCCCACTACAGCGTCGGCAGCGGTGTGTGCTGCGCCCTCGGTGCTCACGTTCTCAGTACCCATCCTGTCGTCAGTGACGGCTCGGTTCCCGCGCCGTCGGTGGCGGCTCGGCTACCACGGTAGTGAACCTAGCGGTTCCGCTGCCCGTCGGCCTCGCCGCGGTCGCATAGCGAAGCCTGACAGGATGTAGGTGTGGTCGCAGCAGAACAGTCGCCCGCGGGATCCCCGCTTCCCACCGCCACCGATGTCCTGGTCATCGGTGCTGGTCCGGCCGGTTCCTCGGCTGCCGCGTGGGCGGCTCGCGCGGGACGTGACGTGGTCCTCGCCGACGCGGCGGTGTTTCCCCGCGACAAGACGTGTGGCGACGGACTCACTCCGCGTGCCGTCGCCGAGCTCGACCATCTCGGTCTCGGCGACTGGGTGCGGTCGAAGGGAACCAACCGCGGACTGAGGCTCAGCGGGTTCGGTCAGGAGCTCGAACTCGAGTGGCCGGGCAGGTCGTTCCCGGCCGTCGGCAGCGCGGTAGCCCGCACCGAGCTGGACGACAGGATCCGTGCGACCGCCGTCGACGCCGGGGCCGTCATGGTGCAGGGCGCCAAGGCGATCGGCGTCGAACGGGACGGCGACCGGGTGACGGCGGTGACGCTGAAGACTTCCGACGGAACCCACACCATCGGCTGCCGGACACTGATCGTCGCCGACGGCGTCCGGTCCACACTGGGCAAGCAGCTGGGCCGTGAATGGCACCGGGACACGGCCTACGGTGTTGCCGCCCGCGCCTACATCGCCACCGACCGCAGCGCCGACCCGTGGATCACCTCGCACCTCGAGCTGCGGGACGGAGCAGGGACGCTGCAGTCGGGCTACGGCTGGGTCTTCCCCCTCGGCACCGGGGAGGTGAACATCGGCGTCGGCACCCTCGCCACCGCCAAACGTCCGGCCCCGGGTGCGCTACGCCCGCTGCTCGACCTGTACACGGCGCAGCGGCGCGACGAGTGGAAGTGGGACGGCGAACTGCGTGCCGTCGCGTCGGCATTGCTGCCGATGGGCGGTGCGGTGTCCCACATCGCGGGCCGGAACTGGGCAATCATCGGCGACGCGGCGGCGTGCGTGAATCCGTTGAACGGCGAGGGCATCGACTACGGGCTCGAAGGCGGTCGCCTGGTCGCGGAGATCCTCGACGCCGACGACCTGACGGAGCTGTGGCCCGCGATTCTCCGGGAACGGTACGGCCGGGCGTTCTCCGTGGCGCGGCGACTCGCCGGGCTGCTGACCGTCCCCCGGGTTCTGCCCGCGTCCGGTCCGGTGGCCATGCGGTCCCGTGCGCTGATGACCGTCGCGGTCCGGGTCATGGGCAACCTCGTCACCGAGGAGGACAGCGACCTCACCGCCCGCGCGTGGCGGGCGTCCGGTCTGCTGTCGCAGAAGGTCGACTCGCGACCGCTGTTCGGCTGACGTTCAGCGGGTGGCGCGGTGCAGGGCCACCACACCGCCGGTGAGGTTGCGCCACTGCACGTTCCGCCACCCGGCGGCCTCGATGCGCAGCGCGAGCTCCTGCTGGGTCGGCCAGGCGCGGATGGACTCGGCGAGGTACACATAGGCGTCGGGGTTGCTGCTGACGGCGCGCGCGACCCGCGGCAGCGCCCTCATCAGGTACTCCATGTAGACCGTGCGGAACGGCCCGAACACCGGAGTCGAGAACTCGCTCACGACGAGGCGTCCGCCGGGTTTGGTGACGCGGGCGATCTCGCGGAGACCGGCCTCGAAGTCGGAGACGTTGCGCAGCCCGAAGGAGATGGTCGCGGCGTCGAACACGGCGTCGGCGTAGGGCAGGTGCATCGCGTCGCCCGCGACCATCGGGACGTCGCGTTCACTGCCGGCCTGCAGCATCCCCTTGGAGAAGTCGGTGGCCACACACCACGCACCCGACCGTCCGAGCTCGACGGTCGACACCCCGGTCCCCGCCGCGAGGTCGAGAACGCGCTCCCCCGGCTTCAGTGCCAGGGCCGAGCGCGTCGCCTTGCGCCAACTGCGGTCCTGACCGAACGACAGGATCGTGTTGGTGAGGTCGTAGCGCTTCGCGACGCCGTCGAACATCGACGCGACCTCATGCGGATCCTTTTCGAGCGACGCCCGCGAACCGTGTGTAGTTGCCACGCCCGAAACGCTACCAACCGCGCCCGGCGCCGATGTCGGCGCCGGGCGCGGTGGCGCGGCGGTCACTTCTTGGAGACCCGCACGAGCTTCTTGTTGACGAATTCGTCCATTCCCCACGGACCGAGTTCGCGCCCGACCCCGGAACGCTTGACGCCGCCGAACGGCAACCCGGGAAGCGTGGTGCCGTGCTCGTTGACGAAGGCCATGCCGACGTCGAGCCGGTCGGCGACCTCACGTGCCCCGTCGAGGTCGGTGCTCCACACCGAACCGCTGAGACCGTAGGAGGAGGAGTTGGCGAGTTCCACCGCTTCGTCGGCGGTGGCGACCTTGTAGACGACGCCGACCGGCCCGAACAGTTCCTCGCTGTACGCCCGCATCTCGGGGGTCACGTCGACGAGCAGGGTCGGTTCGACGTACGAGCCGGGGCCGTCGATCTTCTTCCCGCCGGCGAGGAGTGTCGCGCCCTTGGCGATGGCGTCCTCGATCTGCTCGATCAGCGAATCCGCGGCGCTCTGTGAGGACAGCGGCCCGAGGACGGTCTTCGCGTCGAGCGGGTCGCCGGTCGGGGTGGCCTTGAAGGACTCGGCGAGCTTCGAGACGAACTCGTCGTAGTTCGGCTCGGTCACGATGAAACGTTTGGGAGAGTTGCAGGCCTGGCCCGCGTTGGACAGGCGGGCACGGGTCGCGGTCTTGACCGTGGCGTCCATATCGTTGGTGTCGAGGACGACGAACACGTCGGACCCACCGAGTTCGAGCACCACTTTCTTGAGGTTGCGACCCGCCGTCTCGGCGACGCTGGTCCCGGCCCGCTCGCTGCCGGTGAGCGAGACCCCCTGAACACGCGGATCCGCGATCATGTCGGCGATCTGCTCGTTGGTGGCGAACACGTTGATGTACGCGTCCTCCGGGAGACCGGCCTGCCGGAAGATCTCCTCCATCAGCAGTGCCGACTGCGGACAGTTCGGGGCGTGCTTGAGCAGCACGGTGTTGCCGAGCATGAGGTTCGGCGCCGCGAAGCGGGCGACCTGGTAGTACGGGTAGTTCCACGGCATCACGCCGACGAGCGCACCGATCGGCCTGCGGTAGACCACGGATTCGTCCGCGCCCGGCACGTCGAGCCGTTCCGCCTCGAGCAGCGCGGGGCCGTTGTCGGCGTAGTAGCGGTAGATCGCCGACGAGAGCTTGACTTCGCCCTTGGCCTCCCGGACGGGTTTGCCCATCTCGAGGGCGATCATCCGCGCCAGTTCGTCTTCGCGCTCCGCGTAGAGATCGGCGGTTCGGCCCAGAATCCGGGCGCGTTCCTCGGCGGCGGTCGTCCGCCAGTCGAGATATCCGTTGTGGGCGCGGGAGAGCGCCGACTCCACTCCTGCATCGTCCAAGGTCGTGAATTCCCGGACGGTTTCACCGGTCGCGGGATTGACAGTCTTGTACTTCGCCATACTGCGGGCAACCACGAGACAGCCTCTCGAATTCCCCACCGGAATCGATGCGGTGGTCAGGCCGCCCGGGACTCGCGAAAGTCCCGCCCGCCCACAACCGCCGCGTAGTGACCCAGCAGCTCGTCGCAGATCGCAGGCCACGTGCGGTGCAGCACCGACTGCCGGGCGGCCTCACCGAAGCGGGCGCGCATGCGACGGTCGCGCAGTGCGTCGACGGCGCTCGGCAGCAGTTCGCCGAACCGGTCGACCGGAAGCAGGTAGCCGTTGCGGCAGTGTGCGACCAGATCGCGCGGTCCCCCGGCATCCGGTCCGATCACCGGCACCCCGCTGGACAGCGCCTCCTGGACCGCCTGGCAGAACGTCTCGTGCTCGCCCGGGTGGACGAAGACGTCCAGGCTCGCGTAGGCCTCCGCGAGCTCCACACCGCCGAGCTGGCCGGTGAACACCGCATCGGGCATCAACCGGTGCAGGCGGGCCCGCTCCGGACCGTCGCCGACGATCACCAGCCGGACCCGCTGGTCGCCGGCGAGTGCGGCGAGCCGCTCGACGTGTTTCTCGGGCGCGAGCCTGCCCACGAATCCGACGACCAGCCGGTCCGAGCCGCCCAGCCAGGAGTCCCGCAGACCGGTGCTGCGCCGGGACGGTGCGAATCGAGCGGTCTCCACGCCGCGCGCCCAGCGGTGGACCCGCGGAATCCTCTGCTCGGCGAGCGCCTCGACCGCCGACGTGGACGGTGCGAGGGTGCGGGTGCAGCCTCGGTGGATGCGACGAGTCCAGGCCCACGCCGCGCGGCTGGTGAGGCCGAGGCCGTAGCTCTCGGCGAAACCCGCCACGTCCGTCTGGTACACCGCGACCGTGGGAACGTCGAGCCGGTGCGCCGCACCGAGCCCGCCCGCCCCGAGGAGGAACGGCGACGCCAGATGCACGACGTCGGGGTCGAACGCCCGCAGCGCGGCGGTGAGTCCGGGCTGCGGCAGACCCACCGGGAGCGAACTGACCTTCGGCACCATCACCGCGGGCACCCGGTAGACGGGTACGCCGCCGTGTTCGGTCGGCGCGGACGTCTGCGATCCGACCGTGTCCGGGGCGACGACCATCGCCTGGTGTCCGGTGCGCTGGAGGTGGTCGAGGACCCTCAGCACCGAGTTGGTGACACCGTTCATGTTGGGAAGAAACGATTCCGCGACGATGGCTACTCTCACGCGCTCAGCGTGGCAGTGCTCGTGGTCACAGCAGCGAGATCGACGTGACCGTCGCGCGAAGTTCCGGGGAACTCAGGATGACACGGCCTGCTGGGCCTCCGCGGAACTCTCCCGCCGCCGCAGGTACCAGATCGCCGGTCCCGCGATCAGCCAGGTCACGACGATCAGCGAACCGGCGGGGACGACGGCGACGCTGGCGTCGCGTCCGGACACCCGCACCAGGTCGGGGTCGCTGCGGGCGTACTCGACGTCGATGCGCTGCCCCACCGTGAGCTTGGTCGGGTACAGCACGCCCAGTTCGGGGTTGTGCGTGACCCCGTCAGGGGTGACGAAGCTGATGGCGGACCGCAGCGAGCCCGCCGACAGCACCTCCGCCGTGGCCACGCCCCGGTCGGATTGGATGGTGTGGTCGTTGCGCCAGGCGGCCAGCACGAGGAGCACGGCCAGGACCGAGATGCCGATCGCCGTCACCAGCACCCCCCGCCGGACGCGCCGCGACACCCGCGCATTCACAGTTGTGCCCGCACCGCGGCGTGCAGTTCGCGCAGCCCGGAACGTTCGGTGGTCACCTCGAGGACCCGGATGCCGCGGTCGCCGGGCGCCTCGGGCGCGCTCAGCCGCGTCGACAGCTCACCCAGACCCACCAGGTGATGCTCCACCCGGTAGGCGGCGCAGAGTGCGGCGAGATCCATCCCGTGCGGAGTACCGAAGACGCGCTCGAACACCCCGGCGTACTGCGGATCGCCCTGCTCGAGCAGCTCGAAGATGCCGCCACCGTCGTCGTTGGCCACCACGATGGTCAGGTCCCGTGGCCGCGGTTCGCCCGAACCGATGAGCAGCCCGGACGCGTCGTGCAGGAACGTGAGGTCGCCGAGCAGGGCCACCGTCCGTCCCTCCTCGTAAGCCAGTGCGGCCCCGACGGCCGCCGACACGGTGCCGTCGATGCCGGCGACACCCCGGTTGGACAGCACCCGGATCTTCGGCGCCGGATAGCTGACGAGCGCGGCGTCCCGCACGGGGTTGGACGCCCCGAGCAGCAACTGGTCACCGTCGGTCAGGGCGTCCATGACGGCGGCCGCCACGTGGAGTCCCGTCGCCTTCGGGTGGGCGGCGAGCTGTGCGCGCACCGCCTTGTCGGTGTGTTCGGACAGCGTGCGGCACCGGTTGATCCAGGCCCGGTCGGGCTCACCGGACACGACCGCCCGGGTTCCGGTGGCGAGCACGTTGCCGGACACGTCGGGCCAGCGGGGGCCGGTGGTGAGCGCGTAGACGGCCACCGCCGGATCGGCGAGGACCTTCGACACGGACCGGTGGAGAGTGGGGCGTCCGGTGATGACGGCCTGCCGCGGTTTGAGCTGCGGCAGCGCCATCGGATGCACCGGAATGCCGTGCAGGGGCGCGGTCGGCTCGGCGACCGTCGGAAGTCCGGCGAGTTCGGGCCGCAGCGCGGACCCGTGCCCGGAGATCACGATGGTGTCTGGGGTGAGGTCGAGGTCCATCGGCACGTCGAGCGTCGCGTGCTGGGTGGTGGTCCACGCGGCCCCACCCGGTCGTCCCTGCGGGACCGGACCCTGCGCGTGGACGTCGGGGACGAGCGGTTCCCGGAGCGGGATGTCGAAGTGCACGGGACCGGCGTTGCCCGACCTCGTGCCGCGCGCTGCGGCGAGGACCCGGCACACGGCCGAACGCCACTGGCTGTTCTGCCCGGCATCGTCCTCCGCCAGGCCCAGGCTGATGGTCGCGCGCACCTGGCTGCCGAACAGTCCGAGTTGCTCGATGGTCTGGTTGGCGCCCGTGCCGAGCATCTCGTACGGGCGGTTGGCGCTGAGCACCACGAGCGGCACCCGGGCGTAGTTCGCCTCGAGGACCGCGGGTCCGAGATTGGCGACCGCGGTGCCGGACGTCATGACGATCGGGACGGGGCGCTTACCGGCCACGGCCAGGCCGAGTGCGAGGAATCCCGCGGTGCGTTCGTCGATGCGCATGTGCAGACGCAGCCGGCCCTCGAGATCGGCGGCCTGCAGGGCGAACGCCAGCGGCGCGTTGCGCGAACCCGGGCAGAGCACGACCTCGCGTACTCCCCCGCGGACCAGTTCGTCGACGACCGCGGTGGCTTGTGCAGTGGACGGGTTCACGACATCAAGAGTGTCAGATACTCCGGCAACCCCGTCCGGCGACCTCGCCGGGTGAGTTCACGGCCACATCGCGGGCGCTGACACCATGAACGCATGCGCACTCTCTTCGATCCCGCCGAGCTTCCCCCACACCGCATGTATCAGGTGCTGACCGCCTCCATCGTGCCCCGGCCGATCGCGTGGGTGTCCACGGTGTCGGCGGACGGGGTGGCCAACCTGGCGCCGTACAGCTTCTTCTCGGTGTCGAGCACCCACCCGCCGGTGGTGCAGTTCACCTCGGTCACCCGGAAGGACAGCCTCCGCAACATCGAGGCGACGGGAGAGTTCGTGATCAACCTGGCGACGGAGCCGCTGATGTCGACGGTCAACGCCAGTTCCGCCACGTACGACAGCGAGGTCGACGAGTTCGCGGCGCTGGGCATCGACACCGAACCCAGCGAACGGGTCCGTCCTGTGCGGGTCGCAGGTTCGCCGGTCGCCATCGAATGCACCTTGCACCAGGTGATACCTGTCGGTGATTCGTTCGTGGTGATGGGCGACGTCGTCACGGTCGCGGTGCGGCAAGAGTCGCTCGCCGACGACGGACTTCCGGACTTCGCGGAACTCGCCCCGCTCAGCCGCCTCGGCCGCAACGAGTGGGGCCTGCCGCCGAAGGTCGTGATGCTCGACCGCCCGCGTCGCCCCGCGTAACCGATCGATTGGTTAGGCTTACCTGACAAATCGCACCGCTATCCGGGGGAGTAACCAACGCCATGGCTCAACGCAGCAAGTTCGTCAAACCTCAGAGTCGCCGGATCGCGTCCGCACGAGTCGTCGCAGGCAAGCAGATCAGCCCGAACTTCGTCCGCGTCACCATCGCGGGCGAGGAACTCGACTCCGTCAGCCCGATGGGGTTCGACCAGTGGTTCCGGATGTTCATCCCCCAGCGGGGACAGAGCACGCTGCGGCTACCGACCAGCGCGAGCAACCTCTGGTACGCCCAGTACAAGCTGATGTCCAAGGACACCCGGCCGGTCGTGCGCAACTACACGATCCGCGAGATCCGGGTGGCGGGATCGGGAACGTTCGGCGACACCACCGAGATCGACATCGACTTCGCCTCGCACGGCGACCTCGGTCCCGCGTCGGCGTGGGCCAATTCGGCCGCGGCCGGTGACGAGGTGGCGATCCTCGACGAGGGCCTGATCTACAACCCGACGCCGGACGCCGAGTGGCAGCTGCTGGTCGGTGACGAGAGCGCGCTTCCCGCCATCGTCGGGATCCTGCGATCGGCACCGCGGGACCTGCGGGCCGAAGTCTTCGTCGAGATTCCCGATGCCGAAGACGCTCAGGAAGTTTCGGTGGGTGACGGCGTGAACGTGCACTGGCTGGTGCGCGAGGACGCCGATGCCCGTCCGGGAGTGCTCGCGCTCGACACCGTGAAACAGGCGCAGTTGCCGACCGGGCCGTCCTACACGTTCGTGGCCGGTGAGAGCGAGCTGACGACGGCGTTGCGACGCCACCTCGTGAACGAGCGCCACATCCCGAAGGCGAACATCTCGTTCACCGGGTACTGGCGCCACGGCCACGCCGCCAACTGACCACAGGTGAGTGGCCAAGCACGCCGGGGCGCGCCGGGCCACTCACCTGGGTTTCAGTTGGCGTGCTTCTGAACGAGGGCGCCCAGACGCGGAAGTGCCTCGATCACATTCTTCTTCGCCGACGGACGCAGCGACGAGTACACCTTCTTGACAGCACCGCGGTCGCTGCCCTCGATGCGCTCGTCGGTCACACCGAGGAGCGAGTCCGCGACCTCGTCGCCACGCGCGACCAGGTACTCGGAGAATCCGGCCTCACCACTGGCGGTGAAGGCCTGCCAGTACGGCTCGAGCTTGGTGACGAATGCCGGCAGCAGGCCCTCGATGGCGTCCGGCACGATCGACGGTCCCACCTTCTTGACGGCGCCGTATCCACCCTTGAGTGCCAGTCCCGAGGCCCCCGACTTGTCCGAAACCTCCGCGTCGATGAGAGCCTGGACGTCTGCGATGACCGCAGGAACGCGCGACTCGTCGAGCAGGGTTTCGTTCAGAGCTGCAACCACTTTCAATGCCTCCGTATTGACTGAGCGATCAGGTCCGGCCAGACACTATACGAAAAACCGGACTCCGCGTTGTTCGAGCAGGCCATGGCACCGGCGCGCCCGCTCGATCCACCAGCGTGAACGCTCCGCGGACGCGGCGAGAGCCGTGACGCGTTCGACGTCGGGTACCACCGGCTCGACGGTGAGCTCGCCGCCGACGGGTTCGCGGGGGCGGGCCACGTCCGCCTCGAAGAGTCCCCCGGTACCCAGACCGCACGCGAACTGCAATTTCGGGAGGGCGGCGGCAGCGGCGACACCGGCGGCGATGCCGACAGCGGTGTCCAGCGCGCTCGACACGACCACCGGCACACCGTACGAAGACAACTCGTCCGCGAGCGACAGCAGTCGCCGCATTCCCCCGAGCGGGGCGACCTTCACGACGGCCACGTCGGCACCGCCCGCCCGCACGACCTTCAGCGGATCCTCGGCGCGCCGGATGCTCTCGTCGGCGGCCACCCGCACGTCGGGCATCCGCCTGCGGACCTCCACCAGCTCGGGCACGCTCGCGCACGGCTGCTCGGCGTATTCGAGCGGACCGTCGACGGTCAGGGCCCGCAGCGCGGTCTCGGCCTCGTCGACCGACCATCCCCCGTTCGCGTCGACGCGCACGTTCGGAACGAGTGCGCGGACCGCCCGCACCCGCGCGACGTCGTCGTCGAGAGTCTGACCACGTTCGGCCACTTTCACTTTCGCGGTCCGCGCGCCGGGGTAACGCTCGAGCACGGCGGGCACCCGGGCGGCGTCGACGGCAGGGACGGTGGCGTTGATCGGCACCCGCGTTCGCACCGCGGGCGGCGGCCCGAGCCAGGCGTCCTCGATCGCCGACTGCAACCAGTGCGCCGCCTCGTCGTCCGCGTACTCGGGGAACGGCGCGAACTCGCCCCACCCCGCGGGACCGCGCAGCAGCAACGCTTCTCGCGTCGTGATGCCGCGGAACCGCAGGCGCATGGGCAGACTCACCACGACGGCATCGGCCAGGACCTCCTCCACGGAGGGCAGGGACGTCACGAGGTCAGGGCTGCCCGGGCAGCAACTGGAGCATCAGGGCCTCGCAGTCGGCGAGCAACGTGTCGTCCTGCATCAACCGTGCGGTGATGAACGTCTTGCGCCCCTCCACGCGGTCGACGCTGCCCTCGACGGTCAGACGCGTGCCGAGCGGTGTGATCGCGCGGTAGTTCACGTGCAGGTAGGCGGTGCGGCTGATGGGCCGCCCGTACGCGTGGACGATCATGCCCATCAGGTCGTCGAACAGCAGCGGCAGCGTGCCGCCGTGCGCGGCGCCGTTGCCACCGAGGTGGTAGCGCCGGAACATGCCCGCGCTGCGCACGCCCTCGGGCCCGAACTTCTCGATGTTCCACGGCGGCATGAGGAGACTCCCCCGGCCCGGCAACTCGATCGTCCGGCCCGCCGGCGACCGCCCCTCGGGAACGACGTGTGGTCCGAGCAGTTCGGCCAGCTTCTCCACCTGGTCCGCGGCCTGCGTGAGCACGTCGTCCGGGGCGTCGACCGACACCGCGAGGTCCTGCAACGTGCGCATTCCCTCGACGAACCGCGGCCAGTCCGGACCGGGTGTCACCGGCTCGTACTTGGGGAACCCGCCGTGGTGCTCGTACTCGTCGTCGCCCTTGCCGTCGAGACGGGTGACGTCGGCAGCCTGTTCGCTCATACCTGCACGGTAAACCCGGGCAAAGTCCTGCGCGCGCGGACACCCGTCAACGGCACCCGATAACCTCGGAGCCGTGACTTTCAACCCGCAGCACTGGCGACCGGTTCCCGGTTTCGAGAACCTGACCGACATCACCTACCACCGGCATGTCACCCAGGGAATCGTCCGGGTGGCGTTCGACCGTCCCGAAGTGCGCAACGCCTTCCGCCCGCACACCGTCGACGAGTTGTACCAGGCGCTCGACCACGCCCGGATGACGTCCGACGTGGGCGCCGTGCTGCTCACCGGCAACGGTCCGAGCCCCAAGGACGAGGGCTGGGCGTTCTGCTCCGGCGGCGACCAGCGCATCCGCGGACGCAGCGGATACCAGTATGCGGAGGGGGAAACCGCGGACACCGTCGACAAGGCCCGCGCCGGACGTCTCCACATCCTCGAGGTCCAGCGGCTGATCCGGTTCATGCCGAAGGTCGTCATCTGCCTCGTCAACGGCTGGGCCGCAGGCGGCGGTCACAGCCTGCACGTGGTGTGCGACCTGACGCTCGCCAGCCGCGAACACGCCCGTTTCAAGCAGACCGACGCCGACGTCGGCAGCTTCGACGGCGGGTACGGCAGCGCCTACCTCGCCAAGATGGTCGGCCAGAAGTTCGCCCGCGAGATCTTCTTCCTCGGTGAGACGTACACCGCGGAGGAGATGCACCAGATGGGCGCCGTCAACAAGGTCGTCGACCACGCCGAACTCGAGGACGTCGCGATCGACTGGGCCACCAAGATCAACGGCAAGTCCCCGCAGGCCCAGCGCATGCTCAAGTACGCGTTCAACCTGCAGGACGACGGCCTCGTCGGTCAACAGCTGTTCGCCGGGGAGGCAACTCGCATGGCGTACATGACGGACGAGGCAGTCGAGGGCCGCGATTCGTTCCTCGAAAAGCGCGAACCCGACTGGAAGCCGTACCCCTGGTATTTCTGAGCGCCTACGTGTACTCGACCGCCATGCGGTCGATGGTGCCGTTGAACGGGAACGGCGCCCGGTCGTAGTAGTCCAGCGACACCGGGGAACCGAGGCAGGTACCGACGTCGAGACAGTCGTTTGCTGTGAACAGCAACGGCACGCTCACCGGCACCTGCCCCTCCCCGACGACACTGCCGTCGACACAGAGCTTCACGTTCAGCGGGCCACCGGGCCGCGCCTCGACGAACTCCGTGACCACCTGCACCGTGCGGGTGCCCGGCGGTATCGGCACGGTCGAACGAATCTTGGTGCGCATCAGGATGAACAGGTTGTACTCGTAACAGAGGTAGCCGTCGTCGACGAAGCACGTGAGTCCGCCGGCGTTGCTTCCCAGTGCGTAGAGCACTCCGCTCGGATTCTCCGGCGCGGAGAGGTCGAGGGTGACCCGGTTGTTCTTGTTGCCCAGCGCGGGAGCACAGAACTCGGGCATGCGGATCGTGTCGCCGGAGAACTCCCAGCTCGTGTACGGCGTCGTGATCCGCTGTTCGGGATGCAGTGCGATGACCCACAGCCCGCCGCCGATGGGGAGCGCATTGTTCTTCGCGGCCTCGATCGCGAACAGTTCCCGCAGTTGCGCCAGCTTCTGGGGATGCTGCTCGGCGAGGTCCCGATTCTGGGTCCAGTCCTCGTCCAGGTTGTAGAGCTCCCACGTGTCGTCGTCCGGGCTCCAGTCGCGGATGCCACCGGGCACACCCGCCGCCCAGGGTGCGCGTGGCCCGAACGCGGACGCGATCCAGCCGTCGTGGTAGATCGCCCGGCTGCCCATGATCTCGAAGTACTGGGTGAGCTTTCCCCCTGTCGCGCCGGGTTCGACGAGGGTCTGCGCGAAGCTGGCGCCGTCCACCGGGTCCTGCGGAACACCGTTCACCGTCCGCGGCGGGGTGATCCCGACGATGTCGTACAGCGTCGGCACCACGTCGTTGCAGTGCAGGAAATGCGTGCGGGGTGCCGGGTCCGGTGTCACCTTCGCCGGCCACCGCACGACCATCGGGTTGCGGGTGCCACCGAGATGGGACGCCAGCAGCTTCATCCCCTTGTAGGGTGCGCTGCCCGCCCACGCCCAGCCCGCGTGATACATGTTGTCGGTCTTCGGTGACCCCAGGACGTCGAGGCCACCGAGTTCCTCCAGTGCCGCGATGTGCTGCGCCGGTGTGGTCGGAATGCCGTTCTGCGCCAACAGTTCACTGATCGTGCCGTTCTGCCCCTCACCGGACGAGCCGTTGTCGCCCCAGATGTACAGGATCAGGGTGTCGTCCCGGTACCCCAGACGGTCCAGCTCGTCGAACAGCCTGCCCACCTGGACGTCACAGTGTTCGGCATACCCGGCCGCGACCTCCATGAGCCGGCGCTGGAACGGTTTCTCGTCGTCGGGGATCTCGTCCCATGCGGCCATCGTCGGGTCGCGGTCGGTCAGCTCCGCTTCGGGGGGAATCCATCCCTTCTCCTTCGCCCTCGCGAAGACCCGCTCCCGGTAGGCATCCCAGCCGTCGTCGAACTTCCCTGCGTATTTGTCGGCCCACGGTTTCATGATGTGGTGCGGTCCGTGCAGGCAGCCGCTGGCCCAGTACATGAAGAACGGTTTGTCGGCGTCGAACGCCTTGTGCCTGCGCAGCCAGCCGATGGCGTCGTCGGCGAGATCCTCACTGAGGTGGTAGCCCTGCTCCGGGGTCTTGGGAGGCAGCACCACCGTCGTGTTCCGCACCAGGTTCGGCTCGTACTGCGACGCCTCTCCGGCGAGGAAGCCGTAGAAGTACTCGAACCCGAGACCCGTCGGCCAGTTGTCGAACGGACCGGCGGCGGTGGTCTCCTCGGCCGGCGTGTTGTGCCATTTCCCGAATGCGGCAGTGCTGTACCCGTAGTGGCGCAGCACTTCGGGCCCCGTCGCGCTCGACCTCGGGATGTGGCCGGAGTAGCCGTCCCAGTCGTTGGCCAGCTCGGCTATCTGCCCGTTCCCCACGCGATGGTGGTTGCGTCCGGTCAGCAGTGACGCCCGGGTCGGGGAACACATTGCGGTCGTATGGAATCGGTTGTACCCGACACCGTCCTGCAACATCGCGTCGAGCGTCGGGGTGTTCACCTCACCGCCGAGGCCGCTCGGCAGACCAGGCCCGGCGTCGTCGATGAGGACGATCAGAATGTTCGGGGCGTCGTCGTGGAGCCGCCGCTCCTTCGGACGGGGGCTGTACACCGACTCCTGCATCGTCCGGCCGGCGATACTTCCCGACGGCGTCGGCGGGAACGGTAACGATTCGCCACCCGGTATCGGCTCACCTGTCACGCTCGAACTCATGGCGCAGTCCCCTCGTCGTCCGACGCTGTGAATCCAGTCCAGCACCGGACGGTCGCGCGCGAGTAGACCCTCGGAGGGTGAAATACGCGGGCGGATTCGTCACCTCGGCGGGAGAGGGCGCGCGGCGTCTCCGATTCGGGCACACTGACCCACATGAGCATCGACCGCGAGCTCCCCGCACCGGAACATCGTCGTCCGCCCGGAGTGAGTGACGACACCGTCGCCGCGCTCGGGAAGTTGTCGGAGGCCCTCGAAACGGTCGAGCGTGCCCGCGGGCACCTCTACTCGTTCCATCAACTGATCGGACACGCCGATCTTCAGCTCGGTGAAGCCGTCGACGCGCTGCGGGACGCGGGACACGCGGCCGTCGCGGACCGGTTGCAGTCCGAGCTCGTGGGCCGCAACGTCGTCGAGGGCCGGTGGACGTTCCAGCTCGTCGAGGAGTTCGACGACCACTACTGGTCGCCGCTGCGCGAGCACGAACGTGGCGCACGTCACGAACTCGCCGACGGACGACGGCACCTGTTCGAGGCGGAGATGAAGGAAGATCGACGCACACACGGCCGGACGGGACACGAAGCCCGGCCCGGCGAAGGAGGGTGACGGGTGGAGATCCTCAGCAGCAGGACGATTCTGCGGCCGCGCGACTACACGACGACGCTGGGCTTCTACCGCGACATCCTCGGGCTCGCCACCGCCCGCGAATACCCCGGGGGCACGGTGTTCTTCGCCGGTCAGGGCCTGATCGAAGTTGCCGCGCACGGTGGAACCGGTGAGTCGTCCTCCTTCGACGGCGCCCTGTGGCTGCAGGTCCGCGACCTCACCGCGGTCCAGACCGAGCTGGTTCTCGCCGGGGTGAAGATCGACCGCGAGGCCCGGCAGGAACCGTGGGGGCTGTTCGAGATGTGGATCGCGGACCCCGACGGAATCCCGATCGTTCTGGTGCAGATTCCGGAGGATCACCCCATCCGCCGCGACTCCCGCCCGAAGGGTGAGAGCTGACGTAGGTCATACGCAGGAGTGATCCTGTACACCGGACGTCAGCTGTACATTTTCGGTTGAAATCCGCACAATCTGGGTGTGACCGCAGAGCTCGTAGTTCTCCTGGTGGTGGTCGTCACCGCCCTCGCTTTCGATTTCACGAACGGCTTTCACGACACCGGCAATGCAATGGCCACCTCGATCGCGACGGGAGCTCTGCGACCCAAGGCCGCTGTCGCGCTCTCCGCATCGTTGAATCTGGTCGGTGCGTTCCTGTCCGTGGAGGTTGCGGCGACAGTCGCCAAGGGCGTGGTGAACCTGGGAGAAGTGGGCGGCGAGGATCTGCTGCTCATCGTGTTCGCGGGCCTGGTCGGCGGCATCATCTGGAATCTGGCGACGTGGCTGCTCGGGCTGCCGTCGAGCTCGTCCCACGCGCTGTTCGGCGGACTGATCGGTGCAGCCATCGCGTCCATCGGCATGAGCGGTGTCGAGTGGGGCGGCGTGCTCAGCAAGGTCGTCGTGCCCGCCGTCCTCGCCCCCGTGGTCGCAGCACTGGTCGCCACTGCGGGCACCAAACTGGTCTACCGGATCACCTCCGGCGTGCCGGAGGACACCAAGGAGCACGGATTCCGCCTCGGCCAGATCGGTTCCGCGTCACTGGTGTCGCTGGCCCACGGAACCAACGACGCCCAGAAGACGATGGGCGTGATCTTTCTCGCACTGGTCGCGCACGGATCCCTGTCCGCCGACGACGAGATGCCGTTCTGGGTGAAGCTCAGCTGTGCGATCGCCATCGCGCTCGGCACCTACCTCGGCGGCTGGCGCATCATCCGCACCCTCGGCAAGGGACTCGTCGAGATCGCCGCTCCCCAGGGCATGGCCGCGGAGTCTTCGTCCGCCGCCATCATCCTGACGTCCAGCCACCTCGGACTGCCGCTGTCCACCACGCACGTCGCGACCGGCTCCATCCTCGGCACCGGCCTCGGCCGCAAGGGCGCCGAGGTCCGCTGGGGCATCGCCGGACGCATGGCCGTCGCGTGGCTGGTCACCCTGCCGTCCGCGGCGATCGTGGGAGCCGTGTGCTGGGTCATCGCCCACATGATCGGCGGTCTGCCCGGTGTTCTCGTCGTGTTCGCCGCCCTGATCGTGCTCGCCGGATTCATGTACCTGCGCTCCCGCCTGCAACCGGTGACGTCCGGCAACGTCAATGCCGAATGGGAGTCGGACGAGACCCAGGTTCCCGCCGAACCCACCGAACCGGGCGTGGCCGAGACCGCGGACTCCGCCGGTCCCGCCACGAACCGCTGAGGGCTCGCCATGACACTGCTGACCACCACCATCCACTCGCTCTGGCAGGTCGTCCTCGTCGGACTGCTTTTCGGAGCCGGCCTCCCCGCGATTTTCGCGCTCGGACTCCGGTCTCTCGGCGGCGCGGACACCGGTGAGGGAGTCTCGCAGCCGACCGTCGCAGGCCGGATCGGCGCCTGGGCCTGCTTCGCCGTGGTGCTGATCGCGATCATCACTGGGATACTGCTATTGATGCAGGGCTTTTTGGCCAGCAGCTTCGGTATCCACATCTTCTGAGCGGCGACCACGAGTCCCGTTCCATCGACGAAAGAAGCCGAACGCGTGCCCAAGAATTCACTTCGCTCCGTGCTCGACTGGCTACGCGCCGGGTACCCCGAGGGAATCCCGGCGAAGGACCATTTCGCGTTGCTGGCCGTGCTGCGTCGCCGTCTCACCGACGAGGAAATCGAACAGGTCGTCGCGCTGTCCATCGAGACGGCCCACGAGACACCCGAACGCCACGTCGACTACGACAACATCCGCCGTCTCATCAGCGAGATCACCCACGAGGAACCGTCCGAGGAGGACGTCGCCCGGGTGACGGAGAACCTCGAGGCCGGAGGGTGGCCGGTCGGACCCGACGCCGAATGCGGCGACGGTTCCGGCGACACGGAAGAAACCCGCGACGCCGGCTAGCCATGAGCCTTCCACCATTTCTCTCCTCCATCATCGGCTGGCTGCGAGCCGGCTACCCGAACGGCGTGCCCGAGCAGGACTACATACCGTTGTTCGCGCTGCTCACCCGCCGTCTGTCGGAAGACGAGGTGGACGCCGTCGCCGACGCCCTCGTCGAGGAGGGCGACCTGCCCATCGAGAAGACCGACATCCAGGTGCTCATCACCAAGGTCACCGACGAGTTGCCGCTGGAGTCGGACGTCGACCGGGTGCGCAGCAATCTCGCCGCAGGCGGCTGGCCGCTGGCCGGGCCTGCCCAGTGAGCGAACTGCAGGTCCTGCCCGTCCCGTCGGGCGTCGGGGTTCTCGGCATCCTGCCGCAGCTGTCGGCGATCCTCGACGGAACCGCCCCGGCCGCGCTCCCCGTCCCCGCCCCGGACGAGCGGGAAACCCGCCGACTGACGGACGCACTGCGCCCCGGGGAGCCGATCGACGACGGTGTCGCCCTCGTGGTCGCGACGTCCGGCACGACGGGAGTACCGAAGGGTGCCATGCTCACCGCCGCCGCGCTCCGCGCCAGCGGTGACGCGACGCATGCCCGGCTCGGCGGCCCGGGCTCCTGGCTGCTGACCCTGCCCGCCCACCACATCGCGGGCATGCAGGTGTTGCTGCGCAGTGTCCTCGCCGGCACCGAGCCGGTGGTGATCGACGTGACCGACGGCTTCGACCCCGGTGCGCTGCCTGCCGCTGTCGCGTCGATGAGCGGCCCCCGCCGCTACACCTCGCTCGTTCCGACCCAGCTGGTCAAGGCCCTCGACCACCCCGAAGCCGTGGCGTCGCTGGCCGCACTCGACGCCGTCCTCCTCGGCGGAGCCGCGACCCCCGCCCCCGTCCTGCGTCGCGCCGTAGACGCCGGCATCACCGTCGTCCGTACGTATGGAATGAGCGAGACGTGCGGCGGGTGCGTGTACGACGGGGTGCCCCTCGACGGTGCCCGAGTACGGATCGACGGTGACGGCCGCGTCCTCCTCGGCGGGCCCATGCTCGCATCCGGTTACCGCGGACTCCCCGACCATCCGGCGTTCGCCGAACCCGGCTGGTTCCGCACCGACGACGCCGGCGCCGTCACCGACGGCGTCCTCGGCATCTCCGGCAGACTCGACGAAGCCATCTCCACCGGCGGTCTCACCGTCGTCCCGCAAGTGGTCGAGGCGGCTCTCGTCGCGCACCCCGCCGTCCGGGAATGCGCGGTGATCGGCCTCCCCGACGAGCGACTGGGGCGCCGCGTCACCGCCGTCGTCGTCGCCGAGCCCGGCACCGAACCGACACTCGCCGAACTCCGTTCCTTCGTCGAACGCACCCTCGACCCCACCGCCGCCCCACGCGAACTGCACCTCGTCGACACCCTCCCCCTCAGAGGTCCGGGGAAGATCGACCGGCGCGCGCTGGAATCGCGGTTCGGCTAGCGGGTCCTCCTGTCTGCGTAGACATTGGCCAGCTGCGCCCGCAATTTCCGCGCGTCTGGCCAATATCCACGCGGATGCTGTTGTCCACACGCCGACCTCTATCCACAGGCTCCGCGAAAGCCCAGGTGAGCGAACCGATCACCACTGCGGGGTGGGGCACGATGTCGCCATGAGCGACGACGTGATCTTCCGACGCAGAGCCTTGGCCGACGGCGTCACCGATTCCGAGATCCGGCATGCCCGCGATTCCGGACGTCTCGTGCGAATCGCGGCGGGGGCATACGCCTCCGACGAGCGCTTCGCCGCACTCGATGCGCCTGCGCTGCACCGGGCCCGCATTGCGGCAGCCCTGCAGTCGCGCCCACCCGGCTTCGTGGTGAGCCACACGTCTGCGGCACTTCTGCACGGTATGGATCTCGGCGACCTTTCGCTGGAACGGGTGCATCTGACGAGGAACCACGCCCCCGGCGGCGGCCGAACCGCGGGAGTCCACGTCCACGCCACACCGTTCGACGCAACCGACGTCGTCACCCTGGGCGGGCTGGCGGTCACCTCCCCCGCCCGGACTGTGGTCGACACCGCACGCATCTCGACGTTCGACCAGGCCGTCGTTGTCGGCGATTCGGCGCTGCACCGTCGACTCGTCACGCTCGACGAGATTCTGGACGAGGTCGGCCGGGCGGGACCTCGCAAAGGCATCGCGACGGCGCGGCGGGCAGCGGGCTTCCTGGACGGTCGCGGCGAGAGCCCGGGGGAATCGCTGAGCCGCATCCGGATCCGCCAGCACGACCTGCCGCCACCCGAACTCCAGCACGTGCTTCACGACGACACCGGCGCCTTCCTCGGCCGGGCCGATTTCTTCTGGACAGAATGCGGCGTGGTCGGGGAGTTCGACGGCATGGGGAAATACGGCGTCGACGGTGGCCAGGCGGCAGTCGCCGTCCACCGGGAGAAACTCCGGGAGGACGCGATCCGCGACGCCGGGTACGAGGTCGTCCGGTGAACGTGGCGGGACCTCTTCGACTTCGCCGCCGTCAAGGCGCGCTTCGACAGGGCGTGCGCACGCGCGGAGCACCGGCGCTGACCGACGTTCGCCGAGACATTCGCCGGATTCCGACGCAATTGCCCCTGATTCCGACCAATGTCCGTGAATCCACCCGACTACAGCGCCCGCAAGCCCGTGCAAGAGGCGTGCAAGCCTGCTGCAAGTGGCGGGCTGCATCGTCTACGGCATGAACCTCACTGCAACTCCCCCAGCCATCGAGGCCGACGGGCTCGTGAAGCTCTTCGGCCGTCAGCGCGCCGTCGACGGCGTGAGCCTGTCCGTTCCGACCGGGTCGGTGTACGGAGTGCTCGGCCCGAACGGCGCCGGTAAGACCACGACAGTGCGGATGCTTGCGACGCTGTTGCGTCCGGACGGCGGCGAGGCCCGCATCTTCGGCCACGACGTGGTGCGCGAACCGAACGCGGTGCGCTCGCTGGTCGGTGTCACGGGCCAGTACGCGTCCGTCGACGAGGACCTGTCGGCGGTCGAGAATTTGGTGATCTTCGCCCGGTTGCTCGGCCTGAGCCGGGGTGATGCCCGCCGCAAGTGCACGGAACTGCTCGAGGAGTTCGACCTCACCGAGGCGGCGACGAAGCCGCTCAAGAACTTCTCGGGCGGCATGCGTCGACGTCTGGATTTGGCGGCCAGCCTGATCGCCCATCCCCCGCTGCTGTTCCTCGACGAGCCGACGACGGGTCTGGACCCTCGGACGCGCGCCCAGATGTGGGACACCATCCGCAGGCTGGTCGCGGACGGGTCGACGGTGCTGCTCACCACGCAGTACCTCGACGAGGCGGATCAGCTGGCCGATCGGATCGCCGTCATCGACCGCGGAAAGGTGATCGCGGACGGCACGGCCGACGAGTTGAAGGCGTCCGTGGGCGTCTCCTCGCTGCAGTTGACGCTGGTCGATCGCGGACAGACCGACGACGCGCGTTCGGTGATCGCCCACACCCTCGGTGTGGAGGTCGCGATCACCCCGGAGATCGGCCGCCTCACCGCGCCGATGACCGATCCGTCGCTCACCGTGGAACTCCTGATCCGACTGCGCGACCACGGGATCGCCGTCGACGAGATCACCGTCCAGAAGCCGAGTCTCGACGAGGTCTTCCTCACCATCACCGGCCACGGCGCAGACGCCACCGAGGCCGACACCGAACGGAGCGTCGCATGACCACCACCCTCGAATCCCGCGCTCACGCGGGCCCCCAACCGATTCCGGAGGCCCGGAACCGGATCAGCCTCGAGCAGTCCGTCGCGAACACGCTGACCATGGCGTACCGGGGACTGCTCAAGATCAAGCACAACCCGGAGCAACTGTTCGACGTCGTCGTCCAGCCGATCATCTTCACGTTGATGTTCACGTACATCTTCGGTGGCGCCATCTCCGGCGACGTGGCGTCGTATCTGCCGATCATCATCCCGGGCATCCTGGTCCAGACGGTGATCACCACGTCGATCGTGACGGGCACCCAGTTGCGGGAAGACATGGACAAGGGCGTCTTCGACCGCTTCAAGTCCCTGCCGATCGCCCGCATCGCGCCGCTGTCCGGTGCGCTCCTCGCCGACGTCGTGCGGTACGGCATCGCCACGACCATCACGTTCGCCGTCGGTATCGCGATGGGGTACCGGCCCGGCGGCGGTGTCGTCGGGGTGGTGTCGGCCGGCGCGCTCGTCATCGTCTGCGCCTTCTCGATCAGCTGGATCTTCGCCCTGATGGGCGTCCTGATGAGCAAAGCGTCGTCGGTGCAGGGCATTTCGATGCTCATCCTGTTCCCGCTGACGTTCATGTCCAACGCGTTCGTGCCCGCCGACACGATGCCGGGCTGGATGCAGGCGTTCGTGAACGTCAACCCCGTGTCGCACGTCGTCACCGCGGTGCGTGAACTCGTCAACGACGGCCACTTCGGTGTCCACGTCGTGTGGTCGCTGCTCGGCGCCGCCGTGATCGTCGCGATCATGGCACCGCTGACGGTCCGGACGTACATGCGTAAGGCCTGACACCCGAAGAACGAAGCGAGCCGGTGGGCGCGGGGTCCACCGGCTCGCTTCGCCTATTTCTCCAGTTCGGGGGCGTCCGCCTGCAACTCCCCCACCTCGGTCTTGAGGATCCGCATCGAGCGTCCCAGGCCGCGGGCGGCGTCCGGAAGTTTCTTCGACCCGAACAGCACCACGAGCACCACCGCGATGATCGCCCAGTGGCTCGGGCTCAGCGCACCCACTACTGGGGCTTCTCACCGTCGGGGTACACGGCGTCCACCTCGACCTCGACGAGCCAGCCGGCGGCGGGCAGGCTCGCGACCTCGAGCGCGAACCGGCTGGGACGCGCGGAGTTCCGTTCCATCGGGGCGGCCGGTTCCGCGGTGCCGAGCGGAACCAGTTCGGTGTCGCCGGTGTCGAGGTTGGTGTTCGCGAAGAACTGCCGGTAGGCGCGGTTCCAGCCGGCGTAGTCGGCGCGGTCGGTGCCGGGGGCGTTGTCGAGGAACACCCGCATGGTCACGACGTCCTCGAGCGTCAGTCCCTGTGCCTCGAGATTGTCGCGAATCCGCTTCAGCGCGTTGATGCCCTGCGCTTCGGTGATCGTGACTCCGGCCGGGAGTGCGCCGCCCGCGAACACGTCGGTGTCGATGTACGACTCCGGGGTGCTCTCGGGTGCGGCCTTGTTGGACGCGCCCGGACCGATGCCGCTCGACTTGTAGACGGCGGTGCCGCCACCGATGGCCACACCCTGCGCGATCATCGGATTCGCCTCGCCGGCTTCGAGAACGGACTTCGAGACGAACGTGCTGCCGGGCGCTTCCGCTGCTGCCTCCTCGGAGGAGCACGACGTCGCCCCGGCGATCAGAGCGGATGCGGCGAGCGCGGCGGTCACGGCCTTGGTACGAAAAGACTTCACTGTTCGGGCTCCTTGTTCTTCGGGTGTGTCAGGCTTCCTGGGCCACGCGCTCGTGGATGTGGGTGACGACGTCGCGGGCGGACGTCAGGGCGCCGTGCTGCCAGGCGATGGCGTTGGACAGGTGGTCGCCGGCGAAGTAGATCTTGTCGACGGGTTCGAGCAGCTTCTCGTATTCGGGAGTGGCCGCCCCGCCGTGCGAGCCGCCGCTGCCCGCCCAGTTCGCCCAGGCACTCTCGGAGTACTTGGTGCGCCGCCAGCTGCCCGAGAACGACGACGAGATGTCGCGGGTGTACTTCTCGCCGTGGATCTCCGAGCCCTCCGCGATCGCCTTGGCGAGCCGCTGGCGGTGGGTGAGGGACTCGAACGCCTCCTGACGCTTGCCACTGCTGTAGTAGGCGACGACCACGCCGCGATCGGAGTTGTAGTGGTCGTACGGGAACATGATCTGCGAGATGTCCTTGTCGGTGTTGGATGCGCCGCCGTAGATGCGGTCCTCCGTCTCCCACCACCGGCGCGAGTACTCGATGCCGAGCTTTCCGGACGACGACGGCTTGGCCGCCTTCAGCGCGGTGAGCACATCGCCGGGCAGATTGTTCTGCAGTCGTCCGACGAGGTGCGGCGGGATCGTGCAGATCGCGTAGTCGGCGGTGATCGACTTCTTCGAGCCGCCGGCGGTGTATTCGACGGTGACGCCTTCGGACACGTTCTTCATCGACGTCACCTCGGCGCCGAAGACGATGTTGTCGGTGCCGATCCTGTCCTGGAACGCGTAGTAGATCCGGTCCATGCCGCCGACCGGGGTGAACATCATCATCGCCTGGTCGTAGCCGAAGTCGAAGCTGAAGTTGCGGCCGATGCCGCTGCGGATCACTTCCTGCATCGCGAACGGCTTCTTCTCGGTGCCGAAGTTCAGGCCGGCTCCGGGCTCGGAATCGTAACCGCGACGCGAGGATCCGAGGTAGCGGCCGTCGTCGGACAGGTCACCGAAGTCGCTGAGGAACTCCGACAGCGCGTCCTTGTCCTCCCGGCTCAGCACCTGGTCCAGGGCGCCCTGATCGGTGGCCTTCTTCAGCAGCTCCGACATGTAGCCGAACGTGTCGGCCTTCGCGGCCCGGTAGGTGACGGACTGGCCCGACAGCGACGTGCCGCTCTGGTAGTTCACGAACGTGTTGGCGTTCTGGTTTCCGAAGCCCTGGATCTCGACGCCGAGTTCGCGGCAGTAGTCGAGCGTGATGTGGCTCTGCGGGATGCGGGTGGCGCCGACGTTGTAGAAGTGACCCTCCGAGAACGTGCACTTCTGCGTCTCGCCGCTCAGGTCGGTCTCCTCGGTGCCGCCCCGTGCGGTCCAGACGCGGCCACCGGGCCGGGTGCGGGCCTCGAGGACCGTCACCTTGTACCCGGCCTTCTGCAGTTCGAATGCCGAACACAGACCGGCGGGGCCGCCGCCGAGCACGACCACGGAGTGGCTGCCCTTCACCTTGCCGATCAGGTCGCCGGCCGCGAGCGGCTGGAAGGTGCGGGCGGGCGCAGCGGTCGACGGTGCGAGCCCGAGCGTCGACATCGCGCCGTACGCGAGGCCTGCGCCTCCGGTGGCCCCGAGGCCCTTCATGAAAGATCTACGTGTGAATGCCAATTCGCGCTCCCATTCTTGCGCCCGGCGACCCGGGTAACTTGTCCGGATTCATCCTGGGAGGGACACGAGTCGGGAAGTTGTCGGCGGCGAAACAGTCTGAGGCCGGCGAGCGAGAACGGGCGCGGGCCGTTCTCACTCCCGAGTCGGAGTTCGACCCGAAACCGAAACTTTTCGGCAACACGACCCGGCTAGTTTCACGCGCATGTCAGCCCTTTCCGACGCCATCGCGCGTTCGTTCGCCACCGGCGAGCCCGAACGTCAGGCCCTGTCGCCGCTGCGTGCGCTGGGCAGGCGGCAGTTGTCGGGCTTCGAGGTTCTCGCCCAGTCGGTGGCCACGACGGCTCCTGCGGTGTCGATGGTGGTCCTGCCCGTCACCATGTTCACCCACCAGATGCTGCTGAGCGGTCTGATCACGATCGTCGTCGCGACGGTGGTGGTCTCCCTGATCGCGGTGTGCGTCTCGCAGTTCACGCGACGCATGGCGGCCGCGGGCGGCCTCTACAGTTTCGTGTTCCAGGGCCTCGGCACGCGAGCCGCGCTGACGGCGGGTGTCGCGATGCTGACCAAGTACGTAGGCAGTGCGGTGATGACGCTGTACCACGGTGGCCAGGCTGTGATCGCGACGCTCGGCTTCTTCGGGCTGGAATTGCGCGAACCCGCCGAACGCCTCCTCGTGTACGCCGGGATCGCGATCGTGATCCTCGCCTGTCTGGTCCGCGGGGTGCGGTTCGCGGCCCTCGCCATCCTCGCCGTCGAATCGTGCTCGTTGCTGTTCATCGTCGGCCTGATGATCGTGACCGGCGCGGGCGGCCAGCACGCCGCGGTGCCGCCGTCCGAATCCGCATACGGGCCGCTGCTCATGACGCTGGCCGCGGTGTTCGCCCTGGCCGGCTTCGAGAGCGCCACGTTCTTCGGGCCGGAGGCCAAGCGCCCGCTCGCCACCGTCACCCGCACCGTGATGCTCACGCCGATGATCTGCGGCGCCCTGTTCATCTTCTCGGCGTGGGCCGCCTGGTCCGGTCGCACGGACACCCTGGTCAACGCGTATCTGCACGGCACCGCCACCGGGGTCGACCCGGCCGTGGTGATCGCCCTGAACCTCGGGTTGGGCACGTCGTGGCTGGCGTCGGCGATGGCGTCGTCGAATGCCGCGTCGCGCCTGCTGTATTCGATGGGGATCGAACGAGTCGTGCCGCGTCTGTTCGCCCGGGTGCACCGCGGCTACCGCACCCCGTACGCGGCCCTCACCGTCATCGTGTGCGCCGTGTGCCTCGGTGCCGCGGCATTCGGCATCGTCGGCAAGTCGACCGGATTCGGTCACGTGCAGTTGATTGCCAGGACTGCGGTGGTCGCGGCGTACGTGCTGGTGGCCGTGGCGTCGGTACGGTTCCTCAGCCGGATCGGGGAGCACACTCCCCTCGTCCTGGTGGCGGGAGTCGCGGGCAGCGCCGCCGGTGGACTCGTCCTGGCCTACATGCTGTTCGTGAACGTTGCGCACGGCTTCGCGATGGTCCCCACCGTGGTGCTGACCCTGTTGCTGTCGGGTTCGGCGTGGCAGCTGTACCTGCGATGGCGCCACCCGGCGAGCCTGCGGTCGATGGGTGTGTTCGACACCGCGGAAACAGACGATGTGCTGCCGGGAGCCGGGGTGTTCGCCACGGACGCCGCCGGGAACCTCGCGTTGACGGCGGCTGGACGTACCCCCGGGTCCCGGTGATGGGCGCCCGAGCGGGGGAGATCGCGGGCCACGAACCACGCGCCGTGCAGAAGGCACTCGCTTTGCTCGAGGCCGTGGCTCAGCTCGGGTCCGGGGCGACCGCGCGAGACATCGCCGCACACGCGGGGATCCCCCAGGCCACGGCATACCGGCTGCTCAATCTCCTGACCGCCGACGGCTATCTGGTGCGGATCGCCGATCTGTCCGGGTTCGCGCTGGGCCGGCGGACCAGGCAGCTGGCGGGGGCGGATGCGGCGCCGGACCCGGTCGACCACCACGCCGTGCTCGAAGAACTGCGCGAACAGGTGCGTTTCGGGATCCATCTGGCGTCGTTCGCGGGCGGCCGGGTGCGACTCGTCGACCGGGACCCCGACCACGAACTCAGCGGCGAGAACACGATCGCCGCGCACCTGCACGCGTCCGCCATCGGCAAGATCCTCCTCGCGTCCCATCCGGACCTGGTGCCGCCGAGCCTGCGCCGCGTCACGTCGCGGACCGTCACGGACATCGCCGCGCTGCAGGGCGAACTCGACGCCGTCCGTCACACGGGTTCGGCCCGAGAGGTCGACGAGGTGCGGGTGGGCCGCAGCGCCGTCGCGGTCCCGGTGCACGATGCGCAGAACGCGGTGGTCGGTTGCCTTGCGGCGATCGGCAAGACCGGACGCCTGGCCGTCGACGATCCGGAACTCACCGACCTCCTGCGGTCGTGCGCGGCCCGGGTGAGCGGCCGGGTCCCCGCCTGAGGCCGGCACTCACCTCGAACTGGCGAGCATGTCCAGGATTTCGGCGCGCACCGCGCGACGCGACCAGTTGCCGAACCGCTTCTGCGCCGACTCCCAGCGGTCCTCGCCCACGTGCTCGAGCGCGAATGCCAGGTGCCGAGGGTGTCGCAGCGACGCGATGTCCTGCCGGGCCCGGGCCCGGACCGACAACGCCAGCAGGGCGAGGCCACGATCGGGATCACCGTGCGCGAGCTCGAAGCATCCCACCCCGGCCGCGACGGCCCCGGTGACCGGCAGATCCTGGTAGGCGCCCTGTCCCAGCCTCGACAGCGCTGCCTCCGCGAGCTTCGGCACGAACTCCACCATCATCTCGGACCGGCCGTGCAGCACGTGGGCGCACACCACCGACGCCGCCAGCATCATTCCGAACGGATCGGCGTACGGCTCGGACAGCATCCGGGGATACACCATGTCCAGCGCCTCACGGTAGCGGGCGAGCCCGCGTTCGACGTCGCCGTCCGCGAGATCGATTTCCGCGAGACTGCCGGTGGCGGCGGCCCTCCATTCGTCCGGCTGGTGGTCGTCGGTCCCGGTGCCCGCACCGCGATGCTCGAGTACCGTCTCGGCCAGCACTTTCCGGCCGGCCTCCACATCACCGTCGGCGATCAGCGCCGAGGCCTGGAAGCCCCACAACTGATCTGCCTCCTCCTGCGCACCCAGCTTCCGCATGCCCTCGACGGCGTCCTGATAGTGCCACACCGCGTCCCGGTAGTGCCCGGACTGACTGTGCAGCGAACCGAGGAACTGCGACGCCATTGCCGTGCCCCACACGTCACCGATGGCTCCGCACAGTTCGGACACCGTCGCGGCGTCCCTCATCGCGCCGCGGAAGTCGCCGAGGTTCTCCCGCATGCTGGCCCGAGCGGACAGCGCGGCCGCGCGGGTCTCCGGATCCTTCGACCGCACCCCGTCCGCGACGACCCTGGCCAGGCGCCGTCCCGAACCCAGCGACAGGATGAGCCGCACCGCGAACGAGGTGACCGACGGAAGGTCGGGGCGGTCCCGGAGCAGGTGACGCAGCCGGATCCGGGCGCGGGCGAGCGTGCGCGTCTGGCCACCGAACACCAGGTGCATCGCCGCGAGCAGGAACGTGTACGCCACCAGCTCCGAACCGACGTCCGTCAGGTCCGCGTCCGCCGTCGACCCGAGAATCCGCGGGGTCCAGTTCATCACCTCCGAGTGCGCGCCCCGAATGGCCCACAGGCCGCCCAGCACCGGGAACACGGTCGCCACCGTCTCCGCGTCGTCGCGCTCGACCGCCCACCGGAGGACCGCGAGCAGGTTGTCGTGGTCGGCGTCGATGTCGTCCGCGAGCGCGACCTGGTCGGATCGGCACCGGCGGAGCGCCTCCGACGCGAACCGGCCGGCCCAGACCCCTTGGCGAGCAAACACTTCCGATTCCTCGCCGGCCGCCGCGAGCTGCTCCTCGCCGTACTCGCGCACCGTCTCGAGCATGTAGTAGCGCAACGTGTCCGACGTCTCCGACACGGACAGCAGGGATTGATTCACGAGGCCCTCGACGGCCTCCACGACATCGTCGACGCCGTCCCACTCCGCGATCGTCCGGGCCGCGTCGAGGGTGAACCCCGCCGGGAACCGGCAGAGTCTGCGCAGCGCGATCTGCTGTTGCTCGCCCAGAAGCTGCCAACTCCAATCGATGACGGCGTGCAGGGTGCGGTGCCGCTCGGGCGACGTCGGGTCGTGTGACCGCAGCAGCGCGAACCGATGCTCGAGCCGTCGGCCGATGTCCTCGACGCTCATGCTGCGTACCCGCGCGGCGGCCAGTTCGATCGCGAGCGGGAGACCGTCGAGTGTGCGGCAGACGCTGCGCACCGTCTCCGGGTCGAGACGCGCCGTGGGCCGCACCGCGCGGGCCCGCGCCGTGAACAATTGCACGGCGGGCGCGTCGTCTTCGTCGATCGCGAGCGGCGGCAGCGGGTAGACGGCCTCGGACGCGAGCATGAGGGGTGATCGGCTGGTCGCGAGGACGGTCAGCTGGTCGCCTGCCGCCACCAGGTCGGCCACGACCTCGGAGCACGCCCCGATGACGTGCTCACAGTTGTCGAGGATCAGGAGCATCGGCCCTGCCGACAACGCTTCCCGGAGCCGTTCCCGCGCCGAATGGACGCGGCTGACGGTGAGCCGGCCCGGCGCGATGTCGACCTCGCTGAGCCCGAGCGTGCTGCTGATCGCCGCGACGACGTCCTCGCTGCTGCGCAGCGACGCGAGTTCCACCAGAGCCACGGACGTCCCGGTGGCGGCCCGCGCACCCAGTTCGTGCGCGAGTCGAGTCTTGCCGGCACCGCCGGGCCCGAGGATGGTCACCACCCGCGAGGACGTGAGCAACCGCTCGATCTCCGCGATGTCCGAATCGCGTCCCAGGAGGGCGTTGGGTGCCGCGCGGAGCCCGATCGCCGTCCGATCCGGCGACGCGAGGAGCGGAGCCGCCACGTCACCGGGACGTCCGCCCCGCAGGATCTCGGTGTGCAGAGCGACGAGCGCCGGCGACGGATCGGCCCCCAGCCGGGACACCATCCGCTTGCGGAAGGTCGCGAACACGTCCAGCGCCTCGTTGTCCCGCCCGAGCCCGGCGAGCGCCCGCATCAGGTGCGCGTGCCCCTGCTCGTCCAGAGGTTCGGCGGCGACGTGGGCCAGCGCCTTCGGGAGGGCGGCGTCCCAGTCTTCGACCGCCACCAGCGCCGCCAGTTCCGCGGCCTCGAGCTGCCCCCGGATCACTGCGGCATCGGCGGCGAGCTCTGTTGCGGCGGCACCGCCGGGAAGGTCCGCGCCCGGGTCGCCCCGCCACAACGCGAGGGCATCGCGGATCTCGTCCGGCCCGACGCCGCGACCGTTCCCCCGGCCCCTCAGCCGGCGTGCCACGTCCTCCGCGCGCGTCAGATCGACGGCATCCCTGGGCACCGCCAACCGGTAACCGGCCGGGCCGATCTCCAGCGCTCCGTCCGGCAACGCCGCGCGCAGACGGGAAACCTGCGTGTGCAACGCATTCATCGGGGACCGCGGCGGATCCTCGCCCCACACTTCGTCGATGAGGGCCTGCGCCGACCGGCTCCGGCCGGGATCGCGGGCGAGAGCGACCAGCAGGCTGCGCGCGCGGGTGCCGGGCAGCGGCGCGAGCACGCCCGATCGCCACGTCGATATCTCACCCAACAAGGCGACCTGGATCGGTGTGCTTGCCGGTGCCGCTCTCTCGTCCACGCTCATGTGCTGGTCCACCGCGTTCGATGGTATTGCACGGCGTGGGTGCGGGCGTCTTCTCGCACGGTGCAAAGATCGGTGCATGGCAACGGCTGCTCAATGGATCGAAGGCGCTCGTCCGCGCACCCTCCCGAACGCGATCGCCCCGGTGCTCGTGGGCACCGGCGCCGCGGCGTCGCTCGGCGGCGCGGTGTGGTGGAAGGCAGTACTGGCACTGGTGGTCTCTCTCGCGTTGATCGTGGGCGTCAATTTCGCCAACGACTACTCGGACGGGATCCGCGGCACCGACGACGAGCGGGTGGGGCCGCTGCGGCTCGTCGGGTCCAAGCTGGTGAAACCGTCGGCGGTGAAGGCTGCGGCCATCGCCTGCTTCGCTGTCGCCGCGGTGGCCGGTCTGGTCCTCGCCGTCACCACCGCGTGGTGGCTCGTGCTGATCGGCGCCCTGTGCATCGTGGGCGCCTGGTTCTACACCGGCGGCAAGAAGCCGTACGGGTACAGCGGCTTCGGCGAGGTCGCCGTCTTCGTGTTCTTCGGTCTCGTCGCCGTGCTGGGCACCCAGTACGTGCAGGCCGAGACGGTGGACTGGGCCGGTCTCGTGTCCGCGATCGCCGTCGGTTCGTTCTCGAGCGCGGTTCTCGTCGCCAACAATCTGCGGGACATTCCCACCGACACCGAGTCCGGCAAGCGCACGCTCGCCGTCCGGCTCGGCGACTCGCGCACCCGCATCCTGCATCTCGTCACGCTGACGGTCCCGTTCGTCGTGACCCTCGTCCTGGTGCTGCGCACCCCCTGGTCGCTCGTCGGACTGCTCGCGCTGCCTCTCGCGGTCCGGGCGAACGCGCCGGTCCGCTCCGGTGGCCTTGGCCTCGCACTGATTCCGGCGCTTCGGGATTCGGGGCTGGCGATGCTGATCTGGGGCGCCGCCACCGCCGTGGCCCTCTCGGTCGCCTGAGCGGCCGCCGGGTCAGTCGCCGTCCGGGAGGACGATGCCGAGGATGAAGTTGACGATCGAGATGATCAGGCCTCCCCACACGGCGGTCCAGAAACCGTCGACCGTCAGGCCGTAATCGGTCTGGGAGCTCAACCATGCGGTGAGCAGCAGCATCAGGGCATTGATCACCAGGGTGAACAGGCCGAGCGTCAGGATCAGCAACGGCAGCGACAGCAGCTTCACCAGTGGTTTGACGAAGATGTTGACGACGGTGAACACCGCCGCGATGCCGAGCAGCACCACGATGTCCCATCCGGTTCCGTTGCCCGAACTGGAGATGTCGATGCCCGACACCCAGGCTGCCGCCAGCCAGATCGCGAACGCGTTGATGACGAGGCGTACCAAGAAGGTCATGGGTGCATGCTGGCACATCGTTCGGACAAACGGGAACCGGATAACCCGGGACCGGGATGGTCAGGCGGCGCGGTCGTCGAGTGCCGCGTGCACGCGACGGCGGAGTTCGCCGACACCGACCTGGACCTCGAGAATCTCCCGTGTCGTGCCGTCGGCCACTCGCAGCACTCCGAGGAAGATGTGCTCGGCGCCGATGTGATCGTCCTTGCGCGCCAGCGCCTCACGCAGTGACAGTTCGATCGCCTTCTTCGCGTCGCGGGTGAACCCGATGTGCCCCGACTTCCGGCCGAACCACCCGCGCTTCTCCGATGGCTCTTCGGGATCGAGGACGCCCTTGCCGAAGTTCTGCTCGAGGCTCTGCCGCACGGCGTCGAGGTCGATCCCGATCGATTCGAGCGCTTCCGCGTCGGCGTCGCTCAAGGCCGTGCCGCGGGTCGCGACGGTCGATCGCGACTCCTCCTCCTCGATTCCGGCGTCGGCGAGGATGCCGTGGACGGGTTCGGTTTTCACGGACAGCAGCGCGAGTACGAGGTGTTCGGGCCCGATCTGGGGCGACTTCAGTGCGCGCGCTTCTTGTTGCGCGCCGATCACCACGGCCCGGGCGTCCGTCGAGAATCGTTCGAACATGCGCCGTTACCTCCCTCTCCGATTGTGCTTCTGATGGACGGCCTGCCTGCTCACCTCGAGGGAATCGGCGATCGCCTGCCAGGACCAGCCCTGGGCGCGGGCGTTGGCGACCTGGATGGCCTCGAGCCGTTCGAGGAGACGCCGCAGCGCACGCACGGCCCGCAACCCCTCGGCGGGGTCGGGGCTGCCCGCCGCTGCGGCGAGCGTGGTTGCTTCGGTCATGCATGTCAATTTAGGTTGACACCGACCGGGTGTCAACCCTCCTTGACAGATCTCGAGGCGGCCGTCAGTACGCGGCGACCGCCTCGTCGACGGCGATCTGCAGTTCCTTCTGCACGACGTGGGCGATGTCCATCGGCTTCGCCGGGAGGTCGAACAGTGGTTCCCCGACGAAGACGCTGGCCGACTTCACGTTCTCGGGGTCGGGCCCGTGGGCGTCCGGCCCGTAACTGATACCGATGGACAACAGCACGGGTGAGACTCCGCAATCCGCCGCACGTTTCGCGATGTGACCGATGCCGCTGTTGATGTGCTGCAGGCGGGTGGGGTCGTCCTCGTTGCACGTGCCCTCGGGGAAGATCGCCAGGTTGTCACCGCGACAGAGCCGTTCGGCGGAGATATCCATCATGAGGCGGCCCGCGTCGGCGACCGCCCGGAGACCGTAGTTCTTGCTGCGGAACACCGGGATGCCGCCCATCATGTCGACCTTCTTGTGCAGGTCGGGGTCGACGAACAATTCGTCCTTGGCGAGCACCCGGGTGCGTCCGATCGCGCGGCGCAGCGGCGTGTTCCAGGCCGTGGCCGCAAGTGTGTACTGATCGCTGTGGGTGATGTGATTGGCGGCGACGATCAGCACCCTGCCGGACTTCACGAGCCCCGCCAGCTGCGCCTTCGCGTCGTCCGCGTACACGACCCGCGGCCGGTATTTCGCGTACAGCGACGCGTACGCCAGCTTGGCGAGCATCCGATTCTGCTGATGGTCGCGGTAGTACGCGTACACCGCTTCGTAGTTCTCGAGGGTTACCTCGGGCTTGTCCATGCTCGTCCCCGCTCCGTCGTCCTATCGCCAGGCTACCAACCTACGGTTGCGTAGCCTACGGTGTAGTAAGTTTTGGGAAAGTGCAGGGAAACTGTGCGAACAGCACGATTTCGGGTACAAAAGACCTGTGATCCGCCCGGCCATTTCCACCGACCTGCCCGCCCTGCAAGACATCGAAATCGCGGCGGGTGCGCCGTTTCGTGACATCGGAATGGACGCCGTCGCCGACGATCCCCCGTTCACACTCGACGAGTTGACCGAATACCTCCAGCTGGAATGCATTTGGGTCGCGGTCGACGCAGACGATGCCCCGGTCGCATACGCACTCGTCGCCGTGGTCGACGGGGCCGCCCACATCGAGCAGGTGTCGGTCCACCCCGGCCACGCCCGTCAGGGGCTCGGCGCCCTTCTTCTCGACGAGATCTCGTCGTGGGCAGCAGTCCGCGGGCTGCCCGCCCTCACCCTCACCACATTCGTCGACGTCCCGTGGAACGCCCCCTACTACGAGCGGCTGGGTTTCCGCCCCCTGCCGGAGGACGCCCTGACCCCGGGCCTGTCACGCATCCGCGCCGACGAGGCCCGGCACGGCCTCGCCGCATGGCCGCGGGTGACGATGTCCCGCCCGGTGACGGCGCCGGTGCGCACTCCCGCGACCGCGCCTCAGCCAGGCTGACCGGGCCACTCCCCGGTCGCCGCGAAGCGGTCGAGCACCGCGGCCGGACCGGTGAGGTCGATACCCTCCCCGGCCACCCAGTCGTCGTCGAAGTAGGTGTCCGCGTAGCGTTCGCCGCCGTCGCACAGGATCGTGACCACACTGCCGGACCGTCCGGCAGTGTGCATCTCCGCGACGACGGTGAACGCACCCCACAGGTTCGTGCCCGTGGAACCGCCGACCCGGCGACCCAGCACCGAACTGGCGTGCCGAGCCGTCGCGATGGACGCGGCGTCGGGCACCCGCATCATCCGGTCGATGACCTGCCCGACGAACGACGGCTCCACCCGCGGCCTACCGATGCCCTCGATGCGCGAGGGCATCCCCGTCGCGTAGTCACACGAGTTGGTGTCGTAGCCGCCGAAGAACGCCGAGTTCTCCGGATCCACCACGAGCAGACGGGTCGCGTGCCTGCGGTAGCGGATGTACCGGCCCAGCGTCGCGCTGGTGCCGCCGGTGCCGGCGCTCATGACGAGCCACTCCGGCACCGGGTGCTCTTCACGAATCATCTGGTGGTAGATCGACTCGGCGATGTTGTTGTTGCCCCGCCAGTCGGTGGCCCGCTCCGCGTGCGTGAACTGGTCCATGAAGTGACCGCCTGTCTCCGCGGCGAGCCGTCGGGCCTCGCTGTAGATCTCCGGCGGCCGGTCGATGAAGTGGCAGCGACCGCCCTGCGCCTCGATGAGGGCGATCTTCGCGCCGCTCGTGCTGCGCGGCATGACGGCCACGAAGTCGAGGCCGAGCATCTTCGCGAAGTACGCCTCGCTGACGGCGGTGGACCCCGAGGACGCCTCGATGACCGTCGTCCCCTCGGTGATCCATCCGTTGCAGATCGCGTAGAGGAACAGCGACCGGGCCAGCCGATGCTTGAGGCTGCCCGTGATGTGGGTCGACTCGTCCTTCAGGTAGAGCTGCACACCCCATTCGACGGGTAATGGGTACCGCAGCAGGTGCGTGTCGGCGCTGCGCTGCGCGTCGGCGTCGATGAGGCGGACGGCGTTGTCCACCCAGTCACGCGGAAGGCTCCGGTCGATGACGACGCAGTCACCGTCCGTCACCGGGACGTGCCCTCACCGCGGAGCCTGGCACGCAGGTCGGCCTGGTCGGCGCGACGCTGCGCGTCGAACGCGGCGATCCCTTCGTTGACCCGCCGGCGGAGTTTCGCGAACAGCAGCAGGGACAGCGGGAGTGCGATGAGGACCGCGAAGATGGCGGCGACGAGCAGCGGCACTGCGACTCCGACGAGTGCGGCCACCCCGAGGATGATGGCGCCGATGACGACGACCAGCAGCAGCCGGGCGATCGAATAGATCGCGACGTCGCGCGCCAGCTGCCCCTTGGTCACCCGCCCGTCCTGCTTCGCCGGTGCGCTCGAATCGGCTGCGACGGGGCGCTCGACCTGGTCTTCTGGCTTCTCGGATGACTCACTCACGCTCCCAGGTTACCCATCGCCGAGTCCGCCCCTCACACGTCCGACTTATCCGATTTGTCTATTACCTCCCCTTTACCAACATTAGATCGTTCGAGTACCCGGGGTGCCAGATGTCACGATGACCGAGATCAGTCGCAACAGCGGCCGGCTTCAGCACAGACCAGTCGAAAGCAGTGGAGGACCGTCGATGAGCGCACCCACCTACAACGGACCCGGATTCAGCGGATCCAACGAAGCCCTCATGACCCCGGGCCAGGTGGCTGCCCTGTTCCATGTCGACCCGAAGACCGTGACGCGATGGGCGCACGCGGGCCGGCTCGGATCGCTGCGCACACCCGGCGGGCACCGCCGCTTCCGCGAGGCCGAGGTCATGCAGCTGCTCCGCTCCCTCACCACGGAGGCCGGCCGACCCTGAGACCGACATTCACCGCACTACCCGGACGCCCTGCGACCGGTAGGTGCCCTCTGCCGCCGACGCGGCTACGCTCGGGGATACCGGCTACCCTCGAGCGGTGTAAGGAGGTGCGCGGTGATCTATCTGTTGGCACTCATCGGGCTCGTGACAGTGGCGGTCCTGCTCTGGAAGGCGTTCGGCCCGAACACCAGGCCCGTGCTCAGCAATCGGGTGCAGGGACCCGACGACGATCCGGATTTCCTCTGGAAGGTCGATCGGGAGACCCGTCGGAAGAAGTCCGACGAACCCGACGCCGGTCCGGCGGACCCCGCCGGGTGAGCCGAAGCCGGGGTGCCGGTCGATCCGGCACCCTCGGTCTCATTGCCTCAGCGACGATCCTGTAGCGCGAAACTGGACGCCGGGAAGTCCGACGCCACCGCGGCGGCCAGTTCGAGAAGAGCGTTGCGCGTCTTGGGACGCAGCCGCTCGAGTTCGATCTCGGCGCCCTCTTCGAGGTGCGGATCGAACGGAATCAGCCGGACCAGGCGGCACCGCTGCTCGAAGTGCTCGACGACCTTCGGCAGATCCACCTTGCCCGACCGCGGGCGGACCGCGTTGACGACGGCCACCGACCGGGACACCAGTTCGCGGTATCCGTGGGCGTCGAGCCAGTCGAGGGTCGCGGAGGCGCTGCGGGCGCCGTCGACGGACCCCGAGCTGACCACCACGAGCGCGTCGGCCTCTTCGAGGATGGTCTGCATGGCGGAATGCATCAGTCCGGTGCCGCAGTCGGTGAGGACGATGCTGTAGAACTTCTCGAGCATCGTGACGGTCCGCGAGTAGTCGTCCGCGCTGAACGCCTCCGATACTGCCGGGTCGCTGTCGGACGCGAGCACCTCGAGCCGGTGCCGGCTCTGCGACGTGTAACTGCGGACGTCGCTGTACTTTTCGATGCTCTGCTCGTCGCGCAGCAGGTTGCGCACCGTGGCCGGGGTCTCGAGGGGAATCTTCTGACTGAGCGTGCCCCGGTCGGGGTTGGCGTCGACGGCGATGACGCGGTCGCCGCGCAGTGACGCGAACGTGGAGCCGAGGGTCGCGGTGGTGGTGGTCTTGCCCACTCCGCCCTTGAGGCTCAGCAGCGCGATCTTGTAGCAACCCTGCAGCGGCTGGTTGACCTGCTTGGTCAGCTCGATCCGACGCTGTTCCTTCGCGCTGTTGCCGACGTTGATGTAGCGGCCGGACAGTTGGTACAGCGCCTTGCGCCACCCCGTGGTGGGGGCCGGCTTGACCTGCTTGAGGAGCAGCGACGTCGACAGGTCACGCGCCGACACCGCGTACTGCTGATCGGCATTCGTGTTGTGCGGGCGGGGTTGCTGGGGTGCGTGCTGGACCGGCGCCTGCTGCGGCGGCGTGAACGCTCCCTGCACGGGAGTCTGCTGCGGGGCCGGGGCCTGTCGCGGGACGGGAGCGGCGGCCGGGGCCTGGGTCTGCGGCCGCGCGGGTGCGGCGGAGGGGGCCTGGACACCGGGCTGCGCGAACGGGTTGGGACCCTGCGGCTGAACGTACGGGGCCTGCCGCGCGGCGTTCCACGCGGCGGTCGATGCGTGGTCGTCCCCGGGCGGATTCGATGCAGGCCGTACCGGCTCCCACATGCCGGCGTTGTTTTCGGACATGGCTGAACATCCCCCTCGTGAAGTCTCCATCGTCCCCACCGAATCACACCGGTCGGAGACGTCGCGGCGGAAGGATATCAGTCGGTGACTACCGTCAGTTGAGGCCCGCGTACGAGTGCAATCCCGACACCACCATGTTGATGATGAACAGGTTGAACAGCATCGCGACGAAGCCCGCCACGTTGATCCATGCGGCCTTGGTGTCGCGCCATCCCGACGTCGCACGGGCGTGGAGATAGGCGGCGTAGATCACCCAGGCGATGAACGACACCGTCTCCTTGGGGTCCCAGCCCCAGAATCGGCCCCAGGCGGCCTCGGCCCAGATGGCGCCGAGGATGACGCCCGCGCCGAACAGCGGGAACCCGATGATGGTGGTCTTGTACGCCAGCCGGTCCAGGGTCTGCGCGTCGGGCAGTCGCTCCGCGATCCGCGCGAACACGCCCGTTCCCTCCTCGCCGCGCGGGTACCGCATGCGCAGCAGGAACAGCAGGCTCGCGATGCCCGACACCAGGAACACACCGGAACCGACGCTCACGATGGTGACGTGGATGGGCAGCCAGTACGACCGCAGTGCGGGCACCACGGGTGCCGCGTCCGCGTACAGCACGGTGGCGGCGAGGAACATCAGGATCAGGACGGGGACGAGCAGGAACACCCACATCGACCGGTACGCCGGCTTCGACAGGAGCGCGAGACCGACGACGAGTGCCGCTGCGCAGGCCATCGTGACGAACTCGTACATGTTGCCGAGCGGGAACCGCTCGGTCGCGAATCCGCGCAGCACGATCGACGTGAAGATCAGCACCGTGCCGACGACGAGCACGGCCGCGCCCATGCCGCCGAAGCGCTCGGACATCGGCTTCTTCGGCTGCTCGACCAGCCGACCGGGCACCGAGGGCGCATCGGCCGCGCGGACGCCGGAGCCTGCCGACACGAGTTCCCGGTCCTGCACGGCCTGAGCCCGGGTGGACGCGTACTGCACGATGAGCAGCACGAGTGCCAGCACCAGCACGGTGAAGGCTGATCGGAAGGCCCAGTCGCTGTACTGCGCCAGTGTCTCGTTGGTCGTCATCGTTGGCTCTCCTGCGCGTCAGGCTTCGTGTCGTCCGTGAGCAGACGGGTGCAGAGTCGGCCGAACTCGTCGCCCCAGCCGGCCTGATCGGTCCGGGCGAGTCCACCAAGCTCTACTACAGTACGTCGTGGGTCAATATCGGAAGCGTCCGCGGGGTAGATGCGGGCCCACACGCGGCGACGCTTGACCAGCAGCGAGACGAGCAGTCCGGCCATCATCGTCAGCGCCGACACCAGCACCCACTGCTGCGCCGGGTCGTGCGACACCTGCAGGTTCACGAAGTCCACGGCACCGTCGAACCGCACCTGGGTGCCGTCGGCCAGCGTCGAACTCTCCCCCGGTTTCAGATTCACCCGGTCCTGCTTCACGAGCCGGCCCTGGTTGATCAATTCGGTGTTGAGTGAGAACAGCGACTGCGGATTGCCCGTGTCGAGGCCGGTGTCGCCCTTGTAGATGTCGATGGCGACGGCCGGGTCGTTCATGGCCGGGTAGCTCGACGCCAGCAGATTGCCGTGCAACAGCGCGGTCGGGGCGAACAGTCCCTCGATCGCGATCTGATTCTTCCGGCGCTCGTCGGTGTCGGTGTACATGCCGCCGGGCGGATCGAACCGCATCGCACCGCTGCTGAGGAACGTCGTCGCGTCGTCGGGACGCCACTGCAGCGTCTCGGTGCGGGTTTCCCCGTTCGGGAACGTGACGGTGAACGTCGGCGCGTACCCGTGCCCCTGCAGGTAGACGCGGTCGCCCTCGACGCGCAGCGGGTGGTTGACCTGCAACTGTCCGTCCCGCCACGTGTTCGTCTCGAGGTCGTCGCCGGCCTGGTAGGCGATGTTGGATGTGAACATCTCGGCCTGACCACTGTCGAGGTAGTCGGCCGCGAAGTCCTTGACCTTGACGCACAGCGGCGTCATGCCGGTGCCGTCCTGCGTGTTGCCCGCCTTGAACGAGTCGAAGACCGCGGGCGACGTGGTGCAGAAGCCGGGACCGTTGTTGGCGACCACGATGACGTTGCCCTCGTAGCCGAACAGCTTGCCGACGGCGATCGCGACGAGCAGCGCCACGAGCGACAGGTGGAAGACCAGGTTGCCGAGCTCGCGGAAGTAGCCCTTCTCCGCGGAGATGGTGATCTCGCCGTCGTGCGCGGCGCGCTCCCCGCCCGCGCGGGTCTCGACCCGCCACCCCTTCAGGTGGGTGCGGATGCGGGCGGCGAGTTCCTCCGGCGTCTCGTCGACGCGGTCCTCGTGGTGGTGCGGCAGTCGCGAGAGGTTCCGCGGGGCAGGCACCGGACGGGTGCGCAGCGCCTTGGCGTGGTCGACACAACGCGGCAGGATGCAGCCGACGAGGGAGATGAAGAGCAGGACGTAGATCGCGGTGAACCAGAAGCTGCCGAACACGTCGAACAGCTCGAGCTTGTCCATCCACGGACCGAGGGTCGGCCGGTTCGAGATGTATTCGTCGACCTTGCCCGCGTTGAGGCTGCGCTGCGGGAGCAGCGCGCCGGGAATGGCTGCGAGGGCCAGCAGGAACAGCAGCACCAGCGCCGTACGCATGGACGTGAGGCCACGCCAGGTGTTGCGGACGACCGCGAACGCGCGGCCCGGCAGCGATTGACGGGGCACCGGTGCGGCTTCCGGGGCCTCGGGGGTCTGGGTGTCGCTCATATCGGCAGGGTCACTTCCGAGATAAAGGCGTCGCGAACCCAGCCGACGAACTGGTCCCACGCGCCGGTGACGAGGGCGACGCCCACGGCCACCAGCATGATTCCGCCGAAGATTTGAATGGTGCGCGCGTTGCGGCGCAGCCAGCCGACACCGCGCAGCGCCCGGGACGAACCGAGCGCCAGGATCACGAACGGCAACCCGAGGCCGAGGCAGTACGCGACGATCAGGGCCACTCCGCGGGCGGCGGTGGCACCGTCGGTGCCTGCGGCCAGTGAGATGACACCCGCCAGGGTCGGGCCGAGGCACGGGGTCCAGCCCAGCGCGAACACGGCACCGAGCAGCGGGGCCCCGGCCAGGCTGGAGATGCGGCGCGGCTCGAGCCTCGTGTCGCGCTGCAGGGCCGGGATCAGGCCGATGAACACCAGGCCCATGGCGATGGTCACCACCCCGCCGACCCGCATCAGGATGTCGCGGTTGATCGCGAGCGCCGAGATGGCGCCGAACACGGACGCGGTGGCCAGCACGAACACCACGGTGAAACCGGCGACGAACAGGGCGGCGGCGCCCGCGACCCGCAGCCGACCGTCGGCGACCGTCTTCGTGCGGGTGGCCGCCTCCTCCGCGGTGACGGCCGGGGCGTCCGCGCCGACCACACCCGCGAGGTAGGACAGGTATCCGGGAACGAGGGGCACGACGCACGGCGACGCGAACGACACCAGACCGGCGAGGACGCACGCGCCGAGCGCGAGCAGCAGCGGTCCGGATGCCGCGGTGGACTGGAAGGCGTCGCCGACGCCACCGGCGAGAAGGGTGGTGCTGGTGCTCACGATTCCTGCGCCACCCGTTCGACCACCGGCTTCAGGTCCTCGGCGAGCAGCTCCTTCAGGAACACCGCGGCCACGCGGTGGTCCCGGTCGAGCACGATCGTGGTGGGGATGACGCTCGTGGGGTAGTTCTGCCCCAGCGCGATCATCGTCCGCATGGCGGGGTCGTAGATCGACGGATACGACACCTTGTTGTCGATCACGAAGTCCTGCGCCTTGTCCTGCTGGTTGTCCCGCACGTTGATCCCGAGGAACGACACTCCCTGATCCTTGGTCTCCTCGTACACCTGCTCGAGGTCGTTGGCCTCACCCCGGCACGGGCCGCACCACTGCCCCCACACGTTGAGGACCACGACCTGCCCCTCGAAATCGTCGAGCGAGGCGGTCTTGCCCTCGGTCATCAGATCGGGTCCGGACACCGTGCCGATGGTGCCGCGGTCGGCAGGCGGGTCGTAGAAGATCTCCGTCTGCCCGCCCGGCGACACGAAGTCGAACGTGCCGCCCTGGGCCACGGCGTCGTCGCCGGACGCACACGCCGACAGCGACACCGCGGCCGTACAGATCACCGCGAGAAGCCCGGCGAAGCGCCCCCGACTCATGCCCCGGTCACCCTCGGATCCGACGCGCCCGCGGGCTCCGAGTACACGATGTCGATGAGGGTGTCGCCCTCGTAGACGAGGGACGTCAGCGACGCGAGACCGCACTGACGGTGCCGGGGGTCGTGCCACAGCCGCTCCCCCTGCAGGAATCGGCGGAGGGTCCAGACGGGGAGCTGGTGGCTGACGACGACGGCCTCGTGGCCCACCGCCGACACGCGGGCGCTGTTGACGGCGGCCAGCATGCGGTGCGCGATCTGCAGGTACGGCTCGCCCCACGACGGTGTGAACGGGTCGCGCAGTTTCCACCAGTGCCGGGGACGGGACAGCGCGCCGTCGCCGACGGACACCTTGAGGCCCTCGAATTCGTTGCCTGCCTCGATGAGGTTCTCGTCGGTCGCGATCTCGACGCCGTGCGCGTCGGCGATCGGAACCGCCGTCTCCTGCGCCCGCTGCAGCGGCGAGGACACCACGTGCGTGATGTCGTGCTTGGCCAGCACCGACGCCACCGCGCGGGCCTGCGCCTCACCCGTCACCGACAGCCGGAACCCGGGGAGCCTGCCGTAGAGGATTCCTCGCGGGTTGTGCACCTCGCCGTGCCGGAGCACGTGCACGATGGTGCGGGTCTGTGTGTGGTCGGGATGATCGGCTTCGGTCACGTTGCGGTTCCTCGGGTCGGGACGGGAGGGCGGGTGGGTGTCGGCGGCAAGGCTGCCGGCCGCGAGGGGGGAGGACACGTCAGGGCTGGACGGCCGCGGCGGCAGCCTTCGCGGCGTGCGGCAGGGCGTCGGCGATGATCGAGAATGCTCTGTCGTCCATGGCGGCGGAGACGAACCACGCCTCGAACGCGCTCGGCGGCGGGTACACACCGCGTGAGAGCAGCCCGTGGAAGAACGCCGGGAAGCGCCAGGTCTGGGCGGCCTTGGCTTCGGCGTAGTTCGTCACCGGGTCCTCGCTGAAGAACACGCTGAGCATCGTCCCAGCGGTCTGCACCCGGTGCGGCACGCTCTCTGCGGTCAGCGCGTCGGACAGCAGGGTCCGCAGGGTGGCGCTGTTGCGCTCGAGTGCGTCGTACACGCCCTGGTCGGCGGCGCGCAGGCTGGCGAGCCCGGCGGCGACGGCGACGGGGTTCCCGGACAGGGTGCCTGCCTGGTAGACGGGTCCGGCCGGGGCGAGATGCGCCATGACGTCGGCGCGGCCACCGAATGCGGCGGCGGGCAGACCACCGCTCATCACCTTGCCGAACGTGTACAGGTCACCGGCGACGCCGTCGAGTCCGTACCAGCCGGCGGAGCTGACGCGGAATCCGGTCATCACCTCGTCCATGATGAGCAGCGCGCCGTTGTCGCTGGTCAGCTTCCGCAGGCCCTCGTTGAATCCGGGCTGCGGTGCGACTGCACCCATGTTGCCGGCGGCGGCCTCGGTGATGACGCACGCGATCTCGCCCTCGTTCGCGGCGAAGGCCTGGGCGACGGCGTCGAGGTCGTTGTAGGGAACGACGATGGTGTCCTCGGCCTGCGCGCCCGTCACGCCGGGCGATGTCGGAAGGCCGAAGGTGGCGAGCCCCGAACCGGCGTCGGCCAGCAGGGCGTCGACGTGTCCGTGGTAGCAGCCGGAGAACTTGAGGACCTTGGTTCGGCCCGTGAAGCCGCGGGCGAGGCGGACGGCGCTCATGGTGGCTTCGGTGCCGGAGTTGACCAGGCGCACCTTCTCCACCGGCGCGACCCGGCCGACGATCTCCTCGGCCAGTTCGATCTCGCCCTCGGTGGGCGCGCCGAACGACAGGCCGGTGGCGGCCGCTTTCTGCACGGCCTCGACGACGGCGGGGTGCGCGTGCCCGAGGATCATCGGTCCCCAGGAGCAGATGAGGTCGACGTAGTCGTTGCCGTCGACGTCGGTGAGCGTGTAGCCGGACGCTTCCCTGATGAACCGGGGGGTGCCGCCGACCGAGTGGAAGGCCCGCACCGGGGAGTTGACGCCGCCGGGAATGACCAGATCAGCCCTCTCGAAGAGCTGGGCGGAGCGGGATGCGTGCACGTCGGGGTCACCGGAGGAAACAGTCACGGCCTCCAGTGTCCCAGTTCTGTCGAATTTGCCAACGACAGGGTGTAGTGGGTGGCCAGGATCACTCTGCCCGATCCGTCGCGCCGGGCGATTCCGGGACGAGCGAGTCGAACATCGCCCGCATCTCCTCGGACAGCTTCATCAGTTCCACGTAACCGCCGAGCGGGCCGCCCTCGAGGTACGCGAACTCAATCCCGACGCCCTCGAACCGGCCCCGCTGCACCACCGGCAGTCCCCGGCGTCCGGCTTCGGCGAGGGTGGCCTCGAAGTCTTCGGGAACCCAGGCCACGTGATGGACGCCGGGACCGCTGGTCTCCAGCTGTTCCGCGTACAGGTTGCGTCCCGACACCGGCTGGATCAGTTCGAGCTGCTGCCCGCCGGCGTATCCGAGCGACACGTGGACCACGTAGTCGGCGGGCTGCCCGCGGTACGTGCACTGCTCGGGTCCGAAGTGCACGTCCGGGAGCCGCAGCCATCGCGCGACGCCCAGCTGTTCGGTGAAGTACTGCTCCGCCGACTCGATGTCGTCGACGACCCAGCAGATCTGGAAGATCGGGCCTTCGACGAGACTCATGCCATCTTTCCGTTGTCCACCGAGTACACGGCTCCGTGGATGGCGGAGGCGTCGTCGGATGCGAGGAAGGCCACCGTCTTCGCCACGTCCTCGGGTTCCATCAGCCCTCGCGGGGAGGCAGACTTCATGACGAGCTCGAAATCGACACCGTCGGGGAACGCGAAGTTCGTGACCTGCGGCGTCATCATCCCTCCCGGGCAGACGGCGTTGATCCGCAGCGGTGTGCCGGTGAATTCGAGTGCCATCGCGCGGGTGAGACCCACGAGTCCGTGCTTGGCCGCGCAGTAGCCGGCCGAGTACGCCTGCCCCTGCAGTCCGGCGACGGATGCGACGTTGACGATGTTGCCTCCGCGTTCGAGCAGGTGCGGCAACGCTGCCCGCGACAGGTAGAACGGCCCGTTCAGGTTCACGGCGAGGTCGCGCGCCCAGTCCTCGTCCGTGACGTCCGCGGTGTGCCGGAGGGTGTGCGAACCGGCGACGTTGATCAGGACGTCGAGACCGCCGAGCCCGGCGACGCAGGCTGCCACGGCCGCAGTGCACGCCTCCGGTGACGCGACGTCCGCCGGTGCACAGTGCCCCGCGGCCTCCGGTCCGGCGATCTCGATCATGGCCTGCCGCAGCGCATCCCCGTCCCGCGCGACCCCGAACACGCGGGCTCCCCGGTCGGTGAGGAGCTGAGCCACGGCGTGCCCGAGCCCCGAGGACGCCCCGGTGACGAGAGCGACCTTCCCTGCGAACATTCCCCGATCCGGGTCATCCATCAGTCGATGATGCACTGCGTGCCGATCGGAGGTTCACAGATTGCCGCGGGCCGCCTGCTCACGCTCGATGGATTCGAACAGGGCCTGGAAGTTGCCCGCCCCGAATCCGAGCGAACCGTGCCGTTCGATCAGCTCGAAGAAGACGGTCGGCCGGTCGCCGAGCGGTGTGGTGAAGATCTGCAGGAGGTATCCGTCCTCGTCGCGGTCGACGAGGATTCCGCGCTTCTGCAGTTCCTCCACCGGCACCCGCACCTTCCCGATGCGGGCACGCAGCCGCGGGTCCTCGTAATACGCGGCGGGTGTGTTCAGGAATTCGACGCCCTCGGCCCGCAGCGCGTCCACCGTCGCGAGGATGTCTCCGGTTGCGAGGGCCAGGTGCTGGCAGCCCGGCTCACCGTAGAATTCGAGATATTCGTCGATCTGCGACTTCTTCTTTCCCACCGCGGGTTCGTTGAGCGGGAACTTCACCCGATGATTGCCGTTCGCCACGACCTTCGACATCAGCGCCGAGTACTCCGTGGCGATGTCGTCGCCGACGAATTCGGCCATGTTGGTGAACCCCATGACCCGGTTGTAGAACCGTACCCAGTGATCCATCCGGCCCATTTCGACGTTGCCGACGGCGTGGTCGAGCGCCTGGAACAACCGCTCGGGCTTACCCGGTCGCGCCGCGAAACCGCTGGAGCGCGCGACGAACCCGGGCAGATACGGGCCGTCGTACCGGCTGCGGTCGACGATGGTGTGCCGGGTGCTGCCATACGTGGCGATCGCCGCGAGCCGCACGGTACCGAACTGATCCGTGACGTCGCGCGGGTCCTCGAGAATGGTGGCGCCCTGCGAGCGTGCGTGCGCGATGCAGCGGTCGACGTCGAGAACTTCCATGGCCAGGTCCACCACGCCGTCGCCGTGGGCCCGGTGATGGTCCGCGAGAGGGCACTTCGGATCGACGGCGCCGTGCAGCACGAACCGTGCCGACCCGGCCTCGAGGACGAACGACTTGTGCGAGCGCTGACCGGTCTCCGGCCCGGCGTAGGCGACGAGGGTCATGCCCCAGGTGGAGACGAAGTACTGCATGCTCTGCGTCGCGTTGCCGCACGCGAACACCACGGCATCCATCGCAACCACGGGAAACGGATCTGACGCGTCGTCGTGTTCGACGAGCCCGACCAACTGCCGGAGCTCGTCGGTCTCCAGATGTGCGGCCACCTCGCGGGGCGTCAGGCGAATGTCGGCGATAGTCATATCTCACTGTGATCCAGCGCACATCACTGCGCAACGGTGCCTCTTGACGTTGCTCAATCTGTACAGAATGCTGGATGAAAATACGGTCCGACCGTACATATTGACCAGGGACGCCATGAGTATCGATCGGCTCGACGCGGCACTGCTCGACCTGCTCCACGCCGAGCCGAAGGTCGGGGTGCTCGAGGCGTCGAGACGCCTGGGAGTGGCGCGCGGCACCGTCCAGGCGCGACTCGACCGGCTCGAACGCACCGGCGTGATCACCAGTTCGGCACCGACCCTCGACCTGGAGGCCTTGGGGTTTCCGGTGGTCGCGTTCGCCACCCTCGAGATCGCCCAGGGCAACGGGCACGCCGCCGTCGTCGAGCACCTGACCGCCATCCCCGAAGTGCTCGAGGCGCACACGATCACCGGGGCCGGCGACGTCCTGGTCCGCGTGGTGGCGCGCACCCACGCGGACCTGCAGCGGGTGATCAACTCGATCGTCGACGGGCACAACGTATTACGCTCGTCGACCGTCATCGCGACACAGACCCAGATCGCCCTGCGCCACGACCAGCTCGTCCGCGCCGCGGGCCCGCCGCCAACCGTCAGCGGTCCTCGGGACTCAACTCGTCCAGCAGAGAACTGAGCGTGTAGCAGGCGTCGTCGAACCGGTCGTGGCCGACGATGCCGCCCCAATGGTGCTCGATCTCGGCGACCCGCACCGCGGCGTCCTGCAGCGCCTGCCGTCCCCGCGCGGTCGGGACGACCAGTTTCGCCCGCCGGTCCCGCCTGTCCGGAATCCGCTCGACGTACCCGAGGTCCGCGAGATCGTTGATCAGTTCGGACGCGGCGGACAGACTCAGTTCGGCACGGGAGGCGATCTCCGTCAACCGCCGGCCCTCCCAGCCGATGTTGCCGAAGATCTGCAGATGCGGTGGGCGGATGTCGCCGTAACCGCGTTCCGCCATGGGCTCGCTCAACTCCCGGCGGAACTCGTGCAGCAAACGAACCAGCAGCTGCCCCACCGCAGGCCGATCGGACGGCAGACCTCTTGACCGTTCCATGACACAGGAGAATACTACGGTTACCGAAGTTTCGGTTTCCGAAGCAATACTCGACATCACGCACCTGGGGCCTCCCATGGACACACAATCGATCACCCGAACCGTCCCGACGAGCGTCGGGAACCTCGCCGTCCACGTCACCGGCAGCGGACCGCCGACCGTGCTGTGGCACAGCCTTTTCGTCGACTCGACGACGTGGGCGCCCCTGCGCAGCCATCTGGTCGCGAACCGGCAGTTGATCTCGATCGACGGACCCGGCCACGGGGCCAGCACCGCCGAACAGCGGCGGTTCACGATGGAAGAGTGCGCTACGGCGGCAATCGCCGTCCTCGACGCGCTCGACGTCACCGAACCCGCCGACTGGGTGGGAAACGCCTGGGGTGGACACGTCGGACTCGTCGCGGCCGCCGACACTCCCGACCGGTGCCGCACCGTGGTCACCATCGGGACACCGACCCAGGCCCTCACCCGCAGGGAACGCGCCAGGATCGTGCCGATGGTGTGGGCCTACCGCATCGCCGGACCGATTCCACCGCTGACGACCGCGGTGATGAACGTCCTTCTCGGCAAGGACCTTTCACGAACGCACCCGCAACAGTTCCAGGCCGTCTCCCGCACCTTCCGGCAGGCGCCGCGGCGCGGCATGCACGAGGCGATGCAGTCGATCATGCTGCACCGCAAGGGCCTCGACCCTCTCCTCCCCCGGATCGTGGCGCCGACGCTGATGGTCGTCCCCCGCGCAGACACGATGATCTCCCTCGAGCAGGCACGGGCCGCCGCGGCGACGATGCCGCACGCCGCGGCCACCACGGTGGACGGCGCCGGCCACGTCACACCCCTGATCGCCGACCCGGCTGCACTCGCCGGGATGATCACCGCCTTCTGGCGCGATCCCGTGGGATACCTCGCGACGATCAGCACCTCGGCCTGACTCAGCTGGTCCGCGCATGCTTCCGGCAGCGAAGACCGCCCGGCTGATGCCGCGCACGTGTTTCGCCGAGGGGGTCTTGCGTCCGGTTGCCGGGAGCACGGTGTGCGAGTGGAAGGGGCGGGCGGGCTTCTAGGAGTCGCTTCCGGTGATCGTCCTGGTCAGACGCCACACCCACTACGGTGGGACTCGTCCTTCTCCCACGGTGGCAGGTCGTCGACGATCAGGGCAACGATCCACGGCAGGGGAAGGGACGCACCGATGATCGCCACAGCCACCCACGGGTTGCCGGACAGACCGTAGACGACCGCTGACAGCACGAACGCGAGAATTCTCAACGACGACACGATCACGTACTTGCGCACCCGGACCCGGACCCGATGCTGTTGCTCGAGCGACACCGATGCCGTGGTGATGCTGATCGGGTGGCGGGCGGTGCCACTCGGTGCGGAGATCCACCGGAAGGTCGGACCCGTGACGGCGGACCGTGGTGCGTGGGAAAAGTTCACCACACCGGAATACCCAGAGCATTGCCACATGCAACGCCCATCACCGGTGTTTCGGTCGGCCGCAGGAAGGCTTCGGCACCTTCGATGTCCCCTGATCGCCGGACCTGTTCCTCGACCGACATACGCGCCTCACGGCGACGGCTACTGTCGAGTCATGGCCACCACAGCTGACCACCTGAGAAGCACACTCGACGGACGCTGGCGGGAGGTACGCGAGCGCGTCAGGGCGGAACTGTCCGGCTCCCCCGACTTCGCACCGCACTACACCCCCGACCTCGACGAGGCCCGCGCCAAGACGCTGGCGCAGTTGCGTCTGCTCGCGAGCAACGGCTACGCCGCCGACGGATTCGCGAAAGACCACGGCGGCACCGGTGACGCCGGCGCCGCAGTCACGAGCATCGAGATGCTTGCGATGTCGGACCTGTCCCTGATGGTCAAGGCGGGTGTGCAGTGGGGACTGTTCGGCGGCGCGATCGAGAACCTCGGTACCGCGCGCCATCACGAGGCGTACGTGAAGCGTCTCGTCGACCTGGATCTGCTGGGGTGTTTCGCGATGACCGAGACGGGTCACGGCAGCGATGTGCAGGCGCTCGAGACCACCGCCACGTACGACGCGGACGCGGGCGAATTCGTCATCCACTCCCCCACGCCGTCCTCACGCAAGGACTACATCGGCGGGGCGGCGCAGCACGCGACGATGGCGGCCGTGTTCGCGCAGTTGATCACGGGCGGCGAGTCGCAGGGCGTGCACTGCTTCGTGGTGCCGATCCGGGACGAGGACGGCAACGATCTCCCCGGCGTCCACACGTCGGACTGCGGCTACAAGGGTGGGCTTCCCGGCGTCGACAACGGCCGAATCACGTTCGACCAGGTCAGAATTCCGCGGGAGAACCTTCTGAACAAGTACGCCGACGTCGAGCCCGACGGCACGTACACCTCGCCGATCGACAACGCGAACCGCCGATTCTTCACGATGGTGGGCACTCTCGTGCGGGGACGTGTCACGGTGGGCGGGTCCGCCGGCGCCGCCGCTCGCGTCGCATTGTCGATCGCCACCCGATATGCGTTGCAGCGCAGGCAGTTCAATGCCCCGCAGGACGAGGACGAGGTGCTGCTCATGGACTACCTCGTCCACCAGCGCAGGCTGTTCCCGCTGATCGCACGCTCCTACGCGCTGCAGTTCGCCCAGAACGAGCTCGTCGCCAAGATGCACGAGATCCAGAGCAGCGCCGACGCCGACCCCCAGGAACAGCGTGAGCTCGAGGGCCGCGCCGCCGGGCTCAAGGTCGCGAACACCTGGCACGCCACCCGCGCGATCCAGGAAGCGCGTGAAGCGTGTGGCGGTGCCGGGTACATGGCCGAGAACCGTCTCACGGCGCTCAAGGCGGACACGGATGTGTTCACCACATTCGAGGGCGACAACCACGTCCTGACGCAGCTGGTGGCCAAGGAACTGCTCACGTCCTACGCGGACGAGGTGCGCGGCATGAGCCCCGTCGAATGGATGCGCTTCGCGGCCACCACGGTCTCCGACGTCGTCAAGAAACGCACCGCCGCGCAGCAGATCATCCAGACGATCCTCGACACGAGGCAGGACAACGAGGAAGACGGCAGCCTCTTCAACCGCGGCACCCAGCTGACGATGTTCGAGGACCGCGAACAGTACCTGCTCTCGACCGCCGCCCGCCGCCTCCAGGGTGCGCAGAAGCGCGAGGAGAACCCGTTCGACGCCTTCAATTTCGTGCAGGATCACGTGCTGCACGCCGCGCAGGCGCACATCGACCGGGTCGTGCTCGAGGCGTTCGTCGCCGGCATCGACGAATGCGAGGACGACGAGGCCCGCGAGCTGCTGAGCGATGTCTGCGACCTCTACGCGCTGAGCGTGATCGAGGAGGACAAGGCGTGGTTCATGGAGCACCGGCAGCTGTCGGTGGAGCGGTCGAAGGCGGTGCAACGAGGAATCAACGAACGTTGCCGGTCGCTCCGGCCGCACGCGCAGACGTTGATCGAGGGACTCGGGGTTCCCGAGGCGCTACTCGGCTCCGCGATGCTCGACGGTCCCGGGACCGACACCGTCCGCAAGACCCAGATCTTCCGGTGACGAGGACGGCTCGGCGGGTTCGCCCGCCGGGCCGGACCGGAGCCTGCGTACCGAGTCGATCACCAGCAACCCCGCGACCGTCAGCAGTCCGGCGGCGACGGCGATCCACGACCCCGAATACTCGGTTCCCTCGAAGGAGGGTGCACCCGGCGCCACGGGACCGAACTCCGACGTGACCTGGGCGTGGTTCCAACACCACACCGCGGCGACGACGCCGGCCACGGCACCGATCCACTCCGCTGCCACCACCACGGTCCGGCGGTTCATTCCGCCGACCCGCCCGCCGATTTCGCGAGCAGCGATTCGAGCTGTGCGCGCAGTGCCTCGTCGTCCTTCGCCCACGCCTGCACCAGGGCACCGCCCCGCAGTCGCAGTCCGATGCCCCTCCGCCGGCGGGGAACTGCGGACAGCTCCCCCAGACTCCGGGCGGTTTCCCACGGCTGCTGCTCGTACGACTCCGGGTCGGCGTGGGGCATGATCTTCACGATCTCGGTGATCGGCAGGTCCTCGGTGCCCTGCCGCAACGACGACGTCGTGAGTTCGACGCTGGCATGCCTACGGGCGGCCACCACCTGCACGTAGACGAAACCGCTGAGCAGCACCGCGAACAGCGACAGCGCGAACCAGTGCACCACCGGGCCGGTCAGCAATTCGATGATCAGCGCGATCACGCAGAACACCGGACCGAACGCCACCATCCGCCAGCGGGCGCCGGGCTCACTGAACAAGACGGCTGGTTCGCTCACACGCTCATCCTGCGACATCGTGGCCCGCGAGGAAAACGTGAGGCACGTCAGGAGAGGGCGCCCGGGATCACGACGAGCAACAGAGTCAGCAGTACGAAGGCCACGATGATGGCGAACATCAGTGCTTCCTTGCGAGACCCGTGTGCTCGATCGTCAGCGCGCATGGAGAAAAGTCCTTCGGTCGAAATGAAGTCTGCGGTCTGCCCTTGTGACGTACTTCACGGTACATCTTTATGTTTCACGAGCAAATCGAAGCTACTCGGCGGAGGGGGGCAACCTCAGGAAGTAGCTGTTGGAATCCTTGCGGTGCATCAGGACGACGGCGCCGACGGCGACCACGGCCTGGAGGATCTGCACGCCGCCGAGAGCGAGCGCGGTGCCGCTTCCGTCGGATCCGATGCCGAAGAGCACCGGGACGGTCCACACCACCATCATCACGCACGCGATGGTGAGCAGCATCCGGGCCCAGTTGCGGCCCTTACGCATGAAGTGCACGAACAGGAGGAACAGCCCGGTGAGGATCAGGACGAGGACGACCGTGAATCCGATACCCACGTAGAACAGCGACTCCACGCTGTCGCGGCTCATGTCGACCTCGCCGGAGGTGACGCTGGGGTTGTTCATCAGTTCGTCGACGAACGTCGACTTCTCCCCCACCACCAGAACCATCGCGGCCAATGCCTGGATCAGACCGAGCCCGGCCACCGCCCACAGCAGCTGGGCCGCGGTGCCCACGTCGACCGGTGCCGGACGTTCGGGCTTCGGCTGCGGCACCGGCGGGGGGTACGGAAAGTTGTGCGGAGACGGGCCCTGCTGGTGCGGAGCCTGGTGCGGCGGTGTCGGTGGCCACTGCTGGGTCATGGCACTACCGTATCCGCCGGCGAGACGATCACAACCAGCCGGCCGCTTCGGTCGCCCAGTACGTCAGCACGACGTCCGCGCCTGCGCGGCGGATACCGGTCAGCGATTCGAGGATCGCGGCGTCCCGGTCGATCCAGCCGTTCTGTGCGGCGGCCGTGATCATCGAGTACTCGCCCGAGATCTGATACGCCGCAACGGGGACGGGAGAGCGGTCCGCCGTCTCGCGCAGGACGTCCAGGTAGGACATCGCCGGCTTCACCATCACCATGTCGGCGCCCTCCTCGATGTCGAGGTCGACCTCACGCAGCGATTCCCGGCGATTGGCCGAATCCTGTTGGTAGGTGCGGCGATCACCCTGCAACGACGAACCGACGGCTTCACGGAACGGGCCGTAGAACGCCGACGCGTATTTCGCCGAGTACGCGAGCTGACCGACGTCGGTGTAGCCCGTATCGTCGAGCGCCTTGCGGATGGCGGCGACCTGGCCGTCCATCATTCCGCTCGGACCGAGCAGATGCGCGCCTGCCTCGGCCTGCGCGACCGCCATGTCGACGTACCGCTGCAGCGTGAGGTCGTTGTCCACCGCACCGCTCGCGTCGAGAACACCGCAGTGACCGTGGTCGGTGAACTCGTCCAGGCAGGTGTCCGCCATGATCACCGTCGCATCGCCGACTTCGTCTGCGAGCCAGCGCAATCCGCGGTTCAGGATGCCGTCCGGATCGGATGCACCGGAACCCTCGGCGTCCTTGTCGTCGGGACGCGGCACCCCGAAGAGCATGAGTCCACCGAGCCCCGCCTCGACCGCTTCCGTCGCCGCCCGCCGCAGCGAGTCGGGTGTGTGCTGGAAGACGCCGGGCATCGACGAGATCTCACGAGGCTCGTCGATACCGTCCGCGACGAACATCGGCAACACGAGATGCCGTGGCTCGAGTGAAGTCTCGGCGACGAGACGACGCAGGGCCGGTGTCCGGCGAAGCCGTCGCGGTCGGTGGGTCGGGAACAAGGACATGCCCTCCTTCGTCGGGCCTGTGAGTGGTTGACGAGTCCCTGGACTCCTCAACCACTCACAGGCGCGTAGCGCCTATCGCCGAGCGCGGGACTTCTTGCGCGGCGGGGGCAGTGCACCCTCGGCACGCAGGCGCGCGGCGTGCTCGGCGAGAGCCTCCACCAGCGGGCCGACCTGAGCGGTCTCCGGCTGCACGTCCACGCGCAGGCCGAACTCGATGGCCGTCTCGGCGGTCTTCGGACCGATGCAGGCAACGAGGGTGCGCGCGTGCGGCTTTCCGGCGATGCCGACGAGATTGCGGACGGTCGAGGACGAGGTGAAGCAGACGGCGTCGAACCCACCGGTCTTGATCATCTCGCGGGTCTCGGCCGGCGGCGGCGCAGCCCGGACGGTGCGGTACGCGGTGACGTCGTCGATTTCCCAGCCACGTTCGCGCAGGCCCTCGGCCAGCGTCTCGGTGGCGATGTCGGCGCGGGGCAGCAGAACCCGGTTGACCGGGTCGAACACGTCGTCGTACGGGGCGAATTCGGCCAGCAGGCCTTCGCTCGACTGCTCACCGGAGGGCACGAGTTCGGGGTTGATTCCGAACGAGCGCACCTTGGCGGCCGTTGCCTCACCGATGCAGGCGATCTTGACGCCGGAGAACGCGCGGGCGTCGAGCCCGAACTCCTCGAACTTCTCCCACACCGCACGCACCGCGTTGGTGGACGTGAAGACCACCCACTGGTACCGGCCGTCGACGAGGCCCTTCACGGACCGCTCCATCTGCGCCGGGCTGCGGGGCGGCTCGACGGCGATGGTGGGCACCTCGATCGGGATGGCGCCGTGCGTGACGAGACGGTCGCTCATTTCGCCTGCCTGATCCTTGGTGCGCGGCACCAGGACCTTCCAGCCGTACAGTGCGCGCGACTCCCACCAGGACATCTTGTTGCGCTGGGCGACGACCTTGCCGACCGTCACGACCAGCGAACCGACCAGTTCGGAACCGGCCTCGTTCAGCGTCGCGAGGGTTGCCTCCACGGTGCGCTGCTGCCGGGTGGTGCCGCGAACCGTGATGGCGGCCGGAGTCTGCGGAGCCAGGCCGTGCTCGACGAGGGCGCTCGCCGTCTCGGCGAGATGACCCGACGTGGCATGCAGGACCAGCGGTCCGGGTGCGGCGGCCAGGGCAGCCCAGTCGACCTCGCCGCGGACGTCGGCCTCGGTGTGTCCCGACCCCAGTGCCATACCGGCGTAGGACGGGACGGCGGACGCGGACGGCAGGCCCGGCAGGACCTCGAACTGCACCTGGGTGCGGGCGACGGCGGTGACCTCGGCGATCACGGAGTCGGTGGTCAGCGGGTCGCCGGACACCAGACGCACGACGTCGTGGCCGTTTCTCGCCTCGTGGACGAGGGTCTTCGCGACCTCCGCCGGCTCACCCAGTGCGGGACGGACCTCGGCGAGCGGCTCACCGGTCTCGGCGTCGACGCCCAGGTCGGTGCCCACCAGGACCGTGACGCCCTTGTCGACGTCGGGGTCGGTGAAGGCGAGGGTCGCTGCGGCAAGGACGTCCCGTGCGTGCACGGTGAGCAGTGCCGGATCGCCCGGTCCGGATCCCACGAACAGGATTCGTCCGGGGGTGTTCTTACGGACTCGGCTCATCGGTAATTCTCCAGTGCGATCATGTGTCGAGATGGGTACAGGAAGCGGATCGGCCGATCAGTCGGCCTTCGCACATCAAACATCGGCATCACCGGCCTCGGTGACATTCATCAGCTCCCGCGCACCGAGCTCGAGAAGCTCACGCGCGACGGAGCGGCCGAGTTCTTCGGCGTTCTCCGGGGAGCCCACGGCCCCCGTGCGTATGACGTCGGAACCGTCGATGGCTGCGGCGCAGCCCCGGACGGACAGTTCGTCGAAGATGCGGCCGTCGTCGTCGAGTGATTCGACGACCTCGGCGATAGCGCCGACGGGCGCGGTGCAGCCGGCCTCGAGCTCGGCGAGCAGCGCGCGTTCCGCCGTGACGGCGGCGCGGCTGTTCGGGTCGTCGAGCTCCGACAGGATAGCGACGAGCGCCGTGTTCGCCGACAGACATTCGACGGCGAGCGCGCCCTGCGCGGGTGCGGGCAGCATCTGGACCGGTTCGATGGACTCGGTGATCAGGTCCAGTCGTCCGATCCGCGCCAGTCCCGCCCGGGCCAGGACGACGGCGTCGAGTTCGCCGGACTCGACCTTGCCGAGGCGCCGCTGCAGGTTGCCGCGCAGCGGACGGATGTCGAGGCCGAGGCCCAGCGCCCGGAGCTGCGACGTGCGCCGCGGTGCGGACGTGCCGACCTTCGAACCGGCGGGCAGTTCACCGAGGACCAGTCCGTCGCGGGCCACGAGCGCGTCGCGGGGATCCTCGCGCGGCGGAATGGCGGCGATCGTGAACCGTTGGTCGGGGGCGGTCGGCAGGTCCTTGTAGGAGTGGACGGCCACGTCGACGCGGCCGTCGGCGAGCGCTTCCCGGAGTTCGGCGGTGAAGACGCCGACGCCGATCTTCTCCACCGATTCCATGGACTGGTCGCCCTTGGTCTTGATGATGACCAGCTCGGCGTCGTGCCCGGCCGAGATCAGTGCGTCGCGCACGGTTCCGGCCTGGGTGGTCGCGAGCTCACTCCCACGGGTTCCGATCCGCAGCGTACGGGTGCCGACGGCGCTCATGCCTGCGATTCCTTCCCATGGTTGTCGTCTGTGACGAAGCGGCGCAGGCGCGGGTCCTGGCCGGCGATGAAGCCGTCCGTGATGTCGATGGCGCTCAGGTCGGTGGCACCGCCGAGGTCGGTGGGCTTCGCGACGGCCTCGACGGATCCGGGGCTGAGTTCGAACAGCTCACGCAGGGCCGCGGCGTAGGAGTCGCCGCCGGGTGCGGAGGCGAGCTGCTTCACCCGGACGGTGGGCGCGTGGAGGAGCTTGTCGACCACTCGCCGCACGGTGCGTGCGACCTCGTCGCGCTCGGGGTCGTCGAGTCCGGGCAGTCGCGAATCCAGTCGCATCAGTTCCGCCTCGACCACGTCCGCGGCGCGCTGGCGCAGAGCGGTCACGGTCGGCGTGACCTCCGCCAGCCGCTGGCCGGCGAGGTAGTTGGCGAGTTCGGCCGCGACGATCGTCCGGGCGGCGTCGGCGTCGGACGCGGCGGCGCCTGCGGCGGGATCGCGCTGCAGCGATTCCATGTCGAGGACGGTGACCCCGGGCAGACCCGACACGGCGGGCTCCACGTCGCGGGGCAGTCCGAGGTCGCAGATGACGAGGGGGCGTTCGGCGTCGCGGCCGGGCTGTGCCAGCGCGCGGTGGGTGTCCGCGAGCGTGACGACGGCGCCGACCGCGCCGGTACAGGTCACGAGGACGTCCGCCTGGGCCATCGCGGCCGGGAGTTCACTCAGCTCGAGGGCATCTGCCTCCACGCCGTTGGACCGGGCCGTGTCGGCGAGGTGCTCCGCACGCTCCTTGGTGCGGTTCACGACGACGATGCGGCCGATCCCGGCACGCGTGAGGTGCGCGACCGACAGGCCGCCCATGGATCCGGCGCCGACCACGACGGCGGTGCGTCCGGTCAGTCCGCCGTCGCCGACGATGCCGGCAGCCCGGTCGAGGGCCACGGACACGACGGACGCGCCCGCCGAGTCGATGCCCGTCTCCGAGTGCACCCGCTTGCCGACGCGCAGCGCCTGCTGCGCGAGTTCGTGCAGCGTGCGGCCCGCGGCCTGCTGGGCGTCGGACGACGCGTAGGCGGTCCGGATCTGCCCCAGGATCTGCTGCTCGCCGATCACCATCGAGTCGAGGCCGCTGGCCACGGCGAACAGGTGCTCCGCCGCAGCCTCGCTGTAGCGGACGTACGCGTGCCGGTGCAGATCGGTGAGATCCAGCCCGGAGTGGTCGGCGAGCAGTTCGCCGACCTCGGCCAGCGCACCGTGGAACGCATCGACGACGGCGTAGATCTCCACCCGGTTGCAGGTGGAGACGATCATCGCCTCCGAGATGTGCGACGACGCCAGAAGCTTGTCCGTCAGCTTCGGGCGATCGGTGTCGGTGACAGCTACCCGCTCGAGAACCGGCACCGGGGCCGTCCTGTGCGAGACCCCGACAAGCAGAACACTCACGGCGCGATCACTGATCCGTTTCTTGGTGCGGTGGACGGGACAGCCGAATGTCCGATGCGGACGCGGGGAGCGGTGGGGACCGATTCCGTGTTGCGTGCGCTGTTGAACGAGAGAACCTGCATTTCGACCGCGAGGTCGACGCGGCGCATCTCGACGTGATCGGGGACGTCGAGCGAAGTCGGCGAGAAGCTGAGGATGCAGCGCAGTCCGGCGCGCACCAGACGGTCGGCGACTTCCTGCGCCGCCTCGTCGGGCGTCGAGATGACACCGATGGTGGCCTCGAGTTCGGCGCAGGCCTGCTCGAGTTCGTCGACGTGCCGCACGGTGAGGTCGCCCACCGGCGCACCGACCCGCGCCGGATCGCTGTCGAACAGTCCGACCATGGAGAACCCGCGACGGCCGAAGCCGCCGTAGCCGGCGAGCGCCTGGCCGAGGTTTCCGACGCCGACGAGCACCACCTTGTGTCCGCGGTCCAGGCCGAGTGCTCGCTCGATGCGGGCCCGCAGGCGCGTCACGTCGTAGCCGACGCCGCGCACACCGTTCGGCCCCAGAAAGGAAAGGTCCTTGCGGAGCTTCGCGGAACCGACACCGGAAGCGGCGGCGAGTTCTTCGCTCGAGACGATGATCGTGCCGCGTTCCGTCAGCACTCCGAGGACCCGCAGGTACGTCGCGAGGCGCGTCACCGTAGCCTGGGGGATGTCCCGCGATTCGGGGAGCGGAGCCGCGCCGGCGACCGAGGGGGCCGGAGACCCGACCACAGACTGCCCGACCGCCCCCGTGACGCCAGGGGCCACAGACCCATGCGTCTGGTGCGTTTCGGTCACGTCGTTGGCTCCTCGTCCGACCGGCATTCGATGCCGTTCTTCACGATGCTCCGGGGAATTGTTCACACCACGGTAACTGCTTGTGAACCCATGCACAAAGTCGCTGCGACTGCGCGACATGCGGTCCTACCTGCACGGCATCGGAAGATCCCACTTTTAGGGTTCCCTTACTTGCGTAAATCCGAGCGAAGGCGCTCTTCGTCGACCTCCCAGTAACTGTGCTCACGTCCGTCGAGCAATACCACCGGCAATCGGTCGCCGAATTCGGCCCGCAATTCGGGGTCCGTGGCCGCCGCCTCGTCGACGTCTATGCACGTCAGTTCCAGCCCGAACTCCTCGCACACCACCAGCAGCCGCTCGCGGGCCGGCGCGCACGCACCGCACCCCGCCCTCGTGAGAAGCGTCACCTCGCGTCCGTCCGTGCTCATGCCTCGCCACTTCCTTTCGACGCCTCCGGTGGAGTCACTGTGCCGTTTCGGGGTCCACATACGCCAATCGACTCGGAGATGAACGTCACACAGTCCCCCCTGCACGGCCATCCACCCGCCCCGTCCCCGATTCGGGGGATAGGCTGCTCCCAGAGGCTTCTGCGATACGGGAGGTGCGAGTGCCTGCGCGATCACTACCGAACGGCACGGGTTTCGGTTCAGGTCTGGCGGGGATCATCCTCCCGGGCCGACGCCAGTTCAGGAATCCGCTGGGACCCAGCGAAGCCGAGGTACGTGCCAACGTCGCAGGTGAGGCGAGTGCCGATGCGGCCCTCGCTCTTCACGTCGCGTCCGGCGAGGAAACCGAGCTGGTGGAACACGACGTTCCCCTCGACCTCACGGCGGCCGCGTTCTTCGACGTCGACAACACGATGGTCCAGGGCGCCTCGATCATCCACTTCGCCCGCGGTCTCGCGGCCCGCAAGTACCTGAAGACGTCCGACCTCCTCGACTTCGCGTGGAAGCAGATCAAGTTCCGCGTCACCGGCAAGGAGAGCAGCGACGACGTCGCCTCCGGCCGGGAGAAGGCCCTCTCCTTCGTCTCCGGACGGTCGACGGCCGAGCTCGCCCGGCTCGGTGAGGAGATCTACGACGAGGTGATCGCCGACAAGATCTGGCCCGGCACCCGCGCACTGGCGCAGATGCACCTCGACGCCGGTCAGCAGGTGTGGCTCGTCACCGCGACCCCGGTGGAGCTGGCCCAGGTCATCGCGAAACGCCTCGGCCTCACGGGTGCCCTCGGCACGGTGGCCGAGAGCGAGGACGGGATGTTCACGGGGCGTTTGGTCGGCGACATCCTGCACGGCCTCGGCAAGGCGCACGCCGTGCGCGCCCTGGCCGTCCGCGAGGGGCTCAACCTCAAGCGCTGCACCGCGTACTCGGACAGCCACAACGACGTGCCGATGCTGTCGCTCGTCGGCACGGCCGTCGCGATCAACCCCGACACCGATCTGCGCGAGCTCGCCAAGAACCGGGGCTGGGAGATCCGCGACTTCCGGACCGGACGCAAGGCCGCCAAGATCGGCGTCCCCACGGCGCTGCTTCTCGGCGCTGCCGGCGGCGCACTCGCCGCGATCGTCGCGCGCCGCCGCGAACAGGCGGCCTGAGCCGCCGGTTCAGCGATTCAGCCCAGGAACACGTTGCGGCGCTTCGCGAGGAGCCGGTAGAGCGTCTGCTGGATGGTCTCCCGGACGTGGTCGGTGACCTCGAATAGTTCCATCGGGTCGTCGGCCGCCGCCGCGTCGTAGGTGTCGGTGACGATCGGCTTGCCGAACTCGATGTACCACTTCGACGGCAGCGGAACGAGGCCGAGCGGTCCGAAGTGCGGGAACAGCGGGGTCACCGGGAAGTACGGCATCCCCAGCAGCCGGGCGAGTGTCCCCAGTTCGCCGATCTTCGGGTAGATCTCCTCGGACCCGACGATCGAGCACGGAATGATGGGCGCACCGGTCCGCATGGCGGCGGACACGAAACCGCCGCGGCCGAACCGCTGCAGCTTGTAGCGTTCGCTGAACGGTTTGCCGATGCCCTTGAAACCTTCGGGGAACACGGCCGCGACCTCCCCGTCCTGCAGGAGGCGCACGGCGTCCGGGTGACACGCGAGGGTGTGCCCGGCCTTGCGGGCGACACCGCCGACCAGCGGCATCTCGAAAGCCAGATCGGCGGCCAGCATCCGCAGCGGGCGATGCGCGGGGTGATGGTCGTGGACGGCAACGGACGTCATCAGACCGTCGATGGGCAGGACACCGGCATGGTTGGCGACCACCAGCGCGCCACCGGTCGACGGGATGTTCTCCAGACCGCTGACCTCGACGCGGAACCACTTGTCGAACAGCGGCCGCAGGATCGGGAGCCACACGTTCTCGGCGAAGTGCGGGTCGTAGCCGAAGTCGTCGACGTGATAGTCACCCGACAGCCGGCGGCGCACGAACTCGGCGGTGTTGACGATCTGCTCGGCCAGGGCGTTGCGGACGGCGTCGACGGCCGAAGACTCGGTGACGGGCTCGGGTGGGGTGATCACGGCGGGTGGAGGCATCGCGGACGGATGTCGGCTCTCGCTCTGCTCACGCCTCGAACGTCCGATAGCGGCCCCGCGCGCGGCTGTCGCACCGTGCAACGGAATGACCTTCGCCACTTCGTTCACCTCTCCCCTTTCGCCGTGCCGGTAAGAGCGAGTAGTGCGTTTTCTGCTGCGTCGACCCATTCGTTCTTGATGATCGCCTTGACGCCTGCCGCGCGAGCGAAGTCGTCGAGCGCCTGCATCGAGGTCCACCGTGGCTCGAAGGATAGTTCGCTTCGCATGCGGGTGGTGTCGAGTCCGCAACCGAAGTGGAAGTACTCGAGTTGCTCGGTGGTGTACGACCGCATCACCGGACCCATCAGCGCACGTCCGACGTTGCGGAACAACCCGAACGGCATCGGGACCTCGATCCGCCCGGCGCGGCGGATTGCCTGGGACATCATGACCACGCCGTCGCCGGCGACGTTGAACGTGCCCGCCGGACCCGACACCGTGGCCCGTTCCAGTGCGGCGAGCGCGTCCTCCTCGTGCAGCACCTGCAGGCGTGCGTCGCGTCCGAGAATGGTCGGCACCACCGGTGAGGTGAGGTACTGCGCGACGGTCGCGTTGAGGCGGGGCCCGACCAGCGGTGCGAGGCGGAGAATCGACACGCCGATGTCGGGGCGCCTGCGCCCCATTCCGCGCAGATATCCCTCGATCTCGATGCAGTCCCGTGCGTAGGCGCCCGCGGGACGCCGCCGGGCGCTCATCTCCTCGGTGAACTTGGCCGGGTCCTTGGCGCTGCAGCCGTACACCACGGAGGCCGAGCGCAGCACGACCTTCCTGACCGTCGGCGCCTTCTGGCAGACGGCGAACAACTGCATCGCGCCGATGACGTTCATGTCCTTCATGGCCGCGCGACTGCCCGACTTCGGCGGGCGCGCCAGCGTCGAGGCGTGCACGACGGTGTCGACCTCGGCGTTGCGAATGACCTTGCCGATCAAGGGATTCCGGATGTCGGCGCGCACGAACTCGGCGCGGCCCATGCGGCGCAGCATGTCCTTGCTCGGCGACACCGCGTCCACCGCGATGACCCGCTCGATGTCCGGATTCTGAGCGAGCCGGGTGACCAGGTACCCACCCAGAAACCTGCTTGCCCCAGTGACCAGCACGACGCGCGGCACCGCCGTTCGCGTAGTACTGTCTCCGTCACTCACAACCACTAGAACCCCCGATCACGTAGCGAGTGACGTCAACGATACGTGCAGGAGGGGGATGGCGCTCCGCACAACGACAATTGGTCGGTCGACCACAACGCGGAGGGAGTCGGCGAAACGACGGATGCCCGCCACCGGAGGTGACGGGCATCCAGACGCAACTCTTTACTTACCGAGTTTCCTGCGCTGCACTCGGGTGCGGCGAAGCAGCTTGCGGTGCTTCTTCTTCGACATGCGCTTGCGTCGCTTCTTGATCACTGAACCCATAGCGGGTGTCCCTCACGTTCTTCTCTAGCGTTCCTGCGCACGCCGGTCACGTACGCCTGCGCCGCTCTGGCGCCTGGGCCTCGTTTTAACTAGCTCAGCGCCTTACGACACCAGCTGGCTGGTACGACAGTCGCTAATCGTACCGGTGCGGGTCCTCTCTCTGAAAACTAGGTCGCACCGCTACCGGCGAAACCGAGGTGACCCTCTTCGTGCCGATCGGTCAACCGGCGTCGAAGTACGAGGTTTCGAGGTAGTCGTGCACTGCTTTCGCATGCACTCTGAACGAGCGGCCCACGCGGACGGCGGGCAGTTCGCCGCTGTGCACCAACCGATACACAGTCATCTTGGACACTCTCATCAGCGTCGCTACCTCGGCGACGGTGAGAAATTGCGTTCCGGCCAGTGCCGGTTGTCCGTCCGGGGCCGAGCCCTTGGACGGCTTTTTTGCAGACGTCATCAACCACTTACCTCCGGCACGTCTCGCGCCGCCGGCTTCCCCTCCGGCGGAACAGACACGCACGTGCTACTTCGAGCTTAGCGGGACGGATGGGGTTACTGCGACGGGTGTGGGCAATCGAATATTCATTCGGTTGACGTGCCGAGTTCGGCGGAACGAATTTTCGCGGCTTCGAGAGCGTCGAAAAATGCTGTTCGGAGCCCGTTTCCTTCCAGCCGGCGGATCGCCGCCGCGGTGGTTCCGCCGGGCGAAGTCACGGCGGCACGAAGTTCGGTTGCGCTCTCCCCCGACCTGTCGAGCATGGCTGCGGAGCCGACCATGGTCTGCACGACCAGTTCGGATGCGGTCGCCCGGGTCAGTCCGAGCCCGACGCCCGCGTCGATCATGGCCTCGGCGACCAGGAAGAAATAGGCCGGACCGGAACCGGAGACGGCGGTGACGGCGTCGATCTGCGATTCGGGGACGACGACGACCTTGCCGACCGACGACAGGACGCCGCGCACCAGTTCGAGGTGCTCCTTCTTCACATGCCTGCCGGGTGCCAGCACGCTGACGCCCTCACCGACCAGCATGGGCGTGTTGGGCATGACCCGGACCACCGGGAACCCGGCGGGCAGTCTCGTCTCGTAGAAGGCGGTGGGGATACCGGCAGCGAGCGACACGAGCAGCTGCTCGCGCTCGCCGTCGAGTTCCACCTTGGACACCTCGGTGAGCGCGGCCTCGACGTCGCCCGGCTTGACGGCCATCACGATGACGTCGGCGCCTTCGGCGGCGTCGGAGGGGGTGGTGACGCGCACCGAGTACGCCGCGGCCAGCTCGTCGGCCCGCGCCGGATGCTGCTCGGCCACCACCAGATCCTTGACGGCGTGACCTGCCTGCAGAAGCCCCGAGATGAGGGCCTCGCCGATCTTGCCGCCTCCGATTACCGCAATTCTCGTCATGCCGAACAGCCTGCCACGACGCTCTGCGGCGCCTTCCTAGCGGGGGATCATCGCCAACTGCCGGCTCTGCACGACGATCGCCCCGGTGGAGTCGAGGACGGTGTGGTCCTCCTCGAACCACGCGCCGCCGAGCACCGTGCTACTGGCCATCACGCGCAGCCACCCCGGTGCCGGCTGCCTGCGCAGGTAGGTGGTCAGCTGCACCGTGGGCGCCCAGCCGAACATGCCGCGGTTCATCGTCACAGGGGCGCTGATGTCTCCGGTCATGATCGCGAACAGGGCCGCCGTGTCGGGATCGTCCTCGTCGCCCGCGCGCGGTCGCACCCACATGCGCACCTCGGGTTCGCCCTGGTTGCCGGTCAGGAAGTGCGCCGACGTCCCGTCGACCCGCATGTCGCAGCCCTGCGACACGTGGACGATCTGCCCCATCGGATGGTCGGCCGTGAGCACGACGGCGTCGGCGGGCGGTTCCACCGGGAGCTGGGACAGGGCGTGGGCGCCGTTGTACTGCGGCTCTCCCACGTCCGGGACGCCGAGCGTGACCGACGCGTGCACGGCTACGCGGTCGCCCTGCTTCAGCTCCACGTCGACGAACGACACCTGCTTGCCCTGCTTGCGCAGCGTCGTCGACAGTGTCACCTCGCCGGGGTCGGGAGCGGACAGGTAGTTGGCACCGACCGCGAGGGGCTGCACCCGGGACAGCTCGGCGTCGCCGTTCTCGTCGAGCAGTCGCCTGCGGGCCGCGGCCGCGCAGAGCGACATCATCGAACCGCCGTGCACCTTGGGGCCGATCGTCCAGATCGGGTCGATCGACGCCAGATAGGTCCCGTCACCGGCAGCGGTGAGGACGTTGAGGTCGCGGAAGGGAGTTGAGCTCACTGCTGATCCTGTTCTTCGGGGTTCCGGAGACGCTTCTGCGCGACGTCCTGGTGTGCGAGGCGGCGCATCGCGGCGATCACCGGCTCGTAGATGGCCGTGCCGAGCACCGCGTAGCGGATCGCGTCCTCGGCCGATTCGGTGGGCATGAGTCCGATGTCGATCTCGGCGATTCCGCGCACGTGCCGCCCGTAGGCCTCGAGCCGCTCCTCGGTCATCGGGATGCCTGCTTCTTCGAGCCCCTCGAGCGCACGTTCGAGTTGGCCGACCGCGACGTACCGCGGGTCGTACACCTGCCCGAGCCTGTCGAGGACGGCGCGTGCCCGCGGGAACTCGTCCGCGCCGTCGTCGGAGGCGTCGAGGTAGGGCGGGAGTTGCGCGATGGCCTCACCGAGCACCTCGAACAGCGAGCCGTCGGGATGGTCGACGAGCCGGAGGATCTCCCGGATGCGCGGAATCGGGAGTCCGGCTCCGGCCAGCGCCTTGACGAGGCCCAGTCGCTCCACGTGCTTCTCGCCGTACCGGGCCTGGGTGGCGCTCGTCGCCTCGCCCGGCATCAGCAGACCTTCGCGCAGGTAGTACTTCACCGTCGCGAGCGGAACGCCGGTACGGGCGACCAATTCGGAAACGCGCACGGCCCCTCCTTCGGCTCGTCGACTCTCGACACCGGATACCCCAGAACTAGATACTGAAACTATCCAATATGGCGACGAGCTTACCGCAGCAGGGACGCGGCAGAAATCTCAGGTGTCGTCGTGATCGCCACCGGAGTGGCTGCGCGGCGACCCCGAGGCGGCCCGACCCGGTTCGAGGTGCTCACGGGCGAACGTCAGCGCCTGCGCGAGCATCGAGGACCGTTCCCGCTGCGTCCGGGCGTTCTGCGTATTGATCTCGATCACCGCCTGCCCGTCGAATCCGGTGTCGACGAGATGACGGCACAACTGCGCGCACGGCTGGGCGCCGTGCCCGGGGATCAGGTGCTCGTCCATCGACGCGCCCCGACCGTCCGCGAGGTGGAGATGCGCGAGGCCCTCCCCCATACGCTCCGCCAGCTTCATCGCATCCATCCCGGCCGTGGCCGTGTGCGACAGATCCAGGGTGTAGTGGGCGTGCCCCGAATCGGTGGGGTCGTAGGACGGGCTGAACGCCGACAGCGCCGCCCCCGGTCCGCCCCGCCTCCGGAGCCGCTGCGCGGACCTCTCCTTGCTGCCGAAGAAGCCGTCCGCCCGCATGGGGAACATGTTCTCCACCGCGACGATCACGTCGCTGCGCTGTTCCAGTTCGGCCACCTGATCGGCGAAACCCTCGGCGTACCGGCGCTGCCAGCGGAACGGGGGGTGCACCACGACACTCGTCGCCCCGAGCGACTCGGCGGTGCGGACGGAACGCTCCAGCTTCGCGACCGGGTCGGCACCCCACACCCGCTGCGAGATCAGCAGGCACGGCGCGTGGATCGCCTGAACCGGAATCGCGTATCTGCGCACCAGCCCGGCCACGGCCCCGATGTCCTGGCTGACCGATTCGGCCCACACCATCAGTTCGACGCCGTCGTATCCCAGATCGGCCGCGTACCGGAACGCCGCCTCCGTGTTCTCCGGGTACACCGAGGCCGTCGACAGGCCCACCAGCACCTTCCGCCCGCGCGATGACCGTCGAACCTGCCCGTGCCCACTGTCCCCGACCATGAGCAACTCAGCCCGACGCAAGCATGAAGGCTAACGGCCCCAGAGTGACGATCATCCCGACCACGACGGCGATCACGAAGCTGGTGATGTCGTCGGTGCGACGCAGGATGCGGACCATCGCGACGAGGCCCACGATGACGAGCAGCGCCAGAATCAGCGCGACCCACGGAAAGACGTCCCACAGTTTCTCGAAACCCTTGAAGAGCAGGGCCCCGGCGATCACGGCTACGACACCCTGACCGATGAGGACGGCCCACTCGCGGGTGGAGTTCTCGCCTGCCTCGTCGTTCTTGTCCGCCTTCTCCGCTTTCGCGGCCACGGCCTTCTCGGCCTTCGCCTCCTTGCGGGAACGGCGAGGGCTCTCGGGCTTCTGCGCGTCGCCCTCGTGCTTCTCGGTGCCCGCGTCGTCGGTGGCGGCCTCGATGAGTTCCGTCTCCTCGCCCGCGTTCGCCGCGTCCGAGTCCCGTGACTGCCGCATCAGGTCACCGGCCAGCGTCGAGCCGGACAGCAGCGCGGGTTCCGGCTTCGCCTTGGCGGGAGCCTCAGGCTTCGGCGTCTTGACGAACTTCGACGCGCCGTTCGTCGGCGCGGTGGGACCGGCCTTCGCCGGGGTTCCGGTTTTCGCCGGCACCTCGGGCTTCGCCGGCGCGGCGGGCTTCGCCGGCGCGGCGGGCTTCGCCGGCGCGGCGGGCTTCGCCGGCGCGGCGGGCTTCGCCGCCGGTTCGGCCTTCGCCGCCGGTTCGGCCTTGGCCGGGGCGTCGGGCTTCGGCGCCGGCGTCACGCGGGGAGCGGCGACGGTCGGCGCGGGCTCCGGCTTCTTCACGACCGGGGCGGCCACCGTGGGCGCCGGTGCGGGCGCGGCGGCCTCGGGCGCCGGCCGTTCCTTCTGGACGGAGCGGCTGACCCAGGTTCCCTGGTGATCACGCGACGTCCCACCCGACACCACTCCGCGGCCACGGCCGGCGGGGCGACTGGCGATGGGCTCGTCGTCGTCTTCGTCGTCGACGGGAGACGTGAATGCTGCGGTGCGCCCGTCGGCACGCGCCGGCGGCGCCGCCGGTGCGGACGTGCGCGGCGGCTCGGGCGCGGCAGATTCGGGTTCGGGTTCGAGTGCCCGCGAATCGGACGGATCCCGGACCACCGGAATTTCACCGGTCAGCTCGGCAACGGAGATTCCCCCCTTGACGCCGCGACGACGCCGCCCGCCCCGGGACTCCACCTGTTGTCCGTTGCGTTTGAGCAGTTCTGACACAGAGATCTGCTGACTGTCCTCGGTCATCGAGCACCCACCATCAATTCACCGCCCATTTCCGTATCGAGCTTGCGGAGGATCAAACCCTCACGCAGAGCCCAGGGGCAGATTTCCAGTTCTTCCACGCCCAGTGCTCTCATGCTGGCCTCCGCAACGAGTGCTCCGGCCACGATCTGCTGCGACCTGTCGGAGCTCACCCCTTCCAATTCTGCACGGTCCGAGGCCGTCATCCGCGAAATGAAAGCTATGAGTTGCCTGAGACCACTGGCGGTGAGGGTGCGCTTGACCCGCGGGCCCGCGCCGGACGGCGCCGCGCCCGTCAGCCGGGCCAGCGAGCGGAACGTCTTGGACGTGCCGACGGCCCGATCCCACTGCCCCGCCGCGCGCAGTTCCTTGGACGGGACGGTCAGTTCGGCGTCCAGCCAATCCCTCAGCACGGCCACCCGACGCTTGCCCGGCGGGTCGGCCTCGAGCCAGTCCCGGGTGAGCCGTCCCGCGCCGAGTTGCAGCGACAGCGCGACGTCCGGGTCCTCGTCGCCACCCGTCGTCAGCTCGAGGGATCCGCCTCCGATGTCGAGGTTCACGATGCGGCCCGCGCTCCACCCGAACCAGCGGCGCACGGCGAGGAACGTCAGCCGTGCCTCGTCGACACCCGACAGAACCTCGAGTGTCACCCCGGTCTCGGCGTGCACTCGTTCGAGCACGGCGTCCGAGTTGTTGGCGTCGCGCACGGCGGACGTGGCGAAGGCCATGAGCTCACCGCACCCCGACGTCTTCGCGATGCTGGCGAAGTCTGCCACCGTCGAGACCAGGCGATCCGCACCCTGGGAGGTGATGTCACCCCGGTCGTCGGTGTTCTCCGCCAACCGCAGAGTCGACTTGGTCGAACTCATCGGTGTGGGGTGGCCGCCCCTGTGGGCGTCCACTACGAGAAGATGGACGGTGTTGCTTCCGACGTCGAGTACCCCTAGTCGCACATTGACACGGTACTGGGTCTACCGTCGGGCTTTGTGACAGCACGTAAAGCAGGGCGTTCACACAAGATGACGCCCAGCCCGGAAGTACCCCTCGACTTCGCTCGTGAATGGGTCGAGTTTCCCGATCCCGACAACACCGAGCACATCATCGCCGCGGACATGACGTGGCTGCTCTCCCACTGGACCTGCGTGTTCGGGACCCCCGCGTGCCAGGGCATCATCGGCGACCGGCCCGACGACGGCTGCTGTTCCCACGGCGCGTTCCTCTCCGACGAGGAGGACCTGGAGAAACTGAACCGGTCAGTGAAGATGCTCACACCCGCGGACTGGCAGTTCATGGAGAAGGGTCTCGGCAAGAAGGGTTACGTCGAGGAGGACGACCTCGAGGACGAGCCCGCGCTGCGCACCCGCCGGTACCACGGCGCCTGCATCTTCCTGAACCGCCCCGGCTTCGAGGGCGGCGTCGGTTGCGCGCTCCACTCGATGGCACTCAAGCGCGGAATCGAACCCCTCGAGGTAAAGCCCGACGTGTGCTGGCAGCTCCCGATCCGCCGCACCCAGGAGTGGGTCGAACGCCCGGACGGCGAGCAGATCCTCAAGACCACCATCAGCGAGTACGACCGGCGCGGCTGGGGCGAGGGCGGCTCGGACCTGGACTGGTACTGCTCGGGCTCCCCCGACGCCCACGTGGGCGCCAAGGCCGTCTGGCAGTCGTACGCACCCGAGCTGACGGAACTGCTCGGCAAGGCCGCGTACGCGGAGTTGGCGAAGATGTGCAAACGCAGGGCCGGCCTCGGTCTCGTCGCCGTCCATCCCGCCACCGCCGCCGCGCAGAAGAAGGCCGCCGAGTAACGCATCAGACCCACCGGTCGATTTACCCGTCACGGCCCCATTCCGGGCACAGCCATGACAGGAGAGATCATGTTCGCTCGAATTCTGACCGGTGCCCTGTTGACCGCCGCCGCAACGTTCGCCCTCGCGCCGACCGCGTCCGCCCAGCCGACCCCGGACTGGAACACCTTCTACGACAAGACGGCCAACTTCGTCGCACCGTTCGATCCGGGCGCCTTCGGCGACAAGGGCGACCGGGCACTCGTGCTGAGCCCGTACGGCACCGGCCGGGTCATCGAGTGCAAGGGCGACGGACACTACGTCGCGGTCTACTGCAGGCAGTTCGACGACCAGGGTCGCGAGCATGCCATCACGCAGATCATCTCGGCACCGTTCCGCGGTGTGTACGTGTACAACCCGTTCTGACACACGCCCACGAATTCGTCAGCCGCACAGGTAATTTCCTGTGCGGCTGACGAATTCGTCTGCAACTGTGGCGGATCAGCGTCCGCTCACGCCTCCAGTTTGTAGCCCAGGCCGCGGACGGTGACGAGATGCTCCGGCTTGGCCGGGTCTGTCTCGATCTTCGAGCGCAGACGCTTGACGTGCACGTCGAGGGTCTTGGTGTCGCCGACGTAGTCCGCGCCCCACACCCGGTCGATCAGCTGCCCGCGGGTGAGCACCCGGCCCGAGTTCCGCAGCAGGTACTCGAGGAGGTCGAACTCCTTGAGCGGCAGAGTGACGGCCTCGCCGTTCACCTGGACCACGTGACGTTCGACGTCCATCCGGACCGGTCCCGCCTCGAGGACGGCCGAGTCCTGCGCGACGTCGAGTTCGCTGTCGACACCGCGGCGCAGCACCGCGCGGATGCGGGCGATCAGTTCCCGCGCCGAGTACGGCTTGGTCACGTAGTCGTCGGCGCCGAGTTCGAGACCCACCACCTTGTCGATCTCGCTGTCCCGTGCCGTCACCATGATGACGGGGACACCGGACCGGCTGCGGAGCTGCTTGCACACGTCCGTGCCGCTCATGCCGGGCAGCATGAGGTCGAGGAGGACGATGTCGGCACCGGCCCGGTCGAACTCGGCGAGCGCGGACGGTCCGTCGCCCACGATCGTCGTCTCGAACCCTTCCTTGCGTAACAGGAATGCCAATGGGTCGGCCAGTGACTCCTCGTCTTCCACGATCAGCACACTTGTCATCGCTTGGCCTCCATACCGGTTTCTCTCTTCCCGACGTTTCCGCCCTCGGCGTCCACTGTCTCGATGTGTGCAGGAATCTGCAGGGTAAACGTCGAACCTGTTCCGGGCTTGCTCCACAGGTCGATCGATCCGTTGTGGTTGGCGGCCACGTGTTTGACGATCGCGAGGCCGAGCCCCGTTCCGCCGGTCGCGCGGGCCCGCGCCTTGTCGACGCGGAAGAACCGTTCGAACACCCGCTCCTGGTCTGCCTTGGCGATGCCTTCGCCGCGGTCGGTCACCGAGATCGCCACGTTGTCGCCGCGGATCGACCGGCTCACCGAGACGGGGGTGCCCTTCGGCGAATAGGCGATCGCGTTCTGGACCAGGTTGGACAGCGCGGTGACGAGCAGGGCGCGGTCGCCGAGCACTTCGTAACCGCTGTTTTGGTCCGTGGTGACGGCGATCCCGGCGGCTTCCGCGGAGATCTTGCAACGCTGCAGCGCCTCGTCCACCACCTCGTCGACCGAGACGGCCTCGAGGTCGGGCAGTTTCTCGGCGCCCTGCAGCCGCGACAGCGCGATCAGTTCGGTGACCATCTTGCCGAGCCGCACGGATTCACTGAGCACGCGTTCGCCGAAGTGCCGGACCGAATCGGGGTCGTCCGCCGATTCGAGGAGTGCCTCCGCCAGCAGACCCATCGCGCCGACCGGGGTCTTGAGCTCGTGGCTGACGTTGGCGACGAAGTCGCGGCGGGTCGCCTCCATCCGCACCTGCTCGGAGTCGTCGTCGGCGAACAGGACCACGAAGTTGTGATCTTCCTTGCTGAGCAGACGTGCGGTGCCGCGCACCGCGATCCGATCGCGTCCCCGCTGCGGGTTCTTGGTACTCAGGTCGACCTCGACGGGTTCGCCGGTCTCGAGGACCCGGAGCGCCGCCACCCACGCCCGGTCGTCGACGAGCCGGTTCCGCACCAGGCCCAGCTCCTCCGCCCGGGGGTTGAACAGGACGACGTCGTGGAACTGGTCGACCACGGCGATGCCGCTCTCGGACGCCAGCACGATCAGGTCGAGCACCTGCGACATCGTGAGCCCGGACTGCTCTTCCATGCGCTGCGCCTGCCGGGTGGACAGCATGGGGATCAGAACGCCACCGACGAGGTAACCGACGAAGCCGCCCACGATGGCAAGCAAGACGGCTTGAACAACACTCACGCCTGAATCGTACGTTCGTGCGGCGGGCCGGTTACGCAGGGTCCAGGCATTTCCGCGCACGTCACACGCGGGAACCGGAGTCTTCGTCCGCAGTTAACCTGCCGTTGGCCGGACGTCCCGCGAACGCGACGTCCGGCCGGTCGCACGGGTTACTTCCCGCCCTGGTTCGCGACCGCGGCGGCGCCCGCGGCAGCGGCCTCGGGGTCGAGGTAGGTGCCACCGGGGTTGAGAGGCTTCAGGTTCTCGTCCAGGTCGTAGCGCAGCGGGATGCCCGTCGGGATGTTCAGGCCCGCGATGTCCTCGTCGGAGATTCCGTCGAGGTGCTTGACGAGGGCGCGCAGCGAGTTGCCGTGCGCGGTGATCAGCACGGTCTTGCCCGCCTTCAGGTCGGCGGAGATGGTGTCTTCCCAGTACGGGATCAGGCGGACGACGACGTCCTTCAGGCACTCCGTCAGTGGGACCTCATCGAGGTTCGCGTAGCGGGGATCGGTGTCCTGGCTGTACTCGCTGCCGGCCTCGATCGGCGGCGGCGGGGTGTCGTAGCTGCGGCGCCACAGCATGAACTGCTCGTCGCCGTACTTGTCCTTGACCTGCGCCTTGTTGCGTCCCTGCAGGGCACCGTAGTGGCGCTCGTTGAGACGCCAGTCGCGGATGACGGGAATCCAGTGCCGGTCGGCGGTGTCGAGCGCGATGTTGGCGGTGCTGATCGCGCGGCGCAGCAGCGACGTGTAGAGCACGTCGGGGAGCAGGTTGTGCTCGAGCAGCAATTCGCCGGCGCGCTTGCCCTCGGCGATGCCCTTATCGGTCAGGTGGACGTCCACCCAGCCGGTGAACAAGTTGAGCGCATTCCATTCGCTCTCGCCGTGGCGGAGCAGCACAAGGGTTCCGGTACTCATGCCGTTCATCCTGGCATGCCTCCCGGAACCCTCGCGCCGTGAACCCCTGCCGTCAGCTCCGGCCGGCCTCGCTTGCCCGGAGATCCTTGCGGAGGATCTTGCCCGCGGCGGACTTCGGCACCAGGTCGATGAACTCGACCTTGCGGACCTTCTTGTGCGGCGACACCCGCTCGGCGACGAACGCGATGACCGCGGCCTCGTCCAAGTCGGCGCCGGGCTGGCGGACCACGAACGCCTTCGGCACCTCCTCACCCTCCTCGTCGAGAACCCCGATGACGGCGGCGTCGGCGATCTGCGGGTGCGTCAACAACAACGCCTCCAACTCGGCGGGCGGCACCTGGTACCCCTTGTACTTGATCAGCTCCTTCATCCGGTCCACGATCGTCACCACCCCCTCGGAGTCGACCGTCGCGATATCCCCGGTGTGCAGGTACCCGTCCGCATCCAGGGTCTCCGCGGTCGCCTCGTCGTTGCCCAGATACCCGGCCATGATGTTCGGGCCCTTGCACCACAACTCACCCGGCGCGCTGACCCCCTCCGCCGGGTAGGCGACCTCCTCCCCGGTGCCCGGGTCGACCAGCTTGCACTCCATGTTCGCGATCGACGGACCCACCGAATCCAGCGCGATGTCGTCACGGTCGAACGGAATCGCATGCGAGACCGGGCTCATCTCCGACATCCCGTACCCCTGCCGCACCCGGCACCCCAGCCGGTTCGCGACGGCCTTGCCCAGCTCCTGATCCAGCGGGGCGGCACCGGAGAAGACCGAATGCACGCTCGACAGGTCGTAATCGTCGACCAGCGGATGCTTGGCCAACGCCACCGCGACCGGCGGGGCGATGAACACATACGTGCACCGCTGCCCGGAGACGATCGACAGGAACTCGACCAGGTCGAACTTCGGCATCGTCACCAAGCTCGCCCGGTTGAACAGGGCCGCGTTCAGCAGCACCGTCATCCCGTAGATATGGAAGAACGGCAGCACCGCCAGCAGCTTGTCGTCGGCGCCGATGCCCATCCGCGGGTTGATCTGACACACATTCGCCACCAGGTTGCGATGCGTGAGCATCACCCCCTTCGGCCGGCCGGTGGTCCCCGACGAATACGGCAGCACCGCCAGCTGGGTCGCCGGATCGAACGACACCTCCGGGGCGGGTGCGCCCTCGGCCAGCAGATCGGTCAGCGACGGGTGCCCGTCGGCGCCGTCGAGGACGATCACGTTCTCCACCGGGATCCCGACGCGGGCCGCGGCCTCCTCGGCCTGCGGCAGCAGCGGGGAGACGGTGAACAGGAACTTCGCCTTCGAGTCGGTGAGCTGCTTGGCGATGTCCTCCGCGGTATACAGGGCGTTGATGGTGGTCGCGACACCCCCGGCCCGCAGGATCCCGTGGAACACCGACGCGAACGCCGGCACGTTCGGCGAATGCAACCCCACCACCTCGCCGACCGCGAGACCGCGGGCGGCGAGCGCCCCGGCCACCCCGTCGATCTGGGCGATGAGCGCCTGGTACGTGGTGACCGCGCCGGAGGCACCGTCGATCAGCGCGGGCCGGTCCCCATCGGCCGGGTCGACCTGGCCGAAAAGGAAATCGTAGACACTGAGGTTCGGAATCTCGACGTCCGGAAACGGGCTCTTGAAGCTCACTGGGGCCTCTCCCTCGAAGTGTTGCAGCAGCAGTTGTCGGTACAAGTTTCTGTGAACATCAGACACATGCACCTAACCTGTGACAACAGTCACAAGCTCGGCGCAACTCTACCCGCGCGTATTTCCGGTCCGCGGGCGGTCGACAGCACTCAGGCCTGCGGGTCCTCGATGAGATGCTCGAACGGTTTCAGGTTCGCCAGTGACTCCCCGCGTGAGACACGCCACTCCCACTCACGCTTGATGGAACCGGCGAAACCGAGCTCGAGGAGGGTGTTGAAGTCGCCGTCGGCCGCCTCGAGCACCTGCCCGAGAATCCGGTCCAGTTCGTCCGCGGTCACCGCGTGCTCGGCGATCTGACCGACCAGGTAGATGTCGCCGATCTTGTCGATCGTATACGCCACCGAGTACAGCCGGCGATTGCGCCGCAGCAGGTACTTGTAGACGCCTTCGAAGTTCTCGTCGGGCTTGCGGCAGACGAACGCCTCGACGCGCAGACCGTGCTTGCCGACGGTCAGGAGCGTGGTGGTCTTGAGCTTGCGCTCGCCGGGCAACTCGACGATGAAGTGCGTCGAGTCCTTCCTCGTGAAGTCCATCTCACGTTCGGTCAGGGCGGACTCGATCACTTCGGCCAGCTCGCTCACTGGTGCACCATCCTTGTGTCGGTGGTTTCAGATGGACTGCCGATGCACCCGAGGTGCCGCCGGGTCACTGCCCTGCTCGCTTGACACGATCGATGTCCGGCATGAGTTCTGCAGGACCCGGCGGTCGCCCGGGCCGCGCCGACCGTCGACAGGGCTGAGCGCCACCGAGCGCCGAACAGTGAGCGAACCGGCTGCCGCGTCCCGGCACCGCACGAGGGTGCCTCCCCACTGGGTCTAGCAGCGAGGAGGCTGACATGAAGTCTGCCAGAAACACCCTGCCCGATGAACCACCCAACGCCCTGACCTGCGGCATCGACTGGGCCCGCGACGATCACGCCGTGTCCGTCGTCGATGCCCGCGGCCGCGAGGTCCACCGCTGCACCGTCGAACACAGCGCCGCCGGGCTGCGCGAGCTGCTCACAGTCCTCGCCCGCACCGGCGTCTGCGAGGTCGCGATCGAACGCCCCGACGGACCGGTGATCGACACCCTGCTCGGCGCCGGGATCACCATCGTGGTAATCAGCCCCAACCAGGTCAAGAACCTGCGCGGCCGCTACGGATCGGCCGGCAACAAGGACGACCGCTTCGACGCCTTCGTCCTCGCCGACACCCTGCGCACCGACCGCACCCGACTGGCGCCGCTGACCCCCGACCACCCGGCCACCGTCGCGCTGCGCCGACTCTGCCGGGCCCGCAAGGACCTCGTCGCCCACCGCGTCGCCCTCGCCAACCAACTGCGGGCGCACCTGCGCAACGTCTTCCCCGGCGCGGTCGGCCTGTTCGCCGATCTCGACTCCCCGATCAGCCTGATGTTCCTGACCCGCTTCGACTGCCAGGACCGGGCCGACTGGCTCACCCCCAAGCGCCTGGCCACGTGGCTGTCCGGCGTCAGCTACAGCGGCCGCACCGACCCCGCGGTCCTGCACGCCCGCCTGACCGCCGCACCCCGCGGCGCCGTCGGTGACGACGGATCCGCGCACGCCCACATCACCCGCGCCTTCCTCGCCGCCCTGCGCACCCTCGGCGAACAGATCAAGTTGCTCACCGAACAGATCGGCGAGCAACTCGCCGGGCACGCCGACGCCCACATCTTCACCAGCCTGCCCCGCTCCGGCACCGTCCGCGCCGCCCGGCTGCTCGCCGAGATCGGCGACTGCCGGGCACGATTCCCAACCCCCGAGTCGCTGGCCTGCCTCGCCGGCGTCGCCCCCTCCACACGCCAGTCCGGCAAGGCCAGAATTGTCGGATTCCGTTGGGCCGCAGACAAACAACTCCGCGATGCCGTCACCGACTTCGCGGGCGACTCCCGCCACTCGAACCTCTGGGCCGCCGACCTCTACAACCGGGCCGTCGCCCGCGGACACGACCACCCCCATGCCGTCCGCATCCTCGCCCGCGCCTGGCTGTTCGTCATCTGGCACTGCTGGCAGGACAACCTCGCCTACGAACCGGACAAACACGGCGCCCTCCAACGACTGATCGTCCACCAACAACCGGCGGCTTGACACAGGGCAACTCATGCGCGCACTCCCCCGGCCCTGCGCAGCTTCCACAGTCCGCGTCCGCGACGCGGGGAGAATTCGCTGGGGCCGTGTCCGTAGTTGTAGTTGACGGTCGCCATCCGATAGCTCTCGAGGAGTCCGTCGGCCGTGTGTTCCCAGGAGAAATTCTCCGCGTGACGAGGAGCCTCGGCGGCCAGCGCGGCGAGCCTGCCGGGCTCCGAGACCAGCGACTGCAACGCCGTCGCCCAGTCCTCGGTGCGGTGCCCGTCCACGAGAAGCCCGGTCTCGCCGTTCCGGACGGCGACGCCGAGACCGCCCACGTTCGCGGCGATCACCGGCGTGCCGCAGGCTTGCGCCTCGATGGCCACCAGCCCGAACGACTCCGAATAACTCGGCACCGCAACGAGATCCGAAGCCCGGTACACGTCGACGAGTCGATCAGGCGCCTGCGGCGGGAGGAACGTCACCCGCGCGGCGATGCCGAGCGAGGACGCGAGTTCGATCAACGCGTCCGGCCGAGCCAGCCCGGAACCGGACGGGCCGCCGACCACGAGCACCCGCAGTGTCGATTCGGGATCTCGGGCGATCAGTTCCGCGGCGGCACGGAGCAGGACGTCGGGCGCCTTGAGCGGCTGGATGCGTCCGACGAACGTCACGACGGTCTCGCGCGGGTCGAGCCCCAGCTTCGCCCGGGCGGCGGCCCGGTCGCCCGGCCGGTACCGCGTCAGATCTGCGCCGGGCGCCACCACGTCGATCCGGTTCGGGTCGGCGCCGTAATGGCGGACCAGCTGATCGGATTCCTCGGTGGTGTTGGCCACGAGCCGGTCGGACTCGGCCACCACCTGCTGCTCGCCGATCTGGCGGGCGGCCGGTTCGGGAGTGTCACCGTCGGCCAGCGACAGATTCTTGACCGCGGCGAGCGTGTGCGCGGTGTGCACGAGCGGCACACCCCAGCGGTCGCGGGCGAGCCAGCCGACCTGCCCCGACAACCAGTAGTGCGAGTGCACCAGGTTGTAGTAGCCCGGTTCGTGGCGGGCCTCCTCGCGGAGCACCCCGGCGACGAACGCGCAGAGTTGGGTGGGCAGATCCTGCTTGTCCAGTCCCTCGAACGGGCCCGCTACGACGTTCCGGACGAGGACCCCCGGCGCCGCTTCCTGGACCGGTGCGTCGGCGGACGACGTGGCCCGGGTGAAGATTTCCACCTCGACGCCGCGACGCGCCATTTGGATGGCGGACTGCAGCACGTAGACGTTCATGCCGCCCGCATCGCCGGTACCGGGCTGCGCCAGTGGTGAGGTGTGGACCGAGAGGACGGCCACCCTGCGGGGGCGCGAGTTGTGCATGGGCGTCACCACTCCATAGTGCTCCCTCACCGATCGGCCCCTTTAACCGAGGTTGTCGACGAACTCGCCGACCTCCTTTACGAACCTCTCCGGATCCTCCACGAACGGTCCGTGATCGCAGCCTTCCCAGAACGACGCCCGCGCCTGCGGGATCAGTTCTGCAGCGTGCCTACCAGCCGAGACATCGACGACGGAGTCCTCGGTGCCGTGCAGGACGAGCACCGGCACGTCGAGGGACCGGAGCAGGTCATCGTGGCTCGCAGACCGGTTGAAGAGTGCGGCCCGCACCCGGGGCGGGGTGGCGAGGCTGGCCCCGAACAGCGCCTGCGACTGTGCGCCCTTGCCTTCCGGCGGTCCGGTGAGCGCGTTGCCGAACGCGCCCAGCGCGCGGATCGCCTCGCGCGGCTCCTCGGACATCGCGCCGGGGCTCGCCGCGCGCATCGCCGCACCGACCTTGCCGCCTGCCTCCCCGCGACCGATGCTGGTGATGGCTCCGACGAAGACCACACCGTCGACGGCGGACGTGCCGTGCGACGCCAGGTAGTCGCAGATCACGAGGCCGCCGTAGGACCAGCCGAGGAGCACGGCGCCGGACGCGACGCCTTCGGCCGTGAGCACCGCGTCGACGTCCCCGGCCCAGACCGCGGAGTCGGCGTAGCCGGTGTCGGGCGCACCCGAGTAGCCGTGTCCGCGCAGGTCGACGGCGATGACGCGGTAGCGGGCCGCGAGTTCGTCGAGCACCCCGGGGCCCCAGCACTTCGAGGACTGCGCCCAACCGTGCAGGAGTACCAGGGCCCGCGCGTCGGGGTCACCGGTCACCGAGTAGACGAGGGGCGTTCCGTCGACGCCGACTGTTTCACGAATAGCCATGGGGTCACCATAGAGGCCAGCAGCGCGGCGACCGCCGCCACCGCGTAGCCCGCGGTCGTGCCGAATTCGTCGATCATCCGGCCCGCGAGTGCCGACCCCACGGCGACGCCGACACCCAGCCCGGTGACGATCCAGGTGATGCCCTCGGTCAGCGCGGCCGCGGGCACGATCTGCTCGACGAGACCGGTCGTGACGATCATGATCGGTGCCACCGTCATCCCCGCCACCGCGTAGGCGACGGCGAGCGCCGGAATGCTGTCGGCCAGAAGGAGTGGAACCGTCAGGACTGCCACCGCGAGAACCGCGACCATCAGCTGTTTCCGGAGCGGCGCCGACACCCGGATCGCGCCGAACACGATGCCCGCCACAGCGGAACCGGCCGCGAACAGGGCCAGCACCACGGTGGCGGAGGCGGGTGCGTCGTGGCTTCGGGTGAAGGCGATGGCACCGACGTCGATGACGCCGAAGATCGTGCCCATCGACACCATCACCGCCACGAGGATCCACACGGCGGGGGTCCGGACGACGGACGGGCGGCCGTCGTGCGTTGCCGAATGCACGGGGGGTTCGGTGCCGCGCTGAGCGACGAGTGCGAGCGTGCCGACCACCAGCAGGACGAGACCCGCGAGCGGTCCCGCCTCGGGGAACACCGTGACGGACAATCCGACGGAGACCACCGGTCCCGCGATGAAGCACAGCTCGTCCACCACCGCCTCGAACGCGAACGCCGTCCGCAACAGTGACGTGCCGCGGTACAGCTCGGTCCAGCGGGCGCGCACCATCGCACCGATCGTGGGCATGCAGCCGGCGGGAACGGCCCACACGAACAGCACCCAGTCGGGCGTCCCGAACCGGACGCACACCAGCATCGCGGCGATGGACGTCGCGCTGATCCCCGACGCGACGGGAAGGACGCGGGACTGCCCGTACCGGTCCACCGCCCGGGACACGACCGGGGTGATGAACGCGTAGGTCAGCGCGAACACCGCGGCGAGGGCACCGGCCAGTGCGTAGTCGCCGCGCAGTTCGGACAGCATCGTGACGATGCCGATGCCGACCATGGCGATCGGTACCCGCGCAACGAATCCTGCGGCGGAGAACGCTGCGGAGCCGGGGGCGGCGAAGATCTGACGATAGGTACCGAGCACGCGTCGAGCCTCACAGATCGTGGCCGCGACTTCCAGCACGTGCAAGTATTGCGCTCATGAGTGTCCTGGTGTGTTTCCACGCCCATCCCGACGACGAAGTGTTCACCACGGGCGGCGTGATGCGTCAGGCCGCCGACGCCGGTCATCGCGTCGTCGTGGTCACCGCGACGGACGGGGCGCTCGGCGAGGCCCCCGACGGGATCCTGACCGACGGCGAATCACTCGCCGAGCGTCGGCGACGCGAGCTGGAGGAGTCGACGTCGCTGCTCGGCGCCCAGCGTGTGGTGTTGCTGCACTACGCGGATTCCGGGATGGCGGGAACGCCGGAGAACGAGAACCCCGCCGCGTTCTGCAACGTCGACGTCGAGGAGGCCGCTGCCCGGCTGGCCGCGATCCTCGTCGAGGAATCCGCCGACGTGGTCACCATCTACGACCCCAACGGTGGCTACGGTCATCCCGATCATGTCCAGGTGCATCACGTGGGCATCCGGGCCGCCGAACTGGCCGGTGTGCCGCACGTCTACGAGGCCGCCGTGAGCCGCGACCACATCCGGCGGCTCATGGCCGCCAATCCGGAGTGGTCCGAGAACACCCAGCCACCGGACCTCGACACGTTCGGTCTGCCGGACTCCGAGATCACCACGGTCGTGGACGTCACCTCGGCCATGGACGCCAAGCGCGCCGCGATGCACGCGCACGCCACCCAGATCGGGGATTTCGGCCCGTTCCTGCAGATGCCCGAAGACCAGTTGCGGGCGGCGTTCGGTCAGGAATGGTTCCGCCGCCGCGGGGCACCGGCCGGCCTCGCGGAGTCTTCGCTGCCCCTCTGATCGACCGGCCCGGTTGTCTCCGCGAACCGCCTGCGCGGGTTCGGTTCCGCGCCTAGCATCCACGGGTATGGATCCCGCTGATCTCGTCGCGACCATGCCGTTCGCCGTGCACACCGGGGTTCGCCTCACCAAGGCCGCACCCGAGGAGGTCGTCGGGCACCTCGAGTGGGAACAGCACCGCACCACCGCGGGAAACGGCATGCACGGCGGGGCGCTGATGACGCTCGCCGACAGTGTCGGAGCCGTCTGCGCGTTTCTCAATCTTCCGGCGGGAGCGTCCACGTCGACCACGAGTTCGAGCACGGTGTTCACCCGCGGCGTCCGCAAGGGCACCGTCACCGCGACGGCGCGTCCGCTGCACGCCGGACGCACCACGGTGGCCGTCGTCACCGAACTGCGGGACGACGAGGACCGGCTCGTGGCGCAAGTGACGCAGTCGCAGGCGGTGCTGCACCCCCAGCCGGGAAGCTGACCGATGTCGCGTCTGCTGCGGGCGTACCGCTCCACGGGAGCGGATCTGCCGTTCGGCAACGTCCTCGCCGCGCACGACGTCGCGATGGAAGGCTATTTCTGGCGGTTCACCCAGCCCGCGACGGGACAGGTCGTCGTCGCGCTGGCGGGAATCAATCGGGCCGCGGACGGGCACTGGGCGACGCTCGGTCTCGCCGGTCACCCCACCCGGTTTCTGCGGACCGCCGCGCACCCGGAGGGCTACGCCAACCCGTCCGGGCTCGGCGCGTTCGCCGGCGACGCGTTCCGCGGGTCCGTCGACCGTGTGCACGTGGACCTCGGTCGGGACGCCCGCCTCGACGTCCGGATCGGCGCCCAGGTGCCGTGGCCGCGGCGCAGGCTCGGCGGGTCGAGTGTGTTCCAGACCGTCCCCGCGCTGAACCAGTACTGGCACCCGTGGCTGCTCGGCGGACGGGCCGAGGGCACGGCCGTGCTGGGCGGCACCGAGATCGACCTCGACGGCGCCCAGGTCTACGGCGAAAAGAATTGGGGCAAGGGCGGATTCCCCGGCTCCTGGTGGTGGGGCCAGGCTCAGGGTTTCGCCGACCGGCAGGCGTGTGTCGCGTTCGCGGGCGGCGAGATCACCGCGGGCGGGCTGCGCACCGAGGTCACGGCCGTCGTCGTCGCGCTGCCCGACGGCACGGTGTTCCGCCTCGGCAACCCGGTCACCTCCCCCGTCCGGGCGCATGTCACGGACGATCGGTGGTCGCTGCGGGGCCGCGGTCGCACGTGGAGCGTCGAGATCGAGGGCGGTTCCCCACTGAGCGCGGCGCACGTGCTGCCGGTTCCGCTCCCCGCCGAGCGTCGCAACATCCCCGGCGCCCTCGAACACCTCGCGGGCTCGATGAGTGTCACGGTCCGCCGTCGCGGTGAGCTCGTGTGGGCCGACGAGTCACCACTCGCCGCGTTGGAGCACGGCGGTATCGAGCGGGCGCGTGCGGAGCTGCGCAGGCGGGGTGCGCCACCGGACGCGACATCGGCGCCGCCACTCAGCTGATCACGTCGAGCTCGGGTGGCTGCAATGCCTCGACGATCTCGTCGGTCTCCGCGTGGAGAACCCCTATTCGCCCGGCCTCCTCCAGGTGGCGCGCATCGACGCCCGAGATCGCGTCGGCGGCGACGAGCACCTTGTAGTCGCGTTCGCTGGCGTCGAAGATCGTGGCGCGCGGGCAGTGGGGATAGTTGCATCCCGCGATCACCACGGTGTCGACCCGCCACTGGCGCAGGCGGTCGTCGAGTTCGGTGCGGTAGAACGAACTCCACCGGGGTTTGAACAGGATGTGTTCGGTCGGCGAGACGGGCTGGAGGCCGCCGCCGAGGAGCGACTCGGGGTCGAGCGGTGGCACCCCCAGCCCCGGCGCCACCTGGGAGCCGGCAGTGCCCGGTCTGGCGATGTCGAGTCCGGCCGCGAGCACGCGGCGCCGGCACAGGTCGACGTCGTCGCCCTCGTACAACCGGACGACGTGCACGATCGGGGCCGAGGCCTCCCGGTAGGCGTCTACGAGACGAGCGATCGCGGGCAGTACCGCCGAGGTGCCGGGAATCGGGGCGGTCCCGCCGTCGACGAAGTCCACCTGCGTGTCGACGACGAGCAGCGCGGACCGGCCGAGATCGGGAGCGAGGAACGGATCCGAGTTCTGCCGCCAGTGGGTCACGCAGCAAATCTAACGCTCGCACGCACCCTGTAGCCGGAATCACAGGGACCGGTTCATTCACACGAAACGGGGGTTTGGGACCATGGAGTGGGTGGGGTAGTGCGAGAAGGGTCCCAACCGATGACTGTGAGCGATGAGAACTGGCCGTCGATCGGCGCGACAGGGGCGCGCTTCGGATCAGCCAGCCGGCGCCGCAGCGCCAGGAAAGAGCAGGACCCGAGCCCGCCGCAGCCGGCCGAGTGGGTGGAGCCCGGCCGCGCCGAGGCCGCTCCCTTGCAGGTGGAACCCGATTCCGAACCCGCCGATCAGACTCCCCAGGCGGTCGACAGTCCTGCCGCCGAGCCCACCGAGTGGGTGACACCCGAAGACACCGTCTCCATCGTCCGGCCGTTCATCCTCACGGGCGGTCGGACCGAGTCCGGGGTCGATCTGCCACTGGAGGCGCTCATCGCCGCCCGCCCGGACGGGGACACCGTCGTGGACGGGATGCCGGCGCCGGACGAACTGCGCCGCGTCTTCGCGCTGTGCTCCGAACCGCGGTCGGTGGCCGAGATCGCGTCGCTCGCCTCGATCCCGCTCGGCGTCGCGCGCGTACTCCTCGGCGACCTCGCCGCGGCCGGGGCGGTGACCGTGAACGAGACCGCCGGGTCCACCGGGCCGGACCGGAAACTGATGGAACGCGTCCTCGACGGGCTGCGCAAACTCTGAGCTGCACCGGGTAGCAGGTACCCGGGGAAGAAGCATAACGAATTCGTCCGCCGCACAGGTATTTTCCCGTGCGGCTGACGAATTGCTGTGACGCTAGATCGACGTCCGGCGCATCGCTCCGACCGGATCGGAGTAGATGGTGCTCAGCGACACCACCGTCGAGGCGTACTCCTGCACCCGGTTGCCGAATCCGGAAATGCGAATGTCCCTGCGCTCCAGCGACGATGCCTGCGCGAAGGCCTCCGCGACGTGCGGGATGCCGGCAGGATACTCGGTGAACGCCTGACCTCCGAGAATCACCCGGTCAGGGTTGAACAGGTCCCGCAGCATGGCGACCGTCTTCCCGAGCACCTGAGCACGTTCCACCAGAAGCTTCTGCGCGGGAACGGAACCCGAGGACGCCGCCTTGTAGAGGGCACTCATCGTCGGCCGCTGGTTCGACTCCGGGAGGATGCCCGCATCGAGGGCCGCGGAAATGACCGCGCGATCGCTGATCGTCGCCTCGAGGCACCCGCGTGACCCGCACGAGCACTGCGCCGACGAGCCGGTCGGCAAGTGCGCGATGGAACCGGGACCGCTCGACGGCGTGTGAACGCGCCCGTCGATGGTGATCGCGATGCCGGCCGTCTCACGGGCGTAGAAGTACAGGCCCGTTTCGCCTTGCGCGACACCGTCTTCGCTGTCCGGGCTCAGCAGCAGTTCGGACGCGGCCATCGCCTCGACGTGCGCCGCGACGGAGACGGGCAACCCGAGTCCGGTCGCGATGATGGCGCCGACCTGGGCGGACTTCCATCCCAGCCGGGGATGGTCGACGACACCGGTCTGCGGATCGACCCGACCGCCGAGTGCGACACCCGCCCACAGCGGGCGACGCCGGTGCCAGCGGGAGGCGAAGGCCCGCGCGCTGCGTGCGATGCCGGCGAGTGCGTCGGCGGACGCGCCCTGCGGGGTGGGCACCTCGACCGCGCCGAGGACCTTCCCGCGCAGGTCACTGGCGATGATGCTGGTCACGACCGCGCCGATGTGAATGCCCACCGTCAGGTAGGGCTCGTGGTTGACCTCGAACGGAACCCGCGGACGACCGATCGCGCCGGACGGCGTGAGGTCGCCGCGTTCGCGCAGCAGCCCGAGGTCGAGGAGCGCCGACACCTGACGGTTGACGGTGGCGATGCTCAGGCCGGTCGCCTTCGCGGCGACGTCCCGGGACAACGGGCCGCGTGACCGGGCCACCCGCAGAACACCGGCGGCCGGGCCGTCGCTGATCCGCAGTTCGGGGGGAACGATGTGGAGACGGGGACGGGACACAGGCCGCTGGAATCGAGATGCGGAGCCGGTCCGGGTGGGGCTGGAAAGAGTGGGGGTAGACACGTGGCAGTCCTTGCATGCGGAGGCGGTGCGCACCTTCGTCCGAACGCTGCATCCGTCCCAGGCCGAGAGTGGGACGACCGAGGACGATCGATCAGGAGAAGAGTGCGCGAATTAGCTGCAGATGCTGAGACAGCGACAACACAGTTCCCGCGCCAAGGGCAGCCGCGAGCCCAGCGCGGAAGTCACATAGGTGACCCGCGGAGCGGTCGACTGGCCTGAAGACATGACACGAAAGTAGCAGCTTCGGTCGGTTTCACCAATCGGAGGGCGCGTCGGCGTGTGCCTCCGCCCCGCGCCGCTTCGGCAGTTCCCGCCGTGGGGAGGCACCACCGGCGGCGCTCCCCGGAGACCGTCACCACCCTTGACGGCAATCGTGTTTCACGACACAATACGCCGGGATACCAACCGAACGTACGGTTATAGGAGCGAGATGTATCGATGTGATCGCCACCGGTCTGCCACGGACCGGACCAGGGGTTGTCGATGAAGACGACGAAGGCGCTGCTAGCCCTCGGGGTCGGACTCAGCGTGCTGCTGACCGCCTGTTCGGCCACCGGAACGCAGGACTCCCCCGCATCCGGGATCACCGTGAAGAGGGACGGTTACGGAATCCCCCACGTGTACGCCGACACCACGCGCGCGCTGTACTCCGGATACGGCTACTCGGTCGCCGAGGACCGGCTGTTCCAGATGGAGATGGCCAAGCGGTCGTCGATCGGCACGGCGGCCGAGGTGCTCGGACCCGACTACGTCGAGATCGACAAGACGGCGCGCAATAGCATCGATCCACAATCGATCAAGGATCAACTGGCCCGACTGCCGCAGAATGAACACGACATCTTCGAGGGCTACGCCGAGGGGTTCAACAAGCGGATCGACGAGGTCGGAGCAGATCCGGCACGCCTGATGCCGAAGCAGTTCCTGGACGCCGATTTCCGGCCCGAGCACTGGACCGGGTACGACGTGGCCATGGTCTGGGTGCAGACCATGGCCAACAGGTTCTCCCAGTCGAGCAGTGAACTCGCGAACCTCCAGGTCCTGAAGAGCCTCCAGGCGAAGAACGGCGACGAGGAGGGCAGGCAACTCTTCGACCAGCTGATCTGGGCCGAGGAAGATCCCGGCGCCCCGACGACGGTTCCCCGCGACGAATCGGCTTCGCCCGACGACGAGCCGCACGCGATGTCACAGGAAGCTCATCTCTCCGACGTCACGCAGGCTCTGCCCGACGCGAATCTGACCCGGATGAAGAACGCGGGCGGAGGCGAATGGCCGCACATGAAACCCGAGGCCAGCAACCTGTGGATGGTCGGCGCCGACAAGACCGCCGACGGCACATCCGTTCTGATGAACGGACCGCAGTTCGGCTGGTTCAACCCGTCCTACGTGTACGGCGTCGGTTTGCACGGCGCCGGTCTCGACGTCGCGGGAAACACCCCCTATGCCGTCCCTACCGTCCTGTTCGGCACCAACAAGACGATCTCGTGGGGGGCGACCGCCGGGCCGCTCGACGTCAACGACGTCTATCAGGAAGTCCTCGACCCCTCGAACGAGCACGCGTACCGGTACGACGGCGAGTACCGCCCGATGGAGGTGCGGAACGAGACGATCGAGGTGCGGGGCGGCCCAGACGTCGCGTACCCCGTCTACTCGACGGTGCACGGCCGCGTCACCAGCTTCGACACCCCGAACGGCAGTGCCTACTCCCTGAAGGAGAGCTGGGCGGGATACGAGATCCAGTCGCTGGTCGCCTGGATCGACATCATGAAGGCCACGAGCTGGGACGAGTTCCTCGAGCAGGCGAAGAAAGTGGCCATCACCATCAACTGGTACTACGCCGACAACCGGGGAAACATCGGTTACGTCTCCCCCGGTCGACTGCCGGTCCGCCCCGCCGACCAGGACCTTCGACTTCCGGCGATCGGCGACGGCAGCATGGAGTGGGAGGGCATCCGCCCCTTCGAGGACAACCCGCAGTCGTACAACCCCGAGCAGGGCTATCTGGCCAACTGGAACAATCAGTCCGCGGCAGGCGCACTCGCCGACGGCTACAACTGGTCTCCCGTCGACCGCGTGCGAGCCATCACCACTCGACTCGAGGCCAAGGACAAGTTCACCCCCGGCGAGATCTGGGACATCAACCGGGAGGCGTCGTTCGCCGACCTCAACGTCGACTATCTGCTGCCGTACCTGGCGCAGGCCACCGAGCAACTGCCCGACGGCGACCCTGTCGCCGCAGGCGTGAACATGCTCCGCGACTGGGACGGACAGGCCACCGACGACAACGCGGACGGCGTGTACGACGGCCCGCAACCGGCGATCATGCGCACGTGGCTGCCGATCCTGTTCGACGCGGTGATCCGGGACGACGTTCCGGAGGACGTGTACGCCTCGTACGCGGCCAAGGTGTATCCCGCCGCGGGCACCGCGCGTCCTGCCGAGGCGACGAAACTCGTCTACAACGCCCTGCGCGGCGACGAGTCCGGAGTTCCACAGACCACCGACTTCTTCAACGGAGCGGACCGGATGTCCGTCCTCCGTTCGACGTTCGGCCAGGCAATGGACCGGCTGCGCACCGAGCAGGGCCCCGACCCCGCCGGCTGGAAGATGCCGGTCGGCGCGAATCGGTTCGACTACAAGAACTACCTGGGCGTCCCCCAGGCCGGTAGCGACGAGGTGCTGTCCCTGTCGCCGTACATGAACCGTGGAACCCAGAACGACCGCATCGTGCTCGGCGACGGCATCGCCGACCTCTGCACTGTCGGGCCGCCCGGCCAGAGCGGGTTCATCGCACCGGACGGTACGCGTTCACAGCACTACAGCGACCAGATGGACATGTACCGGAACTTCCAGTGCAAGACCGACCACCTGACCGAACAGTCGGTCGACGCGAACAAGACCAGCGAGGTGACGTCGAACTAGTGGGCCCGGCAGTTCGGTAGGCATCCCGTCATCACCCCCGCCGGGGCAGCACGTCCGCTGCCCCGGCACCCTCGAAGGAAATCGACATGACCTCCACCCAGATCTCCGTGACACCCCGGGCGACCGTCCGGCCGCTGAAGGTGGCCGGCGCCAGTCTCATCGGGACCGCCATCGAGTGGTACGACTACTTCATCTACGGCATGGCCGCGGCAATCGTGTTCGGCCCGTTGTTCTTTCCGTCCTTCTCCTCCATCGCGGGCACGCTGGCCGCGTTCGCGACGTTCTCCGTCGGCTTCATTGCACGGCCGATCGGCGGCGTGGTCATGGGCCACTTCGGTGACCGCATCGGACGCAAGTCCATGCTCGTCCTGTCCCTGATGCTGATGGGCGGCGCGACCGTCGGCATCGGACTGCTGCCCACGTACGCCACCATCGGAGTCTGGGCACCGATTCTGCTGGTCACCCTGCGATTCGTTCAGGGGATCGGGGTCGGCGGAGAGTGGGGCGGCGCGGTGCTGATGGCGGTGGAGCACGCCCCCGCCCACCGGAAGGGTTTCTACGGGAGTTTCCCACAGATGGGTGTCCCCGGCGGCCTGATCCTGGCGAATCTCGTGTTCCTGGGGGTGTCGACGAGCCTCAGCGAGGAAGCGTTCCTGTCCTGGGGCTGGCGGGTCCCGTTCCTGGCCAGTGCGGTAATGGTGCTGATGGGGCTCGTCATCCGGTTCACCATCACCGAGAGCCCCGACTTCGAGAAGGTCAAGAGCACGCACCGCGATCAACGACTGCCGATCGTCACCGTCCTCCGGGAGAACCTGCGCGAAGTACTGCTGGCCGCGGGCGCGTTCATCGGCATCAACACGGTCGGTTACATCTTCATGGCGTACCTGCTGTCCTATTCGACGAAGGTCCTGGGCATGAGCAAGACGCTCGTGCTCGTCTTCACGCTGGTCGCCTCGTTCGTGTGGTTGATCGTCATCCCCGTCGCGTCGATGCTGTCGGACCGGTACGGCCGGCGGCGACTCCTCGTCACGGGCTCGGTGGGGCTGACCGTCTGGGCGGCCGCGCTGTTCCCGCTGATCGACCTCGGGAACCCGGCGGTGATGATGCTCGCCCTCCTCGGCACGGCGGTGTTCATGGGCATCGTCTACGGGCCGATCGCGGCACTGTTCACCGAACTCTTCAGCGCCGAGGTCCGGTACAGCGGTGCGTCGCTCGGCTACCAGATCGGATCGGTTCTCGGCGGCGGGCTCGCCCCGACTGTGGCCGCCGCGCTGTACGCGAACTGGGGTTCGTCGGCACCGATCACCCTGTACCTCACCGCGGTCACGCTGCTCAGCCTGCTCTGCGTCGTCGCGATCACACGGAAGGTTCGCGCCGCCGCGTAGCGCCGACACGATCGACGCTCTCGTCGCCGCCGCACCGGCCTGCCGGTGCGGCGGCGACGTCGTTGCGCGCCCGCCCGTTGCGATCAGGGTGACGCAAATCCTTCCGGCGACACACCCACCGATGGTTCGGTTTACGGGACTCCACACCGTCTCCGGTATCCGAAAGGCTCACCATGTCCATCGATTTCGCGCCCGAGCACGTGACAGACGCCGAGGGTTCCCAGAACGCGGCGAGCGTCGTCAAGCTCGGTGCCCACATCGGCGCCCGGATCGACGGCGTCCGGCTCGGCGGCAACCTCGACCCCGCCACCGTGTCGCTCATCCGCCAGGCCCTGCTCGAGCACAAGGTGATCTTCTTCCGTGGCCAGGAACATCTGACCGACGACTCGCAGTACGAATTCGCGGAGCTTCTCGGCTCCCCCACCACGGCGCATCCGACCGTCACCTCGCGCGGCACCAAGGTGCTGCCCATCGACTCCGACTACGGCAAGGCCAACAGCTGGCACACCGACGTCACGTTCGTCGATCGCATCCCGAAGGCGTCGATCCTGCGCGCCGTGCAACTCCCCACGTACGGCGGATCCACCACCTGGGCGTCGGGTGTCGCCGCCTACAACGCGCTGCCCGAGCCGCTGAAGGTCCTCGCCGACAACCTGTGGGCGACGCACACCAACGTCTACGACTACGCGGCGACCAGCGCGGAACGCGCGCAGGACGACAAGGCGAAGGAGTACCGCGCCGAGTTCCAGTCCACCTACTTCGAGACGGAGCACCCCGTGGTGCGGGTGCACCCCGAGACCGGCGAGCGCACACTGCTGCTCGGTCACTTCGTCAAGAGCCTGGTCGGCCTGAGCAGCACCCAGTCGCAGGCACTCTTCCGGGTTCTGCAGGATCACGCGATCTCGCTCGAGTTCACGACCCGGTGGAACTGGCAGTCGGGCGATGTCGCGATCTGGGACAACCGTGCCACTCAGCACTACGCCGTCGCCGACTACGACGATCAGTACCGGCGCCTCAACCGCATCACCCTGGCCGGTGACGTCCCCGTCGACATCCGGGGCGAGCGCAGCCGCAGCGTCGCCGGCGACGCGAGTGGCTACTCCGTCATCGACGAGCCCTAACATGTCGGCATGACCTTTTCACCTGACACCCGCATCGCCGTCGTCACCGGGGCGAGCTCCGGAATCGGAGAAGCCACCGCCCGCACCCTGGCCGAGCAGGGATTTCATGTGGTCATCGGGGCCCGGCGACTGGATCGTCTGGAGAAGATCGCCGAAGACGTCGGCGGTACCGCGCTCGAACTCGACGTCACGGACCAGGATTCCGTGGACGCGTTCAGCGCGGTACTGCCGAGGGTCGACGTGCTCGTGAACAATGCGGGCGGCGCCAAGGGACTGGCCACCGTCGCCGAGGCCGATCTCGACGACTGGCGGTGGATGTGGGAGACCAATGTCCTGGGCACCCTTCGGATCACCAAGGCGCTGTTGCCGAAGTTGGTCGAGTCGGGTGACGGTCTGATCGTCACCATCACATCGCTGGCCGCGCTCGAGGCGTACGACAACGGTTCCGGATACACGACCGCCAAGCACGCGGAGGGCGTCCTGCACCGCACGCTGCGCGGAGAACTGCTCGGCAAGCCGGTCCGTCTCACCGAGATCGCACCGGGCGCAGTGGAAACCGAGTTCTCGCTGGTGCGTTTCGAAGGCGACCAGGAGCGCGCCGACAAGGTCTACGAGGGCATCACCCCGCTCGTCGCCGCGGACGTCGCGGACGTCGTCGGGTTCGTCGCCTCGAGGCCCTCCCACGTGAACATCGACCAGATCGTCGTCAAGCCACGAGATCAGGCTTCGTCCGGGCGTTTTCACCGCACGACGTAGGCGCGTTCGCGGCGGTCCGCCGGTCCTGGTGTTCGAGCACCAGGACCACGGTCCACAGTCCCGCCACGATCGTCACGACCCCCAGCAACATCCATCCCATCCCACAGCCCCCTGCCGATCAACGACTTTCGACCGAAACGGACTGTCGGGGTCGTCCGTCGACCCCTCGACAGCGGACGACTCCCCACAGTTGTGTGACCCGAGAACACGGCGCCGTTGACGCGTCCTCATTCAGGTAGACGCAGGCGACCCCGGTTTCGGTTCCACCGGGTGTGAAGAAAGTTCGCTCGCCTATGCGAGCGCCGACATGGACTGCCATTCGGGCCAGCTGACGGCCCAGTCGTAGATGTCGCCGTCAGCGGCCGAGAGGTCGATGGACGTCCCGGTCACCTCGACGGGATCGCCGTACATCGCGGTGCCGAAGTACTGCTGGGCGTCCCCGAGGGACAGGTTGATGCAACCGTTGGTGACGTTCGACGAACCCTGGACGCCGATGGTCTCGGGGTTCGCGTGGATGAACTCACCGTTGTTGGAGATGCGGACCGCCCAGCGCTCGCGCACGTTCTCGTAGAACGGCGGGTTGGACATGAGGAAGTCCTCGTGCTTCTCGGTCACCATGTGGATACCGCTGCGGGTGACGTTGCGGGCCTCGTTGCCTTCGCCGTAGCTGACGGGGATGTCCATGATGGTCTCGCCGCCGCGCACCACCTGCATGCGGTGGCTGGGCGCGTTCGCGATCACGATCTGGCTGCGCCCGACGGTGAAGTTCAGCGACAGATCCTCCGCGCCGTACGCGCCGTCGCCGAAGTCCAGTCCGTACAGCCGGGCGTCGAGGCTCACGGTGGTGCCGGGCGCCCAGTAGTTCTGCGGACGCCAGTGTGCGCGCGACCCGTTGTCGTCGGGCAGCCACGCCCACGAGCCGGGTGTGGGCGGGTTGGTCGTGACGGTCATCGCCTTCTCGACCGCCGCCTTGTCCTCGACGGACTCGTGGAACTGGACGATGATCGGGGCGGCGATCCCGACTTCCTGACCGTCGGCGATGTTGAGTGTGGCGCCGATCGTCTCATCGGGCTCGATCGTGGCGAAGCTGCCGTCGACGGCGACGGACTTGCCGTCCGTGCCGAGCGCCGTGCCCGTCCACGTGTACGTGGCGCCGTAGCCCAGTGCCTCCCCGACGGTGAACGTGGTCCGGTCGGGTGACAGCACACCCTGCACGGCACGCCCCTCGGCGTTGACGAGGGAGATGTCGGTGAACGTGCCCTGCGACGCGGTCGCGGAGATCGGCGCCACCGGATTGACGTCCTCGGTGCCCGACGCCGGATTCTGGGTGACCTCGACCGCCGGTTCGGGCGGCGCGGTGGCGGTTCCCGACTCGGAGCCGACCGTGCATCCGGTCAGCAAAACGAGAAACGCAATCAGCGCCGTCGCGATCAACGCGACGCGCGACCGACTTGTCCGAGAACCCAGTTCATGCACAGCTAACAGGTTACCTGCGCTACGGATCTGCCTCAGATCGCGCAGCCCACCGTCACGGGTTCGGGTTCGAGCCGGACACCGAACGCCGCCTGGACGCCGTCCCGGACATCGCGAGCCAATGCGAGCAGGTCCTCGCTCTTCGCGGCACCTCGATTGGTCAACGCGAGAGTGTGCTTGGTCGACAGCCGCGCGACAGCGTTCTCGCCGGGATACCCCTTCGAGAAGCCGGCCCGCTCGATCAGCCACCCCGCAGACAACTTGGTTCCGCCGTCGGCCGGGTACTGGGGAACAAGGACGTCGCCGAGGCGGGTCTCGATCGCGGCGAGGACACCCGCCAACTCGCCGTCCGCAACGACGGGGTTGGTGAAGAAGGAGCCCGCGCTCCAGGTGTCGTAATCCTCGGGATCGAGCACCATGCCCTTGCCCCGCCGCAGGTCCAGCACGGCGTCGCGGACCTGCGCCGACGGCAATCGGTCGCCCTCGGCAGCGTTCAGCGCGGAAACCAGCTCGCGGTAGCGCAGCGGTTCGCCGAGCCCGTCGGGATGCACGGTCAGTTCCACGGCCAGCACCAGGGCGGCGTCGGAGTGCTTGAGGACGCTCGTGCGGTAACCGAGACCGAGGGCCTCGGGTTCGACCCAGCGCGCCTCACCGGTGCGTCGATCGAGGAGGTGGACCCGCCGCAGCATCGACCCCACCTCGACGCCGTACGCGCCCACGTTCTGCACCGGGGTGGCCCCGGTCGATCCGGGAATCCCCGACAGGCATTCCAGCCCGCCCAGCTCGGCGGCGACGGTCTGCGCGACCACCTGATCCCACTCGGCGCCCGCCTCGGCAGTGACGAATCCCTCCTCCAGACCGACGGTGGTGTTGCACACACGCACGACCACACCGTCGAATCCGTCGTCCCCGACCACCAGATTGGAGCCGCCGGCGAGGATCAGAGTCGGAATGTGCGCGGCGTCGAGGAGACGCACCACGTCGACGAGGACCTGCGTGGTCGGGCACTCCGCCACGATCCGCGCCGGCCCGCCCACGCGCAGCGTGGTCATCCCCGACAGTTCGAGGTTCTCGGACACGAAGGCGCCCGAATCGACGAGTTGACTGACAATGCTCACGTCCCACACAACCGCAAACGGTAGCCTGCGGATCGTGAGTCGCCGCATCGAGCATTCGTCGTCCTATGCGTTTCCCGTCGCCCAGGTCCATGCGGGCCTGATCACCGAGCAGTACTGGCGCGACCGTCTCGACCGGGTCGGAGGACCGGGGGCAACCCTGGACGAGGTCACGACCGGCCCGGGCACCATCTCGGTGGCCATGTCGCAGTCGATCCCCGCCGAGCACCTGCCCAGCATCGTCTCGAAGGTCCGGTCGGGCGATCTCGTGATCAAGCGCACGGAGACATGGGGCACGCTCGACGGCGATCACGCCGAGGGCACGTTCACGGCCGAAGTCCAGGGTGCGCCCGCGACGATCTCGGGGACCCAGACCCTGACGGCTGCCGGTTCCGGGTCGAACGTGCAGGTCGAAGGCAAGGCCGACGTGAGGATCCCGTTGATCGGCGGCAAGATCGAGAGCGCGATCGCGGACGAGGTCCTGCGCCTGATCGAGAAGGAGCAGGGCTTCACGCAGCAGTGGCTCGGGGCCTGACCTGGGGCGGGTGTCCCTTGTGTTCCGTCACAGCCGGTAACCTTGGCGATCATGGCTCGCCGCATCGACTACTCAGCCCGTTACAAGCACACCCCGAAAGAGGTGTACAACGCGTTCACCAACCGTGACTACTGGGATGCGCGCATCGAGGAGATGCGGAAGTACTCCGAGAACCACATCGAGCACTTCGACGTGAACGACGACGGGATCGACATCGTCCTGCACCACATCCTGCCGCGGTCGGAACTCCCCGAGATCGCGCAGACCGTGATGAAGAAGGACATGGTCATCACGCGCAAGGAGTCGTACACGCCCTTCGGTGAGCCGACCACGGGCACGTACGAAGCCTCGATCCCGGCGGGCCCGGGCAGCCTCACGGGCACCATGAAGCTGTTCGCCACCGAGACGGGCTGCACGTTCCGCACCTCGTCCGAGGCCAAGGTGTACCTGCCGTTCGTCGGCGGGAAGCTCGAGCAGCTGATGCTCGTCAACCTGATCGACCTCTTCCGCGCCGAGGCCGAGATCACCGAAACGTGGTTGTCGCAGCACTAGAAACCACCGCACGGATTTCCCATGACTTCAGCGACGCTGAAGCGGCCTCACGGTGTCATCACCCGGGGTACGACAGGCATCAATCGGCTGCGACGCAGCGACCGCTGGCTCGTCCACGACGCGCTGGTGCGCCGGACGCTGCACGCGTCCGTCGACCCGCTCGTCGTCGACCTCGGGTACGGCGCCCGGCCGCACACCACGTTCGAGCTCGCCGACCGGTTGACCGCCGTGCGCGGCGACCGCCGGGTGATCGGGCTCGAGATCGATCCCGACCGTGTTGTCGAGAGCAGGAACGGAGTGAGTTTCGCCCGCGGCGGGTTCGAGCTCTCCGGACTGCGACCCGTCCTGGTCCGCGCGTTCAACGTGCTGCGGCAGTACCCCGAGGATGCCGTCGGGCCGGCCTGGTCACGGATGCAGTCCGGGCTCGCACCGGGTGGGCTGATCGTCGACGGCACATGTGACGAGCTGGGCCGCCGCTGCGCGTGGGTGCTGCTCGACGCCACCCGCCCGCTGTCGCTGACGCTGGCGTGGGATCCGTTCGCCGTGGAGAAGCCGTCGGACATCGCCGAACGGCTCCCCAAGGCGCTGATCCATCGCAACGTACCGGGTGAGCCGGTCCACGCCCTCCTCGCGGCAGCGGATCGCGCGTGGGCCACTACGGCGCCGCACGGCTCGTTCGGACCGAGGGTGCGGTGGCGGGCCGCCCTCGAACTGCTGCGCGCGCAGGGACTTCCCGTGCAACCGCAGCGCCGCCGCCTTCGCGACAACATCCTCACCGTTCCGTGGGACGTGGTCGCGCCCGGTTCCGGCACGAATTAATTCACGCGACATCCCCCGAGGCGCCCCGTAGAGTCACTTCACGAAACATGTTGTGCCGGTGCGCAGGCGAGGGCTACTTCGACTGTGGATCGCGTGGTCGCCGGTTCGAATCCGGTCAGGGACGCAGGTCCCTGTAGCTCAGTGGTAGAGCGCGTCCGTGCCTCCGCCGACTCCGAACTCGGCACGACATGCGTGCGCGCCACCCGGTGCGCAGACGACGGATACTTCTCAGGTGAAGTGCGCAAGCACGCGGTTCGACTCCGCACCCCGTCGTCGCCTCGATCTCGGGTGGCGCGCACCCCACGAGCACCGACACCTCCTGGAAGGAGGAACAACCCATGAGCAAGTTCAACCTGAAGACGCTGCGCCGCACCAAGGTACGGAGCCCCATCACATCGGAGACGCAACCGGCCGGCCGCACGTTCGAGGGCGGCAGCGGCTACGCCCGCGACGCGAAGAGCGAGTTGTTCCTCCTCGCGGTCACCAACATGGTGGGTGAGCACACGTTCTACGAGTCGGCTCCGGACCGCGACAACCGGTTCGTCGAGCTCATCCACGAGGTCACGCTGTCGGACCCGGAGTGGACCGCCCGCCTGATCGGGTGGCTGCGCCGCGACGCGCATCTGCGTTCGGCGTCGGTGGTGGCCGCGGCCGAGTTCGTCCGGGCCCGGCTGGGCGCCGGTCTGCACGGCGGCAACCGCGTGGTCATCTCCTCGGCGCTGGAGCGGGCCGACGAGCCGGGTGAGATCCTCGCCTACTGGATTGCGCGCCACGGTCGTTCGATCCCGAAGCCGGTCAAGCGCGGTGTCGCCGATGCCGCCGTCCGCCTGTACTCGGAACGCTCACTGCTGAAGTGGGATTCCGATGCCAGGGACGTCCGCTTCGGCGACGTCCTCGAGCTCACCCATGCGTCGCCGTCGGCGACGTGGCAGGGCGAACTGTTCCGGCACGCGATCGATCGGCGGCAGGGACGCGAGAACACGATCCCCACCGGCCTGCGGATGCTCACGGAACGGGCGGCGCTGGCGGCGCTCCCGCCGGAGGATCGGCGTGCCGTCCTCCGGACCCCGGAGCGGCTGTCGGCGGCGGGCATGACATGGGAATCGCTCGCCGGCTGGCTGCAAGGACCGATGGACGCGGCAGCATGGCGGGCGGTGATCCCGTCCATGGAGTACATGGCGCTTCTGCGCAACCTGAGGAACTTCGACGAGGCCGGGCTCCCCGACCACGTCGCGGAACAGGTGGCGGCCCGGATCGCCGATCCGGGCGAGGTCGCGAAGTCGCGGCAGCTGCCGATGCGATTCCTCGCGGCCTACCGGAACGCGCCGAGCCTGCGGTGGGGACATGCGCTCGAACGTGCGCTCGGGGCATCGCTGTCCGCGGTCCCGTCGCTGCCCGGCCGCACCCTGGTGCTCGTCGACCGGTCCGGATCGATGTTCTACAGCCGCGTCTCGGCGCGGTCGGAACTGACGAGGGCGGACGCGGCCGCGGTGTTCGGCACCGTCCTGGCGGCGCGCGCCGAGCGGGCCAACCTGGTCGAGTTCGGCACGGACAGCCGGTACGTGCCGTTCAAGCACCAGCCGGTGCTGCGGGTCGTCGACAGTTTCGGCGACCTGGGCGGCACGGACACGGCGTCGGCGGTGCGGAAGCACTACCGCGACCACGATCGCGTCGTCATCGTCACCGACGAGCAGGCGGCGTGGGGCGATCCGACCCGGCACGTCCCGGCCGACGTCCCCGTGTACACGTGGAACGTGGCGGGCTACCGACACGGACACGGACCGACGGGGTCCGCGAACCGCCACACGTTCGGCGGACTGTCGGACGCGGGATTCTCGATGATCCCGCTCGTGGAGGGCACCCGGAACGGCGAGTGGCCGTTCTGATCTCGGGGCGGTGACCGGTCAGGTGCAGGTGGCCAGTGCGTGTTCGACGCGCTGCGCCACCTGCGCCGGCAGGGATCCGCACTCGCCGTGCAGTGCGCGCGCATTCAGTCGCCCGATCGCGACGCCGTCGGCGACCACCTCGTCGAGCAGTTCCTGCGAGATGCCGCTCGCGGCGAGGTCGAGTGCCGTGCACAGCGGCGTGGTGATGCGCAGGGGGCCGACCTGCTCGCAGTCTTCCGGGCGTAGCGAACGCCGGTGCAGCGCCAACTGCTGCGTCGGCGAAGGCGGCGACAGCACCGTCGAGAGGTGGATGAACCGCGGGTACAGGTGCCCGAGGCCGTGAAGTTCGGCGGCACTCTGGTGGGAGACCGCGGCGGCGGCACCGAACCAGGTGCACCATTTCGCGAATTCCTCGAGATCGGAGTGCGGGCAATCCTTCAAGCGGAACAGATCTCGCTCGATCTTGACCCACGAGCCGTCGGCAACGCGCTCGCCGATCTCGTCGGAGGCGAAACCGAGGCGCAGCACTTGCGCAGTGGTGAAGAAACCCGCCTGAGCCGTCGCGACGCGTGTCAGTTCTTCACCGACACCTTCGCGCTCCGGGTCACCGGGACGTGGAGCCAACCATCCGGACATTCCCCTAGATTACTGGGCGATTGTGGCACGTATCACAATTTCTGCGGATCTCGGCGACCCGCCGCGGGCGCATTCACAGAAATTGTTCAGAGTTGTCGGGAAGAATCCGTGTAATGGCAGCCCGAACGAACTCCGCACCCCGAAGTAACCGTGTGCTCGTCATCTCTCTTGTCGTCATCGCCGCGCTCGTGGCGGTCCTCGTCGGCGGTGAACTCTTCGTGCGCAACAGAGTGAAGACCTGCATGGCAGACCAGTTCGAGAGCCAACTCGGCTCGCAGGTGGACGTGGGCCTGAGCTGGAAGCCGGTCCTGCTCCAGTCGGTCGACAAGAACGTCCCGTACATCACGATCGACAGCGACGACACCAAGTTCGGCCCCGCGCAGGGCATGCAGGTGCACGCCCAGGTCAACGACATCCGGATCGAGAACACCGCGGACAGCAGCGGCACCATCGGCAGTTCCGACGCGGACATCACCTGGTCCACCGCGGGCATTCTCGCGACGCTGCAGCAGCAGGCGTTCGGCTCGCTCATCAGCGGTGTCACCGCCGATTCGAGCGCGGGAACACTGAGGTTCTCCGTCGGCCCGGCCGGGCTCGCGGACCTGACCGTCAAACCGGAGATCGTGAACGGGACCGTGAAGGTGCAGACGGTCGGTGCGGAGATCCTCGGTTTCGGTCTTCCCACCGATCTCGTCGACGGAGTCGTCCAGACCCTCACGTCGAGTCTGCAGACCTACCCGCTGGGCATGCAGCCGACATCGTTGAAGGTCACCGACGACGCCATCGAGATCACCCTCGAAGGCGGCGCCTACACGATGCCTGCCGCCGGCACCCAGCAACAGCAGCAGGAACAGCAGAGCAGCTGCGGTCTCCTGGTCTGATCGACCACCGGGTCAGTCGGGCAGCCCGTCCAGGACGGCACGGGTTCCCGACAGTCCCAGCCGCGTCGCACCGGCCGCGATCATGTCGAGCGCGGCCTGTGCGGTGCGGATCCCGCCGCTCGCCTTCACGCCGATCCGACCGCCGACGGTCTGCGCCATCAGCCGCACCGCCTCGACGGTCGCTCCCCCGGCCGGATGGAACCCGGTGGACGTCTTCACGAAGTTCGCCCCGGCCCGCTCGGCGGCCCGGCATGCTTCCACGATCGCCTCGTCGGTGAGCGCGGCGGTCTCGAGGATCACCTTCAGGACCGTGCGGTCGCCGACTGCCTCGCGGACGGTGAGGACGTCGGCCAGCACCGCGTTGAAGTCGCCGGCCACGGCGGCACCGATGTCGATCACCATGTCGATCTCCTGCGCGCCCTGGTCCACGGCGAGCCGGGCCTCGGCCCCTTTGACCAGCGAGTGGTGCTTGCCCGAGGGAAACCCGACCACCGCGGCGGTCACCAGACCCGGCGCCTTGACCGGCAGCATCGACGGTGACACGCAGACGGCGAGCACACCGAGCGAGCGCGCCTCGTCGATCAGCGCCTTCACGTCGTCGGTGGTGGCCTCGGGCTTGAGGAGCGTGTGGTCGACGAGGTCGGCCACCTGGGAGCGGGTCAGTGCAACGTCGGACATACCTGTGAGCTTCGCACAATGCCTTCCGGGGCTCGCGGCACGGCCTAGCATCGCCGTATGAGTGATCCGGGATCGATCTTCGACGAGGCGCGGCTGGAGTTCGATCGGCTGACGACGGCCGTGTGGGCGCCTGCCGGGCAGTCGCTCGCCTTCCAGCTCGGACTGCGCCCCGGCGACGCCGTCCTCGACGTGTGCTGCGGCGCAGGGTCTTCGGCGTTGCCCGCCGCCACCGCAGTGGGCCCGTCGGGTCTCGTCCACGGGGTCGACCTGTCCGACGAACTCCTGGAGCAGGGCCGGGTCAAGGCGTCGGAACGCGGACTGCAGAACATCGAGTTCGTCTGCGCGGACGCCACCACCTGGGAGCCGCCGAGCACCGTCCCGGAAGCCGGCTACGACGCGCTCGCCTGCTCGTACGGCGTGTTCTTCCTACCCCACATGGATGCCGATTTCACCCGGCTCGCGGGCCTCGTCCGGCATGGCGGGAAGGTCGGGATGACGGTGTGGCGGCGGGGGGCGCGGCGAGACTTCGCGGACGCGTTCCACGACGCCGTGGCCCGGCACCGGGAACCCGAGCCCGAACCAGCCGGGTCGCCGTTCGATCCCCTCGAACGCATCGACACCCCCGATGCGCTCCACCAGTGGCTGGGCGAGCTGGGCGCGCACTCGACCGAGGTCCGGGAACTGTCCAACATCATTCCCGCGACCCCCGAGTTCGTCTGGGACCTCGTCCTCGGTGGGAACTTCCGCCGCGCGCTCGCCCCGTTCGATTCCGGGACCGTCGAGCAGATTCGTCTCGATCTCCTGCAGCTGCTCACCGAGCGAGCGATTCACGACGTCGACGCCGGCACCCTCGTCGGCACCGCCGTGGTGAACGGCCGGAGCGCGACCTGAAAGACTGTTGCCCATGAGCGCTGCTTCGACCGAGGATCACCGGTACGTTCTTTCCCTCGGCTGCCCCGACCGCACCGGCATCGTCGCCCGGATCTCGACGTTCCTCGCCGACGTGGGCGGCTGGATCGTCGAGGCGGCGTACCACGCCGACGCCGACACCGGCTGGTTCTTCACCCGTCAGGCAGTGCGGGCCTCCTCGGTCGACATGTCGATCGAGGAACTCCGGGAGCGGTTCGCGGCGGTCGCCGCCGAGCTGGGCCCCGAAACCGAGTGGACGGTGTCCGACACCGGTGAGCGCAAGCGGGTGGTGCTGCTCGTCAGCAAGGAGGCGCACTGCCTCCACGACCTGCTGGGCCGCGCGGCCGGAGGCGAGTTGCCCGCCGACATCTGCGCGGTGATCGGCAACCACCGCGATCTCGAGACCGTCACGCGACAGCACGGCATCGACTTCCATCACGTGCCGTTCCCGAAGGATCCCGCCGAACGCGGGCCCGCGTTCGAGCAGGTGCGTGAACTGGTCGACGCCCACGACCCCGATGCCGTCGTACTGGCGCGTTTCATGCAGGTGCTGCCCTCGGCACTGTGCGAGCACTGGGCCGGCCGGGCGATCAACATCCACCACAGCTTCCTGCCGTCCTTCGTCGGCGCCCGCCCGTACCACCAGGCATTCGCCCGCGGTGTGAAGCTGATCGGCGCCACCTGTCACTACGTGACGGCCGAGCTCGACGCGGGCCCCATCATCGAGCAGGACGTGATCCGCGTCGACCACGCCGACGAGGTCGCGGACATGGTCCGGCAGGGTCGCGACATCGAGAAGCTCGTGCTGTCCCGCGGCTTGCGCTGGCATCTCGAGGACCGCGTCCTCGTGCACGGCCGTAAGACGGTGGTGTTCAGCTAGTTTCGTCGTCCCGCTACTGGGACGGCAGCAACGCCAGCACTTCCGGGACGGGCCGCAGGTGGGCGGTGAGGATCTCCAGCGCCTTGTCGGCGTCGACGGCGTCGAGTGCGGCGACGAGCGCCCGGTGCTGCGCGTTGATGGTGTCGAGCCGCTGGGGTCCGACGTTCAGCGCGCGGACGGCGACGCGTTGCTGCCGCGACCGCAGCGAATCGTAGAGTTCGGTCAGTACCGAGTTCTGCGCTGCGCTGACCATGGTCAGGTGGAATTCGCGGTCGAGGCCGGACACCGCGAACCAGTCCTGCTCGCGCCCCGCGGCTTCCATCGGCTCGATCAGATCGACCATGTGCGCGGGTGCGCCGACTCCCCGCGCACACAGGGTGGACACCGCGTGGCCCTCGATCAGCAGCCGGGTCTGGTAGACCTCCTCGAGTTCGCGCGCGGTGACCGTGCGCACCTGCGCACCCTTGCGCGGGAGCAGCGTGATGAATCTTTCGGCGGCGAGGCGGTGAAACGCTTCTCGCACCGGGGTGCGTGACACTCCCATCGTCCCGGAGACCCAGAGCTCGTCGAGGAATCGGCCGCCTTCGATGGACCCGCGGATGATCTCGTCCCGCAGCCAGACGTAGACCCGATCTCGTGCCGGTCCGGATTCACCGGTGGGCCCGGCGAGCGTCGATGCCGACATCTCGATCCCTTCGTCAGACGGCCCATCGGATTGACGGACTCGTAACAAATTGATCATACAAGCTATGGACACACCAAGTATTCTCTGTGTATACATGACGTATACGGAGTGGATGTGTGAGCGGTCACAGCGCAGTGACTACCGAGAGCCACCCGTTTCCGGCAAGGGACCCCACGAAAAAGGAGACCACCAGCATGTACAGCACCCCCGCCGATCGGCGTTACGCGATCTGGCTGTCCGACCCGAGCTTCGCCGCAGCGGAGATCGCGCGCGGCATCGGCTACGGCGCCGTGGTCCTCGACATCGAGCACGGATCCTTCGACCTCGCGGATCTCGAACGGTTCATCCCGTTCCTGCGCAGCCTCGGCATGGAGGTCCTGGCGAAGGTGCTCGGACCCGAACGCGGCCCCATCCAGCAAGCGCTGGACTTCGGTGCGACGGCTGTCGTCATCCCCCACATCGAAAATGCGGCTCACGCAAAGGAAGTCACGGCTTTCGCGAAGTTCCCGCCGCTCGGCGACCGAAGTTTCGCGGGCGGCCGCACGACCGGCTACGGCGGTTTCACCGACGAGTGGGTCACCGAGCAGGACACGTTCACCCGCTGCTACCCGATGATCGAGGACGCCGGAGCGATCGAGAACATCGCCGAGATCCTGGCGCTCGACACCGTCGACGGCGTGTTCGTCGGACCGTCCGACCTCTCCCTCCGCCGCGAGCGCGGGGCATACTCACGCGAGGAGGGTGACTTCACCGACCTCGCCGCGGTGGCCTCGGCGGCCGCCGAGGCGGGCAAGCCGTGGGTGCTCCCGGCGTGGAGCGTCGAAGAGAAGGAGTTCGCGGTGCAGCACGGGGCCGACCAGATGGCGCTGATCATGCAGCACGGCGCGCTCGCCGCAGGCTTCGCGGCACCGTTCGAGCAGATCAAGCAGATCAGGGAGTCACGATGACTACCCAGACGTCCGGACCGGTATCCCCCGACAGCGCGGAAGCGGCGGCCCACCCCAAGGTGGGCCGTGCCCGATGGACCATCGCCGGCGTTCTCGGCGTCGGAATGTTCGTCAACTACATCGACCGCGTCAACCTCTCGATCGCCGCCCCGGAGATCATGCGGGACTTCGACATCAGCGCGTCGCAGATGGGCATGGTGTCGTCGGCGTTCCTCTGGACGTACGCCATGCTCCAGATGCCGATCGGATCGTTCATCGACAAGATCGGCGTCCGGTGGGTCAACCGGGTGGCGGCCTTCCTGTGGGCGGTCGCGTCGTTCGCGTCCGCCGCCGCGGGTGGTCTCGGCATGCTGCTCGTCGCCCGTCTGGTCCTCGGCGTCGGCGAGGCGCCGACGGTGCCCGCGGGCTGGAAGGCGATCGGTCAGTGGTTCCCCCGGCAGGAGCGTGGAACCGCCACGGCCATCTTCGACGGGTGCGCGAAGATCTCCAACGTGATCGGGATCCCGATCATGGCCTTCCTCGTCACCACGTTCAGCTGGCACGCGGCGTTCATCTTCACCGGCATCCTGTCCGTCGGCTACCTGGCCGTGTGGTGGCTGCTCTACCTCACCCCGAAGCAGGCTCTCGCCAAGGGACGCCTCAGCCAGGCGGAATTCGACTTCATCCGGGCCGGCGGCGCCGAGGACGAAGACGCCGAGACGGCCGGGTCACTCAACGGACTGGGGTACCTTCTGCGCCGACGCAAGACGTGGGGCCTGGCCCTGGGCTACGCGTCGTACACCTACGCCTACTACGTCCTGCTCACCTGGCTGCCGGCCTATCTGGAGAAGCAGTTCGGAGTGAATTTGCTCAAGGGCGGCATCTACACGATGATTCCGTGGCTGGTCGCCGTCATCGCGCAGTTCCTCATCGCGGGCATCCTGATGGACCGATGGCTGGCTCGGACCGGCGACGTCACCAAGGTGCGCCGAACCGTGCTGGTGGTCAGCCTGCTCGCATCCCTCGCGGTGACGGGCGCAGCGTACGCGGGATCGATCGTCGTCGCGCTGATCTTCCTGTCGATCGGCGCGGCCGGTCTGGCTGTCTCGGTTCCTGCGGGTTCCAGCATCGTCGCCCTGATCGCCCCTCAGGGGTACACCGGATCGCTCGGCGGAATCGTCAACTTCATCGCCAATCTTCTCGGGATCGCGGCGCCCATCGTGACTGGCATGGTGGTCGACTCCACGGGCTCGTTCGCCGGGGCCTTCATCGCGACCGGAGCGGTCTTGATCGGCGGAATCTTCTGTTACACCGTGGTGCTCGGCAAGATCGAACGGATGCCCGCACCCGTCACTTCGGAAAGGCACTGACATGGTCGACATCGCAATCGCACAGTTCGCACCGGGTTCGGACAAGCAGGACAACCTCGGCCGGATCGCGAAGTTCGCCGAGGAGGCGGCCGCGGGCGGCGCCCGGGTACTGGCAGCCCCCGAATACGCGATGTTCACGGTCCCGACGATGGACGAGCGGTTCGTGGACACCGCGGAAACCCTCGAGGGCGAGTTCGTCACCGGACTGCGCGAGATCGCCGCCCGGCACCGGTTGACCCTCGTCGCCGGGATCAACGAAGCGATCCCGGGCGAGCGCCGCATCTTCAACACCCTCGTCGCGGTCGCTCCCGACGGCAGCATCGCCGCCGCGTATCGGAAGCTGCACCTGTACGACGCATTCGGCTACAAGGAGTCGGACTTCGTGCAGGCCGGCTCGATCGGCGAACCCGAGACGTTCACCGTCGAGGGCGTCACCTTCGGCATGCAGACGTGCTACGACCTGCGGTTCCCGGAAGTGACCCGGCGCATCGTCGACTCGGGCGCGGACGTCCTGGTCCTGCCCGCCGAGTGGGTGCCCGGCCCGCTCAAGGAAGATCACTGGACCACGCTCGTTCGCGCCCGGGCCATCGAGAACACCATCTACGTCGCCGCGGCCGATCAGAGCGCCCCGGCGGGTTCGGGCGCGTCCATGATCGTGGATCCGATGGGGGTGGTGATCGCGTCTCTCGGTGAGCGGGTCGGGACCGCGATCGGCACCGTCTCCGCCGAACGGATCGCAGAGGTCCGTGCCAAGAACCCGGCGCTGTCGCTGCGCCGCTTCGGCGTGGTCGCCAACCAGTAGATTCCGACGGATTTGTCAGGCTCACACACTGTTGCGTGTGAGCCTGACCAATTCGCGGGCAACTGTCGGATCAGAGGTTGCGGAGCCGGACGATCTCCTTGTCGAACTCGTCGATGCTCTCGACGGAACTCATGTGGCCGACGCCGGGCAGGACGATCAGCCGCTCGAGATGACCGGCCTCGTCCAGGACGCGAGCGAGCTTGCGGGCGTGGACCGGTGGGGTCAGCCGGTCCATGGAGCCGACGAGCACCGTGGTCGGGACGTCGAGGTTGTCGAGAGCCTCGTGGATGTCGAGGCCGCTGAGCGCTGCACCCCAGCCGCCGCGGATACGCGGTTTGCAGTCCCGGACGATGTTCTCGCAGAACTGGACTTCGGCGCGGGAGGCGTTCGGCGACATCGACACGTACTGGAGCGCGCGGGTCATCACCGGCGACGACACCAACGGGACCGGCGTGCTCAGGACGGCGCGTCCGACCGGAACCGGCACTCGCGGAAAACGATTCGGCAGCGGGATGACGGTGGTTTCGGCGATGAGCCGGTCGCAGGCGGTGCTGGCGAGCAGAACCGCCGACGCGTACTTCTTCACCTCGTCGGGGTGCCGGCCCGCCCACGCCATGATGCTCATGCCACCCATGCTGTGACCCACGAGCACGGCCTTCTTGTCTTCACGCACCGTCGCCTTCAGCACCTCCGACAGGTCGTCGGCGAGGACGTCCGGGCCGAGTGCGAGCGAACCGACCGTGCTGCGGCCGTGCCCACGCTGGTCGTAGGTGATGACCCGGTACTCGTCCGCCAGCGCGTTCACCTGCGGGTACCAGTACTCGGTCGAACAGGTCCAGCCATGGCTCAGCACAATGGGATCGCCGTCCACCGGACCGTAGGCGCGGACGTACAGCGTCGCTCCGTCGTCGGTGAGGATCTCCGTCACGTCCGGGCGCAGGTTCGGAGTGCGCAGCAGCTCGTTCGGCGCCACCTCGGTCGACAACGTCAACCCGCGGGTTGCGCGCGTGCGGCGGATCGCCGCTGCCGCGGCGACGACGGCGCCCACTCCGGCTGCGCCGGCGAGTGCCCGGAAGGCGATGGTGCGCGAACTGCTGGTCATTCCTACCCCTGTCCTGTCTAACTTGCTCTGTTGGTGTCTGTGCTCGTCGCCGGGCCCGGGGTCTCTCCGAGTTGCCGGGCCGCCCGCTCGAGGGCCTTGGAGATCTGCTCCTCCATCGCCTCGTCGAACAGCGACTGGACGGCGTCGTGCGCGAGGGGACGCATCTGGTCGACGAGCCGCGCGATCTCCGAGACCTTCGCCTCGTCGAGTTCGAGCGACTCACCCTCGGCGGCGAGGTAACGGTCCGCGACGACGGCGACGAACCGCGCGGCGACGTCCGAGAGGTCTCGTCGCACCGCCGCGGTCTGTTCGAGGACGTCCTCGAGCGGGATGCCGGCGTCGACGAGGACCTGCGCAGCCTCGACCAGTCGCGGATCGTTCACCGAGTAGTCGTCCCCGGCGGGAACGAGCACACCGAGTTCGGTGCCCTTGGCGATGTTGGCCTCGGTGGTCTGCGCACCGAACATGCGTTTCAGCTCGGCGATCGTGAGACGGGCCGCTCGCCTGCGCTTCTTCCATCGGCTGCCCGGGTCGTCGGTCTCCAGAACGTCCTTGACCTGGAGTCCGTAGTGCGCAGCCGTGAGGAGTTCACTGATGGTGGCGAACGTGTAGCCGCGATCGAGCATGCGCCCGATCAGGTGCAGCCGGGCGAGGTGCGATTCGTTGTACCACCCGGTGCGCCCCTGCTTCCGTGGCGGCGGGAGCAGTCCGCGGTCCTGGTAGACGCGCACGTTGCGCACGCTCACCCGCGCCTCGCGTGCGAGGTCGTCGATCCGGTATTCCTTCATCGGACGAGGTGCGCCCGTCGGAGCAGCAACCGCGACAGGCCGCCGACGAGTCCCGCGGCCGGGTGGGCATCGCTCGCTGAGTCACGCAGGTGGACGACGGACATGTCAGCTCCTCGGTAGCCGTGTCACCACAATAGCATTGTCACAATGCCCATTGTCATCGTTTGGGTGCACGAGACCCACGCCTTCGCGTGTTCATGAGGTGGGAGCGGCTACCAGCGAGGCCCGCGCTGCACGTCGTCGACGCGCGGGCGCACGTCCACGAGATAGACGCACACCGCGACGACCGCGACGATGCCGAACAACTGCACTGCGGGGAACAGCAGGAGGACGAGGAACGCGACGGCGAGAATGCTCAGCCAGATCGGTTTGCTCAACTTGTCCACGGCGGTGAACGCGTCTTTGCGCTGGCGAGCCGCGTGGAACAGCGCGTATGCAGCACCGCCCAGGGCGACGATGCGAATCACCAACAAGATCACCGAGACGACGCCGTCAACTTGAATCACAGCCCCATCCTACGAGGTCGACACGCAAACGGCCCCCGCACCGAACGTGCGGGGGCCGAAAAGCGTGAAGGATCAAGCCTTCTTGGCCGGAGCAGCCTTCTTGGCCGGAGCGGCGACCTTCTTGGCCGGAGCCGGGGCCGGAGTTGCCGCAGCCTTGGCCGGAGCAGCCTTCTTGGCGGGAGCGGCATGCTTGGCCTGGGCAGCCTTGTCGGCCTGAGCCTGGACGTCGGCAGCGGTGGCGGCGACGCGATCGGCAGCGTCCTTCGACGCTTCCTCGGCCTGGTCGCCCAGGTCGAGAACCTTCAGGGCAGCCTCGTCGCCGGCGTCGGCGATGGCCTCGCCGAGCCCCTCGGCGGTGTCGGAGATGCGACCCGAAGCCCGGCCCGCGAGCTTCGCGGCCTGCTCGCCGACGGCGCGCGTCTGGCGTGCAACGGTGCCGAGAGCTTCCTCGGTCAGCTCGACGGCGTCGCCGAAGGCGGTCTCGGCGCGGCCGATGCCCTCCTCGACGACCGGCTGCTTGCGGATGCGCTCGACGGTGTCCTCGCCGCGCTCCGCGAGGGACGTGTACAGGTCGGATGCGACCTTCAGGTAGGCCTCGGCGACCTTGCGCAGCTCGTCGGCGGTGAACTTCTCACGCAGCTCGGCAAGCTCCTCGGGCAGCTCGGACGGCAGTCCGGCGAGGCGGTCGCGAAGGTTCTCGACACCCTCGGTGACCTCTTCCTGGAGTCCGGCGATGCGCTCCTTGGCGCCGCCGACACGCTCCTCGACGTCACCCTGGGTGGACTCGGCGCGCGAGCGGACCTGGGCGACGACGTCGGCCACGGCCTGCACGACGACGTCTCCGGCGCCTACAGCCGCGTACAGCGAGGTCTTGACGCTGTCGATGGTCTTCTGGTCAGTCATCGGCTTTCTCCTGTTCAACGGTGGGGGGTTCTGGTTCCGGCGTCTGGGAATCAGAACGCTGGTGTTCTTCTGTCCGAAGCTCGGACGTCCGGGATTCGGCCGCTTCCGCCGATTCGTTCTCACGACAGAACGACTCGTAGATCTCGAGCAGCACTTGCTTCTGCCGCTCGGTAATGGCCGTATCCGCGAGCAGAGCATCACGGAGGGGACCGTGTGGCCGCTGCTCGAGGTAACCCGCCTGGACGTACAGGACCTCCGAAGACACCCGGAGACCCTTGGCTATCTGCCCAAGCACCTCGGCCGAGGGCTTGCGCAACCCACGCTCGATCTGACTCAGATACGGATTACTGACACCGGCCAGCTGCGCCAGCTGCCGCATCGACACCTGGGCCGCTTCGCGCTGGGCACGAATGAAACCTCCGATGTCGTGAGCGGCGTTGCTGACTACGCGAGCTGCCAGATCTCCTGCACCGGCTGCGTCGCGATCGTCGCTTGCCATCAGTCCTCCGTGTTGCTGGGCAGAACCAAGCCTAAGGCAGGGTGCTAGCAATTGCAAGCACTCTGTTAGCACCCAGCTAGCGGACCCTCCGCCGAGGCGAATGTCAGCCGAACAGCAACGTCGAGAACGTGTAGATCAGCAAGCCCGCGATCGAACCGACCACGGTGCCGTTGATGCGGATGAACTGGAGATCCCGCCCCACCTGCAGCTCGATCTTCTTGGACGCCTCCTCGGCGTCCCAGCGCTCGACGGTGTCGGAGATGATCGCGGTGATCTCGTCGGTGTAGTGGACGACGACGTAGCGCGTGCCGGCGAGAACCCACCCGTCGACCTTGACCCTCAGCTCGTGGTCGTCGCGCAGCCGCTCACCGAATCGCACGACGTTCTCCGCGACCTTCGTGCGCAGCGTGCTGTTCGGGTCGTCGACGGATTCCATGATCAGGCGCTTGGCGACCGTCCACGTCGCGGCGGCGAGGCCGGTCACCTCCTCGCGCCCCATGATCTCGGCCTTGATCTTCTCGGCCTTCTCCATGGTCGCGGGATCGTTCTGCAGGTCGTCGGCGAAATCGACGAGGAAGCGGTTGGCCGCCTGCCGCACCTCGTGCTCCGGGTTGGATCGCACCTTCCAGGTGAATTCGACGAGCTCCCGGTGGATCTTCTCGCCGAGCATGGCGTCGACGAACTTGGGCGACCAGGCGGGCGAATCGCGGCTGACGATCCGGTCGATGGTCTCCTGACTCCCGAGCGCCCACTGGTGCGCCCGCTCGGCGAGCAGATCCAGGATCGGCAACTGCCGGTTCTCGCGCAGGAGTTCGCCGAGTACGCGCCCGATCGGCGGCCCCCACTGGGGCTCGGCCAGCCTGCGTACCAGGGTGCTGTCGATGATCTGCTGCACGTCCTCGTCGCGCAGGATCTCGACGAAGCCTCGCAGGATGGTGGCCGTCTCGGCAGCGACACGCGCGGCGTGCTTGGGCTGCGCCATCCACGTGCCCAGCCGCAGCGGGATCTCCGCAGCCTCCACCTTGGCGGACACCACCTCGGGGGCGAGGAAGTTCTGGCCGACGAAGTTGCTGAGGCTCGCCCCCAGCTGGTCCTTCTTGCGCTTGATGATCGCGGTGTGCGGGATCGGCAATCCGAGCGGATGCCGGAACAGGGCCGTCACCGCGAACCAGTCGGCCAGCGCACCGACCATGCCTGCCTCGGACGCGGCCCGCACGTAGCCGACCCACGCCCCCGCGCCCCGCGATTCCTGCCACCTGCACACGAGGTAGACCACGGTGGCGAACACGAGAAAGCCCGTCGCGACAGCCTTCATCTTGCGGAGATCGCGACGCTTCGCGTCGTCGTCGAAGGCGGAAAGGCTCAGTTGATCCACAGACGCCATTGTGCCCAAGGACGGCGGGGAGGCGGCAGCCCAGCCGCTGGACGAGTGCCCGCACAGACGGCGTTGTGCCGTGCGACAAGACCGGAGCACTAAGCTGACAGGAGATCGCGACACGAAACGGATGTGAAGAGACTCAGTGGCGAACGACGACGTGAAGGATCCTGAGCAGGTGACCGAGTCGATGACGAAGCTGGACAAGGCGGCAAAGCCCGATGGGCGCAAGCGCCGCTGGCGTGAGCACAAGATCGCGCGCCGAGAAGAACTCGTCGACGGAACGATCGCCGCCATTCGCTTGCGTGGACGCGACATCGGCATGGACGAGATCGCATCCGAGATCGGTGTCTCCAAGACGGTGCTGTACCGCTATTTCGCGGACAAGAGCGATCTGACGAACGCGACCATGGCGCGTTACGTGGAGACCACACTCGCCCCGCGGATCTACGAGGCCATCGGCGGCGACCTCGACGACTTCGAGCTGACCCGCGCCACCATCACGGCGTACGTCGAGACGGTGGCGTCGGATCCCGACGTCTACCTGTACATCATGGCCAACGGCTCCGGCCCCGGCCGCGAGACGGTCGCCGACTCGGAACGGATGATCGCGGAGGTGCTCTCCACCGTTCTCGGCGAGCGGCTGCGGCAGATGGAGATGGACTCCGGCGGCGCCGTCCCCTGGGCGTACGGAATCGTCGGCGGTGTGCAGTTGGCGACGCACTGGTGGATCTCCAACCGGTCCATGTCGGTCGAGGATCTGATCAACTACCTCACCATGATGACCTGGGGTGGCGTCACCGGTATCGCTGCGGTCAACGGCTCGCCCGCGCGATTCAATGCGATTCCGCACCCGCTGCTGCCGCCCGCGGCCGAGGCCGACTAGGCGCCCGACCCTTTCTTGTGTAACCGACAGTTACAGGTAAACTTGCCTGTGTGAACGAACACGAGGAAGAAGAAGAGGGCTACCGCGGCCCCGCCGACGTCGTCGTCGGCGACCGTCCCGCCGTGACCGTGCAGGTCCAGTTGGCGGGAAACTTCGAACCCATCAGCGGTCGGTACGTCTGGCACGGCCGCGTCCGCACCCTGACGGACGCCCTCGGCGCAGATGCAGACCTGTCCACGGGCACGGAACTGCAGATCACCAGCCCGGAAGGCACCGCCACCGCCCGGATCACGGGGGTGGATCTCTGGGGAAGCCATCTCGTCGACGGAGTGACACCCCCGCCGTTCAGCCGGGTGTGAACTCGAAGTCCGCCGGTTCGACCGACCGCGTCCGTCGCCAGTAGCGCACGGTCGAACCCGGCCAGATAGTGCGGTTGACGCCGTGCGAGTCCAGGTACCAGCTCACGCACCCGCCGGTGGACCACACACCCTTTGCCAACTTCCGTTGGATGTCGGTGTTGAAGCGGCTCTGCACCGCGGGCCGGACGACCGCGGAATCGGCGCCGCGCCGGTCGACGAGATCCATCAGCTCGAGTGCATAACGAATCTGCGACTCGATCATGAAGACCACCGAATTGTGACCGAGCCCGGTGTTGGGCCCGAAGAGGAAGAACGCGTTGGGGTAACCCGCGACGGTGATACCGAGGTGTGTGCGGATCCCGTGCTCCTCCCATTCGTCGGCGAGGCGCCGGCCCCCGACCCCGGTGAGCTCGACGTTGTCGAAGCCGTCGGTGACATGGAATCCGGTGGCGTAGATGATCGCGTCCACCGCCCGCTCCGCCCCGTCTCCCGCGACGATGCTGTGCGGGCGCACCTCCGCGATGCCTTCGGTGATCACGACCGTCTTCGGTGAGATCAGCGCCGGGTAGTACACGTCCGACCCCAGGATCCGCTTGCAACCGATGCGATAGGACGGGGTGAGCTTCCGGCGCAGTTCGGGATCGGTGACGGTCCTGTTCAAGTTCTTCCGCGCCGCGCTCTCGATCGGCCGCATCAGGCGGGAGTGCCCGTTGAACCCGAGCGCGAGCGATTCGTAGGTCCAGTAGACCGCGGCACGCACCATTCGACGGACCAGCGGGACCCGGCCGAACAAGCGCCGCGCCTCCGGCGGGATGCCGAAGTTCATGCCCGGTATAACCCAGGGCGGCGTCCGCTGATACAACTGCAACTCGGCGACGTCGCCCACGATCTCGGGAACGAACTGGACGGCGCTGGCGCCCGTGCCGATCACCGCGACCTTCTTGCCCCGCAGGTCGTAGTCGTGGTTCCACTGCGCCGAGTGGAACGCGGTGCCCTCGAACGTGTCGGCTCCGGGCAGATCCGGGATGTTCGGGATGTGGAGGGCGCCGATCCCGGAGACGACGAACTGGGCGTCGTACTCCTCGCCCGACTCGGTGTGGACATGCCACCGTTGCCGTTCGGCGTCCCAGTACCCGCCCGTCATCGTGCGGCCGAAATGAATGTTTCGCCGCAGGTCGTACTTGTCGGCCAGACCGCGCAGATAGTCGAAGATCTCCACCTGACCCGACCACATCCGCGTCCAGTCCGAGTTCGGCTCGAACGAGAACGAGTACAGATGGGAGGGCACGTCACACGCACAACCCGGGTACGTGTTCTCCCGCCAGGTGCCGCCGACCTCCCGCGCCTTCTCCAGCAGAATGAAGTCGTCGCGTCCCCGCTTGCGAAGCTGAATGGCCGTGCCCAGACCGGAAAATCCCGTCCCGATCACCAGGACGCGACACCGATGCACCTCACCGCCCACAACTCCATGTAACGCTCCTGTGGCACTGTTTGCACATGGCAGACAACGCACGCGGATTCTGGAGGACACCGGCAATCGAGGCCCTGCGGTCGCGCCCGGGTCAGCCGATCGCCGAACTCGATTGCGGGAGCACACCCGGATTCGTCGGCGACAAGTCGGACGGGGTCGCGCTGCTCGAGGAACGCGGCGCGGTGCTGTCGTCCCTCCAGGAGAAGCTCTTCGCCAACGGACGATCCGGCGACCACCGGTCGGTGCTCCTCGTGCTGCAGGGCATGGATACCGCGGGTAAAGGCGGGATGGTCCGCCACGTCATCGGGCACGTGGATCCGCAGGGCGTGGATCACGAGTCGTTCGGCGTGCCCACTCCCGAAGAGAAGCGCCACCACTTTCTGTGGCGAATCGACAGGGCGCTGCCCCGCGGCGGACAACTCGGTGTGTTCGACCGGTCGCACTACGAGGACGTGCTGGTGGTCCGGGTTCACGATCTCGTGCCCGAGGAAGTCTGGAGCGGCCGCTACGACGAGATCAACCAATTCGAGAAGGAACTCGTCGCCGGCGGCACGACGCTGGTGAAGGTCGCGATGTTCGTGTCACTCGACGAACAGAAGTCGCGGCTGCTCGAACGGCTGGAACGCCGGGACAAGTACTGGAAGTACGACCCGTCGGACATCGACGAGCGCAGGCTCTGGCCCGCGTATCAGGACGCGTATCAGGCGATGCTCGACGAGACATCGACCGATTACGCGCCGTGGTACGTGGTTCCGTGCGACCGCAAGTGGTACAGCCGGATCGCGGTCACCGAGCTGCTGATCGATGCCCTTCAGAAGCTCGACCTCGACTGGCCGCCCGCCACTTTCGACATCGAAACGGAGAAGCGGAGGCTCGCGGAATCCTGAGTCCTCCCGGAAATCCCGCCGTCAGAAGAGGTGCGGCGTTTCGTGGTGCAGCCTGTGATCGTGACGCACGGTTCCGCCGTACAGCGCCATCGCTCCGGCCAGCGCGACGACGCACAGAGATCCGGAGATCACCGCCCAGCCGCCCTGCCCCGAGCCTGCGGCGACGAGGAACCCGCCGAGACAGACCACCGACAACAACACGAGAGCGAAGCTGACCCAAGCAGCGAAGAGATTGAGTTTCACGGCACTCACCTCACCTTCGAGAACGTGGTCCCGACGCTACGCCCGACCTGCATCGACGACAAGGCGGGCCGGTTTTCTTCGCGCCGCCCTGGGTAACCGCAAAGCATGAACCTCGAGAGCCTGTTCCGAAAGGCGGAATCCGCCGGGTTCCTCGACGGCGGCAGCCGGTTCCTGCAACAGAGGATCCGGGGGGTGCTCGGTTCGTCCGGCGCGGGTGCGGTGTTGCGCGGATCCTGGCTCGGGCACCCCGTGCACCCCGTTCTCGTCAGCCTCCCCATCGGGGCGTGGGTCGGCGCGACCGTCTTCGACCTGGCATTCCGCGATCACGCCGGCGCACGCAGGCTCATCGGCCTGGGACTGCTCGCCACTCCCCCGACATTGGTGACCGGCTGGGCGGACTGGTCCGAACGCGATACGCGTCAGCGCCGCGTCGGCCTGATCCACGCCGAAGCCAACGCCATCGGCATCACGGCCATGCTCGCGTCCTACCTTCGCCGCAGGCACGGAACGGACGCACGCGCCGTCGTCACGAGCACCGCGGGACTTCTCGCGATCGGCATCGGCGGCGCGCTCGGCGGGCATCTGACCTACGCAATGGGCGCAGGAGTCGACGGGGTGCGGGAGGGTCCGGGATCGGACGCTCTCCTCGCCCCGGTGGGATGAAGAATCGAGGAACGCCATGATCGTGCTCGGACTGATCTTGCTCCTGATCGGATGGCTCACCGGCCTCACCTGGCTGTGGACCATCGGCATCATCCTCCTGGTGATCGGCGCGATCCTGTGGATTCTCGGCGCCACCGGGCGTGCGGTCGGCGGCCGGCGGCGTTGGTATTAGAACGCAACACCGGCCGGCTCGTGCGACCTGTCCTGTGACAGAGTGCTAGCCGGTCGGTTTACAAACCCGAAGTTCGGGAATCCCCGTGGCATGACGGCCATTCATCGCGAACCCAGACCTCCCGTGTGCGGCGGGCAACCGATGAGAACGGCAGCCGTCGGCACCGCGAGACGATTGAGGATTTCGATGGTCTCGGCCAACGCCAGTCCTCTCGACGTCTCGGACGGCGCCGACGTCGGGGGGCAGAGCATTCACCTCGCCGAACTGTCGGCAGCCCTCACGCGAGAGGGTCACGACGTCACCGTCTACACCCGGGCGGACAGCGAGGACGCCCCGGAGCGGGTCACCACCCCGGGCGGGTACACCGTCGTGCACGTGCCGGTCGGGCCGGCGCGGCGGATGTCCGAGGCCGAGATCCTGCCGCTGATGGGGGCATTCGGCAGCTTCCTCAAGACCGAATGGGAATCCGAACGGCCCGACATCGTCCACGCCCACTACTGGATGTCCGGGATCGCGACGCAACTCGCCGCCCGCACGCTCGGCATTCCGGTGGTCCAGACGTTCCATGCGCTCGGGGTGGTCGAGCAGAGGTACGAGCGCGCGGATTCGTCGAGCACTCACAACCGAATTCACCTGGAACAGTTGATCGCCCGCGGCGCCACCCGGGTGGTGGCGACGTGTACGGACGAGGTCTTCGAACTCTCCCACCTCGGCCTGCCGCGCTCGCGTACGTCCGTGGTTCCGTCCGGCGTCGACGTCGCCGAGTTCACGCCCGACGGCCGCGCCGACGAGAAGGGTAAACGCCATCGGCTCGTCATGGTCGGCCGGCTGGCGCCGAGCAAGGGCTTCGACACCGCGATCGAGGCACTCTCCCACTTCCCCGACACCGAACTCGTCATCGCGGGCGGCCCGGCCGCCGACGACGTCGCCGACGACCCCGAAGCGTCGCGACTGCTGACACTGGCCCGTGAGGCGAAGGTGCGCAACCGGGTACGGATCGTCGGGCGCGTGCCGAGAAACGCGATGCCCTCGCTGCTGCGCTCGGCGGATGCCGTCGTGTGCACCCCGTGGTATGAGCCGTTCGGCATGGTTCCGCTCGAGGCGATGGCCTGCGGCACCCCGGTGGTGGCGTCCGCCGTCGGCGGTATGCGGGACACGGTGGTCGACGGCATCACCGGACGCCTCATCTCACCGCGCAACCCGGTCCGCCTGGCCGAGGCCCTGCGACAGATCTTCGACGACGACGCCCTGCGCACGGGATACGGCATGGCGGGCTGCGATCGCGCCCGCGCCCGCTACTCGTGGGACCGTGTCGCCACCGACACCCTTCGCGCCTACGGCCGCTGCGTGTCGGCCCCTCCGCGCACCAGTCGAACCGGCGCCCACTGAAGTCGGGCGCCGGTTCGGACGGTCAGGCCGTTCGGCCGTGCCAGGCCCCGAGGGCACTGTCCACGGAAGCGAAGCAGGGGTAGCTCGACTCCTGGCCCGCCGCTCTGAGCAGCCGATATACGGGCCGGCCGCAGATCATCGCCCATGTCCGCCCGTCCCGGACGTTCGTCGCGTGGACGGTGTCGAGCACCGACAGACCCGCGGTTCCGATGAAATCCACCTTCGACATGTCGAGGATGAACTGCCCCTCGGGCGAGATCCGCGTGCACACGTAGTCGCGGAACCCCGGTGCACTGAACAGGTCGATCTCGCCTCGCACCCCTACCAACATCACCCCGGACCCGAGCCGCTCGGAAGTGAATTCCGCGCTCGCACAGCGTGTCGGAGCGGAACCGACAGCCGAGAGCGTTACCCTCGGCTTGTACGTGGTACCGAACTCCGTGCCCGAACACGCCATTTCAGGTTCTGGGACCCCTGGACCAACAGACATGGCTCACCCCATCTCGAACATTGAGAGGGGAAGCGGAGCACCTGCAGACAGACCCGACCTCGGACACATGACACCGTCTGCTACGGCAGCGCTTCCCGACATCGGCTGTGTGTTCAACCTCGGTTCGAGACTACTCCCGCCTGTGATGTGTCACAAGGAAATAACAGATACTCGAGCTCTCATTTGCCCTGGTGAGCGATTACAAACCGTTATGCACGGTTGTACGCGCCGAAACAGCCGCGACGACACGTTCTGCGACCACACGCAGTTTGACGTTCTCCCGCTGCGAACGCGTGACGAGGACGTCGAACGCGGTCTCGGCGTCGAGACCGCGCAACGCCATCACGATTCCCTTCGCCTGATCGATGACGGCGCGGGACCGGAGGGCGATACGAAGTTGCTCGATCAGGTTTCTCGCCTCGCCGTACCGCCGGGCATTGCGCACCGCGACCGCTGCCGCCTCGACGTACAGCTCCAGCGCCGACTCGTCCATCCGGTGGAAGGCGTGCGGCAACAGTCCGTACAGATTCAGCGCGGCGGACTGCTCCGCGACGGGGAGGGGTACGGACAGATAGCTGTGGACGCCGGCCGGTTCGGAACTCGCGGCATACGCAGGCCACCTCTCGTGCGCGGCGGCACGGTCGGCCCGCACGGTCTCGCCGGAGCGTACGGCGTCGAGCGCAGGGCCCTCGCCGAAGCGGTACTGCAACTCCTCGAGTGCCGCGAGCTCGTCCGACGTCGCGGCCACCGTGACGGGACCCGTCGCGCGGAGAACGGTGATCCCGGCCATCGCCGCACCCGGGAACGCCTGGACAACCCGACGGCACAGCGCGTGCAGCGCGACGTCGGTCTCGTCCTCCGGCTCGAGCAACTCGAGCACGGAGTCGAGCGACACGGCGACCGCGTCGGCGTGCACAGCCTCGACATCACTCGTCAACGTGTGCAGGTGAATCTCGTCAGGCATCCCACTCGTCTCCCGTGACCACCATGACCCTGCCGAGGGCCTCAGGAACGCTGATCGTGCCGCCAACCTTACTCGGGCAAACGTACTGATCGGACTGGTTTGATCGGTCCTGTTCTGCGGTATTCCACCTGCGGTGTCGCCGGATCGCTACCCTGACTTCTCAGCAGCGCGAGCCGACCCACCGCCCGCCGACAGCACGGTACGCCCGACCCGGAGGTCTCATGGCCATCGCCAAGACAATCGAACCCGACCAGGATCACACACATCCCGTCGTCGAACTGCGCGTGCGAGCAACGCCCGATCAGCTCTCCGTACTGCGCGCCCTGGCAGCAACCGTTGCCATCCACGAAGATTTCGACCTCGACTCCATCGCCGACATCAAACTGGCCATGGACGAGATCTGTACCCAGCTGATCGTCCGCGCGACACCGGACGCGCTCCTGGTGTGCCGGCTGCAATATCTCGACAACACCCTGCGAGTCGATGTATCGAGCACCACCACCTCGGTCGACTCCCTCGGCGAGCGTTCGTTCGCCTGGCACGTACTCAACGCCCTCACCGATTCGGTCGATCTGAAACAGGAGCCCGACCCCGCCACCGCGGGTTTCGTGACCACCATGGAATTCACCAAGGTGAAGAACGGCCTGAGTCTGTGACGTCCCATACTCACAGTGGGGGGCACACGGCCCGTTGGCCGGACGAGTATCAGGACGTCACAGCACTCTTCGAACAGATGGCAGCTCTCGACGAGGACGATCCCCGGCGCAGCAGACTGCGCGACGCCGTCGTGACGCGCTGTCTCCCGCTCGCCGAGCACATCGCACGCCGTTTCGACGGCCGCGGCGAGGCGCACGACGATCTGGTTCAGGTCGCGCGCCTCGGCCTGGTCAACTCGGTCGACCGGTTCGACGTGGAGCGGGGATCCGACTTCGTGTCGTTCGCCGTCCCCACCATCATGGGCGAGGTACGCCGGCACTTCCGCGACACCGGGTGGGCCGTGCGAGTACCCCGCCGGATGAAGGAACTGCACCTCGCGCTCAGCCAGGCCGTCGCCGAACTGTCCCAGAGCCTCGGCCACGCCCCCACCGTCAGCGAACTCGCCGAACACCTGGACCTCGAACAGGAGGAGGTGGCGCAGGGGCTCCTCGCCGGCAACGCGTATCAGACCGTCTCCGTCGACAACACGTCGTCCGACCGGACGGGCGAGCTGTCGATGGTGGAGACACTCGGCGACTACGACGCCGCGATGGACGACGTCGAGAACCACGAAACCCTGCGCCCCCTGCTCCAATCCCTCCCCGAACGGGAGCGGACCGTCCTCATGCTGCGGTTCTTCGGCAACATGACACAGACCCAGATCGCCGACCGAGTCGGCATCTCGCAGATGCACGTGTCCCGGTTGCTGGCGAAGACACTGGCGTCACTGCGAGATCAACTCGGTGACGCGTAGGTCAGATCGTTGCCGTGTCGATCACGAATCGGTACCGCACGTCGCTGCCGACCACGCGGTCGTAGGCGCCGTCGATCTCGTCCGCGGAGATCACCTCGATCTCGGCACCGATACCGTGCTCGGCGCAGAAGTCCAGCATCTCCTGCGTCTGAGCGATGCCGCCCACCATCGAACCGGCCAGGCTGCGACGGTTGGCCGCGAGACTGAACGCGCGCACCTCGATCGGCTTCTCCGGCAACCCCAGTTCGACCAGCGTTCCGTTGATCGCGAGCATCGACATGTACGCGTCGATGTCGAGATTCACCGAGACGGTGTTGACGATGAGGTCGAATTTTCCGCGCAACTGCGTGAATGTGCTCGGATCCGAGGTGGCGTAGTAGTGGTCGGCACCGAATTTCAGGCCGTCGTCCTTCTTGCCGAGGGACTGGCTGAGCACGGTGACCTCGGCTCCCATCGCGTGCGCGATCTTCACACCGACGTGTCCGAGGCCGCCCATCCCGACGACGGCGACCTTCTTGCCCGGTCCGGCTCCCCAGTGCGCGAGCGGTGAGTACAGCGTGATCCCCGCGCAGAGCAGCGGCGCCGCGACGTCCAGGTCCAGGCCGTCGGGGATGGACAGGACGAATCGTTCGGTCACGACGATGTGCGTCGAGTAGCCGCCCTGCGTCCACTCGCCGTCGCGCCCCTTGGCGTTGTACGTGCCGGTCACCCGGTTGACGCAGTACTGCTCCTCGTCGGCCCGGCAGGCGTCGCATTCGCCGCAGGAGTCGACGAAGCAGCCGACACCGACCCGGTCGCCGACCCGGTGCTTCGTCACGTCGGAACCGACCGCGCTCACCACGCCCGCGATCTCGTGACCGGGCACGACCGGATAGTGCGTGCTGCCCCACTCGTTGCGGGCGGTATGAATGTCGGAGTGGCAGATGCCGGCGAACTTGATCTCGATGAGTATGTCGAGCGGTCCGAGCTCGCGGCGTTCGATAGCGGTCTTCTCGAAGGCCCCTTCGCTGGACGTGACTGCATATGCGGCTGCGGTAACCATGCTTACATGCCTACATGTTTGCACGACCGAACGCACGTTCGGGGCCACCGTAGACGCGGTGACCCCGAACACGCCTGCGAAATCAGGCCTCGGATTCTTCCTTCTCGGCCCGCCTGCGGAGACGCTTCGCGGCCGCCACCATATTGCGCAGCGACGGCTCGAGCTGCCAGTAGTGACGCGTCTTCAGTCCGCCGTCCGGGTTGGCCCACAACCGTTCGAGTGACACCGACTCGCTCGCCTCCGTGAGCAGTTCGTCCAACTCGTCGATGTCCGGAATCCGGGCCGACCGGCTCTCGTACACACCCGGACCGACACCGTGGGTCAGCGCCCGCTCCTTGATGGCATCGAGAACCCACGTGATGGAGCGCGTCGCCACGATCGCCGTCACGTCCGCATCGAGCCGTTCGATGGCGTCGACCACCGACGCCCGGCTCGTGTACGTGATATGCGTGTGGATCTGCGTCTCCGGCTTCGCCCCGCCCGTCGCGAGACGGAATGCGTCGACCGCCCACTCGAGATACGCCTCGCGGCCGTTCTCGCGCAACGGCAGCAGTTCCCGGATCGCCGGCTCGTCGACCTGGATGATCGCGATACCCGCCGCCTCGAGGTCGGCGATCTCGTCACGGATCACCAGCGCCAACTGATCAGCCGTCTCGTACAGCGGCTGATCCTGGCGGACGAACGACCGCGCGATCATCGTCACCGGACCCGTGAGCATGCCCTTGACCGGCTTGTCCGTCAGCGACTGCGCGTACGAGATCCACTCGACGGTCATCGGCTTCGGCCGCGACACGTCCCCGTAGAGGATCGGCGGACGTGTACACCGCGAGCCGTAAGCCTGCACCCACCCGTTATGGGTGAAGGCATACCCCTCGAGAAGCTCCGCGAAGTACTGCACCATGTCGTTGCGCTCGTGCTCACCGTGCACGAAGACGTCGAGACCGATGTCTTCCTGCAACCGGATCGTGCTTTCGATCTCGGCCTGGATCCGCTTGTAGTACTCCTCCCACTCGAGGCGTCCCTCACCCAGCTCGTACCGGGCCTGCCGGATCGCGTCCGTCTGCGGGAACGAGCCCAGCGTCGTCGCCGGAACGAGCGGCAGGTTCAGTCGCTCCTGCTGGGCGACCCGCCGCTCCTCGTACGGCACCCGGAGGCGGTCGCCCGGCTTGATCGCGTTGACCCGTGCGCGCACCGCGTGCTTGAGCTTGAAGTGCACCGACGTGGGACGCTTGCGCCACTTGTCGGACGGACCCTCGGTGAGCGCCTTGGCCAGCGAGACCACCTCGCCGACTTTCTGCTTCGCGAACGCGAGCCGGTCCGCGACATCACCCGGGATGTCGTATTCGGACAACACGTCGTACGGCACGTGCAGCAACGACGTCGACGTCGACACCACGAGATCCGGCACGACGTCCTTCAGCGTGTTCAGGTACGTCAGCGTGTTGTAGCGGTCGACGCGCCACACGTTGCGGCCGTCGACCACACCGGCGTAGATGCGCTTGCGCTTGATGCCCGGGATCTTCGCCAGCTCGTCGGCGCTGAGCCGGTGACTGACGAGATCGAGGCCCAGAGCCTCCACCTTGGTGGAGGCGAGGATGGCGAGCGCCTCCCCGAGATGCCCGTAAGGACCGGTGACGAGGATTCGGGGCCGCAGCGGTGCGTGCGACAGCTTCTCGTACGCCTTGGCCAGCGCGGCCAGTTCTTCCGGTGTGCGGTCCTCGGTGAACGACGGCTCGTCCAACTGGACGCACGTGGCGCCGGCCTTCGCGAGCTGTTCGAACAACCGCTCGTACTCCGGCAGCACCCTGTCCAGCAGGTCGAGGGTCGAGAAGCCGTGCCGCTTCGACGTCGGACCGACCTTCGACAACAGGAGCAGCGACACCGGGCCGAGGATGACGGGACGCAGTTCGATCCCGCGCGCCTTCGCCCGCGCGAACTCGTCCATCACGGTCTCGGACCGCAGCGCGAACTCGGTGTTCTCGTCCAGTTCGGGCTGACGGTAGTGGTAGTTGGTGCCGAAGAACCGCACCAGCTCGAGCGGCGGAAAGTCCGGCCGGCCGCGCGCCAGCGTGAAGTAGAAGTCCAGCGGATCGAGCTGATTCTCGAGCGGCTCGAACCGCTCGGGCACGGCACCGAACAGCAGCGCATTGTCGAGTACGTGGTCGTAGTAGGAGAACGTGTTGCCCGGGACCTGGGTCAGACCGGTCGCGGCGAGCTCACTCCACGTCTCCTCCTGGAGGTCTCGGGCGACGGCGACGAGTTCTTCCTTCGTGCTCGTGCCGTGCCAGTAGGACTCGAGAGCACGCTTGAGTTCGCGGCGAGGTCCGATGCGGGGATACCCCAGGATGCTGGATCCGTATGCTGCGGTGCTGGACATGCGGTCGACCTTTCTGGGCTCAGTCCAGTGGCTGAGAATGCCTCTGGGCTCGATGCACCTGTGCGCCTCTCACAACCGCCAGTGGTCGTGAAAGGCGCACAGGTGTAGTCGCCTACCTACCTGCTAGCTGGCCTTCTTGCTGAAACGGCCGTTGTCGCCGTACTCGTAGAAGCCCGCGCCGGACTTCTTTCCGACCAGCCCGGCCTCGACCATGCGAAGCAGCAGCGGCGGCGCCGAGTACAGGGGCTCCTTGAACTCTTCGTACATGGAGTCGGCGATGGACTTGACCGTGTCCAGGCCCACCAGGTCGGTCAACGCGAGCGGACCCATCGGGTGTGCGAGGCCGAGAACCGTTGCCTTGTCGATGTCTTCCTTGGTGGCGAACCCGGACTCCACCATGCGGATCGCGGAGAGCAGGTACGGCACCAGGAGGGCGTTGACGACGAATCCGGAACGGTCCGCGGAACGGACGACCTGCTTGCCCAGCACATCGCTGGCGAAGGCCTCGGCCCGCTCGGACACCGACTTGCTCGTCTTGAGCGTGGTCACCAACTCGACGAGGGGAAGCACCGGAACGGGGTTGAAGAAGTGCATCCCGATGACCCGTTCCGGGGACTTCGTGGCGATGCCCAGCTTCATGATCGGGATCGACGACGTGTTGGACGCCAGCACGGCGTTCGGATCCGTCACGACCTGATCGAGCTCGGTGAAGATTTCGCTCTTCACCTTCTCGTCCTCGACGACGGCCTCCACGACGAGCTGCCGGTCCGCGAAATCACCGAGGTCGGAGGTGAACCGCAGCCGCCAGGCGGCCTGCTCACGTTCCCGCTCAGTGATCTTGCCACTGCTCACTCCGCGGTCGAGCGAACGCAGGATGCGCGAACGCCCCGCCGCCGCAAGCTCGCGGGTCTGCTCGAACACCAGAACATCGACGTGCGCGCGAGCACACACCTCTGCGATTCCGGCACCCATGATCCCGGCGCCGATCACGCCGACGCGCTGAATCTTTTCGCTGGTCACGTCAGCTCCTTTTCGTCTAGTGGAGTCGTCGCCCGGGGAGGGGCCCTGTTACAGGCCCCTCCCCGGGGGCGGGTTGATCAGGTGAAACCTTGATCGGTCGAAGCCTTGGAGGACAAGACTCAGTGGAACTGACCCTCTTCGGTGGAGCCCTTCAGAGCAGCCGTCGAGGTGTTGGGGTCGACCGTGGTGGCGATGCTGTCGAAGTAGCCGGCACCGACCTCACGCTGGTGCTTGATGGCGGTGAAGCCACGCTCCTCGGCGGCCTTGAACTCGCGCTCCTGCAGGTCGACGAAGGCGGTCATGCCCTCGCGGGCGTAGCCGTGGGCGAGGTCGAACATGCCGTAGTTGAGCGAGTGGAAGCCGGCCAGGGTGATGAACTGGAACTTGAAGCCCATCGCGCCGAGCTCCTTCTGGAACTTCGCGATGGTCGAGTCGTCCAGGTGCGCCTTCCAGTTGAAGGACGGCGAGCAGTTGTAGGCGAGCAGCTGGTCCGGGAACTCGCTGCGAACGGACTCGGCGAACCTCTTGGCGACCTCGAGGTCCGGCACGCCGGTCTCCATCCAGATGAGGTCGGCGTACGGGGCGTAGGCCTTGGCGCGAGCGATGCAGGGCTCGATGCCGTTCTTGACACCGAAGAAGCCCTCTGCGGTGCGGGTTCCGTCCAGGAACTGCTGGTCGCGCTCGTCGACGTCGGACGTGATGAGGGTCGCGGCCTCGGCATCGGTGCGGGCGATGACCACGGTGGGAACGTCCGCGACGTCGGCCGCGAGGCGAGCCGAGGTCAGGGTGCGGATGTGCTGCTGCGTGGGGATGAGGACCTTGCCACCGAGGTGGCCGCACTTCTTCTCCGACGCGAGCTGGTCTTCCCAGTGCGAACCGGCGACGCCGGCCGCGATCATGGCCTTCTGCAGCTCGTAGACGTTGAGCGCGCCACCGAAGCCCGCTTCGCCGTCGGCGACGATCGGGGCGAGCCAGTTGTCGACGGAGGTGTCGCCCTCGACCTTGGCGATCTCGTCGGCGCGCAGCAACGCGTTGTTGATGCGGCGCACGACCTGCGGGACCGAGTTGGCCGGGTAGAGGCTCTGGTCGGGGTAGGTGTGTCCGGACAGGTTCGCGTCACCGGCGACCTGCCAGCCGGACAGGTAGATGGCCTTGAGGCCTGCACGGACCTGCTGAACGGCCTGGTTACCGGTCAGCGCGCCCAGCGAGTTGATGTAGTCCTCGTTGTTCACGAGGTCCCAGAGGATCTCGGAACCACGGCGTGCGAGGGTCTGCTCTTCGACAACGGTGCCCTGGAGCTTGGTGACCTGCTCCGCCGTGTAGTTGCGGGTTACTCCCTTCCAGCGCGGGTTGGTGTCCCAATCCTGCTGGATTTCAGCTGCGGTCTTCGGGGTGCCGGTGGTCGACATCAAGACTCCACTCTCTTCGATCTGCTGGTCCGGTACGGATGTACTGCTTCACATCCTTGCCAGGCCCTTCGTATGTACTTACCGAGAATGACACAAGCAAAAAGTGCCGTCTACCTGTTGCTAATGCCAATCTTGGCTAGCTTTTCACACCGCTTTGCAAAGACTGTTAAGAAAGTTCGGCGCCATACCTGCCCGATCGGAGAGGAAAAATACTCGCCAGTAGCAAAAAGTCGCAGGTGGTGAACCAAATGCACGCAACTCGTCGTACACAGATATTTCCGCCCCTGCGACCCTCGCCTTCCCGCCGCGGCACACCCGTAGACCCGCCCGTTGTGACTGCAATCACCAATCGGGTCGGTTACCGTGACCTCGAATGGTCTCCTCCGGCGAAGGGCACCACGATGCCGCTGTACGAATTCCGATGCGCCGAAGACTGCGGCCCGTTCGAGCAGTCGTTCCCCATGGCCGACGTACCCGGAATCACCCGCTGTCCCCGGTGCAACCGCGACGCCGTCCGGCGCGTGTCCTCGCCACGACTCGGACACGGGTCGTCGTCCGCGATGAACCTCCTCGACAGCACCAAGGCGTCGGCTCACGAACCGGACGTCGTGACCGGTCCGCCGCACCGGACCACGGCCGGTCGTTCACCCCTCACGAACAACCCGTTGCACCGCCGACTTCCACGTCCCTGACCGGCCACCGAAGGAGCGCACATGCCCGAACTGCTGTTTCCGCTCGATTCCTCGAAGAAGTTCACCGATCAGGCGATCGTCGGCCACAACCGCTGGCACCCCGACATCCCGGCCGCGGTCACGGTGAAACCGGGCGACTCCTTCCGCGTGCACTGCCGTGAATGGTTCGATGGCGCCATCCACAACGACGACTCCGCCGACGACATCCTGAACGCGCCCCTCACCACGGTCCACACACTGTCCGGCCCCTTCGCCGTGGAGGGCGCGAAACCCGGCGACCTGCTGATCGTCGACATCCTGGACGTCGGACCCATCCCACAGGAGGATTCCGGCCCGCTGGCCGGACAGGGCTGGGGGTACACGGGGATCTTCTCCCGCCACAACGGCGGCGGATTCCTCACCGAGCAGTTCCCCGACGCCTACAAGGCCGTCTGGGACTTCTCCGGGCAGACCGCCACGTCGCGGCACGTCCCGCACGTCTCGTTCACCGGCATCGTCCACCCCGGACTGATGGGCACAGCGCCGTCGGCCGCCCTCCTGTCGAAGTGGAACGCGAGGGAGGGCGCGCTCATCGCCACCGACCCGGGCCGGGTTCCCCCACTCGCCCTGCCGCCCGAACCGCAGGACGCCGTCCTGGGGTCCCTGTCGGGCGCCGACTTCGACCGCGTCGCCGGCGAGGCCGCCCGCACCGCACCCCCACGCGAGAACGGCGGCAACCAGGACATCAAGAACCTCACCAAGGGCAGCCGCGTCTTCTACCCCGTATTCGTCGACGGCGCGAACCTGTCCGTCGGCGATCTGCACTTCTCCCAGGGCGACGGCGAGATCACGTTCTGCGGCGCCATCGAGATGGGCGGCTTCATCGACCTGCGCGTCGACATCATCAAGCGCGGCATGGACACGTACGGCGTGTCCGAGAACGCGATCTTCATGCCCGGTAACACGGACCCGCGGTATTCGGAGTGGCTCGCGTTCTCCGGAACGTCCGTCACCCTCGACGGGGAACAGAAGTACCTCGACTCGCACCTGTCCTACCAGCGGGCGTGTCTCCACGCGATCGACTACCTCACCAAGTTCGGGTACAGCCCCGAGCAGGCCTACCTCTTGCTCGGCGCCGCACCGATCGAGGGCAGGCTGTCCGGTGTCGTGGACATCCCGAACTCCTGCTCGACGGTGTACCTGCCGACGGCGATGTTCGACTTCCCCGTCGCACCGTCCGCGTCGGGACCGTTCCAGATCGACCCGGGCGTCGGCGCGCCGCGCTCGGAGAACAAGGCCTGAGCGCGGGCGAATGTACCTTTCAGCGCCTCCAGTGCGCCCAGAGGTACGTTCGCCCCGCGTCACCGCGTCCCGACCCGCGCGAGTAAATCTTGCGAAGGTTCCGTTCGCACATCTGACCTGCGCCGGTACCATTGCCGTATGTCCAAGACCTTCGTCGGCACCCGGTTGCGTCAGCTCCGAACCGAGCGTGGACTGAGCCAGGCGGCGCTGGCGAAGACGCTGGAGATCTCCGCCAGCTACCTCAATCAGATCGAGCACGACGTCCGGCCGCTGACGGTGCCGGTGCTGCTGCGGATCAGCGAGGTGTTCGGCGTCGACACCACGTTCTTCTCCTCCCAGGACGACACGCGCCTGATCGCGGAGATGCGCGAGGTGGCGCTGGACCAGGAGATGGGCATCGACGCGGACGCCCAGGAGATCGCGGAGATGGTGGCGTCGCATCCGGGCCTGGCGAAGGCGATGGTCAACATGCACCGCCGCTTCCGCAACACCACCGCGCAGCTGGCTCTCGCCACGGAGGACCGCTACAGCGACGGCAGCGGCAGCGGCTCGATCACGATGCCGCACGAAGAGGTCCGCGATTACTTCTATCAGCGGCAGAACTATCTGCACGAACTGGACACGGCGGCGGAGGAACTGACCGCGCGCATGCGATTCCACCGCGGCGATGTCGGCGGTGAGATCGCCCGCAGGTTGCAGACCGTCCACGACGTGCAGATCGTCAGGCGCATCGACCTGGGCGAGAACGTCCTGCACCGGTACGACCCCGAATCCCGGCTGCTGGAGATCTCGCCGCATTTGTCGGGCGGCCAGCAGGTGTTCAAGTTCGCGACCGAGCTTGCGTTCCTCGAATACGGCGACCTGCTCGACAAGCTGGTGGCGGAGGGCGGCTTCACGAGCGACGAGTCCGTTGCGCTCGCCCGGCTCGGGCTGGCCAACTACTTCGCTGCGGCCACGGTGCTCCCCTACGGCCAGTTCCACGACGTGGCCGAGGACTTCCGGTACGACATCGAGCGGCTCTCCGCGTTCTACTCGGTGAGCTACGAGACGATCTGTCACCGTCTCTCGACGCTGCAGCGTCCGAAGCTGCGCGGTGTGCCATTCATGTTCGTGCGCGTCGACCGGGCCGGGAACATGTCGAAGCGGCAGTCCGCCACCGGGTTCCACTTCTCCACCAGCGGGGGCACGTGCCCGCTGTGGAACGTGTACGAGACGTTCGCGTACCCCGGCAAGATCATGAACCAGATCGCGCAGATGCCGGACGGCCGCCGGTACCTGTGGATCGCCCGCACCGTCGAACGTCGCGCCCAGCGCTACGGTCAGCCCGCCAAGATCTTCGCGATCGGGCTCGGCTGCGAGATCCGGCACGCCCACCGCCTCGTCTACGGCGACGGTCTCGACCTCGACGATTCCAACCCGGGCACCCCCATCGGCGCCGGCTGCCGGGTGTGCGAGCGCGTCAACTGCCCGCAGCGCGCGTTCCCGCCGCTCGGCAAGCAACTCGACATCAGCGAGCATCAGAGTTCGGTCTCCCCGTACCTGATCCGCTGACCCCTCGCTGGGTCGTCCGATGTCACATCGGTTCAATCCGACTGAACCGGTGTGACATTGGCCGCAGCGGCAGCAGCATCCGGCCACGCAGGGGGCACTGTGAGCGCTTGTTCACGTAACCGTAATTCGCGTCACGAACACGTCACCGACAGACATTCAGACGCAACAACGGCCGCTTAATGTTCGCCCCACGAATACACCTCTGTATACGTGGGGCGCATACATGTCCCGGGTTGCGGAGGTCCCCAAGTCCTCCGACGGAAAGGCCCGTACATGCGCACCTTCTCCAAGCGCGCCCTCGCTGCACCGACCGCGCTCGCCGCCATCGGGCTCGTGCTGACCGGTTGTGGCAGCAAGGCGTCCGACACGGCCGGCGAGTCCACCGCGGCGTCCTGTGTGGACACCTCCGGGGACACGATCAAGGTCGGGTCACTGAACTCGCTGTCCGGCACGATGGCCATCAGCGAGGTGACCGTCCGGGATTCGATCGCGCTCGCGGTCGACGAGATCAACAACTCGGGCGGCGTGCTCGGCAAGAAGATCCAGATCGTCGCGGAGGACGGGGCCTCGGAGCCCACCGTCTTCGCCGAGAAGGCGGAGAAGCTGATCAGCAGTGACTGCGTCGCAGCCGTGTTCGGCGGTTGGACGTCGTCGAGCCGCAAGGCGATGCTGCCGGTGTTCGAGGACAACAACTCGCTGCTCTACTACCCCGTGCAGTACGAGGGGCTCGAGGATTCGAAGAACATCTTCTACACCGGCGCCACCACCAATCAGCAGATCGTGCCCGCCCTCGACTACCTGAAGGAGAAGGGCGTCAAGTCGCTGTACCTGGTGGGCAGCGACTACGTGTTCCCGCAGACCGCGAACCGCATCATCAAGGCGTACGCGGAGGCCAACGGCATCGAGATCAAGGGCGAGGACTACACACCGCTCGGCTCCACCGACTTCTCCACCATCGTCAACAAGGTGCGCTCCGCGGACGCGGACGCCGTCTTCAACACCCTGAACGGCGACTCCAACGTCGCGTTCTTCCGCGAGTACGCGAACGTCGGCCTGAAGCCCGCCGACATGCCCGTGGTGTCCGTGTCGATCGCCGAGGAGGAGGTCGGCGGCATCGGTGTCCAGAACATCGAGGGCCAGCTGACGGCCTGGAACTACTACCAGACCATCGACACGCCGGAGAACAAGAAATTCGTCGACGCCTACAAGGCCCGGTACGGCGCGAACAAGCCGACGTCCGACCCGATGGAGGCCGCGTACACGTCGGTGTACCTGTGGAAGAACACCGTCGAGAAGGCGAACTCGTTCGCCACCAAGGACATCCAGGACAACGCGGACGGCGTCACGTTCGCCGCACCGGAGGGCCTGGTCACCATCGACGGGTCCAACCACCACATCACCAAGACCGCGCGCATCGGTGAGATCCGGAACGACGGCCTGATCTACACGGTCTGGGATTCGGGCACCCCGATTCAGCCGGACCCGTACCTGAAGTCCTACCCGTGGGCCGAGTCGCTGGGTAGCTAGAACACGGTCCGACGAGCACGAGGGAAGAGAGAGGACATACATCGATGGATGTAGTGATCGGACAGCTGTTCACCGGGTTGAGTATCGGATCGATCCTGTTGCTGGCGGCGTTGGGGCTGTCGTTGACGTTCGGCCAGATGGGCGTCATCAACATGGCCCACGGCGAATTCATCATGGCCGGCTCGTACACGGCGTACGTGGTGCAGCAGGTGGTGTCGAGCGCCACCGGTTCTCTGTTCATCTCTCTGCTCGTCGGCTTCGTGGTCGGTGGCGCGATGGGCGTCCTCCTCGAGGTCACCCTCGTCAAGCGGATGTACCACCGGCCGCTGGACACGCTGCTGGTGACGTTCGGTGTGGGGTTGATCCTGCAGCAGCTGGCACGGGACGTCTTCGGTGCGCCCGCCGTCAACGTCGCCGCACCGGAGTGGCTCTCCGGCGGTGTGGAGATCCTCGGCGCGGTGGTGCCGAAGACGCGCCTGTTCATCCTGGTGCTGGCCGTCGTGGCAGTGGTCGCACTGTCGCTGGCGATGCAGAAGTCCCCGATGGGACGCCGCATCCGCGCCGTCGTGCAGAACCGCGACCTCGCGGAGACGAGCGGGATCTCCAGTCGCCGAACCGATGTGACGACGTTCTTCATCGGTTCCGGTCTGGCGGGTGTCGCGGGTGTGGCGCTCACCCTGATCGGCTCGACGAGCCCGACCATCGGGCAGAGCTACCTCATCGACGCGTTCCTGGTGGTCGTGGTCGGCGGCCTGGGTCAGATGAAGGGCGCGGTGATCGCCGCGTTCGCACTCGGCATCCTCAATTCGTTCGTCGAGTACTCGACCACGGCGTCGATCGCCAAGGTCATCGTGTTCGTGGTCATCGTGGTGTTCCTCCAGGTTCGACCGCAGGGCCTGTTCGCCGTCAAGACGAGGAGTCTCGTATGAGCATCCTGACGAGTGGCCGCTACCGCGCGTGGGCGGGATTCGCACTGGCCGCGCTGCTTCTGTTCGTCGTCGCCCCCGCGGTTCTCAGCGACTTCCGGCTGAGTCTGCTCGGCAAGTTCCTGTGCTTCGCGATCGTCGCGGTCGGTATCGGCCTGGCGTGGGGCCGCGGCGGCATGCTCACCCTCGGCCAGGGTGTGTTCTTCGGATTGGGCGCCTACATGATGGCGATGCACCTGAAGATCGCCGACGCCGAACTCCGCGGCGACACCGTGCCCGACTTCATGCAGATCGCGGGCATCCGGGAACTGCCGGGCTACTGGGTGCCGTTCACGTCGCCGATCGTGACGATCCTGGGAATCCTGCTGATCCCGGCGCTGGTGGCGTTCGTCCTCGGGCTCGGCGTGTTCAAGCGCCGCGTCAAGGGCGCCTACTTCGCGATCCTCAGCCAGGCGCTCGCCGCCGCGTTCGCCATCCTGCTGGTGGGTCAGCAGAGCACCGGAGGAAGCAACGGCCTCAACCGGTTCCGCACGTTCTTCGGTTTCAACCTGAATGATCCGGCCAACAAGCAGATGCTGTTCTTCATCGCCGCCGGCGTGCTGCTGGCCGTCGTCGCCGTCACCCGGCAGTTGATGAACAGCCGTTACGGCGAACTGCTCGTCGCGGTCCGGGATCAGGAGGAGCGGGTCCGCTTCCTCGGGTACGACCCGGCGAACATCAAACTCGTCGCCTACGTGACGGCCGCATTCTTCGCGGGCGTCGCGGGCGCGCTGTTCGTGCCGATCGTCGGCATCATCTCCCCCGCCGACGTCGGGATCGTCCCGTCGATCGCGTTCCTGATCGGGGTGGCCATCGGCGGACGCTCCACGCTCCTCGGTCCCGTCCTCGGCGCCATCGGGGTGGCGTGGGCGCAGAGCGCGTTCTCGGAGTCGTTCCCGTCCGGCTGGATCTACGCGCAGGGCCTGCTGTTCATCGTGGTCGTCGGATTCTTCCCGGCCGGTGTCGCGGGGCTGTTCGCGCTGCTGAAGCGGAAGAAGAAGGCGTCGTCCGAGCAGCCGGCACCGCCTGGGCCGGAGGACGAGACCGAGGCGACGGAACGAATGGAGATGGCGCGATGACGATTCCTGCCACGGCCAAGGAACCCGTGCTCGGCGGCAACGCCGGAATGTCCAGCGAGTACCTCGAGGTGCGGGACCTTCGGGTCAGCTTCGACGGCTTCAAGGCGGTCGACGGCGTCGACCTCACCCTCATGCAGGGCGACCTGCGGTTCCTCATCGGCCCCAACGGCGCCGGCAAGACCACTCTCGTCGACGCCATCACCGGGCTCGTCCCCGCGACGGGTTCGGTGACGAAATCCGGTGTGGAGTTGATCGGCAAGAAGGTGCACCGCATCGCCCGCCTCGGCGTGGGCCGCACGTTCCAGACCGCGAGCGTGTTCGAGGAGTTGACGGTTCTCCAGAACCTCGACATCGCGGCGGGCGCCGGCCGTTCGGCACTCACACTGCTGCGCCGACGCAAGACGGTGCTCCCCGCCATCGAGGAGGCACTCGACGTCACGGGTCTCGGCAAGCTCCGCGACACCCCGGCGGGAATCCTCGCGCACGGGCAGAAGCAGTGGCTCGAGATCGGGATGCTGCTGGTGCAGAACTGCTCCGTCCTGCTGCTCGACGAGCCGGTGGCCGGCATGAGCCACGAGGAACGCGACGAGACGGGAAACCTGCTGCGCCGCATCGGCGGTGAGCGGACCGTCGTGGTGGTCGAGCACGACATGGACTTCATGCGCGCGTTCGCGACGTCGGTGACCGTGCTCCACGCCGGGACGGTGCTGAGCGAGGGAACCGTGGAGCAGGTGCAGGCCGACCCACGTGTGCAGCAGGTGTACCTCGGGACCGCCGCGGCCGGCGCCGCCCCCGAGTTGCAGCCCGAGGTTTCGAAGGAGGACAGCGATGCTCGAGCTTGACGACATCCGGGCCGGGTACGGCCGAACCGAAGTGATCCACGGAGTCTCGCTGACGGTCCCGTCGGACGGTGTGGCCGCGGTGATGGGACACAACGGCGCGGGCAAGACCACGCTTCTCCGGGCCGCGGTCGGACTGATCAAGGTCGACTCCGGGCGGGTGGTGTTCGACGGCGAGGACGTCACGGCGCTGCGGCCGAGCGCCCGAGTGGCGCGCGGCCTCGCCTACGTGCCGCAGGGCCAGCAGTCGTTCGGTCAGCTGACCACCGCGGAGAATCTTCAGGTGGTGGCCGACGGCCGCAAGCGCGGAAAGGAACTCGTCGGCGAGGTGCTGGATCTGTTCCCGGCTTTGCGCGGCCTGCTCGACCGGCGTGCCGGTCTCCTGTCCGGCGGGCAGCGTCAGCAACTCGCCATCGCGCGGGCCCTGATCACGGAACCGAAGATGCTGATCCTCGACGAACCGACGGAGGGCATTCAGCCGTCCGTCGTGGCCGAGATCGAGCGCACCATCGTGGAACTCACCCGCCGGGGCGGGCTCGGAGTCCTGTTGGTGGAACAGCACATCGGGTTCGCGCTCGAATCCGCCGAGAGTTACTACGTCCTCGAGTCGGGGCGGGTCACGTCCTCCGGCGCCGGTGGTGCCGCACCCGATTCCGACGTCCGTACCGCGGTCTCCGACGTCCGCGCGGCGATGGCCATCTGATGGCACGTCGAGAACCGGCCGGCTCCCTGAGCGATCAGGTGTATCTGTCGCTGCGCACCGACCTGATGAGCGGCCGGATCCCACCGGGACAGCGTCTCGGCGAGGAGCGTCTCGCCGACACCTACGGGGTGTCCCGGACGCCGGTGCGGGAGGCCCTTGCCCGGCTCCTCGCCGACGGACTCGTCCAGCGCGACGTGGGTGGGTTGTTTCCGTACCGCCCCCGCATCGACGAGCTGGCCGGACTGTACGAACTGCGCATCACGCTCGAACTCCAGGGGATCGCCCGGGTGCGCGCCGACGAGTCGCTGTCGCACGACCCGGACGTCCTGGGACCCGAGCTCGACCGGTGGTACGCGTTGCGGAAGGAGAACCCCGAGCCGGACGCCGGGTTCGTGGCGCTCGACGAGCAGTTCCACACCGTTCTGCTGCGGTCGGCCGGCAACCGGGCGCTGTCCGATGCGCTCGTCAACGTGAACGCCAAGGTGCGGCCGGTCCGGATGTTCGACTACCTCACCCCCGACCGCATGAGCGCCACCATCGACGAGCACATCTCGGTGGCCGAGTTCGCCCTCGACGGCAAGCTGGATACCGCGTACGACACGCTGCTCGCGCATATCAGCGAGTCGCGTGAAGTGGTCATCGAGCGCGCTGAACAGGCACTTTCCCTCGCACGGATGGCCTGGGCGATCCGGGATTGAGACAGTTGTCCAACTCGGTTGGACATTTTTCCCACCAACGAACCGAGCGGGTGCTAGCGTCTTGCTACCGCTCGGTAACACAGGTTGGGAACTCGCTTCATGTCACGCACTCTCGAAGAGAATCTGGTCGGACGCCGCGTCCTGATCACCGGGGCAGCCCGGGGTATCGGCGCCGGACTCGCCAGACGACTTCACGAGCGGGGCGCCCGTGTCGGGCTGCTCGGCCTCGAACCCGAACTCCTCGAACAGACGGCCACCACGTGCGGCCGGGCGCCGTGGCGTCGATGCGACATCCGCGACCGGCGAGCCGTCGAGGACTCGTTCGACTACCTCGCCGACCGGCTCGGCGGCCTCGACGTCGTCGTCGCCAACGCGGGCGTGACGCCCCCGGCGCACATCGTCGAAGGCGATCCGGATGTGATGCGGTATGCCATCGAGGTGAACGTGATGGGGACGTATCACACGCTGCGGGCCGCGGGACCGTACATCGGCCACCGCAACGGGTACGCACTCGTCGTGGCGTCGTCGACGACGTTCAGCCCCCTGCGCGGCGTGCACGGCGCCACGAGAGGCGGAGCCGAGGAACTCGGCGGGGCCCTGCGGGAAGAGATGAAACCGCTGGGGACCCGGGTCGGTATCGCCCGGCTCGGCGAGATCGACACGGACCGGACCCTGATCGACTTCGACGGCCTCGCGGTTCCCCCACCCCGCGGCAGTGCACTGACCCGGACCTCCTCGATCACGGTGGCGGTCGACGCACTCGAACGGGGAATCGCGGGGCGGAAGAATCGGATATACGCGCCGTCCCGGGTACCCGGGACGGATTCTGTGCGTATGCTCGCACTTCGGGCCACGGAGATGACCCGTTCGATCGAACTACGCGCGCACGCAGCCGTTCCCGCAAGGGGACGAGTAGAAGGAGAGGGGGCGGCGTGACCGCACGCATTCCACCCGGACGCCTGAAGGAACTCGGCCCCGTCAACTGGGTGCTGTGGCGAATCATCTCCCGTGTCGCCGGTGTGCCGGACGCACATCTGTTCAGCACGGTGGGCCGCACGGGGGGCCTCTTCCGTGCGTGGCTGCAGTACTCCGGCAAGCTCATGCCGGGCGGGCAGATCTCCCGGTACGAGACCGAACTGATCATCCTTCGGGTGGCACACCTGCGGCAGTGCGGCTACGAGATGGACCACCACGTGCGCCTCGGACGCCGGGCGGGCGTCACCCCGGCGCTCCTCGACCAGGTGCTGGAAGGTCCCGCCGCGGAGGGCTGGGACGCGCGCCGCCGTGCCATCCTCACCGCCGTCGACCAACTCGTCGCCACCGACAACCTGGACGATGCCACGTGGTCGGCGCTGAGCACCCACTTCGACGACCGCAGGATGATCGAATTCTGCTTTCTGGTGACCCAGTACGACGCCCTGGCCACCACCATCGGGACTCTGAGGATCGAACGCGACTATTCGTAGGTTCCGCATCGCGTAGAGAAGAGGAACGGCCGCATGACATCCGCTACCGACGAGGTCCGTTCCGAGAAGGGACTGGCGCGGGTCGCGCAGTCGCTGGCCGGCTGGACGGAGAAATGGTTTCCGGACGCCTACGTCTTCGCGCTCGTCGGCGTCTTCGTCGTCTCGGTGGCCGCACTGGCCAACGGTTCGTCTCCGCAGACGGTCGTGGACGCGTTCGGTGACGGTTTCTGGGATCTGACGGCGTTCACCCTGCAGATGGCCATGGTGGTGCTGACCGGATACGTCGTCGCCACGTCCCCGCCGGTCGCCCGGCTGATCGATCGCCTGGCCCTGGTGCCTCAGTCGGCGCGCACCGCAGTCAGTTTCGTCGCATTCCTGTCCATGTCGGTCTCCTTCCTGAACTGGGGGCTCAGTCTGGTGTTCGGCGGGCTGCTCGCCCGGGCGATCGCCCGCCGATCCGACCTGCGAGTGGATTACCGTGCGCTCGGCGCTGCGGCCTTCATGGGTCTGGGCGCCGTGTGGGCGCTCGGCATGTCCTCGTCCGCCGCGCAACTGCAGGCCACCGCCGCATCCCTACCTCCGGCGCTGCTGGAGATCACCGGCGTCCTCGACTTCGGGACCACGATCTTCACCTGGCAGTCGCTGCTGATGTGCGTGATCATCATCGCCCTGACCGTGGTGATCGCCCACTTCTCCGCACCGAGGGGCGCGGCCGTCACCACCGCCCAGGATCTGGACGTCGACCTCGACGACCGGCCGAAGGAGGTGGCTCCCCGAACGCGACCGGGAGAGTGGCTCGAATACAGCCGGATCCTGCCGGCGCTGGCCGGTCTGATGACGCTGGGGTGGCTGATCTCCCAGCTGGTGACCAAACCCGTGCTCACCGTCGTCAGTAGCCTGAACGCCTATCTGCTGGTCTTCCTCATGCTGGGGCTGGTGCTGCACGGGACGCCGCGCAAGTTCCTGCAAGCCGTCGCGCTGGCCGTCCCGGCGACGGCCGGCATCCTGGTCCAGTTCCCGCTGTACGCCGCGATGGCCGCGATCCTCACGAAGGCCGAGGGCAGAAACGGCCTCACCATCTCGGAGCACCTGGCCGAGTTCTTCACGAACATCGGCAGCGGCGGCGGCTTCACCGTCGTCATCGCCCTCTACACGGTCGTGCTGGGCCTCTTCGTGCCGTCCGGAGGCGGAAAATGGCTGGTCGAGGCGCCTTACGTCATGCAGTCGGCCACCGATGTCGGGATGAACCTGGGCTGGACGGTCCAGGTGTACAACGTCGCCGAGGCCCTGCCGAACCTGATCAACCCGTTCTTCATGCTGCCCCTGCTCGCAGTGCTGGGGCTCAAGGCGCGCGATCTGGTGGGATTCACGTTCCTGCAGTTCATGTTCCACCTGCCGGTGGTCCTGCTCCTGGTGTGGCTGCTCGGAACGACGTTCGAGTTCGTGCCCCCGGTACAGCCGTCCTCACCGTGATCCCGATTCGCGCAGGCCGTGAGAGGTCTTACTAACCCACGCTTTACCTCGAGAAATCTCGGTGAAACACCCCCTCCTTAGCGTATACAACCATGTCCACAGGGATGAATACGCCGCCGATCGAGTACTCCTTCGACACTCTGCTCGTCGCGAACCGGGGCGAAATCGCCTGCCGCATCATGCGATCGGCACACCTCCTCGGACTGAAGACGGTTGCGGTCCACTCGGACGCCGATTCGGCTGCCGCGCACGTCGAGATGGCCGACGTCGCCGTCCGCCTGGGTCCGGCTCCCGCCCACGAGTCGTATCTGCGGGCCGACGCCGTCGTGGAGGCCGCCCTGGCGACGGGCGCGGGCGCGATTCATCCCGGCTACGGCTTCCTGTCGGAGAACGACGCGTTCGCCGCGGCGGTGGAATCCGCCGGGATCGCGTTCGTCGGCCCCACCCCCGAACAGCTCCGCACGTTCGGGAACAAGCACACGGCACGCGAGGCCGCCCGCGCCGTCGGCGTCCCGCTCGTCGCGGGTAGCGGGCTCCTCGACTCCGTCGACGACGCCCTGTCCGCGGCCTCCGACATCGGCTATCCGGTGATGATCAAGGCGGTCGGTGGTGGCGGCGGCATCGGCATGCAGGCGTGCTTCGACGCCGCGGAACTCCGCGACGCCTACGACCGCGTGCAGCGCCTCGCCCAGGCCAACTTCTCCTCGTCCGGGGTGTTCCTGGAACGGTTCGTCGCCCGCGCCCGGCACGTCGAGGTGCAGGTGTTCGGCGACGGCCTCGGCCGCACGCTGAGCCTCGGCACCCGCGACTGCTCACTGCAGCGCCGCAACCAGAAAGTGGTCGAGGAGGCCCCGGCGCCCGGGCTCTCCGACGACGTGGTGGAACAACTGCTCAGCTCGTCCCGCAGTCTCGCGTCGTCGGTGAACTACCGGTCCGCGGGAACCGTCGAGTTCGTCTACGACGTGGACCGCGGCGAGGCGTCGTTCCTCGAGATGAACACGCGACTGCAGGTCGAGCACCCGGTGACCGAGGAGGTCACCAGGGTGGACCTCGTCGAGTGGATGCTGAGGCTCGCCCGCGGAGACAGTTCCATGCTCGACGGGCTGCCCGACTCCGGACCCGAGATCAGGGGAACCGCCGTCGAGGCCCGCATCTACGCCGAGGACCCCGGCCACGACTACCGTCCCAGCGCCGGACGACTCACCGGGGTCGAGTTCCCGGCCCACACGCGGGTCGAGACGTGGGTCGACACGGGCACCGAGGTGAGCGCCTACTACGACCCGATGCTCGCGAAGGTGATCACCCGCGGACACCGACGCACAGCGGCGTTCGCCGCCCTCGCGGAAGCGCTCGCAGACACACACATCTACGGGGTCCAGACGAACCTGCCCCAGCTGCGGCGGATCTGCGCCGCCGACACCGTGCTCGGCGCCGAGCACACCACACAGTCGCTGGCCGATCTGCGGCCCACCGGCCGCCGGGCCGACGTGCTCCGCGCCGGGACGATGACCACCGTGCAGGACCATCCCGGCCGAATCGGACTGTGGGAGGTCGGAATTCCGCCGTCGGGACCGATGGACGACCTGTCGTTCCAGTTGGTCAACACCGCGGTCGGCAATCCAGTCGGCGCACCGGGGCTCGAATGCACCCTGCAGGGGCCGAGCCTCGTGCTCTCGGACGCCACGGTGATCTGTGTGGGCGGCGCCGACGCCCCGGTCACGCTCGACGGCGAACCGATCGCCCTGTGGGAACCGGTGGAAGCGCCGGCCGGGTCCGTACTCGACGTCGGCACCCCGGCGGACACGGGCCTGCGCACGTACGTCGCGTTCCGGGGCGGCATCGACGCTCCGCTGTACCACGGCAGCGCGTCCACGTTCACGCTCGGCGGGTTCGGCGGCATCACCGGCAAGGCCGTCACCACCGGTGACGTGCTGGGCCTCTTCGACGACTCGCTGTTCGAGAACACCACGGGTCTCGGCGCACCGCATCCCGTCCCGGAGGACTCGCGTCCCGAGTTCACGCACGTGTGGCATCTCGCCGTCACCGAGGGACCGCAGCCGGCGCCCGCCTACTTCACCGACTCCGACATGGCGCAGTTCTACGACACCACCTGGAAGGTCCAGACGCACGCCAACCGCACCGGACTGCGGCTCGACGGCCCCAAGCCGGTCTGGTCCCGGACCGACGGCGGCGACGCCGGGCTGCATCCGTCGAACCTGCACGACAACCCGTACAGCGTCGGCGCCCTCAACGTCTCCGGCGACACCCCGATTCTGCTCGGACCCGACGGCCCGAGCCTCGGCGGCTTCGCCTGCCCCCTCACCGTGGTAAAGGCCCACCGGTGGAAACTCGGGCAGATCCGCCCCGGTGACCGGGTACGCTTCCTCCCGGTCTCCGACAACGGCGCGCACTCGCTGCGGGCGTCGGATTCGTCTCGACGACTGGATGTTCCGCCCGCGGCCACCCGGTCGACGGTGTCCGACGGCGGGGTCCTCCGCCGGATCGCGCCCGTACTGGACCGACCGGAGGTCGTGTACCTCCGCGGTGGCGACGACAACATCCTCGTCGAATACGGCGACCGGGAACTCGACCTCGGGCTCCGCATGCGCGTCCACGCACTGTCGGAAGCGCTGGTCCGACGCCGCGTTCCCGGCATCATCGACATCACTCCGGGGGTGCGCTCCCTGCACCTGCACTTCGATGCCGACGAACTTCCGGCCGGCCGGTTGCTGGACATCCTCCAGGACATCGAGGAACTGCTGCCCGCGACGCACGATCTGGTGGTCCCTAGCCGCACCGTCCGGTTGCCGCTGTCGTTCGACGACCCGTCCATCGCGGAGGCCATCGACCGCTACCGCAGCGGTGTCCGCGCCGACGCGCCGTGGCTGCCGTCGAACACCGAGTTCATCCGGCGCATCAACGGATTGGACAGCGTCGACGACGTCCGGAACGCCGTGTTCGACGCCGAATACCTGGTCCTCGGGCTCGGCGACGTCTACCTCGGCGCGCCCCTGGCCGTGCCGCTCGACCCGCGGCACCGTCTGGTTACCACCAAATACAACCCGGCACGCACCTGGACGCCGTCCGACGCCGTCGGGATCGGCGGCAAGTACCTGTGCGTCTACGGCATGGAGTCGCCGGGCGGGTATCAGCTGATCGGCCGCACCGTCCCGATCTGGTCCGGGTACCGGCAGCACCGCCCGTTCGACGAGGGCACACCCTGGATGTTCCGGTTCTTCGACCGCATCGTGTGGGAACCCGTCACCCCGGAGCAGCTGCGCGAATACCGCGAGCAGGCGGTCGCGGGGCGGTTCGACGCGGAGATCTCCGACGGCACGTTCGCGTTCGCCGACCACCTGAAGTTCCTGCGGAACAACGCCGAATCCATCGCCGAGTTCGACTCCCGGCAGTCCGCGGCTTTCGAGGCCGAGAAGTCGGCGTGGCATGCGTCGGGCGAATTCGACCGCGTCGAACAGGCACCCACCCCCGAACCGCCCGCGCGGGGCGAACTTCCACCCGGAGCCGTCGTCGTCGAGGCCCCCATGGTCGGGAGCGTGTGGCGCGTCGAAGTCGAAGCCGGGCAACGCATCGAACCTGGCCAGAACGCGGTGGTCCTCGAGGCGATGAAACTCGAGATGCCGGTCGCGTTCACCACGTCCGGAACAGTCCTCGAAGTCCTCGTGTCACCGGGCGCGATCGTCGAACCGGGCACCCCTCTCGTCGTGATTGGAGCAGAAAACTGATGACTGTCGATGCCGTGAACCGCGGACAGACCACTCTCTCCCCCACCGCCCGCGTCGAGGACGCCTTCCGGCGGATCGCCGAGGTGGACCGCCCGGAGGTATGGATCACCCTGCGGCCCGCCGAGGACGTGCACGCGGATGCCGTTGCCGTGCAGGCCCGTCTCGACGCCGGCGAGCACCTCCCCCTGGCCGGCAAGGTCGTGGCGGTCAAGGACAACATCGACGTCGCGGGACTGCCGACGTCGGCCGCATGCCCCGAGTTCGCCTACCTCCCCGACGTCACCGCGAGCGCCGTGCGCCGCCTGGTCGAACAGGGCGCCGTCGTGCTGGGGAAGACGAACCTCGACCAGTTCGCGACCGGGCTTGTCGGGACACGCAGTCCGTACGGCGCCGTCCGGTGCTCGTGGGATCCCGAACGGGTGTCGGGCGGTTCCAGTTCGGGTTCCGCCGTCGCCGTCGCCCTCGGCATCGCCGACATCGGAATCGGCACCGACACAGCCGGATCCGGCCGGGTTCCGGCCGCGTTCAACGGTCTCGTCGGCATCAAGGCGACGCTCGGCATCATCCCCGCAGACGGTGTGGTTCCCGCCTGCGTCGACTACGACTGCGTCACCGTCTTCGCCACCGAACTCGACACGGCGGTGACCGCCGCCCGCATCATGTCGGGCCCGGTGAGCGCGGACCCGCGGAGCCGCGCGTGGCCGTCCGATGTCCGCCTGGCGGCGCCCGCGCAGCCGAGGGTCGCGATTCCCGCGGAAGAGAATCTCGTCCTGCTGACACCGGAGTACCGCGCGGCATTCGTCGCCACGGTGGCGTCGTTGACGGACCGGGGTTTCTCCGTCGAGGCGGTCGACATCTCGCCGCTCCTCGACGCCGCCCGCCTGCTGTACGACGGCGCCGTCGTCGCCGAGCGGTACACCGCTGTCGGGAAGTTCCTCGACACCGCACCGGCGGGCGCCGATCCCGTGGTCACGGCCATCGTCGAGTCGGCGAGGACACCGGCCGGCCACGAGTTCGCCGCCGACCTCGACACGCTCACCCGCGTCAAGGCGCAGACGCGGGACCTGATGGCCGGTTTCGACGGCCTCCTGCTGCCCACCACCACCGAACACCCGACCATCGCTGCCGTGCAGGCGGATCCGATCGACATCAACCGGCGGATGGGCACATACACGAACTTCTGCAACCTGCTCGACATGGCGGCCGTCGCGGTCCCGGGCGCCCCGACCGCCACCGGCGCACCGTTCGGTGTCATGTTCGTGGTGCCGGCGTTCGCCGACCAGGTGGCCGTGGACCTCGCCGCCCGGCTCGTCGGCGTGCCCGCGCCCGCCCTCGTCGAGGACGGTGTCGAACTGGCCGTATTCGGAGCCCACCTGCGCGGGCAGCCCCTGCATTTCCAGCTCGAGGACATCGGCGCACGATTCGTCGACACCGTCACCACCACCGACGCGTACCGGCTCACCGCGCTTGCCACGACACCGCCGAAACCCGGCCTCGTCCGCCGCGGTCCAGGCCTGGGATCCGAGATCGTCGGCGAACTGTTCCGGGTGTCACCCGCAGGCCTGGGCAGCTTCCTGTCCGCTCTGCCCGCCCCGATGGCGCTGACGAGCGTCGAATTGTCCGACGGCCGGGCCGTGGTCGGCTTCAGCTGCACCCACGACGCGGTCGACGGAGCCACCGACATCACCGAATTCGGCAGTTGGGTTGCCTACCTTGCCGCTTCGCGGCCTGTGAGTACTTCTTAACCGCGGGCGGTCAACAAGTACTCACGGGGCGAGGGCGGTGGCGGCCGGGGTCGAGTTGCGGCCGATCAGCCGCTGCAGGTCACCGCTCTGGGTGTCGAGGGCGCCGACTGCGACTCCCGCATCGGAGTCGGCGAGCATGCTCGCGATCGGTGCGGGCAGGCCGGCGCCCTCGAGCACCGCGGCGTACTCGGCCTGCGGAAGGTCCTTGTACGACACCGGCTTTCCGAGGACGGAGGAGACGACCTCCGCCAGTTCGCTGTACGTCAGGCGCTCGCCGCCACCGAGCTCGTACACCTTGCCTGCCTGCCCGTCGGCGAGCAGGACCGTGGCGGCGGCCTCGGCGTAGTCCTTGCGGGCAGCCGCGGCGACGACACCCGTTCCGGCACTGCCGAACAGCGCACCGGTCTCCGCCGCAGCGGGAATGCTGCCGAGATAGTTCTCCCAGTACCAGCCGTTGCGGAGCAGCGCGAAGTCGATTCCGGACTGCGTCAGGCGGTCCTCCGTGGCGCGGTGTTCCACGGCCAGTCCGATCGGGCTGTTCTGTGCGTCGAGGACGCTGGTGTAGGCGACGAAGCCGACGCCGGCGGTCTTCGCGGCGTCGATCACGTTGGTGTGCTGGGCAACCCGCTGACCGACCTCGCTGCCGGAGACGAGCAGCAGCTTGTCGACGCCGGCGAAGGCGGTCTCGAGCGCGGCGCGATCGCTGTAGTCCGCCTGCCTGATCTCTACGCCCCTGTCGGCGAGATCTGCGGCCTTGGCGGGGGTACGGACCACGGCGACGATGTCGCCCGCGGGTACGCCCTTGTCTAGCAGTGCCTCGACGACGAGTCGACCGAGGTGTCCGGTTGCTCCTGTGACGGCAATGGTCATGACGAACTCCTAGCGCGTAGTGGTGCGAGTTGACTATTCAAGCTCACTTTCCATCATGCACTAATTTTTAGTAAGTGCAAATGTTCCCGTAAGCACTTCCTGCATGTGGGGTAGACTGGACGTATGTCCGAGCCCGCGCACCCAGCACAGGAAAGTGAAGACCGCACCCTCGAAGCCGACGTCTTCGCACGCGACTGCGCGTCGCGCGAAACGCTGCAAACCGTCACCGGCCGCTGGGGTGTGCTCGCGCTCGCGGCGCTGACTGAGGGCAGCTACCGGTTCAGCGCACTCCGTCGACGCGTCGACGGCGTCAGCGAACGTATGCTGTCGCAGACGTTGCAGGCCCTCGAACGAGACGGCCTCGTGGTCCGCGAAGTGCTCGAAGCCATTCCACCGAAGGTCGAATACAGCCTCACGCCGCTCGGCGCCGAGGTCGGCTCACGTCTCATCGGCCTGATCGAGCTCGTCGAAGCGCGCGTACCCGACGTCCGGGCAGCGCAGGAGAAGTACGACGCCGCTCGCGGCGTCAGCTGAGTTCGTCGAAGTCGGTGTCCTCGTCGACGATGTGGACCGCGGCCTCCTCGGCCGACGCCGCTCGCGGCGTCAGCTGAGTTCGTCGAAGTCGGTGTCCTCGTCGACGATGTGGACCGCGGCCTCCTCGGCCGACGCCGCTCCCCCGTCGATGCCGATGTCGGACGCCACGAGGTCCTTCTCCTCGTCCTCGCCCACACCCTCGTCCTCTGCGACGAGCCGGCCCGACCGCAGCCGCCCGACCTCGTTGTCGTCGAGGATCTCCGCATTGTCGTCTTCCAGAGCCGGGTCCGGCTCCTCCTCCGCGAGCCGCTGATCGAGGGTCTCACCCTCGCGCTGCTCGGCGGCCGTCGTCCCGTACGCGTCGAGCCCGAGCGGCCTCTCCGGAGGCGAATAGCCCTCGTCGAGAACGTCGTCCACACCTCTGTCGACCAACGTGTCCTCCGGCTGCAACTGGTCCTCTTCGTCCAGGCTGTACTCGCCCTCGGATCCTTCTGGCGTGCTGTCCGGCATGGTCATCTTCCCCACGATGCCATCGCAGCGGGCAGTTCGCCATCGGATCGCGGAAGCAACTCGGTCAGAAACGCGAAGGGCCCGCACAGAGACTGTGCGGGCCCTCTCGGTGTTCGGGTCAGAAGTTGATCATGTGCCCGGCGAGACCGTGGATGGCCTCCTGCAGGGCTTCGCTGAGCGTCGGGTGCGTGTGCACGTTGCGGGCCAGCTCGTTGACCGTGAGGTCCCACTTCTGTGCGAGGGTCAGCTCGGGCAGCAGCTCGGAGACGTCCGGGCCGATCAGGTGTCCGCCGAGCAGTTCGCCGTACTTCTTGTCGGCGATCAGCTTGACGAAACCGGTCGGGTCACCGAGGCCGTGTGCCTTGCCGTTGGCGGTGAACGGGAACGTCGCGACCTTCACGTCGTAACCCTCGTCCTTGGCCTGCTGCTCGGTCAGACCGAAGCTCGCGACCTGCGGCTGGCAGAACGTGGCCCGCGGCATCATCCGGTAGTCCTCGATCGGCAGCGTCTCGACGCCGGCGATCGTCTCGGCGGCCACGACGCCCTGCGCCTCGGCGACGTGCGCCAGCTGCAGCTTCATCGTCACGTCACCGATGGCGTAGATGTGCGGCACCGACGTCTGCATCGTGTCGGTGATGCCGATCGCACCACGATCGAGCTGCACGCCGGTCTTCTCGAGGCCGAAGCCCTCGACGCGGGGCGCGAATCCGACCGACTGCATCACCTTGTCGACCACGACGGTCTCGATGTCGCCGGACTTGTTGTTCTTGATCGAGACGGTGACCTTGCTGCCGTCGTCGTCGATGCTCTGGACGGCGGCACCGGTCTTGATCGTGACGCCGAGCTTCTTGTACTGCTTCTCGATCTCCTTGGAGACGTCCGCGTCCTCGTTGGGCAGCGCACGGTCGAGGAACTCGACGATCGTGACGTCCACTCCGTAGTTCTTCAGGACGTACCCGAACTCCATGCCGATCGCGCCGGCACCGACGATGAGGATCGACTCCGGGAGATCGCGGGTGAGGATCTGCTCCTCGTAGGTGACCACGTTCTCGCTGAGCGAGGTGCCCGGCAGCAGCTTGGTGGTGGAACCGGTGGCGATGATGGCGTTGTCGAACGTCACCGTCTCCGTCCCGCCCTTGGACAGCTCGACCGAGAGGGTGTTGGCGTCGGTGAACGACCCCTTGCCGTCGTACTCGGTGATCTTGTTCTTCTTCATCAAGAAGTGAACGCCCTTGACACGCCCGTCCGCGACCTTGCGGCTGCGGTCGTAGGCGGCGCCGAAATCGAAGGACGCCTCTCCCGAGATGCCGAACGTCTTGGCCTCTTTTGTGAAGAGATGCGCAAGTTCGGCATTGCGGAGAAGTGCCTTGGAGGGGATGCAGCCGACGTTCAGGCACACACCGCCCCAGTACTTCTGCTCGATGATGGCGGTGCTCAATCCCAGCTGTGCCGCGCGGATAGCAGCGACGTACCCACCGGGACCGGCTCCGAGGACAACGACGTCATAGTGTGAGGTCACGGTTGTTCAGGGTAGTCCCGTCCGGAAACGCTGTCTCCACGCGGTCGTATTACCCGCGAGTAGCCTCATCCGTCACACCTTTGCCGCCGCGACCAGGCACGACATCGCCTGCAAGAATGGCGCCATGACGGATCCCTTCCTCTGGCTCGAAGATGTCACCGCGGAACGGTCACTCGACTGGGTGCGCGAGCGCAACGCCCGCACGCTCGCCGAGTACACCGAGAACGCCGAGTTCTCCGCGCTCGAGAGCCGGATCCTGGACGTGCTCGACACGGACGACCGGATCCCCTACGCCGGCATGCGCGGCGAGTACCTGTACAACTTCTGGCGCGACGGCGACCACAAGCGCGGCATCTGGCGGCGCACCACGCTCGAGCAGTACCGCACGGAGAACCCCGAGTGGGACGTCCTGCTCGACGTCGACGCCCTCGCCGAACGGGAGGGCGAGAACTGGGTGTGGGCCGGGGCCAGCGTGCTGCGACCCGAGCAGTCACGCGCCCTGCTGTCGTTCTCTCGTGGTGGAGCCGACGCGTCCGTGGTGCGTGAGTTCGACATCGAGAAGCGCGAATTCGTCGGCGGTGACCACGCATTCGACGTCCCCGAGGCGAAGACCAGCATCAGCTGGATCGACACGGACACCGTGTACGTCGGGACCGACTTCGGCGAAGGGTCGATGACCGACTCCGGCTACCCGAGAATCGCGAAACGCTGGCATCGCGGCACCCCGCTCACCGAGGCGGTCACCGTCTTCGAGGGCGAGACCACCGACGTGTCCGTCGGCGCCTCCTACGACGACACCCCCGGATACGAACGGCACTTCGTCGGCCGGTCCATGGACTTCTACAATTCCGAGCGCTACCAGCTGCTCCCGGACGGCTCGAAGATCCGGATCGACACCCCCGACGACGCGGGCTCGTCCGTGTACCGCGACTGGTTGACCATCCGTCCGCGCACCGACTGGGACGTGGACGGCACCGTCTACCCGGCCGGGTCGCTGCTCGCCGCGAACTACGCCGACTTCCTCGCCGGGTCACGCGAGCTGACGCCACTGTTCACCCCGGACGAGCACACATCACTCGAGCAGGGAACGTGGACCCGGAACCACCTCCTTCTCGTGCGACTGTCGGACGTGCAGACCAAGCTGTCGGTGCTCACGCCGAACGACACCGGGTGGGAGGAGAAGCCTCTCGACGGCGTACCGGAACTCACGGCGAGCGGAATCATCAGCACCGATCCCCGCACCAGCGACAGCTTCTTCGTCAACTCCAGCGGATTCACGACGCCGGCGACGCTGCTGTACGGCACGGTCGGCGGACCGCTCGAACCCGTCAAGCAGGCGCCGTCGTTCTTCGACGCGGACGGCATGTCCGTGGCGCAGCACTTCGCGGTGTCCGACGACGGAACCGAGATCCCCTACTTCGTGGTGCGCCGCGACGACGTCACCGGCCCCTGCCCCACCATGCTGTACGGATACGGCGGCTTCGAGAACTCGATGGTCCCGGGGTACAGCGGTTCGGTCGGGTTCGCGTGGCTCGAGCGCGGCGGCGCGTACGTGGTGGCGAACATCCGCGGCGGCGGCGAGTACGGCCCGTCGTGGCACACCCAGGCGGTGCGGGAAGGTCGCCACAAGGCGTTCGAGGACTTCGCCGCGGTCGCCCGCGACCTCGTGAACCGGGGCATCACGACGTCGAAGCAGCTCGGGATCCAGGGCGGCAGCAACGGCGGACTCCTCATGGGCGTCATGCTCACCCGCTACCCGGAACTGTTCGGGGCGATCGTCTGCCAGGTGCCGCTCCTCGACATGAAGCGGTACCACCTGCTGCTCGCCGGGGCGTCGTGGATGGCCGAGTACGGCGATCCGGACAACCCGGACGACTGGAAGTTCATCAGCGAGTACTCGCCGTATCAGAACACCGACGCGACCGCGGACTACCCGCCGATCCTCGTCACCACGTCCACCCGCGACGATCGCGTCCACCCGGGCCACGCCCGCAAGATGACGGCACTGCTCGAGGAGCAGGGCCACGACGTCTGGTACTACGAGAACATCGAGGGCGGGCACGGCGGGGCCGCGGACAACGCGCAGGCCGCATTCAAATCGGCGCTCACGTTCACGTTCCTGTGGGAGCAGCTCACCCGCCCGTGAGTACTTGTCAACCGCGGGCGGTTGACAAGTACTCACGGGTCAGGTGTGGTCGTGGATCCACTCGACGATCCGGTCGACGGTGCCGGCCGGGTCGCGGATCCACCCGTTGTGCCCCAGCGGCTGCGGCTGGTGCCACAGCGTGACATCGGCGTTCGGGAGCTTCGCGAGGAGGTTCCTCGCCGAGGATTCCGGCGCCAGATCGTCACCCTCGACGGTCACCGACAGCACCGGCAGTTTCAGCCGGGCGATGCGTTCCTCGTAGTCGATGTCGGCGCCGTCGGGTTCGATCCTGCCGGTGCGGGCGAATCGCGACCAATCGGTGATCAGCGCCTTGGACTGCCGCCCGAATCCTCCGATGTCGAGTTTGTCGCCGGGCCAGAACCCCGCAAGGTTGGCCGTCATCGACATCGCCGCGGCGCCCACCAGCATCCGCGGGGCATGGATGCCGGGGAACCCCCGGTGATACGGCGACCCGGACGCGACGAGCACGATCCCGCCGAGCCGGCCGCGGATCCGGGCCGCGTACATCACACCGAGCTGACCCCCCATGCTGTGTCCGAGCAGGAAGGGCGTGGCGGCGGGAAAGCGCTCCCGCACCACTTCGAAGATCGCGGGAAAGTCGAGGGCCACCAGTTCGTGGTAGCCGTACGTGCTGGCGCTGCTCGGGCGGGGGCGACTGTCGCCCTGGCCGCGGAGCTCGCCGATTGCCGCGTTGAACCCCCGGGACACGAGTTCCTCGGCGAAAGGTTCGTAGTAGCCGGCGGGAATTCCCAGGCCGGGAAACACCACGATGACGGGGGCCTCGTCCGGGCCGGGAAACAGGCGAACCGGAGTGGTGGTTCCGTCGGGCATCTGGATCGGTACTGTCTCCACTTCGTCAGACTAGACGGCTCGACCCCCGCAGATCCGGGATCTGCGGGGGTCGAGTCTCATCCGAGACCGGTGACTACAGGCCGATCGACGCAGCGAGCATCGGCCACGACTTGTGCAGGTCTTCTTCCCAGTACGACCACGAATGCGTGCCGACGGGCCGGAAGTCGAACGTTGCGGGAATCTGCAGTTCGTTCAGCTTGTCCGCGAGCGCGTGGGTGCACTGGTTGGTGGCCGCCTCGATGGCGCCGCCGAGGAGGATCTGGTTGGCGAGCGTTCCGACGTCGCCGTTGATCCCCGGCCCGTTCAGCTGGTCGCCGGGCCCGGGCAGTCCGGATCCGTTGCTGACGTAGACGTCGAGTCCGCGCAGCTTCTCCGCGTTGATATACGGGTCGTTGGCCGTCCAGCCGGGGCCGTCTTCCGGTCCCCACATGTTGGAGGTGTCGCCGCCGCCGCGGCCCTCGACGACCAGCCGCACGTACGTGCGGCCGGGGTCCGTGCTGGTCATCGCGCAGCCGCTGTAGGCGCCGACGCTCTCGTACAGGCCGGGAGCCGACTGCGCCAGGCTCAGCACCGAACTACCCGCCATCGAGATGCCGGCGATCGAGTTGACGCCGTTGGTGCCGAGCGCGGAATCGACGATCGGCGGAAGTTCCTGCGTGAGGAACGTCGTCCACTTGTTGTTGCCCAGTTCCGGGTCGGTCTGCTCCCAGTCCGTGTAGTAACTGAACGCGCCCTCCATGGGCGTGACCACGTTGACGTTCTTGTCGGCGAAGAAGTCGACGACATCGGTCCTGGCCTGCCACGTGGCGGAGTCCTCGCCGCCGCCCGCCCCGTTGAGCAGGTACAGCGTCGGCCTCGGTTCGCTGGTGTCCGCGGGGGTGATGACCCGCAGTGGAATCTCCCGGTCCATGGAGGCCGAGTACACCTGCATGGTCAACTGCCGGTCGTCGATCTCGTCGGTGCTCACCAGATGGGAGCCACCGTCCGCGACAGCGGCGTCTCCAGTCGGATCGGCGGAAGCGGACGCCTGGACTCCGAGGCACGGAATCGCCGCCGTCAGGGCGACCGCGAGCGCAAACCGCACCCCGTACCTACCCGCTGCAGTGCGGTTGACCATCGTTCTCCTTCGCTGCGACGTCACCTGCCCGACTCCGAAGAGGCGAGAGCTGGAGCCCACATGATGTCATGTGGACTCCAGCTCTCGTCGAGAAGTGGGGTCGAAACGGGGGTGTCCCTATTCCGCGACGGACCCGATGAAGTCGATCAGTGTGGTGAGCGCTTCGAGCAGAGTCAGAAAGCTGTCGGACATAGTATTACTCCTTTTCGACGCAGTGGATTTCGAACTTCCCCCCGCGATCAGGGGCTCCGTCATTTGTACCCGAGTTTTCTCCTCGAATAAGCACAAAGTGGTAAACATTTGCGATCGTTGACTTAACGACGAACCCGCCAATGAGTACTGGCTACTTCTCAATTATCGTCAAAACATGCACCTCTAGCAGGGCATATATGGTCAACACGACCTCCGGATCCACGTTCTCGTAATCGAAGAGTGACAGAACATACCTCGTTGCATTGTTTCCGGACTTTTTCTTGTCATTGCCCTTGAAACACTCGCGCGAGAAAGAGGCGTCGACGAATTCGAACACCTCTTCTTTCGCCCCGGTGAACGCATCCGATTCGTCTCGAAATTCATTATCATTTGGCAAAAGTTTTCATTCTTACACCGAATCGACCCGAAGTGTGGGATATCGAGTTCTTCGGCGCGGCGAGGACACGGAGAACGATCGACCCCGAGACACGAACGTCGGGCGGCGTGGAGCGGGCACTCAGGGTGAAAGACCAGGGTCGAGATCGGGGTACATCCCGATGTGCCGGCAGGCCCCGCCGAACAGAATGGAAGCATGACATTCGACAGCAACACTCCCCGCCAGTTCACCCGTTCCGACAACCAGAAGATGCTCGCAGGCGTCTGCGGCGGCATCGCCGAATACTTCTCGGTGGACGTCAACCTCGTCCGGCTGCTCACCGTGGTCGCCACGCTGGTCACCGGCGGCACCGCGGCCCTCGTCTACCTCGCCGCCTGGATGCTGATGCCGGCCGGACACTGACGCAGGCGACGGCACCGAAAAGCACTGTGGCCGTGGAACGAATCCACGGCCACTGCCGACACGAGATCTACCGACGCGCCGGGGTCACAGAGAGCCTGTGACGAGGGCCGGAATGATCGCCAGGATGAGCTGAGTGAACTGGCTGATCGCTTCCCAGCCGTTGGTGATGCTTCCCATTCTTCCTCCATCTTCATGGACGCACAGTGCGCCGCTTTCGGTGACGAACTACCCCGGCAGCGCCGAGGGGTGACCTGATCAGCTGAAGAACGTGGCGCTTTGCGCGAGCAGATCGAAGACGAAAGTGATGATGTCGGTCAGGGTCGTGCTTCCCATGAATCCTCCTGTTACCTGGTGCGCAGCAACGGAATTCAGTCTCCGTCACCGTCCCTCACATTAAAGCATCAACCTCTGCGAGAACGTGACTGTTTCGAAAACTATTCTTCTGCAACAACTCTCGAGCAATCCGGGGTGGGACGGAGACGGGCAGCGTGAGGCCGGCCCTCCCCGAAGCGAGTGCCGGGTTCACCGCTATGCTGCAGCAGAACAGGATTCACATGATCTGAGCGAATACTCCCTTTACCACCCCATGGCGGTGGCAAGCATCGGCCACGACTCGTGCAGGTCGTCTTCCCAGTAGCCCCACGAATGCGTCCCCGAGGGCCGGAAGTCGAACGTCGCGTCGATGCCGAGCTCGTCGAATCGTGACGCCAGTCGGTGAGTGCAGCTGTCGACCGCCGCCTCGATGATCCCGCCGACGATCACCTGGTTGGCCAGCACTGACGGATCGCCGTCGACCGACCTGGCGGTCAGAGTGTCGTGCTCCCCGGGAAGTCCCGTGGACGAGGAGATGAACATGGCTGTGCCACGAAGCTTCTCGGCGTTGACCAACGGGTCGTTCGCGACCCAGCCGGGGCCACCCAGCGGTCCCCACATGTTTTCCGAGTCGGCTCCGCCGCGACTCTCGACCACGGTCCGGACGTAGAACTGCCCGGCGTCGGTGCTCGTTTCGGCGCATCCGCTGTAGGCGCCGATGCCCCGATACAGCGACGGGGCCGCGATCGCGAGGCTCAGTACCGACGTGCCCGCCATGGAGATGCCCGCGATGGCGTTGACTCCCGACGTCCCGAACTCCGCATCGATGATCGGTGGCAACTCCTGAGTGAGGAACGTCGTCCACTTGTTGCGTCCGAGTTCGGGGTCGTCGCGTTGCCAGTCCGTGTAGTAACTGAAGGCGCCGGCGAGCGGCGTCACGACGTTCACGTTCTTGTCGGCGAAGAACGACTCGACGTCGGCCTGGTGTTGCCACGTCGCCTCGTCCTCACCGCCCCCGGCGCCGTTGAGGAGATACAGCGTGGGGCGCGGGACGCTGGTGTCCGCGGGTGTCTGCACCGCCACCGGAACGACCCGGTCCATCGACGGGGAATAGACGTGCACCGTCACGGGTTCGGGTTCGGGTTCGGGTCCGGCCGACGCCTCCGGTGGACCGGCCGTCAACGGCAGCGCCGTCCAGCGTGCGTAACGCCGCGTTTGCCCACAACGCATTCGTCTCGTCCTCTTCTGTCGTACCCACGCCGCAGCGAACCGAAAAGTCGTTCGGGAGGGTTGCTAAAGGTCCTTTTTACCCGAATTTCCGCGGCCCGAGACCGAAATGCGAAAAACAGTTGAACAACCGACCAGTTCATGAGAAAGGGCAGGTCACAGACAAGAAAGAGCCCGGGACACCAGATGGTGTCCCGGGCTCTTCGAGCACTTCGTGCCCGTGAGTGGTGGGCGAGTCCGAGGACTCCTCAACCACTCACAGGAGGCGTAGCCGCCTTTAGAAGTCCATACCGCCCATGCCGCCGGTCGGGTCGCCCACGGGCGCTCCGGCCTTCTCCGGCTTGTCGGCGACGACGGCCTCGGTGGTCAGGAACAGAGCCGCGATGGACGCTGCGTTCTGCAGCGCGGAGCGGGTGACCTTGACCGGGTCGTTGATGCCGGCTTCGAGCAGGTCGCCGTACTCGTTGGTCGAGGCGTTGAGGCCGTGACCTGCAGGCAGGTTGCGAACCTTCTCGGCAACGACGCCGGGCTCGAGGCCCGCGTTGAAGGCGATCTGCTTCAGCGGTGCTTCGAGGGCGACGCGAACGATGTTCGCACCGGTGGCCTCGTCACCTTCGAGCTTCAGGTCGTCGAGCGCGGGAGCCGACTGCAGCAGAGCCACGCCACCACCGGCGACGATGCCCTCTTCGACGGCAGCCTTGGCGTTACGCACGGCATCTTCGATGCGGTGCTTGCGCTCCTTGAGCTCCACCTCGGTGGCAGCGCCGGCCTTGATGACTGCAACGCCACCGGCCAGCTTGGCCAGGCGCTCCTGCAGCTTCTCGCGGTCGTAGTCGGAGTCGCTGTTCTCGATCTCGGCACGGATCTGCGACACGCGACCGGCGATGGCCTCGGGGTCTCCCGCGCCTTCGACGATGGTGGTCTCGTCCTTGGTGATGACGACCTTGCGTGCCTGGCCGAGCAGCTCGAGTCCGGCGGTCTCCAGGGAGAGGCCGACCTCTTCGCTGATGACCTCGCCACCGGTGAGGATGGCGATGTCGGCGAGCTGAGCCTTGCGACGGTCACCGAAGCCGGGAGCCTTGACGGCCACGGACTTGAAGGTGCCACGGATCTTGTTGACCACCAGGGTGGACAGGGCTTCGCCCTCGACGTCCTCGGCGATGATGACCAACGGCTTGCCGGACTGGATGACCTTCTCCAGCAGCGGCAGCAGGTCCTTGACCGTGGAGATCTTGGAGCTCACGAGCAGGATGTACGCGTCCTCGAGGACGGCTTCCTGACGCTCCGGGTCGGTGGCGAAGTACGCCGAGATGTAGCCCTTGTCGAAGCGCATGCCCTCGGTGAGCTCGAGCTGCAGGCCGAAGGTGTTGGACTCCTCGACCGTGATGACGCCTTCCTTGCCGACCTTGTCCATGGCCTCGGCGATGAGCTCGCCGATGGACGGGTCGCCTGCGGAGATACCAGCGGTAGCAGCGATCTGCTCCTTGGTGTCGATCTCCTTGGCGGTCTCGAGCAGACGCACGGTGACGGCCTCGACGGCCTTCTCGATGCCGCGCTTCAGACCCAGCGGGTTGGCGCCGGCAGCGACGTTGCGGAGACCCTCACGGACGAGAGCCTGGGCGAGAACGGTAGCGGTGGTGGTTCCGTCGCCGGCGACGTCGTCCGTCTTCTTGGCGACCTCCTTGACCAGCTCGGCACCGATCTTCTCGTAGGGGTCCTCCAGCTCGATCTCCTTGGCGATGGAAACACCATCGTTGGTGATCGTGGGGGCGCCCCACTTCTTCTCGAGCACGACGTTGCGACCCTTGGGGCCCAACGTCACCTTGACTGCGTCGGCGAGGGCGTTGAGTCCCCGCTCGAGGCCGCGACGGGCCTCTTCGTCGAACGCGATGATCTTGGCCATTGCGAAGTGATCCTCCGGATTGGGGGTGACACACAAGGCGACCGCTAGTCGGGTCGCCTCATTTACGCCTTCGGCCGAGTTCGGTGCCCGCGACGGACGACCAGGGGTGTCTTTGGTTCCCGGTCTCACCGTCCCGACCTGGCACTCACGCGTCGTGAGTGCCAAGTGCATTTTTAGCACTCGGACAGGGTGAGTGCAAGGTCGGGACGGAACCGGTGCGCCGGGCGATCAGCGCATCGCGCAGACCTGACCGGTGTTCACGTTGAACGCGAGGGACAGGGCACCGACGCAGTCGACGCCGTTCGCGTCGGCAGTCGCACCCGAACCCCACCCGGCGATCGCGACGGTGGTGGTGCCGTCGGCCGCACCGGAACGGGCGATGCCGCCGCCGAGCGCGAGCGCGTACGCCTGACCCGAGCCGGTCGACGCACCGAGCGACGTTCCGTATCCGTTGGCGTACGTGGTGGCGCCGCTGTGTCCGTTGGCGACACTCACCGCGGTGCCGCTGTCCGCGGCCATCGCGTGGGCGACGCCGGCGTCGGTCGCCTTGGCACCGCAGCTCGCGGTGTCCGACACCTGGACGTCGTTCGCCGACGGCGGGGAGACACAGTTGACGGGGGCGGCACCGGCGACGCCTGCGCCGGCCACCGAGATGCCCGCCGCGACGCCCAGACCCACGGCCATCGCCGCTCCCACACGTGCCAGCCGTCGGCCGAACAGAGTCGAGATACGAGTACGAGATGCCGAGGCGGTCGAGGTGACGGGTGTGGAGACAGCGAGCATGGAAGCTCCTTCTGGGAACGTCGAATTGGAGGATTCGCCGCGAGAGTACCCGCTCGCGGGCGGTTAGTCCCGGACCGCGGTCAGGCGAGTTCGTCGAGGAGCTTCGGCAGCTGCGCGACCGAGTCGACGACGTGGTCCGGTCGCTGCGGGGCGAGGTCCAGAACCGACTGGCGGAACTTGCCCGTCCGCACCAGAACGCCGGTCAGTCCCACCCGCTGCGCGGCCAGGACGTCATTCGTCAGATCGTCACCGACCATCACTGTCGCGTCCGGTTCCGTGCCCATCAGATCGGTGGCGGTGAGGAACGCCGCGAGCGACGGCTTGCCCACCGAGACGACGTTGGTTCCCGCGACCTCCTCCATACCCGGGAGGTAGGTGCCTGTGTCGATGCGCAGCCCGTCGTGGGTGGCCCATGTGGTGGCCCGGTGCATCGCGACGACGGGGACGCCATCGAGCATCAACTCCACCACGCGGCTGAGTGCGTCGTGAGTGAATTCCGGCCCGGCGCCGCCGAGGATCACCACGTCGGGATCGTCGTCGTCCAGTTCGATCCCGGACAGATCTGCTGTGATGTCGCCGCTGTTGAGGACCCAGGCCCGCGACCCGGGGTAGGTCGACCGGACGTACTCCGCGGTGAGCCGGGCCGCCGTGACGATCTCGCCGGAGTCGGCCTCGATGCCCGCCGACCGCAGGGCGTCGGCGATCTCGTCGCACGTCCGGGACGTCGTGTTGGTGAGGTAGGCACACGCGAGTCCGCGCTCGCGCACCTCCCGCACCGCGGCGGCGGCACCGTCGATCGGATGCCACGAAGTAACCAGCACCCCGTCGATATCGAGCAGGACACCCTCGACCCCAGCCATGACAGGAGCCTATCCGCGCGGCTCGGACGGTGTCACTGCCGAGCCCGGCTCGGACGGTGTCACTGCCGAGCCCGGCTCGGACGGTGTCACTGCCGAGCCCGGCTCGGACGGTGTCACTGCCGAGCCCGGCTCGGACGGTGTCACTGCCGAGCCCGGCAGACGAGGACGGGACAGGGTGCGTGGTGCACCAGATTCTGGCTGACGGATCCGAGCAGGGCACCCAGCACCTTGCCGCGGCCGTGGCTTCCGACCACCAGCAGTTGCGCCGTCGTCGCGTGCCGCAGGAGGACGTCGGCGGACACCCCCTGTGTCGTCATCTCGTTCACCGGCACGTCCGGGTACTCGTCCCGGATGCCGGCGAGGCATTCGGACACGACGGCCTTCTCCCCTTCCTCGTAGGCGGTCCAGTCCACGTACTTCGACGCATGTGCGAGCCCGTGCTGCTTCTCTCCGCTCCACGCGTGCACCACGTCCAGACCGACGCCGAACGCGGACGCGAGTGCGAACGCCTCCTCGACGGCGTTCTCGCTGACCTGGCTACCGTCCACACCGACGACGATCGGGCGGTTGTCCGGTGCCGCCGTCGCGGGCGCTCCCCGGACGACCGCGACCGGGCTGTGCGCGTGATTGACCGTCCGGAGCACCGTGGACCCGAGGAGGTAGTCGGTGACCGCGCCCGCACCCTGCGCACCGAGCGCCACGATCCGCGCCGCCCTCGACAACTCGATCAGGTGGGACGCCGCCGCGCCCGATCGGACGTCGCGCTCGACGGCGAGTCCGGGATGGTCCTGCAGGACGGCTGCGGTGGTGGCGTCGAGCATCGAGTTGCCGTCCTCGCGCAGTTCCTGGATGAACTGGGCGTCGATCATCATCGCGGTGCCGTTGTAGAACGTGGCCTCGTCCGGGTAGGTGTGGGCGAGCAGGAGTGGGGCGTCGAGCCGGACCGCCGTGCCCGCGGCCCAGCGCGCCGCGTCGAGCGCGGCGCGTGAACCATCGACGCCGACGACCACGGGCGCCCCTGCATGTTCGCTCATATCTCTCTCCCTCTACGGCTCGAGAACTGCTGCACCGCTGAACTTTCCGCCGGCCAGGTCACGCAGGGCCCGGTCGGCGCGGTCGAGTGGGTACGGATGGATGTCGATACTCAGCCGGTGTTCCGCTGCGATCCGCAGGAATTCGACGGAATCCGAACGGGTATTCGCGGTGACGCTACGGATCTGCCGTTCCCGGAACAGATGCCTCTGATACTCGAGCGCGGGAATGTCGGAGAGGTGGATCCCCGCGACGGCGAGGGTGCCGCCGTCGGCGAGCGCCTCCATCGCCACGGGCACCAGATCGCCCACCGGGGCGAACAGAATCGCGGAGTCGAGGGGCTCCGGCGGCACGTCGCGCACTCCCTGCACGGATGCCGCCCCGAGTCGTTGCGCCAGCGCACGGGCCTCCGCCCCACGCGTCATGACGTGCACCCGGGCGCCGCGGATCGACGCGATCTGGGCGGTGAGGTGCGCGCTGCCGCCGAACCCGTAGATGCCCAGTGCACCGCCGTCGGGGACCGCGGCACGGTCGAGTGCGCGGTATCCGATGATCCCGGCGCACAGCAGTGGTGCGAGTTCGGTGTCCGAGTAGCCCTCCGGCAGGTGCAGCGCGTAGTCGGCCGGGACCGTCGCGAATTCGGCGTATCCACCGTCCGCGTCCCAACCCGTGTACTGCGACTGCCTGCACAGGTTCTCCGCGCCGCGCAGGCAGGCGGCACAATGTCCGCAGGTGTGACGCAGCCAGGCGATACCCACCCGGTCGCCGACCGCGAAGGACCCCGACACCGAATCACCCAGTGCGGCAACCTCCCCCACCACCTCGTGGCCGGGAACCACCCGGGCCCGGTGCACGGGCAGATCCCCTTCGGTCACGTGCAGGTCGGTGCGGCACACTCCGCACGCCAGCACCTTCACGAGAAGGTCGCCCGGTCCCGGCTCGGGAACGGTCTCACGTCCGAGTTCCACAGGGTGGCCCGCGACGGGGCCCGGCGCGACCACGCGCCACGCGGCCATCGTTCCGGTTCCGCCCTGCGCCGCCGCCATACCCCCACAATGCCCGTGCGGGGTGGCCACCGCCAGGACCCGGAGCCCCGTGTCTCGATGACACGGTGTCGCGGCGAAGACCGGGCCGGACCGTCCCCGGCAACTAGGCTCCCAGACATGGACCTGCGCGGTGAAGACCTGTTCACGGTGGCGGGGTCGCTGGCCGAGCTGATCGGCGCGCCGATCACGATCGAGGACGAGAACTCGACGGTTCTGGCCTATTCGAGCGGCGAGCAGGCTGTGGACCAAGCCCGCATCGAGACCATCCTGGGACGGCAGGTGCCCGGGAAGTACCGGCAGCTCCTCGAGGACGCCGGTATCTTCGAACGCCTGCATCGCGACACCGACGTCTTCTACGTGGACATGCGGATGCCGAACATGACTCCCCGCGCGGTGATCGCGGTGCGGGACGCGGGACGCTCGGTCGGGTCCATCTGGGCGGCGATGACGTCCGCCCCCACCCCGGAACAGGAATCGATTTTGCGGTCCGCGGTCCCCGTCGTCGCCGAACACATCGCGGCGGAGCGGGAACGGGTGGACGTGACGCGCCGGATGCAGGTCGATCGGGTGCGTGCACTGATCAACGGTGGCGAGCCCGCCTTCCGCGCCGCCGACGACCTCCGGCTGGGGGGAAGGCTGACCGTCGCGGCGGCCGCCCCGGTCGCGATCGGGCGCCCGCTGCCGTCCGGCTTGCTCGCCTCCCTCGGCCTGTACCTCGACACGTTGGCGGTCGATTCGGTCGCCGCCCAGCTCGACGACGTCATCTACGTGGTCATCGCCGCATCGGAGAAGGACGTCCGGCGCCTCGCCGAGAATTTCCTCGGACGCGCCCGCAGCGGGGCCGCGTTCGTGGTCGCCGTCGGACGCGAAGTGACTACGGCGAGCCAGGCTCACCTGTCGCGGGGGGACGCCGACCGGGTCCTCACCGTCCTGCAGCACGCCCGGTCCGGCGGAGTCGTCGGGACGATGCGGGACAGTCTCGCGTCGGTGCTGGCGTTGCGCGTCGCGGACATCTTCGACGGCCTGGGCGAGCTCACCCCGCTCGCCGCGCTGACCCGGCACGACGAGCAGCACGGGACCGATCTCGTGGCCACGGCCCGTGCCTTCCTGGCCCACGGCGGCGATGTCGCCGATGCGGCGGCCGCACTGCACGTGCACCCCAACACCCTGAGGAACCGATTGCGACGCTGCGTCGATTCGTGCGATGTGGACCTGACCGACGCGGACACCCGGCTCATTCTGATGTTGCATCTGAAGCTGACGGGACTGCGGGATATGTGACCCCTGGCCGATTGCACAGGGGGCGCTGTCCGGGACTGGCCGAACGGCTACTCCCCCGGCGCCGTCGCCGACCGATGATGGAGTCATGAGCACAGTGCAGCGCCCTGACCATGCCGCGATCGTCGGAGCAGGCGTCGTCGGATTGTCCGCGGCGTGGTTCCTCCAGGAGCGTGGCGTGCGCGTCACGGTCGTCGACCGGGATGGTGTCGCGTCGGACGCGTCCTGGGGCAATGCGGGTTGGCTCGCACCGGCATTGACGCTGCCGCTGCCCGAGCCCGCCGTGTTGAAGTACGGGCTGCGCGCGATGCTGAATCCGTCGTCGCCGGTCTACGTTCCCTTCACGACCGATCTGCGACTGGTGCGTTTCCTCGTCGGCTTCGCCCGGCACTGCACGCCCTCCCGGTGGGCGGACGCGATGAAGGTGTACGCCGAGGTCAACCGGATCTCCCTGGGCGCCTACGACGAACTCGCGGACGGCGGCGTGCGGGAGCACACCCATCTCGCCGACCCGTTCCTCACCGCGTTCAAGTCGGACGAGGACCGCGAAGCGCTCGTCGACGAGTTCCGTCACGTCGAGGCCGCCGGCGGGGAGGTCGAGTACGACCGCGTCGACAGGGACGAGATCCACTCTCTCGAGCCGAGTCTCGGCAACGGTGTGCACTCCGGTCTGAGGCTGCGCAACCAACGTTTCATCGACCCGCCGCGCTTCGTGCACTCACTCGCCGACGCCGTCCGGGCCCGTGGCGGCGAGATCAGGCCCGGCTTCGACGTGACGGCTGTGCAGGATCGGGGACGGTCGGGGGTCCGGCTGGTCTCGGCCACCGGCGACGCGGTAGCCGCCGATGCCGTCGTCATCGCCAGCGGCGCACGCCTCAATGCACTCGCCCGCCCGTTCGGTGTCCGCGCCCTCGTGCAGGCCGGCCGCGGCTACAGCTTCAGCGTCCAGCCCCAGCAGATGCCGAAGAACCCGATCTATTTCCCCACCCAGCGAGTGGCGTGCACGCCGTTGCAGGACCGTTTCCGCGTCGCCGGAATGATGGAATTCCGCAGTCCCGACGCACCTCTCGATCCGCGCCGTGTCCAGGCGATCATCGACGCCGCGACGCCCATGTTCACCGGCATCGACTGGGAATCGCGTCAGGAGGAGTGGGTCGGGTCCCGGCCCTGCACCACCGACGGACTTCCGCTCGTCGGCGCCACTCGCTCCCCCCGCGTGCACGTGGCGGGCGGTCACGGAATGTGGGGCATCGCGCTGGGGCCGCTCACCGGACGCATTCTGGCCGACTCCATGACCGGCGGCGAGGTTCCCGGCGTCATGCGGCATTTCGACCCCCTGCGCTGAGCGCGGCTCAGGAACGGGCTGCCCAGAATCTGCGCAATTCGACGACCAGTTCGCGCGACCGCTCGTCGGGGAAGAACAACTTGCCACCCCGGATCTCCACCACTTCCCGCGCCCCCGGGATGAGGTCGCGCAGCCAGTAGGCCCACTTCGTCCGGAAGAACACGTCCCCGGTTCCCCACACGACGAGTGTGGGTACCTCGAGTGCCGCGAGGTCCGACTCGACCGCGAGCAGATCGCGTGGATGGAGGGACGCGATCCAGCGCTGGAAAAGTAGTGCTCGGTCGTGGGTGCCGAGCAGCGGCTCGACGTACGACGCCACGACTTCCTCCGGCAGTGATCGCACGTTCTGATACCCACTGCCGTACAACAACTTACGAGCCCTCGACACGTTCCTCGCCAGCGGTCGCGCAATCCGGGCGAGCAGTCCCGCCCGGGCGAGCAGCACGGCGGGAAGGAACGCCTTCGGCGGCACGTTGTCATGGGTTTCGCAGTTCGTCAACGTCAGCGACGACAACCTGTCGGGGTGCCGGGCCGCGAAGATCTGCGCGACCGCCCCACCGGTGTCGTTGGCGACGACGTCGACCTTCGACAGCCCCAGCGCGTCGCACGTGGCCGCGACCACGCCGGCGAGTGCGCCGAGGGTGAAGTCCTGATCAGGCGCGGCGGGGGTGTGACCGTGCAGCGGAAGGTCGAGGGCGACGCACCGCCGTTCTCCCTCGAGTTGACGGATCACGTTGCGCCAGAGGTAGCCGGAGGTCCCGACACCGTGAATGAAGAAGGCCACACGGCCGGTGCCGGAATCGAGGTAGCTCACCGGACCACGGTCCGTGTCGACGGTCTTCCTGCGTGTGTCGAACTCCGCGAGAGTCATGAGGACCATCTCCTGCATTCCACGGTAGTTCGCAAAGCTCGAGACATCAACGAGCCGCGGGGCACGCCGCTCAGTCCAGCTTTCCCACCACCGTCTCCGCGCTCGCGACCAGCGCGCCGGAGGCCGCGAGGGTGACCGCGGCCTCGATCTCCGGCGCGAGGTGACGATCGGTCCCCGGTCCGGGAACATGCTCACGGATCGTGTCCCGCACCGCACCCGTCGCCGGCGACGGCGCCAGCGGGGCACGAAGGTCCAGCGCACGAGCAGCCGTCAACGCCTCGATCGCCAGGACCCGGGTCAGTCCGTCGACCGCCCGGCGCAGCTTCCGGGCCGCCGACCACCCCATCGACACGTGATCCTCCTGCATCGCCGACGACGGAATCGAATCCACACTCGCCGGCGCCGCCAGCCGCTTCAACTCCGAGACGATCGCCGCCTGGGTGTACTGGGCGATCATGTGGCCGCTGTCCACCCCCGGATCGTCGGCCAGGAACGGCGGCAGCCCATGATTGCGGGCGACGTCGAGGAAACGGTCGGTGCGGCGCTCGCTCATGCTCGCCACATCCGCGACGACGATCGCCAGGAAGTCCAGCACGTACCCGACCGGCGCCCCGTGAAAATTACCGTTCGACTCCACCCGCCCGTCCAGCGTGACCACCGGATTGTCGACGGCGCTCGCCAGTTCCCACGACGCCACCCGCTCGGCGTGCGCGAGCGTGTCCCGCGCCGCCCCGGCCACCTGCGGTGCGCACCGCAACGAGTACGCGTCCTGCACCACCGTGCAGCTGGGATCGGCGTGGCTCTGCACGATCTCCGAGCCGGCGAGCAACCGAACCATGTTCGCGGCGGCGCGGGCCTGACCGGGGTGCGGCCGCAGCGCCTGCAGGTCCGGGGCGAACACCCGGTCGGTGCCGAGCAGCCCCTCCACACTCATCGCCGCCGTCACGTCGGCCAGACGCAGCAGCCCGTGCAGGTCCTCGCACGCCAGCACCAGCATGCCGAGCATGCCGTCGGTGCCGTTGATCAGGGCCAGCCCCTCCTTCTCCTCGAGGACGACCGGTGCGATACCGGCGGCGGACAGCGCCTTCGCCGCCGGCATCGATTCGCCGTCCGCGTCCCGCACCGTGCCCTCACCGATCACCGCGAGCGCGACGTGCGCCAGCGGCGCCAGATCGCCGGAGCACCCGAGGCTGCCGTACTCGTGGACCACCGGAGTAATCCCCGCCGACAGGAGCGACGCGTAGACCTGCGCGACCTCCGGCCGCGCGCCGGTCCTGCCGGTGGCCAGGGTCGACAGCCGCAGCAGCATCAGAGCACGCACGACCTCGCGTTCCACCTCGGGACCGTTTCCGGCGGCATGCGAGCGCACCAGACTGCGCTGCAGCTGCGTCCGCAGCGCAGAGGGTATGTGCCGGGTGGCGAGGGCCCCGAAACCCGTCGAGATCCCGTACACGGGCTTCGGATCCTCGGCCAGCGCCTCGATGCGTTTCCGGGTTTCCGCCATGGCCGACATCGCGTCCCGCGAGATCCGCACCGGCGCGCCGAGACGCGCCACCCGGATCACTTCCTCGGCGGAGACCGCTCCGGTTCCGACAACGACAGACTCTTCGGCTCCCACAACCCCCAGTCTCCCCCCCCGGTCGGGCGGAGAGTGACGAGATTGCGGGAGCGACGACGGCGTCTACAACCGGCCGCGGAGAGCTTCCTCGATTTCGCGTGGCGTCATCAGACGTTCGAGTTTTTCACTCGGCCACGAGGACGGACGTCCTTGCAATCGGGCTGATTCGAGTAGAGGGAGAGGGCTGCGGTCCCACCGCAGGATCGAATGAACATTCACTACCGATCACTTCCGAACACCGACTCGACAACTTTCCATTTGCGCCATTGCATCGGCGACATTTCGTCGCGCTCTTGACTCATCGCCCATCGTGCCCCTTTGGTTACACGGTTTCGATGAGGCGCGCGGAAGTGCAGGAAAACTGCAGTCGGGACGAGAATTCAGTGACCTACCGCACACCTCTCGGGCACGAGCGCCTACCATGACGCCAAAGTAGTTGTTACCTTACGTACCACCTTCCCTGACTGGAGACAGCCGATGGCAAACACCCTCGAAGCAAGCATCGACATCGACGCGACCCCGCAAGACGTGTGGGCCGTCGTGTCGGATCTGAAGCGGATGGGCGAATGGAGCCCCCAGTGCCGCAAGATGCGCGTCCTCGGTGGCGTCGTCGAAGAGGGCACCAAAACCGTCAACATCAACCGCAAGGGCTTCCTCGTGTGGCCGACCACGTCGAAGGTCGTGAAGTTCCAGCCGAACAAGACCATCGCGTTCCGGATCCTCGAGAACCGCACCATCTGGTCGTACGAACTCGAGCCGACGGCAGGCGGAACCAAGGTCACGGAGCGCCGCGAAGCCCCGACCGGAACGTCGAAGGTGTCGCAGTTCCTGGTCAAGACCGTCCTCGGCGGCAACGAGGACTTCGAGGTCGACCTCGTGAACGGCATGAACACCACCCTCGCCCGCATCAAGTCGGCGGCCGAACGCACGTAGTCCGGTTGACCCTCGACCTGGTCGAGGCCTCAGCGTCGTCCGCATGGACACACCGGACGCCGTCATGGCGAGGATCGCGCAGGGACAGGAACTGGCAGTAGCGGGTGATCGGGAGGGCGCCCGACGCATCTTCGAGGAGGTGTGGGACGCCCTCGCCGGTCCCGGCGACGACACACCCGACCCGTTGCACGTCGTCACGCTGGCCCACTACATGGCGGACGTCCAGACCGACCCCGCCGAGGAACTGCGCTGGGACCTGCGAGCCCTCCACGCCGCCGACTCGCTGACCGACGACCGGGCTCGGCAGCACCATTCCTCGCTGCGGGTCGCGGGGTTCTACCCGTCGCTGCACCTCAACGTGGCGGCCGCTCATCACGCGCTCGGCCAGTCGTCCGAGGCACGCCACCATCTCGATCGGGCCGCGCAGAGCTGCGAACACCTCGCCGAAAACGGATACGGGCGGATGATCCGCGGGGCCGTCGAGCGACTCCGCGCAGAACTCGACGCCGAGGCTGTCGGACCGCAGGGGCAGAGTGAGCACCGTGCTCAGCATCGGTGAACTCGCCCGGGCGTCCGGTCTGTCGGTCAGCGCGCTGAGGTTCTACGACAAGGCAGGCGTGCTCACCCCGCACGTGGTGGACCGGCGCACGGGCTACCGCTGGTACGCCGACCGGCAGGTGGACGCAGCGGTCCTCGTCGCCGCGATGCGCCGGGTGGGAATGCCGGTGAAAGAGATGGCGGCCGTGCTGAGCGGCACGGACGCCCACGGACTTCTCGACCGGCATCTCGGCCGGCTCGAGAAGGGGCTGGACGACGCCCGGCACGAACTGACGAGGATTCACCGCCTGCTCGACGCGCGAGCGGCGCGGGAATGCACGGTCGTCCTCCGCACCACCGACCTCCTCACCGCGTTCGGCTCGGTGCGCTTCGCCGCCGACGCCGACTCGCAGTTCCCGGTGTTGCGCGGCTGCCTCCTGGAAACCGACGACGACGTGCTGCGGCTCGTCACCACCGACCGCTACCGGCTGGCGGTCGGCACGGTGGCCGTCCTCGAACCGCCGGACGAACCGATCTCCGCCGTCGTCCCGTGCACGTTCCTGGACGACGCGGCCGGACTGCTGGGTCGCCACGACACGGTGACCGTCGTCGTCGGCGCCGACGGCGTCACCCTCCGCTGCGGCGCCGAGCTGCTCACCACCCGCCTCGTCGACGGCGCGTTCCCCGACCATCGCGGTCTGTCGCCCCGCGACCGCGGAATCGAACACACCTTCTCCTCGGCGGACCTGCGCGCACGTCTGGCAGACGCCGGCGACCGGGTGGATCTCGGCGTTCTCGTGTCGGGCGAGATCGTCGTCGGCAGCCCGGCGACGGAGCGGCCCGTGCGCTTCCATGTGCAGGTGAACACCGGTTTTCTCCTCGAAGCCGTCGACGCGCTGCCGGGCGAGCAGCTGACGTTCCAGGTGGGCGGACCCATCACGCCGCTCGCCATCCGGCCACGATCCGTTCACACATCGGACCCCGGGAGTGCGTACTCTCTCCTGATGCCGTTGCAGCCGGTAGCGCTCACGTAATCTGTGAGTGCGGCGCGATGGCGCGCAGGCAGCACGTCCGTCCGACACAGTTAGAGGAGCCCGTGGCACGCAAGCCCACACCCCCCGGAACCCCGCAATCCACGAGCGTCGGGCACATCGTCGACCTCGTCCGCGGAGCAGTTCCGCCCCTGCATCCGGCCGGGCTGCCCTTCGTCCTCGCGCCACTCGGTGTGGCCGTCCTCGGCCGCAAGCGCAAGTGGGTCCGGCGTGGAGCGCTGACCTCCGCCGCAGCATGCGCCGCGTTCTTCCGGCATCCCCACCGCGTTCCGCCGAACCGTGTCGGCGTCGTGGTCGCACCCGCCGACGGCGAGGTCGCTCTCGTCGACTCCGCGGTCCCGCCGTCCGAACTCGACATGGGCACCGAGCCGCTGCCCCGGGTCAGCATCTTCCTGTCCGTGCTCGACGTGCACGTCCAGCGCAGTCCTGTCGGTGGAGAGGTCACGAAGGTCGTCCACCGGCCGGGCCAGTTCCTCTCCGCCGATCTCGCCGACGCCAGCGAGGTCAACGAACGCAACAGCATGCTGCTGCACACCCCGGAGGGCCACGACGTCGCCGTCGTGCAGATCGCCGGTCTGCTCGCCCGCCGGATCGTCTGCGACGCCAAGGTCGGCGACACCCTCCCGATCGGTGACACGTACGGCCTGATCCGGTTCGGCTCCCGCGTCGACACGTACTTCCCGGCGGGCACCACGTTGCTCGCCGAGCGGGGGCAGCGGACGATCGGTGCCGAGACCGTCATCGCTCAACTGCCGTGATCGCCAACGCGAAGCAACAGCGGAGGGGTCGACCACAGCAGGCGGTCCGGCTCCTGCCGAGCGTGGTCACGATCCTCGCGCTGTGCGCGGGGCTGTCCGCCGTCAAGTTCGCCCTCGACGGCGACCTGGGAACGGCGTTGGCCATGATCGGTGCGGCCGCGGTCCTCGACTCGCTCGACGGCCGGATCGCGCGGATGCTCGACGCCACCAGCAAGATGGGCGCCGAGCTGGATTCGCTTGCCGATTCCATCTCGTTCGGCGTCGCACCGGCCCTCGTCCTCTACGTCACGCTGCTGGACGGACAGAGTTTCGGCTGGATCATCGCCCTGATCTACGCGGTGAGCATCGTGCTGCGGCTGGCCCGGTTCAACACGCTCCTCGACGAGGACGACATGCCGGGCTACGCCAACGAGTACTTCACGGGTGTCCCGGCGCCCGCGGGTGCGCTGGTCGCGCTGACCCCGCTGGCTGCCGCGGCGCAGTGGGGCGACGGCTGGTGGTCGTCGTATCCCGTCGTCGTGGCGTGGACCGTGATCTCCGCGGCGCTGATCGTCAGCCGGATCCCCACGCTCGCGCTGAAGACGGTGTCGGTGCCGCCGCACATGGCGGCCGGTCTGCTCGTCCTCGTGGCGCTCGCGGCGGCGGCTCTGGTCACGTACCCGTACATCCTGCTGATCGCGCTCGTCGCGGTGTACCTCGGGCACATTCCGTTCGCGGTCCATTCCAAGCGGTGGGTGGCCGCGCGACCCGAGACGTGGGACATCAAGCCGTCCGAGCGGCGGGCCATCCGGCGTCAGCCCGACGCTCGCGGAAGGCGATCCGCCGCACGGCTCGGACTGCGCCGTCCCCGGGCCCGATAGTTCGCTCCCGCACGTAGGCTCGACAGCGTGACCTCCCCGGAACTCGCGCTCACAGTCCGACTGAACACCTCGGCCGCCGACACCCGGCGCGGCGTGGTCCGGCTGCATCCGGAAGCCCTGGCCGCACTCGGCCTCCGCGAATGGGACGCGATCGCCCTCGTCGGCGCGCGCCGCACCGCCGCGGTGGCGGGTCGCGCGCCGTCCGGAACCCCCACCGGGACTGCGCTCCTCGACGATGTGACCCTGTCCAACGCCGGGCTGACCGAGAACAGCACGGTCGTCGTGACGCCGGTGACGGTGTACGGCGGGAAGACGGTAACGGTCAGCGGCTCGAATCTGGCCGTCAACTCCGTCTCCGACGTCACCCTGCGTCACGCCCTGCTCGGCAAGGTCCTCACGGTCGGCGACACGGTGTCGCTGCTCCCCCGCGATCTGGGCCCCGGAACCAGCACCGCCCCCGCGACGCAGGCACTGTCCCGGACGTTCGGGGTCGCCTGGACATCCGAGTTGCTCACCGTCACCGGGGTCGACCCGGCCGGTGGTCCGGTGAGCGTGCAACCCAACACCGCGGTCGGGTGGGGTGAGGGTGTGCGCGCAACGGTGTCCGCGGCTCCGTCCCGGTTGCCCGCGCCGCCCGTCCGGCCCGCCGAAGAGGTTCCCCCGGTCCCGGTCGAGGACCTGGTCGGTGCCCACACCCAGGCAGCCAAACTCACCGAGTGGCTCGGACTGGCACTCGACGAACCCGAACTGCTCCGCAAACTCGGGGCCTCACCCCATCTGGGCGTCCTGGTGACCGGGCCCGCCGGCGTCGGGAAGGCGACGCTCGCCCGAGCGGTACTCGCCTCCCGCCGGGTCGTCGAACTCGACGGGCCGAGCGCCGGCGCGCTGGAGGCCGACTCACGGTTGCAGCGGGTCACCGCGGCGGTCGACGCGATCCGCAGCGGCGGGGTCCTGCTGATCACCGACATCGATGCCCTGCTGCCCGCCACGCCGGAGCCGGTGTCGGCGCTGATCGTCGAACAGCTCCGCCGCGCGGTCGACACCGTCGGGGTCGCATTCGTGGCGACGTCGGCGCACCCGGAGTCGGTCGACGCCCGGCTGCGCGGGCAGGACCTGTGCGACCGCGAACTCACCCTGACCCTGCCCGACGGCTCCACCCGCCGGGCGCTGCTGGAACTGCTTCTGCGGAAGGTCCCCACCGACGGCATCGCCCTCGACGCGATCGCGGCCCGCACACCGGGGTTCGTCGTCGCCGACCTCGCCGCGCTGTGCCGGGAAGCAGCCCTGCGTGCCGCCTCACGCGCGGCCAGGAAACCCGTCGACCCGGCGCTCACCCAGGACGACCTGCTCGGCGCGCTCGACGTGATCCGCCCGCTGTCGCGGTCGGGCAGCGAGGAACTCGCGATCGGCAGCGTCACCCTCGACGACGTCGGGGACATGGTGGAGACCAAGCAGGCGCTGACCGAGGCGGTACTGTGGCCGTTGCAGCACCCGGATTCGTTCGCCCGGCTGGGGGTCGATCCCCCGCGCGGAGTGCTGCTGTACGGTCCGCCCGGTTGCGGCAAGACCTATCTCGTTCGGGCGCTGGCAAGTTCGGGACATCTGAGCGTGCACGCCGTCAAGGGCGCCGAACTGATGGACAAGTGGGTGGGCGCGTCCGAGAAGGCGGTCCGCGAACTGTTCCAGCGGGCGCGGGATTCGGCCCCGTCGCTGATCTTCCTCGACGAGGTGGACGCCCTCGCACCGCGCCGCGGTCAGAGTTCCGACTCGGGGGTGTCCGATCGGGTGGTGGCGTCACTGCTCACCGAACTCGACGGCGTCGAACCGCTGCGCGACGTGGTGGTCGTCGGCGCCACCAACCGGCCCGACCTCATCGACCCGGCGTTGCTGCGCCCCGGCCGCCTGGAGCGGCTGGTGTTCGTGCCGCCACCGGACGGCGATGCCCGCCGCGCGATCCTGCGGACGTCCGGGAAGTCGGTGCCGCTCGCCGCCGACGTCGACCTCGACGCCCTGGCCGACGACCTCGACGGCTACTCGGCCGCCGACTGCTCGGCGCTGCTGCGGGAAGCCGCACTGGCCGCCATGCGCCGGAACATCGACGCCGCCGACGTCACCGCGGCCGACATGGCCGAGGCACGCGAAAAGGTGCGCCCCTCACTCGATCCCGAGCAAGTGGCGCACCTCCAGTCCTATGCGCTGACGCGCCCGTGAGTACTTGTCAACCGCCCGCGGTTGACAAGTACTCACGGGTCAGGACCAGCGGCCGAGCAGCGTGGCCGCGTGTGCGGCGAGGGCGGCCTGGAAGAACGGGCCGAAGCTCACCCGCGCGACGCCGAGCGGCCCGAAGCTCGCCGGATCGTCCTGATCGGGCAGACCGATGGCGTTGACGGGCAGCGGCAGCTCCGACGTGAGCCGCTTCTGGGTGGCGTCGTCGTGACGGCCCACGGGGTACAGCACGTCGGCGCCGGCCTCGGCGGCGAGCTTCAGCCGAGCGATCGCGCGGTCGACACGGTCGGACTCGTCGCCCACCTGCTTCACGAACAGGTCGGTGCGCGCATTCACGACCACGTGGACCCCGGCAGCGTCGGCCGCCTGCCGCAACCCTCCGACGAAGTCGGCATGCTCCTGCGGTTCGCGGAGACGCCCGCCCTCGCTGTGGACCGTGTCCTCGATGTTCAGGCCCACGGCTCCCGCGCCGATCAGACCCTCGATCAGGCGGGCGGGCTCGAGTCCGTATCCCGATTCGATGTCGACCGACAGCGGCAACTCCACCGCTGCGGTGATCTGCGAGATGCGGTGCAGCAGCTCGTCGAACGTGATCCCCTCGTTGTCGGGCTTGCCGATCGAGTCGGATACCGGGTGGCTTCCGACCGTCAGCGCCTGAAAGCCAGCGGACACAGCCAGATTCGCGGACCAGGCATCCCACACGGTGGGCAGGATGACGGGGTTGCCGGGCTGGTGCAGCCCCAGCAGGGTGGTGGCCTTCTCGTTGATCGACGTCATAGGTGGGCTCCTCGCCTCGGTGGTATTCGATCGGAGTCGTTCTCGGGCACGCCTTCGGTGCCAACGCCGGGTTCGCCATTTCCATTCCTACCCGCTCGAGTACCGTGAGCGAATGGACTTCCGGGAACCCCTGTCGGCCGCGGCTGCTCTCGCGTCCGGTGCACTGGCCGGTTTCGTCCTCACCAATCCCCGCAACCGGGCCTGGACGATCAACGCGTCCGATCGGGAGATCGACCGATGGCTCAGCAGCCAGCCGACGGGTGTGGTGGTGGCTCTCGTTCTCGCCGTCATCGCGGTGGCCGGTCTGCAACGGTCCGGTTCCCGGCGGGTGTCGTGGCTCCTGGCGGTGGCGTGCGCGCTCGCCCTGATCGGCGCGCGCTGGGCGGTGCCGCAGGCCGGCGGCGTCGACACGCTGATCGCCCTGCACTTCGCGAAGACCGCGACTGCCGGGTTCCTGCTGGGCGCGGCGGTCGCCGCGGTGTGGGGTCGCTGGGTTTCGCAGCTGGCGTTGACTCTCGGTGTCGCGAGCGCGTTCCTCCTCGCGAGTGTGCAGCGACTACCGCGCGGCGACACCGCGTATGTCGAGCCCGCGAGTATGAGCACCTCCGCGATCGGCGAACCCCCGCAGTGGCTGCTGATCGGAGTTCTCGTGCTCGCGCTCGCGTCGGCGGTGGTGGCGCGGTCGCAGTTCCGGGTGCAGCGTCCCGACCGGAGGACCCTGCTGACCGCGCTGGTCGGCGCCTTGGCCCTCGCCCTGCTCAACCGGTTGCTCGGGGCGTGGATCGACGATCAGGAATTCGGCGAACCCCTGACAGTCTGGCTGATCGTCGCGTTCTCGCTCGCCGTGATTCTGACGGTCACGGTGCTGATCGCGCGCCGGTTCCCGGGGATCGACGGACGCTTCCTGCTCGCCGCGACCGGTGTCACCGCCGCGGCCGTGCTCGTCCTCGACGACCTCCGGACCCCGCGGGTGACGACGCCCGCGGCGGCGTTGCTGGCGGTGGGCGTCGTCGCTCTTGCTACGGGAATCGCGGTGGCGGTCAGGGTCCCGCCGAAGTGGCGGCGCCCGCAGTGGGGACTGAGCCTGGCCGCCGTCGTTCCGCTGCTCGCCACAATCTGGCCCGATTTCGGCGACGACGGCGTCGCACTGTTGATCCGGCTGGCCGTGCTGGGTTGCGGCACGGGTTTCGCGCTCGCCGCCGCTCTGCCGGGGTCGGCGCCCGTCGCGGTGCTCGGTTTCGCACTGCCGTTCGCGTCGCTGGTGTTCGTAGCGGCGACCACCGTTCCCCGCAGCCGGGTGGTCTACCCGGGCGCGAGCAGCGAACACCGTCTGCCGTCGTCGCCTGCCTCGACCGCCGCGTCCGACCATCTCGTCGGCTTCGTGATGCTGCTCGTCGTCGCGTTCTGCGTCTACTCGGTACACGAGCGGCGCAGTACCCCGGAAGGCAGCTAGTCGAGGAGGCCGAGCGACTGCAGACGACGGAACACGAGCATCGAACCGGGCGCGACGTCGGGCATGGCCGCGTACTCGTCGACGGTGAAGTACCGCAGTTCGGCGATCTCGCTCGTCGGCCGTGGCTCGGCGCTCAGTTCGGCGAGGAAGCAGGTCATGTGCAGGTCGGTGCCCTCGGGATGTCCGTACGCGGGCGCCTCGAAGACCCCCAGATGTTCGAGCGTCCCGTCGACGATTCCGGCGTCGAGTTCCTCCCGGATCTCGCGGTGCAGAGCCTGTTCGGCGTTCTCGCCCGGATCGATCTTTCCGCCTGCCATGTAGAACGCGGTCTTCCCCACCGATCGGGTCTGGAGGAGTTTCCGGTCGCGGATGTGGGCGAGCGCGGCGGTTCGGATCTCGGCAGGCACCGTCACAAGATAGAACAGTCGGGCCTGCCGCCCATAACACATTGCGCCCCATTAGTCCGATTTGCCGCGATTGTGAGTCCGAATAACCGACCCAGTAGGATGTACCCCGTAGCCCAGTTCGCTAGCTAAGCGAACGGTCTACACGACTCGGTTCGTTTCGTTCCGACACCCCGCCGCCCGCTGACCCCCGACGGAGTGCCTTTTGCTTGCTGTTCTGCTCGCCCATGCCGTTGCCGCCGTTCTGGCTCCGCTTGTGGTGCGCAAGTTCGGCCGCAATGGTTTCTACCCTCTCTCCCTCGTCCCGCTGGCGTCGCTCGGATGGGTGATCGCGAACTGGGGCACGGAGCAGACCGTGTCCATCGAGTGGGCTCCGGGCCTGTCGATGGACCTCGACTTCTGGTTCGATCCGCTCGCCGCGATCATGTCGGTGCTGGTGCTGGGCATCGGCACGCTCATCCTGGTCTACTGCGCGCGCTACTTCACCGACGACGAACCCCGCCTCGGCATCTTCGCCGCCGAGATGGTGGCCTTCGCCGGGGCCATGTTCGGCCTCGTCGCCAGCGACAACATGTTGCTGCTGTACATATTCTGGGAACTGACGACGGTCCTGTCCTTCCTGCTGGTCGGGCATTACGCCGAACGCGCGTCGAGTCGCCGGGCGGCGACGCAGGCGCTGCTCGTCACCACCGCGGGTGGTCTGGCCATGCTGGTCGGCATCATCATCCTCGGCCAGGTGAGTGGCACGTACAACCTGTCCGAACTGATCGAGATCGCACCTCGCGGCTGGCTCGCCGGTGTCGCCGTCGTACTTGTTCTCATCGGCGCCCTGTCGAAATCCGCGATCGTGCCGCTGCACTTCTGGCTGCCCGGAGCGATGGCCGCCCCGACCCCGGTCAGCGGCTATCTGCACGCCGCGGCCATGGTGAAGGCCGGCATCTATCTCGTCGCCAGACTGTCGCCCGGGTTCGCCGACTCGGCGCCCTGGCGGTTCACGATCATCACGCTCGGCCTGCTGACGATGGTCCTCGCCGGGTGGCGGGCGATGCGTGCCTTCGACCTCAAACTGGTGCTCGCGTTCGGCACCGTCAGCCAACTCGGTTTCATGATGGTCCTCGTCGGCCTCGGCACCCGCGACGCGGCGCTCGCCGGCATGACGATGGTCGTCGCCCACGCGATGTTCAAGGCCGCGCTGTTCATGGTGGTCGGGATCATCGACCACACGACAGGCACCCGCGACATCCGCAAACTCGCGCACCTCGGTGACCGTGCTCCCGCTCTGACGGTCGTCGCCGCGCTGGCCGCGGCGAGCATGGCCGGGCTTCCCCCGTTCCTCGGGTTCGTCGGCAAGGAAGCCGCATTCGACTCCCTGTTGAGCACGACCGTCCTCGCCGACCCGGCGCGGTTCGTCACCGTCGGCGTCGTGGTGTTCGGTTCGATCCTGACGCTCGCCTACAGCGTGCGGTTCATGTGGGGCGCCTTCGGTCGCAAGCGGCTCGCGCGGCCCAGCCCGGCCGTGCAGGGCATGCACGCACCCGGACCGTTGTTCCTCGCCGCGCCCGCCGTTCTGTCGACACTGAGCCTCGCGGCAGGACTCGCGGCGCCGCAGCTCGAGAAGCTGCTGACGCCGTACTCGCAGACCCTGCCCGCCGAGGGCTTCTCCGACTACCACCTCGCACTGTGGCACGGCGTGAACACCGCCCTGCTGCTCACCCTGCTGGTGTTCGCCGTCGGCACCGCGCTCTTCGTGGCGCAGCGATGGGTCAACCGGTTGCGGTTCGAGCATCCGCCGCTCGGCAACGCCGACCGCATCTACGACGCAACGCTGCGCGGCATGGACGCCCTGTCGATGCGGCTGACCGGCGCCACCCAGCGCGGTTCGCTCCCGCTGACCCAGGCGACCATCCTCGGCACCCTCGTGGTGGTGCCGCTGGTGCTGCTCGTCGTCGGCACGAATACGGGCGCCGACGTCCGGTTGTGGGATTCGCCGGTGCAGTTCGTGATCGGGCTGATGATGGTCGCGGCCGCGCTCGCCGCGACGGTGATGCGCAACCGTCTGGCCAGCGTGATCCTCGTCGGTCTCAGCGGCTACGGCTGCGGTGTGCTGTTCGCCCTCCACGGTGCCCCCGACCTCGCGCTCACCCAGTTCCTGGTGGAGACGCTGACCCTCGTCATCTTCGTCCTCGTGTTCCGGAAGCTCCCCGCCGAGGTGGACGAGCGCCGGGCGATCGGATTCAAGATTCCGCGGGCACTGCTGGCGGTCGCGGTCGGTGCCACCATCACCACGATCGGCGCGTACGCCATCAACGCGCGGAACTCGGTGCCGATCTACGAGCGACTCCCCGACGCGGCGTACTACCTCGGCAACGGCAAGAACGTCGTCAACGTCCTGCTCGTCGACATCCGTGCCTGGGACACGCTCGGCGAGATCTCGGTGCTGCTGGTGGCGGCCACGGGCGTCGCGAGCCTGGTGTTCCGCAACCGCCGCTTCGGCAGCGCACCCCGGGTGTCCGACGCCCCCGCGGTCACGGCCGATTCGTCGGCGTCGCATTCCGAGACGACGTGGCTGCTCGGCGGCGACCTCATCGACCCGAAACACCGGTCCCTGGTCCTCGAGGTGACGACCCGGCTGATCTTCCCGACCATCATGGTGTTGTCGGTGTACTTCTTCTTCGCCGGTCACAACGCGCCCGGCGGCGGGTTCGCCGGCGGCCTCACCGCCGGTCTCGCGCTGGTCCTGCGGTATCTCGCGGGTGGACGGTACGAACTCGGCGAAACCGTCCCGATCGACGCGGGCAAGATCCTGGGCCTCGGACTCACACTTGCGGCGGGCACCGCGCTGGCGTCGCTGTTCCTCGGCGCCCCGGCGCTCTCCTCCGCGGTGTTCGAGGTGACGCTGCCGCTGGTCGGCCACGTCAAGATGGTCACCGCCCTGTTCTTCGACCTGGGTGTGTATCTCATCGTGGTCGGGCTCGTACTCGACGTGCTCCGCAGTCTCGGAGCACGTCTCGACGCACAGATCGAGGTGAACCAGCGATGAGCGCGAACATCGGATTTCTCGTCATCATCGGCGTCCTGGTGTCGGCCGGCGTCTACCTGCTCATCGAGCGCAGCATCACCCGCATGCTGCTGGGACTGCTGCTGTTCGGCAACGGCATCAACCTCCTGATCCTCACGTCCGGCGGTTCGGACGGCAATCCGCCCATCGTCGGCCGTGAATCCATCCACGAATCGATGGCCGACCCGCTGGCTCAGGCGATGATCCTGACCGCGATCGTCATCACGATGGGCATCGCCGGTTTCGTGCTCGCGCTCGCGTACCGGTCCTTCAAGATCACCACGCAGGACGCCGTCGAGAACGACCCCGAGGACACCAGGGTCCTGCGGCGCCGGTCGCCCGCCGAGGCCCCCGACCGGGACCGCTCCGACGACCCGGTCACCGGCGAGCCGAGTTTCAGCGGCGACGCATTCGACAAGGACGGAAACCCTATTCCCCTGGAAGAGCTGAAGAACCTCGAAGACCTCGAATGCTACGAGGACCTGCACGAGGGTGACTTCGACGACGACGAGGACGCCGAAAAGGCCGGGATCGGGGAGAAGTCGTGACCATTTCCCCGCACATCATCACGGCCCTCGCGCCGCTGCCCGTCCTCGTCCCGATGCTCGCCGCCGCGGCCACGCTGGTGCTCGGCCGGCGACCGCGTGCCCAGCGGATCATCACGCTCGTCGCGTTGATCGGTGTTCTCGTCGTGTCGGGACTGCTGCTGTTCCTGGCCGACCGCGACGGGACGACGGCCATTCAGGTGGGTGGCTGGGACTCACCGATCGGCATCACGCTGGTGGTCGACCGGCTGTCCGCGATGATGCTGGTGGTCTCGTCGATCGTGCTGCTCGCCGTCATGGCGTACGCCGTGGGTCAGGGTATCCGCGACGGCAGTGAGGACCAGCCCGTCTCGATCTTCCTGCCGACGTATCTGGCGCTGACGGCGGGCATCTCCAACGCGTTCCTGGCGGGCGACCTGTTCAATCTGTACGTCGGCTTCGAGGTGCTCCTCGCCGCCAGTTTCGTGCTGCTGACGCTCGGTGCGAGCGCCGACCGTGTCCGTGCGGGTGTGTCGTACGTGATGGTGTCGATGGTGTCGTCGCTGATCTTCCTGGCGGGCATCGCGTTCGCCTACGCGGCCACCGGAACGCTCAACCTCGCCGACATGGCCACCCGCCTCGACGGCATCCCGTCCGGCACGCGCACCGCCATCTTCGGTGTGCTGCTCGTGGCGTTCGGCATCAAGGCGGCGGTGTTCCCGCTGTCGACGTGGCTGCCCGACTCCTACCCCACCGCGCCGGCGCCCGTCACCGCGGTGTTCGCCGGCCTGCTCACCAAGGTGGGTGTGTACGCGATCATCCGCGCGCACACGCTGCTCTTCCCGGAGGGCGAACTCGACAACGTGCTGATGGTGTGCGGCCTCCTGACGATGCTCGTCGGCATCCTCGGCGCGATCGCGCAGAGCGACATCAAACGTCTGCTGTCGTTCACCCTGGTCAGCCACATCGGGTACATGGTGTTCGGTGTCGCGCTGTCCACACAGTCGGGGCTCTCGGGTGCCATCTACTACGTGGCCCACCACATTCTGGTGCAGACCACGCTGTTCCTGGTGGTCGGTCTGATCGAACGCCAGGCCGGGTCGTCGTCGTTGCGACGGCTCGGCGGGCTCGCCGCGGCGAGCCCCGTCCTTGCCATCGTCTTCCTCGTCCCAGCCCTCAACCTCGGTGGTATCCCCCCGTTCTCCGGGTTCATCGGCAAGGTCGCGCTGTTGCAGGCCGGCTCGGCGGATGCGAGCGTGCTGGCGTGGATCCTCGTCGCGGGCGGAACCCTCACCAGCCTCCTCACGCTGTACGTCGTCGCACGTGTGTGGACCAAGGCGTTCTGGCGGGCGCGCGCCGACGCCCCCGAGGGTGACCTCGCGGACGTCAGCCCGTCGGCGCTGCTCGACGAGTCCGAGGCCGACATCTCGTTCGACGACCGCGCCGACGTGGGCCGTATCCCCGCGATGATGCTCATCCCCACCGTCGCCCTCGTCGCCGTAGGGCTGGCGATGACGGTGTTCGCCGGCCAGATCATCCAGATCAGCGATCGCGCGGCGAGCGATCTGCAGAACCGGTCCATCTACATCGACGCCGTCCTCGGCGGTCACCCCGGCGGCGAAGCGCAGGAGGCACCGCGATGAAACGCGAGAGACTTCTCCAGTTCGGCGCGCTGCTGTGGCTGATGGCGGTGTGGATCCTGTTGTGGGGCAACGTCAGCTGGGGCAACATCCTCGGCGGGCTCGCCGTCGGCGCGCTCATCATGGTGCTCATGCCGCTGCCGCGGGTGCCCGTGGAGGGCCGGGTGCACGTCCTGCCACTGCTCCGGCTGGCAGTCATGTTCGTGTACTACTCGCTCCAGTCGAGCCTCCAGATCGCCTACCTCGCACTCCGGCCCGGGCCGCCGCCCGTCACCGGGGTCCTGCGCTACCAGCTGGGGATCAAGTCCGACCTCGTCCTGACCCTGTGCATCGACGTACTGAACCTGATTCCGGGCACCATGGTCCTCGAAATCGACCAGGTCCGGCGGATCGTCTACGTGCACGTCCTGGACATGGGTTCGCAGAAGGCGGTCAGCCAGTTCTACCGCACGGTCGCGCAGCTGGAACGGTTGTTCATCGAGGCGTTCGAACGCGACTCCGACTGGAAACCGAGCCCCTGGCACAACCGCGACCTGCAATACGACGACCCCACTCAGGAGGGCAGCTCATGACAGTCGTATCGGTCATATCCGGAATCATCCTGGTCGTCGCCGGGGTTCTGACGACGTTCCGGCTGCTCGACGGGCCCAACTCGCTGGATCGCCTCGTCGCCCTCGACACCCTGATCGCGCTCGCGATGTGCGGGCTCGCCGTGTGGGCCGCGTACACCGGCGACACGACGATCGTGCCCGCCATCGTCGCGCTGTCGTTGGTGGGATTCATCGGTTCGGTGTCGGTGGCCCGGTTCCGGGTGAGTGACAAGTCGTGACCACCGTGCTGAACGTCATCGGGGCCACGCTCATGCTGTGCGGCTCGCTGCTCGCACTGACGGCCGCGATCGCCATCGTCCGATTCCCGGACACCCTGCGCCGCATGCACGCCGCCACCAAACCGCAGGTGGTCGGTCTCATCATGGTTCTCGCGGGCGCCGTCCTCGAACTGCGTGGCAACGTCGATATCTGGATGCTGATCCTCGTCGGCATCTTCACCCTGTTCACCGCGCCGGTCATCGCGCACAGCGTCGGCCGGGTGGCGTACCGGGAGCAGCGAGATCAGGACGGGCTGTTGATGATCAACGAGTTGGAGCCGCCAGAACTTCCGTGACCGCTGCATTCGCGCCGCTGCCCCACCGCGCGAGTGCGGTGTCGGGCCGGGCGAAGAACGTCGCGTAGAACCCGAGGCACATCGCGGCGAGGGCACCGAGGACGAGCGGTCCGGACACCTCGGGGAATCGGCCCATCGGCACCGCGAGGTAGCGGTAGCTGAGCAGCAGTCCGGCCAGCACCAGCGCGCCGCCTCCGACGAGGCGGACTCGGAACCAGCCCCACCCCCGTTCTGGGTCGCGCAACGCGGATTCGATGGTCAGGCACAGAACGGCTCCGGCGACCAGGTCGACGCCGTAGTGGTAGCCGAACCCGAGGGTCGCCGTCAGCGTGCACACCAGCCAGAACGTTCCACCGAGACGCAGCCACCAGGCGCCCTGCCGGGAGTGGATGAACAGGGCGAGGGCCCACGCCGTGTGCAGGCTCGGCATGCAGTTGCGGGGGGTCACCGAATCGAACGACATCGGTTCGGGCGCGAAGTCGGGTGTCGGGACGAGGTTGGGCCAGTAGTCGCTGACCTGGAACCCCTGCCCCTCGGTGCCGAACGCGAAGATCGGACCGACCACCGGGAACAGCACGTAGAAGACGGGACCGATGAGACCGATCAACAGGAACGTGCGGACCAGGTAGTGCGACGGCCAGCCGTTCCGCAGTTGGTAGACGGCCACCGCGATGGCCGCGACCGGCAGTTCGATGTAGACCCAGTGGAGGATGCCGTAACCGACGGGTCCGAGGGCGTCGACGAACTGCCCCAGGTGCCACGACGGGCTGCCCAGCGCGTGATCGGCCAGTTGCGCGTATTCGTCGAGGATCATCGGCCCGGCCATGATCGTGACCTGCAGCCAGGCGTCCCCGAATTTGGTCGCGAGAATCAGCAGCGCACCGAGGCCGACACCCTTGAGGGCGCTGCGCCGCTGGTTGCCGGTCCAGCGGACCGCCGCATATACGCCCACCGCCGTGAGAACCCAGGTCGCGCCGTTTCCGACTGTCAGCGGGCCACCGGACAGATAGCGCACCGCGGCGACCACGACATCGATACCGGCCGCGGCGGAGAGTGCCACGACGCGCTGGCGATTGGTGAGCCCGACCATCGCGAGCGCGAGGCCGGCCCACGGGACGGACGCCGACTTGGGGGTCAGGACATAGTCGTGGAACAGGCTTTCGAGGGGGCCCTGGAAACCCTGTGTGGACGCGACCAATTGGACGACCACCAGCAGGATCGCCACCCCGAGCGCCCCGCCCGCCGCGAACATGCGGGATCGATCGACGGGCCCACCCGGCCGTACAACGGCAACATCGTCGATCGACACCCGCCAAGTGTAAACAACACGTGAACGGGAAGTGGACGAGTGTCCTGCCCGAGACCGTCTTTCAGGTCCCGAGCTCCTTCACCAGCGCATCGACCACGGCCACCAGGTCACCGCCGGTCGCCTCCGCGACCTGACGTTGCCGCTGGTAGGACGCGCCACGACGGGGAATCTCCGCGACCGCGGCCAGTTCGTCCGCGCAGCCGAGACGCACAGCGGTTGAGGCCAGCTTCTCGAGCAGGTCGTTCAGGTCGTCGGTGACGAGGCGCTCGTTGCTGTCCTCGTCGAGAATGATCTCGGCGTCGAGCCCGTACCGCGCGGCCCGCCACTTGTTCTCCTTCACGTGCCACGGCTGCAGGTTGGGCAGGTTCTCACCTGCCTCGAAACGCCGGTCCAGGTCGACGATCAGGCAGTGCACGAGCGCGACGAGGGAACTGAGTTCGGCGCGGGTGGAGATGCCGTCGAAGACGCGGACCTCGATGGTGCCCCACCGTGGCGCCGGCCGGATGTCCCAGTGCATCCCACCGATCTTGGTGATCACACCGGTCTTCATCTGATCGCTGATGAAATCCTCGTACTGCCCCCAGTTCGCGAACTGGTACGGCAGCCCCGCGGTGGGGAGCTGCTGGAACATCAGCGCACGATTACTCGCATACCCCGTGTTGACGCCGGCCCACATCGGTGAGGACGCGGACAGCGCGAGCAGATGCGGGTACCGCTGCAGCAGCGCGTTGAGGATCGGGAACACCTTCTGCGGCGAGGACACACCGACGTGGACGTGCACACCCCAGATGAGCATCTGACGGCCCCACCACTGGGTGCGCTCGATCAGCTCGTCGTAATCCGGTGTGCGCGTGACCAATTGGGTCGACCACTGCGCAAACGGATGCGTTCCCGCACAGATCAGATCGACGCCGAGCGGGTTCGCCGCCCGCCGCAACAGGTCGAGCGACTCGTCGAGGTCGTCCATCGCCTCACCGACCGTCGAGTGGATACCGGTGACGAGTTCGACGGTGTTGCGTAGTAACTCCTTGGTGATCCGCGGATCCTCGGGACCGGCAAGATTCGCCACCGCGTCGAATACCTCCGCGGCCGTGTTGGAGAGATCCCGCGTGACCCTGTCGACCAGCGCGATCTCCCACTCGACGCCCAGTGTCGGCCGCGGCGAACCGGGAAAAGGAACTACCACGGTTTCGATCCAACCACAGCCCGCAGTGCGCGGCAGCGCACCGACATCCCGGCCGAAGCCGGGATGTCACGCGACTCAGCTGGCGCCGATGACACCGCAGGCCACCCGGGAACCTGCGTCCCCGGTGTTCAGGGTTTCCTGATCAGGGGCGGGTGCGTAACGGGTGGGGATGTTGGCAAAATTGTCGGAACCCGAGTGGATCATGACCGCGGTGCCGGCGTCGCCGTTCTTCAGGTCCTCGACCGTGAAGGCGTCGGTGGTGGTGACCAACTCGGCCGTGCCGTCGGCCAGAACCTGCAGCGACGTGAGGTCACCGCTCGCGGGGTGCCCCGAGTGGCCCTCGGCCTGGAAGTGCCCGCCCGCGGACAGGAAGTTTCCGGGCGCACCCCCGGTCGGTGCCACGGAGTTCGTCTCGCACTTGCCGACGGAGTGCACGTGGAAACCGTGGAAGCCGGGCGTCTGATCCTTGACGGAAACGGTGACCTCGACGTGACTGCCGGCCTGCTTGAACGTGGCGGTGCCCACGTCTTCGCCCTCGGCGTTCTTCAGCGTCGCGCTGACCGCGCCGCTCTCCGCGGACTCACCGGAACCGCTCTCGGCGTCGCCGGGAACGCCTGCAGCGCTGGGATCGGCGGCGCCGGTCCAGACGGAAGGAGTGGTGCCGGGAACGTCGGTCGGCTCCTCGTTGTTACTGCAGGCGGTCAGTCCGAGTGCTGCAATGGCCACCACCGGGGTGACAATGCGCCAGGACATCCGACGGGTAGAACTCGAGGCCATCAAACCGCTCCTTTGAGGTGGCGAAGAAGTGCATCTGATCATAACCGCGGCGACGGTGCACCGACCGTCCGGTCTACTGTGCGGAGGTGACGATGACGATCACACCGGCGGACGAATTCGCGATACCCGGGAACCGCGGCTGGGCCGAAACCCCGAGCTGCGCGGCGATCTCCGTGGCCGCTTCCTTCTCGGCGGCGGAAGTCCCGTAGTACACAGTGGTTTCGGAGATGGTGCCGTCGCTGTAGTTGCCGGTTTCCGACACCGTCCACCCCGAGGACATCAGTTCGGTGGCCGTCTGGCTCGCGAGACCGGTGACATTGCTGTTGTTGAGCACCCGCACCGGGACCGACGCCGCGTCGGCGGACTTCGATGTGCTCGAGGCACCGGACGTGGTGCTCGCCGCGGACGCCGAGGTGGCGCCCGCCGCTCCCGCAGCCGTCGTCGGGCGTGCGGCGGCGGTGGTCGTGGCGGCCGCCGTGGTCGTGACGGTGGCGGCGGTCTCCTCCGAGTCCGAACCTCCGAGGGAGGCGAACCCGAGACCCGCGAACAGAATCGCGAGGGCGATCAGCACCATCGCGAGGGCACGTAACGGCGGGCCGGACGATTCGGGTTTCGGAGTACTCACGATGTCGACCTTAGCGACCGGGTGCTACGTGACGTCGAACCCGAGGCGGCGGGCGGCGCGGGCCTTCTGCCTGCTCGCGCGCAGCCGTCGCAGGCGCTTCACGAGCATCGGGTCGGCTGCGAGTGCCTCCGGCCGGTCCACCAGTGCGTTGAGCACCTGGTAGTACCTGGTGGCGGACATGTCGAACAGCTCTTTGATCGCCTCTTCCTTCGCGCCGGCGTACTTCCACCATTGGCGCTCGAAGGACAGGATGTCGTGCTCCCGACGCGAGAGGCCGTCGTCACCGACGTCCTTGACCCCTGCCGAGTTGTCGCCGTCGGTGCGCTCGGACTGGTTCCGACTACGCGCTGTTGCGCCGTCCATCTCACTCCTCGACTACTAGCTCTCGCTCGACCTCAGCGAAACCACGTTCCCCCGGCTCCTCGATCGCGTGGCCGACCGAGCAACGAATTACACCGCTGTTCTTCAGCGACTATTCAACCATGACGAACGCCGCGGGCAGTGCGAACGGCTCGGACGCGCCGCACTATCCTTGACGACCATGGCCATCCTCCCCATCCGGATCGTGGGCGACCCGGTATTGCACGAACCGACCGAGGCAGTGTCCCAGTCACCTGCGGAACTCGCTGAGATCATCGCCGACATGTACGACACGATGGACGCCGCCAACGGCGTCGGGCTCGCCGCCAACCAGGTCGGCCTGCCGCTGCGGTTGTTCGTCTACGACTGCCCGGACGTCGACGGGAACGGCACGGCGCTCCGCCGCCGGGGTTGCGTCGTCAACCCGGTCCTCGAAACATCGGAACGACCCGAGACCATGCCGGATCCGGACGACGACGTCGAGGGCTGCCTGTCGGTGCCGGGCGAGCAGTTCCCCACCGGACGGGCCGAGTGGGCGAAGGTCACCGGCACCGACGCCGACGGCAACGCCGTCGAGATCGAGGGACACGGCTTTTTCGCACGCATGCTGCAGCACGAGGTCGGTCACCTCGACGGCTTCCTCTACGTCGACATGCTGGTCGGCCGCAACGCGCGCGCCGCCAAGAAGACCATCAAGCGCGCCGGCTGGGGCGTTCCCGGTCTCAGCTGGGTGCCGGGAACGGTCGAAGACCCGTTCGGGCATGACGACTGACATTCCGCTCGGAAGCCGGGTGGTGCTGCGATATCAGCTGCCGCCCGGCCACAGCCATCCGATGACCGACGTCATCGGGATGCTGGAGAGCGTCGAACCGGTGGTGGTCGTCCGCGCCGCGGACGGCTCCGTGGTCGAGGTGGATCCGGAGCGGGTGATCGCGCTGAAGGCCGTCCCCGCCCGACCGGTGCGCGCGAGCGAGATCCGGTCCCTCGAACTGGCGTCCGCCGACGGCTGGCCGGGTGTCGAGCACGCGTGGATCGACGGGTGGCTGGCCCGGTACGGTCACGGCTTCACCGGGCGCGCCAACTCGGCGGCCCCGCTCGGCGACCGTGGGTCGGTCGGCAGCCTGGACGACGCCTCCCCCGGCGGCACGCTCGACCGTCTGCGTGAGTGGTACGCCGAGCGCGACCGCCCCTTGCGGTTGCTGATCCCCGACCGGCTGGGCGAGGTACCGCTCGGCTGGAACGTCAGCGACGAAGTGGTCGTGATGGCGGCCGACATCGACAACCTGGCTCTGCCCGAGGGCCCACGAACCACCACCGTCACCGATCACCCCGATCCGGACTGGCTCGCCCTCTACCGCTACCGCGGGTCCGCGCTCCCCGACTTCGCGGTCGACGTGCTGGACTCGGTCCGCGGCGGCACTCTCGGGTTCGGCCGGATCGGCGCCGCCGACTCGACGCTCCTGGCCGTCGCCCGCGGATCCGTCACGTCCGCGCCCGACGACCGCCGGTGGGTCGGGCTCACCGCGGTCGAGGTGGCGGAGGCCCACCGCCGCCACGGAATCGGCAGCCTCATCTGCGGCGACATGATCGACTGGGGACGCGAACACGGCGCGACCCACGCGTGTCTGCAGGTCGCCGTCGAGAACGAGGGCGCCCAGGCGATGTACCGCAACCTCGGCTTCGTGGCGCACCACCGGTACCGCTACGCCACCGAACCTGTCGGCTGACGACCTGTCGGAGAGTGCCGCTAGGGTGGCTGCCGTGCGCATCGCAACCTGGAACGTGAACTCTGTTCGTGCCCGTACCGATCGGATCCTGGACTGGCTCCAGCGGTCCGACGTCGACGTGCTGGCGATGCAGGAAACCAAGTGCAAGGACGAGCAGTTCCCGTACGAGCGTTTCCGCGAACTGGGCTACGAGGTCGCGCACGTGGGCCTCAGCCAGTGGAACGGCGTCGCGATCGCGTCCCGCGTGGGTCTCGACGACGTGCAGATCGGATTCGAGGATCAGCCCGGTTTCCACAAGGACCCGGAGGTCGCGCCCGCGCAGGAAGCCCGCGCCATCGGCGCCACGTGCAACGGCGTCCGCATCTGGAGCCTGTACGTCCCCAACGGCCGTGAGCTCGCCGACCCGCACTACACGTACAAGCTCGACTGGCTGGCGAAGTTGCACACCGACGCGGTCGGGTGGCTGGGGCAGAACCCGGACGCGCAGATCGCGCTGGTCGGCGACTGGAACGTGGCCCCCACCGACGAGGACGTCTGGGATCCGGCGCTGTTCGAGGGCAAGACGCACACGTCCGCCCCCGAGCGTGAGGCCTTCCAGGCATTCGTCGAATCCGGTTTCGCCGACGTCGTCCGGCCGCACACCCCCGGTCCCGGCGTCTACACCTATTGGGATTACACCCAGTTGCGGTTCCCGAAGAAGCAGGGAATGCGCATCGACTTCGTGCTGGGATCGCCTGCCCTCGCCGGCCGTGTCGACAAGGCCGAGATCGACCGCAACGAACGTAAGGGCAAGGGCGCCAGCGATCATGCGCCGGTCATCGTCGACCTCGGCGACTGAGAACGCAGCACACCGAGCGCCACGACCGCGCACCCGAACCCGATGAGCGCACCGTGCCCGATGCGCAGTGGGGCGTCGACGTAGAACTGCGGGATGAACAGCGCGAACCCCACCGCCATCGGGATCCCCGCCCAGCCCGCGAGCAGCCAGGATCGGGCGATCGCCACAGCGGCCGCCGACGCGCCGACCGCGACGAGTAGCAGCCCTGCAGCGAACAGCGTCGCCTGCGCCGCCCCCATCCGCACGCTCTCGGCGAGGTTCGTGACGGCCTCCTCGTCCAGGCCGCTGCCGCCCAGGGCGTGCAGCGCGAACGTTTCGGCACCGTAGTAGGGCAGCGTCAGCCCTGCCCCGATCCACGACGCCGCCACTGCGACCACCGCCGCTCGTTCGCCACCCGTCCCTTTCAGCAGTCCACTGAGCGCGACGAGCGCAAGCCCGAACGCGATGAACCCGCCGACGGCGGCGAGGTGAGCGACGAGCCACGACGGTGAGGCGAACTCGGCCAGTCCGTCCGGCGCCCCACCCGCCGCGTAGGGACGCACCACGGGGTAGACGACGAACAGGACACCGGCGAGGGCGAACAGCGCCGCGGCGCAGATCCGTGCGACCCCGGTACGACTCTCGATCCGATCCGACACGGTCATGACGACTCCTTCGACTGTGAGCACCGCTCTCTATATAGAGCAGTATTCACAGCGGAGTCGCAGATGGCAAGAGCAGTGCTCTCGAAAGTAGGGCTACTCGGCAACCAGAACGTCGAGGTGTTCCGGATGCAGCGCCAGGTAGCGCTGGACATACGTGCAGATGGGGCGCACTTTCCAGCCACGTCGACGCGCCGAGCCCAACGCCTCGCTCACGAGGACCCCGGCCAGTCCTCGCCCACCGAACTCTTCCTTGACGACCGTGTGCATGAACGCGACCACCTCGCCCGGCTTCGCCGTGAATCCGGGGATGTCGTCCTCGTCCCGATAGCCGAGGATGCCGACCAACTCGTCCCCGAGCCACAGATCGAATCGTTCGTGGGCAGGGTTGTCGAGCACGCGAGCCTCAGCGGCCGTGATGTTCCCGGACGACCCGGAACTGTTCGGAGTGTGATCCATGCCACTCATGGAATCAGCAAGGCGGCATCTTCGCGAGCGGAATCGCCGCCCCCGGAACCGTTTCGTTGCCGCCGAGTGCCCGAATCGTGCCCCGACCGTTGTCAGCCCTCCACCGGGACGACGAGGTCGCGGTACTCGGGGTGCGCCGAGACGAAGCGCTGCACGTACGTGCACACGGGCCGGACCTTCCAGCCGTATCCGCGGGCGAGATCGAGGGAGCGACCCACCATGAGGGCGGCGAGTCCGCGGTGGCCGAAGTCCTCCACGATCACCGTGTGCATGAACGAGACCACCGGCGCCTGCCGCCCCCGACCCTTCGGACCCGGCGGCCGGGCGGCCACCACTCCCACGCCGGCACCGGCGCCGGGCGGCGTGTCGGCAAGGTCGAAATACCCGAGGATCCCGACCAGGTCACCACTCAGGCGTAGCTCGAATCGGTTCTGATCGGCGTTGTCGATCACGTCCACAACCTGCGCGTCTGTCAGCATGGCTATCTCCTGGGGGTGTGTGTCGTAATCGAAATGTGATGTTCATCACCCTTTATACCGATGCCGGGAACCGCTGTCCAAGTTTCACCCGAATGATTACTCACAGAGATCTCGGTTACAGTTTGTGGGACAACTACACATCCACGGGGGCTCGCACCAGCGGGCTGAGAGGACGGCTAGGGCCGTCGACCGTCGAACCTGTCCGGGTAATGCCGGCGTAGGGAGCATCATCGATGAGCACAAACGTATCTACAGCCACGTCCGTCACCACGGGGCCGATCGAGGGCAGCACCAAGCAGTACCTGCTGTCGGGCGACGACATCCGGGTGCCGGTCCGGCGCGTACACCTCACCAACGGTGAACACCTCGACGTGTACGACACGTCGGGTCCGTACACCGACGCGGACGCCGCGATCGACCTGGAAGCGGGACTGCCGCATCTGCGCGCACCGTGGATCGCCGACCGGGAGGGCACCCAGCTCGACGCCGCCCGCGCCGGCGTCGTCACCCCTGAGATGCAGTATTGCGCTGCACGCGAGGGTGTTTCACCCGAGACGGTGCGCACCGAGGTCGCGGCGGGACGCGCCGTGATCCCGGCCAACCGCTGCCATCCCGAACTCGAGCCGATGATCATCGGCAAGGCGTTCGCGGTCAAGATCAACGCGAACATCGGCAACAGCGCGGTCACGTCGTCGATCGCGGAAGAGGTCGAGAAGATGGTGTGGGCGACGCGGTGGGGCGCCGACACCATCATGGACCTGTCCACCGGCAAGAACATCCACGAGACCCGGGAATGGATCCTGCGTAATTCGCCCGTGCCCGTGGGAACCGTGCCGATCTACCAGGCGCTCGAGAAGGTTGGCGGTGACCCGACCGCGCTCACGTGGGAGATCTACCGCGACACCGTGATCGAACAGTGCGAGCAGGGCGTCGACTACATGACGGTCCACGCCGGTGTGCTGCTCCGCTACATCCCACTGACCGCGCGCCGCGTCACCGGAATCGTCTCCCGCGGTGGGTCGATCATGGCGGCCTGGTGCCTGGCCCATCACCGGGAATCGTTCCTGTACACCCACTTCGACGAACTGTGCGAGATCCTCCACCGCTACGACGTCACGTTCTCGCTCGGTGACGGTCTGCGCCCCGGGTCCATCGCGGACGCCAACGACGAGGCCCAGTTCGCGGAACTGCGTACCCTCGGGGAGCTCACGCGGATCGCGAAATCCCATGGGGTGCAGGTGATGATCGAAGGTCCCGGGCACGTCCCGATGCACAAGATCGTGGAGAACGTGCGCCTCGAGGAAGAGTTGTGCGAGGAGGCGCCGTTCTACACGCTCGGGCCGCTCGCCACCGACATCGCGCCGGCGTACGACCACATCACGTCCGCGATCGGCGCGGCGATGATCGCGCAGGCCGGCACCGCGATGCTCTGCTACGTGACACCCAAGGAACACCTGGGACTGCCGAATCGGGACGACGTCAAGACCGGGGTCATCACGTACAAGATCGCGGCGCACGCCGCGGACCTCGCGAAGCAGCATCCGCGGGCGCAGGAGCGGGACGACGCGCTGTCGAAGGCCCGGTTCGAATTCCGCTGGCACGACCAGTTCGCGCTGTCCCTCGACCCGGATACCGCGCGGGAGTTTCACGACGAGACGCTGCCCGCCGAGCCGGCGAAGACGGCCCACTTCTGCTCGATGTGCGGCCCGAAGTTCTGTTCGATGCGGATCTCCGCCGACGTGCGCGAATACGCACAGCGACACGGACTCGATTCGGTCGAAGCCATCGAGGCGGGTATGGCCGAGAAGTCGAGCGAGTTCGTCGACGCAGGTGGCCGCGTGTATCTGCCCGTCGAATCCGTCACCTCAGAGAATCGGTAAGGTCCCCTTCGTGAAGCTGCTGCCCCTGACCCCCGACGGCCAGACCCCCGTCCGAGTCCTCACCATCGCCGGCACCGATTCCGGCGGTGGCGCCGGGATCCAGGCCGACTCGCGGACGATGGCGCTGTGCGGCGTCCACGCATGCGTCGCCGTTGCGGCGGTGACGGTGCAGAACTCGGTGGGCGTCAGCGGTTTCCACGAGATTCCGCCGGAGACGGTGGCCGCGCAGGTGCGGTGCGTCGTCGACGACATCGGGGTCGGGGCAGCGAAGACGGGCATGCTGGCGTCGACGGCCATCATCGAGGCCGTCGCCGCCGTGTGCACCGAGGTCGGGATCGGCCGCGACCAACCGGTCCCGCTGGTCGTCGACCCGGTGTGCGCGTCGATGCACGGAGATCCGCTCCTGCATGCCGAGGCGCTGGACGCCGTGCGGAACACGCTGATCCCGATCGCCACGGTGGTCACCCCGAACCTCGACGAGATCCGGTTGATCACCGGCATCGAGGTGGTGGACGACTCGACCGCGCGCCGGGCCGCCGAGGCGCTGCACGCACTCGGGGCGCAGTGGTCGATCGTGAAGGGCGGGCATCTCCGGACGTCGGCGTCGAGCACCGATCTGCTGTTCGACGGCGACAGGTTCCTCGAGTTCAGCAGTCCCCGCATCGACACCGGCAACGATCACGGCGGCGGCGACACCCTCGCGGCCGCCATCGCGAGCGCTCTCGCCCACGGGTGGTCCGTGCCCGATGCGGTGGCGTTCGGCAAGGAATGGGTCACCAAGTGCCTGGAGGCGTCGTACGACCTGGGCGCCGGTCACGGCCCCGTCTCTCCCCTGTGGCGACTCCGTCACTCGTGAGTACTTGTTAACGTCGCGCGGTTAATAAGTACTCACGGGCGGCGGAGCCGCAGCCGCCAGATACCGAGGTCGGAGGGCACCCCGCTGGGCGCGGGGGCGAAGAAGGCGCGTCGCCACGGTTTGACGCCGACACCCAGTTCGTCCAGGGTGCCCGGCTGCAGACTCTCCAGCGTGGCGGACGACGCCATCACGTTGCCGTCGCCGCCCAGTTCCATCATGCGCGCCGCGATCGTCACGTCCACGCCGAGCCAATCGCTGCCGATCTGCCGGGGCACGCCGGTGTGCATGCCGACGCGCATGCGGGGGCGGTAGCCGTCCACCTCCACCTCCGCGAGCGCCTCCTGCGCCGCGAAGACGGCGTCGATCGCACGGTCCGGGCTCGGGAAGACGGCCATCACGCCGTCCCCCAGGCGCTTCACCACGTGCCCGCCGCGGTCGACGATGGGGGTCTCGACGGCTCGGGCGACGTCACGCAGCAGGGCGAGGGTGGCGCTGTCACCGGCGGGCAGCGACCAACTGGAGAACCCCACCAGGTCGGTGAACACGATGGTCACTTCCTGCGTTCCCCGGCCGCGACCGGTGCGCTCGAGCAGCGCCTGCCACACCTGCAGCGCGCCGAGGCTCATCTCGCGGGACGCGCCCGGCTGATGGTCGAGGAACCGATCGGCGACGCGGGCGATGGCCCGTGCGCTGCCGGGGCCCGCCGTCGACAGGGGATCGCCGAACGCGGGATCACCGGGCAGCGCGCGACGAACCCTCCGCAGCCCTTCGATCAGCTGTGGTTGCCGGTTCACCGATCCCATCCAGCCCAGAACCTTGTCGCCTCGTTTCGATGTCTGCGCAGCGTCGAGTTCGGCACTGATCTCTTCGGCCGGGTCGTCGCTCACGGGAGTAAGGGTAACCCAGCGTCACATGCACAAACTCGTGACGAATCGGACATCACTCCGCCGCCCGCGCCTTCTCCCGGTCCGCGCCGGTGGGGACACCGTTCGGCCCGGCGAGCGACTCCGCGTACACCCCGACGGCGTACGCGACCGCGGCGGCATTCTCGGCGAGCGCGGCCCGGTTCACGTTCTCGAGGGTGTCGGTCGCGCTGTGGTAATTCTCGTCGTACACCACATCCGGGGTGCCGCCCCACTTCTGCGACTGCTCGGGGGTCTTCGTCTCGTCGGCGCCGCTGAACACGCCGCCCGAGGGGATGCCGTGCTCGATGAACGGACCGTAGTCGGATCGGCCGTCGAAGTCCGTGCCGTCCGCGACGACACCGTTGCTCTGGAGGAACTCGGTGAACGTGCGCTCGATGCCCGCGGAACCCTCGGGTCCGGGCCCCTCGCCGACGTTGTCGGAGTTGTCGCCGTCGTACGCCAGGTAGCCGGCGTTCTCGGAACCGAGCATGTCGAAGTTCAGGTACAGCGCGATGTCGTTCCGCTGGTCCTCGCTGAGGCTGTTCACGTAGGCCTCCGAACCGAGCAGACCCAACTCCTCCGCGCCCCAGAACGCGAAGCGCACCGCGTTGTCGACGTCGGGCGAACCGCCGAGTTGCACGGCCGTTTCGAGGGTCGCGGCGACGCCGGTGCCGTTGTCGTTGATGCCGGGACCGTCCGGGACGCTGTCCAGGTGGGCGCCGACCATCACGACGTCCTCGGCCGAACCGGTCTTCGTCTGGGCGATGACGTTGCGAGCGGTGCTCGACTCGGTGGCGGTGTCGAGGGTGAGGGTGACGTCACCGCCGGCCTGCTCGAGTGCGGCGCCGTCCGCCTTGCTCACTCCGCCCGTGGGTACCTTGCCCACGTCCGGGTCGCCGAGAGTTCCGCCGCTCATCGGCCCGTCCTCGTTGTTGACGACGATCACGCCTGCGGCGCCGCGCTCGGCCGCGAACTGCTGCTTGGCCGAGAACGGGCACACCCCGCGGTTGACGAGGACGATCGCCCCGGTCACGTCGAGGCCGTCGTAATCGGTGACCTCGCATCCCGGACTCTCGTCCTTCGGGGCGGGCACCAGGCGGGCGGTGATCCCGTCCGGACCGGTGGACGGCGAATACGCCAGAGCACGCACCTCGAAGTCACGGTCGCCGGACCTGATCGCCTCCGTCCGGACGTCGAAGTTGTGGAACTCGAATTCCGGGGTCTCGACGTCGAAGCCCTTGTCTTCCAGCACCTGTGCGACGTAGTCGACGCTGGCGTCGTAGCCGGAGGTTCCGGCCGCGCGGTTGCCGTTGTTGTTCTCGGCGATCGTCTGCAGTTGCTCCAGGTGCCCCACCACACCGCCCTCGGTGACCGAGGCTGCGAGAGCGCTCGCATCGACCGGCGGCGAATCGGGTTCGCTCGTCGACGAGCACCCGGCCAAGACCATCGCACCGGCCACTCCGACTGTGAAGGCACCCCGTAGTCGCATGTCGGGAGCCTAACGCAGAAGCACCTGTGGGCCGGCGCGAATGGATTTCGCACCGGCCCACAGGCTCCCGCCCCGCCGTCACCCTCAGCCAGGTCTCCCGACGATCACCTGGCGGAGGAGCGGGGCGAAAGTACTGTATCGGGTGTCAGGCGTCGCGCTTGTTGACGACCACCAGGCCGGCCCCGAAGATCACGAAGACGAACACCGCGAAGTAGACCAGGCTGCCCCACGGGCCCCAGTGGAATTCGACCCCCTGCGGCGCCCCCAGGAAGTTGTTGGCGTTGAGGAACGGCAGGAAGGGCATGATCTTCGAGCCGAACGAGCCGAACAGGTTGAACAGGCTCTCGATCAGCAGCGGCCACAGCAGCAGCAGGGCGATCGCGCCCGCCGACTGGCGCAGCAGCGTGCCGACGCCGACGGCCAGAACCACGCACAGGAACGCGTAGATCGGGACGCCGTAGATCGACCGCCAGGCGTCGTCACCCGACAGCGTGAGCGCCGCTCCCGCCTCGTCACCCGCGGTCGCCTTCGCGATGGCGTACGCGCCGAACGTGAGCACGAATGTCAGCACCGCGCCGAACGCGCCGATCAGACCCGCCTTCGCGATGAGGACGGACGCCCGGTTCGGGATGGCCTGGAACGTGGTCCGGATGACGCCGAACCGGTATTCGCTGGTCACGGCGAGTGCCGCGAGGATCATCAGGACCAGTACGCCGAATCCGGAGACACCACCGACCGCGTCCGACATCTGCGGCAGGAACGGATCGAAATCCGGTTGCTTACCGTCCGCGATCTGGTTGTTGAAGGAGTTGATGCTGGCCTTCGCACTCAGCCCGATGACTGCGGCGAGGCCGAGGCCCAGCACGATGATGATGACCGTGCACCACCACGGCGACCTCGTCGACGTGATCTTGATCCGTTCGGCATTGAGAACAGCCATTACAGTGCACCCCTCATCACATCTTCGACGCCCTCTGCGTGGTACTGCACGTCGTCTCCGGTCAACTTCATGAAGGCGTCCTCCAGCGATCCGCGCTGAGATGCCAACTCGTGCAGGACGATGCCCTGCGAACCGGCGATCCCGCCGACGACGTCCGTCGACGAATCCACCACGACGAGCGCCTGCTGCCCGTCGGATCCGTCCTCGCGCACGGTGAGTCCGTTGGACGTGAGCGCGCTACGCAACGCGTCCAGCTGTGGGCTCCGCACGCGCACCGTCGATTCCGAGGACTTGCTGACGAACTCGGACACGGTGGTGTCGGCGATCAGACGCCCCCGGCCGATGACCACCAGATGTTCTGCGGTGAGCGCCATCTCGGACAGCAGGTGGCTCGACACCAGCACGGTGCGTCCCTCCGCCGCGAGGCGCTGCATGAACTTCCGGATCCAGACGATGCCCTCCGGGTCGAGCCCGTTCACCGGCTCGTCGAACAGCAGCACCTTCGGGTCGCCGAGAAGCGTGGCAGCCAGGCCCAGTCGCTGGGACATGCCGAGCGAGAACCCGCCTGCCTTCTTCCCGGCCACCTCGGTGAGCCCGACGAGGTGCAGCACCTCGTCGACCCGGCTCTTCGGCAGCGAGTTGGACGCCGCCATCCACTGCAGGTGGGCTCGGGCCGAGCGGTTGGGGTGCACCCACTTCGCGTCGAGCAGAGCCCCCACCGTCCGCAGCGGCTGCACCAGGTCGCTGTACGGTTTGCCGTCGATCAACGCGCTGCCCGCCGTGGGGCGGTCCAACCCGAGGATCATGCGCATCGTCGTCGATTTGCCTGCACCGTTCGGGCCGAGGAAGCCGGTGACCATACCCGGCTTCACGTTGAACGTCAGGTTGTCCACCGCCTTCGTCGCACCGAAGGTCTTTGTCAGTCCCCTCACTTCAATCATGAGGAGAAGGATGCCGGAACCTGCGGCCGGCGCGCATCGGCCGCAGGTCTACTCCCGACTCGTCCCCTGGTACCGGTCGGACCCTGAGCCGGACCCCGACGCGACCCCGAGGACTACGACGACGCCTGCGCCCAGAACCGCTTGGGAATGCGGCCTGCGTGACGTGCCTCGTACCCCGCCACCACGGCCCCGCGCATCGCCGACGCCATGAGTGCCGGGTCCTTCGCCCTGGTCACAGCCGTGGCCAGCAACACCGCATCGCAGCCGAGTTCCATCGCGAGGGTGGCGTCGCTTGCGGTCCCGATGCCGGCGTCGAGGATGACGGGCACCCCCGCACCGTCCACGATCATCTCGATGTTGTGCGGGTTCGCGATACCGAGCCCGGTGCCGATCGGCGAACCCAGCGGCATCACGGCCACGCACCCGACGTCCTCGAGTCTGCGGGCCAGAACCGGATCGTCGGTGGTGTACGGCAGGACGACGAATCCGTCGTCGACCAGTTGCTCTGCAGCGCTGACCAACTCGATCGCGTCGGGCATCAGGGTGCGCTCGTCGGCGATGACCTCGAGCTTCACCCAGTCGGTCTCGAGCGCCTCACGGGCAAGTTGCGCCGTCAGCACCGCCTCGGCTGCACCGCGACACCCCGCGGTGTTGGGCAGCGGGGCGATGTCGAGCCGGCGCAGCAGGTCCAGCACACCGGTGCCTCCTGCGGCGTCGACGCGGCGCATCGCGACCGTGGTCAGCTCCGTGCCGGACGCGACGAGCGCCTCTTCGAGCACCGTGAGGTTGGCGGCGCCGCCGGTGCCCATGATCAACCGTGAACCGAACGTGCGGCCCGCGATCGTGAGGCCCTTCTGCACGCCGGGCGTCGCGTCAGCCACCCTGCACCGCCGTGAGGATCTCGATCTCCCAGCCCCGGACCACGAGCTCGTCCCACCGGGCGCGCGGGAACACGGCGCCGTTCACTGCCACCGCGATGCCCTTGGTGGGCAGGTTCAGCACCTCCAGCAGCCCGGTGACGGTCAACGGTTTCGTGAACTCGTGGTCCTCGCCGTTGACGCTGATGCCGATCGGCACCACTACTTGCTGCTCACTCATCTCTACCTCGCTACTTTCTCGAAACGTTCGGGGTCGGCGGCTTTCGCCTCGACCAGTGCCGAGCCCTCCAACAATGCCACCGTCGCGTCGGCGGTCACCGGGGTGAGCAGGATGCCGTTACGGCCGTGTCCCGTCGCCACCACGACCCGATCGGACACCCGGCCGATCAGCGGCAGGTTGTCCGGGGTCATCGGACGCAGACCCGCCGAGGTCTCATACAGTTCGTACTCGCCGATGGCGGGCATCAGGGCCTCGGCGTCCGCGATCAGGTCGCGCACACCGGCCACCGTGACCTGCGTGTCGTTGCCCGACTCGTACTGGGTGGCACCGACGACGATGCCGTCGGCACGCGGCACCAGGTAGGCGGGCCTGCCGTGGACGCTGCCGCGGATGGTGCGGCCCGGCGCGGGGGTCACCCCGGGACGCGAGCGCAACCGCAGGATCTCGCCCTTCACCGGGCGAACCGGAAGCCCGGGCCACAGGGCCGGTGACGCGATGCCCGCGGTGACGACGATCTGGTCGGTGCCGAGCCGGTCGAGGCTGTGCACGGCCTCCCCGATCAGCTCCACGCCGGCGTCGACGGCGCACCGCTGCAACGCCTGCAACAGCAGCCTGTTGTCCACGGCCAGTTCGTCGACGGCCAAAAGTCCCAACCGGACTCCGCGGCCCAGCATCGGCTCGAGGGCCCGGACTTCGGCACGGCCCAGGATCTGCAGGTCCCGCCCCTGGGCGCCCACCCATTCGGCGATGGTCCGCAGGTCCTCCGCGTCGGCGCCGTCCAGCGCGACGGTGAGCGAACTCTCCGACGTGAACAACGCGACGCCGGCTCCGGCCTCGAGTTCCTTCCCGAATTCGGGCCACCGGTCGAGCGATGCGCTCCCCAGTTCGAGGACGCTCTCCTCGCCGGGCCAGCCCTCGGACAACGGGGCGAGCATGCCGCCCGCCACCCAGGACGCCCCCGAACCTATCGACGGGTCGTACAGCCGTACCGACCACCCGTTGCGGGCTGCTCGCCACGCAATGGACAGGCCGATCACTCCGCCTCCGACGACGGATACCGATCTCGCCATTGAACTCCACCTCACTTCCTGCGCCGGCATGATCCGGGTCAGGTATGACGGTCGGGCTCGGCGTGAGCCCCTCTCAGCCCCACGTTCCCCGGGACTCCCGTGTTGCACTTTCACCGTAGAGGCTACCGTCATGCCGTGACCACCTCGCATCACAGCAACCTCACGGACCGTCGGCGCCGCCTCGGAACAGCACGTTTGTACCTGTGCACCGATGCTCGGCGCGAGAAGGGCGACCTGGCGCAGTTCGCCGAGGCCGCACTGTCCGGCGGCGTCGATATCATCCAGCTCCGCGACAAGGGCTCGGCCGGAGAGAAGAAGTTCGGCACGATGGACGCCCGGGACGAACTGGCGGCGCTGTCGGTGCTCGCGGCCGCGGCCAGGCGGCACGGGGCGCTGCTCGCGGTCAACGACCGCGCCGACATGGCGCTGGCGGCCGGGGCCGACGTGCTGCACCTCGGCCAGGGCGACCTGCCCGTCCCGTACGCACGGACCGTGGTGGGTTCCGACGTCCTGATCGGCCGCTCCACCCACAGCCGCGCCCAGGCCAGCCTGGCGGCGATCGAGGACGGCGTCGACTACTTCTGCACCGGACCGGTGTGGGCCACCCCCACCAAGCCCGGACGGACCGCGTCGGGCATCGATCTGGTGCGATCGACCGCCGACTCGGAGCCGAACCGCCCGTGGTTCGCGATCGGCGGCATCGACGAGTCCCGGGTTCCGGAGATCCTCGCCGCGGGTGCCTCCCGCATCGTCGTCGTCCGGGCCATCACCGAGGCCCGCGATCCGCAGGCCGCCGCGCGCTCGCTGTCCGCCCTGCTGCAGCAGAACGCGTAGTTACGGCTGATCCAGCCAGTCCAGCACCGTGGCGGGCGGCAGGACCACGATGGTGGCCGGCAACTGTTCGATCAGGTCGGGATCGGTGGTGACGATCGCCGTCACCGTTCCCAGCGTGGTGCCGTGGCCGGCCGGTTCGGCGAGGCGGCCGACGGCGTCCAGGGCCTCGAGCACCTCGACGCGCGGCAACCACCCGTAGGTGCCGTCGGGCAGGTGCACCGTGCGGGGCAGTGCCTTCGACAACTGTGCCAGCGCGCCGCGTTCACCCAGCACGTCGTGCCGGTCGAGCAGCAATCGCACCTCGGTGGTGCGCAGTTGCGGCCACCCCGCTTCGAATCCCGGGTGCAGCGGCAACCCGGCGACGTCGGTTTCCCGCACCCAGCGCAGTTCGGTGCTCTCGCCGTTCGCGACGGTGGGCAGTGGGCGCTCGGCGTCGGCGATCACCGTGGTGTAACTCCAGCCGCTCGCGGCCTTCATCGTGACGACCTCGGTGCGGACACGGATGGCCGCGCTCTCGATGCCGGCTTCCTCGTGGGCCTCGCGCACCGCGGCGTGGGTGGTGGTCTCGTGGCTGTCCCGGGCACCGCCGGGCAACGCCCACGTACCGCCCTGGTGACTCCAGACCGCACGGTGCTGTAGCAGCACGGCAGGCGTCTCGTCGGGGAGCGGCGCACGCAGCAACAACCCGGCCGCACCGTGCTTGCCCCAATGACGACTGCCGTCCGGCCCGGTTGCCCAACCGTCACCGTCACCACGCATCGACTACCCCTGTCCGACCTGATGGGTCTCCCTGCAGTTCCCTCACACTAACGGTTTCTTCCGGAACTGCCCGTCGGCAGTCGTGAACCGACCGCTGCTTATATGCTCCCCACAAGGTGCGGCCATGACACGGGAGGGGTGCGAGGTGGTTCTGCGTGTGGCACCGTCGATCGAACCCCACGGCAGCCGCGCATTGTCTGCCGCAGCGGACGACGACGTCGACCCCGCGGTGGCGCGCCGCAAGGAACTGCGCGCGTTCCTGGAGTCGACTCCCGCGAAACTCACCGCCCTCGGCGCCCTCCTGGTCCTGCTCACCCTCACCGCCGGGTTCGTGGCCGCCTCGACGGTGAACAGCAGGGAAGCCACCCTCGACAGCGTCCTCGCGGAAACGGAACCGCTGTCGTTCTCGGCACAGAACCTCTACAGCGCCCTGTCCGTGGCGGACGCCGCGGCCACGACGGCGTTCATCTCCGGCGGTCTCGAACCGCCCGAACTCCGGGACACCTACGCGCAGGCGATCGGCACCGCCTCCGCCGACCTCGTGTACGCGTCCGGCGGTCTCGCGGCGAGCGACGTGGACAGCCGCCGCCTGCTCGCCTCCATCTCCACCGACCTCAGCGTCTACTCCGGTCTCGTCGAGACCGCGCGCGCCAACAATCGCACCGGTCATCCGGTCGGCGCGGCCTATCTCAGCGAGGCGTCCACGCTGATGCAGACGAGCATGCTGCCGATGGCGCAGCAGTTGCACGCCCAGCAGGAAGCCGACGTCGCGGACACGCAGCGGGATTACTCCCGTCCGCCCTGGCTGGCGCTGATCCTGATCCTCGTCGCACTCGTCGCGTTGATCGTCGCCCAGATCGTCATCGCGAGGCTCAGCCGGCGCACGTTCAATCTCGGGCTGATCGTGGCGTCGTCGTGCACGGCGATCCTCCTGGCGTGGATGCTGGTCGCCGGGTTGATCTCCTCCCTCGACACCAAGCGGGCGCTGACCGAGGGCGCCCGCCCGATGCACGAGTTGACAGCGGCCCGCATCCTGGCCCAGCAGGCGCGCACCGAGGAGACCCTCAAACTGGTCCGCCGCGACTCGAACGGTGACTACGACGCCGTCTTCGAGGACAAGTCCGGTCAGCTCGACACCCTGCTGTCGAGTTACCCCCACGACGGCGACCGCGCGGTTGGCCACGACGAGGTGGCGCGGGCGCAGGAGGCGTGGACGCGCTGGTCTTCGGCACACGACCGCATGAACGAGATCCTCGCCAAGGGCGACTTCGTCTCGGCGGCAATGGTCGCCATCGGACCGGGACCTTCGGATTCCGCGGCTCAGTTCACCGCCGTCGACGACGCGCTCACCGACGGAATCGGCACCGCCCGCGACCGGCTGCGGTCGAACGTCGAATCCGCGGCCCGGGTGCTGACCGCGCTCGGTTCCGGTGCCCTCGTCCTGACGCTGATCACGTTCGGCGGAATTATCATCGGGTTGTGGCCTCGATTGAGGGAATATCAGTGAGGCGGCGCCGGATCGCGCTGGTGCTCGTGGCGGCCGCCTTGCTGATCGGCGGGTGCGCCGAGTCGAGTCCCGAGCACGTCGGATCGCCGAGCGTGTCGTACACCGAGCCCCCGCTTCCCGCGGCCGCGACGCCGGCGCCCGAGACCAGCGCTGCGCCGCCGACTCCCGAGAAGGACTGCGGCGATCCCACCGCGAGCCTGCGCCCGTTCCCCGACACCGACGCCGCACCGCCGATGCCGACGGTCGACGCCATCCGCGCGCGGGGGCGTCTCGTCGTCGGCCTCGACACGGGCAGCAATCTGATGAGTTTCCGCGATCCGGCGACCGGTGCCATCCAGGGCTTCGACGTCGACGTGGCCCGGGAGATCGCGCGGGACCTGTTCGGCGATCCGGACCGGCTCGAGTACCGCATCCTCACGTCGGCGAATCGTGAGAAGGCACTTCAGGAGTCGATGGTCGACATCGTGGCCAAGACGATGACCATCACCTGCGACCGGAAGGAACGGGTGGCGTTCTCCTCCGAGTACTTCGAGGCGCAGCAGCGGGTTCTCGTCGTGAAGGGCTCCCCGATCCGCAGCGCCGCCGACCTGGACGGGAAACGGGTCTGCGTCGTCCGCGGCACGACGTCGCTGACACGGTTGCAGCAGGTGGCGCCCACCGCGGACATCCTGACGGTCCCCATGTGGTCGGATTGCCTGGTGGTCCTGCAACAGCGGCAGGTCGATGCGGTGAGCACCGACGACACGATCCTCGCCGGTCTGGCGTCCCAGGACCCTTATCTCGAGATCGTCGGAGACAGCATGGGCGCCGAGCCGTACGGCGTCGGCATCACCAAGTCGAACGAGGACCTGGTGCGGTTCGTCAACGGCACGCTCGAACGCATCCGCCGCGACGGTACCTGGACCAGGATGTACGACCAGTGGCTGTCGATGCTGGGGCCGTCCCCCGCCCCGCCGTCCGCCGTGTACCAGGACTGAGGGGACGCATGCCGCAGCATTCGCAGAATCCGGAGTCCACCGACCCGGACATCGCCACCCAGGCCGCCGTCCGGGAGCCGGAAGAGGACGCCACGCAGGCCGCGGTCCGGGAAGAACCGGACGAGGGTCCGGCCACCCAGGCGGCACCGACGTCCCGGCCGTCCGGCGCGTCCGGCACCGGCCGCTCGACGCGCTCACCGCGCACCCGGTCCGGGCAGCGCCTGCGTCTCGGCGGCGGTCTCGTCGAGGTTCCCGTCGTGAAGACACTCGACCCGGCGTCCGCCGTGATGACCGAGCCGAAAGTCCCCGAGAGCAAGCGCTTCTGCTGGAAGTGCAACAAGCCGGTGGGCCGCACCGGCGCCACGTCCGAGGGCTCCGAGTTCGGTCTGTGCCCCAACTGCGGAGCCACGTACGACTTCCGGCCGCTTCTCGGCCCGAACGAGTTGATCGGCGGCCAGTACGAGGTACAGGGCTGCATTGCGCACGGCGGCCTCGGCTGGATCTATCTGGCCATCGATCGCAACGTCAGTGACCGGTGGGTGGTGCTCAAGGGCCTGTTGCACTTCGGCGACGCCGAGGCTCAGGCCGTGGCGGTGGCCGAACGCCAGTTCCTCGCCGAGGTGGCCCACCCGAGCATCGTGAAGATCTTCAACTTCGTGGAGCATCCCCGGTCGGACGGGACCCCGATGGGGTACATCGTGATGGAGTACGTGGGCGGTCACTCGCTGCGGGACGTCCTGTCGACGCACGCGAAGCCCGAACGCATGCCGGTCGAGCAGGCCATCGCCTACGTGCTCGAAATCCTTCCCGCACTGGCGTATCTGCACTCCACCGGTCTGGTGTACAACGACCTCAAACCCGACAACGTGATGGTCACCGAGGATGCCCTCAAGTTGATCGACCTCGGTGCCGTCGCGGGCATCGAGGACTACGGCTACCTGTACGGCACGCCCGGGTTTCAGGCGCCGGAGATCGTCAAGACCGGCCCGACCGTGGCATCCGACATCTACACGGTGGGGCGCACACTCGCCGTGCTGACGCTCGACATGCCGTCCGACAAGGGCCGGTACCTCGACGGGATCCCGTCCCCCGAGCAGGCGCCGCTCCTCGCGGAATACGAGTTCTTCCACCGACTCCTGTTGCGCGCCACCGACCCCGATCCGAGCAGGCGTTTCGCGTCGGCCGAGGAGATGACGGGTCAGCTCACAGCGGTGCTGCGGGAGGTGCTCGCGCAGCAGACCGGCGAGGAGCATCCCGGACTGTCGACCGTGTTCAGCAAGCAGAGAACGACTTTCGGCACGGACGAGGCCGTCGAGCAGACCGACGTGTACGTCGACGGCGTCGAACGGGACGAAAATCTCGATCCGCAGTCGGTGGCGCAGGCTTTGGCGGTACCCCTGATCGACCCGACCGATCCCAACGCCCCGCTCCTGGCCGCCGCGGTGCACAGCGAGCCGCAGCAGACGCTGGATTCCATTCGGCACGCGCGCGAGAACGGGATCGAACGGGTCGTCGGAGACCTGGACGTGTCGTTCTCCCGGGAACTCACGCTCGCCGAGATCAAGGCGCACCTCGATCTCGGTGACGCCGCCACCGCCACCGAACTCCTCCGCGACGTGGAGGGAGACATGGGTGGGAACTGGCGCGTCGACTGGTACGCCGGACTCGCGACGCTCATCGACGGCGACTACGAGACGGCGTTCTCCCGTTTCGAATCCGTACTGCAGGCGATGCCCGGGGAGACGGCACCCAAACTTGCGCTCGCCGCCACCGCCGAACTGATTCTGCAGCACTGGGAGAGCTCCGACCCCCACCAGTGGCGGACGTTCGCCGAGAAGTACTACCGGACGGTGTGGCGGACCGACCACAGCATGGTGAGTGCGGCATTCGGTCTGGCGCGGCAACTCACCGAACGCGGAGATCTGCCCGGTGCCATCACCGCCCTCGATCAGGTTCCCGCGACGTCCCGGCACTTCACCATGGCCCGGATGACGAGCGTGCTGATGCTGTTGTCCGGCAAGCCGATCGAGGAGATCGACGAATCGGCCCTCCGGGAGGCTGCACTCCGTGTCGCCGCGCTCGCACCCGAGGAGAGCCGGGCACTGCAGATGCGCACGCTCGTACTGGGCACCGCACTGGACTGGATGCGTGCCGGTCACACCTCGGCGACGGAACTCGAGCAGATCCTCGGTGTGCCGTTCACCGAACGGGGACTACGCAAGGGCGCCGAGGCCGGCCTGCGGGCGCTGGCCCGCAACGCCCCCGAGCGCACTCACCGGTACACGCTGGTGGATCTGGCCAACACCATCCGGCCCAAGAGCCTGCTGTAACGCTCAGGCGCCGATCAGCTCCACCGCCGCACGGGCGATCGCGAACTCCTCATTGGTGGGCACGACCAGCACCTGAACGTCGGACTCGTCCGCCGAGATACGGCGCGCATCCCGGGAATCCGCGCGGTTGCGGTCGTCGTCGACGACGATGCCGAGGCGCCCCAGCCCGGCCAGGCTGTCGCGGCGGACGTCGACGTTGTTCTCGCCGACTCCCCCGGTGAACGTGATGACGTCGACGCCGCCCAGTTCCACCAGGTAGGCGCCGATGTACTTGCGGAGTCGGTGCACGTACACGTCGTACGCCAACGCCGCAGCCTCGTCGCCCTGGCCGACGAGCGTCAGGAGCGCCCGGAAGTCGTTGACCCCCGACAGGCCCTTGAGTCCGGAGTGCCGGTTCAGGAGGTCGTCGATCTGATCGACACCCATCCCGCTGCGGTGCAGGTGCAGGATGACGCCGGGATCGACGTCCCCGGACCGCGTTCCCATGACGAGTCCCTCGAGCGGGGTCAGCCCCATGCTCGTGTCGACGGCCAGGCCCCCGCGGATCGCGGACGCCGAGGCACCGTTCCCCAGGTGCAGGACGATCTGGTTCAGCTCGGACAGGTCCCTGCCGAGGAACTCGGCCGCGCGCGCCGACACGTACTGGTGCGACGTGCCATGGAAGCCGTACCGCCGGATGGAGTGCTCCTTCGCGACCTGCCGGTCGATCGCATACGTCGACGCCTCCGCGGGCAGGGTGTGGAAGAACGCGGTGTCGAACACCGCGACGTGCGGGATGTCCGGCAACTCCTCCCGCGCCACCTCGATCCCGATCACGTTCGCCGGATTGTGCAGCGGCGCAAGGGCCGAAAGGTCCGAGATGGACTGCACCACTGCGTCGTCGATGATCGTGGGTTCGAAGAACACGTCGCCGCCGTGGACGATGCGATGGCCGACCGCGACGATCCCCGCCTCCCGCAGAGGCCGACCCACCTCGGCGACGATGTCCGACACCATCTTCAGCCCGGCGCGGTGGTCGGCGATGTGAACGTGGCGCTCCGCCAATCCGGTGCGGTGGTGATAGACGATGCGCCCCTCGGGTTCCCCGATCCTCTCGACGAGACCGGACGCCGAGGACTTACCGGTGTCCGGGTGGATCAGCTGGAACTTGATCGACGACGAACCGGAATTGACTACCAGTACAGACCCCTCGGTCACTGCTCTGCTCCCTGCGCCTGGATCGCGGTGATGGCCACGGTGTTCACGATGTCCTCGACCAGCGCCCCCCGGGAGAGGTCGTTGACGGGTTTGTTGAGGCCCTGCAACACCGGCCCGACGGCGATGGCGCCGGCGCTGCGCTGCACGGCCTTGTACGTGTTGTTCCCGGTGTTGAGGTCGGGGAAGATGAAGACCGTCGCCTTCCCGGCTACCGCCGAATCGGGCATCTTCTTGTCGGCCACGCTCTGCTCGATGGCAGCGTCGTACTGAATGGGGCCTTCCACCAACAGGTCCGGGCGACGCTCGCGGACGAGTTTCGTCGCAGAGCGCACCTTGTCGACGTCCGCGCCGCTGCCGGAGTCGCCGGTCGAGTACGACAGCATCGCGATACGCGGATCGATGCCGAACTGGGACGCCGTCTGCGCCGACGAGATCGCGATGTCGGCCAGCTGTTCGGCCGTGGGGTCGGGCACCACCGCGCAGTCCCCGTACGCGAGCACCCGATCGGACAGGCACATCAGGAACACACTCGACACCGTGGACACCCCCGGCTGCGTCTTGATGATCTCGAACGACGGCCGGATGGTGTGCGCCGTGGTGTGCGCGGCACCGGAGACCATGCCGTCCGCGATTCCCAAGTGCACCATCATGGTTCCGAAGTACGAGATGTCGGTCATCACCTCGCGGGCACGGTCCACGGTCATGCCCTTGTGGGCGCGGAGCCGCGCGTACTCCTCGGCGAACGGACCGGCGTGTTCGGACGTCCGGGGGTCGAGTACCTGCGCGTCACCGAGGTCGACGCCGAGTTCCGCCGCGCGGCGACGCACCTGCACCTCGTCGCCGAGAATCGTCAGCTCCGCCACCTGCCGTTGCAGCAGTCTCCCCGCCGCGCGGAGGATGCGGTCGTCGTCGCCCTCCGGGAGCACGATGTGCTTGTGGTCGCGGCGGGCGCGGTCGATCAGCTGGTATTCGAACATCTGCGGAGTCACCACCGACGGGATCGGCAGCTTCAACCGCTCCAGCAGGGTGGGTGCGTCCACCCGGAGTTCCATGACACTCAGCGCGGTGTCGATCTTGCGCTGCGAACCGACCGCCACCCGGCCACGGGTCTGCGCGGCCGCGCTGGCCGTGTCGAACGTGCCCAGTCCGGTGGTGAGGATCGGCAACCGCGGCTTGAGGCCGGCCATCAGCTTCGCGAGTGCCGGGTGCGGCATCAGCCCGCCGTTCATGATGATGCCCGCCAGCGACGGGAATCCCTCGGCCTCATGCGCATTCACCATCGCCAGCAGCACGTCGGAACGGTCGGCCGGGGCGATCACCACCGTGCCCTCCGTCAACCGTTCGAGAATGTGCTCCGCCGTCATTCCGCCCACCATCACCCGCAGGGCCTCCCGGTGGAGGAGCTCGGGGTCGCCACTGAACAGGCTGCCGTCGATCGCCTCGAGGAGCTCGGCCATGGTCGGTGCGACCAGCAGGGGGATCTCGGGCAGGCTCCACGCGGGCACACCGGTGACCGCCAACGCGTCGGTGACCGCATCGAGTTGGTCGGGGTCGCACCGATTGGCGACCACGGCCAGCAGGTGGGCGTGGTGAGCGGTCAGTTCACCGATGGCGAGCTGGGCTAGTTGGGCGATCTCGTCGGGGGTGCGCCGCGCTCCCTTCACGGCGAGCAACACCGGGGCGCCGAGGTTCACGGCGATCCTGGCGTTGTAGCCGAGTTCGCTGGGGCTGGCCACGTCGGTGTAGTCGCTGCCGATCACCACGACGGCATCGCACTGCGCCGCCACCTGGTGATACCGGGAGACGATCTCGCTGAGCGCGCCGTCGGGATCGGCGTGGACCTGCTCGTATGTGACCCCCAGGGACTCCTCGTACCCGATGTCGGCCGTGGTGTGCTCGAGGAGCAACTCGAGGATGTAGTCGGTTTCCTGCGTCGATCGGGCGATGGGACGGAAGACGCCCACCCTCGCCGCGGACGCACACAGCATCTGCAGCACACCCAGCGCGATGGTGGACTTGCCGGTGTCCCCCTCCGGTGAGGCGATGTAGACGCTCGACGGCTGAGGACGTGCGGGCGGATTCACGGGTGAGGGTGTCGCTGGCGCAGCCATGGCCATAGCGTATCCGGCCACCGGATCAGGGCGATTGACAGCGCACCCGCCCGGCGGTCAGATGACGTATGGCCGAATCACCCTTCCCCGACGTCCGATGGGGCAGCGAGAACAGCTTCCTCCGCGAACCCGCAGCCAAATTTGCCGCCACCCGACCCGGATCGTTGCTGATCCGGAAACTCGCCGGAGTCGACCGCCGGCTCCTCCAGAAGACCAGGGGACGCTTCACGATCCTCGGTCCGATCGCCGCTCCGGTAGTCCTGCTGACCACGACGGGGCGCAAGTCGGGCGCACCACGGACCAGCCCGCTCCTGTACTACCGCGAGGGTGAGCAGATCTTCGTCGTGGGCAGCAACTTCGGGCAGGATCACCACCCGGCGTGGTCCGGGAACCTTCTCGCCCAGCCGAACGCGAAGGTCACGATCGGCGGGAAGGACATCCCCGTCACCGCGACTCTCCTCGCCGAACCGGAGCGGACACGGATTTATCGCGAATTCGACGAGATGGTGCGCGTCTACGGCGTCTACGAGCATCGAACGAACCGCACGATGCGGGTGTTCGCTCTCACCGCCTCGTGAGCCGAGCGCAGTGTCGGGGCCGGGAGCTGTGGCGCCGCCGACCGGTATTGGTGCCCGGTCGGGGTGCGGACGTCGATGAGGTGGGTGCCGCCGGGGTTGTCGACTGCGCGGGCGGACCATCCGTCGCCTTCCTTCGCATAATTGCACGCCTCGCACAGCCCGGACCCGTTGTCCGCCGACGTGGCACCGGACTCTCGGCGTGAGCGAATGTGGTCGCGATGCCGGATCGGCGCATCGCACCACGGGGTTCGGCACGTCCGGTCCCGCAGGTCGATCAGCTGTCTCAGGCTCTTCGGGAACGTGCGCGCCTGCGATTCCATCGCGGTCAGCGCCCCCGACTGCGGGCACGAATACACCCGCCGCAGCGACATCTCGGTGTCACCATCGGCGGCGTCGGCCACCAGCTGCCGGGCGATCCCCGCCGGTATCGGCCCGAACCCCTGCAACTGCGCGGCCTCGTGCCCACCGGCCAGCAAGGTCTCGTCGGAAAGCACCAGATTCACCGCCACCGGAACACCACCAGCAGCGGCCCGCCCGGTGCCGCGGTCGAACAACAGGTCCACCATCAGCTGATTGCGGGTCCGGCCACCACTGTTGCCGGTGGCGATCAAACTGTCCGCATCCCGCCCCAGCGTGGCCTGCAGACGGACCGCCTGCTCGACCGGCATCAACACACTCAGATACGCCATCGAATCCGGCGCCGGCCGCGTCGTCACCCGCCGCTCCGACACCGCCTTACGATGCCGCCGCACCACGGACGCGGCGTCGAGTTCCACCGCCAGCGCCTTCGCCCGTGCGATCAGACCGCGGTCCCCGACCCCGTCGAGAATGGCCGGGTCCGAACACAACCGGCGATCCACGCTGCCCCGATCCGCCGCCGACAGGCAGGCTGTTTCGCGCACCAACAGGGTGGCTCGCCATTCGTTCAACCGCCCGGTCCGCAACATGGCCAGGGTGTGCGGCATCTCGTGCACCAACGCCTGTGCGAACCCCAGATGTCGCCCGCCGCGGTTCGGGGATTCCCTGCGGGCCAACGCAATCTGCGACGCGATGCCCCGGTCCCACTCTGCCCGCGGCAACCCCCGAGCCCTGCGGTCCTCGCGAATACTCGTCGCGACGCCGTCGGTGATCACCGCCTGCACCGCGCACCCGACCGACTTCAACGCCTCGATCGCATCGAGCCACTCGATCCCCACCCCGGCGTCCCCACCCGCCTCGACGCATCGCAGCCGCGCCGTGAACGCACGCAACTCCTCCAGATCCGCTGCCACCAATTCCCCCACAACCAACCTCCCCCAAGGTCGTTCGAATACATGTTCGACACTAGCAAGAGTTCGTGAACAATGGCAATAGCCACACCCCGGCAAAAGTGAGTGCGGCACAGGACCGTACGGCGCTATACAGGAGATCGCGCAAACCTGACTGCGCCGAGGAATGGAGAAGTAGTTGCCCACGAATGCCGCACCGGATCCGATGACCCTGCATCCCGTTTCGGGTCAGCCTCGCGTGGTCCTCCTCAAACCTCTGATCGAGAATCCACTGATCGAGGTCGGGGAGTACAGCTACTACGACGCTCCCGAGTTCGCGGACGAGTTCGAAACGCGCAATGTTCTGCACCATTACGGGCCGGACCGGCTGATCATCGGCAAGTTCTGCGCGTTCGCGACCGGGACCACGTTCATCATGAACGGCGCAAACCATCGAATGAGCGGAGTCTCGACGTTCCCGTTTCCGATCATGGGCGGGTCGTGGGCCCAGCACGCCGATCTACTCGCGGATCTACCGTCGCGCGGCAACACCGTCGTCGGCAACGACGTGTGGATCGGAGGCGACGCGACGATCATGCCTGGCGTCCGCATCGGACACGGCGCGATCGTGTCGACCGGTTCGGTGGTGACGCGGGACGTGCCGGACTATGCCGTCGTGGGCGGGAATCCGGCCGTCCACATCAAGGACCGCTATTCGGAATCCGAGATCGCCGCACTGGTGCGGATCGCGTGGTGGGACTGGCCGATTTCCGCCGTCACCGAACATGTGCGAACCATCGCCGCAGGCACCGTCGAGCAACTCCTGGAGATCGCCGCCGGACTCGGCTGAATCAGCCGCGCGCCGCCTGCGGCGCGTCGGTCTCGAGGTCGAGTTCGCCGTCGTCGGCGAACACGAGGCGTCCGTCGTCCAGCGCGACGGCCCAGCGGTGCACGGGTGCCCAATCACGTCCGAGGAGTCCCTCCGACTGGGACAGGTCCGCGAAATCCTCGATCACGACACCGGGCGCGGGAGCGTCGGAGTCGCGGCGGACCCGAACGCGAGCGCCGACGACGACGTCGAGGCTGTGGGGCTGGGCGGCACTCTTCTGATCAGACATGGGTTCATTCCGCTTTCTGCAGGGTGATGCCAGGGCAAGGGATCATCCGGGCCCGCTGCCGAGAACTCACTACAGACGATCGGCAAATTTTGAGCAAGCCTTGGGTCGCAGTTGTGGGGATCATCACCGAGGCCTTGACGCCCGAAGAACTACCCGCAAGTTGTCCACTATTTGTACACCAGAGCCATTGACGTCAAGGGGCTTCTTCGACATGATTAGGTGTAACTGCTGGTCACACTGACATGGAGGATTTCATGGCACGCTCGACGCTCGCTCTCCGCAATCCGAAGATCACGGATCGCCAGGACACCGGCGCCCGGCTTCTCCAGTCCTCCGCACGCATGTCGTACGACCCGACCGTCGAGGTGGACTGGGACGCGCCGGTCCCCGACGACCTGTACGGCCTCACCCCAGAGTGGTCCTCGCTGTACGGAACGCCGATGTGGGACGAGATGACGTTCGAACAGCAGATCACGCTGACGAAGCACGAGGTGTCCTCGATCATGGGCACCGGAATCTGGTTCGAGATGATCCTTCAGCAGATGGTCATCCGGGACATGTACGCCAAGGACGCATCGCAGGCCCACTTCCAGTTCGCGCTGACCGAGGTGGCCGACGAGTGCAGGCACTCGGTGATGTTCGCGCGCACCGCCGAGAAGTTCGGTTGCCCCTCCTACGTTCCGCGCAAGTCGGTGGTCACACTGGGTCGCGGGTTCAAGGCGCTCGCCTCGGGAGAGGTCGCGTACGCCGGCATTCTCGTCGCCGAAGAGATCCTCGACGTCATGCAGCGCGACTGGATGAAGGACACACGCGTCCAGCCGATCGTCCGCGTCACCAGCAAGATTCACGTGGTCGAAGAAGCCCGGCACATGCGCTTCGCCCGGGAGGAGACCCTGCGACGGGCCCAGGGCATGAGCAAGGCGCACCGTGCTGCGAGCCGCGCCTGCATCGCTATCGCGTCCAATCTGATCGTCTCCAGCATGATCAATCCCGCCGTCTACGCGGCAGCCGGACTGGACACCGAACGTGCGCTCCGCGAGGCGAAGAACAACCGATTCCGGGCCGAGAAGATTCGCGAGAGTTCGCAGCCGCTCATGCGGTTCCTGGACGACGCCGATCTGCTGGGCGGTCCTTCCCGGCACCTCTACAAGCGCGTGAACATGCTGTGAGGCCCTTCGGGCCCGTGAGTGGTTGACGAGTCCCTGCACTCGTTAACCACGCACGGGCGGCGAAGCCGCCTACCCCCGCAACCGCGGCGCCAGATCCCGCTCGAAGAGTTCCAGGAACCGCTTCTGATCGTGGCCGGGAGCGTGGAACACCAGGTGGTTCAACCCTGCATCGAGATACGGGCGGATCTGCGCCACCGCCTCATCCGGATCCGACGCCACGATCCACCGCTTCGCCACCTGCTCGATCGGCAACGCATCCGCCGCCTTCTCCATCTCGATCGGATCATCGATGCTGTGCTTCTGCTCCGGCGTCAACGACAACGGCGCCCAGAACCGGGTGTTCTCCAGCGCCAACTCGGGATCCGTGTCGTACGAGATCTTGATCTCGATCATCTTGTCGATCTCCGCCACATCACGGTCCGCCTTCTCCGCCCCCTCCGCGACCGCAGGCATCAACTTCTCCGTGTACAACTCCATGCCCTTCCCGGACGTGCAGATGAACCCGTCACCGCTCCGACCGGCATACCGGGCCACCACCGGACCACCGGCCGCGATGTACACCGGAATCCCACCCTCGGGCACGTCGTAGATCGACGCCCCCTTCGTGGTGAAGTACTCCCCCTCGAAATCGACCCGATCACCGAGCCACAGCTCACGCATCAACCGGACCGCCTCCCGCAGCCGCGCGAACCGTTCCTTGAACTCCGGCCACTCCCCCGCGAAACCCGTCGCGATCTCGTTCAGCGCCTCTCCGGTGCCCACCCCGAGCATGATCCGCCCCGGGTACAGACACCCCATCGTCGCGAACGCCTGCGCCACCACCGCCGGGTTGTACCGGAACGTCGGCGTCATCACCGACGTCCCCAACTGCAACCGCTCCGTCCGCTCCCCGACCGCCGTCATCCACGCCAACGAGAACGGCGCATGACCACCCTCGTGCCGCCACGGCTGGAAATGATCCGACACCGTCGCCGAATCCATACCGTGCGCCTCCGCCAGAACACCCAGCTCCACCAACTCCCGCGGACCGAACTGCTCCGCGGACGCCTTGTAACCGAGCTTGAGTTCGTGGGCCACCGTGTACTCCTTCGTCTTCACGTCCGGTTCGCGAGATGCAAACCTCTTCTGCAGGTTAGAGCGCGGCCACCAGGCTGGCGAGCGCCGCTCCCAGTGCCACCACCGTCAGTGTCACCGCGAACAGCCACAACTCGTGGGGCGGCGGCATCGGTGCTCCGTCGCGCAGGGCCTTCTCGACCTGCGACCACCGCCGCATGCCGACGAGGGCCGCGGCTGCGGCGAGACCGATCAGGATCAGGCCGAGGGTCGTCCGCACCCACCCCGTGCTGAATTCGGGGACCAGGTGGATCATCGCGATGCCACCGGCCAGAAGTGCAAGCGAACTCCGCATCCAGGCGAGGAACGTCCGCTCGCTTGCGAGGGTGAAACGTTCGTCGGGCCGGTCGTTGTCGGTCACCGAATCATCTTTACACCGGTTCGCTGGAACCGCACCAAGCAGGTACCCCGCAGTCCTAGATTGGAAGGGCAGGCCACAGCCAGGGGGCGTCCATGCGACCGTTCGAAGCTCTGCGATCCGCGATCTCTCTGCGTGTACCGGCGGTGATGCTGCTGGTCGTATCCGTGTGGGCGGTGCTCGGCCCGCCGTCGGCGTCCGCCGAGCCCCGCATCACCAGGGTGGACGTGTATTCGGAGTCGATGGGCCGGTGGGTGGCCAACGACGTCATCTCTCCCGCATCGGGCGCTCCGGCGCCCACCTTCTACCTGCTCACCGGGATCGGCGGCGGGTCGGACGGGATCTCCTGGTTCAACAACACCGGTGTGCGGGACTTCTTCGCCGACAAGCACGTCAACGTGGTAATGCCGATCGGCGGCCAGTACAGCATGTACACGGACTGGGATGCCGACGACCCGGTCCTCGGCCGGAACAAGTGGCAGACGTACCTGACGACCGAACTCCCCGCGGCCATCGACAGCCGCTTCGCGACCACGGGGGCGAACGCCATCGGCGGGGTGTCGATGGCGGGCGGCGCGGTACTCGACCTTGCCATTCAGGCTCCGGGTTTCTATCGTGCCGTCGGCTCGTACAGCGGGTGTGCCGCGACGAGCGGACTGCTGGGCCAGGCGATGGTGCGGTCGATGGTGGAATTGCGGGGCGGCGGCAATGCGGCCAACATGTGGGGCTCTGCCGTGGATCCGCGGTGGCGGGTACACGACCCGATGCTGAATGCCGAACGTCTGCGCGGCACAGAATTGTTCGTCTCGAGCGGCAACGGACTTCCCGGCAACATCGACAACCACGACCCCGTGCTGGTGGTGCCCCAGACGATCGGCGGCAGCGTCGTCGAGATGGTGACCAACGTGTGTGCGGCCGCGTTCCAGTCGCGGCTGCACTCGCTGGGGATTCCCGCCACGTTCGCCTATCTGTCGCAGGGCACGCATTCGTGGGGGCTGTTCGAGACCGAGTTACGGGACTCCTGGCCCGTCATCGGCAGTGCGATCGGGGCGTGACCCCAGGGAGCGCTCCAGGATCGGCCCGATGACCGCGAGGGCTTCCGGTGTGGTCATCCGCAGGTGGTCGCACTCCACCTTGTGTTCGACGATCACGCCGGTGATCGCGGGCTGCCAGACGCTCGGCGACGGCCGTTCGCCTTCCTCCCCGTCGGCGGACTGCGCGGCGCTGAAGAACACCAGGTCGCCGTCGAACACTCGCGGCCGGTATCCGGTGGAGATCTGCCTCGAGTTCTCCAGGCCGGTGCTGATGCGACCGAGGAGGGTCGACGCGAACGCGGGGTCGCGGCCGAAGGATCGTCCGAGCATCTCGACCAGTTGCTCGCGGTACGACATGCCGGTGTCGCCCTCGCCCTCGAACTCGACACCCAGCCCGTGCAACCACTCCTCGGCGTTCACCTCGAGGTCACCGAAGTTTTCGCCCTCCGCGACGTAGCTGTCCATCATCGCGAGTGTGCCGACCTCGGCGCCGGACTCACGGAGTTCGACGGCGACGGCCTGGGCGATGACACCGCCGAGGGACCAGCCCAGCAGGTGGTAGGGCCCCTCGGGCTGCACCGCGCGCATCTCGACCACGTACCGGTGGGCGAGCTGCGCCATCGACTCGAACGTCGTTCCGCCGCTGAGGATCGGCAGCTGCAGCCCGTACACCGGACGGTCGGGCGAGACGTACTTCATCAGTCCGGCGTATCCCAGCGCGAGTCCACCCGCCGGGTGCACGCAGAACAGCGCGGATTGCGCACCGGATGCCCGGAACGGAACGACGACGTTCAGCACGTCGTCCGCCGGCATGCTTCCGAGCGCCGACGGGTCGACGATGCGGCGAGCCAGGCCCTCCGGGGTGGGGTTGCGGAAGATCCATTGCAGCACGACGTCGGTGCCGAGCCGGTCGCGGAGCGCGGACGCCACCCGGGTCGCGACGAGCGAGTTCCCGCCCAGTTCGAAGAAGTCGTCGTCGGCTCCGACGCGTTCGATGCCGAGGACGTCGGCAAAGGCCTCCGCCACCGCCTCCTCGACCGGGGTGGCGGGTGCCCGGAACTCTCTGGGCGCGAGCACCGGTGCGGGTAGCGCTCGCCGGTCGAGCTTGCCGGTGCGGCCGACGGGCAGCCGGTCGAGCACCACCAGCTGGGTGGGCACCATGTACGGCGCGAGGTGGGATCCGGCGTACCGGAGTACCTCGGCGGTGTCGATGCTCGCACCGGCTTCGGCGGTCACGTATCCCACCAGCCGGTCGCCGGTGCCGCTGTGCACGGTGACCGCCGCGCGGCCGACGCCGTCGCAGCGGGCCAGCACCGATTCGATTTCGCCGAGTTCCACCCGCTGTCCCCGGATCTTCACCTGGAAGTCGTTGCGTCCCACATACTCCAGCCTGCCGACCTCGATCCACCGCACGAGGTCGCCGGTCCGGTACATGCGGGAGCCGGGTTCGCCGAACGGGTTCGCCACGAAGGACGCGGCCGTCAGCGCCGCACGCCGGTGGTAGCCGCGCGCGAGCCCCGGCCCCGCGACGTACAGTTCCCCGATCACCCCCACCGGAACGGGCTGCAGCCAGGTGTTCACCACGATCACGTCGACGCCGCGGCCGGGCCCACCGATGTTCACCGGTTCGTCGGGTGACAGCACCTCGCTGATCGTCGTCTGGACCGTGGCCTCGGCCGGGCCGTACCCGTTGAAGACGAAGCGCCCCGGGGTCCAGCGGTCCGCCAACTCGGGTGGGAACCGTTCGCCTCCCATCGCGAGTATCCGCAGGGAGGGGAGGTCCTCGGGGCGGAGGGTGTCCAGGATCGTGGGTGTGAAGAAGGCGTGCGTGACGTGCTCGGCCTCGAGCAGTTCGGCCAGTTCCCTTCCCCCGAAGATTCTCGGCGGCACGATCACCAGAGTCGCGCCGACGGCGAACGCCATCAGCAGTTCGAACACGGACGCGTCGAAATTCGGCGACGCCAGGTGCGACACCCGGGCACCGTGCATCGACGCGAACCGTTCCCGTTCCTCCACAGCGAGATTCGCGAGACCGCCGTGCGTGATCACGACGCCCTTCGGTGTTCCCGTCGAACCGGAGGTGTAGAGCAGGAAGGCGGTGTGCTCGACGCGCAGCGGACGGATGCGGTCGGCGTCGGAGATCGGGTCTGCGGAATGCGCAGTCGCCACGTCGGGATCGTCGAGCAGCAGCCACGGCACCACCCCGGGCAACCGGTCACGGTGCTCCGTCACCGTCAACCCGAGCACCGCACCCGAATCCTCGAGCATGCCGCCGGTGCGCGCGGGCGGCAGGGCGGGATCGACCGGCACGTACGCCGCCCCCGATTTCGCGACCGCCCACACCGACAGCACCCATTCGATCGATCGCGGCACGCCGATCGCGACGAAGGCGTCCGGGCCGGCGCCCCGACGGATCAGCGCCCTGGCCAGTCGGTTCGACCGCTCGTCGAGTTCCCGGTATGACACGGTGACGCCTTCGCACGACACTGCGGTCGCCCCCGGTGCAAGCGCGGCGCCCGCGGTGAGGACGTCCGGCAGCGTGCGTTCCGCGGCCGCGGGAAAGCCGCGCATGGGCACGAGTTCGTCCCGTTCGAGGGCGTCGAGGATCTCGAGGTCGCCGACCCTGATCGACGGGTCGGTGACGGCGATGTCGAGCATCCGGACGAACCGGTCGGCCAGGCCGGCGACGGTTTCGGCGTCGAAAAGGTCGGTGGCGTAGGTGAAACCGGCCGTGATGCCTGCCGGTGTTCCGTCGTCCGTGTACTCCTCGGACAACGTCAGCTGCAGGTCGAACCTCGCGATCGTCGCACCGAGGTCGATGCCCTCTACCGCGACGCCGGGCAGCGAAAGGTCGGGGCGTTCGACGTTCTGGAACTCGAGCAGCACCTGGAACAGCGGTGAGTGTGCCGTCGAGCGGGGCGGATCGAGCGCTTCCACGACCTTCTCGAACGGCACCTCCGCGTGGGCGTACGCGCCGAGATCGACGTCGCGCACCTGCCCGAGCAGTTCGGAGAACCGGCTCGCGTCGGAGACGACGGTCCGCAGCACCACGGTGTTGACGAACATGCCGACCACGTCGTCGAGGGCGGCCTCGCCGCGCCCGGCGACCGGGGTGCCGACGGCGATGTCCTCGGTACCGGACATCCTCGCGAGGAAGGCGGCAAGGGCGGCGTGCGCGACCATGAACACGGTCGACTGGTGCGTGGACGCCGTCGCCAGCAGCCGGTGGTGCAGACCGGCGTCGATCTCGAATCCGACCCTGCTCCCGTCGGGCGTGCGTTGCATCGACCGCGGGCGGTCGGCGGGCAGGTCCAGGGCGGCGGGGAGGCCGGCCAGCGTGGTGCGCCAGTAGTCCAGTTGCTGCGACACCATCGACTGCGGATCGTCCTCCGACCCGAGGAGCTGACGCTGCCAGAGCGTGAAGTCGGCGTACTGGACCGTGGGCGGGTGCCACTCCGGGGCGTGCCCGCCCGCCCGCGCGGTGTACGCCACCATCATGTCGCGCGCGAGCGGGACCATCGACACGCCGTCCGCAACGATGTGGTGGACCACGACCAGCAGCACTCGATCGGTGCCGGAAATCTCGAACACGGCGGCCCGCAACGGGATCTGCCCAGTGACGTCGAACCCCTCCGAGACCGCCGCCGACAGCCGTTCCCGCAACTCCTCGTCGCTCGACACCGTCGTGACGGGCAGGTCCGGCACCGAATCGGCAGCAGGGAGGATCACCTGCACCGGTTCGTCGCCGGCCATCGGGAATCGGGTGCGGAGCGATTCGTGGCGCTTCACCACATCGGACACCGCAGCCCGCAGTGCCCCGAGGTCGAGTGCGCCGGTGAGCCGGAACGCCATGGCGATGTTGTAGGCGGGCGAAGACGTGTCGAACTGGTTGAGGAACCACATGCGGGTCTGCGCCAGGGACAGGGGAATGCGTTCGGGGCGCGGCGCTGCCCGCAACTCCGGCCGGTGCGTCAGCACACCCGCTTTCGCCGCGCGCTCCGCGAAAGCCGTCACGGTCGGCGCCTCGAACAGGGCGTGCACGCCGACGTCGACGCCGAGAGCGGCATCGACCCGGGCGACGACCCGGGTGGCCGACAGCGAATCTCCGCCCAGCCGGAAGAAGTCGTCGTCGGCACCGACGCGATCGACACCGAGGACGTCGCCGTACACCTCGGCGACAACGGACTCGAACGGGGTTGCCGGGGCGCGGAATCGACGCGCCGGAGCCTCCGGTGCGGGGAGTGCGGCACGATCCAACTTCCCACTCGCCGTCACCGGCAACTCCCCCAACACCACCACCACCGACGGCACCACACCCCCCGGCAACACCGACCCCGCAAACTCCACCACCACACCCGGATCCACCCGCACCCCCACCTCCGGCACCACATACCCCACCAACCCACCACCCTCACCCACCACCACCGCAGCCGCCACCACCCCCGGACACCGCACCAACACCGACTCCACCTCCCCCAACTCCACCCGCTGCCCCCGCACCTTCACCTGAAAATCAGCACGCCCCACAAACACCAACGACCCCAACCCATCCCACCGCACCAAATCCCCCGTCCGATACAACCGCGACCCCACCACCCCGAACGGATTCGCCACAAACGACCCCGCCGTCAACCCCGCCCGCCCCAAATACCCCCGCGCCAACCCCGCACCCCCCACATACAACTCCCCCACCACACCCACCGGCACCGGCCGCAACCACCCATCCAGCACCACCACCTCCACACCCACCGCCGGACCCCCCACCGTCACCACACCCCCCGCCACCAACGCACCACTGACCGTCGCCTGCACCGTCACCTCCGTCGGCCCATACGCATCGAACAACTCCCGCCCCGGCGCCCACCGCGCCACCAACTCCGGCCCCAACACCTCCCCCGCCACCACCAACACCCGCACCGACCCCAACACCCCCGACTCCACCGTCGCCAACACCGACGGCGTCACAAAACAATGCGTCACCCCCTCCACCGCCAACCACTCCCCCAACGCCGCACCCCCGAACACCCCCGCCGGCGCCACCACCAACCGCGCCCCCACCGAAAACGCCATCAACCACTCGTACACCGACGCATCAAAACTCGGCGACGCCACATGCGACACCCGACACCCCGACCACAAACCAAACCGAACCCGCACCTCCTCAACCAAATTCGCCAAACCCCCATGCGTCACCACCACCCCCTTCGGACGCCCCGACGACCCCGACGTATACATCACATACGCCGCATCCCCCACCCACAACCGCCGCACCCGATCCCCATCCGACACCCCCACCCCCGACACCCCCACCACCACACCCCAATCATCAACCCGCAACCACTCCACCACCGACGGCAACACCACCCCCGACACCGACAACCCCACCACCGCAACCGAATCCACCAACAACTCCCGCACCCGCACCTCCGGCAACCCCGGATCCACCGGCACAAACGCCGCCCCCGACTTCACCACCGCCCACACCGCCACCACCAACTCCACCGACCGCGGCACCGCCACCCCCACCACCACACCCGGACCCACACCCCGCCCGATCAACACCCGCGCCCACCGATTCGACCACTCATCCAACTCCCCATACGACAACTCCACACCCCCACACGACACCGCCACACCACCCCCACCCAACCCCACACCCCCCGCCAAAATCTCCGGCAACAACCGCACCCCCACACCAGCCCTACCCCGCACCGGCACCAACACCCCCCGCTCCACCACACCCAACACATCCACACGAGCCAACGTGACATCCGGATCGGAGGCCATCACCTCGAGCACCCGGATGACCCGGCCGGCCGTCGCGTCGACGGTGGCCCGGTCGACGAGGTCGGGTCGGTAGTGAAACGTCATGCGCAGCTGCGTGTCCACCGAGAAGGCGACGCTCAGCGGATAGTGTGTGGCGTCGACGCCGCTCACGTCGACCACCCGGATGCCGGCGAGGTCGGTGTCTTCGGTCAGGCCTCCCCGGTCGATCGGGTACGACTCGAAGACGGTTGCCGTGTCGAACCCGATGTCGGGACCGGCTGCTCGCTGGATGTCGGCGAGACCGAGGTGGTGGTGGTGGTCGAGGAGGGCTGCCTGTTCCGCTTGTGTCCGGTCGAGCAGCCGGCCGAGCGTTTCCCGGGGGTTCAGTGTGATGCGTGTGGGCACGGTGTTGACGAACAACCCGATCATCGATTCGACGCCGGACAGGTGCGGCGACCGCCCGGACACGGTGCTTCCGAACGTCACGTCGTGGCGGGAAGTCGCTGAACCGAGCACGATGCCCCACGCCACCTGAGTCACCGTGTTCAGCGTCGTGTTGCGGGTACGCGCGAGGGTGGTGAGGTCGGCGGTCAGTTCCTCGGACACGGTGAACCGAGCACTCTCGGGAGGAGCCGACAGCGGCCGCCCCCGTGCGTCGGGCAGGAGCAGCGTCGGACCGTCGACGCCGGCGAGCGCGGTCGCCCATGCCACTCGCGAGTCCGCAGGGTCCCGGCGATGCAGCCACGACAGGAAGTCTCGGTAGGGCCGGGGTCGCGGCAACGCCGAAACATCGTCGTCTCCGGCCACATAGAGCGCGAGCAGCTCGCGGATCGCGAGCGGCATCGACCATCCGTCGAGGAGGGTGTGATGATTGGTCCACACGAGCCGGGATTCGTGGCTGCCGGTCGTCACGAGCAGGAACCGCACCAGTGGGGCCCGGGACGTGTCGAACGGCGTGGCCCGGTCGGCGGTCAGGACCCGGTCCAGTTCGGCGGACCGCGCGACCTCGGGCAGATCCGTGAGGTCGATCTCGCGGAACGGGAGGTCGACGGCCGCGGGCACCACCTGGACGAATGTTCCGTCTCGGGCGGGGACGAACGCCACCCGCAGATTCGCGTGCCGATCCAGCAATGCCGTGGCGGCGCGGCGCATCCGGGACGGGTCGACGGCACCCTTCAGGTGCAGTGCCACCTGGACGGTGTACGCGTCGATCGACGGTTTCGCGAGCAGGGCGTGGAACAGCAACCCGGCCTGCAGGGGTGCGGGCGGCCACACGTCGGTGAGCACGCCGAAGCGCTCCTCCCACGTGTCGAGGTCGGCCTGGGTCACGTCGACGAGGGGAACGTCCGACGGTGTGAGTCCGCCTGCGTCCCCACTGTGCGCGTGGGACACCAATGCGCACACACACTCCCGCCACCGTTGTGCCAGCCGCTCCACGTCGGCGTGCGCGAGCAGAGTGTCCGGGAACCCGAACCCGACCCGGAGTCGTCCGCCGATCACGATCGCGTTGACCTCGACGGCGGCAGACGCCGGCATGTCGGGGTCCGGGACGTACCGCAGGTCGCCGAACCCGTCCGCGGGACTCCAGCCGACCGCCGTGTCGCCGTCCGCCGAATCCGGAACCTGACCGAGATAGTTGAAACTGATCTGCCCCGGTTCCGTTCCCGGCAGGCTGCCCGCGGTCTCCGGGTTCAGGTAGCGGAGCAGTCCGTAACCGATGCCCATGTCGGGGACTTCCCGGAGGTGTTCTTTCACGCGTTTCACGGCGCTGCCGATGTCGTGGCCGCCGACGAGTGCGTTGTCGAGGTCGATGCCGCGGAGATCGACGCGCACGGGGAAGACCGTCGTGAACCAGCCGACGGTGCGGGACAGGTCGGCACCGGGCACCACCTGCTGCTCCCGGCCGTGCCCTTCCAGCCGGATCAGCATCGACGTGCCCGGGATCCCCCCCTCCGCACGCCACCTCGACGCCGCCACCACCAGCGCCGTCAGCAGGACGTCGAGGACACCCCCGTGATACAGCTCCGGGAGGCGTGTGAGCAGAGCGGACGTGTCGTCGCGGGAGGTCTCGACGCTCACGTCCTGCAGCGCGGTCGCGAGGTCCCGGCCCGGATCGAGGGGGCGTTCGGTGATCAGCGGGTCGGGTCCGTCGACGACGTGCTGCCACCACCCCAACTCGGCGGCCCTGTCGCTCCGGACGGCTTCTTCGGCCAGCGCGTGCGCCCACCGGCGCATCGACGTCGCCGGTTCCGGGAGGGCCGGTACGCTCCCGGTACTGAACTGGTACCCGGCAGCTGCGAAGTCGGGCAGCAGAATCCGCCACGACACCCCGTCGACCGCGAGGTGGTGTGCCACCACGATCAATCGTCCGGTCCGTGCCGGGGGCGCGGCGGCGGGCCGCGGGTCGAGCCAGACGAACTGGACGACCACCCCGTCGGACGGGCGCAGCCTCTCCACGGCCGCTTGGTGCTCGGCCGCGATCAGGTCTGCCAGCGTGCCGGGATCGGACTCCGGGTCGACAACGATGCGCCGGACCAGTGAGTCGATGTCGATCTCGGTCGCGGCACGAGTCTCCATCTGCCACTGCCCGTTCGCGTCCTGGTAAAGCCGCGACCGCAGCATGTCGTGTCGCGCGAGCACCGCGGTGACGGTCGCGAGGAGCCGGTCCGAGTCGATGCCGCCCGGGAGGTCGATCAGCACGCTCTGGCTGAACCGCTCGAAGTGCCCGCCGCGCTCGATCAGGTACCGGACCACCGGGGTGGGCGGGAACGTGCCGATTCCGCCGCCCGCGAGTTCGGCGAGCGCAACTGTGGTCTCACCCTCCGTGATGTCCGATTCTGCCGCGAGCGCGGCCACGGTCCGGTGCTCGAACACCTGCTGCGGGGTGAACACCAGTCCTCGTGCCTTGGCACGGGATACGAGCCGGATCGACAGGATGCTGTCGCCGCCCAGCGCGAAGAACGATTCGTCCAACCCGACCTGGTCGAGCCCGAGCACTTCGGCGAACACCGACGCCAGCGTGTGTTCCGCCACTGTTCGTGGTACGCGGTGGGGTCCGCGCGCCACGACGGGCGCGGGGAGTGCGGCACGATCCAACTTCCCACTCGCCGTCACCGGCAACTCCCCCAACACCACCACCACCGACGGCACCACACCCCCCGGCAACACCGACCCCGCAAACTCCACCACCACACCCGGATCCACCCGCACCCCCACCTCCGGCACCACATACCCCACCAACCCACCACCCTCACCCACCACCACCGCAGCCGCCACCACCCCCGGACACCGCACCAACACCGACTCCACCTCCCCCAACTCCACCCGCTGCCCCCGCACCTTCACCTGAAAATCAGCACGCCCCACAAACACCAACGACCCCAACCCATCCCACCGCACCAAATCCCCCGTCCGATACAACCGCGACCCCACCACCCCGAACGGATTCGCCACAAACGACCCCGCCGTCAACCCCGCCCGCCCCAAATACCCCCGCGCCAACCCCGCACCCCCCACATACAACTCCCCCACCACACCCACCGGCACCGGCCGCAACCACCCATCCAGCACCACCACCTCCACACCCACCGCCGGACCCCCCACCGTCACCACACCCCCCGCCACCAACGCACCACTGACCGTCGCCTGCACCGTCACCTCCGTCGGCCCATACGCATCGAACAACTCCCGCCCCGGCGCCCACCGCGCCACCAACTCCGGCCCCAACACCTCCCCCGCCACCACCAACACCCGCACCGACCCCAACACCCCCGACTCCACCGTCGCCAACACCGACGGCGTCACAAAACAATGCGTCACCCCCTCCACCGCCAACCACTCCCCCAACGCCGCACCCCCGAACACCCCCGCCGGCGCCACCACCAACCGCGCCCCCACCGAAAACGCCATCAACCACTCGTACACCGACGCATCAAAACTCGGCGACGCCACATGCGACACCCGACACCCCGACCACAAACCAAACCGAACCCGCACCTCCTCAACCAAATTCGCCAAACCCCCATGCGTCACCACCACCCCCTTCGGACGCCCCGACGACCCCGACGTATACATCACATACGCCGCATCCCCCACCCACAACCGCCGCACCCGATCCCCATCCGACACCCCCACCCCCGACACCCCCACCACCACACCCCAATCATCAACCCACAACCACTCCACCACCGACGGCAACACCACCCCCGACACCGACAACCCCACCACCGCAACCGAATCCACCAACAACTCCCGCACCCGCACCTCCGGCAACCCCGGATCCACCGGCACAAACGCCGCCCCCGACTTCACCACCGCCCACACCGCCACCACCAACTCCACCGACCGCGGCACCGCCACCCCCACCACCACACCCGGACCCACACCCCGCCCGATCAACACCCGCGCCCACCGATTCGACCACTCATCCAACTCCCCATACGACAACTCCACACCCCCACACGACACCGCCACACCACCCCCACCCAACCCCACACCCCCCGCCAAAATCTCCGGCAACAACCGCACCCCCACACCAGCCCTACCCCGCACCGGCACCAACACCCCCCGCTCCACCACACCCAACACATCCACACGAGCCAACGGTGTATCCGGTGCCTCGACCGCGGCGGCGAGAATGTGGGAGAGGCACTGCGCGTCACCGGGACCGTGCACGTCGACGGTCCAGGAACCGTCCCGGTCGTCGACCTCCACGAACACCCCGCCACCGGCGGAGTCCCACCGCTTCACGACGGCGACGGCACCCGTGCCGATGCGCTCGACGCCGAGCGGTTCCCGCATGCCGCCCGCGACGGACCACGAGTCCACCGGACCATCTGTGGAAGAGAGGAACCGGTGTCTCCGGGATCTCCGCAGTTGCAGACCCACGTGCCGTGTCAGCGCATCGAACGTGAGTTGCGGTGCGAGGGAGAGCCTCACGGGTGTGGTGGACCCTTGCGACCGGTGCCCGACCACCACGTCGTCGATGGCCGTGCGGCTGTGCCGGTACACCGCCAGCGCGGCGAGTAGGACGGCGGCGGGACCGCCACCGCTGCGGCGTGCGAGCCGTACGAGCGCGCCGTCGGCGGGAATGGTGAACGGGCCGAGGTTCTCCTCCTCGGAGACCGGACCGGGCGGGGTCTCGTGTCGCGGCGCTCCGGCGAGCAGGTGCTCCCAGTAGCGGCGGTCGTCCGCCCACGAGTCGCTCTCGCGGTACCGCGCATCGGAGGTCAGCGGGACGGACGGCGACACGAACGGCCGGGACTCCGGCGGCGGGGTGGGGGCGGATTCCCCCGCCTCATAGGTCTCGGCGGTGCGGTGGACGATCGCCGTCATGCCCGGTTCGTCGTTCACCAATCGGTGGTAGCGCTGGAACCACCCGTATCGGCCGTGCGGCAATCGGAACAGGGCGTGCACGTACAGCGGTCCGGTGCCGGGGTCCATCGGGCGGTTCAGCTCGTGGTCGATCCATGTCGTCACGAGTCGGCCGGGGTCGTCGGACGCGGCGGCGTCGAGGACGTCCGGGCCGGTCACCGGGGCGCCGGTAACCTGCCCGGGTTCCGGGCCGTCGAGCACGAAAGTGCTGTGCAGTCCGGTGCATTCGGCCAGCGTCTGCTGCAGCACCCGGCAGAACCGGTCTTCGTCGAGCGGGCCGTCGAGTTCGAGATACTGGCCGAAGGAGGCGTCGGGAACACCGGCGCGGAGCACCGCGAGCTGGTCGTAGGTGAGGGGCAGCACCTCACCGGTACTCATGGAATCCTCGCCCGGTCTTACGCCCGAGATGACCGGCCTCGACCAGGGCGACGAGCGGCTCGGGCGGGCGGTAGTGGTCGTCACCGGTCAACTCGCGCAGCGCGGTCATCGTGTCGTGGACGTTGTCCAGGCCGATCAGGTCGGCGGTCCGCAGTGGTCCCATCGGGTGGCCGAGGCAGCCTTCGAACAACGCATCGGTGGTGTCCGCGTCGGCGATACCGTCGCCGAGGGCGGTCGCCGCCTCCGCGATACACAGCATGAGGACACGGTTCAGCAGGAATCCGGGTCCGTCGCCGACGACGATGCCGGTCTTGTCCAGTGTGGCGAGGAGCGTCAGCGCACGGTCCAGCGACTGCGGCGACGTCCGCGGCCCCCGCACCACCTCCACGGTGTCCTTGAGCGGGGCGGGGTTCATGAAGTGCAGTCCGACAACCTGTTCCGGTCTCGTGGTACTCGCGGCGAGTCGGTCGACGGGGATGCCGGAGGTGCACGACGCGAGTAGCGCGTCGGGTGCGCACACACGATCCAGTTCGGCGAAGACCTTCTCCTTGAGGTCGATTCGCTCGGGGACGCATTCGATGACGACGGCGGCGTCCCGCAGATCGGTCAGCTGCCCGGTCCAGTGCACCCGCGCGGCGGCTTCGGCGGGTTTCGGACCACCGGCCCGGCCGAGGAGTATCGCGAGCCGCAGCGAGTCGCGCATCCGAGACCGCGCCTGTTCGACGGCCCGCGGGTCGGGGTCGACGACGATCACGTCGTGGCCGGCCTGCGCGAGACATTCGGCCACCCCGGCGCCCATGGTCCCCGCCCCCACCACACCGACGCTCATCGCACTGCCTTCACTCATCGCGCCGCCTCCGTCGAAAAGCCTGTGTCGTCCTGGTGCACGTACTCCATCGCCACCTCCTGGGTGGGCAGGTCGGGATGAGCCACGAGTCCGGCCAGCAGCCGCCGGAGGTCGGTGAGCATCGCGGTAGCCGTGCTCCGGTCGAAGAGGTCGGTGGCGTAGTCGAGTTCGAGGGTGAGTGCCGTCGGACCGCGGGTCCACGACAGCCCGAGTTCGACGGGCGACAGGTCTGCCCGTTCGGCGCTGTCGTCGCGCTCCCCGTCGCAGCGCACGGGGAAGTCCTGCGCCGCCGTGTCGGCCGCGCGAGGATCCGAAGACAGCTCCCGGCGTACGGTCTCCACCAGCTCCGGGTAGGTGGGATCTCCCGACAGGTCCGCGACCACGACCCGCGGCGATGCCCCCGGTCCCGGGGCGGTGCCCACGGCCACCTCGTCCTGCGCCGTGTACCAGGCGAGGAGCGTGAGCCAGGCGGCGAGCAGTTCCGGGTGGCCCGGTTGTCCGTCGAGTGTCGCCGTCACCCGTGCGGTCGAGTAGCTCGGCGGTTCCGCGCCGGTCGAGGGTTGCCGGGGCCGGTCGGCCGGGACCAGGGGTGGCGCCACCAGCCGCGCCACCGGGGCGGGGGCCGCGTCGGTCAGGAACACGGAAACAGGTTGTGTGCGAGGCGCATCCGCGACACCTTCGAGGATGCGGACGTATTCGGCGCACAGCGCGGCGGCAGTCTGCTCGGTGAACAGTTCCGTGCTGAACTCGAGCCCGGCCGCCATGCCGTCCTCGCCGCCCCGCTCCGTGGTGACGAGGGTGAGATCGAACTTGGCCGTGCCGGACGGCACCCCGCCGAACGCGATGGCCGCGGGATCCTCCTGGTCGAACAGCGTCTCGGTGAGTCCTTGCTGCGACTGCAGCGCCGGCAGTTCCTGGTGGACGTGGCAGACGTCGAACAGTGGTGTCCGGCTCAGGTCCCGGTCGCCGGTGAGTGCGGTCACGACGCGGTCGAACGGGATCTCCTGGTGTTCGAGGGCGCCGAGCACGACATCACGCACGCGTGCGCACAGCTCCGTGATGTTCGGGTCCCCGGACAGGTCGGCGCGCAGTGCCACCGTGCTGTTGAAGTACCCGATCATGCCGGACAGTTCCGGCCGGTTGCGTCCGGTCGTCGGTGTCCCGACCACGAGGTCGCGCTGGCGGCTGCGGCTCGCCATGAGGAGGTAGAACGCGGAGAGCAGCACCACGAACAGCGACACGGACTCCCTCCGGGCCACGGCCCGCAGGCTCCGGGTCAGCTCCTCGGAGACGGTGAACGTGTGGAACGCGCCGGTGAAGTTCTTCCGCTCCGGACGCGGGAAGTCGGTGGGCAGCCGGAGCAGCGGTACGTCCTCCAGAACGGTTCTCCAGTATTCGAGTTCGGAGTCGAGCGCGGCACTCGCGATGAGTTCCCGCTGCCACAGGGCGTAGTCCCAGTACTCGATGGGGAGCGGTGCGAGGTCGGCGCGGCGGCCGGCGCGGCGTGCCGCGTACAGGGCGGGCAGTTCCTGCTCGAAGATTCTCGGCGAACCCCCGTCGTTGACGGAATGGTGGGTGGTGACCTGCAGGACGTGCTCGTCGGGGCCGATCCTGATGAGCAGTGCCCGCACAAGCGGGTCGGTGGCCAGGTCGAACGGTGCCACCGCGGCCTCGTGCACGAGGGCCCGGGCCGCGGCCACCGGATCCGGTTCGCCCGACACGTCGGCGGTGCGGAAGAAGTCGCCGAGGGTTTCGCGGATCCGCAGTTCCGGCTCCCCGTCGACCTCGACGTAGTTGGACAGCAGCACCCGGTGCCGTGCGGCGAGGTCGTCCCACATTCCCCGGACGGCGGATTCGTCGATCGGCCCGTGCAATTCGCTGACCATCGGCAGGTTGTAGATGGTCGTGTCGGCGTCGAGTTGGTGATGGAACCACATGCGTACCTGACCGAACGACATCACGTGCCGCCCCCGCGGCATGATCGGAGGCAGCCCACCGGACGCGGACGTGCCGTCCGCGAGGAGTGCGGCGAAATCTGCGACCTTCGGCCGCTCGTAGAGGTCGATGAGTTTGGGCCGGACCCCGTATCGGTCCGACACCCGGTCGACGAGTTGCATGCCGATGAGCGAGTTTCCACCGAGGTCGAAATAGTCGTCGTCGGCGCCGACGTCCCTCTCGCTGTGGAGCAACTCGCGCAGTGTCGTCTGCAACCAGTCGAGGCTGTCTTCCGGCGCGGCCGTCACCGATTGCGGGCTCGGTTCCGCCGACGGATTGTCCGCGGCGTCGTCCCAGTCGGGTTGGCCCGGGAGGTCGAACCAGCACCGCGAACCGCGCATCGGGTGGCCGGGTAGGCGCACTCGCCAGGCGGAGTCGTCACCACGGTCGACGGCCGCCCAGTCGAGGTCGACTCCGCGCTCGTACAGCCGGGCGAGGAGATGGGTGACCGCGTCGGACGTGTCCGGCGCACGGAGTATGTCGACGTCCGGCGTGTCGCGGAGAGCGTCGGCGAGCAGTGCGCCGAGGCGTCCCTCGGGGCTCGGCTCCACGAAGACGACGGGGCCGTCCGCGAGCATTCCCTTCGCGACGGCGACGAGCCGGTCGGTGTCGATCGAGGGGTCCGCGGCCGCGGCGGCGATGTCTGCAGCCTCCACCGCCGACAGTGTGTCCCGCAGATACCGGGCCGCGTACCGGGACACGCCGCCGCTGAGGACGGCGTCGACGGTGACGCCCGCGGCCCGGAGGTCACGGTGGACGGCGATCTGGCCGGCGAGGAGGTCCGCCTCGTCGCCGGTGGCCGGAAGCTCCGACGGCAGGGTTCGGCCGCGCAGTGCGGGCGGCATCCGGTCGGGCGACAGCAGCAACGCCACGGCGGGGCGTTGCCGGGTGGTCGGTGCGGAGTCCTCGCCGCGGGCGTCGAGTTCGGCGGCGCGGACAGCGAGCGACTGCGCGAGTTCGGCGATGCTGCGTGCGTGCACCGCCACCCGGTGGTCGTGGTGCGGGCGGCCGTGATTGAGGGTGAAGACCACATCGTCGAGGTCGTGCCCGCGCACGGCCGTCGCCAGTTCCGTACACAGCGTGGCGAGGGCGCCCACGCTCTTCGCCGACACCCCGACCAGTCGACTCGTAGTGCCGGCGCGCGATCCGGTGGCACGCGCGGGCGGTTGTTCCACCACGCAGTGTGCGTTGATGCCGCCGAGGCTGAACGAACTCACCCCCGCCCGCCGGGGTCCGGTCTCGTCGCTCCACGTCCGGGCCTCGGTGACCACCTCGATTCCGTTGCCCGCGAGGTCGACTCCACCGGTGGGTCGTTCGAAATGCAGCGACGGGTACAACTCGCCGTGCTCGACGGCCAGGATCGCCTTCACGAGGCCGGACACCCCGGCGGCGTGATCGAGGTGACCGATGTTGGTCTTCACCGAACTGATCGGCAGTACGCCGGGACGGCCCCGGAACGCGGACGTGATCCCTTCGAGTTCGACCGCGTCGCCGAGTGGAGTTCCCGATCCGTGGGCCTCGAGGTACCCGGCATCGTCCGGGGTGAGACCCGCCTTCTGCCAGGCCCGGGAGATGACGGCCACCTGCGCCCGGGCGCTCGGGGAGCTGATCGTCGCGGACGAATGCCCGCTGGACACCGTTGCGGTGCCGCGGATCACGGCGTGGACGGGGACGCGGTCGGCGCGGGCGCGGGCCATCGTGGTGAGGAGGAGCGCCGCACCGCCCTCCCCGACCGCGGTGCCGTCCGCGTTCGCGTCGAACGCGCGGCAACGCCCGCCGGGTGACATCAGTTCCGCGGATCCCTCCGCCATGTCGGCGCGGAGACCGTTCACCCGCAGACTGACTCCGCCTGCGAGGGCGAAGTCGGCGTCACCCGACCGCAGCTCCCGGCAGGCGTGGTGCACCGCGATCAGCGACCCGTTGCAACCCGAGTCGACGGCGTAGCAGGGGCCGGTGAGGCCGAGCTGGTAGGCGATCCGGGCCGGCACGGCGAACGGAACGTTGCCCAGTGTGCTCAGCACACCCGGTTCCGCCCACATCGCCGGATACGTCGAGGTGGCGGCGCTGAACACCACCGCCGTCGCGCTGTCGCGGAACTCCGCCACCGAGTATCCGGCGTCCTCGACCGCCTGATACGCGAGGACCAGTGCGAGCCGCTGCTGCGGGTCGATCAGCGACGCTTCCCGTTTCGACAGGGTGAAGAAGGCGTAGTCGAACGTGGAGATGTCCTCGACGAAACCCATCGCGTGGTAGTGGGAGGGAGGTCCCAGCCCGGTCGCCTTCGCCCGTGACCGCGACAGCGGGCGCACCGAATCCCGGCCCGCCGCGAGATTGGCGCGGAACTCCGCCAGGTTCGCGGCCTCGGGGTAGCGCGCGGCGATGCCGACCACGGCGATGTCGTCGTCGCCCGGTGCAGGATCCGGTGTGGGATGTCGCACGGTCACGGTTGCCTCCTCCCGGCCGGTCAGAACTCGTAGGTGGCGGGCGCGGACGCCTCGCTCGTGTCGGTGGACTGCGAAATCGCCTCGGCCTGCGCCGCCACGGTGACGAGGTCGAACAGCTGGCCCACCCGCAGAGCCCCGGGCCAGCGTTCGTCGAGACGACGTTGCAGTTCCACGACGCGATGCGAGTTGCCGCCGACGTCGAAGAACCCGTCTTCGGGACCGAAGTCGTCGTGCCCCAGCACGGCCGCCCAGTGCTCGGCGACCGACCGTTGCAGCGTCGTCCAGCGTTGCCGCGACTCGCCGGGCGCAGGCGCTGCCTCGGAGACGAGTGCGCGCAGCGCGTTCTCGTCCACCTCGCCGTCCGCCGTCCGCGGGACGGCACCGAGTGCGACGAATCGCGTGGGAACCGATCGGGCGTCGAGCCGCCCGGCGCTGAACTCCCGCAGGTCGTCCGCCATCGGTAGCACGGCCGCCGCGGCTGCCGGGACCCAGAAGGCGGTGACACCCGTCGCGCTCGTGAGGACCACCGCTTCGCGGACCGCCGGATGACTCGCCACGACGTCCGTGACCGACCGCGCCGGACGCCCGGTGGCGCCTACGCTCAGCAGTCGTCCGGACCGGTTCCACCGTGCGAGCGCGCCGGTCCGGACCATCCGGGAGCCCGGGACGCCGAACGGATTCGCCACGAACGTCGCGGCCGCCGCCCTTGCCGAGGTGTGGTGCTCCCGCGTATCGGCCACGTACACCGCACCGGTCACGCCTTCGGGGGTGAGCTGCAACCGGGGATCGAGCACGACGGTCTCGGCCGCCGCGCTCCATTCGCGAATCCGGGTGCGCTCGTCCGGGGCCAGCACGTCGACGTCTCCGACGGCGACTGTCGGATCCGCGACGAACGCAGCGAGGATCCGGGTGAACCGATCGGCCAGGGCCTGCACGGTCGCCGCATCGAAGAGGTCGGTGGCGTAGGTGAATCCCGCCGTCATCCCTTCCGGTGTTCCGGCCTCGTCGTACCGCTCGCGCACCGTCAGCTGCAGGTCGAAGAGCGACACCTCGACATCGGGTTCGAGAACTTCGGCCTCCAGGTGCGGGAGGGCGAGATCGGGATGTTCGGTGTTCCGGAACTCGAGCAACACTTGGAACAGGGGTGAATGCGACTGGGACCGAGGCGGGTTCAGCGCCTCCACCACCCGCTCGAACGGCACGTCCGCGTGGGCGTAGGCCGCGAGGTCGGTCTCGCGGACCCGGGCGAGCAGATCGTCGAAAGTCCCCGACACGTCGGTCCGCAGCACGAGCGTGTTGACGAACATTCCCACCACGTCGTCGAGGACGGCCTCGCCGCGGCCGGCGATCGGCGACCCGATCACCACGTCGCCGGTACCGCCCGAGCGGGCCAGCAACACGGCGAGGGCCGTGTGCACGACCATGAACACGGTGCACCGGCGGGTCCGCGCCAACGCCACCGCGTCCCGGTGCAGGTCGGCGCCGATCCCGAACGTCACCCGGTCGCCGGTGGCCGATCGCCTCGGCGGACGGTCACGGTCCGCAGGCAACGCGCTCACCGCGGGCGCGTCGGCGAGGGCGGATCGCCAGTAGTCCAGTTGCCGCGACAGCAGGGAGTCCGCGTCGTCCTCCGAGCCGAGGAGTTCCCGCTGCCACACGGTGTAGTCGGGGTACTGCACCGGCAGCGGCTCCCATCCCGGCGCGCAGCCCTCGGACCGCGCGGTGTAGGCCGTCATCACGTCGCGGGCGAGCGGAACCATCGAGAACCCGTCGGCCGCGATGTGGTGCACCACGACGACGAGGGTGTGCTCCCGGTCGCCGAGTTCGAACAGCCTGGCCCGCATCGGGACTTCGGTGGCGACGTCGAAACCCGCGGACACGAGTTCCGAGATCTGTTCGCGTACCGGATCGTCGGACGTCGACACGGTGAGCTGCGCGACGTGGCCCGCACCGACGATCACCTGGGTGGGTCCCGAATCGCCGTACGGGTACCGGGTGCGGAGCGATTCGTGCCGGTCCACCACGTCGGCGAGGGCGGCGGCCAGTGCGTCGGCGTCGAGGTCACCCGACAGCCGGACGATCATCGCGACGTTGTACGCGGGCGAGGACGGGTCGAACTGATTGAGGAGCCACATCCGGTGCTGCGCCCACGACAGCGGCACCGGGTCGGGGCGCCGGGGCACTGCGATCGCAGGCCGGGCCTCGCCGCCCGCGGTCTCGCGCGCGATCCGTGTCGCGAGCGCCCGCACGGTCGGGGTCTCGAACACGTCCCGCACACCGACGTCCGTGCCGAGCGCGGAGTTGATCCGCGCAACCACCTGCGTCGCGGTCAGCGAGTTGCCTCCGGCCGCGAAGAAGTCGTCGTCGGCTCCGACGACGCCGGTCCCGAGTACCTCGGCGAACACGTCGGCCACCGCGGATTCGAACGGGGTGGCGGGGGCACGGAAGATGCGGGGTGCGAATTCGGGCTCCGGCAGTGCGTGCCGGTCGACCTTGCCGTTGGCGCCCAGCGGCAGTCGGTCGAGGACCGTCACCGAGGCAGGCACCATGAACGGCGCGAGGACGGATCCGGCGAACTGCATCACCTCGCTCGTGTCGAGGTCTGCGCCGTCCTCTGCCGTGACGTATCCGGCGAGGACCGCCTCGGCAGCGGGCGTGTGGCGGACCACGACCACCGCCTGCGCGACACCGGGGCAGCGGGTGAGCGCCGCCTCCACCTCCCCCGGCTCGACCCGCTGGCCGCGCAGTTTGACCTGGAAATCGTTGCGGCCCAAATATTCCAGCCGACCGTCCTTCGTCCAGCGCATCAGGTCGCCGGTGCGGTACATGCGTGATCCCGGGTGGTCGAACGGGTTCGCCACGAACGAGGCGGCGGTCACTCCCGCCCGCCGGTGGTAGCCACGCGCCAGACCTTCGCCCAGCACGTACAGCTCACCCACCACACCGACCGGCACGGGACGCAACCACTCGTCGAGGACGAGTTCGCGGACACCGCGCATCGGGTGGCCGATCCGCACGGGGTCGCCGGGTGTCATCGGGTCGCCGATGTTCGACATCACCGTCGTCTCGGTCGGACCGTAGCCGACGAGCAGGGTGCGCCCGGACGCCCAGCGGGCCAGCAACTCCGGCGGGCAGCGTTCGCCGCCGACGACGAGCGTGCGGAGCAGCCGCAGACCTCGCGGGTCGATCGTGGCCAGGACCGCGGGGGTGGCGAACGCGTGCGTGATCCTCTCCGCCGCCAGCAGTTCCGTCAGTGCGGCGCCGCCGTAGACGTGCGGCGCCGCGATCACCAGTCGCGCACCGGCGCCGAACGCCGCGAGGTATTCGAGCATCGTCGCGTCGAACCCGGGCGACGCGAGATTCAGGACACGCGAGGCATTCGTCGTCGCGTACCGGGTGCGCTGATCGATCGTGAAGTTCTGCAATCCCGCATGGGGGATCACGACGCCCTTCGGTGCCCCCGTCGATCCGGACGTGTACATCAGATACGCCGGATGGCCCGGTCTCAGCGGCACGACCCGGTCGTCGTCGGTGATCGGACGGGACTCCCATCGCCGCGTCGGGCCCGGATAATCGAGGAGCAGCCACTCCACGCCGTCCGGCATCCGGTCGCGCTGTTCGGCGACCGTGAGTCCCGCCACCGCCCCGCAGTCGGCGAGGATGTCGGCGATCCTCCCCGGCGGCAGACTCGGATCCACCGGGACGAACGACGCACCCGACTTCGCCACCGCCCACACCGACACCACCAGTTCCACGGATCGGACGAGCCCGATCGCCACGTGATCCTCCGGTCCGATTCCGCGGCGGATCAACACCCAGGCCAGGCGGTTCGACCAGTCGTCGAGTTCGCGATACGACATCACCGCGTTGCCGTACGACAGCGCGACGGCGTGCGGGTCCCGGGCGGCCGCGGCGGAGAGGATCTCCGGTAGCAGCCGGGTCGTGCCGGTGGGCCGCCCGCGCACCGGGACGAGTGCCTCGCGCTCGCCGGGGGACAGCAGATCGAATCGGGCCAGGGGAACGTCCGGGTCGGCGACCACCGCCTCGAGGAACCGTACGTATCGTTCGGCGAACTTGCGGACGGTCGCGGCGTCGAAGATATCGGTGGCATAGGTGAATCCCGCGCTGATCCCGGCCGGCGACCCGTCCTCTCCGAATCGTTCGGCCAGGGTCAGCTGCAGGTCGAAGGTGGAGACGGAGACGCCGAGGTCGATCTCCGCCACCTCCAGTTCCGGCAGGCTCGGAGTGGGCCGCACGACGTCCTGGAATTCGAACAGCACCTGGAACAACGGCGCGTGGGCCGTGGTGCGCGGGAGAGCGAGCGCCTCGACCACCCGCTCGAACGGCACCTCCGCGTGCGCGAACGCCTCCAGGTCGCGGTCCCGCACGGCGGTGAGCAGCGCGGTGAACGACTCGGCGCCGTGGACGGGGGTGCGCAGTGCCAGGGTGTTGACGAACATCCCCACCACGTCGTCGAGGACGGCCTCACCGCGTCCCGCCACCGCGGATCCGATCACCACGTCGGTGGTGCTTCCCAAGCGGGACACCAGGACCGCGAATGCCGCGTGCGTCACCATGAACACGGTCGCATCGTGTTCGCGTGCAAGGGCGACCACCTTCCGGTGCAGGCGGTCCCCGATGTCGAACGACTCCCGCTCGCCGGCGAGCGACCGGTGTTCGGGACGTGCGCGATCCATCGGCAGGTCCGTCACGACCGGCGCGTCGGCGAGCGCGGAACGCCAGTACCCGAGCTGGCGGGACATCAGGGAGCCGGGATCGTCCTCCGATCCGAGCAGCGCCCGCTGCCAGATGCTGTAGTCGGCGTACTGCACCGGAAGCGGCACCCAGGCCGGCGCGTGGCCCCGCGCCCGGGCGGTGTACGCGGACGTGATGTCCCGGGCGAGCGGGCCCAGCGACAGCGCGTCCGCCGCGATGTGATGGACCACCAGGGCGAGGGCGTGATCTCGCGGACCGACCTCGAACAGGTGCGCCCGCAACGGAACCTGCGCGGTCACCTCGAAGCCCGCGGACAGCGCCGCCGCGAGCCGGTCCCGGAGGTCGCTCTCCCCCGACACCGTGACCGCGCGGAGACGGGGCACCGCCTCCGCCGCCGGGATCACCGACTGCACGGGCGTGTCGCCCCGCATCGGGAAGATCGTCCGCAACGCCTCGTGCCGGTCCACGACGTCCGTCAGCGCCGTGTGCAGCGCCGCGACGTCGAGGTGGCCGCGCAATCGGAAGGCCGCCGCGATGTTGTAGGCGGGCGACGTCGTGTCGAACTGGTCGAGGAACCACATCCGCGTCTGCGCGAGGGACACCGGCGCCGCCGCGGAACGGTCCATCGCCACCAGCGGCGGCCGGTCCGCCGATGCCGCTCGGCTCACCCGTGCCGCCAGCGACCGCACCGTCCGCGCCTCGAAGACGTCACGCACTCCCACACCCGCACCGAGCACACCGTGAATCCGCGCCACGACCTTCGCCGCGATCAGCGAGTTGCCGCCGAGCGCGAAGAAGTCGTCGTCGACCCCGACCGCGGGCACGCCGAGCAGCGCGGCGAAGATGACGGTGAGCGACTCCTCGACGGGAGTGCCCGGCGCCGCGAATTCGGCGCGGGAAGCCGTGACGGGCGCCGGAAGTGCCGCCCGGTTCAGTTTCCCGTTGACGGTGAGCGGGAGCCGCTCGAGGATCGTCACCGAGGCCGGGACCATGTACGACGGCAGAGCGGTTCCGGCGAATTCCAGCACGGCCTCCGTGTCGACGGTCGCACCCGGCTCGGGCACCACGTACGCCGCCGGAGCCGGGCCGGTCACCGGATCCTCGTGCAGGGTCACCACTGCCTGCGCGACCCCGTCGCACCGGCCCAGCACCCATTCCACTTCGCCGAGTTCCACCCGGAATCCGCGGATCTCGACCTGGAGGTCGTCGCGTCCGAGGTAGTCGAGACTCCCGTCGCGTCGCCACCGCACGACGTCCCCGGTCCGGTACATCCGGGCGCCCGACGCATCCGCGACGAAGCGGGACGCCGTGAGCCCGGCGCGGCCCAGGTAGCCGCGCGCGACCTGCGGTCCCGCCACGTACAGTTCGCCGGCCACACCGACCGGCACCGGATGCAGCCGCGCGTCCAGCACCGACACCCGGAATCCGGGGATCGGCCGCCCTACCTTGCTCGTCCACGCGGCGGCGGCGAGCCCGCGACCGAGCGGGAGGTGCGTGACGTGCACCGTCGTCTCGGTGATGCCGTACATGTTCACGAGCACGGGCGCGTCCTCGCCGTGGCGTGAGTACCAGCGTTCGAGCTGCCCGAAGTCGAGCGCCTCGCCGCCGAGCACGACGTAGCGCAGCGGCGGCGGGCCGGCGCCGTCCTCCGTGTCGTTGGCCTCGATCAGCTGCGAGAACGCCGTCGGCGTCTGGCTCAGCACCGTCACCTGTTCGCGGCGCAGCAGCGCGAGGAACGCGGCGGGCGACCGGGTGGTGTCGAAGTCGACGACGACGAGCGTCCCGCCGTGCAGCAGCGCGCCCCACAACTCCCAGACCGAGAAGTCGAATGCCGGGGAGTGGAACATCGTCCACACGTCGGTGTCCCCGAACCGGAACAGGTCCCGGGTGCTCGTGAAGAGCGAGACCACGTTGCGGTGCGACACCGCGACGCCCTTCGGCCGTCCCGTCGATCCCGACGTGTAGACGACGTAGGCCGACGAGTCCGGATCGACCGGTGCCCGTTCCGCGTCGGTCAGCGGGTCCGCGGAGCTGCCGCCGAGATCCGTGTCCGTCGAATCGAGGAGCAGGACGGGAATGTCCGATGCCGGCAGCGACTGTGCGGTGTCCCGGGTGGCCAGAGTGCACACCGGGTGGGCGTCGTCGAGGACGAGCGCCGAGCGCTCACCGGGATGGTCCGCGTCGATGGGGAGATAGGCGGCCCCGGCCTTGACGATCGCCACGAGTGCGACGACGAGCGCCGCCGATCGCGGCATCGCGACCGCGACCGACGACTCCGGACCCACGCCCCGCGCGAGCAGGTGCCGTGCAAGGCGGTTCGACCGGGTATCGAGGTCGCCGTAACTCATGCGCTCGCCGCCCGACACGACGGCGATGGCGTCAGGGCTCCGCGCCGCCCGGGCGGCGAACAGCGCACCGAGTGTCGTCTCGTCGGCGGCATCCGCCGGACGGGACGACCAGTCCTGCAGCAGAGCGCGTTCGGCCGATCCGACCAGGTCGATGTCGCCGATCACGACGGACGGATCCGCGGCGGCGGCCTCGGTGGTCCGCACGAACCGCCGAGCGATTCCCGCAACGGTGGCGGCGTCGAACAGGTCTGTCGCGTAGGCGAATCGGGCCGTCGTGCCCGACACCGTCACGCGCAGGTCGAGGTCGCCGAGTTCCGCTGCCTGGTCCGAGAATTCGAGCAGTACCTGAAAGAGCGGTGCGTGTGACGTGGACCGCGGTGGGTCGAGGATGTCCGCGATTCGCCGGGCGGGCACACCGCGGTGGGCGAAGGCCTCCGCGGCGGCGTCCCGCACGGTGCCGACGTACTCGCCGAAGCGGTCCGAGCCGCGCACGTGGGTCCGCAACACCACCGGGTCGGTTTCCGTCCCCGTGCCGATGACGACGTCGTCGGTCCGAGCCGATCGTGCCAGCACCAGCGCCAGCACCGCATGGATCACGGTGGCGGCGTCCGTGCGGTGTCCGGCGGCGAACGCTTCCAGGGTGCGCCGCAGATCCGGGTCGAGTGCGACATCGACGGCGGCGCTGCGGTGGGACGGCCGCGCGAGCCGCGGACGGTCGGTGGGCAGGTCCAGCACCGGGGGTGCGTCCGCCAATGTGCGCGTCCAGAAGGCGATCCGGGCCGTCTCCTCGTGGACGGTGCTGAGCGCGGCGTCCGCGTCGGCCGCGACGAAGTCGCCCAGCAGTTCCAGGAATTGCCGGTGATGTTCGCCGACCTCGTCGGCGTCGTACCGGTTGGGGTTGGCCAGGAAGTGGACGAAGGTCCGGACCGGTGTGCCGCTCCGGTACACGTTGACGAGCAGGTCCTCGACCGGCCCGGACGTGACGATGTGGTACTCGCCGACGAGCGGCCCCAGAGCGAGTTCCTGGTGGAAGAGCATCACGTTGACCATCGGTCCCGACAGCGTCTCCGTGGCACCGGCGCCCGCGTCGCGCCGGATGTCGCCGAGCCCGAAACGCTGGTGTCGCAGCGCGCCCATCAGGTCGAGTTGCACCCGCGCCACCAGCTGCCCCACCGTGTCCCCGGGACGGATCTGCACGGGAAGCGGCACGACGCCCGCCACCATTCCGCCGGACCGTCGCAGGGTCGCGGTGGTGCGTGCCGACACCGGGATCTTCACGAGCACGTCCCGGCGTCCCGTCGTCCTCGACAGGTAGCAGGCGAACGCGGCGATGATCTTCGCGGTCCCGTGGGCGCCGGCGTCGCCGAGCGCTCGCTCCGCCGCGTCCGGCAGGGGCGCGGTGACGTCGGTGCTCGTGGCGACCGCGGGCCCGGTCCGTCGGGCCAGGCTCGATCCGGGTCCGAGACCGCCGACCCGTTCGGCCCAGAACTGCCGGTCCGCGGCGAAGCGGGACGACGACCGGTACTGCTGATCGGCGTCGTACAGATGCCGGGGGTCCACGGCCTCGTTGGGCGGCAGTTCCCGGTCGAGCACCTCCGCGGTGTACCGGGCCGCGATGCGGTTGAGCATCGTCATCGCACCGTAACCGTCCAGGGCGACGTGGTGAATCTTGCTGTACCACAGGTAGTGCGCGTCACCGACGCGAAGAATCGACGATTCGACGAGGCGGTCGCGAGTCGGATCCAGCGGGGTCTCGCAGTCGGCGCGCATCCATCGGCGGGCGGCGTCCACCGGTTCGGCGTCCCCGCGGAAGTCCATCAGGCCGATCGACCGGTCCGTCGACGGGTCGACCAGTTGGAACGGCTGACCGTCCTTGTCGATCAACCGGAGGAAGGGCGATCCGAATTCGTCGGCGGTCGCGACGGTGGCCTCGCGCAGAAGGTCGACGTCCAGGTCGCCGTGCACCTCGACGTACTGGGCGATGCACAGCGGCACGTCGGGGGCCAGTTGCTGGGCCAGCCACGCCTCGTATTGGGCCGACGACAGCGGGAACGGTGCTTCCGCGCTGCCGGCGGCCTCGGTATGGTGCTCACGCAACGCCACCACCTCCGCCGGGCAGCAGGCGGCGTAACGCCGCCTCGTCCACCTTGCTGCTCGGTGCGAGCGGAAGGGCGCCGAGCGCGAGGAAGCGGTCGGGCACCGCCTGCGCGACGAGCCGCTCGGCGCAGTGCGCGATCAGGTCGCGCGGCGTGGGCAGTACGGTCGCTGCGGCCGCGGGCACCCAGAACGCGGTCAAGGCCGTCTCCCCGTGTTCGTCTGCGGTCGCGAGAACCACGGCCTGGTGTATCGCGGGGTGACCCTCCAGGACGGCCTCCACCGCGTGTCTCTCGACCCGGGCGCCACGCACTTTCACCTGTCCGTCGAACCGGCCGCAGAATTCGATGTCGCCGTGCGGATCGACGCGCGCGAGGTCACCCGTGTGATACATCCGGGCGCCCGGCCGCTCCGCGAAGGGGTCGGCGACGAAGCGGGCCGCGGTGACGGCCGGGCGGGACGCGTAGCCCTCGGAGATCTGCGGACCGCCGACGTACAGGTCCCCGACCGTTCCGTACGGCACCTCGACCAGTTTCGCGTCGAGGACGTAGGCCGTGCTCGCCCCCAATGGTCTGCCGATCGGCGCGATCGAGGCGGGCACGTCGCGCACCGGATGAGCCAGGCAGCTGACGGTCGTCTCGGTCGGACCGTACTCGTTGCTCAGCGGGACCCCGGGCAGCACCGCGCGATGCTGTTCGACGAGCGTGCCCGGAAGTGCCTCTCCCGCAAGCGTCACCAACCGCAGACGTTCGCGCAGCGGGGTGAGATGCGGCAGCAGCAGCCGGTAGAAGGACGGGGTCGCGACCAGGTGGGTGGCCTGCCACGTCCGGGCGAGCGCGGCGACCGCCTCGGCGTCCATCAGTGCGCGAGCGTCCGGGAGCACGCTGGTGCCGCCGGTGCACAACGCCCACAGCGTTTTCAGCAGGGAGCCGTCCCACGTGAGGCGGAACGCGGAGAATGTGACGAGGTCGCCGTCGTCGTAGTCATAATTGCGCCCGTCGACCATGTTCGCGAGGTTGGCGCGGCTCGCGACGACGGCCTTGGGGACGCCGGTCGACCCGGACGTGGTGATCACGTAGGCGGCGGTGCCCGCGGGCACGTCCTCGGGAAGATCGGCCGGTTCGGCGACGGGCGGGTGGTCGGCGTCCCGGTCGTGCAGTGCGGGAACACGTCCGCCCGCACTCCGGGCCAGGTCCCGGACCGACTCCGGCGGCGTCTTCGGATCGGTGGACCCGAAGACGATGGCACCGCAGTCGATGTCGCCGAGGAGTGCGCGGAGCTGAACCACCGGGTGTCCGGGTTCGATCACGCACCAGGCCGCACCCAGTCGCAGCGCGGCGATCATCCCGACCACCGTCTCGACGCTCTGCCGCTGGTGGATCAGCACCACCTGGCCCGGCCGCACGCCCAGGGCAGCGAGTTGCCGCGCCAGTGCCTCGCTCGCCGAGTCGAGTTCGCGGTACGTCAGCGACCGCTCGCCCACCACGATCGCGATCCGGCCGGGAACCCGCGCGCACTGGCGGAGAATCCCGGACATCACCCCACCGTTCGCGACCACGTCCGTCATGGCGCCACGTCTCCCGAGAGGACCGCGACGTGGTCGGCGTTCGGCGCCGCAGTACTGCGAACGTCATTGCACAGCAGCAGTATCCGATCGGGGTTCGGGTCGACGACGTCGAAGCCCGCGAATCGCAGGGTCACCAGCATGACCCGGTTGACGTCCGTCGGCACGAACTCGGCGAGCGCCCGCCTTCCGTGCGCGCGGGCCCGCTCGACGACGTGCCGGATCAGCGCCGTCCCGACCCCACGGGACATCACCCGGCACGACATCAGCAGCAGTTGCAGGACGGAATCGTCGCCACGGATCTCGGAGACCGCGAGACCGATCGTGCCGTACCCGCCGAATCGGTCGCCGAGCGACGCCACGAGCACCTCATGGTCGTCCGAGGCGCACAGCCGGCGCAGTTCGTCGATGCCGAAAGTCCGGCCCGTCGTGTTGAGTTGATGAGACCGGACGGTCAGTTCGTGGGCGCGTTCGAGGTCGTCCTCGGTCGCGCGGCGGACCGTCATGACCAGTTCGAGCGAGGCCAGGAACTCGGAGTTGGACCCGTGGAACTCCTGTTCGCTCACCTGACGGATCCGTTCGGCGCGGTACAGCGACCTCCGCTGCCTCGCCTCCTCGGTGACGGCGGGCGGAGTCAGCTCGGGAAGGTCGGGGAACGACGCGATCTGCTCGGCGGGATAACAGCGCACCGGGGGAAGCGCCTCGGACACCTCGGCCCGCTCGACGGGATCGTTGTCGACGAAGGCGATGGTGTCGAGACCCAGATTCAGTGTGTCCGCGATGCGGCGCACGGCTTCCGACTTCGGGCCCCAGCCGACGTCGACGGCGCAGAACAGTTCCTCGATCCCGTGCATGCGCAGGTGCGCGGCGGCGGGTTCGTATTCGCCGCGGCTCGCCACGGCGTGCAGGATGCCGCGACGGTCGAGCACGTCCAGGGCGCGGAGGGCGTCGGCTTTCGGCATGGGGGCGTCCTGTTCGAGGACGACACCGTCCCAGATGGTGTCGTCGAGATCCCAGACCACGCACTTGACCGTCTGCTCCATCGCGATCACTTCCCGTGCCCGGGTCGATCCGGCAGGCGTCGGAGCAGCGCGCTGCTCCACGCCGCGACCGGGCTGCTGTTCATGATCACGCAGTAGTCGCCGGGCGCCTGTGCGGACGCCGCGTGCTCGAGGTTCGCCGCGACGTCGACGGATCCGAGGTGGCCGAACCGGGCCAGGTTGTCGCGGCAGACCGGATCGATGGTGACGTCGAGTGCCTCCTGCCAGAACGTGAACGCGCCGAGCGACAGGTTCTGCATGAGGAACACGCCGATGGCGTCCTGCTGCAGCCCGTTCCGGGCCAGCAGGTCCGCGTTGATCTCCGTGAACCGCTTCCGGCTCTCGACCGCGAGGCGGAACGAGTACGTGGGTTCGTCGGCGCATTCCTCGACCCAGTCGGCTTCGCGGACGTCGCGGTAGTCGATGTGGAACAGGTCGGCGTATTTCCCGTCGCTGCGGATCATCTGGTCGACGAGTTCGTAGCGCCCGGTCCCCGACGTCGTCAGCAGGACCGCGGCGGCGCCGTCGCCCAGGAGCGTCATCGGCGACCGGTACCGCGACCGGGTCGGTGTCTTCGCCGCCGCGACGACGAGGACGTTCTGGCAACGGGAGTCGCCGCGGAGCAACGCCGACGCGAGCGCGAACGCCCCCGAGACCGACACGCACCCGAGGTCACCCACACTGGTGGTGAACGCCTGGGTCGCGCCGAGCCGGTGCTGCAGCCGCGTCGCCTCGGACGCGAGCAGATACTGCGGAACCCGGCCCTGGACGAGCAGCAGCGCATCGAGCTGAGTGGCGTCGAGGCCCGCCGTCCGGAGCACCTCGTCCGCCGCGGCGTGTGCCAGATCCACCTCGGAGAGCCCGATTCCGATCCGCACCGTGTCGATGCCCAGTGACAATGCGTGCTCACGCTGAGCGATCGGCAGTTCGTCGAGCTCGGGCAGGCCCGCCACGGTCACCTCGTCGTCCGGGAACCAGAGCGCGACCGAATCGATCGTGACCGGTCGGTCGGCCGTCATCGCGCACCTCCCCCGAGCACGTAGTCACCGATCTGCAGTTCGGCGACCTCCGTCGCGCCCTCGATGATCTGCATGACCTTGGCGTCGCGGAAGAAGCGACCCACCCGGCTGCCGGGGGCGCACCCCGCGGCCCCGAGCACCTGGACCGCCTGCTGGCTCACCGACGCGGCGACGCGGGAAGCGGCGTACTTCGCGGCGATCGTCGTGAACAGCGCGCTCGGCTCGTGGGCATCGCGTTGTTCGGCGGCCCGTTCGCACAGCGCCCGAGCCCCCGCGGCATCGACCCAGCTGCGACCGATGATCGCGCGGACCGAGTCGTGCTCGGACAGCACGGCGCTGCCCTGCACCCGGGTGGACGCGTGTGCGGCGGCGTCGGCGAGACACCCACGCGCCATCCCGGCGCACCCCCAGGCGATGGTGTACCGGCCGTGGTCCAGGGCGGTGCCGACGACGTGGGACAGTCCGAATCCCGGCGGTGCGATCAGGTGGTCGGCGGGGACGACGACGCCGTCCAACGCGATGTGCGCGATCCGGGCGCCGCGCATACCCAGCTGCCCGTGGATCGGTTCGACGGACACTCCGGGTGCGTCCGTTTCGACCAGCGCCGTCGTCAGCCCGGCCTGCGAGCGGCCGAGGACGAGCAGTACATCCGCGACCTCGCCGAACGTGACCCACAGTTTCCGTCCGGAGATCCGGTGATCCGAGCCGTGCGCCTCGAAACTGGTAGTCACAGAGGAGAGGTCGCTGCCGGCTTCGGATTCGGTGGCGGCGAATCCGGCGAGGAGTTCACCGGTCGCCAGGGCCGGCACCCACTGCGCCCGCTGTTCGGCGGTGCCCCACCGATCGAGGGCGGCGTTCACCATCCCCTGCACGGTCAGCAGCGAGCGCAACGACGTGCAGACCGCCCCGAGTCTTTCTGCGACCGAGCCGAGTTCGGCCGCGTTCAGGCCGAGTCCCCGGCAGTCCGTCGTCCGGTCCAGCCCGAGGACTCCCGCCCGCGCGGCGGCCTCGATGACATCGACCGGCAGTCCGGTCTCGTCCCAGGTGCCGGCGTCCGTCTCGGCGGAGGCGACGAGTGTGTCGATACCGATCACGGCGCCGCCCCGTCCGTCGCACGAAGCTGCTCGCCCCGCTTTCTCCGAATGAAGCCCGCTACCCGCGCTGCGGTACGGAAGTTGTCGAGATCGAGATCCTCCACCTCGACCACGACGTCGTGGGAGCCTTCGATGTACGTGACGATCTCCAGGGCCCGCAACGAACTCACCAATCCCAGGGTGAAGTAGTCGTCGTCGGGGCCGAGTTCCGTCGACGTGATCGAGCTCAGGTACTGCCGTAGCTGCTCGACCAGCTCGTCACGGGACTCGGGCACAGGGGCATTTGCTGTGTCCATGGGCCTGGGATTCCCATTTGGACCAGCGTTCAATCATCGTGCTCTCAGGCGGCCAGCAGGCCCGGCAGTCCCCACTCCGCTGCCAGCAGCTCATAGGAGCGCAACCGGTCGCCGTGATCGTGGGTGACGCTGGTGATCACCAGTTCGTCGGCGTCGGTGAGCCTTCGCAGACTGTCGAGTCGGTCCGCGACGGTGGCCGGTGCCCCCACGAACTGGGTGATCAGCCGGTCCTCGACCGCCGCGCGTTCCGTCTCGCCGAGCGGTGCCGTGTGCGCCGGGTCCGGATACGGGATCGCACCGTGCCCACTGCGGATGCTGTGCGTCCAGTGCGCGAACGTCGACGCCAGTTCCTTCGCGGTCGAGTCGTCCTCCGCCACGACCGCGTCGGCGGAGACGACGACGTACGGTTTCTGCAGCTTCGACGACGGGCGGAACGCGGCGCGGTAGGCCTCGACCGCCTCTATGGTTGTCGACGGGCTCACGTGGTAGTTCGCGCCGAAAGGCAGCCCCAGCCGGCCGGCCAGTTCTGCGCTCGGTCCCGCGCTGCTGCCGAACACCCACACTTCGACGTAGGCGCCCTCGCCGGGGCTCGCGTGGAGCTCGATCCCGTCCGGGGTGCGGTACGTGCCGCCGAGCAGTGCCAGGATGTCGTCGACCTGCTGGTCGAATGCGGGTGACAGCGCGCCGGGCTGCTGCAGAACCGACTGCGCCGCCGCGAGCCGCGGAGACAGCAGGAGCCCGGTCGGATCGAACGGCGCCGGGATCACGACGCCGTCGCGGATCTCCGTCTCCCGGCGGGGCGGGGTCGGCTGGTTGTTGCGTTCCGCAACCGCTTTCAGCGCCTCGGCCCGCCGCTGACCCGACCGTCCGAGCCCGAGGTCCAGGCGACCCGGGTACAGCGCGTCGACGGTGCCGAACGCCTCGACCACGGCCGCTGCGGTGGTGTGGCCCAACTGCACCGCGGCGGCGCCGACCCGGAGCGTGCTGGTCGCCGCGGCCAGGATCCCGACGAGCACGGCAGGCGAGGAACTGGCGACGCCCACGAAGTGGTGTTCGGCAACCCAGTACCGCTTGTATCCCCACGCCTCGGCGTGCCGGGCGAGGTCGACGGTGTTCCGCAGCGCGGTGCGGGCGGTGGTGCCCTCGCTGACGGGCGACAGGTCGAGGACGGACAACGGAGTGGTCATGAGGGCACCTTCTGGAGAGAGCGGGGATTGACAGCGCGATGGCTGCGCGGGGCACCGAGTCCGAGGTGCCGCCGCAGCGTGGCGGTGGTGTATTCGGTGCGCAGAACGCCGCGGTCCTGCAGCAACGGCACCACCGTGTCGGCGAACAGGGCGAGTTCGTCCGAGGTGAGGTGAGAGGGCAGGACGAACCCGTCCGCTGCGTCCTCGCGGACCCACCGGACGATCCGGTCCGCGACGGACGCGGCGGTACCCACGAACGTCGCGGCGGACAGGACCTTCACCGCACCGGCGGGTCTGCCTGCCTCGACCGTGCGGCGCGCGAGGTCGTCGTAGAACGCGCGACCGGCCTCGAACGTGCCGAGCGGCGCGATGATCACGTCGCCGTGCCGGGCGGCGAGATCCCGGGCCGCCGGGCCGTCACCCGACACGATCACCACCGGTTGCGCTTGCGGGCTCCGCGGGACGGTGAAGCGTCCACCGATGTCGAAGTGCCTGCCCCGGTGATAGAACGCGCCTGCGGTGGGATCCGAGACGAATCGCCCCGCATCCCGGTCGACGGTCACGACCCCCTCGGCCCAGGAATCCCACAGCGTGCAGGCGGTGTCGACGAACTCCGCGGCCCGCTCGTCGCCGGGCGCCACGGTGTTCCATGCCGCACGGCCGCCGGACAGGTGATCGAGTGAGGCCAGCCGGCGGGCCACGTCGTACGGTTCGGCGGAGGTCGTGTCCAGCGTCGCCGCGAGCCCCACCGTGTCGGTGAACCCGGCCAGCGCGTTCGCCGCGGTGACGCCTTCGGCGAGGAAGAAGTCGAATCTCCCCCGCTCCGCGGTACGGGCGGCATCCGCGAGGACGGCGAAGTCCGCCCGGCCCACGGGCGCCGCCGCCCCGAGCACGACCTGCTTCTCGGCCATGCCTACCGCGGGTTCTTCTCGCCGGCCTCGACCGCGAGCGTCAGCCGGTTCTCGGCGGGCGCGACCGGGCAGGTGGCGTAGTCGGTGAACGCGCACGGCAAGTTGGCCGCCCGGTTGAAATCGAGGACCACCCGGCCGTCGGCGGCGGGGGCGTCCACGGCCAGGGACCGCGCCGCGGGGTACGTGCTGACCCCGCTGGTGGCGTCCGTGAACAGGACGTGCAGGCCACCGTTCGTGCCTGCGAACGCGACGAGTTCGTGTGCGGCGCCGTCGTACTCGAATGCGAGTGAGCCCAGCGCCGTGTGGTGGTGCTCGAGACCCTCGACGACCGCACCCGTCGTCACGACACGGGACTGCGGGAACGGGGTGAACGTTGCCGGCACGGCCCACTGCCGCGCGGGCAGGAACGCCGGGATGCCGGTGAACGCGGCGAGGGTGCCCGCCTCGGGGTCGTGGATCCGCAGGGCGACGTCACCGGTCCTCCGGATCACCTCGATGTTGCGGCTCCCGTGCCGCACGAGCAGACCGGGTGCACCCTCCAGAGGTGCGAGGGTCGCCGTGCCGTCGACCGCGTCGCCGTCGACCTCGAGACCGGCGTCGGCGGTGGCCGTGATCACCACCCCGTCCGCGTCGGCCCGCCACTTCCCGGGCAGGTCGGGGAACGTGGTGTCGGTCTCGACGAGCCAGTGCAACGCCGTGAGACTCAGCCATCCCAGCGGGTCGCGGAAAGACTCCTCCCGCGCCGAATGCCAGTCCTGCCAGTCCTGCTCGAATGTCGCGCCTGCCGTGACTGCGGTCATGATGCCCGAACTCCTTCTGTCTGGTGATGCGGATGGCGCAGTCCGAGATGGCTGCGCAGGGTCGTCCCCGAGTACTCGGAGCGGAAGCTGCCGCGGTTCTGCAATTCCGGGACCACCTTCTCGACGAACTCGTCGAGCCCGGCCGGTGTGAGGTGCGGTACCAGGATGAAGCCGTCGCACGCGTCCGCCTGCACGTAGCGGTCGATCTCCTCGGCCACCTGGGCGGCGGTGCCGACGAATTGCTGGCGGGTGGTGACCGCGATGATCAGTTCACGGATGCTGAGCTTCTCGGCTTCGGCCTTCGCCCGCCACGCGGCGGCGATCTCGCGGGGGTCCTTCGCGTGCCGGACCCGGCCGCGGGTGATGTTCGTGTCGTCGGCCGGTTCGACGTCCGGTAGCGGACCGTCCGGGTCGTATGCGGAAAGGTCACGACCCCAGACCTGTTCGAGAAACGCGATCGCCGTCTGCGGGCCCACCTGCTGGTGCCGGATGTGATCGGCGCGCTCGGCGGCGTCCGCCGCGGAGTCGCCCAGCACGAAGGTCGCCGCGGGCAGGACCTTGAGATCGTCGTAACTGCGCCCGTACTTCGCCAGCCTGCCCTTGACATCCGTGTAGAACTTCTGGCCGTCCTCGAGCGACCCGTGGATGGTGAAGATCGCGTCCGCCTGCGCGGCCCCGAATTCGCGGCCCTGATCGGAGTCACCGGCCTGCAGCAGCACCGGGTGCCCCTGCGGGCTCCGGGGAATCGTGAATCGTCCCCGGATGTCGAACTGGGAGCCGGAGTGGGTGACGTCGCGGATCGAGTTGTCCGCGGCGAACACTCCCCGGGCGCGGTCGATCTGCAACGCATCCTGATCCCAGCTGTCCCAGAACTTGCGGGCGCCCTCGATCAGTTCGCCTGCACGGACGTACCGGTCGGCCTTGTCGAGGTATCCCCCGCGCCGGAAGTTCTCCCCCGTGAACGCGTCCGAGGACGTCACCATGTTCCACGCGGCCCGGCCGTCGGACAGATGGTCGAGCGAGGCGAATTGCCGTGCCAGCTCGTACGGTTCGTTGAACGTGGTGTTGATCGTCCCCGCCAGGCCCAGATGCGTGGTGACTCCGGCGAGTGCGCCGAGCACCGTCACCGTGTCGGGGCGGCCCACCACGTCGAGGTCGTGGATCAGGCCCCGGTGCTCACGCAGGCGCAGGCCCTCGGCGAGGAAGAAGAAGTCGAACAGTCCGCGTTCGGCGGTCTCCGCGAGGTGCACGAACGAGTCGAAGTCGATCTGGCTCTTCGAGGCGGGGTCGCTCCACACGGTGGTGTTGTTGACGCCGGGAAAGTGGGCGGCGAGATGAATCTGCTTGCGCTGGTCGCTCATGAGGTCAGTCCTGTCCGGCGAAGTGATTGACGGGACGGGTGAAGCCGAGCCGCTCCCGGAGCACTCCGCTGTCGGACGCTCGGCCGCCCGGCCGCAGCAGCGGCAGGACGCGTTGGGTGATCTCGTTCAGGCCGGACGTCAGCGCCAGCGGCCGGAGGGTGACACCGTCGACGCCCCCGGTGTCCACCACGTCGGTGATCAGCCGGGACAGTCCATGCGCGGCGCCGCGGTGGAGAATCGACGCCGGCTCGTAGCGGCCGCCGGACCAGTTCTCGAGCTGGGCGAGGTCGCGTTCCGCCGTGTCGGCGGTCTCGGCGATCACCACCTCGACGTCCAGCAGGATCCGGAGCGAAGCGGGGGCCCGGCCCGCCTCGACCGCGGCACGTCGCACCCGGTCCGCGACGTCACGCGCCGCGTCCACGGTGGGTGCGCCGATGCGGATCACGTCGGCGCGCGCCGCGGCGACCCGGGTGGAGTGCTCGTCCCGCGCACCGATCACGATCAGCGACTGCCCCTGCGGCGACCGCGGCGTGATCGAGGGACCCTTCACGGAGAAGTGCGTGCCCCCGAAATCGATGTAGTGCAGCTTGTCCCGGTCGATGAAACGGCCGGTGGCGACGTCGCGGATCTCGGCGTCGTCCTCCCAGCTGTCCCACAGCAGACTGACGACCTCGATCGCGTCGGCCGCCTCCGCCCACAGACTCTCGGCCTCCTGTGCATCCTTGCGCCCGAACAGATTCGCCTGCGCCTGACCGGCCGACACGTCCACCTGCCACCCGGCGCGGCCGAGCGACGCGTGGTCGAGGCTCGCGATCGCCTTGGACACGTGGAACGGTTCGGTGTGGGTGACCGTCACCGTGGGAACCAGGCCGATGCGCTCGGTGGACGCGACGGCCCGTGCCGCGATCGCCACGGCATCCAGTTGCCCACGCTGATCGGCATGTCCCGTGGTGGCGATCGCGAAGGTATCGCCGACGAAGGCGAGGTCCACTCCGGCCGAGTCGGCCTGCCCGAGGAGGCCGGTCCAGTAGCCGGCGGTGAAGAGGTCCTCGGCGCGCGAGTCCGGACGGCGCCAGGACTGCGGATGGATCCCCGTACCGTACAGATCGACGGCGACGAGCGGGTCGTGTGGCTCAGGCATGAATCGATTCCTCCAGCTGTGCAGAACGTGGGCGCACGACGGATCGTCCCGGGATGGCGTCGAGCAACTGCCGGGTGTAGTCGTGGCGGGGATTGTCGAATACTTCTGCCGCGGTGCCCGATTCGACGATGCGGCCGGACCGCATCACCGCGACCGTGTCGCTGATCTGCCGGACCACGGCAAGGTCGTGTGAGATGAAGAGGTAGCTGAGCCCGAGTTCCCGCTGCAGGCTCTCGAGCAACCCGAGGATCTGTGCCTGCACCGAGACGTCCAGCGCCGACACCGGTTCGTCGAGCACGACGAGTTCGGGGTGCAGGGCGAGCGCGCGGGCGATGGCGACCCGCTGCCGTTGCCCTCCGGACAGCTCGGCCGGCCTGCGTTCGAGGTAGGTGCGCGGCAGCGCGACCTGTTCGAGCAGTTCGGCGACTCGGGCCGTCCGTTCCGCCCTGGTCCCGACACCGAACGCACCGAGCGGTTCCGCCACGATGTCCGCGATCGCCAGCTTCGGATCGAGGGACGCATACGGGTTCTGGTACACGATCTGCACTCGGCGGCGCAGGGCGCGCAGCGCGCCGCCGCGCAGGGTGGTGATGTCCCGGCCGTCGAACTCGACGCGGCCCGCGGAGGGAGATTCCAACCGGATCGCGATCCGGGCCACCGTGGACTTGCCGGACCCGGACTCCCCCACCAGCGACAGCGTGCGCCCGCGCGGAACCTCGAACGACACGTCCTGGACGGCGTCGATGGCCGTGCGCCGATCGATCCGGAACGTCTTGGACACCCCGGAGACGCGCAACAGGACATCGGGTTCGGCTCCGCCCGCCGCCGCGGCGCGGCTGGACCCCCGTCCCACCGAGAGACTCGGCGCCGCGGCCAGCAGGGTGCGGGTGTACTCGTGCTGTGGATTCTCGAGGATCTCGCGGGTGGGACCGGCTTCCACCACCTCACCCTGGCTCATCACCACGATCCGGTCGGCACGGTCGGCGGCGACACCCAGATCGTGCGTGATCAGCAGGACCGCGGTACCGGACTCGGCGATCCGCGCGTCGAGGTGATCGAGAATCCGGCGCTGCACCGTGACGTCGAGCGCGCTGGTCGGCTCGTCCGCGATCACGAGTTCGGGGCTGCACGCCAAGGCGATCCCGATCAGGACGCGCTGCCGTTGCCCGCCCGAGAGGTCCTGCGGGTACTGCCTCGCCCGCGCCTCGGGCCGGTCGATCCCGGCCTCGGCGAGAATGCGCACCGCCTCGATGCCTGCTGTCCGCCGGTCGGCGAGACCGTGGATCCGGAGCACCTCCGCCACCTGGGCGCCGACCCGCAGGACGGGGTTGAGCGATGTCGTCGGGTCCTGGGGAACCAGGCCGATCCGGGCGCCGCGGACCCGCCCGAGTGCGCGCTCCGACTTGGTGTCGAGACGCTCACCGTCGAATGTGACGGTGCCGGCGACGGCACGCCCGGATCCGCTGAGCAGTCCGAGGATGGCGTGCGCGGTGGTGGATTTTCCGGAGCCGGACTCGCCGACCACGGCCACCACTTCGCCGCGCGAGACCGTGAGGTCGACGCCCTTCACGGCCACGACGGGATCGCTCACGCTCCCGTACGCCACCCGCAGTCCGGAGACCTGGAGGAGCGGCGCCGTGGTGCCTGCCGCAGTAGTAGTCGAACTCATCGCACTTCCCTCTGTTCGAGTGCATGCCCGAGTCGGTGCGCCGACAGCACGACGGCCACGATCACCAGTCCGGGCAGGGTTGTCATCCACCATGCGGTGGCGAGGTAGTTCCGGCCCTCGGAGATCAGCGAGCCCCATTCCGGGGTGGGCGGCACCGCACCGAACCCGAGGAAGCTCAGCGACGACACCGCGAGGACCGCCATCCCGAACTCGACGGCGGCGAGTGCCACGACGGGCGCGTACGAGTTCCGCAGCACGTGGCGGCGCAGCACCGTGTGCCAGCGGACACCCGACGCGAACGCCGCCTCGACGTACAGCGACCGGCGTACTCGCAGCACCTCCGAACGCATCACGCGGGCGAAGTTCGCGATCAGCGACACGCCCACCGCGATGGCCACGTTGACGGTGCCGAACCCCAGCGCGGTCACCAGTGCGAGCGAGAGCAGCAGGGCGGGGATCGACAGGAGGACGTCGACTACCCGCATCAGGACGGCGTCCAGCGCACCTCCGACGGCACCGGACAGCAGGCCGATCAGCGAACCGACGACCAGTGCGATGCCCACGGCCAACAGCGTTGCGGTCAGCGACAGTCCGGCGCCGTGGACCACGCGGGTATACACGTCGCGGCCGATGTTGTCGGTGCCGAACCAATGCGCGGCACTCGGCGCCTGCAGTTTCTGGGCGGGCACCCCGACCAGCGGGTCGCCGCTCGCGAACACCGACGGCGCCACCGCGAATCCGACCGCGACAAGGAGCACGGCGGCCGAGGCCACGAGCGCGAGATTGCGACGCAACCACGTCACCACGCGGCGTCCGCGGCTGCCCGACTCGGACACGATCACGGGAGGCGGGTCGATCGGTGGAGTGCCGAAACCCTCGGCCTCGTCGATCAGTTCCCTGGTGAGGATGTCAGACATGAACCTTCTCCTCCACACCCGCGGTGGTGCCGGCGCCGGAACTGCGTCTACCCTCGACGATCCTCGGATCGATCAGCGGGTAGAGCAGATCGACGGCGAGATTGACGAGTACATAGACGACGGAGCTCAGCACCACGATTCCCTGGACCACCGGAATGTCCTGCGCCATCACGGAAGTCTGGGTGAGCCGCCCCACTCCGGCGCGCGAGAACACCGTCTCGACGACGACCGATCCGGCCAGCAGATTACCCACGAGCACACCGGCGATGGTGAATGCGGGAATGCTCGACAGGCGCAGCGCGTGCCGGGTCTGGATCTGCCAACGGGACGCGCCCTTCGCCCGCGCGGCTTCGATGAACGGCTGCCGCCACGTGGTCTGCAGACTCGCCGCGAGCACCTGCGCGATCACGGCGCCGGTCGGCAGCGCGAGCGTCACCGCGGGGAGCACCAGCGTCGCGATCCCCTGGTCACCGAACGCCGGGAAAGCCTTCAACCGGAACGAGAACAGCTGCAGCAGAATCAGTCCCACCCAGAATGTCGGCACCGCGACAACGAGCGGAGGAAGTGAGAACAGCAGATTCCGCACCCAATGGACCCTCGTGTAGGTGGCGAGGAACGCGACCGCTGCCCCGAACACGACCGCGAGAACCAGCGCCGCGGACGCCAGCGCGAGCGTGCTGGGCACCGCGTTCCCGATGGCCTCGGTCACCGATTGCCCGGTGGCGATCGAGTACCCGAAGTCACCGCGGACGGCGTGGCTCAGGGAGTTCCAGTACTGCACCCACACCGGCTGGTCGAGGCCGTACCGGGCCTGCAACTCCGCGACGGCAGCCGCGTCGACCGTCGTTCCGGTGGTCGCCGAGTCGACGGCGATGCTCACCGGGTCGGACGGCAGCAGGAACAGCACGGCGAACGACACGGTGAACGTCGCCCACAGGACGGCGATCGCCTGCAGCACACGTAGTCCGAGGTAGCGAATCATGGCTCAGCGTCCGCTGATCCAGGTGTCGAAGAACTGGAGCCGGGCCGAGGCCTCGAACTTCAGGTCCTGCACGTTCGGGCCGGCGCCGATCGCCTGCGACAACTCCACCGTGGGAATCCACAGGCCGTTGTCGAGCACCTGCTGCTGGGCGTCGGCGACGAGCGAACTCCGCTCGGTGGTGTCGGTGGTGGCGAGCTGCTTCGCGAGCACGTCGTCGAGCGCGGGAATCGGTCCGCGGTTGTTCAGGTTGCGGCCTTCGAGGCCGAACTGGGTGCGGAGGATGTCACCGTCGGCGCGGGTGCTGTTGTAGTAGGTGGCGTCGAAGTCCTTGGCATTCTGGCGGGCGGTGGCCTCAGGAGTGGACACGAGATTCAGCTGCAGATCCACTCCCACCTCTTTGAGCTGCTGCTGCACCAGTTCGAGAATGGCCTGGTTACCGGCGAACACCGAGCTGAACAGAACGGGGAAGCTCAGCTTCTGACCGCCCTTCTCCCGGATGCCGTCGGCACCGGGAACCCAGCCCGCCTGATCCAGAATCGACTTCGCCTTCTCCGGGTCGTACGTCACGTCCGGCAGCGACACGTAGCCGGGGGTGCGGCTGGCCAGCGTGCTCGTGGCGGGCTTGAAGTTGGGCCCGAGCACGGTGTCGACCAGTTCCTGCCGGTTGATCGCCGGGACCAGCGCGCTGCGCACGACCGGATCGACGAGCGGCCCGCGAGTCACGTTGGGCTGGAAACCGAACGGCGTCCCGGGGTTCGACGTGGTGAGCACCTGCCCGCCCGCGCCTTCGATCTGCGGGGCGTCCTGCGGCAACGCGTCGCTGATCGCGTCCAGCTGTCCTGAGGACAGGCTGCCCGTGCGGACCCCGGATTCGGGCACGACACTGAACTCGATGGTGTCGAGATAGGCCTCGCCGTCGTGGCCGAACACGTCCGAACCCCAGTTGTATCCGGCGCGCTTGGCGAGGGTCACCGACTTGTCCTGCTGGTAGTCGCCGTACGTGAACGGCCCGGTGCCCGAGATGTTGCCGGTGCACCGCTCTTCGGCGGACCTCGCGACGGACGCATCGGACAGGATGCCCAGCTGCGGGGTCGACGACGCCTGCAGGAACTGCGCGTTGGGTGCGGCGAAGTCGACCTGCGCGGTCAGCGGGTCGATCACGGTGGTACCGGTGTAACCGGCGAGGTAGCTGGCACCGAGCGGGGCCTTGGCGCCGGAGAGGGTGTTCACGATGGCGTCGAGATTCTTCTTCACCGAATCCGCGGTGAAAGGTGTTCCGTCACTGAACGTCACACCGTCCTTCAGGTGGAACGTGAAGGAGGACGCGTCGGCGTCGGTTTCCCAACTCTCGGCGAGCCACGGCTTCAGTTCACCCGTTGCCGGGTCCTGGTCGGTGAGCGAGTCCACCACCTGACGAGCCACGTAGATCGTCTGGTTCGTGCCCGACTGCGCCGGGTCGGCGCACGTGGGTGCCTGGGAGAGGCCGTAGCGGAGTGTGCCGCCCGGCTGTGCGGGGCCCGCATCCGCGGAGGAACTGCTGGAACCGCCACCGCAGGCGGTGAGCGCCGTGGCCAGCACGGCGGCGGCGCCGATACCTGCTGCGATGCGGGCACCGCGGTGGGGCGAGGACAAATGCACTGATGGCACCGAGAACTCCGTGATCTCGAAGAAGTGCCGTGCGCGCTGCCGAGACGATTCGGCAGCGCTCACGCGCACAGGAAGGTGAGGGACACCGGATCCGACGCGGATGCGGTGTGAAGAGCCGGAACCCCGACGGATCGGGGTATCAGGTCAGCTGTGACAGATCGAGGTGGACAGCCGGCAGAGATCGACGTGGAGACGCCCCCAGGCGCTCACGAAACCTTCGGTCAACATCGTTCCTCCATCGATCCCGGCGGTAGCACCCGCACCCGCAGGGCGGGGGGTTGCTGCGACGTCAACGAGCCAGGTCTCTCGGTCGCTCTGGATGGTCGTCACCGAGTGTAAGAGATCGCCGGTCGCCCCGCCACACGGGCCCCCGTCACCCCACGGCCTGCCGGGTCGGGAGTTCCCGTCGCGACAGAGCGGGCCGGAGACCGAGATGTTCTCGCAGAGTGGAGCCTTCGTATTCCGTTCGGTACGAGCCTCGCTCCTGCAGTTCGGGCACCAGCAGGCCGACGATCTCGTCGAGTCCGGTGGGCACCAGGTACGGCGAGATGTTGAACCCGTCCGTCGCTCCGCTGCGAACCCACCGGGTGAGTTCGTCGGCGACCTGACCGGGGGTGCCGGCGAAACCGGACCGCTGGGTGGTCGCGATCGCGACCTGCCGCAGCGAGAGGTTCTGCGCCTCCGCCAGTGCCCGCCATTCCCGCGCGATCGCGAGCGGATCCTTCCCGTCGCGCGCCGCCCCGCGGGTGACGGAGATCGGCGCGGGCACCGGATCGAATTCGGGCAGTGGCCCGTCCGGGTCGCGATCGGACAGATCACGGCCCCACACCTGACCCACCAGAGACAATGCCGTCTGCCCGGTGTACTGGCCTTCGAGGACCCAACGGACCTTCTCCTCGACCTCGGAGTCGTTCTCCGCGAGCACGATCTGCGTGCCCGGCAGAATCTTGACGTCGTCCTCGGGGCGCCCGGCACGGCGCAGTCTGGCCCGGATGTCGTCGGCGAACGCGAGCGCCTCGTCGAAATGCGTTCCGTGCCGGGAGAAGATCACGTCGGTGTGCGCGGCCGCGAAGTCCCGGCCCGCCGGTGAGTCGCCGGCCTGGAAGATGACGGGATGCCCCTGCGCGCTGCGCGGCAGCGTGGGGGTGATCCTGACGTCGAACTGCGACGTGCGCCGGGACACCTCCGGCACACCGTCCGGCGTCGACCACGACGGCGCGTCGGTACTCGTCGCGACCGCGCCGTCGGCCCACGCATCCCAGATCGTCCGGGCGGTGTCGAGGAACTGCCCGGCCCGCTCGTATCTGTCCGCGTGATCGAGGAAGCCGCCGCGCCGGAAGTTCTCCCCGGTCCAGGCGTTGTCCGTGGTGACGGCGTTCCAACCGGCACGGCCACCGGACAGCAGGTCCAGCCCGGACAGCCGCCGGGCGAGGTCGGCCGGCTCGTTGTAGGTGGTGTTCTGGGTGGCCACCAACCCGATGTGCCGGGTGATGCCGGCCAGCGCCGCGAGCTGGGTGATCGCGTCCGGCCTGCCCACGATGTCGAGATCGAGGATCTTGCCTTCCTGTTCCCGCAGACGCAGGCCCTCACCGAGGAAGAAGGCGTCGAACAGGCCCCTCTCGGCGGTCAGTGCCACCCGCCGGAACGTTTCGAAGTCGATCTGCGATCCGCTCGACGGATCCGACCAGATCGTCGTGTGATTGACGCCCTGGAAGAAGACACCGAAGTGCACCTGGGCGCCGGGCCTGGCGTACGAGTAGTCGGTCATGTTCTCCACAACCTTTCAGCGAGAGAAGAGTCTTCGAGGCGCTCGGCCTGGAATCGGGTGACGGGACGGTCGAGGCCCAGCGTGCTGCGCAGGGTCGAACCGGGGACGGGGCGGTGGGCGATGCGGGCGCGCAGGAGTGCCGGGACCACGGACCGCGCGAGCACCGGAAGATCCTCGTCGACGACGGCGGGATGCAGGCGCACACCGTCGACGTGCGCATCCAGTGCGCGCAGCAGTTCCAGCAGCCCGGTGGCATCGCCGGCGAACGACAGCCGTCCGCTCGGCGGGGCGGGCGGGGACGAGCCGAGTGCCACATCCAGTTCGGCGAACACCAGCGGTGTGCCGCCTGCCTTCGCGCGCCCGGCGGCCGCGGTGGTGTCCTCGAGTGTCGGTCCGGACACCAGCACCACGTCGACCAGGGAGGGATCGGTGTTCCCCTCGGGGCCGAACACCACCAGTTGCCCCTGCGGCGGTCGTGGCACGATGGCCGGACCCTTCACCGAGTAGGTCTCGCCCTGGAAGTCGATGTAGTGCAATCGGTCGCGGTCGACGAAACGCCCGGTGGTGTGGTCGCGGATCACCGCGTCGTCCTCCCACGAATCCCACAGGTCCCGGACCACGGTGATCGCGTCCCGTTCCTCCCGCGCAAGGTCGGCGGGTGCGGTGACCTCGGCCCGGCCGAGGGCGCTCGCGACCCGCGGGTCGGTGTCGCGTGCTGCGATCCAGCCGCCGCGACCGCGCGACGCGTAGTCGAGCGTCGCGAGCTGGGAGGACGTGTGGAACGGCTCGGCGTATGTGGTGCCGACGACCGGTACGAGACCGATCGTGCTGGTGGTCGCGGCGACGAACGCTGCGCGGTTCACCGCGTCGATCCGGCCCACGGGTCCCCCGTCCGCGCCGGGCGGCAGGAGCGAATCGTCGAAGGAGGCGAACGTGAAACCGGCGTTCTCCGCTGCCGCGACCCGGTCCGCCACCGTTCGCCCGGTCAGCAACCGGTCCGGTGTGTGCGCGGCTCGTCGCCAGGCTTCGGGATGCGCACCCTCGCCGTCGAGTTCGATGCCCAGAACCAGGCTCATGCGTTTTCCTCCTCGGTGCCGGCCGTGAGGGGGCGGCTCGGAATGGTCTCGCGCAGCGCGGGTGCCACCTCGGCCTGGAACAGCTCCAGGCTTTCGCGGTGCTGCTTGTCGCTGCCGACGCGGTCGGCGCTCAGGTGGATCACCTCGTGCCCGAACTGCTCGTGGTAGCGCTGCACCTTGTCGATCACCTGCTGCGGGCTGCCGATCAGTGCGGAGCTGCGTTCGACGAAGTCCTCGACGGTTTCGAACACCACCGGAAGTCCTGCCCTGCGGGCGAAGTCGAGGCGGGCGGCGTGAATCGGCCGCCACACGTCGAGCGCATCCTGTGAGTTCGGCGTCACGTAGAACCCGGCAGTTCCGGCGCCGACGAGGGCGTCGGCGGGATCGTGACCGTAGTGGGCCCACCGTTCGCGGTAGTGGCGGACGAGTTCGGCGTACGAGTCGATGGGGTACGTGACGTTCGCGGAGAAGATCGGATCACCGTAGCGGGCCGCGAGATCCACCGATTCCTTGCTCGTCGCGCTGCCGTGCCAGATCCGGATCCGCCGCTGCAGCGGGCGCGGCAGTGCGACAGCGTGCTCGAGAGACGGCCGGAACGTGCCTTCCCAGGTGACGTCCTCGCTCTGCCACAACTGCCGGAACAGTTCGTAGCCCTCGCGGTTGCGGTCCCACTGATCGTCCGAGGTGACGTGGAACAACTCCGCCTGCGCGGTGCCGTTGCCCTTGCCGATGATGAGCTGCAGCCGGCCGCCCGACAGGTTGTCCAGCGTCGAGTAGTCCTCGAACGCACGGACCGGGTCGAGCAGGCTCAGCGTGGTGACCGCCGTCCACAACTGCAGCGTGCTGGTGCGCGCCGCGATGGCGCTGAGCACCACGGGTGGGGACGAGGACAGGAAGGGATGTTCGTGGCGCTCGCCCACCGCGAACCCGTCGTACCCCAGTTGCTCGGCGAGGACGGCGGACTCCACGACCTCCTGCAGCCTCGCCGCAGTGCCGATCTTCTCCCCGGTCACCGGATCCGGTTGGTGAGTGATCAGGCTCATCAGCAGAAACTTCATACGGACTCGTACTCCTTTGCGGCACAGGCGGAAGGCAGAGTGGTAGCGGTGTGCAGGATCTTCTCGAATCCGTGGATTCCGACGTCCTGCGGTGGGAGGGTGCGGTCGAACAGTGCCGTGTACCCCGCGGCCAGATACAGGGCCACCGCCTCGGGCTGCCGCGGCCCCGTGGTGAGGAAGATGCGGGAAAAACCGGCCCGGACGATCTCGGCCTCGAGCTCCCGCAGCACGATTCGTCCGAGGCCGCGGCGGCGGTGCGCCGACGAGGTCCAGATCCGTTTGAGTTCGGCAGTCGTGTCGTCGTAGCGGCGGAAGGCCCCGCCCGCCACGGACGCCCCCTCCTCGACCACGACGAGCAACGCGCCACCCGGTGCGGCGAACTCCTCCGCCGGATACGTGCTGAGATCGTCGTAGATCTCGTCGCGGGTGCGCCCGTACCGAGTGCTGTACTCGATCGCCAGTTCTTCGAGCAGCGGCGCGGCCAGTGGATCCGCCTGGTCGACGAACACGGTCTGCACGGATTCGGTCCTCTCGGTCACTGGTCCTCCTGTCAGCTGGTCTTCGGGAGTCCGGGCGGGTTGACGACCGACGTGCCGACGGCCTCGCTCGCGATGTTCCAGCGGTCGAGAACCTGCGCATACGTGCCGTTCTCGATGATGTGATTGATGGCCTCGTTGACGGCAGTCACCAGTCCGTTGTCCTTCTTGGTGAGCACGGCGATCTCACCCTGGAGGGCGTCGCCTGCCCCCGAGAACGTTCCGGCGATCTCGCTCTCCCCTGCCTGCGCCACGTGGAACGACGAGGACGGGTTGGGCCCGAAGTAGGCGTCGATCCGGCCCGACGCGAGGGGAAGGTAGTAGTCGGTGACGTTCTGGTAATAGGTGATGTCGGTGGGTTCGAGCCCCGCCGCGACGTTCTGCTCACTCCACTTCACCAGCAGCGCTTCCTGATTGGTGCCCGAGGAGACCGCGATCTTCAGGCCCGCGACGTCCTTGGGCTCCTTGATCTGGATGCCGCTGTCCTTCTTCGTCTCGAACGCGACCGTGTCGAGGCGGTACGTCGAGAAGTCGTACTTCTCCTTCCGCTCCTCGGTGACGGTGACGTTCGAGATGAACGCGTCGGCCTCCCCCGAGTCGATGCGAACGAAGTTCTGCGCCCAATCCGCGGCCTGGAGGTCGACCTTCAACCCGAGAACGTCGCCGATCAGGTACGCGAAGTCGGTCTCCGAGCCGATGAGCGTCTTGTCGTCGTCGGCGTAGAAACGCAGGGGCGGGGCGGAACCGGCACTGCCTGTCACGATGAGCGTGCCGCGGTCGCGGATCTGCTGGGGAACCTTCGCGGCGATCGACTCGACCTCGTCGGTGGTGATGCGATTCTGGTCTGCGGTGAGGTTGTATCCGGCGGCCGAGGTCGGCCCCGATCCCTCGTCCTCGACGTCGCCGCCCCCGCACGCGGCGGCGAGCAGCGCGACGGTGGTGAGGGCCGAGGCCAGAATCTTCGAACGGAACCGTGCGGTGGACATGTGTGCCTTTCGGGGATCCACACCGAGGTGTGGAGAATCAGAGAACTCGGGAGAGGAATGCTGTGGTGCGGTCGTGCTGCGGGTTGTCGATGACCTGCGAGGGCGGGCCCTGTTCCACGACGACGCCGGCGTCCATGAAGACCGCCGTGTCGGCGACCTCCCGTGCAAAGCCCACCTCGTGGGTGACGATCACGAGGGTCGCGCCGTCCCGTGCCAGTTGTTTGATCACGGCGAGGACCTCACCGACCAGTTCGAGGTCGAGGGCCGACGTGGGTTCGTCGAACAGGATCACCGCCGGGCGCAGTGCGAGGGCCCGGGCGATCGCGACCCGCTGTTGCTGGCCGCCGGACAGTTGTCGCGGGTACTCGTGGGCCTTGTCGCGCACGCCGACCCGTTCCAGCAACGCGATCGCCTCGGCCTCGACCTCGGCGCGGTCGCGGCCCTGCGCCGACACCGGCGCCTCGATCACGTTCTCCAGCACCGTGAGGTGGGGGAACAGATTGAAGTTCTGGAACACGAATCCGATCCGGGAACGCTGCTTCAGGATCTCGCGTTCACGCAGTTCGTGGAGTTTGTTGCCCTTGCGCCGGTAGCCGATGAGGTCGCCGTCGATGCGGATGGTGCCCCGGTCGACCTTCTCCAGGTGGTTGAGCGTGCGCAGCAGCGTGGACTTGCCGGAACCCGAAGGCCCCAGGATCACCGTCACCTCGCCCTTGCGGACCAGCAGGTCCACACCCTGCAGGACTTCGAGTGCGCCGAAGGACTTGTGGACTCCGCGAACTTCCACCGCGAACTCCGCCGGAGTGGCTTCGACCGTCATTTCGTGGCACCTCTCGGTACGGAGACACCGGCGTCACGGATCTCGGCGAACTTCCGGGTGAGCTTCTGCCACGGAGTCGGCGGCAGTGCCCGAGCCGATCCGCGCGCGTAGTGCCGCTCGACGTAGTACTGGCCGATCGACAACAGCGTGGTCAGGATGATGTACCAGATCGTCGCGACCATCAGCAGCGGTACGACGCGGCCGTTGCGGCCGAAGATCACCTGAACCTGGTAGAACAGTTCCGCGATCGCCATCGTCGACACGATCGAGGTGCCCTTGAACAGGCTGATCACCTCGTTCGCGGCGTTCGGCAGGATGCCGCGCATCGCCTGGGGCAGAACGATCTTGAAGAACTGGCGTCGGCGCGGGATACCCAGCGACTGCGCCGCCTCGATCTGCCCGTGGTCGACCGAGATGATGCCGGAGCGGATGATCTCGGCGGAGTACGCGGCCTGGTGCAGGGCAAGCCCGATGACGGCGGCGGTGAAACCGCTGATGACGCCGTTGACCTCGAACGTGAAGAACCCCGGTCCGAACGGAATGCCCAGCGACAGAGTCTGATACAGGTACGTGATGTTGAACCAGAACAAGAGCTGCACGATCAGCGGAATCGACCGGAAAGCCCAGATGTACACCCAGGCGATCACCTGCAGGACCGGGTTGTGCGACAAGCGGCTGACCGCAAGCACCACGCCGAGGGCGAATCCGAGGACCGTCCCCCACAGCGTCAGCTTCACCGTCATCCACAGCGCCTGCAGCACGGAGCCGGCGGTGAAGTACTTGGCGAACGTGGCCCAGTCCCATCCCGGGTTGGTGGCGAGGCCGTGGACGAACTGGGCGAGCAGTACCAGCACGGCGGCGCTGACGATCCACCGCCACGGATGCAACGTCCGTGCCACTTCCAGCGCGGCGTCCGCGTCGCCGGAGGGCACTGAATCGAGGGGCGCGGCCGAACGCGCCCGAACGGGGGCGCTCACGCTCCCTCACCACTTACGACAGTCATCACGGAGGCGGCCTTTCACCTGGAACGGGACGGGAGGAGGGCGCGTCTTCCGCGGGATGCGGGCGCGCGTCAGTCGCTCACCGGGCGAAATGCCCGGTGAGCGTGCTGTCAGACCTCGTCAACAGTGGCAGGAGGTGGTCCGGCACAGGTCGATGTGCCGTCTGCGCCACGCAGGGCGCGCAAGGTAGTTCATGTGCTGCCTTCCATCGATCCCGGCGGTAGCACCCGCACCCGAAGAATTCGGAAGGGTTGCTGCGACGTCAACGAGCCAGGTCTCTCGGTCGCTCTGGATGGTTGAAGCGAACACTAGCCGCATTCCCGAAGCCCGTCAACACGAGGTATTTCCCTGCAACACAGGGGAAATGGCGTCGAGCGGACACAAGAATCACCGTGCGCAGAAGTACTGACAGGCAGCGAATCATGCGGTTGGATTGTGCGTGCAGCCCTGTATTTCCGCGGCGGAGCGACCCGGCTGCCGGGCCTTCCGACGCCCTTGTAACGTCGCCTCGGTGACACCACTCGAAGTCATCGCGATCCTGGTAGCCGGCGTAGGCGCGGGCGCGATCAACGCCATCGTCGGCAGCGGCACGCTCATCACCTTCCCCACCCTGGTGGCATTCGGGTTCCCTCCGGTGACCGCCACGATGTCGAACGCGATCGGCCTGGTCGCCGGTGGCGTATCCGGCACTTGGGGTTACCGGCGGGAACTGGCCGGGCAGGGACCGCGACTGCGGTGGCAGATACCGGCGTCACTGTGCGGTGCGATTCTCGGCTCGTGGCTACTGCTGCACCTGCCCGAAACTGTGTTCGAACTCGTCGTCCCGGTGCTGCTGATCCTCGCCCTGATCCTGGTGGTGCTGCAGCCGAAGATCCAGGCCTGGGCAAAGCAGCGCGGCAGCCACGAGGCCGGCCTGAGCCCGGCGCGCCTCACCCTGCTGACCGTCGGGACGTTCGCCGTGGGCGTGTACGGCGGATACTTCACCGCTGCGCAGGGCATCCTGCTGATGGGTGTGATGGGCGCGATCCTGCCGGAGAGCCTGCAACGGATGAACGGCGCGAAGAACCTGCTCTCGCTCATCGTCAACGTCGTCGCCGCGACCGCGTACACGCTCGTGGCCTTCGAGCGGATCAGCTGGGCGGCCGCCGGCCTCATCGCGGTGGGTTCGCTGCTCGGAGGCGTCCTCGGGGCCCGCTACGGCCGCAGGCTGTCGCCCACCGCGTTGCGGGGAACCATCGTCGTCGTCGGCCTCATCGGTCTGTTCCGCCTGCTCGCATAGTCGCGCATGCACCCTCCCCCTCCCTCATACTGAGTCGGTGAGCAACGACGTAGAGCACCCGGGCTGGACCTATCTCATGGACATGGACGGCGTTCTCGTCCACGAAGAGCACCTGGTCCCCGGGGCCGACCTGTTCCTGGCAGAACTCCGGGAATCCGGTACCCCGTTCATCGTCCTGACCAACAATTCGATCAGGACTCCGCGCGATCTCCGCGCCCGTCTGCTCCGCACCGGCCTGGACATTCCCGAGGAATCGATCTGGACGTCCGCCCTGGCCACCGCGACGTTCCTGGCGAACCAGCGCCCCGGCGGCAGCGCGTACGTCGTCGGCGAATCCGGGCTCACCACCGCACTGCACGACATCGGGTACGTCCTCACCGAGAACGACCCCGACTACGTGGTCCTCGGCGAGACCCGCACCTACTCCTTCGAAGCGATCACCACCGCAATTCGTCTGGTGGAGAGGGGCGCTCGCTTCATCGCCACCAACCCCGACCCCACCGGCCCGTCCCGAGAGGGGTCCCTTCCGGCCACGGGATCCGTTGCGGCACTGATCAGCAGGGCCACCGGTCGCGACCCGTACTACGTGGGCAAGCCGAATGCGCTGATGATGCGCTCGGCGCTGCGGGCAATCGGCGCGCACTCCGCGAACACGCTGATGATCGGCGACCGCATGGACACCGACATCGTCTGCGGGCTCGAGGCCGGGCTGCAGACCATCCTCGTCCTCACCGGAATTTCGACGCGGGATTCGGTGGAACTGTTCCCCTACCGCCCCACCGCGGTGCTCAAATCGGTCGCCGATCTGGTCGGCCGCACGTCGGATCCGTTCGGCGATGCGGCTCCGCCGCCCGTGAGTACTTCTTAACCGCGGGACGTTGACAAGTACTCACGGGTGACGGCAGCCGGTGATACCCCTGATGGTCGCTGCCCTGTACGTCCCGAACGTGATCCGGTTCCCGTCTCCACCGGCGAACGTCACGTCGTGGCGTCCGGGTCGGTCGGCGTGCACGTCGAGTCGGTCCATTCCGGCGTCGGTGGCGATCGCACGGGCCGCGGCCAGCACGGCGGGCCAGTCCGCGTCGTCGATCGGGGTGTCGGACAGCAATGCCTGCGTGGTGACGGAAAGCCCCTCCGTGTACGCATACGGGCCCGGGCATCCGCCGCCCTGGCTGCGTTCGCGATGCCACTGCCACCGGACATCCGGTGCAATCGCAGCGACGGCCTCGCTGATCCGCACCAGCGCATCGGTGACCTGCCGCTCGGTGACCGCGAGTGTCGGCCGGTCGCTCAGGCTCGCTGCCGCCGCCGCGATCTCCTCGTCGCTGAAGTTGTACGGGTTGTCCGTCACGCCACCACATCCGCTCGTCAGGATCGCCGCACCGATCACGGCGACCGCCTTCACTGCCCACCCGCCATCCGTCACCTGATCGCCAGTTCCGGCATGCCCGCGACGATCACCGCCATGTTGTAGCCGGACGTCCGCAGCTCTCCGTTGCCACTCGGCCGTGGGTACTCGCTGTGCCCGTCGGCGTCTTCCCGCCGCACGCCGTCGGGGGTGGTCGCCTCACGCACCGACAGTTGTTCGAGGTCGGCCTGCACCGGGTCGGGTCCGAGCCGGCCGAACCCGTCGACCACGGCGATGGGGTCGTCGTGCGCGCGCATCACGAATCCGTGGCCGGGCGCCAACCCGAGGTCCGATTCGTCGTTCGCGTCGAACCCGGGCGAGCCGTAGAACACGGCGTCGTCGACGGGCTGTCCCGGTCCCGGATCCTGCAACGCCAGGCCCTGAGTGTACGAACCGTACGAATGACCGAGGGCAGTGATGTGCGGGTCGGGTTTCTGCGAGGCGACGTCGAGGCCGTCATAGAATGACGCGAGTTTCGGGGCGCCCGCCGTCGCGCGGTCGGACTGCCAGGAATCGACGAGCCATCCGCGCCCGAGATTCTGGTCGAGGAACGGCACGTCGTAATTGCCCGGACCGGTGGTGGCCGGAGGCTGATACCCCAGCCACGCGATCGTCGACACCGTCTCACCGGTGCGGCCGGCCAGGTCCAATTGCCGTTCGGTCTCGGCCTTCAGCGCCGCCGCCTCGTCGGTCATCCCGCGCAGCGAGGCGACCGTCGTGTCGATGCCCGGTGTGGTGACGGAGATGTGGTCGGCGGTGTCCGGGTCGCCGAGCGCGAACGCGGCCATCGTCCGCTCCCCCGACTGCAGGTCGAGCAGCATCAGCCTGCCGTCCGGGTGATCGCGCACGAGTTTCTCCAGATCGCCCAGGTCCCGCAGCTTCTGCTCGGCATACCACAGCGCCGCATCGTCGTCGGTGAAGGCTCCGCCGAACCTGTTGCGGTCCAGCCTTTCCCGGATCCGGGCCCGTTCCTCCTCCCACCGCGACCGCTCGTCGTCGAACCGGCCGACGTTCGCCTCGTGCCGCACCGCGGACGGGATTCCGTCGCAATCACCCACCCACTCGGGATGCTGCTCGATCACCTCGCGGCGCTGGGCTGCCGGCAGGGCGTCCCAGTACTCGCGGTTGTCGAGCGGGGAGCCGTCCGGCGGCGGCGCCGGGGCGGACAGTCCGGTGCCCGGGCGATCCGTCTCACCGGGTTCGGTCGCGCCGTCCGCGGCCCGCGTCAGGACAGCGGCCGCGTCGGCGACGAGGTCCTCCGCCTGCAGGATCAACGCCCGGGCGGCGGCACGAAGTTCGTCACGCCGCGCTGCCGCAGCGTCGACAGTCGGTCCGGGCGCATCGATGATGTCCCCGTTGTCGGACAGGGCCATTCCGTGGGCGGCAGCCGCTTCGCGGAGGCCGTCGAGCTCGGCCTGCAGGTGCGTGACCGCGTCGACCATCTCACGGATCAACCGCTCGACGACAGTGATCGCCGCGACCTCGCCGGTCAGATCATCCGCGGCGATCCGGAAGCGTCGACGCGCGGCGTCGGCGGCGTCCGCCTGCCACGTCGGCAACCGGCCGATGTCGGCGAGACGGTCCTGCACGAAACCGATCGTGGCCAGTCGGGCGGACAGCGACCGTTGCACGGCCTGCAGCGCACTGGTGTCCCACCGGGCAATGTCCCTCAGATTCACGATCCCCCCCAGGATGCATAATGCCCGTACCCTAACGGATCGATCGCATCAGCGGAGTCCGATCTCGTCTCGACCGACACGAAGGATCGAAAATGAGCGATTCCACCCACGTCGACACAGCGGCCCTACGCGCAGCGGCCAGTCAGCTCGACATCCTGTTCGACGAGGCGTGCTCACAGCTGAACACCACCGACGCGGCCCTCGCCGACTCGAGTACGGCGTGGCCGGATGCGACCGGTGCCGCGTTCGGCCGGTTCACGTCCTACCTGGACGATCGACGGGAGTTGTTGCAGCAGTCTGTTGCCGAGATGTCGACGAACCTCGTCGAGTGCGCGCGCCGGTACGACGCTCAGGACAAGGCCACCGCCGGGCACCTCGACGAGGTCGCGCCGGCGACGAGCCTCGATCTCTAGGCGCTTCGCGCCCGTGCGCCTTTGTGATTGGCGTATTCAGTCGGTCGACGCAACATCCCTGGTAAGGAAGGGTGTTGTGGATGGTGTTCAAGGGGCGGCCGCCGATCGAGCGGCGAGTGCGGGAGCAGTTCTGGGAATGTTTGCGGGCGGGGCAGGACACAGTCAGCGCGGCGTGTGAGGTGCAGGTCTCGCTGACCCAGATGCGGCGGTGGCTGGTGCAGGTCGGTGGGGTGCGTCCCCGCCGACCTGTTCCCCCGTCGGGGCGGTATCTGTCGCTGTCCGAGCGGGAGCAGATCGACGAATACCGCCGGGACGGGTGGACGATCCGGGCGATCGCCCACGCACTGGGCCGCAGCCCGTCCACGATCAGCCGGGAACTGCGGCGGGCGTTGTCCTATCGCGGGAAGTATCTGGCCTCACGGGCCCAGCGGGACGCCGAGGCCCGCGCCCGGCGCCCCAAGACCGCCAAGCTCGCCGCCCACGCCGAGTTGAGGGAGCAGGTGCAGGGGTGGCTGGGTGAGGACTTGTCACCGCAGCAGATCTCGCACAAGCTCAGGCGGGAGTATCCGAGCCGGCCGGAGATGTGGGTGTCACACGAATCGATCTATCAGGCGTTGTTCGTCCAGTCCCGGGGAGCGTTGACGCGGGAGCTGACCGCCCATCTGCGGACCGGCCGCTACCTGCGTAAACACCGAAGCACGGTCGGTGAGCGGCGGGGGAAGTTCCCGGACATGGTGATGATTTCCGAGCGTCCCGCCGAGGTCGAGGACCGGGCGGTGCCCGGGCACTGGGAGGGCGATCTGATCATCGGGGCGAACAACAAGTCGGCGATCGGGACGTTGGTGGAGCGGTCGACCCGGTTCGTGATGCTGTTGCACCTGCCGGATGGGCATTCCGCCGAGCAGGTGCGGTCGGCGATGACCCGCAAGATCACCGAGCTTCCCGAGCACCTTGCCAAGTCGATCACCTGGGATCAGGGTGCGGAGATGAGTCAGCACGCCCGGTTCACTGTCGAGACGGGGGTGCCGGTGTATTTCTGTGATCCGCGTTCGCCGTGGCAGCGCGGGACGAACGAGAACACCAACGGCTTGCTGCGCCAGTACTTCCCCAAGGGTATCGCGTTGGACGGGTTCGACGAGGTCTACCTCGACGTGGTGGCCGATAAACTCAATCGTCGTCCCCGTATGACGCTCGACTGGGACAGTCCAGCCGAGCGTCTCGGGAAACTCGTTGTTGCGACGGCCGCTTGAAAACGCCATTGCCGGAACAACCAGAAAGGCGCACGGGCGGCGGAGCCGCCTATCCGAGCTCCGCCTCGGCGGCGGCCCAGAAGGCCACGATCTCTGCGGCCATCTCTTCGGGACACTCCTCCGGCAGGTGGTGTCCGATGCCCTCGAATACGCGGTCGCGGACGTTGGTACTGAACTGGCGCATCGTATGGAACAGGTTGTCGGCGTCAGCGTAGGAACCGCCGAGTGTCAGCATGGGCATGCCGAGTTGCTTCTGTTTGCGAGCTTCGCTTGCGGCACGGCCTCGCGGGCTGAATACCTCGCGGTAGTAGTTCAGTCCCGCCCGAACCGCTCCGGGCTTGGAGAAGACACGGAGGTACTCCTCGAATGCTTCCGAATCGATAACCCATGTGCGCGCAAGCTTGGACGGGCCGAAGAACCAGCTGAGGAATTCTCGTTCCCGGCCGTGGATGAGCGCCTCCGACAGTCCCTCGACTCGGTTGAAGTAGAAGTGCCACTGACGTGCGTTCAGACTGTCGTCGGGATAGCCGCGCTCGGGCAGAGGTGACACCCAGGGGATATGAGCGTCCGAGAGGACCAGAGTGCGTACATCCTGCGGATACGCCGCGGCGTGCGCATGTGCGATCCAGCTTCCCGTGTCGTGGCTGACGATGTCGAGGCCGTCCGGGCCCGCGAGTCCGAGTTGCTCGATCAAGACGTGTACGTCCTCGGCAACGTTGTCCAAACCATATCCCTCACTGGGCATATCGCTGTCGCCGAATCCGCGTGGGTCGATGGCGTAGACGCGACGCCCAGCCTCGACGAGAAGGGGAATGATGTAGCGCCACGCATACCAGCTCTGCGGCCAGCCCGGTATCAGCAGGACTGGGTCACCCTCGCCCGCGACGACATAGTGCAGTCGCACTCCCTCGGCGACGGGGACGAGGCCGTGCTGCAGATCATGCATCTGGACGCTCATGTGGCTGTGCTGCGGCACTGGATAGGGTGGGGTCGCGGTTCCGAACCGGGTCGAAGCCGACGGGGTCGTTGTAGTGGCTCTGTCAGACATGACAGCGAGTAACCTCCATGTGGTCGTTGGGCAATAGAGAGTCGGATGTTCGCGTGGGTCGCTATTTGATGAAGCTGTATCGGCTTCTGTCGATTGTCAGTGCGACCGACGCAACCACTACGAGCCCTTTCACGATCTCCTGGGTGAAGTTGTTCACGCCGGTGAGGTCCATACCGTTCGACAGCAGGGCGATGACGACGACGCCCAGAACTGTCCGATGCGCTCCCCCCAGTCCTCCCGAGAGGGCTGTTCCGCCCATGACGACCGCTGCAATGGAATCCAGCAGGAGCGCATCACCGGCGCTGGGCGAGCCGGCTTGAACTTGGCCGGTGAGGATGACCCCACCCAATCCGCACAACGCTCCGCCGAGCACGAAGGCGAGAATCTTGTACCTGCGCAGATTGATTCCGGACAGTACGGCCACCGGTTCGCCGCCCCCGATCGCATACAGATACCGCCCGAACTTGGTCCGGAACGAAACGGCGGTCAGGAGAGCCGCTACAGCCAGCACGATGAAAATCACATTGGGTATACCCAGGAGCGACTTCGAATTGACGAACTCGGGAAGCGCCGTGCTCGAGTAGACGATTGCACTACCCCCGGACAAGTGCCCGGCGACACCGGCACACACCGACATGGTTCCCAGGGTGACGAGGAACGAGGGCACCTTCAGTCCCGTGTAAATGGCGCCGTTGGCGAAGCCGATCGCCGCACCTGCCAGCACGCCGGCGGTGATGGCGCCCAGAAGCCCGATCCGATCGACCGCTGCTGCGGTCACGAGCCCTGACAAGGTGACATTTGCACCGACCGACAGATCGATCGATCCGATCAGAATGACGATCGTCCCAGCCAATGCGACGAGAAGGAGGACCGCAGCCTGCCTTCCGATATTTGTCGCGTTGTCGAATGTCAGGAACTGAGGGCTGGTGATCGTGAAGTACGCGATGATCGCAAAGACCGAAACGAAAGGGTATACGAGCGTGCTGTTCTTTCGTAAAGTTTCCGAAATGTCGAGGGTGGTTCTTTCGAGAGTCGCACTTGTCATGATCAGACCATCTCCTTGACGATATCTCGCTCGTCGGGCTTCGCGCTCGACGGGCTCTCCAGCGACGCGGTGATTGCACCCGATCGCATTACCAGAATCGTGTTCGACAGCCCGATGATCTCGGGCAGGTTGTCCGACACGAGGACTACGCTCCCACCTGATTCCGCGAAGGAGCGGACCAGTTCGTACAGTTCTTCTTTGGCACCGACATCCAGGCCGCGACACGGATCATCGAGTACCAGAATCGAAGGCTCACGTTCGAGGCATCGGCCGAATACCACTTTTTGCTGATTTCCCCCGGACAGCCTGCCGATCAACGCATCCGGTCCTGGCGCCTTGATACGTAGCCTGTCGATCCAGCGCTGTGTCATCGCGCGACTTCTCCGCAGGTTCAGGACTGCGGTGCCGCGGTACCTGAGCTTGTCGAGCAACGTGAGTGTCAGGTTCTTCTCGACGCTATGAGAAAGAATGACACCTTCGGTAGTCCGCTCCGCCGGAACGTACTGAATGCCCTGCCTGATCGCGTGGGAAATCGAACCATTACGTAGGGGCACGCCCGCGACATCGATGAATCCCCGGTCTGATTTCTGGATACCCGCCACGGCACGTGCAAGATCGGATTTACCGGAGCCGAGCACACCGGCCAGTCCCACGATTTCTCCCTCGCGAAGCTGGAAGTTCACATCCTGGAATCGTCCCGCGCTGGATAGACCGGACACGTCGAGAACCACAGGACCGAGAGCGTCCCGTTGGGCAGCCTCTTTGTAGTATTCGATGTCTCGCTTACGTCCAACCATCAACTCGTGCAACTGATCGTCCGTTGTCTCGGAGATCGGCAGCTGGGCAATCAGTGAGCCGTCTCGGAGTACCGCAACGTCATCGCAGAGCGCCTGAAGATCCGACAGTCGATGCGAAACCAGCACGAAGGTGGCGCGATCTCGCCACCTCCGCACGCTGTCGAAGAGGAGATCCGTCTCCACGGCCGACAGAGCACTGGTCGGCTCGTCCAAGAGGATTATCGGATGTGCATCGTGCGCGGCGGTGGTCGCGAAGGCTTTGCCGATCTCCACCAGCTGCCTCTGCCCGAAGGACAGGTTCTGGGTTGCCACGGTGGGATCGACTTCCACGCCGAGGTCGTGTAGCACCTTCGCGGACTCGTCGATCATCCGACGGCGCCGCAGAATCCCGTGGTGGATGAATCGCTTCTCCCGCCCGAGGAACATGTTTTCGTATACCGGTAGCGAGGGGATGAGACCCTGCTCCTGAAAGACAGTCGCGACGCCGTGCTCGGCGGCCTCGAGGGGATGCCCGTAGCCCACGACCGAGCCGGCGATTTCGATCGTACCGCTGTCAGGTTTGTTCGTTCCGTTGATAATCGACAGAATCGTCGACTTTCCGGCGCCGTTCTCGCCGACGAGTCCCAGAACTGTGTTGCGATGTACGCTGAGGTCGACGCTGTCCACTGCCGTGAACGACCCGTACCGCTTGGTGATTCCGGTCATTCTGAGAGCAAGAGTCCCAGGAGCGTCGTACGTCGTATCGAGCGAATCAGAAGGGGTCTGACTGAGTTTCATTTCCACGATTCCTCCTCTAGGACTTGAAGGGGCCGGACCGGTAACGATCCGCGTATTCCGCTGCCACTCGGTTGAACTCGGCCTTGAAACCGGGCTCCGAGTAAGCTCCGTTGAGGGAACGACCGGCCATGTCGAGACCCCGCCAGTGCAGCTCGGGATCGATAGGAAGCATCAAGTTCTGGGGGTCCCAGTCTCTCGGATTCAGTGTGCGACTCATCTTTGCGACGTCGTAGGGAAGCCGGCCCCGGTAGACCTTGTCGTACGCGGCTTCCGCGTTCTCACGGGTGATCAAGGTGGATTCCTGGTACATCATCCGCTCCGGCAGGGCGGGTTTCCATCCATTGAGCGCGTCGAAGACGGCCACCGCCGAGTAGGCCGCCAGGTGCGGCGGAACGGACATGTGGGTCACCGCCATATTGGGCCCGGTCATGATCTTCTGCAGGTTCTCTTTGTTGCCGTCGATACCGGAGACTTTGACGTGCCGCATGTTTCGCTCCTCGAGCACGCTCAGGACACCGTTCGCCTGTGCGTCACTCTGAGCGAACACCGCGACCATGTCCGGATACGCGGTGACCATGTTCAACATAACGGATCGCGACTTCTCGCGATCCCACTCTCCGTACAGTCCGCCGACAAGTTCGATTCCAGGGTTTTCGGCGACGGCGCGAGCCAGCCCCGCACTCCGGTACAGATCGGGCGTCGAGCCCCTCAGACCGGCGATGTGAACGACCTTTCCCGCGTTCCCGATCTGCCGAAAGAGCTCGGTCGCAACCTCGTACGCGATCTTCTCCGAGGGCGGCGTGACGTGAGCGACCAGGAAGTCCCCGACGTCGATCGGAGTCAGCCACGGCTGGAGTTCCCACGACGGCACCCAGTAGGTCTGATTTTCTTGAACGGTCCGTGCCATCGCCGGAACGATCCCTGCGGTCGCGGGCGCCCCGATCAGCATCCGACTACCGGTCGCCTTCACAGTCTGGAGTTGTCCGACCTGCTTCGCAGGATCGTTGTCGTGGTAGAACTGGCGAGCGTTGCACTGCAGTGCCTTCGTGGCCGCCTCGTATCCAGCGTTCCAGCTGTTCCAGTAGTCGTTGGTGAGACCGTAGATCTGTTGCGAGATGCGCCCGGTTTGAAGGTCGACGCCGGTGGCCGACCGGATCGTCCCGCTCATGGCGGCCGACTCTCGATTGCAGGCGGCGAGAAGCGGAGCAGCCGCAATGCCGGCCCCCGCCAGGGTCGCGAGCTTCAGAAACGACCGGCGGGCAAGAGGATCGCGGAGACCCGATGCCGCGTTGATGAGCTTCTGCTCGTCGGAAACCCTACGCATCGGACATCCTTGCCGCTACGTCGTAGATGGTCCCGTTGAACGCACGGACCCGGTTGACGAGATCGCCGTAAGGCTCATCCTCATGGTTTTTCAGTCCCCAGCCACGGGCGTCGTTCTCGATGTATCCGCACCAGTGCCAGCCGATCAGCCACGGTTCGCCGAGTACGCCGCCGAGACTCCGAACATAGTCGTCACCGCGTGCCGTATGATCGGGGAGCGCGGTGCGATCGGGGTTCAGCGCAGTGGGGGCGCAGTTACCGATGTCCGCGATGAGAACGGGCTTGTCGATGCCGGCGGACCACGTCGAAAGGTCGTTGCGCATGACTTCGTGGTTCTGGCGCTCATCTGTGAAGTACTGAATCGACAGGACGTCGATGAACGGCCGCGCGGCGTCGAGGACCGGCTGCGGAATGCCCTTGTTCCCGTTGTATCTGTCGCCCAGAATCAGGTGATTCGGGTCCTGCGCCTTGATGTGACGAGTCACCGTCTCGTAGTACTTGTGCGCAACCTGATACAGCCGCTCGTCGCGTTCCCGGGGGCCGAGCCCCTGCAACGTCGGGAAGTCACTTCCCGACGCATGGGGTAGCCACGCCGGGATGTCCACCATGAAGTATCCGAGCAACTTCTCGTTGTCGGCCTGGTCGAAACAGACCCGGCGCGCTTGGTACTCGACGAAGTCTTCCCAGTCAGACGAGAACACGTCCGGATGGATCGGGTTGCCGTTCCAGTCCTCGATCTGTGCCACCCGCAAGTTCTGGACGAAGGGCATCCCCGCAGTCTCGTAGTCTGCCGCGCTGAATCCCTGTGAGTGCTGCAGGTCGAAGGTCTTGTTCCAGTCGGTGATCAGCTCCCCACCACCGCTGACCCACTGCTGCGTCCAACCGAGAGTGTTGAAGCCCCATTCCGTCAGGTCGCGTACAACGCCATCGCGGATCCAGGTCTCGCGGTCGCCGTACTTCTCCCGCCAGATGTGTGCGTTGTAGTGGTGTTTGAGGTCTGTGTCCTCCGCGTGATTGACACCTGCCGAGAGGAATCCGTTCCCCGCGGGGTCGATGAACCGCCATCGGCCGTCGATCCTCTCGACTCGAAAGAAGCCTGTAGCCCTCGAGGTGATCTCGGTGGTCCCGCCCCACGGGTTGAGGTGCCTGGGCGCACGTGCACTCATGTTGTTCCTTTTCTGGTGATCCAATTGCCTGACCTCGACGAGGCGCAGAATTACTCGAGACGTTTGCACTCGGGGAGGTCTGTTCTGGGAGAATTGGGTGATCCCCAACATTGCGATGCGTGCAAGAGTGCTACGTCACAGATGAATTGTCAACGGCTAATCGAGAATGGACGCAGAATTGCCAAACACTAGAGACAGCAGCCCTTCTAGGTGCATGGATCCCGAAAACATCGGATCAGAATCGCTATTCAGAATGCATATTCAGACGCAGTAATCAGAACCGCGGTTCCAGGCCCTCGCCAATTCCGGAACAGGATTCCGTATTCCACTTTTATCCGCTGAAAGATTGACATCAGCGAAATCCATGAAGGAAAACGAGACGCTGTCCGCGGTCTCCGACGACGAGAATCCCGACCCGCTGTCGCCCGCAGACACTTCAGTGTTCAAGCCTGACAATGCGATTGAACGCCGATATGGCCGGACAGCACGACGGAACCTACGCGTTCACCACGACGACACAATCGAGTCGACAAGGTCACGGAGCTCACGTCTGCTCGTGCCGTGCTTCGCCTGAACAGCCATCCCCTGGACGACCGTCGATATGTAGAAGGCGGCCCTCGCCGGCGTCATGCTCGGCGGCAGCGGCTCATGGCGCATCGTCACAGCGAACCGCGCTTCGAGCGAGGACAGGGTCTGATCCCGGCTTCGAATCAGTTCGAGCCGAACGTCGTTCGACTCCGGCGAGCACGACAGTGCGGAATTGGTTTCGAGGCACCCTGGAGGTGTGCTCAGATCTGTATGCAGATCGACCAGGCCATAGAGCAGTTTCTCGACGATTCTCCGCGGAGTGGGTTCGGCCAACGCATCGTCACGGAAGGAAAGATACTTCTGCTGGTAGCGTTCGACCGCGCGCGTGAACAGATCTTCCTTGCTGTCGAACACGCGATAGAAACTGGCGCGGTTCAATTCTGTCGCACCGAGGAGTTCGGCCAGAGACGCGCCTTCGTAGCCACGGAGCCAGAACAGCCGTAGCGCTCCTTCGAGCGCACGGTCTTCGTCGTATCCTCGCGGAGCGCCCATCAGAACACCCACACGTATGCGGTTTCACTGCCCAGCAGGGACATCGGTATCTCCAGAAAGGACGCCACAACACGACTAGTACGTTCTAGTGCAGAAGGCTAGATGCTCGAATGGGGCTCGGTCAAGGTGTCGAACCGCAGAACCGAGTTCGGCGGCGGATCAACGACCATCCGGTTGATCCGCCGTCGAAGCGGGCTACGCCTCCGACACCGAAACAGCCCGAGCTCGACTCGACGCTGTCATACGCTACGCATCGTTCCACCGTCGATTGCGTATTCGGCACCGATGACGGACGGGCACCGATCGGACACCAGAAAGCCGACAAGCTCCGCCACTTCAGCGGTCTTGGCCACGTCACCCAGGGGAACTCCGCCGAAGAGGCCCATCAGTTCGGCCTTTCCGTCATCCAGAGAGTTTGCGAAGTCTTGCGACATCTCCGTCTCGACGATCCCCGGCGCGATGCTGTTGACCCGGACTCCGTACGGCGCCACCTCGACTGCGAGCGCCTTGCTGTATGCGGTCAGCGCCGCTTTGCTCGTCGCGTAGGGAACCGAGGCGCCGAGAGCGAATCGGCGTTGGATGGAACTGATGTGGACAACCGCACCAGAGCCCTGGCTCTTCATAGCGGGAATGAGCGCTCGGTCCACGCGGACCGCCGCCATGAGGTTCGTCTCCAGGGCGACCTCCCAGTCGTGCTCGCCCATGGAGAGAACTCCACCGTCGGACAGGGTCGCCGCGCCGGCCGAGTGGACGACGACGTCGATTCCGCCCAACCGGTCCAGCACTGCGTATGACACGCGCTCCGCCTCGGCGGGTTGTGTGAGGTCGCCGGTGATCAGGTCCGGAAGCGATGGGTTCTGCGTGGGCCGAGAGCGGGCCACCGTCGCCACTCGTGCACCGCGATCGCGTAGATGCTGGGAGATCGCGGCCCCGATACCGCGTGAGCCACCGGTAACCAGGACACGCTTTCCATCGAATTCGCCGTGAGGAACCACCTCGGGTGCGGTGTCCCGGCCCCCGTTGTCCGATGAGGACATGAATACTCCTTTTCCAATTGCGCCCGATGGTGCGCGATCAGGCGCACCATCGGCCGTACTACTTACGCCGGTACCTCTTTGAGGAACAGCTGGACAGACTCGAGGAACTCGGCAGGTCGCTCTTCCGGGAGCCAGTGACCGCAATTCGGCACCACTACGCCGTGTACGTTCTCGGCCACGGCCTCCATGGAGCTGACACACAGATCCCGAATACTGTTCGCGCCACCGAGGGCGAGAACCGGGATGGTCAGCTTGGTCTTCGACAGTTCGGCATTGTCGATACCGTCCTGGTAGAACGCCCTGTAGAGCTCGAGCCGCAGACCACCCGGGCCCGAGTAGCTACGAGCGTAGACGTCGATGTCCTCGTCGGTGATGCCGTCGAGGTTGTACATCTGCATGCGGTAGAACCACCGGAGGTACTCGCGCTCTTTGCCGCTGATCAACATTTCGGCCACGTCGCTCGCTGCGTGGAACGACAAGTGCCACAGTCGAAGCTCGTCGCGCTGATCCATGAAGTACTCGATGCCCTTGTCCCCTGCGACGCCCTTGAGCGCCATCTCGCAGAAGACGAGGCTGCGGACCTCGTCGCGGTGAGTTGCCGCGTATGCATAGGCGACGGCGGCGCCGTGGTCATGGCCCGCGACGTGAACAGGGCCCAACTCGAGCTTCTCCACGAGCTGGTGGATGTCCTGAGCCACGGTCTTCTTGTCGTATCCCGTCAGCGGCTTTTCCGGGACGCCGGAGTCGCCCAGGCCACGCAGATCGGGAACGATGACCGTGTAGTGATCGGCCAGCTGGGACATGACCTTGCGCCACATGTACCACGTCGAGCCCCAGCCGTGCAGGAGCACCAGCGGCGGCCCGTCGCCTCCGCGGACGTAGTGCAATCGGACCTCGTCGAGGTCGATCATGTGATGTGCGAATCGCTGGTCCAGTTCGTATGTCATGGTGATTCCTTTGGGAGAGAGTGTTTCAGCGGAACAAGACGCCACCGTTGACGTCGATGGACGCCCCGGTGACATATCGTGCTTCGTCCGACGTGAGGAAGAGAACAGCGTTGGCGATGTCGACGGGATCCGCCGAACGACCCAGCGGGATATGGGCGTACTCCTGATCGCGGAACTCTTCGAAAGTGATCGATCTCTTGGCGGCCTCCTCGGCGAGGGCCTGGCGGTGCAGATCGGTGTTGGTCATACCCGGCGCGACGGTGTTCACGGTGACGCCGTCCCCCGCGACCTCGGCGGCAAGGGATTGCGCCAAGACGATGATTGCTGCCTTCGAGGCGCAGTAGGCCGAGAACAGTGCTTGGCCGACGCGTCCCCAGAACGAGGCGATCAGCACGATTCGCCCGTGGCCCTGCCCCTTGAGCACCGGCAACGCGGCCTTGGCGAACAGGAATGGTCCTGTCACATTGATGGCGAACACCCGATTCCATTCGGCCTCGGGCAGCGTGACGACGTCTGCGGGGTTGTTCACGACGCCGGCGGCGACGACCACGTTGTCGAATGAGCCGAACTGTGTGGTTGTCTCGGATACGACCCGTTCGCAGTCTGCGAGCGAGGTGATGTCCGCGACTGTGCCGACCACGGTGACGGAGGGATACTCGGCCGCCAGAGTGGCCGCCGTTTCGGTGACATCCGGGTCGATGTCGGCGATGACGACGTTCGATCCCTCCTGCGCGAGGCGCTCCGCGGTGGACTTCCCGATCCCTTTCGATCCACCGACGACGATGGAGGTGTGACCGTTGAAGCGGGCCGTGACGGACGGCTTCAACTCGTGTGCAGCCGCATCAAGCGACATTGTTGAACTCCCTTGGTGTGAATTGCGAATTCGAAACTTGTGTCCTCGGCGCAGCTCTGTGTCAGAGGATGCTGCCGATCGAGCCACCATCGACGCCGTAAACACTCGATGTGACATAGGAAGCCAGGTCCGAGGCAAGGAACACCACGACGTTGGCCACCTCGGTGGGTGTCCCGATCCTCGCCAACGGGAGGTGCCGTGACTTCATCTCGGCCTCGATCGATTCTGTTCGGTCGACGCCGTGCACTGCTGCGAACGTGTCGGCGAGTCCACCTTCGCGCTCCCACATCGGTGACATGATCGCGCCGGGTGCGACCGCGTTGACCCTGATGTCGGGCCCTTCGGCCTTCGCCAACGAGGTCGTGAGAGACAGGATCGCTGCTTTCGATGCCGCGTAGTCGGGACCGCCGATGATCGGCTGTCGACCGAGGTCGGAGGCGTTGTTGACGATTACCCCGCGCCCGGCGGCACGCATCAGTGGAAGTACGTACGAGATCGCACGAACCTGGCTCATGAAGTTCAGTTCCATGGTGTTGATCCAGTCGGCATCGGAGAGCGTGTCGAAGACACCGAGACTGCCGGCTCCCACGTTGTTGAACAGCACATCGACCTGGTTGGCGAACGGTCGTAATACCTCGTCGAACCCGCTCCCCACACCACTCGTACTCGCGAGGTCGGCGACGGCGTAGTGGACCTCGGTCTGGTCGAGTTCGTCTGACAGCGCCTTCAATCCGGCTTCGTCGCGGTCGACCAATGCCAGGCGCGCTCCCTCGGCGGCAAAGGTTCTCGCGGCCGCGGCTCCGATACCTGATGCGGCGCCGGTGATCAGAACGATCCTGCCGCTGAGCCCTGTATCCATTTTTATCGCCTCTCTCGGTTCTTGCTCGATGGGGGCCACCCCGTGTCGAGGGTGTGCGTGTCGCCGGCGTCTGCACTCAGCGGAGTCGGCTGATAGGCCAGCAATTGCCATCCTGAGTTCGAGTACTTCCACACGGCGAGGCAGCGATTTCGCAGCCTCTTCGGTCTGCCGCCAGCTGTGATTCGGGCGTTCATTTCTCCGACGACGAGTGCTACATCGCCGATGACTCGGACGAAGTCGATGGGATGCTCGATTTCGTGATAGACGTAGAAGCCGCTGCGTATCTTCTCGAGATAGCTTTCGAGGGTGTCCGTGTCGCCGGACGAGTGCGAGTAGGCGAGATCGGGATGACACAATGATTCGAACGCGTCGTAATCCTGGCTGACCACCGCGTCGTATCGCACGTCCTCCAGCTCGCGGATCGTGAGTGTGTCTGTGGCGTTTGACATGTACAGCTCCTGGCTCGGCGGCAGAACTAGCGTGCCGATTCGGTTCGACGGTCGGAAACGGTGGGGCGGCGGCCGGCCAGCGCATCCTGCAGAAGGCCCCGAAGGCCTTCCTCGGTCACCTCACGCGGATTCGCGTAGGGATTCTTCAGCGCCTGCTCGACGACGAGGTCGATGTCGCTGCCGTCCATGCCGATCTGTTCGAGAGCGTGCGGAATGGGAAGTTTCTGCGCGAGTTCCCACAGAGCTACCGCTGCCGAGGTGTCGACGCGCAGGGCGCGCTGAACTGCGGCCTTCGCTGCTGGAGCGCTCGACTCGTTGTAGGCCAGCGAATAGGGGAGGACGATCGCGTGTGTTTGCGCGTGGGGCAAGTTCAGAGACCCACCGATCGCGTGGCAGAGCTTGTGGTGCAGCGACATGGTGGTGGCACCGAGGCTCGCGCCGCACAGCCACGCGCCGTAGAGGGCTCGGGTGCGGTGATCGATGTTCTCCGGGTCTGCGACCACTCGTGGGAGTGCCTCGGCGAACGCACGAATACCTTCCTCGGCCATCAGCGAGATGATGGGCGACGCGTCCGGTGCGTAGAGGGCTTCGACCGCGTGAGCCATTGCGTTCATCGCACTTGCCGCTGACAGGCCGGCAGGAAGTGTGGTGGTGAGACCCGGGTCGTACAGGACGAGTGCTGGGAGCACGGACGGGCTCGTGCCGGTCTGCTTGTGCCCGTCGCGAGTCAGGCCCCATACCGGTGTCATCTCCGAGCCCGCGTACGTTGTCGGGATCGCAATGATGGGCATCTGGTGTCGGAGGGCAATCGCTTTGCCCAGACCGACTGATGAGCCACCGCCGACCACGACGCACCCGTCCGCGCCTCGGTCGAGTGCGAACTGCAGGGCAGCGTCGGCCACGTCCACCGGGACGTGCATCTCGGCCCCGTCGAAGATGCCGGCGCCGCGGTCGCCGAGTTGGGCGAGGACCGACTCCGCCAGTGGTCGTTGCTCGGGCGTGCAGACGACGATCGCTCGCTCTGTTCCCAGCTCGGCGACATGCGATTGCAGTTGGCTGAGCACATCGATACCGAAGCGAACTCGCATCGGAAGTGCGGTGTAGCCGAATTCGGACTGGAAGCTCATGCCGACGCCACCGTCCGGTCGCCGTCCTGACTGAGCGTGACGTCGAAATGTACTGCGCGGAAGGGGTTGTCGAACCCCAATTCCTTTGCTCGATCCGGATCGTCTATTTCGACGAACTGGCGGACGAGGCTTTCCTTCACACCGAACACGACGTCGGAGTCGATGTAGGGACTGTCGTCGACGAAAAGATGAGTGGTTACGGGCTGGTACCCCTCGGCGGCGACGATGAAGTGCATGTGCGCGGGCCTGTTCGGATGACGGCCGGTGCGCTCGAGGAGCGTACCCACCGGTCCGTCGTCCGGAATCGGATAGAACCGTGGGACGATCGTCCGGAACCAGAATCGACCGTCCGCGTCGGTGCGGAACAGTCCCCTGAGGTTGCGATGCGGTTGGATGTCCGGTTGCTGGACATCGTAGAAGCCGTCCGCATTGGCCTGCCACACGTCGACGGTCGCGTCGGCGACGGGCTTGCCGTCCTGCCCCGTTACCCGTCCTGTCACGAGACATTGTTCGCCACCGCCGTCGAGCGCGATGTTCGCGCCGAGTACGCGATCCGGGGATTCCACCATATGAAACGGACCGAGCACGGTCTGCTCTGTCGCGTCGTCGAGAGCCCGGTGGTTGATGGTCTCCACCAGCATCGACACGCCCAGCACATCCGATAGCAGGATGAATTCCTGCCTCACGTCGGTGCAGGTCTGACCGGTGGCGGTCAAGAAGTCGACTCCTGTTCTCCACTCCTCATCGGTGAGCTGAACCTCCTTCACGAAAGCATGGAGGTGAGTCACCAGCGATCCCAGGATTTCGCGCAGTCGCGGATCAGTGCCATCGCCGAAGCTGTCGACAACCACCTCGGCGGAGCGATCCTCACTGAACAATCCACTACGGCTCATGATCGGCCGTCCTTCCGTCAACGTTCTCGACACTTCAACCGGCTCCTAGGCCGTTCAGTGCGGTCGATTTCTCGTGGGCACCGCGCCCTCAGTCCGTTGCCTTCAGCGGGACCGGGCCGGAGCTGTTTCACTCACACTGAATATTGTGACATGGAGCATGGCCATTTGTGAAGAGATTGTCAACTGCGCTGAACTTCGTCCTCGCCGCTCGGCACGCACCCTTTATCGAAGCCCGCCGTCTCGGTCGGTTTGTTCCGCTCTCCCGACCCTGTGCGGCATCACCCCCGACGCGCGACGCCAGTCGACCGATATTCCCGAAAAACCCAGATCACGGGGCCGACGCTACTGTGGGTGAAGCGTGCCCACGCCAGGTCGGGCGGCGTAGCGGACGATGGTTGACAACCCAGCCTGCTGAGTGCATGATCGGATTCACAATATTGAGTCACAGTGAATTCGCAGTCCGCTGACTGAACAGGCGCCTCCCCGCTCGGGGAGGGATCCAGGACAGGAGCGCAGATGGTTTCGAGAAACCGCCCCCTGTGCTCCGCCCCGGACTTCACCGGATTCCGACAGCCGTCACTTCACAATCACCCCGCAGAACAGGAGAATCATGTTCGTCAAACGCGCCGACCAACTCCAGCCGGAAATCGTCCACGACACCGGTGCCGTCTACTGGATCGTCCCTGAGGGCTCCATGCGGGACGAGACCGAAGGGTCATCCTTCTTCGACTTCGTCTCCGAATTCACCGTGCAGCCCGGTGCCCAACTCCAGCCGCACTACCACGACACTTTCGAGTTCTACTACATTCTCTCGGGCCGGGCGATCATGCAGATCGAAGACGAGGCCAACCATGTCAAGCCGGGTGACCTCGTCAAGATCCCGAGGAATGCCCGGCACACCATCTGGCCGACTGGCGACGAGGAGATCCGCGCACTCTGTTTCTCGACGTCTTTCCAGGCCCCCGGCGAGCGATTCGTCCCCTGCGAGTTGCCGCGGGTCGAACCCGAGATGAGCTCTGAGCCAGCACGGCCCTGATTTCCTGTCCTGCACCAAATCTGCGTCTTCGCAGGCGATGGATCGCAGCCGACTACTACCAAGCACTGTCGAGCCGACCGCCACATAGGTGCAGAATTCACCTACACTGAAGCACCAATCCCACTGATGCGCGATTCGTGTAGTCTCATTGTCGAGATTCTGCTTCATCAACCTCGCTTCGCGAGAACATGAAGTGTTAGTGGACAGCGTCAGCGAGAACGGGGCCGGGAGTGGACGAAGCAATTGGTGTTGCCTTCAAACGGGCGCGGCTGCAGAAGAAGATGTCCCTGCGACAGGTAGCGGAGCAGCTCGGCATTTCGACCAGTTTGCTCTCGCAGGTCGAGAATCAGAAGACTCAACCCTCGGTCAAGACGCTGTTCGGACTGGCCGCAGTCCTCGGAGTGTCACTCGACGAGATCGCAACTGGCGGTACCGGAATGGACGGCGCAGAGGTCAGACTCGCGCAGAACCAGGACGCGTCCGCCGGTATCCAGCGCGCAACCGACAACCCTCTTCTGGAGATGGAGAAAGGGGTTCGCTGGGAGCGACTGGCGACCGGCGGGCGCACCGACATCGAACCACTCTTCGTCACGTATGAACCCGGCGCGTCGAGTTCTGTCGACGGCAAGCTGATGCGGCATGCGGGAGTGGAGTTCGCATACGTCCTCGAGGGAACTCTGCGGCTCAAACTGGAGTTCGACGAGCATGAACTCCGTACTGGAGATTCGTTCTGTTTCAACTCGTGCCGGCCGCACCTCTTCTACAACGCCGGCGATGTTGCTGCGCGCGGTGTCTGGTTCGTCTTCGACACGACGAGTCAATCAAGTGATATGAACGCGATGAACGGCGCGTTGCGGCCCAGTAGCACCGATACCGCCCGAAGCACGTCGCCCCACGCACCGCTCTTCCGCGGACAGTAGGCGCTTCGCACCCGTGCGCCTTTGTGGTTGCCGGAACAACCAGAAAGGCGCACGGGCGGCGGAGCCGCCTACGCCAGCGCCTGCTCCAGGTCCGTCAGCAGGTCGGCGGTGTCTTCGAGTCCCACGGACAGGCGGACGACGCCGTCGGTGATGCCCACGGCTGCACGACCTTCCGGGCCCATCGCCCGGTGGGTGGTGGTGGCCGGGTGGGTGATGAGCGACTTGGAGTCGCCGAGGTTGTTGGAGATGTTGACCAGCCGCAGGGCGTCGAGGAGTTCGAATGCCCGCTTCTTCGCTTCGCCCTCGGATGCGTTCAGCGCGAAGGTGACGACGGTGCCGCCGCCGCTCATCTGCCGCTTGGCGAGTTCGTGCTGGGGGTGCGATTCGAGGAACGGGTACTTGACCCAGTCGACCGCGGAGTGGTCCTCGAGGAACTGTGCGATCTCCAATGCGGAGCCCACGGAGTGGCGCACCCGGATCGGCATCGTCTCGAGCCCCTTGAGGAGCGTCCACGCGTTGAACGGGCTCAGCGCCGGCCCGGTGTGGCGCATGAGGTTCTGGACGGGACCCTCGATGTAGTCCTTCGGACCGAGGATCGCCCCGCCGAGCACGCGGCCCTGGCCGTCGATGTGCTTGGTGCCGGAGTAGACGACGATGTCGGCACCCAGCTCCAGGCTGTGCTGCAGCAGCGGCGTCGCGAACACGTTGTCCAGCACGACCTTTGCTCCGGCGGCGTGCGCGAGCTCCGCCACCCGGGGCACGTCGACGAGCGTCTGCATCGGGTTCGACGGCGTCTCGAAGAAGACCGCGGTGGTCGGCTCGGACAGGGCCTTCTCCCACTGGTCGAGGTCTTCACCGTCGACGAACACCGTCTCCACACCCCAGCGGGGCAGGATCTCGTTGCACACCACGAAGCAGGAACCGAACAGGCTGCGTGCCGCGACCAGCCGGTCACCCGCTTTCAGCAGCGCGCCGAGTGCGGTGAACACCGCGGACATGCCGCTGGCGGTGCCGAAGCACGCTTCTGCGCCCTCGATCAGGCGCAGCCGCTCCTCGAACATCTTCACGGTCGGGTTGCCGTACCGCGAGTAGACGAAGTGGTCGATCTCGCCGGTGAACGACGCCTCGGCCGCTCCCGCGCTCTCGAACACGAAACCGGAGTTCAGGAAGATCGCTTCGGACGTCTCTTCGAACCCGGAACGGAGGGTTCCTCCGCGCACGCTGATCGTGCCCTGGCCGATGTCGTCCGGCAGCGCCTTCTGAAACGCGCCGCCCTGAGGAATTGCACTCACCACTGCCTCCACGGCAGGCCCAGAGCCCGCCAGCCGACCGCCCCACGATGACCTTCGGCGTCCAGGCCGCCTTCGAAACCGTCGAGCACGTTGTACGACGGGCCGATGCCCGCCGCTGTCGCGGCTTCCGCCGCACCGATGGACCGCTGGCCGGAGCGACACAGGAAGATCACCGGGGCGTTCTCGCCACCCGCGATCCCGGCCTCCTTCAGCTGGTCCACGAAGTTGTCGTTACGAGTGCCCGTCGGGTAGCTGACCCATTCGATCAGCACGGTCTTCCGCCCGAGCGAGGTGGTGTCGGGGACTCCGACGTACTTCCACTCGGCGTCCGTCCGCACATCCACGAGCACAGCGTCGGGATTCTCGCGGAGCAGCTCCCAGGCATGCTCCGGCGTTATGTCGCCTGCGTAACTCACCATGTCAGCTTTTCACAACCCTGTTCGGTATGCCCTTCCGGGCAACGGTCAGTTGCAGACGACCCATGTCTCGCCGTCCCGCGTCAATTGCCATGTATCCGTCGTCTCACCCTTGCCGTCGTCGGCGCTGACCCGGACCTCCGCCCGGGCACGATCCCCGTTGACCTCGGACGACTCGACGCCCTTCAGCGTGACCTCGCCTTCCCGGTCCCGGAGCACCGACCGATCGTCGGACCACGACGAGCAGACCAGCGTCTTCTGCAGATCGGCGTCGTCGTGGTTGTGGGCCTGGATGAAGTCGGCGACCGAACGGTTGATGCGGTCCGCTTCCGTGACGTTCTCGTCGGCGGGCGAGAGCCTGCTGGACACGACGATGGCCACCAGGATGACGACGATGACGGTGACGGCGGCGATGAACGGCACCGCCGTGGTGCGCCGGGGATCCACCGGATCTTCGGTGCCTCCCGCGTCGCGCTGGGGCGATTCGCTCGAACCGGACATGACTTCCCTTCGATCTCGGCGTGGCCACGAGTGTATAGAGCAGCCCCTACAAATCGTGTTTGTGACCCCCCAACGCGAAGGCGACTACCCTCTACAGGCGTGCGTCCCGAGAATGGGCTCTGCCCTGTCTGCCGCACCTCGGCCACCCGATTAGGCTGGGCTTAATTTAAGCTGAGGTTTCGTTGTCCGCCCATCAGAAGGTAGTTCGCTCCAGATGACTGATCAGACACGTCCGTTGCGCGTTGCGATCGTGGGTGCCGGCCCCGCCGGTATCTACGCAGCCGACGCTCTCATGAAATCCGATGCCGCGTCTGACGGCGGGATCAGCATCGACCTCTTCGAGCGGATGCCTGCCCCCTTCGGTCTGATCCGGTACGGCGTCGCACCCGACCACCCGCGCATCAAGGGCATCATCACCGCCCTGCACAAGGTGCTCGACAAGCCGTCGGTGCGCCTGCTGGGCAACATCGACTACGGCAGCGACATCACCCTCGAAGACCTGCACAGCTTCTACGACGCGGTGATCTTCTCCACCGGCGCCAACGCCGACCGCGCCCTCAACATCCCGGGCATCGAACTCGACGGCAGCTACGGCGCCGCCGACTTCGTCTCCTGGTACGACGGCCACCCCGACGTCCCGCGCACCTGGCCCCTCGAGGCTGAGAAGGTCGCCGTCCTCGGTGTCGGTAACGTCGCCCTCGACATCGCCCGCGTCCTCGCCAAGACCGGTGACGAACTGCTGCCGACGGAGATCCCCGCCAACGTCTACGAGGGACTCAAGGCCAACAAGGCCGTCGAGGTCCACGTGTTCGGTCGCCGCGGACCGGCGCAGGCCAAGTTCACCCCGCTCGAGCTGCGTGAACTCGACCACTCGCCGACGATCGAGGTCATCGTCGATCCCGAGGACATCGACTACGACGAGGGCTCCGAGCAGGCGCGCCGCAATTCCAAGCAGGTCGACATGGTCGCCAACACCCTGCAGGACTGGGCCATCCGCGACGTGGGCAACCGCCCGCACAAGCTGTTCCTGCACTTCTTCGAATCGCCCACCGAGGTGCTCGGCGAAGACGGCAAGGTCGTCGGCCTGCGCACCGAGCGCACCCAGCTCGACGGCACCGGCAACGTCAAGGGCACCGGCAAGTTCAACGATTGGGACGTGCAGGCCGTGTACCGCGCGGTGGGCTACCTGTCACAGAACATCGCGAAGCTTCCGTTCGACGAGCAGGCAGGCACCGTCCCGAACGAGGCCGGACGCGTCATCGCCGACGACTCCGCCGAGGGCAACGACCGGTTCATGCCCGCCACCTACGTCACCGGCTGGATCAAGCGCGGCCCGGTCGGCCTGATCGGCCACACCAAGGGCGACGCGAACGAGACCGTCGCGAACCTCCTCGAGGACCGGGCCGGCTTCCCCGAGCCCGCCAACCCGGGCGAGGACGCGATCATCGACTTCCTCGAGGGCAAGCAGGTCCCGTACACCACCTGGCAGGGCTGGTACCGCCTCGATGCGCACGAGCGCAGCCTGGGCGAGCCCGAGGGCCGTGAGCGGATCAAGGTCGTCGAGCGCGAGGACATGCTCAAGGCCAGCGAGCCCGACAAGGCCTGATCTTCCGAATCGGTGTGAAGGGAACCTCCTGCGGGAGGTTCCCTTCCGTCGTCTCAGGCCAGGTGTGACGACAGCGCCCGCAACGCCGTGAGCAGTTCCTCGGCGGACATCGCGTGGTCGGGATCCACCAGCCACTGCTCCGCGACGCCGAGCAGCAGCGCCTGGTAGAGAGCGCCCAGTGTGTGCGCCCGGCCCGGCTCGATGCCCGCGTCACCGAACAGTTCGACCAGTCCGTCGCGGGCATCGGCGGTCGACGCCACCAGGTTCTTTCTCAATTCCGGCAGGGAGTCCAGGTGCCCGAGCAGTTCGAACTGCAGCATCCACAACCGACGGTGGGCGGTGAACGACTCGATGACACCGGTCCAGATGGCTTCGAACCGTTCCGTCGGACTCATGCCTGGTTCGATCTTCTTCCCGGCGGCCGTCGCGAGGTCGTCGCCCCAGCGCTCCATCTCCCGGTACAGGGCGGCATGGAGCAGCGCCTCCTTGGTGCCGAAGTGATAGCCGATCGCCGCGAGGCTCACCCCGGAGGCCGACGCGATGTCCCGGGCCGTCGTCCGCGAGTATCCCTTGTCGTACAGGCTGCGCGTGGCGCCGTCGATCAGGTCTTCGCGATTTCCCATGACCTCACCCTAAAGAGTCTGAGACGTATGTGTAGGACACTTGTACCAGCGCTCGCGGACGGCTCCGCCACGAAGCGTGTCCCCCGCACAAGGCAGGATATAAGTCGTGTTTGACGCCCACGTTCACATCATCGACCCCCGGTTCCCGGTGGTCGAGAACCACGGCTACCTCCCGGAGCCGTTCACCATCGCCGACTACCGGGCGCGCACGGCAGGCTTCGGTGTGGACGGCGGCGCCGTCGTCACGGCTTCGTACCAGGGCACCGATCAGAACTACCTGAAGGCGGCGCTCGAGGAGCTCGGCCCCAGCTGGGTGGGCGTCACCCAGATGGAAACCGACGCCACCGACGAGAGCATCCTCGAACTCGACCGCGCCGGGGTCCGGGCCGTCCGATTCAACCTCCGGCGCAGCGCGACCGACGTGAAACTGCTCACCAAGCAGGCCCTTCGCGCGTACGAGCTGGCCGGCTGGCACGCCGAGTTCTACGTGGACGCCACACTGCTGCTGTCGCTCGAGCCGGTGTTCGCCAAGCTGCCCGCCGTGTGCATCGACCACCTGGGGATGTCGACACGGGGCCTGCCGTACCTACTCGATCTCGTCGACCGCGGAGTCCGGGTGAAGGCCACCGGGTTCGGGCGAACCACCATCGAGAATGTCGGCGACGTGCTGCGCAAGATCCACGCCGTCAACCCCGAGGCACTGATGTTCGGCACCGACCTACCGGGCAGCCGTTCCCGAAGAGTGTTCCAGGACAGCGACATCGACATCGTCGCGGACGCGGTGGGAGACGACTTCGACGCCGTCATGGGCGGCAACGCACGCGCCTGGTACCGCTGCGACACACCCGAAGGACCCTGTTAGCACGCAGGCCCCTTGTCAACAGCCTTCCATCTGCATGCTGTTCATCGACGCCATCTCGACCACCGGCGGCGTCTGCGGCTGCGCCACCAGCCACATGTTGTAGTTATTCATTTCCTCGCAGTCCAGCTGTTCCCGGCGTTCCTGCCGCCGCTCACGCTGCCGATCGTCCATCTGGTCGTCGTTCCGGTCGACGGCGATGGCACCGGTGCTCGATCCGTTGGCCTGCCGTTCGAGCCCCCGGACGCCGTCGGCGGTCATGATCCAGCCGAGTGTGTAATCGGCGCCGTCGTGGTTGGTGGTTGCGCGGAACATGCCCTCGTCGGCAGCGGCCGGGTGGGCCACGAACGCCTTGTCTGGCATGCCCGGCGCGCTGACCTGCCCCGTCACGGTGCCGTCACTCATCGACGCGGTGAGTGTCGCTCCGTCCGGCGAAGACAGCGACGCCTTGTCGCCGTCCATGGTGCCGGTCATCCATGTCCACATCTGGTCTCCGTCGCACAGGAAGGCGATCATCTCGTCGCCGGACCTGGCCAGCGCGACGTACGCGTCGGATCCGTCGACCGAACCGACGTAGGTCGGCTCCATCTGTGGGGTCATCACGAACGGTGACGGAACCTTCTCCATCATGTTCGACGCGGGCGCCGCTTCGCCGCTGCTCGTAGCGGCTGCGCTGGTCGTGCTCGGCGCCGCCGAGTCGGACGAGTCGTCGCCGCAGCCGCTCAGGGAGAGGGCCACGGCAGCGAGGGGCGCCAGGATCCAGGTCGTCTTCTTGTTCACGGCGTATTCCTCCGCTAGCCGGGAAGATCAACATCCGCATTTCATCATCGCAGGTGGAGGACGCTTCTGGATACCCCTCGGCGACGATTTCGAACGGCCTACGTCGCGACCACCGCAGCCAGCCACACACCCGAGGCGATCAGGGCGCCGAGCAGTTCGATCAGCATCGACAGTCCGACTGCCTTGCAGGCGTGCCACGTCGACGCCCACGCCCGGTTGTGCGCACGCAACCGGTAGAGCTCGGCCACATACGTTCCCGCGATGAAGCCGAGGAACAACCCCACTACGGGAACGACGAAGAACCCCACGATCCCGGCCAGTCCGCCGACGATCAGCGACATATTGGGAACCCCGGCCGTGCGCATCCGTTTACCTGGCCAGGTGTATTTGACGACGCCGCTGATCACGAGGAACACCGTTGCGACCGCGAACACCGTCCACGCCGTCGCGCCGCCGGTCATGATGGCCCACACCAGGATTGCGGCGAAGATGAGGATCGTGCCGGGCAGGATCGGGATGACGATTCCGACGAGCCCGATGACGACGGCCAGGCCGACGAGGAGTTCGGCGCCCGGACTCACGCGACGGGCTCGACGCGGGACGCCGCCTCCCGCGCACGGCTGCGCGCGGTCTCGACGTCCGGTCCCGTGGACACGGCGACTCCCATTCGCCTGCGCACGAAACTCTCGGGCTTGCCGAACAGTCGCAGGTCCGTCTCGGGGACCGCCATCGCGTCGGCGACGCCCTCGAAGCCGATACCGGCGGCGTCGACGCCGCCGTAGATCACCGCGGACGCACCGGGAGTCGTGAGGGTGGTGTCGACGGGCAGGCCGAGGATGGCGCGGGCATGCAGTTCGAACTCCGAGAGTCGTTGTGTCCGAAGGGTGACCAACCCCGTGTCGTGCGGTCGCGGACTGACCTCCGAGAAGTAGACGTCGTCACCCTTCACGAACAGTTCCACACCGAAGATCCCGCGGCCGCCCAGCGCCGTGGTCACCTTCTCGGCCACCTCCCGCGACCGGGCGAGTGCCGCGTCGCTCATCGGTTGCGGCTGCCACGACTCCACGTAATCGCCCGAGTCCTGCAGGTGCCCGATGGGCTCGCAGAAGAAGGTGCCCACGTCGCCGTCGGCACCGATCGCCCGGACGGTGAGCTGGGTGATCTCGTAGTCGAAGTCGACGAACCCTTCCACGATGACGCGGCCGTGATTGATGCGGCCGCCCGCGAGCGCATACTCCCAGGCCGTCTCGACGTCGCCGGCGTCGCGCACCGTGGACTGCCCCTTGCCGGACGACGACATCACCGGCTTGATCACGCAGGGAAAGCCGATGCGTTCGGTGGCCGCCCGGACCTCCTCGAGCGATTCGGCGAACTCGTAGGGCGATGTCGGCAGCCCCAACTCCTCCGCCGCGAGGCGCCGGATCCCCTCGCGGTTCATGGTCAGCTGCGTCGCCCGTGCGGTGGGGATGACCACCGCGGTGCCGCGCTCCTCGACCGTGGCCAGCGCGTCCGTGGCGATCGCCTCGATCTCGGGGACCACGAAGTGGGGTCGTTCCTGCTCGACGAGACGCAACAGCGCCTCCGGGTCGCTCATGTCGATCGTGTGCGCGCGGTGCGCCACCTGGTGACCCGGCGCGTTGTCGTAGCGGTCGACGGCGATCACCTCGACCCCCAGCCGCTGCAGGGCGATGATCACTTCCTTGCCCAGCTCACCCGACCCGAGCAGCATCACGCGCGTTGCGCCTGCCGTCAGAGGTGTACCGAACCGTACGGGTGCCTGTTCACGCATGGTCACAACTATATGCGGGCACGGTTTCGCGCCGACGCCTACTTCAGCAGCCGCGACATCCGGCGGTCGGCGAGCACCTTGCCTCCGGTCTGACACGTCGCGCAGTACTGAAAAGACTTCTCCGCGAACGACACTTCCCGGACGGTGTCGCCGCAGACGGGACACGGGAGGCCGGTCCGGGCGTGCACCCGCATCCCGGATCGCTTCTCCCCCTTCAGCCGCGCCGCGTCCTGACCGAGCGACCTCTGGACGGCGTCGCTGAGCACCGACCGCATCGCGTCATACAGCACGTGCACCTGGTCCTCCGGCAGGGTGCGCGACGTGGCGAACGGGGAAATCTTTGCGGTGTGCAGGATTTCGTCGGAGTACGCGTTGCCGACCCCAGCGAGCAGCGACTGGTCGACGAGCGCATTCTTGATCCGCGCCGACGTGGTGGACAGCAGCGCCGCGAACTCTGGTTCGGTGACGGCGAGAGCGTCGGGTCCGAGCCGGGCAATCCCCTCCACCTCCTGAGGGTCGTGCACCACCCACACCGCGAGCCGCTTCTTGGTGCCCGCCTCGGTCAGGTCGAACGCCGGCGTCGCGCCCTCCGGGGTGAAGAAGTGCACCCGCAGCGCCAGCGGGCCCTTCCCCGGTTTCGGCGGCGCCGCCGACGGGTTGTCCGTCCAGCGCAACCAGCCCCCACGCGAGAGGTGGGTGACGAGCCACAACCCGGAGCAGTCGAGTGCGAGGTGCTTGCCGAACCGGGCCGCGCCCGTCACGTCGCGGCCCTGCAGGTCGGTGATCGGGGGGTCGAACGTCTTCAGCACGCTCAGGGCCGCCACGTCCACTCGGCCGACGACCGCTCCCACGGCGTGTTCACGCAGGAACTCGGCTAACGCCTCCACTTCGGGCAGCTCGGGCATGGTCCCAGGCTAACGGTAGGTGAGCGCCGAAGTGTGCTCCTCCGCGCTTTCTCACTCACCTGCGGAGGAGGTAGGTGTCCATGATCCAGCCCTTGCGTTCGCGCAATTCGGCGCGCACCCGCTGGATCTCGTCCTCGACGTCGCGCAGGCGACCGGAGATCAGCACCTCGTCGGGTGTGCCGAGGTAGGCACCCCACCAGATCTGGACGTCGTCGCCGTGGACCTGGGTGAACGTGCAGTGGGCGTCGAGCATGACCACCGCGTTGTCGACACCGTCGGGCAGCCCCTCGGCCAGTCGCCTTCCGGTCGTGATGTGCACGGGTTCGCCGATCCGGTTGAGCACGATCCGGTGCTGCGCGGCCAGCGACTGCACGCTGGTGACGCCCGGGATCACCGAGTAGTCGAACGACACGTTGCCGCGGGCGAGCACCCGCTCGACGATCCGCAGCGTGCTGTCGTAGAGAGACGGGTCACCCCACACGAGGATCGCCCCGACCCCCGGCTCGGACGCGAACTCGGCCTCGAACAGTGCCGCCCGGCGCTCGTGCCAGTCGTCGACCACGCCCTCGTAGTCGGACGGCGTGCGGTCGCGGGGCGGATCGACGATGTCCACGACGCGGTACGGGCCGGTGACGTGCTCCTCGAGGATGGTGGTGCGGAGATCGACGAGGTCCTGCTTCTCGTCGCCCTTGCCGATGACGAAGAACACATCGGCCTTGTTCATCGCCTTGATCGCCTGGACCGTCACCTGGTCGGGGTCGCCGGCGCCGATGCCGATCACGAAGAGTTCACGCATGGGCGCAGGCTATCGCCCGTGAGTGCGCGAGGAGTCCAGGGACCCGCAAACCACTCACGGGCGGCGGGGCCGCCTAAACTGGACGCCGTGACTGTGCCGACCCCGTACGAAGACCTGCTCCGACTCGTCATGGACACGGGCACCCCGAAGGCAGACCGCACCGGGACGGGCACGAAGAGCGTCTTCGGTCATCAGATGCGCTGGAACCTCGCGGACGGGTTTCCGCTGATCACCACGAAGAAGGTGCACCTCAAGTCGATCGTCTACGAACTGTTGTGGTTCCTGCGCGGCGATTCCAACGTGAAGTGGCTCCAGGACAACGGCGTCACGATCTGGGACGAGTGGGCGGACGCGGACGGTGAACTGGGCCCGGTGTACGGCGTGCAGTGGCGCAGCTGGCCGACCCCGTCGGGCGAGCACATCGACCAGATCACCCAGACCATCGAGACGCTGAAGTCGAACCCGGACTCGCGTCGCATCATCGTGTCGGCGTGGAACGTCGGCGACATCCCGCAGATGGCGCTGGCACCGTGCCACGCGTTCTTCCAGTTCTACGTCGCGGACGGCAAGCTGTCGTGCCAGCTGTACCAGCGCAGCGCCGACCTGTTCCTGGGCGTGCCGTTCAACATCGCGAGCTACGCGCTCCTCACCCACATGGTGGCGCAGCAGGCCGGGCTCGAACCGGGCGACTTCATCTGGACGGGCGGCGACTGCCACATCTACGACAATCACGTCGACCAGGTCACCGAGCAGTTGAGCCGGGAGCCGTTGCCGTATCCCACGCTGAAACTGAACAAGCGGGATTCGATCTTCGACTACACCTTCGAGGACGTGGAGATCGTCGACTACCGGCACCACCCCGCCATCAAGGCGCCGGTGGCCATCTAGTGGCGGCGCGGCAGGTCAAGCTGGTCTGGGCCCAGGGCGCCGGCGGCGTCATCGGCCTCGACAACACGATCCCGTGGCACGTCCCCGAGGACATGGCGTATTTCAAGAAGGTGACGCAGGGCCGCCCGGTGATCATGGGCCGCAGGACGTGGGACTCGCTGCCCCCGAGGTTCCGGCCCCTGCCCGGGCGGCGCAACATCGTGATCAGCCGTCAGCCCGACTGGACTGCGGAGGGTGCCGAGTCCGCCGACGGGCTCGACTCCGCGCTCGCGCTCACCGACGAGGACGTCTGCGTCATCGGCGGCGCGCAGATCTACACGGCAGCAATGCCGTTCGCCACGCAACTGCTGGTCTCCGAGATCGACGTCACCATCGACGGCGACGCCTGGGCACCCCCGATCGACGACTCCTGGCACGCGCAGGACACCGGTGAGTGGCTCACGTCGGCGAAGAACGGCACCCGGTATCGGTGGATCACCTACACACGGGCATTACCTGCGAGGTAAATGAGGGCATTCGGCTTCGGTGCCAACGGCGTCGCCTATCTCGCCGCCGCCACCGTGCTCGACGACGTCCTCGGCCCGACAGCCGGCTTCCTGCTCGTCTTCACACCCGGGGTGTGGGCGGTGAGCGTGCCGGACCGTCCCACGCCGGCCGCGGTGGACGCCGTCGTCCTCGCGAACGTCGTCTGGGGTGCTGCGGCAGGCCGTGGTGGTCGGCGCGTTCGCCGCGGCCCAGGGCTGGGCCCTCACCCGGCGCTGACCGGCACCCCCTTTGCCGCCGCACCGTTACCCCATTCGACGGGTGACGGTGCGCGCAGTGGTTCATACTCACCTCATGGACAAGAAGTCACTGACCGCCCTTGCCCGTCAGCAACTGAAGTTGGCAGGCGGGACGTCCAGCGGCCGCAGTTCGCAGACCGTGTACGGCGGGCATCGGCGCAGCCTCCGACAGACCGTCATCGCCTTGGCCGCGGGTCAGAAGATGGCCGAGCACGAGAGCCCGGGCGAGGCCACCCTGTTCATTCTCAGCGGCAAACTGAACCTCGTGTCCGGCGAGGACTCGTGGAAGGGTTCCACCGGCGATCTGCTGGTCCTTCCGACCGATCGGCACAGCGTCGAGGCGATCGAGGACGTCGCGTTCCTGCTCACCGTCGCCATGTGACGGTCGGTTCGCGGACGCCGCGAGCCACCACCGCTCGCCGGTATCGTCGGTACCGGCACGCACAGCAGTGGAGACGCAGGAGAACGCATGACCGAATCCCAGCCCGTGATCGAGGTGTCCGTCGCCGCGGCGCCCTCGGTGGTGTGGCCGGCCCTGCGCGACCCGGAGTTGATCCGGCGCTGGCACGGCTGGGACTACGCCGGCCTGGCCGACGAGATCAGGGAAATCTACTTCGACGACGTGACCGAGGACGCCGCCGCCTTCACCCTCGCCCTGAACGGTGCCGACAAGTTCAGCCTCCACGAGCACGAGGGCACCACGCTGGTGCGGATCACCCGCCCGCCCCGCAGCGGCGACCCCGCCGCGGACGACTGGTACGACGACGTCACCGAGGGCTGGACCACGTTCCTGCAGTTCCTCAAATTCGGCATCGAACGGCACGGACTCGACGAGCGTCGCACGCTGTTCCTCGAAGGCCCGGTCGCGGACGGCGATTCGGCGCGGCACCTGCTCGGCCTCGACAAGCTCGAGGGCATGACGGTCGGCGATCATTTCACCGTGGTCGCCGAGACGGGCGATCTGCTGCACGGGGTGGTGTGTTTCGTGGGCGAACACCAGACCGCGGTGAGTGTCGACGACCTCGGCCCGGGCCTGTTGCAGTTCGGCGAGCAACCCGTCAACGCGGCACGCCCCGACGGCGGTGCGCAGATCCTGCTGGCGGCCTACGACCTGGACGACGAGGAGTGGGCCGAACTCGAAGAGCGCTGGAGAGAGTGGTGGCAGGCCCGGCCGGGAGCCGAACCTGCCACCTGAGGTGTCGAACGGTCAGGCGAGCACGGTGCCCAGCGTGGGCCACCAGATCGTGCTCTTGACGACGTTCGGTCCCACCTGGTGGTTCAGCGAGCCGTACACGGCCGCCACGACCAGGCCGCTGCCGAGCCCGGCGACCGGCGGCGTGGAGACGACTGTCGGAACCGCGACGTTGTTCTGGTCCAGCTTCACGATGCCGCTGGCACCGGTGGCGAAGCTGTAGTAGACGACGTCGAGTTCGGCGCCGGTCTGGTCGTTCGCGATGACGCCCGGTCCGCCGAAGAATCCGAAGCGGAACTGGTTGCTCATGTTGGTCGCCACGCCCGCTCCGTACAGCTGTCCGAGGACCGGACCGCCCTGCCCGGTGTCGGAGTACGCGGGGATCTGGAAGATCTGGCCTGGGAGGGCGATGTTCGTTGCCGCGGTGTCGGTCGGCGACGCGGCGAGTCGCTCGATGGCGGCCTCGGCCTCGGGATTACCGGCGGCGACGGTGCGCAGCTTCGCGATCGCGGTGGCCGGGTCGACGACGGGAGCGGAATCTGCGGGCTGCGCCGACACGACGCCGGTGAACATCATCGTCGCTGCTACTGCAGCGGTCAGACCTGCCGCGACCCGTCGTCCGAAGTGCCGTCGATTCATTCTTCTTCTCCCTCGTCACGTCAATGGGTAAGCATTAGTTCGAATGAGTAAACACTCGAGCCCTTATCGACGCCGCGGTTCGCGGCGTTACTCCCCTCCCGGACCTATGCTGCAGACATGGGACCGGACGGTGGGCACGAGGCGAGGATCAGTGAGTTTCGGGAGGGGCTCGCCGACGTGGTCCCCACCCGCCGAAGTCTGCAGCGCCTGTTCGAGGCGGTCCTCGTGGTCGGGTCGGGACTCGAGCTGGATTCCACCCTGCAGCGCATCGTCGCTTCGGCCACGTCCCTGCTCGACGCCCGGTACGGCGCCCTCGGTGTCCACGCCCCCGACGGGGGCCTGTCGGAGTTCGTCTACGAGGGCATCACGCCGGAAGAGCGTGCGCACATGGGCCATCTGCCCGAAGGCCTCGGTCTGCTGGGACTGCTGATCCACGACCCTCGCCCGGTGCGCCTCGCCAACCTGGCCGATCACCCGGGGTCGATCGGCTTCCCGCCCAATCATCCACCGATGAAGAGCTTTCTGGGCATGCCGATCATGATGCGGGGCAAGGTTTTCGGAAGCATCTATCTCACCGAGAAACTCAGCGGACCCGAGTTCACCGACGAGGACGAGGTGATCCTGCGTGCGCTCGCGACCTCGGCAGGCGTGGCGGTGGAGAATTCGCGTCTGTTCGAGGAATCGCGGACGCGGGAGCGGTGGTTGACGGCCGTCGCGGCGATCACGTCCCGGCTGATGGTCGGCGGATCACTCGACGAAACGCTCCACACACTTGCCGCCGAGGTACGCGAACTGTCCAGCGGCGACGAGGTCTTCATCGTCGTGACGCTCGGCGAGGGCGCGGTGGTCGGGGCGGACAGCACGGTGCGGCCGCTGCGCAACAGCTTCCGCACCGCCACCCAGGCCGAGCCGCTCGCCGAAGTGCTGCGCTCCCGCACTCCCGCACTGCTGACGGGGCTCGACGGTCTCGCACCGTTCTCCGCCGAGGCGGGCCGGGCCGCGGTGCTGCCGTTGTCGACGGCGTCGGGCGTCGGCGGGGTCCTGGTGGTCACGGCGCGCGGCAACACTGCGTGGGATCCGGACGAGGTCGCCCGGCTCGAATCGGTGGCCGACCTGGCTGCCGTCGCGGTGGAATTCTCCGATCAGCAGAGCAAGCAACGCCTGCTGTCGGTGCTCGCCGACCGAGACCGGATCGCGCGTGACCTGCACGACAACGTCATTCAGCGACTGTTCGCCACCGGCATGAGTCTGCAGAGCACGCACGCGGTCGGGGACGTCCCGGACGGCGTACGCTCCATCGTGGCCACCGCGGTCGAGCAACTCGATCGCACCGTGCGCGAGATCCGCACCACGATCTTCGATCTGCAGGCCACCGGCATCGCGTCCGCGACAAGTCTGCGCCGTCGCCTCCTCGACGTGATCGGCGACCTCACCTCCCAATCGCCGATCGCGCCGAACGTACAGTTCTCCGGCGCCATCGACACTCTCGTGCCCAGCCGCATCCACCAGCACGCGGAGGCGGTGCTGCGGGAAGCGCTGAGCAATGCGCTGCGGCACGCGCGGGCCACCACCATCGACATCTCGGTGGCCGCCGGGGACGACCTCACCGTCACGGTCGCGGACGACGGCATCGGGATCGCCGACGGCGCCCGGCGCAGCGGACTGGACAACCTCGATCGCCGCGCCGAGCACTGCGGCGGCGTCTGCACCGTCGACGCCGAGGACGGCGGAACCGTTGTCACCTGGCGTGTTCCGTTGACGTGATGAAGAATTCAGCGCTGGTTGCGTAGTTCGGTGGCCAGCACGGCCGCCTGCGTGCGTCGTTGCATCCCGAGTTTGGACAACAGCCGCGACACATAGTTCTTGATCGTCTTCTCGGCGAGGAAGAGCCGCTCGGCGATCTCCCGGTTGGTGAGCCCCTCGCCGATCAACTCGAACACGGCGCGTTCCTGCTCGGACAGTTCCGCCAGCGGGTCTTCCCGGCGCGCGGACCTGATCCGGTTCATCAGCGCCGACGTCGCCCTGCTGTCGAGCAGCGAACCGCCCGCCCCCACTGTCCGCACGGCCGCGACCAGGTCGGTGCCGAGGATCTGTTTGAGGACGAATCCGGACGCTCCGGCCATGATGGCGTCGAACAGCGCCTCGTCGTCGGAGTAGGACGTGAGCATCAGGCACCGCAGTTCGGGCAGGGCCGCGCGGAGGTCCCGGCACAGTTCGACGCCGTTGCCATCGGGCAACCGGACGTCGAGCACGGCGACGTCGGCGCCGCTGCCCGGGATCCGTGCCATCGCCTCGCCGACGGACGCGGCCTCCCCGACCACCTCGAGGTCGGGCACGCTGCCGAGTAGATCGACCAGGCCTCGTCGCACGATCTCGTGGTCGTCGACCAGGAACACCCGCGTGGTCATGTCTGCACCTCCACCGTCTCCTCCTCGAACCGTACCGCGCCGGTGACCGGTGCCCACCCTTCCGGGACCTCTCCCTCATGCATTCGGGACCTTCGGCCCAAGCGCAGGCGCCGCGGTGCGCGGAAGGCTGAGGTTGCGGGGGAACACCCGGACACCACAAGTGGAGGTCGCGATGAACAGCTGGTCGCTCAGTGACATCGAGGTGGTCTCCCGCGCCATCGTCTCGGCCCCGTCGGTCCACGACACCCAGCCGTGGGATCTCCGGCTCGACGGGAGCCGCGCGGAGGTCAGCGAGCGTCGCGGTTTCACGGACACGCCGCGCGCCGACCGCGTGATCTCGTGCGGCGCGGGCGTCGCGAACGTGGAGCTCGCGTTGCGGGCGCTCGGCAGGAAGATCGAGACCGACCTGCTGCCCGATCCGCGCAGGCCCGACCTCGTCGCGTCCGTTCGGGCCGTGGGCACGGCTTCCCCGTCGAGCACCGAACTGAGGCTGTTCTCCGCCATGGCTCGTCGCCGGAGTCATCGAGAAGCATTCGCCGACATACCGGTTCCCGCGGCAACCATTGCCGACATCGTCTCCGCGGCGGAGACGGAGGGCGTCCGCGCTCGGCTGCTCGCCGCGGACGAGGCACCCGCGCTCGCCGACGTGCTTCTCTATTCCGCCGACCGGGTTCGGCAGGATCCAGGTCACCAGCGCGACCTCTTCCCGTGGACGTCGCACTGGCTGCCGCAGGGCGGTCACGAGTCGGTCGACACGATCCGCACCGTCGTCACCCGCGGCGTCCCCGATTCGGCACGACTCGCCGCGGCGATCGAGAGCGAGACCGTCCTCGTGTTCGTCTCGGACACGCAGGAGTCGATCGACCTGGTCCGCACCGGAATCGCGGTCGAACGAGCGTGGCTCACCGCCGTCGACGCCCGGCTGGGCGCCTCCATCCTCTCCCACCCGCTGCGCGTCGACGATTCGGCGCGTCGCCTCGCACATCGACTCGACGTGCCGGGCCATCCACAGCTGATCCTACGAATCGGATACTGACAGAACAGAAACGGAGTGCCCTTGTGAGCCGCGTACTCACGGACCGCGAACTGCTGCACGAACTCGAGGACATCGCTGAAGACAACGTCAACCGCCACCTCGCCATGGCCAAGGACTGGCATCCCCACGACTACGTTCCGTGGGACGACGGCCGCAACTTCGCGGCGCTGGGTGGCGAGGACTGGGATCCGGAGCAGTCCCAGCTCAGCGACACCGCGCGGGCGGCGATGATCACCAATCTGCTGACCGAGGACAACCTGCCGTCCTACCACCGCGAGATCGCCCAGCACTTCTCACTCGACGGCGCCTGGGGCACGTGGGTGGGCCGGTGGACCGCAGAGGAGAACAAGCACTCCATCGTGATGCGGGACTATCTGGTCGTGACGCGAGGGGTCGACCCGGTGGCGCTCGAGCAGGCTCGGATGGACCACATGACACAGGGCTTCGATCCCGGCGGCGGGTCCATGCTGGATTCGGTGTCGTACGTGACGTTCCAGGAACTGGCCACCCGGGTGTCGCACCGGAACACGGGTAAGGCGTGCGGTGATCCCATCGCGGACCGGATGCTCGCCCGGGTGGCGGCCGACGAGAACCTGCACATGATGTTCTACCGCAACATCGTCGGTGCCGCCCTGGACGTCGCACCCGATCAGGCGATTGCCGCGATCCACAAGGTGGTGACCAACTTCCAGATGCCCGGCGCGGGCATGCACAACTTCCGCCGCAACGCGGTCCTGATCGCGAAGGGCGGCATCTACGACCTGCGCCAGCACCTCGACGACGTCGTCCTACCCGTGCTCCGGAAGTGGAACATGTTCGAGCGTAACGATTTCGGACCGGACGGTGAACGCTGCCGCGAGGAATTGGCTGTGTTCCTGCAGAGCCTGGAAGCCAAGGCCGCCCGGTTCGAGGAGTCGCGGGATCGCGCGCTCGCCCGCGAAGCCCGCCGCGGCGAACGCGTCGCGGCCCGCTAACGGACCTCGAAGACCAGCGGGTATCTCGACGCGGCGTCGTCGAGTTCGGGTGCCGGCGCCCCCTTCAGGAAGCGGTCGAACATCCCCGCCACGAGGTCGTTCGTCGTGTCGACCACCTCCTGGCGGGGAGCCGTGCCGAGGCTGAAGCCGGCGGGCACATCCATTCCGGGGGGATCGGGGATCGCCTGCGGGACGTAGTGCTCGGCGTCGGTGAAGCTGAAGTGCCCGGTGTCCCGGAGTGCGTAGACCTTGCTCCAGGACCGGGGGGTCGCGAAATACTGCCCCCAGAACCTGTCCCGGCCTTCGGGGCTCTCGGCGTGACGCGAGTTGAGCACGCTGAGCAGTGGGGTGCCGGGATCCTCGGAGACGATCGGGCTCGCCGTGTTCGCATACAGGAGCGCTCCGTCGAGATTGACGCCGGCGTCCACGCGTGGGTCGTCGAGGAGGACCTGCGTGGTGGTGGCTCCGCCGATCGAATGACCGAACATCCCGATCCGGTCGGGATCGACGGCCTCGGGGAGCCCGTCCGGCAGCAGCGGGCCGATCCCGTCGGGGTCGTCACCGCGGGAGAGGGATTCAACGATGTCGACGACGAAACTCGCGTCCGCTACCCGGGTGTCGAGCGCCTTCTTCTGGGTGTCGGCGGAGTACGGGTCGGTGATCTGTGACGGGACGACACGGCCGTCCGGAAACACCGTCGCGAGGGCCTCACCTGTGTGGTCCATGCCGATCACGACGTAGCCGCGGCCGGCGAGGTCCTCGGCGGCGAGCGTGTACAGCGTCCGCGGCACGAAGAAGCCCGGCGAGAAGAGGACGACGGGAAGCGAGCGCGTTCCGCCCGCGGCGAATCCGGCGGGGTAGGTCACCGTCACCGGGATGGATCGCGCACGGCCCGGCGTCCACGGATCGTCGCGATCGTGATCCACCAGTTCCAGGGTGCCGACGCCGACGGCCGCCCCGTCCGCAGGCAGGCGCAGGAGCGTTCCGGTGTCGGCACTCACCGCAGCCGGCTGGACCGAGGCCACCGCGCCGAAAACCACTGCGCCGGCGACCAGTCCCCGGAGTATGAGGGTTGCCTTCACTCGAGCCTCCTCTGCGAAGTCGAGCGAAGGCTACCGCACCATCGTCGTGATCGGGGGTGCTAGCTTTCCGGCCTGACGATCATCACCGGGCAGTCCGCGGTGTGGAGCAACGCGTTGCTGGTGGAGCCCAGCAGCATTCCCTTGAAGCCACCCCGGCCGCGGCTGCCCACGACGATCAGCTGCGCCTTCTCGGCGAATTCGCTGAGCACCCGCACCGGACGGTCCCGCGCGACGACGCGTTCGACCGTCACGTCGGGATACCGTTCCTGGTATCCGGCGAGGCGCTCCGACAGCACCACTTCTTCGCCCGTTTGGATGCTGCTCCACAGCGGGTCCTCCGGGCTGGCGCCGAGCGACGGCTGCACGCTGACATCGCTCCACACATTGACCGCGACCAGGCTCGCTCCGCGGGCGGCGGCCTGCTCGAACGCCACTTCCAGCGCCGCCTTGCTGCTTTCCGAACCGTCGACGCCGACCACGATCGGCCCCTCGGTGGGCGGCTGCCCGTCCATGGTCCGCCCCCGCACGACCACCAGCGGGCAATGGCCGTGCGCGGCGACCGCGGAGGTGGTGGAACCGACCAGCAGACCGGTGAACTCACCGTGCCCGCGCGAACCGAGCACCACCATGTGCGCGTTCGCCGAGAGCTCGATGAGTGTCTGGCTCACCTTGCCCTCGTGCTGTTCGGTGGTGATGTCGAGCGGCTCGTCCACCGTCTGCTTGGCGTGCACCCGCGCACTGCCGAGCCGGGCCTTCGCCGTGTCCTCGAGTTCTTCCTTGAAGCTCTCGGCCAGGTACGGCTCGGTGTAATAGAAGGCAGGAATGTGCACCACTGTCACGATGTGCAGCGGGAGCGACAGTGCGGCGGCGGCGCGAGCGGCCCACGCCACTGCGGCCGAGGCCGACTCGGATCCGTCCACACCCACGACGATCGGTTTGATTCCGGTCATGGTCACCTTTCCTGATTCTTCCGGCTGGGCACTGCTGGGTTTGCGGGACTACCCGCAGATCTTGCGGAGCTTCTCGACCAACGCGACGCGTCCCGCACGATCCGCGGCGAGCGGGGTGACGGTGAGCGTGGTGACCCCGGACTCGGCGAATGCGGCCACCCGCTCCGCGACATAGCTCTCCGGACCGATCAGCGACACGGCCCGCACCAGATCGTCCGGCACCGCGGCGGCGGCCTCGTCCTTCTTGCCCGACAGGTAGAGGTCCTGGATGTTCTCGGCTTCCTTCTCGTAGCCGTACCGGACCGCGAGGTCGTTGTAGAAATTCTTGCCCTTCGCGCCCATGCCGCCGATGTACAGCGCGAGCCCGGGGCGGACCCAGTCGAGCATGTGCTCGACGTCGTCGCCGATGGCGAGGGCGGGCGACGCGAAGACCTGCAGCTCACCGAGGCTCGGGTCACGCTTCGCCTTGCCCTTGGCCAGGGGCTCGCCCCACACGCTCGCCGCTTTCTCCGGGTGGTAGAAGATGGGTTCCCAGCCTTCGGCGATCTCGGCGGTCAACTCCACGTTCTTCGGCCCGAGCGAGGCGATGACGATCGGGATGCGATCACGCACAGGGTGGTTGATGATCTTCAGCGGCTTGCCCAGCCCGGTGCCCTTCTCGGCGGGCAGCGGAATCTGGTAGTACTTGCCCTGGAACTCGACCTTCTCGCGGCGCCACACCTTGCGGCAGATCTCGACGACCTCGCGGGTGCGCCCGAGCGGGGCGTCGTACTTGACGCCGTGAAAGCCCTCGATCACCTGCGGGCCGGAGGCGCCGAGGCCCATCACGAAGCGTCCGTCCGACACGAAGTCGAGGCCGGCGGCCGTCATGGCGGTCAGGCTGGGCGTGCGGGTGTAGATCTGGAAGATGCCGGACGCGAGTTCGAGTGTCGTGGTCTTGGCGGCGAGGTAGCCGATCTGGCTCACCGCGTCGAACGAGTAGGCCTCGGGCACGAACGCGATGTCGAGTCCGGCTTTCTCCAGGTCGGCGACCTCCTCGACCGTCTCGGCGAAACCGCCGCTGTAGTTCAAGCCCATACCTATGCGCACGTCGTTCCCCAATCCTGGCGTTTCCTGCAACCTGTTCCTGCTACAACCCAGACACTACTGCGAGCAATGGCGTCAGGGGCGTGCAGGCCTCACGACGACTACCGGGCAATGTGCACCACCGACCAGGCTGTTACTGGTCGATCCGAGCAGCATCCCCTTGAAACCTCCGCGCCCCCGGCTGCCCACCACCAGCAGTTGCGCCTTCTTCGACCACTCGAGCAATCGCGCCCGCGGATTGTCGATGTAGACCTCCCGGGTGACCCGCACGTCGGGGTACTTCTCCTGCCAGCCGGCGAGGCTCTCGGCGAGGACGGCGTGTTCGTCCTCCTCGAGCCCCTGCGGCACCAGGGCCGCGGCCCGCGGGTCCTCGAACGCTTTCGGTCCGAGGTCGCTCCAGACGTGGACGGCCACCAACGGCGCGTTCCGCATCGACGCCTCCTGGAAGGCCACCGAGATCGCCCGCTCACTGGTGGGACTGCCGTCGACGCCGACCACGACGGGCCCGCCGGCGTGGGCCTCGCCGCGGACCACGACGACCGGGCAGTGCGCGTGGCTGGTGACGTTGATCGCCGTGTTCCCGAGCAGTGCGGTGGCGGCCGCTCCGGACCCGGACGCGCCGACCACCACGATCCGGGCGTTCTCGGACAGGTCGACGAGCCACTGGGCACTGCTGCCGATCGACAGTTCGGTGTGGACGTCGATGATGGGATTGACCGCGAACGCCTGCTCCTGCGCCTCGGCGAGAATCGCTTTGCCACTCGCTTCGACCCACTCGTACACGCCGCCCGAATCCATGTAGGGACCGCCGAACCCGTACGGAGCGAAGTCGAGTGCGTGGATGATCTTCAGGTTCAGTCCACGTTCGGTGGCCAGTTCGGCGGCCACCCGAACAGCGGACTTCGAGGTGTCCGATCCGTCGACACCGACGACGACGCTGTTGCGGTCCCGAGTGCTCATGGCTTCACACTATCCCCAGACTCCGCTTCGCGTCTGCCGCCCTTCGCCTTTCGACGAGGGACTTAAGTCCCCACCAATTCGGGCTCTCCGCCTGTAGCCGCAACGGCCGACGTCCGCGATGATGAGAAGGTGGAGTCGTATATCCACGTCGAATAATGCTGGGCCACTGCACCTTCCGATCATATTTCGGCCGGAGCGATGTCGGTCACAAATTTGGTATCTCGGATGAGAATTAAAGTACGTTCAGGTCATGCAACTCACACAGTTCACCGACCTCGGACTGCGGGTGGTCATGCGACTGGCCGTCGCCGGGGACGGCGAACGACCGGGGAGCCGGGCGATCGCCGAGGAACTGTCGGTGTCGTACGCCCACGCCGCCAAAGTGATTACCCGGCTGGGTGAGCTCGGCATCGTCGACGCACGTCGGGGACGCGCGGGCGGTCTGGCCATCACCGAACTCGGGCGCACCGCCTCCGTCGGCTGGCTCGCTCGCCGACTCGAAGGCGATTCGGAGGTCGTCGACTGCGACGGCGCCCAACCGTGCCCGCTGCGATCGGGGTGCCTGCTGCGGTCGGCGCTGCGACGCGCGCAGAATGCGTTCTTCGAGTCGCTGGACGCCCTCACGATCGAAGACCTCACCCGGTCCCCCACCGGAACCGTGCTGCTCGCCCTCCCCCGAGTAACCGCCCCCACAACTTCCCAGATTTCTCGAACGATCGGAGAATGACATGCTCTCGCCCACCTCGACGGACGTCATCCGCGCCACCCTGCCGGTAGTCGGCGCCGCGATCTCGGACATCACGACGCTGTTCTACCGCAAGCTGTTCGACGCGCACCCCGAACTTGAACGAGACCTGTTCAACCGCGGAAATCAGAAGCAGGGCGAACAGCAGAAAGCGCTGGCCGGGGCCATCGCCGCGTTCGCGGCACTCCAACTCGAGCCCGATCAGGCGCGCGTCGACCTCATCCTGTCGAGGATCGCGAACAAGCACGCCTCACTGGGGATCGAGCCCGCGCAGTACGCGATCGTGCACACACACCTGTTCGCGGCCATCGTCGAGGTCCTCGGCGACGCCGTCACTCCCGAGGTCGCTGCTGCCTGGGACGAGGTGTACTGGCTGATGGCGGAGACCCTGATCGCGATGGAAGCCGGGCTCTACGCCTCGGCGGGAGTGGCGGTCGGCGACGTGTGGCGGGACGTGCGGGTCCGCGAGCGCCGCCACGAGTCCGCCGACACGGTCTCGTTCGTGCTCACTTCCCTCGACGGCTCGCCGCTTCCATCGTTCGCTCCGGGGCAGTACCTGTCCGTGGCGGTTCACCTGCCGGACGGCGCGCGCCAGATCCGCCAGTACAGCCTGTCGTCGGCCCCGTCGCGCGGCGACTGGAGGGTCTCGGTGAAACGAGCGGGCGAGGTGTCGAACTTCCTGTACCAGAACGTCTTCGAAGACGACGTCCTCGCGGTGTCGACGCCGTTCGGCGATCTCGTCCTGCAGGACGACGACGCGCCGCTGCTGCTCGTGTCCGCGGGCATCGGGTGCACGCCGATGATCGGGATGCTCAGCCACCTCGCCGACACCGAGGACAGCCGACCGATCTCGGTACTCCACGCCGACCGGTCCGCCAGCAGTCACGCGCACCGCGCCGAGCTGACCGAACTGGTCGAACGCCTGCCGTTCGCGGTGATGCACCGCTGGTACGAAGACCTGGGCGCCCGCCGGCCCGAGGGCAGCCTGCGGGAGGGACGGGCCGACCTCGGTGAGGTCACGATCGCGCCCGGCACTCGCGCCTACCTGTGCGGTCCTTTGCCGTTCATGCTCGGAATGCGGGAGGCGCTCCTCGCGAAGGACGTGCCCGCCGAGAACATCCACTACGAGGTGTTCGGCCCCGACAGCTGGTCGGCCACCGTGTGAGAGCCACGGCGGCGCCGTTCACACCGGCCAGGTGTGGACGGGGCTGCCCTCACGCATGTTCTCCACGTACTGACGCAGCATGGCGGCCAGTGCTTCCGGCCGGCTCAGACCTGCGTTCTCGTGCCGGACCACCTGCGCACGCTGCCACGATGCCCCCGTCTGCCGGGTGAGGCACCGGCCCTCGATGACGCTGAGGTAGCGGTCGCGGGCCTTGGCGGACAGCCCGAACGCGGCGAGCCCCTCGTCCGCGATCGGCAGCAGCCGCCGCAGGACGAGCTCGTCGGCGCCCGCGAACCCGACACCGGGCCAGTACAATTCGGCGTCCGTGCCGTACTTCGCGCCGGCATGCAGGTTCTCCTCGGCCGCGTTGAACGACATTTGCGACCAGACGGGCCGATCCGATTCGACGAGCCCGCGCAGCGCGCCGTAGTAGAACGCGGCATTCGCCATCGTGTCGAGCACGGTCGGGCCCGCGGGCAGCACCCGGTTCTCGATCCGCAGGTGCGGCTTGCCGTCGTCGCTGTCGTACACCGGGCGGTTCCACCGGTAGATGGTGCCGTTGTGCATCTGCAGTTCGCTGAGGTCCGGCACCCGGCCCGCGTCGAGTTCGGCCGCCGGGTCGACGTCGGAGACCTCCGGCAGCAGCGCCGGGAAGTATCGGGAGTTCTCCTCGAACAGGTCGAAGACCGATGTGATCCATCGCTCCCCGAACCACACGCGGGGCCGCACACCCTGGTTCTTCAGTTCCAGCGGACGCGTGTCGGTGGCCTGCTCGAAGATCGGGATACGGGATTCGTGCCACAGCGCCTTGCCTGCCATGAACGGCGCATTCGCGGCGAGGGCCACCTGGGCACCGGCCAGGCACTGCGCGGCGTTCCAGTGTGCGGCGAATTCGTCCGGCGCGACGCGCAGGTGCAGCTGTAGCGACGTGCACGCGGCTTCCGGGAGCACCGAATTGGCGTCCACCTTCAGCTGTTCGGCGATCCGTCCCTCGAGCGGCACACCCTCGAGGTCGAGTTCGATGTCCTCCCCGCGCGCGGCGAAGATCTGATCGTTGAGCTGCTCGTAGCGGGGATTCGCGGTGATCCACTCCCGGCCGAGGTGCTCGAGCTGCAGCGTCGGCAGCATGCCCACCATCACCAGCTGGGCGTCGTGCCCGTGGATCCGCGCGTCGGCAACGTGCAGCGACGCCCGCAGAGTGCGTTCGAGCTCGAACGTCCCCTCACCGATCAGGGGCCCCGGCCGGACGTTCATCTCGACGTTGAACTGACCGAGTTCGGTCTGGAACACGGCGTCGTCGTCGATCGACTCGAGGACGGCGAGGTTGGACATCGCAGGCGTCATGTCGGCGTGGACGAGATTGAACTCGATCTCCATGCCCAGCATGGGCCTCGGCGGGTCGACGTCGTCGACGAACGCTCCCTCCCGCAGCATCCGCTCGAGCGCATCGACGCACATGAGCACCTTCTGCCGGAACAGGCGCCGGTCTGCTCGGGTGAATGTCCGAGACGTCACTTCGCGACCCATACCACTCCCCAACTGCGCGTCGAACTGCGCTCACGGGGGAGCATATCCGTTCATCCCGCGCGAATGCGGGATGGCGGGCTAACCTCGAACCAGACGCTGGTGAGCGGAAGGACTTGAGATGACGCCTGATACCGACTCCAAGAAGAAGCCAGAGTTCTCCGTGGGCACGCGCGTGAAAACGCGGCATTCGGCCGATCACGAACTGGCCGAGAAGAAGTGGCCCCTGGAGGCCGGCGTCATCGTCGACGACTTCGCCGGCGTCCAGGACATCAGCAACGATTCGTACGGCCGCGACTGGGCCGTCTCACGACGCTGGGCGATCGCCCTCGACAGCGGACCTCTCGTGTTCCGCAACGACGACGACCTCGAGCCGGAATAGGCCCTTAGGCGTTGGCGCCTGCGTCGCCCCAGGTGACGGACACGCCGCGATCCTGCAGCCAGCGCCCCGGATCGATCTTGTTTCCGTTCGCGTCGTGTACCTCGAAGTGCAGGTGCGGTCCGGTGGACTGGCCGCGGTTACCGACATGGGCGATTTCCTGCCCGGCGGTGACGCGCTGTCCCACGCTCACGGTGTAGTCGTTGACGTGTCCGTAGACGGTGACGGTGCCGTCGTCGTGCAGCAGACGCACCCACAGTCCGAAACCGGACGCCGCGCCGGCGTCGATGACCTGGCCGTCGGCCGCCGCGAGCACCGAGGTGCCGATGGGCGCCGCGATGTCGATGCCGCCGTGGTGCGCTCCCCAGCGGGAACCGAAGTTGGAGGTCAGCTTGCCCGACACCGGCTGGACCGCGTGCGGCTTGACCGGGTTGACGTTGGACAGCCACTGTTGCGCCTGAGCACCGAGGTCCGGGCCGCCGAGGTTCTGGGCGGCGGCACCGAGGTCTGCGGGCAGTTCGAAGCCGGCGGGGAGGACACCGGCCGGGATCTCGAACGGCAGGCCCGGCAGGGTCTGCGCGCCGCTCGTCTCGTGGGAGTCGACGGGGGCGGCAGCTGCGTTTCCGGCGCCCAGCTGGGCTGCACCGACCACGATCGCTCCGGTGGCGGCCGCAACAGTCGCGGCCTTGATGCCCACACCCGCTCCGGTCTGCTGGTTGCGATGGCGTCCGCGCGCCGCGTCCGGATCGATCTCGAAGCGAATGGAAGACCCATTCGCCCGGTGGTGGGAACCCACAGTAAATACCTCGTCAGTCGTCGGATTGCAGCTCTCCCCATCCGGGGTGGGCTCCTCTGTCTGGCGACGAATGTAACAAAACGATATAGGTCCGCGCCACCGTTACCGAACGTTTATGTTCGGCGCTCCTCGAGCTCGGCCTTGAATGCGGCGTAGCGAGCGCGGTGCGGGGCACGCCTGCGGATCACCGCCCACGCGATCCCGAGCACGACGAACCATACCGGGGTGACGAGGAGAGCCTCGAGGGTGTCCGACTCCTGGGTCAACGCCCAGATGAGAAACACGAAGAACGCCAGGACGACCCAGCACATCACCACACCGCCGGGCATCTTGAACTTCGACGCCTCGTGCAGTTCGGGGCGACGCTTCCGGTACACGATGTAGCTCGCCAGGATCATCGTCCACACGAACATGAACAGCACCGATGAGATTGTCGTCATAGTTGTGAACGCCTCGATGACGGAGTCGCCGGAGAACAGCAGCGCGATCGCCGACAGCAGGAAGGCGCACGAGAACATCAGCGCATTGGCCGGGACCTTGCGGGAGGAGAGCCGGCCGAGCCGGGCCGGCGCGTCCCCCTCCTGCGCGAGGCCGTAGACCATCCGGGACGTCGAATAGATGCCCGAGTTCGCCGAGGACGCCGCGGACGTCAGCACCACGAACTGGATGACCCCGGCCGCGATCCCCAGACCGGCGAGGGTGAACATCGCCGTGAACGGGCTCTCGCCGGGCACGACCTCACGCCACGGTGTGACCGAGATGATCACGATCAGCGAGACCACGTAGAACAGCAGGATGCGGATCGGAATCGAGTTGATGGCCTTCGGCAGGTTCTTCTCCGGGTCCTTCGCCTCGGCCGCCGTGGTGCCGACGAGCTCGATACCGACGAACGCGAAGACCGCGATCTGGAATCCGGCCACGAAGCCCATCGCCCCGGTCGGGAACATGCCGCCGTCGTTCCACAGGTTGTCGAAGCCGGCCTCGGACCCGTTGGGCGACGTGAAGTGCGTGAACACCATCACGAGCCCGACGACGATGAGGCTGACGATGGCGATGATCTTGATCAGCGCGAACCAGAACTCGGTCTCACCGAACGCCCGCACGGTCGGCAGGTTCAGCAGCAGCAGCGCCGCGATGGCGATCAGTGCCGGGATCCACAGCTGGAGGTCGGGCCACCAGTACTGCACGTAACCGGAGATCGCGACGATGTCGGCGATGCCGGTGACGATCCAGCAGAACCAGTACGTCCACCCCGTGAAGAACCCGGCCCAGGGGCCGAGGAGGTCGGCGGTGAAGTCGGAGAAAGACTTGTAATGCAGGTTGGAGAGCAGCAGCTCACCCATCGCCCGCATCACGAAGAACAGCATGAAACCGATGATCATGTAGACGAAGATCACCGACGGTCCGGCCAGTGAGATCGTCTTCCCGGACCCCATGAACAGGCCCGTGCCGATTGCTCCGCCGATCGCGATCAGCTGGATGTGCCGGTTGGCGAGCTGCCTGGAGAGATGCGGCTCGCCGGCCGGTCCCGTCCCTGAGCCATCACCCGGTTCCGATCCGATCGAGCCCGTCGAGGAAGTGCGGTCAGCCATGGAACACCTGCAACCCTTCTCAGTCCTTGCTGTCACCGTCCGAAAGCGTGGGTCACGTTACGCCGGGACCGCCCGCGGACCACGGTCGAGGACGGCATTCCGCATCGAGGGACTTGACAGAAGCCGAGTAGCTAAGGCTAACCTCAGTTCGTTACTTCGAGGCGAGGAGCCTGCACATGATCGAGGACCTGATCGAGATCGCGTACGCCCAGGGCGCAGTCACCTCCGTGGCTCAGGCCGCCGACGGGGTCGACGAGTACGAGCTCGCGCGGGTCGATTCGGTCGCGTCCAGCGTCACGGTCACGGTGCGGGCCGACGGCAAATTCGCGAAGGCCACGAGCGTCGAGGGCTACCTCAGTCTCGGGCAGGTCGTCCGGGCATGCGGACTCGACTACCGGCACACCACCTCGAGCGCCCGCCAGTACATCCACTGATCAACCCAGGTGCTCCCCGAAGAAACCGTCGATCCTCTTCCACGCGTCGGCGGCGGCTTCCGGGTCGGGCACCATCCCCGTGACCTTCGCCAGGGGGCGCAGCACCTTCGGTCCAGCCAGTTCGTCGTTCAAGAACGTATGGCCGGCAGTGGGGTACTCCTTCACATCGTGAGCCACGCCGGCCTTCGTCAGCGCCGCCTCCAACTTGGCCGCCGCGTTCCGCAGCGCGAAGTCCTTCCCGCCGTAACTGGCGACCACCGGGCACGCGCCCGCCACCGCCGCGTCGAGGTGGCGCGGCAGGACCCCGTAGTTCGGGGCCGCCGCGTCGAACCCCGTGCGCAGGGTCATCAGGGCGAACCCGCCGCCCATGCAGAACCCGATGACACCGATCTTCCCCGTGCAGTCCGACGAACCGGACAACCACCGACGGGCGGCCTCGATGTCGCCGTACGCCCGGCCCTTCCCCGAGAGCATCGCCCGCATCGTCGACACCAGACAGCGTCGCGCACCGCCCGCACTGAACAGATCCGGCGCCAGCGTCAGGAACCCCGCAGCCGCCAGCCTGTCCGCCTGCCGACGCATCACATCGTCCAAGCCGAACGCCTCGTGCACCATCACCACACCCGGCCACGGACCCTCACCGGACGGCCGCGCCAGATAACCGTGCAAGTTCAGCGAACCGTCGTGCCGCGCAGCGAGGTCGGTCAAGTCGATCTCGGACATGTGCGTCTCCCGTTCCGTCGTCACTTCCAGAACATCTGCGACAACCATGCCCTCCCCATCGCGAGCGCACCACCATTCCCGCTACACTCACCTCGGTGTGCGCCCAGCGCGTGCGCCGCGCCTTCGTAGCTCAGGGGATAGAGCAACCCTCTCCTAAAGGGTAGGTCGCAGGTTCGAATCCTGCCGGGGGCACTCACATAACCGCAGGTCAGAGGGTGTTTTTGAGCCTCTCCGGCCTGCGGTGTTCCCTAAAATCGCCCCAACGTTTCCGCAGGTTGGGGACTTGTAGAAATTTCTTACACCTGCGCCATACGGGCTCAGGAGGCCCGGTGGGCTCGGTGCGCTGCCACCCGGCACCGGGTCGAGCAGTATCGGGCGTCGGACCGGGCCGGGGTGAACTCTCCAGAGCAGTGCGCGCACGCCACGGTGGGGGGTCGTCGGGCAGCTCGGGCGGCGGCGGCGGTCTCGCAGTCACGGCACACCGGGTAGTGGACGAACGGGCGGTGGTCGAACGCCCCCTGCGGTTTCGCGGTGCGGCAGCGCGGACACCACAAGTGAGTGCCGTCGCGCCAGCCGCCGAAGCTACTGCTGTAGTGGCAGTCGCGGCAGCACAGCCGCCCGCTCGACTCGACGTGGCCGTCGGCGAGTTCGGTGAGGGCGTCGCAGTATGTGCACTCGAACGCCGGGACGGTGTGCGTCACCTCCATCATGCGGACCTGGGGGTGAGATCGGGGAATGCTCATCAACCCATCGTAACGGGTCATATTCACAGATCATGGGTTACTACGCGTTACAGCCGGGGTGTAACGGGATGCCCTGTCCACAGGCTCCCGGAAACGGACTCATAGGTTCCGGCAACGGATTCCACCCGTGAAACTCCGGGTCGGCGAATCTCACCGGTGAAACTCCGGATATCCCGGAATACCCGCCATCGGCCTAGACAACCCTGGTCCGTCGGGTGTTCACTACAGCCCACGGGGATACCCGACGCCCCTTTGAGCCACTGAGTCATTCATCGCCATCAGCGCCCCTCACCCCGCACACACCCGCCTCCCGAGGGGACGACTGTCATGACCAAGCCCAAGACCAAGACCACCACCACCACCACCCGACGCACCATCGCCGAGGCCGCCGAACAGCTCCACTGCGCAGAAATGACGGTGCGCCGCCTGATCGCCTCCGGCGACCTCCCCGCCGTCCGCATCGGTAAGACCGCGCTGATTCGTATCGAGCAGGCCGACATCGACGCGCTGCTGCACCCCGTCACCGGAACGGCGTGAACCGCCATGAGCGGCAACGAAACCGCAGTGACAGCCATGATGCCCGACCTGTGCGACTCCGAACGATGTTTCATCGGCGCAATTATGTACCAAAATTCCTTTGCAGCAACCGAACTGGCCACTCTGGTGATCGGCGAGGATTTCGAGGACCCGAAAGCTAGGGTGGCGGTGGATCTCGCGGCGCAGCTTGCCGCGAACGGCCACGATCCCGACCCGCAGATGGTCGTCGCGCATGCGCAACGCTCCGGAGCCGTCACCGGCGACAACCGCGTCCACCTCCTCGCCGACTACCTCGTCTCCTGCTACACCGGCGTCCCCTTCCCGCACAACGGCATCCACTATGCCCGCAGTGTTCTCGACACAGCGTTGCGCCGTCAGGTGCGGGACGCCGGTCGGCGATTGATCCACGCAGCCGAGGAAGCCGGACGGGACGAGCTGATCGAGGCGGTGATGCGGGAATTCGACGGAATCCGCCGTGTCCGCGACCGTCTCTCCGACGCAGAGAAGAGGACCGAATGATCAACTACAACGAAATCTTTGATGATGACGAACCGTCACCACCGCCGGACGACGAACCACCCCAAGATCATCCGTCACCGTCGGAGAAAGAGGAGAAGATTTCCGCGGCCACCGCACTGGTAAACCTGGCCATCGAACGGTACGACCTCGCTGTCACACCGGACGGAGAGCCGTATGCGACAGCGAAGACTGGTCGCGGGCACATCGCGCGGTTCCTCCGCGGCGGCAAACAACCGCTTCGCGCAGAACTCGCGAAACTGTACTACCGAGACCGGAGCAAGGCCGCACCACAACAAGCACTCACCGATGCGCTTCAAGCCCTCGAGGGCATGGCGCAGGAGATGGAGCCGGTCGAAACACACCTGCGTGTGGCACGACACGACGACGCGATCTGGATAGACCTCGGCGACGTCGACGAGAATGTCATCAGACTCGACCCGCAGGGATGGAGAATGGTCACCGACGACGACCCCGTCCCGGTACGGTTCCGGCGAACCAAACTGACCGGCGCACTACCGATCCCCGAGAATGACGGCGGAGACCTCGACGAACTCTGGGAATTCGTGAACGTCGACGAGGCCGACCGGCCACTGATCCTGGCGTGGCTGGTAGCGGCGATACTGACCCCGGCGGTACCGCACTGCATCCTGACGTTCTTCGCCGAACAAGGGTCCGCTAAGAGCACCGCAACCCGCGCGTTGTCGATGCTGATCGACCTGTCACCGGTGCCGTTGCGCAAACCCCCGCGGGACGTCGAAAGCTGGGTGACCGCGGCGCAAGGATCGTGGGTGGTGGCCGTCGACAACATCTCCACCATCCCCGACTGGCTCTCGGATGCGTTGTGTCGCGCGTCGACCGGTGACGGCGACGTACGCAGAGCGCTGTACACGGACGGCAACCTGGCGATCTTCGCGTTCCGGCGCTGCGTACTGGTCAACGGCATCGACGTCGGGGCGCTGCGCGGTGATCTCGCCGAACGGCTCCTCACTGTCAAATTGCTCCGCATCGACCCGGACACCCGGTGCAAGGACGGCGACCTGTGGGCGAAGTGGGATGCGCTGCACCCCAAGTTGCTCGGGGCACTGTTGGCGAGGGTGGCGGGGGTTGCGAGGGTACTTCCCTCTGTTGAGCTTGGAAGAAGTCCGAGAATGGCCGACTTCGCGGAAGTTCTCGCGGCCGTCGACCAAGTGCTCGAGACCGACGGGCTCACCCGCTACCTCGAGCAGAGTGTCGTCGCGGCACTCGATTCACTGGACGGGGACCCGTTTCTGATGCGGATGACGGCGGCGATCATCAAGGAGTTCGAGGGCACCGCGGCGGAGTTGCTCGCCATGGTGGACCCCGGCGACGACAAGCGGAAGCCGCCGGGGTGGCCGAAGAATGCGCGCGAAGTCACCACCATTCTGCACCGGAATGCACCGGCGCTCCGGCAGGCCAAGTGGACGATCGAGGACCTCGGGAGCCGCAACAAGAAGAAGGTCACCAACTGGCACATCAACCCACCCGACCCCACCTCCTGAGATAGCCCGCAGATGACACCCGCCAACCCCGCCAACCCCGCCTTCCCAGGTCAAGAGCCACATTTCTTGGCGGGGGTCATCAAATCGCCATCCCCGCCATACCCGCCATACCCGCCACCATCCCCGCCGAAAAAACATGCTCTGACCTGCGGAGGCGAGGCTCGCGGGTAAGGCGGGGGACTTTCACGCACCAGCTCTCATGGGCACATCACGCCAGCACAAGAAACAGGAGGAAGATCACCGATGGACAACAACACAGGGCGACTCACCCTCGCACTCGACGACCTCTTCGCCAACATGAGCGAGATCCTCGCCGACATGACCCCCGAGCAGCGGACGAAACTTCGCGACGCCGTACCGGCGGGATTCCAAGACCAGATACGGGCCGCGACCACCGACACCGAAGCAATGCTGATGGCCGGAATCGAAGCGACCACGGGACTGCGGGGCAAGGCGCACGTTCCGCCGTCCGGCGTCCCGGACTGGCTGCGGCTCGGTGCACTCGACGAACTCGCACGACTCATGGCGGGCACCGGCCGGACCTGTATCCACAACCCGAGTTTCTACCGCCCACAACCGATTTTCGCGGCGGCACACAAACCTGGGCTGGTCGTGTGCGGTCGGTGTCTGGCGATGCTGATCGTCCGCGGCGAGAATTCGAAGGTGTGCGACGGATGCGGGCACACCTGCACCGGCCCGGAAAACAAGGACGGTATTCACGAGACCGTCGTCATGATCGGCGGTCTCGCCTACTCCGCCGGTATGTGCCGAGACTGCCTGCGCCAGTGTGAGGCACTGTGATGCACTTCCATCCCGACGGCCTGCACAACCTGGCCCGTGCGCTCGCCGACATCGAGGCGCGCAACAACGTCAACCCACGAACCGGAAAACGCACCGACGAATCCGGCGACAAAACCTACCAAGACAACGAAAAAAGGTGAATGAAATGCTCTACATCCCGCCAGAGTTCGACAAAGACGAGGCAACCCGCGCACGCTGGACCGAATTCGTCCGCAGCATCTCCAATTTCGACACCGTCGCGGCAGAGGAGCACCGATGAGCGACGACTTCGCGGCCATCGTCCGCGATCCCCGCCGCGAATCGGATCGCTTCGCCGTGTTCCTGGCGATGGTCGACGTTGCGCGCGGCTGCGACACCGCGACCGACGGCGTCAACCTGCGGACAAAATGGGAGTTCTACTCGCACTGCGCAGACGCCATCCGCTGTCCGGAAGGGGATCACCTGCCGCTCGGTCGCGCCGCCGAGGAGGTCGGCAAAGAGTTCGTCGGCTTCGCGATGCACAAGGCACTCGACTGGCGCGAGTACTACGCCCACGACGGTGACCTCTACTACGCCCCGCTGGTCGCGGCGCTGACGAACGAGATCATGGATGCGATGGACGCGCTCGACCGGCGACTCGGCGAGGTGTGGGCCGACATCTACGACCAGTTCGACCCCGACCTCCGAGCGGAAGCGCACACCTGGCCGCGTCAGGCGCTGTGGAACGGCGAAGATGTCGAGTTCGTTGTCGACGGCATCAGCCGCGCGCACGCCCAGAGGAGCGTCCTCCTCGACGAGAACATCCCGCTCGTGTCGGAGGTGCTCGAGATTCCGACCGACGTCTCCGACCTCGACCCGTGACAGCGCCCCCGAGATCGACACAGAGCGCCGATCGACCCCGGCCCGGGATGATGGGCCTCGAGGGGCACTCTGGAGGCGTTAGACTTCCGGTAGCTGGGTCGCCCGGAGTTCCACGACCGGGAAACGCCGAGCCACGGGCGCAATCGTCGGAGCCGGAAATCGGCCACCGCCTGTCGCCCGCACACTTCCGCCTGCGTGAACAAAGGCAACCCATCATGATCATCCGCACTTCCGCGTGCGACCTCGACATCCGCATTCCCGGTGACGGTCGCACCGTGCACGGCGTCTGCGTGCCGTTCGACAGCCCCGCGCTGATCAACGACCGCGACGGCCGATACTCGGAGACGTTCACCCGTGGCAGCTTCGCGCGCACGATCCGCGAACGCGGTGCAGGCCGCGTGAAGTTCCTCGCCCTGCACGACCAGCGCGCGTTGCCACTCGGCCGCGCAACGTTGTTGCGTGAAGACGCAACCGGCCTCTACGGGGAGTTCCGGGTCTCGCAGACGCAGTCTGGTGATGAAGCGCTCGAGCTGGTCAGGGACGGCGCGCTCGACGCGTTCAGCATCGGTTTCGAACCCGTGCGCAACGTCTGGGCGAAAGATATGGCGTCCGTGGTCCGCGCCGAAGCGAAGCTCCTCGAAGTCTCGGTGGTGGCGTTTCCCGCGTTCGACGGGGCCGCGATCGCTGGTGTGAGGCACCGCGAACCATCGCTGACCATTCCCAATGACATCGCGCGGCGACGACTCGCCGTGCCCCTCGAAACCTGGTGAAACCCAAATGAAGACTCTCGACCAACTCAGAGCTGAGTATCGCGAGCACGAGACCCGTGCTCGTGCTGTCTACGAGGCCGCGAACGGTGCGGACATCGAAGGTGACGACGCAGCCACGTTCGATGAAGCAACAGGCGCAATGGATGCGTTGCGCCCCGAGATCCGCGCCACCGAGCAACGGATCGAACACATCCGCCAGTTCGCGCAGAACAACCCGGAGTGCATCGAACACGGTGACGGGTGCACGAGTGCATCGACACCACGCGACAACCAACCGGTCAGTGCACGGGATACCGCGCTCCGCGTGCTCGAGCGGTCCGTGCAGGCCCATGACCTCGACGAAGATGCTGCGGGACGTGCTGACACCCTGCTCCGGCACGGGGACCGCGCTTCCCAGTCCCTGGCTGCCCGCTGGGTCACCGCGACCGGGAACCCGGCCTATGCGGGCGCGTTCTCGAAGATGTGCGGTGACGCGCAGCGTGGGCACTTGTTGTGGACACCGGAAGAGGCTGCCGCGTATCGGGCTGCTACCGAGGTCCGCGCTGAACTCAGTCGCGGTATGACAGTCGGTGGTGACGGTGCGATGATGGTCCCCCTGCACCTCGACCCGTCTATTCTGTTGTCCAACAAGGGATCTCAGAACCCGTTGCGCCGCATCGCCAGGGTCGTGCAGATCACCGGCAGCAGCTGGCGAGGTGTGTCCAGCGCGGGTGCCACCGCCCAATGGGTGCCCGAGGCAACCGAAGTCGCCGACGCCAGCCCGACGCTGACACAACCCGAGGTGCCGGTACACAAAGGGGATGCGTTCGTCCCGTTCTCATTCGAGCTCGGCGACGACGCACCGACGTTCCTCAGTGAACTACAAGCCGTGCTGGTCGACAGCGCTGATCAACTCCAAGCCGAAGCGTTCACCACCGGCTCCGGGAACGGTCAACCGACTGGGGTGATCACCAAAGTAGCGTCGACGCCAGGGTCGATCGTGAACGCGACGACCGCTGAAACGTTCACCGCTGCTGATGTGTTCGCTGTGCAGAACAGCCTCGGCCCGCGCTGGCAACCGAACGCGCAGTGGACCGCGAATCTCGGGATCATCAACGCGGCAAGGCAATTCGAAACCACGAACGGTGCGGCGAAGTTCCCGGAGATCGCGACCGGGCAACTCCTCGGCCGCGCGCTGAACGAGAATTCCGGGCAGGATGCCAGCATCGACCCGGCGGTCAGTGCCGCGAATTTCGTTCTGCTGTATGGGGATTTCGCACAGTTCCTGATCGTCGACCGGATCGGGACGACGATCGAAGTGGTGCCGCATCTGTTCGGCGCGAACCGCCGACCTACCCTCGAGCGCGGTGGGTTGCTGTGGTTCAGAACAGGTTCCGACGTTCTGATCCCGGATGCGTTCCGGCTGCTGAGCGTTGCGACCGCCGCGACGACCACACGCAAGACGAAGGCATCGGTCGGCTGACGCCAACACGAGCAGGAGGGGCCACCACCACAACAACAAGGGGGGCACCTCCAAACATCCGGGGCACCCAAGGGGGGCCATCAGTTCGAAGGGGGAGGGTACCCGAACCTCGGGGGTGGGGGCGTGAGCGACACGCCGCCCCTGCCCCCGACACCACCACCACAGGCTTCCGTGTCCGGCCGTCCTTTCGGGTCCGGACACGGAACCGCCGTCCACGTTCGGACCGTGCTCCGTCGGCACGCGTCGAAGGACGCCCAGCCTCACCGTTGGCATTGGCGTACCTGACGTGGACGGCACCGCGCCCCGCGTCGCCCGTTGCCTCTGTGTCTGTCGACCGGGCGGCGCGGGGCACACCACCACCACCCCGGCCGGGAGGGAGCAAAGGGCATGCACGGGCACGACGTACCCCGACACTGGGCACGACTGCCCGCCATCCCGATACCGCGTCAGCCACCAGACCGACGTCGGTCGACGCGACCACTCGCTGTCGAGGTTCGCGCGTCGCGTCGGTTGTGATTGGCGTCGTCCTTTGTCCCGGTTTGGACAGAGAACGGGTGCGCACCTGGGCAATTCGCCCACGGGACGGGCACTGTGCGTACGCGAGACTCCGGAAGTGGTGAAACTCACCACTTTCCAGACGACGCATTAGCGACCAACGCACGTGACAACTCGAAAAGTGCTCAAGGTACGCACTTTTCGAGAAACACACCATCGCAAAGTGTCCAATCTGAACTTTCCTCGCACCGAAGGGGGACGAGATCTCCCGGGTGGGAGGGGGGCAGGTCAACACGGAAAACGAAATGTTCGGCTGGCGGACACCTGTTCGTCGTATCCCTCTCCGGTCGGATTTTGGACGCGTTTCCGCAGGTCAGAGGCTTGACGTTGACAATGTACACAACAGTTTAGACTGTGAATACGCTTTTCTCCCAAGGGGTTTCGCTCGAAAAGGAGGCAGTCATGTGCATGGTCATGCGCTCACGCGAGGTCGCCGCGCAGGTCGCGGACCTGGAGCGTCGCTATTGGGGAATCTCCCAATATCGACACGTGGCGAGATGCCGGGGTCGTGGGCAGGTGCCCACTTTCCACACAGGTCACGGCATCTCCCCGGCAACCCAGGGGCTGTTCTAGCCTGGGAGGACGGAAAGCCCTCCCCTGGGGTGAGAAAGTGCGCACTCTGCGCACTTTCGCTTCTCTCCCAAGGGGATTCATGGCAACGCATTTCGTGTGAATTCGACTCAGCGGCCTTCGGAGAGTCGGCGGGCGATCTCCGCGTCCCGGCCGGACGCCACGTGCTGGTACTGCATCGCCATGGCCGGGGTGGTGTGCCCCAACCGGTTCATCAGCTCTTTAGTGGTGGCCCCGGCGTGCGCGGCGAGGGTGGCCCCGGTGTGCCGGAGGTCGTGAATCCGCAACGCAGGCTTACCGATCCGCTCAGCCGCCTTTTTGAACGGTCGGCGGATCTCCCAGTCCCCCAGGTACAGCCCGTCGTCGCCGGGGAACACCAACTCGTCCGCGTTGAGCCCGGCCACGTGCGCGGCGATCACCGGACGGATGTGTGGGGGCACCGCGATGGTGCGGCTACCGGCCCGCGTCTTCGGGGTGTCCACGATCGTCCGACCGGCCCGGAACGTCACGGCCCGCTCGACCCGCACCGTGGCGGCACCCCGGCCGATGTGACGGCGCTGGAGCCCTTTCAGCTCACCGAGCCGCAGCCCGCACCACCCGGCCAGCAGTACAGCCGCGCGCAGATCCTTCGGCATCTCCCACGCCAGCGCCTGCAACTCGTCGGCGGACAGGGGGTCGATGTCGCGGACCCGTTTCGATTGCATCGCCGACCTGATCCGGCACGGGTTGGCGTCGAGGATTTCGTCGGCGACGGCGGTGGCGCAGATCGCGTGCAGCAGCGCGTAGGCGTGGGCCTTGCGGGTGGGGCCGGTCGACAGTTCGGCGTGCCACACCCGGACCGCCGCTGGGGACAGCTGAGCGAGCCGCAGGTCGCCGAGGGCGGGGAGGATGTGCAGGCGCAGCAGGTCGGCGTACAGCGCCCGTGTGCGCGGTTTCAGGGTGCGATGCTCGAGCCACTTCTCGGCGTACACCTCGAGCGTGAGGCCGCGTTCCTGCTCCGCGCCGGGTGCCCGCCAGGTGTCCCGGTCGATGCTCTTCTTGATGCCGCCGAGCCAGTGTTCGGCGTCGATCTTGGCGCGGTAGGTGGCCGGTTGGCCGTGGTGCTTGGAGCTGGGGTAGCGGATGCCGTCGGGGCCGACATAGCTCGCCCAGTAGCGGCCGTTCGGGAGTGTCTTGATCTTGCCGAAGCTGCGGCGTTGCGAGCCCATGTCGTGTTCCCCTATCTGTTCCCCTAACAGAGTAGCCCCGAGGGGGCGGAGTACATCGGAGAGAAGGGGCAGAGCGGGTTACCTCGCAGGTCAAAGCACAAAAGCAGCCCCTGACCAGCAACGACGTCGGCCTATGGAAACAGGTTCGAATCCTGCCGAGGGCACTCTCCTGCCTGCGACGGTCCTCATTGCACACTGTTGTCGCGCCTCCGCTGCGGTAACGCAGGTCACACCGCGGGCGATACGCCGGGTAGGTCGGGACGGGATCATGATCGGCATTCTGTTCGACTTGCCACCAATCCTGGCACCGGAGGTTTGGAGTCCAGTGGGGCCTTGGTGGAATGCCTTCGTTTCTTGGTTCAATCAGTTCTAGGAGTCAACATGATCGGCATACTGCCCGACCTGCCGTACATGGGATTGGACTGGGAGTTCTTCTTCCCGACCAATCTCTACATCGCCTTCATCAACTGGTGGAATCCTTTCTAGCGCACGGTAGCCCGGCCAGCGGCGCCTGCGTACGCGCCGCCACCACCGAGACTTCCGCTTCGCCTTCTCGGCCTTCTCCATCTCGTCCCGGACCTGCTTCAGAACCGCCGGCGCCTCGAGCGCGTCGAACGCGCGGAATTCTTTTCTCCATTCCTTCATATACGTGCGGTGCACCAAAGCCGGACCGAGTGAACCGAGAGAGAATGGGACCGACGCCATCAACCAATACCCTCCGTACACATAGCTGAGCGCCGCACAGGCGAGGGCGACAGCGGCCAGTGCCCATTGGAAGTACAAGAACTTCGAACCCTCCCGGAGGGCATGTTCCATCCCGGAGAGGTGGTAGTCCATGTTCAGCCGGTGGATCTCGATCTCCCGCTCGGTCCGCATGATGAAGTCGTCGAACGTTTCGCCGTCGTTGAGGAAGTCATCCATCGGGGCCGCCTTCGTCGCGTGGGAATCGAAGCGTAAACGCGCCGACCGACATTCCGGGGCTACGGTAATTGCGGACCGTGGCTGACCTCGATCGTTCGTATCGTCGCCCCATGACCACTACCGAGAACCGCCAGGCCGCCCTGCACTCCTACTTCGCCTACCGTGACGCCCCGGCCGCTCTGCGCTGGCTCGAGCGCGCGTTCGGGTTCGAGACCACCCTCGAGTTCCCGGACGACAACGGCGGGATCATGCATTCCGAATTGCGCCGAGGCGACGCCGCCATCATGGTCTTCAGCGACCACGGCAACTACGACCGGCCTGCGCTCCGGGGCGAGACCGTCGGGCACGGCACGTATCTCAGCGTCGGCACCGACAGCGAAGTCGACGAGGTCTATGCCACCGCCGTCGAGGCCGGAGCCACCTCGGTCTAGGAACCCGCGAACACCCAATGGGGCAACTATCGCTGCCGGGTCCACGACCTCGAGGGCTTCGAGTGGACGTTCGGCACCCTACGCCCGGGCGAGAGCAGTGGTGACTGGCCCGAGGGCGAATGACGGTGACACGGAACCGGATCGACGCGGCACGACACCGGGTCGTCAGTCGATCGCGAAGAGTCGCGCCGCGTTGTCGTGGCATACCGCTCGCAGCCACGGCTCGCCGAGGTCGAATCGGGTGAGACCCTCGAGTGCGTCGAGGTAGGGATACGGGATGTTGGGGAAGTCGCTGCCGAACACGATCCGCTCCTGCAGATCCGCCAGCCGGTGCACCTGGTCGCGCGGAAACGGTGTGGCAGCTTCGGTGTAGTCCGTGAACGTCATCGTCGTGTCGAGATACACGTTGCCGTACTGGTCGGCCAAGTCCAGGAATTCCCGGTACTCCGGCAGACCCATGTGGGCGATGATCAGGTGCAGCCTCGGGTACCGCGACAGCAACTCGGCGATCGGGCCGGGGCCCGTGTAGGTGCCGGGCGCCGGCCCCGACCCGCAATGAATGACCACCGGGACACCCGACTCCTGCAGCACACCCCACACGGGGTCGAGGAGCGGATCGTTCGGCGAATAGTCGCCCACCTGGATGTGGGACTTGAAGACGCGCGTCCCCGACTCGACCGCCTCGGCGACATACGTGGCCGCGGACTCCTCCGGGTAGAACGTCGACGTCCGCAGACAGTCGGGGGTCTGTTCGGCGAACTCGACCGACCACTGGTTCAGCCACGCAGCCATCGCCGGCTTGTGCGGGTAGATCATCGACGTGAACCGCCTGACACCGAACCCACGGAGGTGTTCGACGCGGACATCCTCTTCGTGCCGGTAGTGGATGGGCCACTCACGTCCGGTGAGGGGACCGACTGCGTCGAAGTAGCCCCACACCTTTTCCATCACATTCGCGGGCATGAAGTGGGTGTGGACGTCGATGATGCCCGGCAGCCCCAGCGCACGCCAGAACTCCTGCACCCGCAGATCCTCGGACAACAGTCTTCTCCTCGACGCAGTGCCGGACGCAGAACCCCCGGCAGATCAGAACAGGGGCCGCCTCAGAAGAGCGTGAACGCGTCCTCGGCCTCGGGGGTGGATTGCGCGACTGCTGCCGGTGCAGGGGCAGGGGCAGGGGCAGGGGCAGGGGCAGGGGCAGGGGCAGAGACCGGGGCCGGGGCCGGGGCCGGGGCCGGGGCGAGCGCACCGGAGGCGACGGCACGAGCCGCCTCGCCGGCGAGGACGTCGGCCATCTCGTTGTAGTGGTTGCCGACGTGGCCACGAACCCAGCGGAAACGCACGGGCCCGGGGCGTTCGCTGATGGCCCGGTCGATGGACTGCACCAGTGCGAGGTTCTTGACGGGAGCGCCGCCCGCCGTCTTCCAGCCCTTGCGCTTCCAACCGGGCAGCCACTCCGACGCGCACTTGATGGCGTACTGGGAATCGGACTCGATCAGCAGCGGATCTGCCCCGGGATGCGCGGTGATCGCTTCGAGCAGGGCCCGCAGCTCGGCGATCTGATTTGTCCCGGAGGGTTCGCCACCCGATTGGCTGGGACCCTCGTGATTGACCCATGCCCAGCCGATCGCCCCACCGGGGTTGCGGAGGCAGGATCCGTCGGTACTCACGATGATCATGGCTGGGACTTTACGTGCGCGCTCCGACATCCGCCGGTGGCGGTCGCCTTCGGAGTGGATACGCTGCATTCGATGACGGTTTCGCTGGAGGTGGTCGAGACCACCGTGACCGCGCGGCGTCCCCTGGACGTCGCCATGTCGTTGCAGCCGCTGCAACGCGGCAAAGGCGACCCCTGCCACCGCCGGACGGCCGACGGCTCGATCTGGCGGACGTCGGTGCAGAAGTCGGGCCCGGTCACCTATCGCATCACCCAGATCGACCGCCACTCGGTGCGCTGTCAGGCGTGGGGTGCGGGCGCCCACGAGTTGTCCGCCGGACTGGGCCGCCTCGTCGGCGACCACGACGACTGCGCCGACTTCGCCCCCGACCATCCGATCCTCGTCGAGGCTCACCGCCGATTCCCGCAGCTGCGCCTCGGCCGCACCGACCGGGTGATGGAGGCCCTCGTGCCCGCGATCCTCGAGCAACGTGTGCACGGCATCGCCGCGTTCGCGTCGTGGCGGCGTCTCGTGTGGAAGTTCGGTGGGCCCGCTCCCGGACCCGCTCCGGACGGGATGCGGCTGCCCCCGACCGCGGACGTGTGGCGGCGGGTTCCGTCCTGGGAATTCCACCGGGCCAACGTCGACCCGAACCGGTCCCGGACGATCGTCCGCTGCGCGCAGGTCGCCGACCGGCTCGAGAAGATCGTCGACCTCCCCCGCGAGGAAGCGAATCGCCGGCTGATGTCCGTCCCCGGTGTCGGGATCTGGACGGCGGCCGAGGTGTCGCAGCGTGCGCTCGGCGACCCCGACGCCCTGTCGGTCGGCGACTATCACCTCGCCGCGATGGTGGGGTGGTCGCTGCTCGGCAAGCCCCTCGACGACGCCGAGATGGTGGAGTACCTGGCCCCGCTTCAGCCGCACCGCCATCGCGCCGTGCGGCTGCTGGAGGTGAGCGGGCAGGCCGTCAAACCCAAATTCGGGCCCCGGACGGCGCTCGTCGACCACACCTGGCACTGACCTGGCATTCGCGGAGGGCCTATACGCGTTTCCCGCACCCATGAACACCTGTTCAAGTGTTCATACGAGAAACTAGACTTCGAAGGATCAGCTGCCGGCCGGAGGAGTCGCCGTGGAACCCGTGGCAATGCACATGAGCGACGGCCTGATCAATGCGCCGACCTCACTGCTGTTCGTCGTCGTCGCGGTGGCGGGACTGTCGATCGCCGCGTGGCGCGCGCGCTCGGAACTCGACGAACGCACCGCACCGATGGCCGGTCTCGTGGCGGCCTTCATCTTCGCGGTCCAGATGGTCAACTTCCCGATCCTTCCCGGTGTGAGCGGACACCTCCTCGGTGGTGCGCTCGCCGCCATCCTCGTCGGCCCCTACACCGGGATGCTCTGCGTCTCGATCGTGCTGATCGTGCAGGCCCTGCTGTTCGCCGACGGTGGGCTGACAGCGCTGGGAGCGAACATCACCAACATGGCGATCATCGGGGTGGTCGTCGGCTACGGCGTCGCGGTGGCCCTGCGTCCGCTCGTCGTGCGACGGCAGCGACTGCGCCTCCGCGTGCTCGGCGGGCTCGCGTTCGCCGCGGCACTGTGCGGAACGGTGGCGGCGTCGATGGGCTTCGTCCTCGAGTACGCGATCGGTGGTCATGCGACGTCCGGAGATTCGACTTCACTGGGCGCGGTGGCGGCGTACATGCTCGGGGCGCACGTGCTGATCGGCATCGGCGAAGGCCTCATCACCGCCGCCACGGTGACGGCCGTCGCGAAGGCGCGCCCCGACCTCGTGCACCTGCTGCGGACGGCGCCCCGACGAGTCCAGGTGCGGGCATGAGCACGTCGTCGCCGGTCTCGCTGCGCCGATTCCTTCTCGGCTTCGCGCTGGTGGCGCTGCTCGTCGCCGGCGCGGTCTCGTATCTCGCCAGCTCGAGTCCGGACGGTCTGGATTCCGCGACCACTCGCGGGTGCGAAACCGCGGAAACCGATGCCGGGGAGACGCTCGTGGGTGACTGCATCGCCCAGAACGCGTCCGCCCATCCGTTGTCGGACTCGCCGCTCGCCGACTACACGGTGGGCGGCCGGTCGCATCTCACGGGGGTCGCGGGCGTGATCGGCGCCACCGCGACGTTCGTCGTCGCGGGTGGCCTGTTCTGGCTGCTCGCCCGCGCGCGGCGGAACCGAACGAGCCCCTGACCGTGGGAGCCGGCCACGCCCATCCGCTCTACCTCGACGGCACGTCACCCCTGCACCGGCTGCCGGCCGAGGTCGAGATCGTCTGCGCCGTCGTCTTCGTCTTCGCGGTGGTCGCGACGCCACGCGAGGCGTTCTGGGCGTTCGCCGGGTATCTCGCGATCCTGATCGTGATCTGGCGGATCGCCGGCATTCCGATCAGATGGATCGGACCGCGGATGCTGATCGAATTGCCGTTCGTGACGCTCGCACTTCTCCTGCCGTTCGCCGAGGGCGGTGCACGCGTCACCGTCCTCGGACTGTCGCTGTCGGTCGCGGGCCTCTACGCGGCCTGGGGCATTCTCGTGAAGGGCACGCTCGGCGTCCTGGTCTCACTGACACTCGCCGCGACGACGCCGGCCCGGGACCTGCCGTTGGGTCTGGCGCGGCTGCGCGTGCCCGCGATGCTCACCACGATCGTGGTGCTGATGCTGCGCTACCTCGACCTGCTCACCGCCGAGGTCGAGCGGATGCGCACCGCCCGGCTCTCCCGAGGCGACGACCCCCGGACGTTCCGGCAGATCGGTGCCACCGCCCGTGGCGTCGGCGGATTGTTCGTGCGTTCCTACGAGCGCGGCGAGCGCGTCCACCTGGCCATGCTGTCGCGGGGTTTCACCGGTTCGGTACCCACTGTGGGGGCGACGCCTGCGACCGCTGCACTGTGGCGGGCGGGGCTCGTGCCTGCCGTGTGCGCGGTGGGGATCTGTGTCACGGCGTGGGTGCTCCGATGACCGCGGCCGTGCATCTCGAGGGCGTCTCGTTCGCGTATCCGGACGGCAGGGCCGCGCTGCACCGGATCGATCTCACGGTGCAACCCGGTGAGCGGGTGGCCGTTCTCGGTCCGAACGGGGCCGGGAAGACCACACTGATGTTGCACCTCAACGGCATTCTGACGGCCACCGAGGGCAGCGTGACCGTGGGCGGGCTGGAGCTGTCGCGGGGAGCGTCCCGGGACACGGTGCGGGAGGTCCGGCGCCGCGTCGGCATCGTCTTCCAGGATCCCGACGACCAGTTGTTCATGCCGACCGTCGCGCAGGACATCGCGTTCGGTCCGGTCAATTTCGGGATCACCGGGACCGCGCTCGACGAGCGGGTGCACGACGCGCTGGCGGCCGTCGACATGACGGCACATTCCGATCGCAATCCCGCGCACCTGTCGGTGGGGCAGCGCCGCCGCGTCGCGCTGGCGACGGTCCTCGCGTGTGCCCCGGACGTCCTCGTGCTGGACGAGCCGTCGAGCAATCTCGACCCCGTCGCCCGACGCGAACTGGCCGACGTCCTCCTGGGTATCGACACCACGCACCTGCTCGTCACGCACGACCTGCCGTACGCCGCCCAGTTGTGCACGCGCGCCGTGATCCTCGACGAGGGACACCTGGTGGCCGACGGTCCGATCCTGGAACTGCTCGGCGACCCCGCGCTGCTCGCCGAGTATCGCCTCGAGTTGCCCTGGGGTTTCCGGCTTCCCGCGACCGACCCTCATTCGCCCGGCGAACGATCCGTGACACCGCCGATCGGGTAGCCCACGATGGGGAGACGAAGCTTCGCCCGCACTCCCGCCGGAGGTCAGCGATGTCCATACCCGAAGCCGACGCCGGGGCGGTGTCCCAGCGCATTTTCGACGCATCGCTCGGGGCGATCGACCTCCTCGCCGTCCATCTGGGCGACCGTCTCGGCTGGTACCGCAGTCTCGCGTCGGAAGGTCCGGCGACCGCGGACCAACTGGCGGAACGCACCTCCACCCACCCGCGGTACGCGCGGGAATGGCTCGAACAGCAGGCCGTGTCGGGACTTCTCACGGTCGACGATTCGGAGCCACGGACGTTCACGCTTCCGGCCGGCGCCGCCGAAGTGCTCACCGACGAGCAGAGTCTCAACTATCTTGCACCGCTGGCGCGGATCTTCGTCGCCGCGACCACGCAGATGCCCGCACTGCTCGAGGCGTATCGGACGGGCGGCGGCGTGGGATGGGCTCAGTACGGCGCGGATGCCCGTGAGTCGCAGGCCGACATGAATCGGCCGTGGTACGAGCAGGTTCTTCCCGGTGCACTGGCGTCGGTACCCGAGGTCGATGCACTGCTCCGGACGCCCGGTGCCGCCATCGCCGACGTCGGATGCGGCGGCGCCTGGTCCACGATCGCACTCGCGCGCGCGTACCCGGACGCCCGGCTCCACGGCTACGACATCGACACCGCGACCGTCGAACTCGCGAGGTCCAACGTGCGCGAGCGGCGGGATGTCGCCGATCGGATCACGATCACCGAATCGGATGCGGCGGGAATTCCCGAAAGCAGCTGCACCGCGGCGTTCGCGTTCGAATGCATCCACGACATGCCCGCGCCCGTCGAAGTACTGTCCGCGGTTCGGAAGGCACTGGTTCCCGGTGGCGCGATGATCGTGATGGACGAGGCGGTGGACGACGAGTTCTCCGCGCCGGGAAGCGACGTCGAGCGGCTGATGTACGGATTCAGCCTCACCGTGTGCCTTCCCGACGGCATGAACCACACACCCAGCGCGGGCACCGGAACGGTCATGCGCCCGAGCACATTGCGCAGCTACGCCGAGGCGGCCGGTTTCGGCACCATGGACATCCTGCCCATCGAGGATTTCGGGTTCTTCCGGTTCTACCGGCTCACGGTGTAATCCCTGCACCGCCACCCCGATACGCACGTATTTTGCGGAAAGGCCGAAAACTGGGGCATCCGAAGGGGGAAGATGTCTGCAGTAGGCAGGTTACGGACGCTTTCGCCGGTCGGGGCAACTGTGAAGCGCCAGGTCGAACCAGATTTGTCGTTTGTCATCCGCTACTACGCATGGGAAACACCATGAAACTGCATAGAGTGACAGCACCGGCAGCGCTGCTGATCGCCACCCTGTGTGTCGGAATGGGTACCGCGTATGCCGCCCCCACCCCCGCCGACCAGGCCGTCATCTCGCACACCAGCCTGAGCGCCGACGGCCGATCGGTCGGCACGGCACTCGATGCCGGGCACTTCACCCTGTCGCGGACGGCCGCCGCCGTCGACATCGTCAACGATTCGGGCACCCCGGTGGGCACGATCCCCCTGCGCTATTCGATCGCCGGTGTGCAATTTACGATCGATCCGCTCATCACCGACGCCGGCCGGTTCCTGAACCTGACACCCACGACGACCCCGGTCGCGGGAACCCTCGCCCTCACCCCGGTCGACAGGGATTCGGCGTACAACAACATGGTCGAGCAGCTGCAGATCGGTTGGGACAACGGCGGCGGGACCGCGACGGCGATCGGCGCAGGCATCGGATTCGTCGTCGGGTGCATCTTCCTCATCCTCGGCGGGTGCCTCCCCGGTGCCGCGGTGGGCGCGGCGATCGGCGCCGTCACGGGTATCAGCAACGCGAACCCCGCTGCGCCACCAGCGGTGTACGAATTCCTCGGAACCCCGTAGCGGGGCTTCCGTCCGACTCCGAAGACGATTTCGGGAGGGCTATGGGTTAGTTCGCACACGGGGAGCATCACCGCGCACCCACATATGCATGTAGCCGTTCCGGTTTTCCAGCGAATATGGTCCACGCACAACGATGTTCGGTGCACTCAGGTGGGGGCCGTGTTCGTCCTACGACATGGTGGGATTTCCATGAAACTCTTGAAAACTCTGGCATTGTCCATATTCGTCGTCTCCGCGATGGCCGTCGGGGCGGGCACTGCGTATGCCGATCCCGCACCTCAGGGAATCGACTGGTCGCAGCCGCTGATGACCCCGGCAGCCGACGGCGGCAGCAGCCAGGTGGCCGAACAGTTCTTCCCGGAGAACGAAGTGAAGCAGGACGCCTTCGACAAGATGACCAACGAGATCAATACCGGCTGGAACAACGCGGGCCTGCAGGGCATGGCGATCGGTTCCAACGTGGGCATGGCCATCGGGTGCGTGTCGATCTTCCCCAACTTCATCGCCGGCTGCATCGTCGGCGCAGTGGTCGGCACCATCGCCGGCGCCGTCATCGGCATCGGTGTGGGTAATCCCAACGCCCAGCCGGCCGTAGAGCAGTTCTTCGCCACACCCTGAGCGAAGAGCGAGCTGCAGCCCCGGCCTCACTCGGGCCGGGGCTGCGGCGCGTCGTCAGCCGACGACGCCCTGGTCGCGCATCCTTGCGATATCTTCCGCCGACCAGCCCAGTTCACCGAGGATCCGATCGGTGTGCGCGCCGAGCGCGGGCACGTCGCCCATCCGCATCTCCACGTCGGAGAACGTCATCGGGGGCAGCATCGCCCTGATCGGCCCGGCCTCGGTTCCGATGTCACGCCAGCGGTCGCGCTGATCCAGCTGCGGATGGTCGATCAGCCCGCCCATGTCATTGAGCTCCGCCGCCGGGATCCCGGAGTCCGCGAGCGCCTGGTCGAGAGCCGCGCTCGTGAACCGTTGAGTCTCCTCGGCGACGACGGCGTCCACCTCGGCGCGGTGCTGCACGCGCAGCATATTGGTCGCGAACCGGGGATGGTCGGCGAGTTCTGGTCGCTTGAACACGTCGGTCACCAGTTGCCGCCACCCGCGGTCGTTCTGGACACCGATGAGGATCTGTCCGTCGAGGGTCGGGTACGAGTCGTACGGGACGATCGCCGCATGACCGAGCCCGACGCGCGGGATCTGCTTGTCGGCGTACATCTTCATGTACATCGGGTGGCCCAGCCACTCCGCGGTCGCGTCGAACATCGACACGTCGATCCGCGCCCCCACCCCGGTGCGTGACCGCCGGAACAGGGCGCCGAGGACGGACGTCATCGCATACATTCCCGCCGCGATGTCGGACACCGGGACACCCGTCTTGGTCGCGGTGTCGGGGGTGCCGGTCACCGAGATCATCCCCGTTTCGGCCTGGACCAGCATGTCGTACGCCTTGCGTTCGCGCCGCGGCCCCGCCGACCCGTAGCCGGACATGTTCACGACGATCAGTTCCTCGTGCTCGGCGCGCAACTCGTCGGCGCCGAACCCCAGCCGGTCGGCGGCATCGGGTGCGAGATTCTGGATGAAGACGTCGGCCTTCGCGATCAGCTGCGCGACGGTGTCCCGGCCCACCTCGGACTTCAGGTCGACGCCGAGCGACTCCTTCGACCGATTCAGCCACACGAAATGCGAGGCCTGCCCGAACACCGCGTCGTCGTAGTTGCGGGCGAAGTCGCCCTCACCGACACGCTCGATCTTGATGACCCGCGCGCCCATGTCCGCGAGATGGCGGGTGGCGAGCGGAGCGGCCACGGCCTGCTCGAGTGCCACGACGGTGATGCCGTCGAGCGGCAGCAGTCCGGGGTCGTTCTCCATGTCGGGATTCACCTTTCCTCTTCGGCTCCCGTGTGATTGTGATAGTGCGTGGCCCCGATCGTGTGCAGCAGTTCGTGCACGGTGTCGTCGGTGAGCCGGTACCGCATCGAGCGACCGTCCCGCGTCGCCGACACCCACCCCTGGTTGCGGAGCAGTCGCAGAGCGTGCGAAACGGCGGTGCCGGTCATGTCGAGTGCCGCGGCCAGGTCGCCGACGCAGATGTCGGGGGCGTGGTGCAGACACAACAGCAGTCGGAGGCGGTTGCCGTCCGACAGCAGTTCGAACCGGTTGGCCCAGCCGTCGATGTCGGGGGTGTGCAGTGCCGCCGCAGCACGCTGAACATCCTCGGGGTTCAGGGCGGGGGTGGCGGCCATCACGCCAGTCTACAAACGCCGCGAGGCCGCTCGGCCGGGCATCCATAGGCGATTCCTCACTGTCCGTTCGGCTCTGTGACTTTGTTTCCGCACTCACGCGGGTGGTCGACTGGCAGCACGCGTCACCCGGTTCCCCGGCGGCGTCGACGAGTCATCGAGGAGCGTGATGTGAGCGGTCTGCATCTACCCCAGCGCGTGCGGCACCATGCCGCAGAGCGGCCCGGAGCACCGGCAGTGACGTGTGGTGACACCACGCTGACGTACGCGGAGCTCGACTGGCGGACCAATCGGATCGCAACCGCGCTGTCGGCGTTGACCTCCGACGGCGGCCGGGTCGGGGCGTTGCTCCGGATGCGCACCGAGGGGGTCGAGACGTTCGTGGCCGCCGCCAAGTCGGGGCTGGTGTTCGTCCCACTCAACTGGCGACTCCCGGCCGCCGAGGCCGCCGCGATCGCGGTCGATGCCGAACTCCAGGTGCTGATCGTCGAATCCGAATTCGCTGCCGCCGCGAACGCCGTCCGCGACGCGCTCCCGAGTGTGGTCGTGGTGGTCGTCGGCGCAACCGACGGCGACGTTCTTCCGCCCGGCACCTGGACGTGGGACCGGCTGGTCACGTCGGGCACCGCCACCGATCCGGGTCTCGGGGACGACCCCGACGCCGAGGTGCTGCAGCTCTACACATCCGGCACGACGGGTTTCCCGAAGGGCGTGGTGGCGACGCATCGCAACCTGCACAACGAGCCGGAGGGCCTGCTGATCTACCGCTGGAAGCCCGGCTCGGTGGCGCTCGACGCCATGCCGCTGTTCCACATCGCGGGTGCCGGCTGGTTGAGCACGTGCCTGTCGGCGGGCGTCCACGTGGTGCTGCTCGGCGCGTTCGACGCCCGGCAGGTCGCCGAACTCGTCGAACGGCATCGGATCACCCACGCCTTCCTGGTTCCGTCGACCATTCAGATGCTCCTCGACGTGCCCGACCTCGACCGCTACGACGTGTCGAGCCTCGAACTGGTCGCCTACGGTTCGGCGCCGATCACCACCACTCTGCTCCGGCGGGCGATCGATCGCCTCGGCTGTGGATTCGTGCAGCGCTACGGCATGACCGAGACGACGGGCTCGGTCACCGCCCTCGCCGTCGAGGACCACGACCCGTCCGGACTCCGCGCGCACCTGCTGCGTTCCGCCGGCAAACCCATGCCCGGTGTCGAGGTCGAGATCCGGGACGTGGTGACCGGCGCCCGGCTTCCGGTGGGCGTGTCCGGGGAGATCGTGTGCCGCTCACGCAACAACGTCGCAGGCTACTGGCGGCGGCCGGACGAGACCGCGCAACTGCTCACCCACGACGGTTTCCTGCGCACCGGCGACGCCGGGCACATCGACGAGGAGGGCTACCTGTTCGTCACCGACCGGGTGAAGGACATGATCATCACGGGAGGCGAGAACGTGTACCCGATCGAGGTCGAATCGGTGCTCGCCGAGCATCCGGCGGTGGCCGAGGTGGCGGTGGTCGGCGTGCCGCACCGGACGTGGGGTGAGTCCGTGACGGCGGTCGTCCGGCTCGTCGATCCGTCGAACCAACCGGACGAGCAGGACCTGATCGCGTTCACCGCCGCCCGGCTCGCGTCGTACAAGAAGCCGCGGGAGATCGTCTACGTCGCCGAACTTCCGCGAGGAGCGAGCGGCAAGATCCTCAAACGCACCCTGCGCGAGGGGCTCCGCGCCACGGAGGTGCCGTCGTGATCGTCACCGAAGACGTCGGTACCGTCCAGCGCGAGGCGTGGGCCCGCGGCGTCCTGCCACCGGTCGAACAGGTACGCCCCGGACTGTGGTCGATCCCGGTGCCGATGCCGCGAAACCCCTTGCGCTACGTCCTGATCTACGCGCTCGCGCTGCCCGACGGCCTCGCCCTGATCGACGTGGGCTGGGATTCCGAGGAGTCGTGGCGAGCCCTCGTCGACGGCATCGCCCAGACCGGGCACCACGTCACCGACGTCCGGTACGCGGCCGTCACCCACCTGCATCCCGACCACTTCGGTCTCGCGCCCCGGCTGCGGAAGATCAGCGGGGCCGCGCTCGCGATGCACAGCGCGGATGCCGCACTGCTCGGCCACCATTCGCCGGAGGACACCACCGCCGACGAACGACTGTGGAACACCCAGCTCGCCCAACTCGGGGCGCCCACCGACATCCTCGCGGCCGCCCGCGTCGACCTCGTTCGGCTGGGGGCGGGCGAATCCATGGACGTCGTGCTCGGTGACGGCACTCCCCTGGACCTGCCGGGCTGGGATCTGCGTGCGGTCTGGACCCCGGGGCACACTCCCGGTCATCTGACCTTCGTCGACGACACCCACGGACTGATGTTCAGCGGCGACCACATGTTGCCCCGCATCAGTCCCAACATCTCGACGGTCCCCGGCGAGCTGGAGAACCCGCTGCACCGTTACCTGCTGTCGCTGCACGCCACCACCTCCATGCCCGACGGCGAGGTGCTGCCGGCCCACGAGTACCGCTTCCGGGGGATCGCCGACCGTGCCCGGCAACTGATGGGTCATCACGAGGAACGCTTCGCCGAGATCGTCCAAACTCTGGGCGTGCACCCCGAATCGACGGCGTGGGAGATCTCGGAACACATCTCGTGGTCGCGGCCGTTCGAATCCATGTCCGACCGCCTGCTCCGCCTCGCGGTCCGCGAAACCCATGCCCACCTGCTCGTTCTGGCCGACCGCGGGAGCATCCGCTCACTCGGCGGGCACCCCGAACGCTGGACCCCGACACCGTAAGGAAGACACCCCATGAGCGTGGTTCTCACCGAATTCTCCGACGGCGTCGCCGTCATCACCCTGAACCGGCCGGAGGCGAAGAACGCCGTCGACCTCGAGGTCGCCAAGGCGCTCGCCGCCGCGATCGACGAGTTCGAGGCGCGGCCCGACCTGACGATCGCGATCCTCACCGGCGCCGGAGGAACGTTCTGCGCGGGCATGGATCTGAAGGCGTTCACCCGCGGGGAGCGGCCGTCGCTGCCCGGCCGTGGCTTCGGCGGCATCACGGAGGCCCCGCCGACGAAGCCGCTGATCGCCGCGGTGGAGGGCTGGGCGCTGGCCGGCGGCTGCGAATTGGCGCTGTCGGCCGATCTGATCGTGGCCGCCCGCGACGCCAAGTTCGGCATCCCCGAGGTCAAGCGGGGGCTCGCCGCCGCCGCAGGCGGTCTGCTGCGACTGCCGAAGGTGCTTCCGTACCCGATCGCGATGGAGATGGCGATCACCGGCGACCCCCTCACCGCCGAGGTGGCGCACGCGCACGGACTGGTCAACCGGCTCACCGAGCCCGGGCAGGCCCTCGACACCGCCCGCGAACTGGCGGCACGGGTCGCCGCCAACGGTCCCCTCGCCGTGCGCGCCACCAAGCAGGTCGTCGCGATGTCCGCCAACTACACCGACCCCGACGCGTTCGCCGGGCAACGCCGCTTCCTCGATCCGGTGTTCGCTTCCGAGGACGCCCAGGAGGGTGCGCGCGCGTTCGCGGAGAAGCGCCCGCCGGTGTGGCGTGGCCGCTAGCCGCGTGATCGGCGCAGCCCGCATCACGGCTTCCGTACGATGACCGCGTGGACCTGCATCTCGTCACCTACTTCGTCGCGGTAGTCGATCACGGCGGGATCACCAGGGCCGCGCAGTCCCTCTACATCTCGCAACCGTCGCTTTCGCAGGCGATCCGCACACTCGAACGCCGCCTCGGTGTCACCCTGTTCGACCGCGCCGGGCGGCGTCTCGAGCTGACCGAGGACGGTCGTACCCTCGACGTCGCCGCCCGGCGCATCCTCGCCGACGTCGAGCGGGCCAAGGCCAAGGTCGCCGCCGTGCGTGAACTCGTGTCCGGCCGCGTCGACATCGTCACCTACGCGGCGTTCTCGATCGATCCGATCGTCGACCTGGTGCGCCGGTTCCGTGAGCAGTACCCCCGGGTGACGGTCCGCATCATCGACGCCGACGGTCCCACCGGCGTCCTCGGCGCCCTGCGACGCGGCGAGGCCGAACTCGGGGTGATCGACCTGTCCGTCGACCACAGTGCGCTGCGCTCGGTCCCCATCGGCGACCAGGAGCTGGTACTCGCCCTGCCCGGTGCACTCGCCGAGACCCTTCCCGATCCGGTGCCCCGCTCGGCCGTCCGCGACATTCCGCTCGTTCAGGATCTCGGGGACAAGAGCGACGCCGCGCTGATCTCCGATCTCGTCGGCGAGCCCGCGAACATCGTCATCGACTGCACGCATCCGGGCGCCACGTGGGAGCTGGTGATGCGCGGCGCGGGGGCCACCGTCCTCCCCCGCCTCGTCGCCGAGGAACAGTTGCGCGGGGTCTCGATCCGGTCGATGACGCCGAAGCTGACCCGCCCCGTCGGCCTCGTGCAGCGGTCCGGGCCGGGATCGCCGGCGGCTTCGGCGTTCGTCGCGATCGCGCAGTCCACCCGAACACCGGCACCCGAGTGAGGAACTGAGCACATGGAGTTGCGTCAGGTCGAGTACTTCCTTGCCGTCGTGGAACACGAAGGCATCAACGGGGCCGCCGCGTCGCTCGGCGTCGCACAGCCCACCATCTCGCAGGCGCTGCGCGGGCTCGAGCGGGAACTGGGTGTGCAGCTGTTCCACCGCATCGGCCGGGGCATGGTGCTCAGCGCCGCGGGGCGCAGCATGGTCGGGCCGAGCAGGCAGATCCTGCGGGACGTCACCGCCGTCGAGGACCTCCTCGCCACCTCCGACGGGGCCCTCGCCGGCCGACTGGACATCATGGCGTTTCCGGCGCTGGCGATCGGGCCCCTCGTCGACCTCGTCACCGAATTCCGGCGGGCCCACCCGAACGTGATGGTCCGGTTGGGTGAATTGAAAGACGAGGCGCAGGCCGGGTCGCTGATCGAGGACGGCCACTGCGAATTCGTGGTGGCGCACCTCCCGCTCGACGACGCCCGTCTGGACGTCGTCGAACTCGGCGAACAGGAGTACTGGCTCGTGTACCCGCCGGGCACCGACGTGCCGGAAGGTCCCGTTCTGCTCGCCGCACTCCCCGACATCCCGATGGTCTTCGTCCCCCGCGGCCACTCCGTCGCCAACGAGATCGAGGAATCGATCCGTCACGCCGGGGCACGCCCGACCCTCGCGGCGCTGTCCGATCACCGCGAGGCGCGACTTCCCCTGGTACTCGCGGGAATAGGCGGAACCCTGCTGGAACGGTCGATCGCGGAGGCGGCCCAGGACCGCGCGGTGGTCCGCCGCGCGGAGCCGACGATTGCCCGCACCTTCGGGATCGCATTCGATCCCGACATGCTCTCCCCCGTCGGCCACGCGTTCGTCGAACTCGTGCGGGCGGAAGGTTACAGCGCGAGCAGGTAGTTCTTTGCCGCGGCGTACTCGGAAACGAGCCGGTCGACGAGTTCCGCCGTCGGTTGCACGGAGCGCACGGTGCCGATCCCCTGTCCGGATCCCCAGATGTCCCGCCATGCCTTCGTTTTGGCAGTTCCGCCGCGGAAGCTCATGGCGGACGGGTCCGACACGGCGAGGTTGTTCGGGTCGAGTCCGGCGGCCTCGATGCTGCCGCTCAGGTAGTTGCCGTGCACTCCGGTGAACAGGTTGGAGTAGACGATGTCGGACGCGGTGGAGTCGACGATCATCTGCTTGTAGCCCTGGTCTGCGTCGGCCTCTTCGGTGGCGATGAACGCGGAGCCGATGTAGGCGAGGTCGGCGCCGGCGGCCTGCGCGGCGAGGACCGAGCGGCCGTGGGCGATGGAGCCCGACAGCAGGACCGGTCCGTCGAACCATTCGCGGATCTCCTGGATCAATGCGAACGGCGACAGGGTGCCCGCGTGTCCGCCGGCGCCGGCCGCGACGGCGATGAGGCCGTCGGCGCCCTTCTCCACCGCCTTCTTCGCGAACGTGTTGTTGATGACGTCGTGGAGGACGATGCCGCCGTAGCTGTGGATGGCCTCGTTGACATCGGCGCGGGCGCCGAGGGATGTGATGACGATCGGGACCTGGAATTCGACGATGGTGGCGAGGTCCTCGTCGAGACGGTCGTTGCTCTTGTGGACGATCAGGTTGACCGCGTACGGCGCGGACGGTGTCTCGGGGTTGTTGGCGTCGTGCTTGGCGAGGGCTTCGGTGATGCGGGTGAGCCATTCGCGCAACACCGGCTGCGGGCGGGCGTTCAGGGAGGGGAAGGAGCCGACGACGCCCGACGTGCACTGGGCGATCACCAACTCGGGACCCGAGACGATGAACATCGGGGAGGCGACAGCCGGCAGGCGCAGGCGATCGGACAACACGGAGGGTAGAGACATCGGTTCTCCTGATGAGGGGGAGTCTTCTGATGCAAGCACTTCCAGGTACCGACCAGTTCAGCACGCAGTCCAGGCGGGGACAAAGACACATGGCTGATGGTCCGGTTAATCGGAACCTATGACGCTCGGCGGTAACCATAGGTTTCACCTCATCCGGTGTATCCCAGAACGACATTGCGGCGGAACGTCGCCGGTGATCGACTGGCTGGGCGGCACGGCGTCGACCACTCCGGCGTGCGCCGAGAACCGCGCCGACGTCTGGAGCCGCGTATGAGCATCGAAACCGTCACCTCGACCACAGGCACCGAATCCGCCGAACACGACGTTCTGGTCAGCCGGGACGGCGCGGTCGCGACGATCACCCTGAACCGGCCCGCACGGCGCAACGCCATGACCCTCGACTCGTGGATCGCGTTGCGCGAGGCGCTCGGCGAACTCGCCCTCGACGACGCCACCCGCGTCGTGGTCCTCACCGGCGCAGGCAGCGACTTCTGCACCGGCGCAGACCTCGACAAACGCACACCCATGCACCCGCTGAACCGCATGCGTCAGATCAATGCGACGGCACTGGCAGTCGCCGAGTTCCCCAAGCCGCTGATCGCGAAGGTTCGCGGCTACGCCGTGGGAGCGGGCTGGAACCTGGCGCTGCTGTGCGACCTGCTCATCGCCTCGCGCGACGCGCAGTTCAGCCAGATCTTCGCCAAGCGCGGCCTGTCGGTGGATTTCGGCGGCTCGTGGCTCCTGCCGCGCATGGTGGGACTACACCGCGCAAAACGTCTGGTCATGCTCGCCGAGATGATCGACGCCGAGCAGGCGGATGCGCTGGGACTGGTCAGCGAGCTCGTCGAGCCGGACGAACTGGACGCCACGGTCGCCCGGTTCGCCACCCGTCTCGCGGCGGCGCCGACGGTGGCCGTCATGCAATCGACGCGACTGATCGAGGAGAGCACGACGTCGTCGCTGCGGGACGCACTCGAGAACGAGGCGCGTTCGCAAGCGGTCAATTTTGCCACCGACGCTCCGGCCGCGCTTCGCGCATTCATCGAGAAGCGTCCCCCTACGTTCAGCGGGGAGTGGCAGGTGCAGCAACCGTGATGGTCGGGCCGTCGATCGCACAGAAGCTGTGGCACAGCCGAGTGACGATCCGCGGCCCGCGTTCGGGATCGAACCACCGATCTATGTGCGCCCAGTGATAGGGATGTGTCATATACGGCCCGAGCAGCCCGTCCAGGTTCGCGTACTCCTGTTCCCAGACGTGGGTCCACCGCGCGGAACCGGCCGATTCGTGCACCCGGCTCAGCTGCGAGGTCCCGATCGTGCGGATATGGTTCGGCATCGCCCGCGTCTCGGATTCGAACCGCTCCACCACCGCCGGATCGACCGAATCGTCCACTGAGACAAACAGCGTCCGGTAGACGGTCGGTTCGAAACGACCTGGGGCGGGAGTGGGCACGCCCGTGTAGCCGACGCTGTCGATGTGCCGGACCTCGGGCGCGCACAGCTGTGCCGTGATGTCTGATTCGACAGCGCGCCAATGTGATTCGTCGTCGAAGTGGAGGTGCGCGATCACGTCTCCCCCGTTGATTCCGCCGGGCAGGGTCGGTTTCACGAGAACGCGCCGAGCGCTGGGGGCAGCGACCTCGTGCAGCCGTCCGGCCAACGCCGCACCGGTGGAGGCATCCGCGTCGGCGGCGAGGTGAACGAGCTTGGTCACCTTAAACATCGGTCATCGCCTCCACGTCCGCGGGCGAGCAGGAGACGGTGCGTCGGCGGGTGGTGAGGAACTCGTCGGCGTCGGCCCACCACTTGAGCACCTCCGCATCGTGGCGTGCGAGAAGGCTCTGCTGCCACCACGCGCGAGCACCCCGCAGAGTCCAGCTGACGATCAGCGTGTTCGACTGGTCCTCCAGCCATACCGGCGGGGAGACGAGCACGCGATCCAGCATCAGGCCACGCGCAATCGCGCCGGGCACATAGCGCTCCAGGTAGTCGGCGAGAAACGCGCGAGCCCGCCCGGGCTCGACCACCATCTCGTCGACGATGTACACGATCGACTCGGCCGATGCCATCGGCGCTCCCTTCTTCCCCCGACCAGGACGGTAGGGGGAAGAAGGGAGCGCCCCACAGAGTTGCTTCCACCCAGCGGGACGAAAAGGCTAGGTCGTCGCGGCGGCGAGTTGCTCGCGCAGCTTCGTCTTGAGGATCTTCCCGGCCGCCGACGTCGGCAGCTGCTCGACCACCACGACGTCGCGTACCTTCTTGTACGGCAGCACCCGCTCGGCGACGAACGCGGACACCGCATCCGGATCGATCGTCACGTCCGGCATCGGCACCACGAACGCCACCGGCTCCTGCCCGACGCTGCCGGCCTCCCTGCCGACGACGGCAGCCGAGGACACGTCCGGGTGCGAGACCAGGATCTCCTCGAGCTCACGCGGATACACGTTGTAGCCCTTGTAGATCAGCATGTCCTTGGTGCGGTCGCAGATGAACAGGTACCCGTCCTCGTCCAGGTAGGCGATGTCGCCGGTGTCGAGCCAGCCGTCGACGTACTGCTGCGCCGTGATCTCCGGATGGTTCAGGTAGCCGTCCGTGACCTGCGGGCCGCGGACCCACAGCTTGCCGCGGGTGCCGGCCTCCAGTACGGCACCGGAGTCGTCCTGGGCACGAATCTGCACCTCCGTGTCGAACACCGGCAGCCCCACGCTGCCGAGCTTGAACGCGACGGAGCCGGTCAACGGTGCGGAGGCGACCAGGCAAGTGCCCTCGGTCAGCCCGTACCCCTCGACCACGCTCGCCGACGGGAACGCCCGGCCCAGCGCCTCGAGTGTCACGTGATCGATCGGCGCCGCACCCGACGACACGACCCGCACCGAGTCGGTGTCCCGAACGGCGGCGTCGGGGTGGGTGGCGACGGCATGCCACATCGCCGGGCTGCCGGTGATGTACGTGGCGCGGTGCTTCTCGATCAACTCCAGCATGCGCCCCGGCTCGAACCGTCCGGCGAACACCTGCGTCGCCCCGCACAGCAGGAGGAACGACATGTTGATCAGCGCGTGCGCGTGGAAAAGCGGCGACACGACGACGGTCGCTCCGGCGCCGGGCACCACACCGCGGTCCCCGAGACTCTCGACGGGTCGCAGTTCGATGCCGCCGTCGGCCGTGGCGCGCACGTCGTGGCCCGCCCGCCAGGCGATCATCTGGGTCACGTTGGCGAGAACGTTGCGGTGCAGTACCCGCACACCTTTGGACAACCCGGTGGTGCCGCCCGTGTAGGCGAGGTGGGCGACATCGTCCCCGGACACCTTCGGGGTGAACGGTGCGGTGGCGTACCCGCGGACGAACTCCTCGAACCCGAACTGTCCGCGCCCTACGCCCGCGGGGAGTCCGGCCACCACGATGGTGCGGACGGTGGTGCCGCTCGCCGCCTCGGTGAGGGTGTCCAGTTGTGCGGGCTGGGTGACGGCGGCGACCGCCGCCGTGTCGATGATCTGCGAGCGCAGGCCGGGGCCGGGTTGCAGCGGGTTGACCAGGGTGACGGTCGCGCCGGCCCGCAGTGCGCCGTAGTAGGCCACGACGAATTCGATGCAGTTGCCGAGGTGCAGGAGCACCACGTCACGCTCGGTCACCCCCGCGTCCCGCAGCGCGGCGGCGAACGCGCCCGACCGCTGGTCGAGTTCGCGGTAGGTGCACACCGTGTCGCCGTCGACCACCGCGGCCTTGTCTCCGTACAGGTCCGCCATGCCGGACGGGAACGCCGCCAACGTCAGGTCGGGGTAATGCAATACCGGTGCAGCAGAATTCACGTTCGGTCCCTTACTCGTCAGCGAGGTGCCATGCGGATGGCACCGTCCAGGCGGATGGTCTCGCCGTTGAGGTAGCCGTTCTCGAGGATCTGGCAGGCGAGCTGCCCGAACTCGCTGGGCTTGCCCAGACGCGACGGGCCCGGCACCGACTTCTCCAGCGACGCGCGCACATCGTCGCGCAGCCGGGCGAGGAGCGGGGTGTCCATGATTCCCGGGGCGATGGTGCACACCCGGATGTTGCGGCTGGCGAGGTCGCGGGCCGCGGTGACCGTCATGCCCACGATGCCGGCCTTCGATGCGGTGTAGTTGATCTGGCCGATCTGGCCTTCGAATGCGGCGACGGACGCTGTCAGCACGACCGCGCCGCGTTCGCCGTCGATCTCCTCCTGCCGCGCGATCCGTTCCGCCCCGAGGCGCAGGGCGTTGAACGAGCCGACGAGGTTGAGCCGGATCACGAACTCGAAGTCCTCGATGGAGCCTGCCTTGCCGTCGGAGTCGAGGATGCGCATCCGGCGTCCGGCCCCGGCGCAGTGCACGATGCCGCGCAGGCCGCCGCGGTCGTCGGCGACGTCGAGGGCGGCCGCGAACTGCTCGGAATCGGTGACGTCGGCCGGAGCGAACTGGGCGGCGCTGCCCAATTCCTTCGCCGCCGCCTCACCGTCGGAGTTCGGGAGGTCGATGAGCGTGACCTGAGCGCCTGCGTCGACGAGGCGGCGTGCCGTCGCGAGTCCGAGACCGGATGCGCCGCCGGTGACCGCGGTCGAGATTCCCTTGAGTTCCATCGTGCGGGTGTTCCCTTCGAAAAGTGTTGTCGGATCAGAGAAGTTCGAGAATGGTGGCGTTGGCGAGACCGCCCGCCTCGCACATGGTCTGCAGTCCGTACCGAATGCCGTTGTCCCGCATGTGGTGGACGAGTCGGGTCATGAGGATCGCGCCGGACCCGCCGAGCGGGTGTCCGACTGCGATGGCGCCACCGAGCGGGTTCAGCCGGTCCGTCGCGGCGCCGGTCTCCGCCTGCCACGCCAGCGGGACGGGAGCGAAGGCCTCGTTCACCTCGAATGCGCCGATGTCGTCAACCTTCAGTCCGGACCGGGACAGTGCCTTCTCCGTCGCGGCGATGGGTCCGGTCAGCATGATCACCGGGTCGTCGCCGGCGACGGCACAGGTGTGGATGCGGGCCATCGGAGTCAGACCGAGTTGCGCGGCCTTCTCGCTCGTCGTGACGAGCAGCGCACCGGCGCCGTCGGAGATCTGCGAGGAGTTGCCGGCGTGGATCACGCCGTCCTCCTTGAACACGGTCTTCAGCTTGCCGAGAGACTCGAGTGTGCCGCCGCGGCGGATCCCCTCGTCCCCGGCGAGGACGTCGGAGAGCGGTGCGAGTTGCCCGTCGAATGCGCCCCGGTCCGCGGCGTGCGCGGCGAGTTCGTGGGATCGCAGCGCGTATTCGTCGAGCACCTGACGGGAGAGCCCCCACTTCGCGGCCATCATCTCGGCGCCGGTGCCCTGGCTGAACCCGTCGACGCCGTACCGGTCGAGGACGGCCGCCGGGAAGTGCTCGCCGTTCTTGCTCGCGCTGCCCATGGGAACCCGGCTCATCGACTCCACACCACCGGCGACGACGACATCCTCGTGGCCGGCGATGACGGCGGCGGCGGCGAAGCTCACGGCCTGCTGGCTCGATCCGCACGCCCTGGTGAGAGTGGTGCCCGGAACCGTCTCCGGCCAGCCGGCGGCGAGCACGGCTGTGCGGGCGACGTTGCCTGCCTGCTCCCCCACCTGGCTGACACAGCCCCAGACGACGTCGCCGATCTCCTCCGGGGAGAGACCGGTGCGCGCCACGAGGGCCTCGAGGACGTGCGCCGACAGATTTGCGGGGTGGATTCCGGACAGGGAACCGCCACGCCGCCCGATGGGCGTGCGGACGGCGTCGACGATCACTGCATCGCGCATGGTGTGTTCCTTCGATCTGAGGGGGTCACTCGAATCAATCACGGACGATGTCGTCAGCACAACGACTTTCGGCCGATCAGAGGGTTAGTTCGTGCCTATGTCCGCAGCGTCGCCCCGGACGAGTTTCTTGTCGCGCTCGGGGTTCGCGAAGACCAGGGCGCCGACGGCGCAGACGGCGGCGACGAGTCCGAGCGACTGGAACGCGGTGGCGTAGCCCTCGGCGGGCGAGGCAGCCGCGTCGACGATCAGACCCGTCGCGTAGGGGGCGACGAGGCCGCCGATCGCCATGACGGCGAGGAAGACGCCCAGGGTGCCCGCGGTCTGACGGGGCGGGCAGATCTCCGAGATCGCCGCGTTGAGCAGCGGGAACACCGACGCGGCGAAGCCGTAGCCGACGGAGACGACGAGGACGGCGACAGCGGGTGCGGTGATGGACGGGAGTGCCAGCAGGATCGCTCCGCAGATCAGCACCCCGACTGCGGGGACGATGACGCGGACGACGCGGGACGTCGACCCGCGTGCGAGCAGACGGTCGCCGATCACGGACGAGAGCAGCATCAGGATCAGCCCGGCGATGCTCGGGAACGCGAACATGGAGCCGGCCTGGAGGCGGCTGTATCCGAGGCCCACCTCGAAGTACGAGGGCAGCCACGTCAGAACCACGGCGACCAGCGCGTACACGCTCATGACGAGAAGCGCGCCGCTGATGAACGTCCGGGTCCGGAAAATGCGACCCCACGGCACCGCCGGTTCGCCCGCGTCACCGGAGGCCGCGGAATCGGCGCCCTTGCCGCTGCGAATGTACGGGCCCTCGCTCCAGACGGTCAGCCACACGACGCACCACAGGACCCCGATGACCGCCAGCGCGACCAGCGCGTAGCGCCACCCGAACGTTACGGTCACGAATGCGAGAGCAGGCGCGACGGCGATCTTGGCGATGGACGCGGCACCGGCGAGCAGGGCGCTCGGCAGTCCGCGCTTGGCGGGTGCGTGCCACGAGTACGCCGCCGTGTGGAGCAGAGCCGAACTCGGACCTTCGGCGAGCCCGAGCAGCAGGCGGCTGACCAGCAGCACCGCGAAAGACGCGACGACCACGAGCGGGAGTATCGCGACGGACCAGGCGATCGCGAGCAGCAGCAGCGCCCACCGCAGCGACATCCAGCGGTTCAGCGCGCCGGCGAAGAACCCACCGACGGTGAAGGTCAGGAAGAAGAGGCTTCCCACCAGCCCGATCTGAGAGGCGCTCAGTCCCAGCTCGTGGGCGAGGGGTTGGGCGATGATGCCGAGGACGGCCTTGTCTGCGTAGTTGACGACGTAGAGCAGCACGAGGAGCCCGGTCAGGCCCCAAGCGCGGCTGCGGGACTCGGAACCGATGGCGACGGTCCGGTCGAGGATGGCAGTGGAGCGGGTCACGTGGTGATCCCTTCGGAAGGCGTGGTGGCGTGGGTCACAGTGTCACGGTTCATTGAACGTACCGGGGTGCCCGCGATCAATACGCACTCGGCGAAGGCACCGGCTACGTCTGCCTATGTGTCGGCGGATTCGAGGAGCCTCGTGTGCATTGGAGTGCGCTATCCGACCGATAGCCGAACGCCCCTAGCCGGGCCCCGGCGAATCGGGCATTCTCATCCCATGAGCCGCCTCGCCCAGACGCTCGATCCGACGAACAGCCCGAGGTTCGGAAGATGATCATCGGCAAGGGCGTACCAGGCAGTTACGCACTGTAATTCGAAGGAGAAAACCCGTGCAGCGTACGGTGTTCAACGAAGATCACGACGCGTTCCGGAAGACGATCCGCGACTTCATCGCCAAGGAAGTCGCACCCGTCCACCACGAGTGGGAGGGCGAAGGGCATCCCCCGCGCGACTTCTACCGTCGCCTCGGCGAGCTCGGGGTACTCGGCATCCAGGTGCCGGAGGAGTTCGGCGGCGGCGGTGAGAAGAGTTTCAAATTCGCCGCGGTGGTCGGTGAGGAGACGGCGGCCGCCGGAGTCACGTTCGGCAGCTATTCCGTCCACACCAACCTGATCCTGCCGTACCTGCTCGAGTACGCGAACGACGAGCAGAAGCAGCGATGGCTCCCCGGATTCGCGTCCGGCGACATCATGTTCGCCATCGCGATGACCGAGCCGGGCACCGGTTCGGACCTCGCGAACATCGCGACGTCGGCCAAGCTGTCCGAGGACGGGTCGCACTACGTCCTGAACGGCGCGAAGACGTTCATCACCGGTGGCGCGCTCGCCGACCGGATCCTCGTGGTGTGCCGCACCGCGCCCAGCACACCCGAAGACCGCCGGGCGGGTCTGACCATCCTGGTCGTCGACACCACGTCCGAGGGTTTCGCGGTGGGTCGCAAGATCGAGAAGATCGGGCTGAAGGCCTCGGACACCGCCGAACTGTCGTTCACCGACGTGAAGGTGCCCGTGGCGGACCGCCTCGGCGACGAGGGGGCCGGTTTCAGCTACCTCACCCACAACCTCGCCCAGGAACGCCTCTCCATCGCGCTCGGCGGGTCGGCCACCGCGGCCGCCGCGCTGCAGCACGCGATCGCGTACGTCAAGGAGCGCAAGGTGTTCGGCAAGCCCGTCGCGGCGTTCCAGAACACCAAGTTCGTGCTCGCCGAGTGCGCCACCGAGGTCGAGGCGATCCAGCTGATGGCCGACCGCGCGCTCGAACTGCACGACGCCGGCGAACTCACGGTCGCGGATGCCGCGAAGGCGAAGCTGTTCTGCACCGAGGCCGCGGGCCGGGTCATCGACAAGTGCCTGCAACTGCACGGCGGGTACGGGTACATCCTCGAGTACCCCATCGCGCGCCTGTACGCGGACACCCGCGTCTCCCGCATCTACGGCGGCACGAGCGAGGTCATGAAGACGATCATCGCGAAGGATCTGGGCCTCTGACCCCACACACCAACAGTATGGGCGTACTGTTTCGGGCGAGGAGGACTACATGTGGGATCCGAACAAATACCTCGCCTTCGCGGACCATCGCGGGCGCCCGTTCTACGAGTTGCTGTCGCGAGTCGACGCGCGGTCCCCGCGCCGCGTCGTCGACCTCGGCTGCGGTCCGGGAAACCTGACCGTCAGCCTCGCCGAACGATGGCCGGACGCCGCCCTCGAGGCCTCAGACAGCTCACCCGAGATGGTCGAGGCCGCGCGCGAACGCGGCCTCGACGCCAGCAGGCAGGACGTGCGCGACTGGACGCCGGAGCCCGACACCGACGTCGTCGTCTCCAACGCCGCCCTGCAGTGGGTGCCGGAACACCGGGAACTGTTGCGTCGCTGGCCGACCCAACTGCCGTCCGGGGCGTGGATCGCGGTGCAGGTTCCCGGCAACTTCGACGCGCCGTCGCACACGATCGTCCGGGCCCTCGCCTCGAGCGACCGGTGGTCCCGGTTACTGCCGGACGTGCCGTTCCGCGAGAGCAAGGTCGTCGACGATCCGACCGACTACGCCGGTCTACTCGCCGACGCCGGGTGTGCCGTCGACGCGTGGGAGACCACGTACGTGCAACAGCTGACCGGGGAAAACCCGGTTCTGGAGTGGATCACCGGCACCGCGCTCCGCCCGGTCGAGGACGCCCTCGCGGCGCCGGAGTGGGACCGCTTCCGCGACGAGCTCGTCCCACTCCTCGACGAGGCGTACCCCCGGCGACCGGACGGCAGCACGTTCTTCCCGTTCCGGCGCATCTTCGTCGTCGCCCAGGTGCAGTGATCGACCAGGTGCAGTGATCGACCGGCTCAGCCGTGATGTCTCCGGTACGCCGCGGCCGCGCCGGGATGCAGCGGAACCCCCGCGGTGACGATCAGCGACTGCCGGTCCAGGAACTGGCTGCCGGTCGCCTGATCCGGGACCAGTTCCGCCGCGTGGTCGATGAGCACCTCGACGATGGCGCCGGCGGCACTGTCGGTCACGGCCGGGTCGGCGAGCAGCAGGTTCGCGAGACCGATCGTCGCGACCGACGTCTGCTGTCCGTACGTGCCGGGCGGAATCAGCACCGGCTCGTAGCGCGGGCCGAACCGCTCCCGCAGCAACTCCAGTTCGGCGGACAGATCGAGTAGGCGCAGCGGGATCCCGAGATTCGCGAACGACGGGGTGGGCACTCCACCGGCCCACAGAACCGCGTCCACGGTGCCGTCACGCAGCGCCTGCCCCGCGTCGGTCATCGACAGGTGCAGACGCGTCACGTCTCCCGCACCCGCCAGACCCAGCACCTCGAGGATCCGTTCGCCCGTCAGTTCCGCGCCGGAGCCTGTGGCACCCAGGCTGATTCGGGCACCTCTCAGCTGTGAGGTGTCCGCGATCCCGGAATCGGCGCGCACCGCGAGCTGCATGTAGTTCTCGTACACCTTGCCGATGGCGGTGAATCCGGCGCCGGCCTCCATGGCCGCCACGGCGGCGTCGGCGAGGCTCAGAGCCAGTTCCGCGTCTCCTGATGCCAGCGCCGCCAGATTGTCCATCGACCCCGCGGTGCGAACGGGGACGATGCTCACCGGCAGTGCGGCACGCTCCGCGGCCTGGGCCGTCAATTGGGCGAACTCCCAGAAGAATCCGCCCTCCTCACCGGCGGCGAGCCGCAGCGGATCGCGACCGCTGTCCGAGCACGCGGCGAGCACCGAACCCGTGGCCGCGGTGGCTCCCACGGCGACGACGCCGCGCAGAAGTGCGCGTCGCGTGATCACGGCGCCACCCCCGGAAGGGTCAGCGTCACCCGGAGCCCGTGTGGCTGCTCCGCAGCGATCGTCAGCGCCCCACCGCCGCCCTCGACGAGCGCGGTCGCGATGGACAGCCCGAGCCCGGTGCCCTGCTGCGCCGCCCCGGATCCGCGGAAGAAGCGTGACGACAGTTTGCCGATCTCGTCCTCGCCGACCCCGACGCCGTCGTCGCTCACCCGGATCTCGATTCCCGAGGCGGACCGTCCCGTGTCGATCCGGACCGTCGAACCTCGACCGGCGTACGCGTGTGCGTTGCTGAGCAGGACGTCCAGGACCTGCGACAGGTGACTGGACCGGAAATCGGCGACCAGCGGTTCGGCCGGTTCCCGGAGCACGAGGTCCATCGCCGATTCCCCGAGGGCCTCCGTCCAGGCGTCGGCACGGTCCGCGAGGACGGCACCGACGTCGCACCCTCCGTGCGCCGACTCGTCCTCGATGGCGTCGGAGTCGGCTGATTCGGCAGGTGATTCGGCGACGGCGAGTGCCAGCAGTCCGTCGAGGATCCCGCCGAGCCGATCGACCTCCATCCCGGTCCGGCGGTAGGTCTCGGCTCCGGCCTCGGAGACGTGCGGGCCGAGGGAATCCAGCCGGATGTGCAGGGCCGCGAGGGGGTTTCGGAGCTGATGGGCGGTGTCGGCGATCAGCTGCCGCTGCGCCTGACCGGACGCCTGGACGGCGCCCGACATGGTGTCGAACGCCTTCGCGAGTTCCTGAACCTCGGGCGGTCCGCTGTACCGGCCGGTCGGCCGCCCGGTGCTGCGGCGCACCCGCGGACGCGGCGACGGGACCGCGTCGGTGAGGGCGCCGACCCTGGCGGTGAGCGCCCCGAGCGGACGAACGGTCCACCGGGACAGCGCGATCGCCACCGCGGTGACCGCCGCCAGCGCGACGAGCGCCCCCGCGACGATCACCAGCCACGACGTCCGGATGGATTCACGTGCGGCGCGGGTGGACACGTCCAGGACGACGGCACCGTCCACCTGTGCTCCGGTGCCGACGGGCACGGCCGACAGGACACGGTCCGCCGACCACGGGGTCAGCGAACCGCTGATCCCCTGCTTCTGGTTGCGCAGTCCCGCCGTGACCGCCGCGGCGACGTCGGAGTCGTCCGGCGACAGTCCGGCTCCCGCGCGGAGGTTGCCTCTCGCATCGACGATGAGGACGCCCTCGCCGTACAACTCGTGGTAGCGGGCCACCTCCTCCCGCAGCAGCGTGGCACTCCCGGGCGCCTGGGTCTGTCCGGCGAGGCTGGCGAAATGCGTCGCGTCCGCCTCCCGGCTCAGCCGCAGGGCCTGGGTTCTCCCGGCGCTGGTGGCCAGCGCCAGCGGGACGGCGAAGGCCACCACCGCGACGGCCGCGAACACCAGCAGAACGGCGAGTACACGGCGGCGCACGTCAGGTGCCCCAGCGGTAGCCGTACCCGCGGATGGTCGAGATGAGCCCGGGCCGGCCCAGTTTCGCGCGCAGCCCGGTCATGTGCACGTCGAGGGTGCGCGAGATCGCCACGTACGCGTCGCCCCACACCGCATCCATCAGTTGCTGGCGGCTCACGGCGGCACCGGGACGGGTGACGAGCACCTCGAGAAGCTCGAACTCCTTGGCCGTCAACGCCACCGGAGCGCCGCCGACCTCCACCTCACGGGCCGCCAGATCGACCACCACGTCACCCTCGGTGACCGTCTGCTCGGAAGAGGGTCCGGTTGCGCGGCGACGCTGGGTCACGACGTCGAGCCGCGCCAGCAATTCCGCGAGCCGCGCCGGCTTGACGAGGTAGTCGTCCGCCCCGCCCCGCAGTCCCCGCACCACCGATCGTTCGTCGTCGCGGGCGGTGAGGATCACCACCGGAACGTCGCTGACGGCCCGCAGCTGCCGGAGCACCTGCAGGCCGTCCGCGTCGGGGAGACCGAGATCGAGTATCACCGCGTCCATACCGCGATGGCCGAGAAGGAGATCGGAGCCGCGCCGCATGCGCACCGCCTCGTGGCCGTGGGTGGCCAGTGCTTCCACGAGTGCGTCGCCGACTCCGTCGTCGTCCTCGACCACCGCGATCTGCACTTCTCTTCCCTTCGATCAGCTCCGCGAGTCGACCAGCTCGACGTCGTCGTCCGGGGTGTCCTCCCGGCTGGTCGCCCGGTCGAGCGGCGAACCGTCCGAAGTCTCACGCATGAAGAAGTAGACGACGAGCGAGATCGCGATACACCCGGTCACGTAGTAGAAGAATAGCGATTCGTGGCCGGCCCGCTTCAGGGCGAGGGCGACGGTCTCGACCGTTCCGCCGAAGATCGCCAGCGTGAGGGCGTACGGCAGCCCGACCCCGAGCGCGCGAACCTTGGTCGGGAACAGCTCGGTCTTCACGATCGCGTTCACCGACGTGTATCCGGTGACGACGATCAGTCCCAGCATCATCAGGCCGAACGCGACCATGGGGTTCGTCGTCTTCCCGAGCACGGTCATCAGCGGCACGGTCAGGACGGTTCCGCCGATCCCGAAGAAGATGAGCAGCTTCCGGCGACCGATGCGGTCGGACAATGCGCCGCCGATCGGCTGCAACACGATGAACACCAGCAGGGCCGCGAAGTTGATCCACGCCACCGTGTCCTTGGAGATGCCGGACGTGTTGATCATGTACTTCTGCATGTACGTGGTGTACGTGTAGAACGCCACGCAACCACCGAGCGTCAGGGCGCACACCAGCAGGCACTCGCGGGGGTACTGCAGCAGCATCCGGAGCGAACCTTCCTTCGGCCCAGCGTCCGAGGTGTCTGCGTCACGCTTCGCCTCCACCTCGTCGGTGAACGCCTCCGACTCGTCCATCGTGCGACGGAGCCACATCACCGCGACGGCACCGGCGGCGCCGATCAGGAACGGGATCCGCCAGCCCCACGACTGCATGGCCTCCGCGGGCAGCGTCAGCTGCAGGATGATCTGCACACCCAGTGCGATCAGCTGCCCGGCGACGAGCGTGACGTACTGGAAGCTCGAGTAGAACCCGCGCCGGCCCGGCGACGCGACCTCGGCCAGGTACGTGGCGCTGGTGGCGTACTCGCCGCCGACCGACAGTCCCTGCAGCATCCGGGCGATCACCAGCATCACCGGTGCCACGAGCCCGATGCTCGCGTAGGACGGCGTGACGGCGATGACGAGCGAACCCGCCGCCATCACGGTCACCGACAGGGTGAGCGCCGATCGGCGTCCGTGCCGGTCGGCGTACCGTCCCATGATCCAGCCGCCGATCGGCCGCATCAGGAACCCGACCGCGAAAACGGCTGCCGTGGAAAGCAGCTGCGCGGTGGTGTCGCCCTCCGGGAAGAACTCCTTCGCGAAGTACACACTGAACGCCGCGTAGACGTACCAGTCGTACCATTCGATCAGGTTGCCGACCGAACCTTTCAAAACATTGCCGATGACTCGGCGCTCACCCGTCGATGTGGTGCTCACGGGACTCCTCTCGATGCCCTGGATCTCTGCGTTCACACCACAGTGGGTCACGTCACATCGATACGGAAGGGCCGCGGAGCCTTCCTAACACTCCCTTAGGGAAGAGCCCCCGTGAGTACTTGTTAACCGCGGGACGTTAACAAGTACTCACGGCTGGGGTGTCCTCGCCGAGCCGCGGCGGCGCGCTGCGATAGCTCGCCGGGGTGGCGCTGAGCCGGATCGGGTTCGCCACCTGACGCACGGGCCGGTCCCTGCGGGGATCGTCGATCTCGACCACCGGATTCAGCCCGAGCCGCTCGGCGAGCGCCACGGCGTCGGCGATGTCGTTGAGCGGTCCGCACGGGACACCCTGCGCGGTCAGCTTCTCGAACCACTCGTCGGCCGAGCCCGCGGACAGCGCCGCGGTGATGTCCCGGACCAGTTGCTCGCGGTGCGCCACCCGTTGCGTGTTGGTCGCGTACCGCTCGTCGTCGGCGAGTTCGCGCACACCGAGAACCTCGACGAGAGAGGCGAACTGACGGTTGTTGCCCACCGCCAGCACCAGCGGACGGTCGCCGGTCCGGAAGACCTCGTACGGCGCGATGCTGGGGTGCCGGTTGCCCATCGCCTGCGGGACGACACCGGCGCCCACATACCCCGACGTCTGGTTGGCGAGGGCGGACAGCAGCGACGACAGCAGGTTCACCTCGACCCGCTGCCCCTCCCCGGTGCGGTCACGGTGACGCAGCGCCGCCAGGATCCCGACCGCGGCGTGCAGTCCGGTGATGATGTCGACGACGGCCACCCCGACCTTCGTCGGAACGCCGGGTTCGGGACCGGTGATGCTCATCAACCCGCCGACGGCCTGGATCAGCAGGTCGTATCCGGGCAGGTCGTTCTGGCCGCCGAACCCGGTCACCGAGCAGTAGACGACGTCGGGATTGATCTCCCGCACGGCGTCGTAGCCGAGCCCGAGCCGGTCCATCGTGCCGGGAAGGAAATTCTCCACCACCACGTCGGCCCGGGCGGCCAGTTCCCGCGCCTGCTGCAGGTCGGCGGGGTCGCGCAGATCCCAGGCGAAAGACCGCTTGTTGCGGTTGACGGACTGGAAGTAGGTGGATTCGTCGCCCACCCACGGCGGCCCCCACTGCCGGGTGTCGTCCCCGACGCCGGCGCGCTCGATCTTGACCACGTCGGCGCCGAGATCGGCGAGCAGCATCGTGGCGTACGGCCCGGCGAGCACCCGTCCGAAGTCGGCGATCAGCAGGCCGTCCAGGGATGCGCCCCCAGCCGGCTCGAGCGACCCGCTCACCGGAACGCTGCCTCGCCCGTCAGCGCCTTGCCGATCACGAGCTGGTGCACCTCGGACGTTCCCTCGTAGGTGAGCACGGACTCGAGGTTGTTGGCGTGACGGATCACGGGGTATTCCAGCGTGATTCCGTTGGCGCCGAGGATGGTCCGGCACTCGCGGGCGATGGCGATGGCCTCGCGGACGTTGTTCAGCTTGCCCGTGCTGACCTGCTCGGGACGCGCCACGCCGCGATCCTTCAGACGTCCGAGGTGGTACGCGAGCAGGTGGCCCTTGCCGACCTCGAGGGCCATGTCGGCGATCTTGACCTGCGTGATCTGGTAAGCGGCGAGCGACTTGTCGAAGACCTGACGGTCCTGCGCGTAGGAGATGGCCGATTCGAGGCAGTCGCGGGCGGCGCCCATCGCACCGAAGATGATGCCGAACCGGGCCTCGTTGAGGCAGCCCAGCGGACCGGACAGTCCCTTGGCCTCCGGCAGCATCGCGGATTCGGGCAGCCGGACGTCCTCGAGCACGAGTTCCGAGGTGACGGACGCCCGCAGCGACATCTTGTGCTTGATCTCGGGCGCCGAGAAGCCGGGGGTGTCGGTGGGCACGACGAATCCGCGGATGCCGTCGTCGGTGCGTGCCCACACGACCGCGACGTCGGCGACGGATCCGTTGGTGATCCACATCTTGGTGCCGTTGAGGATCCAGTCGTCACCGTCCCGCTTGGCGCCCGTGCGCATGCCGGCGGGGTTGGAGCCGAAGTCGGGCTCGGTCAGTCCGAAGCAGCCGATCGCCTTGCCCGCGGCCATCCGGGGCAGCCATTCCTGCTTCTGGTCTTCGCTGCCGTAGTGGTGGATCGCGTACATGGCCAGCGAGCCCTGGACGGACACGAGGCTGCGGATTCCGGAGTCGACGGCCTCGAGTTCCAGGCAGGCCAGGCCGTAGGCGGTGGCGCTCATGCCGGCGCAGCCGTATCCCTCGAGGTGCATGCCGAGCACGCCGAGTTCGCCGAGCCCTTCCGCCAGTTCACGCACGGGCAGTGCCGCCGCTTCGAACCAGTCGCCGATGTGGGGCCGGATCTTCTCGTCCGCGAATCGGCGCACGGTGTCGCGGATCGCGATCTCCTCGGTGTCGAGAAGCGAGTCGAGGGCGAACAGCTGGGTCAGGGACTGCGGGTCGGACATTGTTCCTCCACGGGGCCGGTGGGGCTGATGTGCAAACGTTCGCGAGAACGATTGCACGAACGATTTCGTCACGTAGACTAAGGCGCGTTCCGGCGGCCGTCAACCACGACGCCCACCGGCCCCCGTCCCCGAGCGCGAGGATTGCCCGTGAACCTGCCGGACCGCCCGACACGCACCTCCGGGCGTCCGCCTACCCTCCGCGAGATCGCCGAACGCGCCGGCGTCCACGTGTCGACGGCGTCCCGGGTGCTCCGGCAGCCCGAGCCGGCCGACGGCTGGTCCGAGGCCGCGCTGCGGGTGCGCGAGGTGGCGGTGGAACTCGGCTACCAGCCCAACCTGTGGGCCGCGAGCCTGCGGACCCGGAAGACGACCACCCTCGGCGTCGTCATGCCGCGACTCACCGACGGCGTGGTCGCGACCATGTTCCAGGGCATCGAGGAGACGGCAACGCAGGCCGGCTACTCCGTGCTGCTGTCGAGCCCACCCGACGACCTCGACGCCCAGCGCCGCGCCATCGAGTTCCTCGTCAGCAGGCAGGTGGACGGTCTGCTGCTCAGCAGCCTGCACAGTCCCGGCCGCGAATTCGTCGACTCGCTGTCGGTGGGGGCGCTGCCGATGCTGCAGCTCAACCGGCACGCCGACGTCGGTCTGCCGTTCGTGTCCGGCGACGACCACCGCGGCGGCTACCTCGCCGGACGCCATCTCCTCGACCGCGGCTTCACCGAGGTCGCCGTCATCGCAGGCCCCGACCATGCCAGCACCTCCCGCGACCGCCTCGCCGGGTTTCGCGACGCGCTGGCCGAGAACGGCATCGAACTCCGCCCGGATCGCGTCGTCCGCTCCGACTTCGACGTGTCCGGCGGTGTCGCCGCGGCCACCGTTCTCCTGGAGTCGGATTCGCGTCCCGAGGCGATCTTCACCGTCAGCGACACCATCGCGATCGGCGTCCTCGGCGTCGCCCGGGACCTCGGGCTGCGGATCCCCGAAGACCTCGCGCTCGTCGGGTACAACGACATTCCGGTGGTCGCCCAGCTGCCGGTGCCGCTGACGACCGTCCGGTCACCCGCGCGCCTGATCGGCGCGACAGGTGTGCGTCATCTCCTGTCGATCATCGCGGGCAACGACGTGGAATCGGTGAAACTCCCGGTCGAGCTGATCGAGCGGGCGTCGACCGGGAAGTAGTCAGAGCGTCGCCCGCAGTTCGCGTTTGAGAAGCTTCCCACTCTGGTTGCGGGGCAGCTCGTCCACGAACACCACCTGCTTGGGCACCTTGAACGGCGCGATGCGCTCCTTGACGTGGGCGATCAACCCGTCCGGCGTCACGCCGGCCGCGTTCTCCCGCAGCACCACCACCGCGGTGATCGCCTCGATCCACTTGTCGTCCGGCGTCCCGATGACGGCCACCTCGGCCACGTCCGGATGCGTGTAGACGGCGTCCTCGACCTCTCGCGACGCCACCAGGATGCCGCCGGTGTTGATGACGTCCTTGATGCGGTCGACGACGGTGATGTACCCCTCCGGGTCCCGCGTCACCAGATCGCCCGAGTGGAACCAGCCGTCGCGGAACGCCTCCGCGGTGGCGTCGGGGTTGTCCCAGTACCCCAGGCACAGCTGGGGTGAACGGTAGAGCACCTCACCGGGCGTGCCGTCCGGAACGTCGTTGCCGTCCGGATCCACCACCCGCGTTTCGACGAAGAACACGGCCTTGCCGCACGACGACGGCCGCTCCTCGTGTTCCTCGGGCTGCAGCACCGTGGCGAGCGGACCGATCTCGGACTGTCCGAAGCAGTTGTAGAACCCGAGGTCGGGGTAGCGTTCACGCAGCCTGTTCAGCACCGTCACCGGCATGATCGACGCGCCGTACTGCGCCTTCTTCAGCGACGACAGGTCGCGGGTCTCGAGATCCGGATGTCCGGCGAGCGGCACCCACACCGTCGGCGCCAGGAACAGCGAGCCGATGCGATCCGCCTCGATGCGCCGCAGGATCTCCGGGATGTCCGGGGTCTGCATCAGATTCACCGAGGCGCCCACCGACAGGTACGGCATCAGGAAGACGTGCATGCCCGCCGAGTGGTACAGCGGCATGCAGATCAGCGGATTGTCGCCGTCGCTCAGCGCGAGGGCGATCACGGAAGACACGTACTCGTGCACGAGACCGCCGTGAGTCATCATGGCGCCCTTCGGCTTCGACGTCGTCCCGGACGTGTACAGCAACTGCGCCAGATCGGTGGACGCGACCGGCGCCGCGAGCACGGGTACGTCGCCGGAGCCGCTGTGGGCGAGAAGCGAGTCTTCGGCGTCGCGCAGGGGCACCACGTGTCGCAGATCGAGGGCACCTCGGACCGAGTCGAGCGTGCCCCTCAGCGCCGGGTCGACCAGCGCGGCGGCGCTCCCGGACTGCGACACCAGATAGGTCAGCTCTTCGCCCTCGAGCGCATAGTTGACGGGGACGTGCACGAGACCCGCACGCGCGCAGGCCAGGAACCCGATCGTGTACGCGTCCGAGTTGGTGCCGTACGCGGCCACCCGCTCACCGGCCGACAGTCCGAGCGACTGCAGGTAGGCGGCCGCTCGGCTGACCGCGTCGTCGAGTTCACGGTACGTCCACGTGCGATCCTCGAACGTCAGCGCCCTGCGGTCGGGGAACTTGGCGGCCGAGCGCCGCAGCACTCCGTCGACGGTGTCGGTACGCGCATCCAGACTCATGCACGAAGGTTATAGGACGTCCAAGTACCTTGCCGGAGGTTTCGGCTACCGTCCTGCAGGCACCAGCATCGGCTCGTGCATGTCGTAGTACGACACGTCGCCCATCAACCGCCCCTCTTCCTCGAACAACGACCTCAGGTCGTCCGGGATCTCGACCTTCTCGTGCTCGCGGGCCTCCGATTCCGAGGTGAAGTACACCGCCTCGACATACCCGCCGTCGCCGTACGTGCACAACGTTCCGCCGAGGATCTCCGGGCGCAGCTGATGAACCTGGGGTTCGGCCTGTTCCAGCAGCTCCCGCATCCGGCTCGCGTCGGTGGTGTGCCCCTCCATGACCTGAACGAATGTCGCGTCGTCCGAGCCTCCACCCATCCACTCCATCACGTCCGGGCAGTCCATGAACGACACGGCACCCTCGAAGCACCTCTCGGTCTCAGCCCACCACGCGCCCTGCTCGGGACGCTCGCTGTTACGCCGGGCCGCTTCGGCCGATTCGAACCGCGCGAGTGCGATGAACGTTCCGTCGTCGCACAATCCCTGGGTGCAGCCCAGGAAGCCCGTCGCTCCTGGTCGCACGTCCTCCGTCCAGCGGTCCATGCACCGGCGTAGGCCGGCCTCGTCGGACACCTTTCCTTGAATAACCTGGATGAACATCGATAGTCACCTCCCGCGGGACGTCGCCCCGCAGTGAGAACGATCTCGGTGACCGACCCGTCGCGGTCCACCGTCAGCGGGCACCGACGGCCCGCGGCCGCAGCCACTGCACACTTGATCCTTCGCCGGTTCGCTGGACCGCGCAATGCAGACAGCGCGCGCTATTTTCCCTGCCACTGCGGTGTGCGCTTCTCGACGAACGCCTGCATGCCCTCCTGGGCGTCGCATATGATCGCGTTGGTGGCCATCGTCTCCGCCATCGCCGCGTAGGCCTCGCCCTGAGGGAGCTCGATCTGCCGGTAGAACGCCTGCTTGCCGATCTTCACCGTGAGCGGGCTGGCCTTCGTGATCTTCGCGGCGAGAGCCCGGGTCTGCGCGTCGAGTTCCTCGGGTGCCACGACCAGGTTCACCAGCCCCCAGTCGGCGGCGGTCTCCGCCCCGATCGTCTCCCCCGTGAGCAGCATCTGCAGGGCGCGCTTACGTCCGATCGCGCGACTGAGGGCCACCATCGGGGTGGAGCAGAACAGGCCGATCTTCACCCCCGGCGTCCCGAACACGGCGTTCGACGACGCGACGACCAGGTCGCACGACGCGGCGAGCTGACAGCCCGCCGCGACGGCCGCGCCCTGGACGGACGCGACGACCGGTTGGGGAATGTCCTGCACGGTCTGCATCATCTCGACGCAGGTGTCGAAGATGGCCTGCTCGTCCTCGAGTGTGCGGCCGATCATCTCCTTCAGGTCGTGGCCTGCGGAGAACACCGGTCCTGCAGCCCTGATGACGACGACGCGGGTGGTGTCGTCGTCGCCCAGCTTCCGAAGCGCTGCGGTGACGTCCCGCATGGCCTCGGACGACAGCGGATTGCGCTGCTCGGGGCGGTTCAGGGTGAGGAACGCGACGCCGGTGTCCGGCTCGGCAGTGGTCTCGACGAAGTTCTCGGTCATGACTACTGCCTACCACCCGTGAGTACTTGTCAACCGCCCGCGGTTAACAAGTACTCACGGGTGGAGCAATGCGGGCCCGCACCTCGCCGAAGCCGATGCGGGTGCCGTTCGCGCCCGGTGCGGTGGCGGAGATGGCGATCTCGTCCCCGTCCTCGAGGAACGTGCGCTTCTCGTCCCCCACGACGACAGGTTCCTGTCCACCCCAGGTCAGTTCGATGAACGCGCCGCGCTGATCCTTCTCGGGTCCGGAGATGGTGCCCGACGCGAACAGGTCGCCCGTGCTGGCGGCGGCTCCGTTGACCGTGGTGTGCGCGAGCATCTGCGCCGGCGACCAGTACATCTGCGCGTACGGCGGACGCGACACGACGTGTCCGTTCCATTCGACGGCCAGGTCGATGTCCAGGCCCCACTTCTCCTCGCCGCGCAGGTACGGCAGCGGCTGCGGATCCTGCGTCGGGGTGTCGATGCGGGCCGCCTCGAGCGCGTCGAGGGGCACCACCCACGGAGAAATCGACGTCGCGAAGCTCTTCCCGAGGAACGGACCGAGCGGCACGTACTCCCAGGCCTGGATGTCGCGGGCGGACCAGTCGTTCACGACGACCGCACCGAACACATACTCCGCGAACTGATCGGGGGTGAGCGTCTCCCCCAGTTTCGTCGGGACGCCGACGAGGAAGCCCATCTCGGCCTCGATGTCGAGGCGGCGGGACGGACCGAAGTCGGGGGCGTCCTGAGCCGGGGTCTTGCGCTGCCCGCAGGGCCGGATGACGTCGGTGCCCGACACGATGACGGTGCTCGACCGCCCGTGGTACCCGACCGGCAGGTGCTTCCAGTTGGGCATCAGCGGCTCGGAGTCGGGGCGGAACAGTCGTCCGAGGTTGGTGGCGTGATTCTCGGAGGCGTAGAAGTCGACGTAGTCGGCGACGGCCACCGGCAGGTGCATCGTCACGTCCTCGACGGCGAACACCGCGGTGTCGGCGATGTCGCCCTGCACGAGTTCGGTGATCTGACTGCGGACCTCGGTCCAGCGGGCCCGGCCCTGCGCCATGAAAGCGTTGAGGGTGGGCTGCGCGAAGACGTCGTCACCCAGGGTGGCGGCGAGATCCACGACGGAATCTCCCACCCGCACTCCGACCCGTGGGGCCGAGTCGGCGGTCGAGAACACGCCGTACGGCAGGTTCTCGATCCCGAAGAGGGAATCGGCGGGGATGTCGAGGACGGTCATGCGTGGGCTCCTTGATCTGCGGAGGCGAGGGCGGAAGACGGCACGAGGTGCAGTGCGACGAGATCCTCGAGGGGTTCGAGGATGCTGCACGTGCCGAAGGATCGGAAGGCGGTGCGAACGGCGCCGACGACGTCGGCCGGGAGGTCGCGCAGCTCGCGGGCGAGCAGTGCGCCGTCACGTTCGGCGAGGGTGGCGGCTACCTGGTCGACGTCGGCGCCGCCGAGTGCGTGCCGGGTGGCGAGCAGCACGTTGAGGAAACCGTGCTGTTCGAATCCCGTGTGCGGATCGGTGTTGCGGACGGCGTGGTGCAGCCCGGCCGTGGCCTTGAACGGAACGCCCGACGCGATGACGGTGGCGAGGGCGGACGCGAGTTCGTCCTCGTCCGGGTAGGCCTCGGCGACCACGCCTCCCGTGCGGAACTTGGCCGCGAACTGGCTACCGGTCAGCGCGGCGAGGAAATCGGCGCGACGCTCGCCGCGCGGAACCTCCACGAACACGTCGAGTCCGGCGACCAGCGTCTCGACGGCGTCCATCGCGGCGAAGAACTCCGCGGCCGTCTGCTCGGCCGGCACCGCGATCTCGAGTGCCACCGCGGTGGCGCCGTCGATCTGCGCGAGGCGGTCCAGTGCGGGTTCGAACGTGGCCGGGCCGCCGGGCAGCGTCAGGCTCAGATCGAGCGCACCGGGTGTCAGTTCGTCGAGCCGGGCGACCGGAAAGACGAAGGGACCGACCAGGTCCGCGTACGGCGCCGACAAATGCCTGGCGTGCGCGGGCACGGCGTCGGGCAGGGGTGCGTTACCGGGCGGGAAGAGGGCGGCGTCGTCGCAGAGGCCGGCGAAGAGGGCGGAGATCACTACTTGGGTCCCCGTCCTGCCCACGTCCACGCGTAGCCCGAGTCCTCGCAGGCCACGGCACCCTCGCCGAGTTCGAGCGGGCGGAACGTGTCGACCATGACGGCGAGTTCGTCGAAGAACTCGGCCCCGATGCTGCGTTCGTACGCGCCCGGCTGCGGACCGTGCGCATGCCCGCCGGGGTGAATCGAGATCGAACCCTGGCCGATGCCGGAGCCCTTGCGCGCCTCGTAGTCTCCGCCGACGTAGAACATGATCTCGTCGGAGTCGACGTTCGAGTGGTAGTACGGCACCGGAATCGACAGCGGGTGGTAGTCGACTTTGCGGGGCACGAAGTTGCAGATGACGAAGTTGTTGCCCTCGAACGCCTGATGCGCCGGCGGCGGCTGGTGCACTCGCCCGGTGATGGGCTCGTAGTCGGAGATGTTGAACGTGTAGGGGTAGAGGCACCCGTCCCAGCCCACGACGTCGAAGGGATGCTGCGGGTAGACCATTCGCGTGCCGACGATCCCGTGCGACGTCCGGTGCTTGACGAGCACCTCGACGTCGGTGCCCTCGACCTGCAGCGTGTCGGACGGCCCGTGCAGGTCGCGCTCACAGTAGGGCGCGTTCTCGAGCAACTGGCCGAACCGGGAGAGGTAGCGCTTCGGCGGGACGATGTGGCTGTTCGCCTCCATCGCGTAGGCGCGCAACGGTTCCGGGCCCTGCGGGATCCAGCGGTGGGTGGTCGACATCGGTATGAGGACGTAGTCGCCCTGCTTCGCCTCGAGCGTGCCGAACACGGTTTCGACGGTGGCGGCACCGGATTCGATGTAGACCATCTCGTCACCGATCGCGTTGCGGTACAGCGGCGACTCCTTGGCGGCGACCACGTAGGAGATGCGGACGTCCGCGTTGCCGAGGATCAACCGGCGTCCGGTGACCACGTCGGTGTCGGCCCAGACCGTATCCGGGAACAGGTCGTGCAACTTCAGGTGGCGCGGCTTGAGCGGATGATTGGGAGTCGTGCTCTGGTCGGGCAGCTCCCACACGGTGGCATCGACGATCGCCGACGGGATGTGGCGGTGGTAGAGCAGTGAGGAGTCGGAGGAGAAACCCTCCTCTCCCATCAATTCCTCGAAGTAGAGCTGACCGTTGTCGTCACGGTGCTGGGTGTGCCGCTTGGGCGGGATGGTGCCCACGTGCCGATAGAACGCCATGACCGGCCTCCCTAGAAGTGCGTGTCCGTAGTAGTAAACACATTAACTAAATTATGGGCGTGAAGGCAAGCACAGATTTTCCGGGAGGCACAGCAGGGTCAGTTACGCCCGCGGACGTCGAACTGGCTGCGATTGGTGATCAGCTTGTCCAGCAGCATGACGAGAATGCGCTGCTCCGGTTCGGTGAGAACACTCGCCCAGGCGTGTTCCCGCTCGTTCTGCTCACGGTAGATCTCACCGATCTCGCTCCGGCCCTTCTCGGTGAGCGACAACTGGACGGACCGGCCGTCCCGCTCGTCCGGGGTCCGCTCCATCAGACCGCCACCGACCAGCGTCTTCGTCAGATTCGAGACGGCGGCCCTGCTCATGCCGGTGAGCTTGGCCGCCGTCTTCGACTCGACGGGCCCGGCCAGCCACGTCACGAACATCAGCCGGAACGCCGACCAGGACAGGCCACGCGGACGGTGAATCGACGACTCCAGGTCGTACGTCACCACGTTCGACGCGCGGTTCAACGTCAGGAGGACCTGGGTGGCGAGTTCGTGCGTCGAGCCGTATTCCGTGCTCAGGCGCCTGTTCGCCAGTTCGATGAACGACCAGAAGTCGAGGCCGTCGGGCACCTCGACGGGCACCGGCGCTGCGTCATCGGTCATGGGGGAACCCTATCGCGAGCGGGTGGCGGGCCCGGTGCCCGCCACCTCCGCTTTTAGTATATCTATGAACTAGTTGAGGCTGTTGCTTCTTCCAGTTCGACCGGTTGCTTCTTCGGGATCTTCAGGAACGCGAGCATGACGGCACAGATCAGCAGGCACCCGATCGGGAAGTACAGGCCGATCGTGACGTTGTCGGCGGTGGCGTTCTTTCCGATGACGTAGGGACCGAAGAATCCGCCCATCGCGGCGATGGTGTTGATGGCCGCGAGACCGACGGCCGTCTCGGCGCGGGTGAGCACCTGCGCCGCCATCGCCCAGTACGGCGCCATATATCCGAGAACACCGACCGCCACCATCGACAGCGACGTCAACGCCGGCAACGGCGAGTGCCGGAAGAGAATGGTGCCGAACAACCCGACAGCGGCCAGGACCATCAGCCCGATGACGACGAGCTTCCGTTCCCCCGTCCGATCCGAGTAACGGCTGATCAGCAGCATGCCGACAGCACCGACCACGAACGGCACCGCGCCGAGGAATCCGATGTTGGTGGCCGAGTAGCTCGGATCCATCTGCTTGACGATCTGAGGCAGGAAGAACGTGAAGCCGTACAGCCCGCAGGCGGCGAACAGGTTCGCGACGGCGAGGTGCAGGATCTTCCGGTTCTTGATCGCGCCGAGCTGCTCCTTCACACTCTCGTGAGTTTCGGGCTCCTGGTACTCCGCGGTGATCTCGCCTTCGAGCCACTCGGATTCCTGCGTGGTCAGGAATTTCGCCTCACGCGGCCGGTTGGGCAGGTAGACGAGCACGATCAGGCCCAGCACGATCGTCGGCGCACCCTGCAGGATGAACACCCAGCGCCAGCCGCTCATGTCGAACCAGGAGATGTGGTCGAGGATCAGACCGCCGGTGAAGGAACCGATGATCATGGCGATCGGCTGCGCCATGGCCATCATGGCGATGGCCCGGGCACGCTCACCGGAGCGGAACCAGAACGTCAAATACAGCAGCAGTCCCGGGAAGAGACCCGCCTCGGCGATACCGAGGGCGATGCGGGCCCCGTAGAGCTGAGTGACACTGTTGACGAAGCCCATGATCACGGTGACGATGCCCCACGTGATCGCGATGCGGGCCAGCCAAATGCGGGCGCCGAACTTCTTCAGCGCCATGTTGGACGGGATCTCGAACACGACGTAGGCCAGGAAGAAGATCGACGCCACCGCGCCGAACGTTCCGACCGTGATGCCGAGTTCGTGCTGCATCCCCAACTGCGCGTAGCTGATGTTGGTGCGGTCCATGTAGTTGAAGATGTACAGCAACATGACGAACGGCAGGATGCGGTACGACACCTTCTTCAACGTTCTCGCACCGATTTCGCTGTCGGGGACAGCGGAGCGGGAAACTCCCATGACATTCTCCTATGAGGGGTGGGGACCTTGTGCGGCCTTCGCCGCGTTTCGGCCCGCGATGCGGCCCATGGTCAAAGCGTTGGCTACCGCGTTGCCGCCACCGACATACCTGAGTCCCAGGATGCCTGCTCCGGCTTCGCCCGCTGCGAAGAGGCCCGGAATCGGGCGTCCTCGCACATCGACGACGGCGGCGTTTCCGTCGATCTCCAGGCCCGCGTGGGTGCACACGAGTTCGGCGGGAAGGATCTGCGCGGCGTAGAAAGGGGCCTCGCTGATCGGGTCGGGGTTCGCGTCCGAACCCTTGTTCCGGAGCGTCCGGTGCCGCAGGAAGTCGGAGTCGACGCCGGCGGGCAGCTGGTCGTTCCACCGGGTGACGGTGGCGTCGAGGGCGTCGACGGGCACCCGGATCTGCTCCGCGAGCTCCGCCAGGCTGCCGGCGCTGAACGTGCGTCCGCCCGCCACCTCGTCGGCGATCCGTTCGGGTGTCCAGTCGGCGTAGCCGGGCGCGAGGTTCACGCGGGCCTTCTCGTCGAAGATCATCCAGGCGTATCCACCCTGGGCTTCGATGATGCCGGTGGACACGGCGTAGGACGCGTCCTCGTCCATGAACCGCCGGCCGTCCTGGTTGACGTAGAGCCGCGACTTGGGCGGAAAGCCTGATTGCCAGTGGTGGAACCTCTGGAAGTAGACGGTCGGGAGCATGAGCCCCCAGCCGTCGCCCGTGACGGCGGCGTCGACGGCCCGCCCGACACGCAGGTGGTCTCCTCGACTGCCGGGTGCGGCGACCACGAACAGCGAGTCGCCGGCGTTGTTCGCGGCCGGGTAGTAGCGATCGACGAGGTCGGGGTCCTGCGCGAACCCGCCGGACGCGACAACCACGGCAGCGGCCCGGACCTCGATGTCGTCGGCGACGACTCCGACGACTCGGCCGTCCTCCTCGATCAGCTTCTGCACGCGGGTGTTCAGGATCGCCTCGACGCCGTGCACGCGTCGCGCCTTGTCGAGCACCTGCACGAGGCCGTAACCCTGGTCTTTCGGTACGTGGCCCCGCCAGACGTCCTCGACTCCCGCCTGGCACAGGCCGGGCTGGTGCGCGTTGGCGGAGACTACTGCCGGAATCTCGACGCCGAGTTCGATCAGCCATTCGAGGGTGGGTGCGGCGTTCTCGCAGAACGTGCGGATCAGGCCGGGCGCCAGCATCCACTGGTTGAGGTCCATGTAGTGCTGGAAGAACTTTTCGGCGGAGTCCTCGACACCCAGACCGCGTTGCACGCTGGTGCCGGCCGCGGTGAACAGTCCTGCCGACAGTTGGGTCGAGCCGCCGAGTTCTGTCTCCGACTCGAACAACAGCACCGTGGCGCCCTGTTCGGCGGCGGACACCGCTGCGGCGAGTCCGGCTCCGCCACCACCGACGACGATGACGTCGAAGTCGTCGCTCATGAAAGGTTCGCTCCCGTCTCGGCAATGATGCGGTGGTACAGGCCGTTCGACACCAGGCCGCCGTCGACGGTGACCTCGCTTCCGCTCATGTAGGTGGAGCGATCGGACAGCAGGAACAGGACGGCGTCCGTGATCTCGTCCGGCGTGCCCATGCGACCGAAGGGGATGCTGTCGACCGCGGCCCGGACGAAGTCGTCCGCGCCACCGAGCAACGCCGTGCCCACGAGGCCCGGATGCACGGAGTTGACGCGGATGCCCCACTGGGCAAAATGCCCGGCCGCCGACTTCGACAGCCCGGTCAGTCCCCACTTGCTCGACGAGTACGCGGGCGAGAAGTAGCCGATCTGCCCGGAGATCGACGAGATGTTGACGATGGAGCCACCGCCGCTGTCGCGCAGGAGCGGGGCGACGGCCTTCATGCCGTAGAAGGGCCCGAACAGGTTGATCCTCATGGTCAGTTCCCAGACGTCGTCCGGGGTGTCCATGAACTCCAGCCGGCGCGAGATCCCCGCGTTGTTGACCAGTCCACCCAATTCACCTCGGGTGTTCCGGATCTCGTCGACGACCCGGGTCCACGCGGCGGCGTCGGTGACGTCGAGTTCGTGAGCGGACGCCGATCCCCCTGCCGCCGTGATCTCCTCGACGACGGCCGAACAGTCCGCCACGTCGGCAATACATACGTGTGTTCCCCTGGTCGCGAGGGCACGGGCGTGATTCGCGCCCATGCCGCCGGCGGCTCCGGTGATCAGGACGACGCCGGGGTAGTTCACCGACTCAGACATGACGCGAACCGCCGTCGACGGCGATACTGTGTCCCGTCACGTAACGGGCGCTGTCCGACAACAGGAACAGCAGCGGGCCGAAGACCTCTTCCGGCGAGCCGAGACGGTGCAGCGGGACCACGTCGAGGGCGTGCTTCAGTGCGGCCGGGTCGTCCTGCACCCACTGCGTCATCGCCGTGTCGATGTAGCCGGGTGCGATGGAGTTCACGCGAATGCCCTTGTCTCCGAATTCGACTGCGAGCGATTCGGTGAGATGCGCGACCGCCGCCTTCGACGTGCAGTACGCGCCGCGGCCCTTCCGGACCCGGAGCGCCGACACGGACGACATGTTGACGATCGCACCGCCGTGCTGCATGTGGCGCGCCGCCGCCTGAGCGCCGAAGAGGACACCCTCGACGTTGACGGACAGCGTGGCACCGATCTGTTCCGGTGAGATCTCCTCCGCCAGGGCGAAGGGGAAGATTCCCGCGTTGTTGATCCAGTAGTCGATGCGGCCGAACTCCTTCAGCGCCACCTGTGCGAGAGCCTCGTGCTCCTCCGCTTTGGTGACGTCGATCCGCGCGCCGACGACGGTCCCGGGCTGATCTGCCAGGGACTCCGACGCGAGAGCGGTCGTGATCTCCTCGGCGGTGAGCTTCATCTGGTCTTCGTTGATGTCGGCGCCGACCACGTGGACGCCGCGGGTGGCGAGGCCGGATGCGAACGCCGCACCCATGCCCTGGGCCGCGCCGGTGACCACCGCGACCTTGCCCACCATCTCCGGATAACGCGCGGTCATCTGCGCGGTCACGGTACGGCCGGGGTTGGTCTGATCTGCACTTGCGGTCATGGTGTTCTCTTCCTCTGTCATCTCGAAATGTGTTCTCGGCCCAACGGGCACTACGCGGTGTCGTCGCGCCGTATGTCGCGGCGGGCGATCCGCCACCGGTGGCCGACCCGCACCACGCGATCGGTGAGGGTGGTCATCCGCACGAGTCGCGAGTCGCCACCCATCGAGGTGGCGACGATCTGCAGATATGCCCGCACGGTGGCGGCGCCGTCGCCGGTCTCGTCGATCACGAGGTTGGTGATCACGTGGCGGTGGACCTCGTTCGCGGCCCGCGCCCGGGTGTGGAACCGTTCGGCGAATGCGATCAACGCGTCGGCGCCCGACACGGGCTCCGGGTAACTGGGAGAATGGAATTCGCCGTCATCCGTGAACGTCTGCGCCCACCCGGAGGCGTCGCCACCGTCGATGAGGTGACTCTGCCGCCCGTACAGCTGATGCAGCCGAGCGACGGTCACCGCATCGACGGCCCCGGTACTACTGCTCATGGAGTGCTCCCCGGACCCGTTCCGCGTCAGTCGCGGCACTTGCCCTACTCGAATCATATGTGCGATAATCGCACGCACTGTGCGATATGATGAAAGAGTAGGTGTCGCACCTCACAGACGTCAAGGAGGGCGGGCAAGACAGTGAGCACGACCGACGAACGGCCGCGGGAACTTTCACGCAAAAGCGCAGTTCAGCTCGATTCGGGAATGTCGAAAACCCTCCACCACGGGCTCGAAATTCTCGAGTTGCTGACGGCCCATCCGCACGGACTGTCCGTCACGGAGATAGCCGACGGGATCGACGTCCACCGGACCGTCGCGCATCGGTTGATCCGCACCCTCGAGGCGCATCGGCTGTGCCGAAAGGACGGATTCAAACGCGTCACACTCGGTGCGGGATTGGTGACCCTCGCCGAACCCGTCGAGCAGGACCTGCGCACACTGGCACGACCCGTACTCGAAGAGCTGGCCGACGCCGTCCAGGCCACCGTGCATCTCGTCGTCCGCGAGAACGCGACGGAAGTCCGGGCCCTGATGGTGGTGGAACCGCGCAGCGCGAAGGTGCACGTCGCGTTCCGTCCCGGCCAGGTCGACCCCGTCGACCGTGGCTCGGCGGGACTGGCGATCCTCGCCGCGCTTCCCGCGGTCGAGGGCGAACGCGAAGAGGTGACCGTGGCCCGCGCTCGCGGCTACGCCGTCACCGACGGCGAGGTGATCCCGTCCGTGCTCGGTGTCTCCGCGGCCATTCCCGGGCGGCGCGGCGATGCACTCGCGAGCGTGGGCGTGTCGATCTTCGAGATGCCCGACGAGGAGGCGCTGGGTTCAGCGGTCGTCGACGCCGCCCGCACGCTCGGCAACCTGCTGCGCTGACCTGTGAGTACTTATCAACGCCCGGCGGTTGATAAGTACTCACGGGCGCGTCAGCGCTCGTAGCCCTTCCGCATGTCGTCGACGATGCGCGGGCGGTCGAGGGTGGAGGGCTCGAGGTCGCGGCGGGGCCGGTCGCGCGGGAAGATCGCGGACGCGGCGAGGGTCGGCTCGTCGAGGAAGCGCAGTTCGGGGACGTCGCGGGGCAGGCGCAGGGCCGGCGGTTCGGGTCCGCGCCGGGCGAGGACGTAACCCCAGTCCCCGAAACTCGGCACCAGCACGTGGTACGGCGTCACGGCCAGACCCGCGGACGCGACCGTCGACGTGGTGCGCCAGTACGCGTCCGGCGTCGAATAGGGGCTTCCCGACTGCACCACCATCAGACCGCCGGGATTCAGGGCGGCGGCAGCGAGACCGTAGAACTCGGTGGAATACAGGCGCCCGAGCGCCGGGGTGTCCGGGTCGGGGAGGTCCACGATCACGGCGTCGAAACCCGAATCGGGTGCGTCGCGTAGCCACCGGAACGCGTCGTCGATGACGACGTGCACGCGCGGGTCCTGCAGTGCTCCCTGATTCAGCCCGGACAGCCGGGTGTTCGCGAGTTCGATGACCGCCGGGTCGAGTTCCACCTGCACGATCTCCTCGACCCCGCGCAGTCGCAGGACCTCCCGGGCGGCGAGGCCGTCGCCCCCGCCGAGGATCAGTACCCGTTTCGGGTCGTCCGCCATCGCGGGGTACACCAGCGATTCGGTGTACCGATGTTCGTCGATGCTGGAGAACTGGAGGTCGCCGTCGAGGAAGAGGCGCACGTCTCCCCCGCGCTCGGTGACCACGATCTCCTGGTACTGCGACCTTTCCGCGGCGACCACCGGATCGGTGTAGAGACGTTGCCGCGACGTGGTTTCGATGCCGTCGGCTCGCACCAGCAGCACCGCGATGCACGCGGCGGCGACGAGCAGCGCCACGACGGCGAGCAACCGGGTGCGCAGGCTCAGCTGCCACCGCAACAGGATCAGCGCCACCACCGCGGCGGCAACGAGATTGATGATGCCGGTGATGGCGGCGCCGCGGATCATCCCGGCGATCGGCAACAGCACGAACGGCCAGAGCAGGCCACCGACCAGGGCGCCTGCGTAGTCGGCGGCGTTGAGGTTTGCCAGCACCTTTCCGGTGCTCTCGGCGTCGGTGTCGCTGCGTCCCGACTGCAGCAGCGTCATCAGCAGCGGCACCTCGGCGCCCACCAGCACTCCGATCAGTGCGGTGGCGAGCACCAGAACGATTGCGCTGGAACCGAAGAACGTGAACGTCACGTACAGGGTCACCGCACTGAATCCGCCGACGAGGCCGAGGACGATCTCGACGACCACGAACGACGCGGCCGCGGTGGAGAGCAGGGGCTTGGCGGCGAGGGCACCCACCCCGAGTGCGGCCACGAAACCCGCGACGATCAGCGACGTCTGGGTGATTCCGCCGCCGGTCAAACTGACCGACAGCGTCAGCAGGGCCAGTTCGTAGATCAGCCCGCACGCTGCGCACGCGGCCACCGCGGCGAGCAGGAACGCCCTGGCCCGCCCACCGAGAGCGCGAGTGGTGGAGGAATTCGGCTCTGCCGCTGTGGTCGTCACGAGATCAGGTGAGCGCGGCGGCGTTCACGAGGCCGATGGCGAAGAGGCTCGCACCGACGGCCCATGCGGCACCGCACATCTGCGGGTTCCCGACCAGACCGACGAGTTGTCCCGGCAGCAGCAGATTCATCAGGCGCAGCGCGATGACCTGCAACAGCACACCGAAGAGACCGTAGACCGCGGAGTCGGCGAGTCCCTGCGCGAATCCGTCGGAGCTGGTGAGGATCGCCGTGACCACGACGACGGCGAGGGCGAGATGGTTCGACGCCAGCAGGATTGCCGCGTTGGGGTTCTTGTCGACGTACACCTGGTGCCGCAGATTGCCGGGGGTCGCCAGGTCGAGGACCGCGAAGCCGACTCCGAGGACGGCGATGCCGATGACGAAATACGCCAGGGTGCCGAGCATGCCGACGGCGAGCAGTCCGACGTCGACGCTGCCGATTTCCGTTGCTGCCGCCGTGTAGGTGGTGTTCACGCGCTTCTCCCCAGTCGAGTGTTCTCTGTCATTTCGCGCTCCCGGATCCGCCGCTGCCGCTGGCGCCGCCCGCCGGCGAACCGGGGTTGAAACCGGGTCCCAGATAGGCGAACCCGCCGCTCCGGTAGCGTCCGTCGATGTCTTCGACGCGGACGAGACTGCCGCCACCCGGCCCGGCGCTGACCGTGACGATGTCGTCGTCGTAACGCAGGTATTCGCTGCCGCCGTCGGCCTTCCGCGCCGCCGGTTCCTCCTCGGCGACGATGTTCGAGACGGTCGTCCCCACCGGGTCGTTCGACGTGTACGTCTTCGCGTCGCCCGCGGTGTTCTGCAGAGCGTAGGTGTCGGCGATGTAATCGCGGACGCTGCCACCGCACGCGGTCGCGGCCAATACCAGGAGCAGCATCGAGGCGAGTCGCACGCGCGCACTGAACCGGCTCACGGCTGCCACCTGCTTCGAGTCTTCACGATCACCCCGCCCTTGTCTCCTGGGTACAGATGCCAGGTCCGCCAGGCCCATCCGCCCGAATCTTTCGCCGCTGTGAGCGCGGTCAGTGCGGTGTGGTCGCCGGGGAACGCCCCGCAGATCCACCCGTCCACCTCGGTGGCCTGGCGACGCAGCCAGTCGGCGGTCTGCTCGAGGTGGGTGCGGTCGACGGTGTCGGTGGTCGAGTCGAACCGATACCCGCTCGCGCTGTCGGATACCGGCAGCGGCCTGCCGCCGGCCCGGACCGCGTCGCACGACACCTGTTCGGTGATCCGGCTGCCCGACGCGGACGCCGTCACCGCGTGCGACGCCCCGAGAACTGCAAGCGTCACTCGGTCGTCACCGTGGGTGATGGTGAGTTCGGCCAGCGGAAGCGGTGTTTCGGCGTTCACGACGAGACCGAGTGCCTCGGCCGTCACATCGCGCGACTCGATGTCGAGGACGTGCAGTGTCACTGCGGCGGACCGGAATGGATCACGGTGAGTTCACTGCGCGTGACGGCGCGGCCCGTGGAGACCTCCCACGACTGCGTCCGCGCCCAGCGCTCGAAGGACAGCAGGCCGGTCTTGTCGGCAGTCTCGTAGTCGGCGTAGTCGACGATGCCCTGGGGTGCGGTTCCGGTGGTGCCTTCCGCGGTGAACGAGGCGGTGCCGCGCTCGATCTGCCGGTGCACCCTGTCGTCGAGAATCACGTCACCGTCCGGTTCGAGCCCCGTGCCCTCGCGGCGCATCCACAGCGTCATGTCGAGGTTGCCCTCGTCGTTCTCGACGGTCAGCCATCGCTGACCGGTCGATCCGTCGAGGAGGTGTTCGTGCCAGATGTACCCCTCTTCGTCGAGGGTGATGGTGCCGCGCACGACGTGATCGATTCCGGCATACGTGATGATGTCGCCGACTCCGATCTTGTACGGGTCGTAGACCTCCGGGTAGTCGGCGAGCGGATCGACCCGGGCAGCAGGAGTGGTCTTCTTCCCGGCCCGATTCCGCAGGATCAGCACGATGCCCACGATCACGACGACGATCAGCAGCAGTAACAGCAGCGTGGTCAACAATCTCTCCTGGTCAGCGGCTCCGGCGCGGGAGACCGACGCCCGGCCCCCACCGCTCAGTCACCTTACTGTGCGCCGCGCACCCACACACCTAGCGATTGCAGAGCCTGGTAGCAAAGGCTAGCCTAACCGAACGCGCGAGCGGTGGAGCGGAGCGCTGTCGTTCACCGAGATTTGCGCGGCATACGCCCAGACGTCGACAAGACCGACAGTGAGGAACCATATGGCCATCCCGCCCATTTCGACCTACACGATCCCGGCGATCCACGAGGTCCCCGAATCGAAGGTGTCCTGGCGCCTCGACCCCCGGCGTTCCGCACTGCTGGTCCACGACATGCAGAACTACTTCATCGACGCGTACGACATGCGGTCGGAGCCGATGTCGACTGCGATGGCGAACATGGTCCGGATTCGCGAACTGTGCTCGGAAGCAGGGATTCCCGTGATCTACACGATGCAGCCGGGCGACCAGCACCCGTCGCGTCGCGGCATCCTCGCCGACTTCTGGGGCCCGGGACTGACGTCGGGTCGCGATACCGAGGTGGTCGAGCCGCTCGCCCCCCGCGAGGGCGACATCCAGGTGACCAAATGGCGGTACTCGGCCTTCCAGCGCACCGACCTCCGGCAGTTGCTCGGCCACCACGGCCGCGACCAGCTGATCGTGACGGGCGTCTACGCGCACATGGGCTGCATGCTGAGTGCCGCCGAGGCGTTCATGTCGGACGTGCAGCCGTTCCTGGTCTCCGACGCGACCGCGGATTTCAGCCGTGACGAGCACCTGATGGCGCTCACCTATGCCGCGAAGCGTTGCGGTTCGGTGACCACCACGGATGCGCTGGTCTCCGCGTTCTCCCCGCTCGAAGTCGGCTGAGTCGACACGAAGCCCACACTCCGGCGCAGCGCTTCGTTCCGAAGCCTGCGCCGGTGTGCTCGGCAGTCGGATGACCACAATCAATGTGGTTAGGCTAACCTGACACGCTGAGTTGCTGAAAGCCCGGAATCCCCACGCCCGACAGCCGAAAGCATCAGGAGTGCCTGTTAGATGTCCCTTTCGATATCGTCGCCGTCCACCCCGCAGACCGGGGAGGACACGGCCGACGTCTGCTTGACCGCCGCCCAGCGCGAGCTGTGGGCCGGGCACCATCTCGACCCGACCCGATCGGCGTTCACCACGGCCGAATACGTGGAGGTCGCCGCCCCCGTCGACATCGACGCTCTCGCCGCGGCGGTACGCACGGTGATCGAGGAGGCCGAGGTGCTCTCGGTCCGCTTCGAGGCCGAACCCGGTGCCGATTCGGCCGACGTCGTCCAGGTGCACGACCGTCGCCACGCCCCCGAACTCGAACGTCTCCAACGCGACCGGGCCGCTGCCCTCGAGTGGATGCGCGAGGACGTGCGCCGACCGCTCGACCTCGACTCCGCTCCCCTCGTGCGCACGGCACTGATCACGACCGAATCCGGTGTGCTCTGGTACCTCCGCGCCCCGCACGCATTGCTCGACGCCTACGGATATTCGTTGCTCACCCGCCGCGTCGCGGCGCTGTACGCGGCCGGGCTCGCGGGCACCGAACCCCGGCCGGCCAAATTCCCTTCGTTGCAGGTGCACGTCCGGGCGGCACAGGAATTCGATGCCGCGACCCCCGACATCGACGCGCCCCACGACGCTTCCCGTCCGGCCGGATTCAGCGACACCGTGCGCAGGCCCGTCCCCGACCCGCATCGCTGCACGCTCACGATCGAGCCCGCGGTGGCGAAGACCCTGCGTGACGCGGCCTCCGCGCAGGCGACGACGTGGGCCGAGGCGGTCTATGCGGCCGCGGCCGCCTACCTCGGCGCCCACACGGGAGCGGAAGAAGTCCGGCTCCGCGTGCCGGTTCTGGCCCGGCAGGGCATCGAGCTGGCGTCGCCCGTGACGGCCACGAACATTGTGCCGCTCCGCATTCCGCTCGACGCGCAACCGACGTTCGCCGACGTGATCGGCAGAGCGGCCGCCGCACTGTCCGAGACCCGACCGATCCAGCGCGTCCGGGACGCCGGGAGCCGCGTCACCGGCGGAGCGGTGGTGAACGTCAAACCGTTCGCCGCCAGAATCGCGTTCGGTCCCACGTTCGGGGCGGTGCATCAGCTCGCCACCGGTCCGGTGGAAGACGTGGTGATCTCCGTCTCGGGCGCCGGGGACGAGCTCACGCTCGAATGGGCCGGGAATCCCGAGGTCTACACGGACGCCGAGATCCGGGACCACGCGCACCGATTCGCGCACTACCTGCGAACCATCTCCGTGGCAGCAGAACCTGTCTCCGTCGTCGACGTCTGCGCTCCCGACGAACTGGTCCTGTGGCGGTCGGCGGCCGGCCTCGACCGGACCATCGGCACCGCAGCGGCCCTTCCGGACAGCATCGTCTCCGCCTTCCTCACCCAGGTGCGCACCCACCCGGACCGCGTCGCGGTGAACGATCTGACGTACCGGGACCTCTCGAATCGCAGCGCCGCCCTGGCCCGGCAGCTGAGGTCGGCCGGCGCCGGCCGCGGCACGGTCGTAGCTGTCAGCCTCCCCCGCGGCACCGACCTGATCGTCGCCATCCTCGCGATTCTCCGCAGCGGCGCGAGCTACCTGCCGATCGATCCGGCCTCCCCGGCCGACCGCGCCCGGTTCATCCTGCGGGATGCGCAGCCGTCGCTGGGAATCGGATCCGCCGATCTGCTCGGCGACCTTCCCCGAGTCGAGGAGGGCGCGGTGCGGTCCGACCTCGGCGAAATTGTCCACACCGCGGACGTCGGCGAACTCGAGGACGCGGCGCGCGCGGACGACATCGCGTACGTCATCTACACCTCCGGATCCACCGGGGTGCCCAAGGGCGTTCCGATTCCGCACCGCAACGTGATGCGGCTGTTCGACGTGTCCCGTGACTGGTTCACGTTCACCGAGGACGACTGCTGGCCCCTGCTGCACTCGTACGCGTTCGACTTCTCCGTCTGGGAGATCTGGGGCGCGCTGCTGCACGGCGGCCGCCTCGTCACGGTCGACGAGGCCACCCTGACGTCACCGACCGACCTCGCCGCCCTTCTCGTCGACGAGGGTGTCACGGTGCTGAACCAGACGCCGTCCGCGTTCGGGCATCTCGTCGACGCTCTCGTCCGCGCGGACTCGTTCGACCGGCTACGACTGCGGTACGTCGTGTTCGGTGGTGAGGCTCTCGATCCCGCCGTCCTGCGCGCCTGGTTCGCCGAGACCGGCCCGGATGCGGGAACCGAGCTGGTCAACATGTACGGAATCACCGAGACCACCGTGCACGTCACCGCCACGAAGGTCACCGCCGCCGACGTCGTCGACATCGGGGTTCCACTCGGCGACCTGCGCACGTACGTTCTCGGCGCGGGACTGCGTCCGGCGCCGCCCGGCGTGACCGGCGAGATCTACGTGTCCGGTCCCGGACTGTCCCCGGGCTACCTCGGGCGCCCGGACCTGACGTCGGGACGGTTCGTCGCCGACCCGTTCGCCCCCGGCGGGACGCGCATGTACCGGACCGGCGACCTCGCACGGTACGACGCGACCGGCACGCTCCACTACCACGGCCGGATCGACGACCAGATCCAATTGCGCGGTTACCGTGTCGAACTCGGCGAGATCGGCGCCGCGATGACTGCGGTGCCCGACGTGCAGGCGGCGGTGGCCACGGTGCACGAGCGGGCCGGCGGCGACCAGCGGATCGTCGGGTACGTCGTTCCCCGGCCGGGCAGCGAGCACGACGCCGTCGAGGAGGAAGTACGGGCGCACCTGGTCCGCTCCCTCCCCGGGTACATGACGCCGTCCGCGCTGGTGATGCTCGACCGATTGCCGTTGACCCACAACGGCAAGGTCGACAAGGACGCGCTGCCCGCACCCCGTTGGCTCGGACAGGCCGGCGACACACCGCGGACCGACACCGAAGCCCGGATCCTCCCACTGTTCACCTCGGTGCTCGGCGCCGAGGAGGTCGGCGTCCACGACGACTTCTTCGCACTCGGTGGAAACTCCCTCCTCGCCGCCGCTCTCGTGTCCGCGATCACCGCGGAACTGGTTGTGCCGCTGCGGGTTGCGACGGTCTTCGAGAATCCCACCGTGGCTGCCGTCGCCGCGCAGCTCGAGGATGCCGGCGAGCCGGTGTCGGCGAGCAGGCCGTCCCCGAGGGACCTCCCCGAGGGCACGCCGGTGCCGTTGTCGCCCGCGCAGGAACGCCTGTGGTTCCTCGACAGCGCGGCCGGCGGCGGAACCTACCTGCTGGCGCTTGCCGTCGATTTCGGGGAAGGCCTCGAACCCGACGCCCTGTCCGCATCGCTCGCGGACGTCGTGACCCGGCACCAGTCGTTGCGGACGGTGTTCCCCCTCGTCGACTCGGTGCCCCACCAGGTCGTCCTTCCCGCCGGAGACGCGAAGGTCCGGCTCGAACGAGTCGACAACGTCGGCAACATCGAGGGACACATCGCGGCGATGACGACGGTGGGCCTCGGGCTCACCGACCAGCCGCCGCTGCGCGTGGTGCTGTACGAACGGCAGCACACACTGGTCCTGTTGATGCACCACATCATCGGCGACGAGTGGTCGCAGTCGAAACTCCTCGACGATCTCGCCTTCGCGTACAGCGCCCGCCGCGCCGGACGGGCACCGGAGTTCACGCCGCTGCCGTTGCAGTACCCGGACGTCGCCGTGTGGCAACGCGAACGCATCGGCGCCGGCGACGACGCGACCCCGTTGCTGACCGGCCAGCTCGACTACTGGCGTGAGCAACTCGCCGGTCTGCCGCTCGAACTGGGCTGGCGCACCGACCGCCCCCGACCGGCCCTGCCCACCAACCGCGGCGCGAGCGTCCACCGCACGCTGTCGCCGTCGCTGCACGCGGCCGTCGAGTCGCTCGCTGCCGAGCGGCGCGCGAGTTTCTTCATGATCGTCCACGCCGCCGTGGCCGTGCTGCTCGAAAGGCTGGGCGCCGGCGAGGACATCGCCCTCGGCGTTCCCGTCGCCGGTCGCAGTCATCCCGACCTCGACGCCATGGTGGGCTGCTTCATCAACACCGTGGTCCTGCGGACCGACGTGTCGGGCGACCCGACGTTCGACGAACTGCTGGACCGGGTCAGGACCGTCGACCTCGACGCCGTCGACCACGCCGACGTGCCGTTCAACCGGATCGTGGAACTCGTCAATCCCCCACGGTCGTCGGCCCGCCACCCCCTGTTCCAGGTGATGCTGTCGCACTGGAAGCAGGACGGTGCGGCAGAGCGATTCGACGCGACCACCGCCTCGGTGCGGATGCTCGACGCGACGTCCGCGAAGTTCGATCTGGCGCTGCGCTTCCAGGAACGTCCGGACAGCGGCGGGGTCGACGTGACGTTCGAGTACTCCACCGAACTCTTCGATGCCGCGACCGTCGAATCCTTCGCGGACCGCCTCGCCGTGGTGATCGAGCGGCTCGTCGAGAACCACGAGCAGCGGATCGCCCGGCTCGACATCCTGACCCCGCAGGAGCGGGAACGGGTGCTCGGCGAATGGTCCCACGCGGAGCACTCCATCCCGGCCCGCACGTTCGACGAGTACTTCTCCGCACCGGTGGCGCAGACACCCGACGCCGAGGCCCTCGCCGTCGGCGCGAACGTGCGGCCCGCGGTCTCCCTCACCTACCGGCAGCTCGACGAACGGGCGAACCGGATTGCCCACCTGCTGATCTCGCGTGGCGCCGGCCCCGGTGACGTGGTCGCGCTCGCACTCGACCGCTCCGCCGAACTGATCGTCAGCGTTCTCGCCGTGCTGAAGAGCGGTGCCGCGTACCTCCCCGTCGACCCCACCTACCCGGCCGACCGGATCGCGCACATGCTCGCCGACGGCGCACCGGTCGCGATCCTCACGTCCTCCGTCGGTGTGCCCGACCGCACCCCGCTGGGCACCGACGTGCCCATTCTCGACCTGGACGATCCGGACCTGCAGGCCCTGATCGACACCCAGCCGGTCACCGCCCCCACGGACGCCGAGCGGAGCAGACCGCTGCAACTCGACGACGCCGCGTATCTCATCTACACGTCCGGATCGACGGGGGTGCCGAAGGGCGTCGTCGTCCCCCACCTGGGCATCGCGGATCTGCTGTCGCTGCAGTCGGACGTGATCGGCATGGACCACACCACTCGTGCGCTCCACTTCTCGTCCATCAGCTTCGACCTCGCGTTCTGGCAGATCATGTGGGGTGTGCTCTCGGGCGGAACCCTGGTGGTCGCGACGGACGCCGACCGCATCCCCGGTGAGCCACTCGCCCGCGTCATCAACGAACACGACGTGAACTTCGTCGGCATACCACCGTCTTTCGCCGCCGCGTTCCCGCCGGAGCACCCCATCCCGGACGGCGTCGACCTGATGCTCGGCGCCGAGAAGCTCACACCCCAGCTGATCGAGCGGTACGCACCCGGACGCCGGCTGTTCAACGCATACGGACCCACCGAGTGCACGGTCAACGCCACCCTGGCCCTCGTCGAACCCGGACACGAAGGTCCGGTCCCCATCGGCGTCGTCGATCCGGGCAAGCACGCGTACGTCCTGGACCACGCGCTGCGGCCGGTGCCTCCGGGCGTGTCCGGCGAGCTGTACCTCGCGGGCGACAGCGTCACCCGGGGATACCGCAACCAGAGCCCCAAGACGGCGGAACGTTTCATCGCCGACCCGTTCGCCGAGCCGGGCAGTCGCATGTACCGGACGTCGGATGTGGTCTGGTGGGGCCGGGACGGTCAGATCTACTTCACCGGCCGCGCCGACTCGCAGGTCAAGGTGCGCGGATTCCGCATCGAACTCAACGAGATCGAGGCCGTGCTGTCCGGTGACCCGGACGTCGAGCACATCGTCGTCGTGGTCCGCGAGGACCGCCCGGGCGATCAGCGGCTGGTCGCGTACGCCACGTCGGTGCCGGGCGGCCGGATCGACCCCGACCAGTTGCACCGCCGCGCCGCCAGCAGGCTGCCGGACTACATGATCCCGGCCGCGTTCATCGCCGTCGACGAGTTCCCCACCCTCCCCAACGGCAAGCTCGACCAGTCGTCACTTCCCGTTCCGCACCTGTCACTGCAGGTGTCCGAGCGCGGTCCGCGCACGGCGCGCGAAGAGGTGCTGTGCCAGTTGTTCGCCGAGGCTCTCGGTATCGAGCGGGTCGGCATCGACGACAGCTTCTTCGACCTCGGCGGCCACTCGCTGATGGCGGCCGGATTGATGAGCGCGATCTCGAAGCGGCTGTCCGTCACCGCGACGGTGGCCTCGCTGTTCGCGGCGCCGACGGTGGCCCAGCTGGCCGGCCGTCTCGACGACGATCACGACGCCGACGCGCTGGCCGTCCTGCTGCCCTTCCGCACCGAGGGGTCCGAGCCGCCGGTGTTCTGCTTCCACCCCGCCGGTGGAATCAGCTGGGGCTACTCGGGCCTGCTGCGGCACATCAACGACGACTACCCGCTGTACGGCGTGCAGGCCTCCAACCTGTCGACGTCCAAGCGGCCGCCGGAAACGCTCGAGGACATGGCCACCGAGTACATCGAGCACATGCGGACCGTGCAGCCGAAAGGCCCGTACCACCTCCTCGGATGGTCGCTGGGCGGCGTCGTCGCGCACGCCATCGCCGGTGCACTGCAGAACCAGGGGGAGGAACTCGGCATGCTCGTCATGCTCGACTCCTTCCCGTCGGACGCGTGGGCATCCATGCCGACCGAGCAGGACGCGCTCGCCGCGCTGCTCTACATGGTCGGCTACGATCCCGAACCGCTCCTCGCCGCCAACACCGAGCCGCACCGCGGCGGCGGTCTCGACCGGCAGCAGGTGATCGACATCCTGCGCGGCGAGGGCAGTGCGCTCGCCGGGATCAACGAGCACACACCGGCTGCGATGATCGACAACTTCGCGAATGCCGTGCGCCTCGAATCCGAACCCTCACAGATCGTCGTGGACTCCGACATGCTCTTCTTCACTGCGGCCAGGAATCCTGCGACCGCGGCGACGTACGACTTGTGGCGGCCCTACCTGACCGGCACCATCGTCAACCACGACCTCGACTGCGAGCACAAGGACATGACTCAGCCCCGTTGGATCGGCGAAGTCGGCTCCGTCGTGAACGAGGCCCTCGCCTCGTTCGGCTCGCGCATGAACCCCATCAACAAAGAACAGGGAGATCGATGAAAACGTCCGGAAGATACTGGCGTAGAGCCGGAATCGTGATGATGGCGGCAACCGCGCTGTTCGCGGGTGCCTGCAGCGAGTCGAATTCCGACTCGACCGACGCGGCGGGATCCGCCACCGGACAGGCCGACGCGTCGGCCTTCCCCGTGTCGATTCCGTCGGCGCTCGGTACCGCGGAGATCACGGAGGCACCGGAACGTGTCGTCACGATCGGCTGGGGCAGCGAGGACGCGGCACTGTCGCTCGGCGTCGTTCCTGTCGCCGTGCAGAACATGAAGTCGGACACGGGAACCGACGACGGCCTGCTGCCGTGGTCGCGGGCGAAGCTCGAAGAGCTCGACCCGAACGCGGAACCCACATTGCTGACGGCGTCGAGCAAGGAGATGCCGTACGAGCAGATCGCGGCACTCGACCCCGACGTGATCCTGGCCGTCCACTCGGGCGTGAACCAGGAGCAGTACGACAAGCTCTCGGCCATCGCCCCCACCGTGGCGTACCCGGAGCGTCGCTGGGCCACCAGCTGGGAAGACCAGATCACCACCGTCGGCAAGGCCCTCGGCCGGTCGGCACAGGCCGAGGCACTGGTGACCCAGACGCAGGACACCCTGGCGCAGGCGAAGTCGCAGCACCCCGAGTTCACCGGGAAGACGGTGGCATTCGGTAGCGGCACCGAGCCGGGATCGTACAACTTCTACTTCGACACCGATCCTCGCCTGAAGATGCTGGCAAGCCTCGGTTTCACGGTCGACCCTCTCGCCCAGCAGTTGCGCGAGAGCAGTGACCAGACCAAGTTCGCGGCTCCCGTCAGCCTGGAACTGCTGCCGACGTACAACCCGGACGTGCTGCTCGCCTGGTACCTGTCGCCGGAGCTGCAGAACGAGGTCCAGTCGAATCCGCTGTTCGCCGGGATGAAGGCCGTGCGCTACAACGCTTACGTGGGTCTGACCGACCCGCCGCTGGTGTTCGCGTCGAGCTCACCGAACGTGCTCAGCATGCCGTGGCTGCTGGACAAGCTGCTCCCGCAGCTGTCGCAGGCCGCGAACAACGCTCAGGCCAGCTAGTTCCCACCTGACAGCGTCACTGTGCCGCTGCCGAGAGGTCGTCCTCGTCGGCAGCGGCACTGCTGTAGGTGCGCAACCCCTTCAAGGTCAGTGCGAGAACCGCCAGCACCACGATGCCGCCCGCCCCGTAGAGGAGGAACGCCTCACGCGGACCCACCGCGGCGCCGACTGCTCCCGCGACGAGCGCACCGGCAGCCGAGCCCGTGGAGATCTGGGCGCCCCACACACCGGCGACGCGTCCGCGGTACTCCTCGGGGGTCTCGGTCTGGATGACCGCGTACCGGAGGATGTCACCGAGGACGCGGCCGAATCCGTGCGCGGCGAGCCCGAGGAACGTGACCGCGATCATCGGGACGGCGCCGACGCCGACCAGCCCGGCCGACGCGATCATGGCCGCGAGGAACACGATCAGGCCACCGCGACGGGCAGTTCCCGTCCAGCCACTCGTGAGTGATCCGGTGAGGGCGCCGACGGCGGGGGCGCTGTAGAGCAGTCCGGTGGCCGCCGGTCCGGCGTGGAGGACCTGGCTGGCGTAGGCCGGCAGCAGCACGTTCCAGCCGGTCAGCATCATGGCACAGAACCCGACCAGAAGCGTCCCACCGACCACGGAGTCCTTGGCGGCATAGGTGAAGCCGCTGGCGATCGACCGCAGCGGACTCTCGGTGTTCTTGACCGGCGGCGGCAGCGACGGCAGCCTGGCGATGCAGTACGCGGTGATTCCCGAGGACACCGCGGCCAGAACGTAGTTGGTGCCCACCGATGTCGCCGCGATGATCACACCGCCGATGGCAGGTGACGCGACCGTGCCGAGGTCGGCCATCACGGTCATCAAAGCACCGGCGGCCGCCATCTTGTCCTTGGGGAGCAGCGACGGAATCACCGCCATCAGCGCGGTCGCGGAGATACCGCCGGCGAGGCCCTCGATCACGCCACACAGGTAGATGATCCACAACTGAGGTGTGGGGAGGAACGCGTTGACCGCGAGGATCGCGAACGCCAGACCTGCTGCGGCACGGGCGAGCGAGATGACCGGTCTGCGGTCGTACCGGTCGGCGATCACGCCGCCGAACAGGGTGCCGATGAACACCGAGGAGCCCACGACGATGCTCGCCGCGCCCACTGCCAGTGTGGAATTCGTCATGTCGTAGACCTGCAGCGGCACCGCCACCAGGAGCAGACCCAGACCGAAGATGGAGATCGTGCGGGCAATGAAGATGTATCGGAACTCGCGACTCGTCCGTAGAGGCGTCAAGTCGATTGCGTATCGCGATAATCCAGCCATTGTCATCCATTCACATTCGGTTGCAACAGCTCTCCGTTTCGCCGTTCGCGCGGAGAGCAACTATGCTTAGGCTTCACTAACCCAGCAACCTACCCCATGTCGTCGAATCGGCTCAACGGGCCGTGGTTCGACCGACGCACCGGAGGATCATAGTGAGTTCCGCTCCCAGCACAGTTCCGACCCGCGACCGAATCCGCGCCGACGTAGCCGACGTGCTCGACGTCCCGGTCGCCGAGATCGACGATTCCGCGAACCTCCTCGACGAGGGAATGGATTCCGTGCGCGTGATGGCGCTGGTCGAACGATGGCGGGCGGACGGCGTCCAGGTGGATCTCGTGGACCTGGTCGGTGAGCCGACACTCGACGCCTGGTTCGAGGTGACGGCAGCACGCTGAGCGGCCTCACCGCCTACTCTTGATCCGGCTGGTCGATCCCAGGGTCGGCACGGACACGGGAGGATGCGAGGGGACATGGCTCACGAAACCAGCGGTGCAGGCAGGATGAGCGTGCTCCGGACACCACGGTTCTGGATAGCTCCCCTGCTCCTCGTCTCCGTCGTCATGTCCCTGCTGGCCGCGCTGTACATGGGTGGAATGCTCAATCCCCCCAAGCACCTCAACCACTTCCCCATCGCGCTCGTCAATCAGGACGAGGGCGACACCACGCCCAATTCCAACCCGCCCCAGCAGCAGAATTTCGGCGACCAGATCGCCGCCGGGCTCGTCGAGGGTGTCGATCCGAACAAGGTCGAACTCCGGCAGATCGGGATCGCCCAGGCCCAGTCCGCCCTGGACAACGGGGAGATCTACGGCGCCGTCGTCATTCCGAGCGACTTCACCAAGCGCACGTTCATCCTCGCCCAGGCGAGCGTGATTCCCGGAGACGTCGAGCGTCCCGTGATCACCATCTACACGAACCCCCGCGCCGGCACGATCAGCGCGAACCTCGTCCAGAACATCGGGGAGATGGCGTTGGACAAGGCCAATCAGACGATGGGCGAGCAGCTCACCACCCAGGTGACGCAGCAACTCCAGGCGACAGCCCCCGACCTCCAACTGTCGGGGGCCAGCCGGCTCGTGCTCGACGACCCCATCGACGTGCGGGTCGTGGCCCACAACCCGCTGCCTGACGGCACCGGTTTCGGCTTGGCGGCGTTCTACTACGCGCTCCTGATCGTCCTGGCCGGTTTCACCGGTGCGACCATCGCGAGCACCCTCATCGACGGCATGCTCGGATTCACTCCGACCGAGGTCGGGCCCCTGTACCTCCACAACGAGGCGGTCCCGATCTCACGTTTCAACACCCTGCTCATCAAGTGGGCGGTGATGGTGCTGCTGGCGATGATCGTGTCGGGTCTGTACCTGTGGATCAGCTCCGCCCTCGGCCTGCCGATCACCGATCCGCTCGCCCTGTGGGAATACGGCGCCTTCGCGATCGCCGCGGTCGGGATCACGGCGATGTCCGTGATGGCCGCGTTCGGCAACCTGGGCCTTCTCATCAACCTGCTGGTCTTCGTCGTCCTGGCGCTGCCCTCATCGGGCGGCACGATCCCGCTCGAGGCGGCACCGCGCCTGTACACCTGGCTGGGTGAGTTCGAACCGATGCACCAGATCTACATCGGGGTGCGCGCCATCATGTTCTTCGGCGCAGCGGGCGACGCAGGGCTCATCCACGCGGTGTGGATGACCCTCGCCGGCCTTCTCATCGGCCTCGTCTTCGGTGCCGTCATCACCCGGTTCTACGACCGCAAGGGCTTGCATCGCCGCCACAAGGCGCAGACCGAACCCGAACCGGTGGACGCAGCCGGGGCGTGAGTCACGCGGGCGCGGACGACCAGGCCGTGCCGAACTGTTCGTACCAGGGATGCGGGGCGGGCACCGCCGCCAGGATCCGTTCGACGAACCGATCGGGGTCGCCGAGTTCGGCGAGTCCGACTCCGCGGCGCTCGTAGTCGGCGAATTTGTCGTGCAGCCCGGCGATCACCTTGTCGGTCACCGTCTGCTCGAACTCTTCGATGGTTGCCATCGGATGCCCCTCCTTCCGGCGAGAAGCGTCTGCGTTCAGTGTAGTGCCGACCTGCGGATCTACCCGCGTCCGGCGGCGTTTTATCGACTGTCGGTGACGCAGAGCAGACTGGGCCCGTGAGAGTGCTCCTGGTTCCCGACGCCGACGGTGGCGCGACGACCGTTCGCACCGATCCCGTGGGCGTTCCGATCGAGTCGCCACGTCGTCACTCCGACGTCGTGGCCGCGGTCCGCGACATCGAGGCCACCGAACACCCTCGCTGGGTCTGGACGAGCACCGCGGCCGTCTATCCGGCGCTGCTGCGAGCCGGGGTGCGGGTGCGGCGCTGCCAGGACCTCGCACTCACCCACGCCATCCTCAGCATGCGCGACGGTGTACCCGCGCCACCGCCGGACGAACCCGTCGACGAACGCCCCGGCCTGTTCGAGACCGCACCCACCACGGATCCGGCGCAGGTGGTAGCGGACTTCGCGGAACAGCGGAAGACGATCGGTGACGACGCCCGGCTCGACCTTCTGGTGGCCGCCGAGTCCGCGGGAGCGCTGGCCGCCGCGGAGATGAGTTTCGACGGGCTCCCGTTCTCCACCCGCACCCATCGCGCGTTCCTCGAGGCCGCGCTCGGGCCGCGGCCGGCCGGGTACGACCCGCCGCAGCGCATCCAGGACGTGACCGTGGAGATCGGGTCGGCGTTCGGCCGTCGCATCAACCCGGCATCCCACGTGGAGGTCGTCGACGCGTTTCGCCGGGAGGGCATCGAACTCGCGTCGACCCGCAAACACCTGCTGCGCGAGGTCGATCACCCCGCCGTGCCGCTGCTCCTGCGCCACCGGGATCTGTCCAAGCTGTTCAGCACGAACGGCTGGCAGTGGCTGGAGAGTTGGGTCCGCGACGACCGGTTCCGGCCCGTGTACGTTCCCGGCGGCGTGGTGTCCGGCCGCTGGGCGAGCCGCGGCGGCGGCGCACTGCAGATTCCGAAACCGCTGCGGTCGAGCGTGATCGCCGACCCGGGTCACACGTTCGTCATCGCCGACGCCGGCCAACTCGAACCCCGCATCCTGGCCGCCATGTCGGGGGACGCCCGCATGGTCGCCGCCGCGGGCGCCGACGACCTGTACGCACCGGTCGCGGCGGAGACGTTCGACGGCGATCGAGGCAAGGCGAAGGTGGCGATCCTCGGTGTCCTGTATGGCGCCACTGCGGGCGAGGCCCGATCCCTGCTCACCCTGCTGCGCACCCGCTTTCCCGTCGCCGTCGAATATGTGGAAAGGGCGGCCCGCGCCGGTGAACGCGGCGAGGTCGTGCACTCGTGGCTCGGCCGGGCGTGCCCGCCGCCGTCCCCCGACTTCTGGTCCCACGGCGACGCGCGTTCCCGCGGCCGGTTCACCCGAAACTTCGTGGTGCAGGCCACGGCATCCGAGTGGGCACTGTGCGTGCTCGCCGACCTGCGGCGACGGCTGGCCGACGACCCGGACAGCGAACTCGTCTTCTTCCAGCACGACGAGGTGATGGTGCATACCCGGAACCCCGAGTCGGCGACGCGGCACGTTCTCGGCGCGGTCGAGGTAGCCACCCGGTTGCTGTTCGGCGAGACACGGGTGCGGTTTCCGATGGATGTGGCGGTGCGGGACTGCTACGCCGAAACCTCCGACGAGGCCTGACGCGCGCGGATTTCCGGTGTCGCCGGTGCGCTCGACATGGTGTACTGGGACGCATTGCTGGAGGGGGCGGCGAAGGAGAACCCATGACAAAGTTGGATTCGACGGACTCGAGCACGGGCGGCCGGATGCCGCGCAAATACCGCTGGCCTGCGTTCACCATCGTGGCCATCGCGATCATCGCTTTCTTCGCCGGCGCATTCGGGGGCTCCTTCCAGGGCAAGCTCACCGAGGTCCAGAAGAACGACAACGCCGCCTACCTGTCGAGTTCCGCCGAATCGACGATCGTCACCAACGAAGCGTCCAAGTTCCTCACCGTCGAGACCATCCCCGGTTTCGTGCTGTTCCACAGCGACTCCCCGCTCACCGAGCAGGACAAGGCTTCCGTCGCCCAGGCGCGTGACGCCATCGCGGCCGTCGACGGGGTCGACGCCGAAGGCATGTCCCAGCCACAGTTCTCCGAGGACGGCACCACGGCGTCGATCTTCGTTCCGCTCGTCGCGAAGGAGGACGGCACGGCCGTCGCGGGTGATGTGCTCGCCGCGACCGAGGAGAACGTCCTCACCGCCGCGAAGAACGCAGCCGCCGGACTCGAGGTCCTTCCGGCGGGCCCCGGTGGTCTCCTGGTGGCCTTCATCGACGCGTTCGCCGGACTCGACGGTGCACTGCTCGGCGCCGCACTGCTCGTGGTCGTCCTGATCCTGCTGGTCGTCTACCGCTCACCGGTGCTGTGGTTCTTCCCGCTCTTCTCGGCACTGCTCGCGCTCGGCCTGGCGTCGATGGTCATCTACTTCCTCGCCAAGGCCGAGGTGCTCACGCTCACCGGACAGAGTCAGGGCATCCTGTTCGTCCTCGTGATCGGTGCGGGCACCGACTATGCGCTCCTCCTGATCTCCCGATATCGGGAAGAACTGCACTTCTATCCCAGCCGGTTCGACGCCATGGTCAAGGCGTGGAAGGAATCCGCCCCCGCCATCACGGCGTCGGCGGTCACCGTCATCCTCGGTCTGCTGTGCCTGACGTTCTCCGAACTGAACTCCAACAAGAGCCTCGGGCCGGTCGCCGCGATCGGCATCGCGTGCACCTACCTCGTGATGATGACGTTCCTTCCCGTGGCGCTGTCCGCAGCGGGGCGGTGGGTGTTCTGGCCGCGGAAACCCAAGGTGGACGAGGCTGCCGACCTCACCACGCACGGTCTGTGGGGCAAGATCGCTACCCAGGTCGGAAGCAAGGACCGCCCCCTGTGGATCGGTACGACGGTGCTGCTTGCCGTGCTGTTCCTCGTCGGCATCGGCAGCCTGAAGACGGACGGGCTGTCGTCGTCGGAGAACTTCACCAACCGACCCGACGCCGTCGTCGGTCAGGAGTTGTACGACTCCAAGTTCGATCCGGGTGCCGGCGCGCCCGCCGTCATCGTCACCAACGCAGACCAGACGGACGCCGTCATCGCGGCCGTGAGCGGGGTGGACGGGGTGTCGACGGATCCCGGCGCGGTGTGCCCGCAGGTCGATGTGGAGAAGCTGTCTGCACTCGTCAAGTCCAACCCGGCCGCGGTGGCCTCGGCCGCCGGGCAGGGGTGTGCACCCGACTTCCTCACGGCCGCACCGATCGACGGGCGCATGGTCGTCAACGCGACACTCGCCGACTCGTACGATTCCCCGGAAGCCCTCGAGACGGTGAAACGACTGCGCGACGCGGCGCACGCCGTGCCCGGTGCCGATGCACTCGTCGGCGGCAGCACGGCAACCACTCTCGACGTGCAGACGGCGTCGGTGCACGACCGGAACCTGATCATCCCGATCGTTCTCGTCGTCATCTTCGTCGTGCTGTCCCTCCTGCTCCGCGCCCTGCTCACGCCGATCATCCTCATCGCGACCGTGGTCCTGTCGTTCGCGGCCACCCTCGGGGTGTGCGGACTCTTCTTCACCCACGTCTTCCATTTCGCGAACGCAGATCCGGCGTTCCCCCTGTTCGCGTTCGTGTTCCTCGTGGCGCTCGGCATCGACTACAACATCTTCCTGATGACCCGGGTCCGGGAGGAAACCGAGGAACACGGCACCAAATCCGGTGTGTTGCGCGGATTGGCGGTGACGGGTGGCGTCATCACCTCGGCCGGTGTCGTGCTGGCCGCGACGTTCGCGGTATTGGGCGTGCTGCCCCTGGTGTTCCTCGCCGAGGTCGGTTTCGCGGTCGCGTTCGGTGTGCTGCTCGACACCATCATCGTGCGCAGCATCCTCGTCCCGGCACTCTCCCACGACATCGGCAAGAAGATCTGGTGGCCGTCGGCGCTGGCGAAGGCCAAGGACTAATACGCTTCGTCCGTCCACAGGTGGAACAGCGCGTAGGCCCGCCACGGTCGCCACTGCTCGGCGAGTTCCGCTGCCTGCCTGCCGGTCCTGACCCCCAGCGCACGTTTGAGGACGAGGTCGTCGGGTGTGAACGCGTCCGGGTCGGCCAGCACCCGCACCGTCAGATAGTCCGCCGTCCACGGACCGATGCCGGGCAGCGCGAGCAGACCGGCCCGGAACTCGGCGGGGTCGGTATCCGCGCCGAGGCGCAGACCGTCGGACGCGGCCTCGGCCAGCGCGAGCACCGTCCTGGCCCGGGCGCCGGTGAGACCGAGGGTCGAGCGCAACTGTTCGGGTGAGAGCGCCGCCAGCGTCTCCGGTTCGGGAAACGCGAAGAATCCGTCATGGACGGGCCGACCATACGCGGACACGAGCCTGCTGCCGAACGTCCGGGCCGCCGCCAGCGAAACCTGTTGTCCGAGAACGGTCAGAACCGCCGTCTCGAACCCGTCCACGCTCCCCAGGCGCCGCAGACCCGGACGTAGCGCCACCAGCGGAGCCAGTTGCGGGTGACGGCTCAACGCGGTGTCGATCGGCAGCGGATCCGCGTCGAGGTCGAGCCAGCGCCGGACAGCGGCGGTCACAGCCTCGACGTCTCCCGGATCCGCCGGTGTCAGGTGCGCCTCGACGTACCCGGGACGGACGACGACGGACACCAGCGCGGGCCCGTGGGGACCGTTCACCACCCGGGTGTGGGTTCCGTCGGGGTCGTGTCGCTCGAGCCCGGACACGGTGTGGGCGCCGAGCGCGCCCCACAACGGCGCGTGGGTGAACGGACCCCGGTACGGCAGTTGCACTCTCATGCGTCCTCGAGTCCCGTCACCCGCAGCGTGATGTTCAATCTGCCTTTCGCCAGTCCGCAGTCCGGGTCGCTCGTGCCAGGAAACACTTTCGGCACTCCGTGGTACGCGAACCGGGACTCGCCACCGAACACGAAGAGGTCGCCCGACAGCAACTCGACGTCGGTGTACGGCTTCGTGCGGGTGGTGGTGTTGCCGAAGCGGAACGTGCACGTGTCGCCGATGCTCAACGACACGACGGCCGCATCGGACCGCTCCTCCTTGTCCTGGTGCATGCCCATCTTCGCGGTGTCGTCGTAGAAATTGATCAGCGCGGCATCGGGTATGTACCCGTCGGCGGGCTGCCCGTACGCCTCACTCACCGCCCGCCGGCCGAGTTCGACCAGCCAGTCGGGCACCGGCGCGACACGACCGCCGCCCGCGTCCTCGGCGGTGCGCGAGTAGGAATACGGCTTCCAGTGCCAGCCGAGACACACCGTCTGCACCGACATGCGGTGCCCCGTCGGCAGTTGCGCGGCCCGCATCGGGACCGGTGCGGTGGCCCAGCGCCGGCATTCGGCCACCAGGTGGCGCTGCTCCTCCGGCGTGAGCCAGTCGGGGACGTGGCCGGCGCCGGGCGCCACCACAGTTCGGGGCCGGGGTATCAACGCGGACATCACGGTCACTCGGCGTCGTGCAGGACCAGGCCGAGGGTCCGGCGGGTGCCGCGCCGAACGGTGCTGACACCGTGCCGTACCGGTCCCGTCGACCAACCGCGGGTCGAGCGCACGGGCCTGTCCCTGGTGGTGAAGATCAGCGCATGACCCTGCCGCAGCGTCGTCACCGTGCCCCGGGACTGGGCGCGGGGTCGCTGCTCGACGAGCATGAATTCCCCGCCCTCGTGGTCCACTCCCGGGCGGTCGAGACCGATCACCACCTGCAACGGGAACACCAGGTCACCGTAGAGGTCGCGGTGCAGAGCGTTCCAGTCGTTCGCGCGGTAGCTGAGCAGGATGGGTGTTGCGCGTTTCTGGCCGGCGTCGTGGCACATGTCCAGCCATTCGTCGAGGGTGTCCGGCCACGGCGAGGGCTGCCTCAGCTTGGCCGCCCAGTCCCGTGCCACGGGAAGCAGTTTCGGGTAGAAGGCCGCACGGAGTTCGGCCACGACCTCCGGTAGCGGGTAGTCGAAGTACCGGTACTGTCCCGAGCCGAAACGGTGCCGGGCCATGTCGACGGTGGACCGGAAACGCTCGACCTCCTCGTACATGTCCGCGATCTGACCGCACTCCTCGGCGGTCAGGATCTGCTCCGATTGCGCGCATCCCGCGGCATCGGTCTCGCCGTGGAGACCCTGCCAATCCAGGTCGTTCACGCGTTGCGTCAAGGTAGTCATGCCGCTGCCTCCAATGTCAGCAGAATCGACTTGGCTTCCGGCCCACCCGCGTACTGGCCCATGCTGCCGTCGCTGCGGACCACCCGGTGGCAGGGAATCACGACGGGGAGCGGGTTGAGGGCGCAGGCGGTTCCGACCGCGCGCACTGCCTTCGGGCTGCCCGCGGCCGCCGCGACCGCGGCGTAACTGGCGGTGTGTCCGTAGTCGATCTCGGGAAGATGGTGAAGTACCTCGAGCCGAAATCCCTTGGACAGCCTGAAGTCCAGCGGGACGTCGAAGCTCGTGCGCTCGCCGAGGAAGTATTCGTCGATCTCGTGGGCCACCTGGTCGAGCCGGGCCGGTGCGCGCAGGATCCGGGGGCTGATCTGCTCGGCGAGGGTCTGTAGTACGGCGTCGTGATCCTGGCTGGGGAAGGCGACCCGTACCAGCCCGCGATCGGTGGCGGCGAGGAGAAGCGAACCGACGGGGGTGTCGAGGGTCCGGTACGCGACGTCGAGGAGCCCTGCTTCGGCGGCGAGGGCGGCGAGCCGCTCACGCAGATTCTGCTCGACCGCAGAGTCCGACGTGGACAGGGCGTAGACGATGTCGGGGATGTTCATGTGATGTCTCCACTCACAGAGATCGAGAGGGTCTTGCGTAGCGCCGCAATCCCGTCGGCGGCGGCCCGTCGCGACGCGTCCGGGGAGTTGCCCAGGATCACCGCGATCTCGGCGTACGGCAGCCCGGCCAGGTAGTGATACGCCACCGCCGCCCGCTGCTTCATCGGCAGGGCGCCGACCGCGTTCCACAACTCGGGGTCGTGACCGCCGGGGAGTCCGCGGTCGGTGGTCTGCTCGGGAAGCTCGTCGGTGGGGACGGGCCGCCGGTCGCGCGCACGAATGTGGTCGAGCGCTTTCCGGTGCGCGATGGTCACCAGCCATGCCTCGACGTTGCTCCCGGGACGCAGGTCGGGGTACGCCCGCATCGCGGCGATAAAGGTCTCCGACCAGGCGTCCTCGGCGTCCACCGGACCGACCACGGCCCGACAGACACGCAGGACCGTCGGCCCGTGCTCGGCCACGATGACTTCGAACGGCTTCAGGGTCATCGGCTCAGCCGGAGTCCCGCCCGTTCCGCTTCGCGTTCGAGCAGGAACCGTTTGCGTTCGAGCCCGCCCGCATACCCCGTCAGGTTGCCGTTGCTCCCGATGACGCGGTGGCACGGGACGATGATGCTGATCGGATTTCTGCCGTTCGCCGCCGCCACCGCGCGAACCGCAGTCGGGGTGCCGAGGGAGTCGGCCAGCTGACCGTACGTCCACGTCTCGCCGTACGGGATGGTGCGCAGGGCGTCCCACACCCGTTGCTGGAAGGGCGTGCCCCGCGCGGCGAGCGGGACGGTGAAGTCGGTGCGCCTGCCGTCGAAGTATTCGGTGAGCTGGGTGACGGCCTCGTCGAAACCTGCGGTGTCGCGCTCCCCGAACGTCGCGGGATTCGGCTGATGCCGGTGTTCGACCATGTAGATGCCGCTCAGCACCCCGTCGACGCTCACCAGCGTCAGGGGGCCGATCGGTGAATCGATGACTGTGTGTGCTGCTCGGTCGGCATTCACGGTGCCAATCCTTCCAGGTGTACGGGCCTCTGAAAGGTAGACGTCTGCCACGACCGAAACGTGAGGTCCGGAATGCATCAGGCAGGATGGGCCGATGGCTCTCGTACAACTCGGCACCCGCGACCTGGTGCGTACCGTCACCGGGATCGCCCGGTGGTCGGCGGACACCGCTGAACTCGTCGTCTCCCTTCCCGGCCGGATCGGCACCCTCCTGGACCAGGTCGAGGTGCTGATTTCCCGCATCGAGGCAATCAGCGACGGCGCCGAGATCGCGGTGGCAAGGGCGAACGCGGTTGCGGAATCGGCGGCGACCGTGGTCGCCACGGCAGGGCACACATCCGCGTTGGCACAGACCCTGATCGGTCTGTACGAGCCGCTGGCGACGAAGGCCGCCCCACTGGCGCAGCGGTTCGTCGACGACCTCACCGAGGAGGAGATTCACGCCGCGATCGGGTTGGTGGACCACCTGCCCGAGCTGACCCTGCGCATGGAGGGTCTGATGCCGATCCTGGCGACCCTGGACACCGTGTCACCGGAGATCCATCAACTCCTCGAGGAGGTCCAGGGCGTGCGTCAGGCGATCCAGGGTGTTCCCGGTTTCAAGTTCTTCCGCAAGCGCGGCGAGGCCCAGGAGGACGACGACTAAGCGCGGTAGCCGTCCGTTCCGGCGCGTCCGACGACGATCTTCGGGACCACCGCACGCGACGACAGCCGCAGCAGGGCGTCGACGAGTTCGACGATGTCGTTGACCTCGATCATCGCCTCGGGCGGGATCGTGTCGTGGATCCACGCGGACATGTCGGTGTCGACGTACGCCGGGGCGAGCGCGGTCGCGGAGACTCCGTTGCCCGACTCCTCCACGTTCAGCGTCTCGGTCAGGGAGATCAGCGCGGCCTTGGTCGCCCCGTAGACGGCGAGCCCTGCCTCGGCGTACACGCCGGTGATCGATGCCAGGGCCACGACCTTGGACCCGCGTCCCGGGTTCTCCGCCGCACCGGTCCGGAGCAGCGGCAGCGACTGCTGCAGCAGGCTGAACGGCGCCCGCAGGTTGACTCCGAGGCTCTTGTCGAATCGGCGCATGGGGAACTCGCCGATGGGTCCCGCGGTTCCCACCCCGGCGTTGAGAACCAGCGCGTTCAGCGAACCGTAGGCATCGGTGTGCGCCTCGACGACGCGTCCGGCGGATTCCTCGTCGGCGAGGTCACCGGCGACGACGACGACGTCCTTCGCGCCCGCGGTCCGCAGGTCGGCGGCCACGGACTCGAGCCGATCACGATCGCGGGCGGTGATCGTCAGCCCGTATCCCTGTTCGGCGAGACGAGTGGCGATGCCGAGTCCGATGCCACGCGAGGCGCCGGTGATCAGTGCGGTGCGACTCATACGGTCTGTCCTTTCAGGGCGCGCAGGCCGGCCGCGACGAACTCGGGCACCGCGTCGCCTGCCTTGTCGAAACCCTCACCGACGGTGGCGCCGACACGGTAGCGGTGGTTGATGCCCTCGGCGATGACGGCGAGTTTGAAGTTCGCGAGCGCCAGGTAGAAGTTCCAGTGGACCAGTTCGCGCCCCGACGCCACGGTGTAGCGCTGCGCGAGATCGTCGGCCGACGGCAGTCGCGGGCTCGTCCAGGCCGCCGGTTCGCCGAGCACCAGGTCGAGAGCCGGATGCCGGTAGACGCACATCAGGGCGACGTCGGTGAGCGGGTCGCCGAGGGTCGACAGTTCCCAGTCGACGACCGCCGCAACGGTGCTCACGTCGCCGGCCGCGAGGATGGTGTTGTCGATGCGGTAGTCACCGTGCACGATCGACGACTCCGACTGCTGCGGAATCGATTCGACCAACGCGGCATGCAGGCGGTCGACGTCCGCGGAGTCCGTCGTCTTCACCCGCCCCCACTGGCTCGCCCACAACGTGACCTGCCGGGCCACGTACCCGTCCGGGCGGCCGAGCTCGCCCAGGCCGACGGCGTCGTAGTCGACGTTGTGCAAAGCGCCGAGCACGCGGACCAGTTCGTCGGTGCACGAGTCGATGTCGTCGTCGGACAGCGCCTCGAGATCCGACTTCGTCCGGATCACCCGGCCCGTCACGTGTTCCACCACGGTGAACGACGCGCCCATGACACTGTCGTCCTCGCACAACGCGACGGTGGCGGCCACCGGGACGTCGGTGCCCTGCAGCGCCGAGGTGATGCGGAACTCCCGGGCCACGTCGTGCGCCGAGGGTGTGAGCCCCGCGGTGGGCGGCCTTCGCAGCACCCACCGCGAGGAGTCGTCGAAGATGGCGTAGGTGAGGTTGGACTTGCCGCCCGAGATCAGGTCGGCCCGCAACTCACCGTCGAGAGGAACGTTCGACTCGGACAGGAACTTCCGAAGCGCAACGAGATCGAGTCCCCGATGTTCGGTCATGCGCCTGCCTCCCGCGCGGCCTTCTTCGCGGCACCGACGACACGCTTGGCGATGGCCCAGCGGTGCACCTCGGACGGTCCGTCGTAGACACGGAACGGTCGCACCTCGCGGGACAGCCTGGCGAGGGGCAGGTCACCGGACACGCCGAGACCGCCGCACATCTGAATGGAGCGGTCGACGATGCGGAAGATGGCCTCGGAGGCGTAGGTCTTGGCGATGGACGTGGAGTTGCTCGCGTGACCGCCCTGATCGAGTTCCCAGCATGCCCGCGTCAACAGTGCGCGGGTGGCGGCGATGTCGATCTCGTTGTCCGCGACCATCTTCTGGACCATGCCGAGATCGCCCAGCTTGCCTCCGAAACCCTCACGCTGCGCGACGTGTGCCACGGCGACGTCGTGGCCGCGCCGCGCCGCACCGAGCCAGCGCATGACGTGTGTCATCCGGGCGGGCCCGAGCCGGACCTGCGCGTAGGCGAATCCCTGGTCCACCTCGCCCAGCACCCCGCTGTCGGGGATGAACAGATCCTCGAAGAACACCTCGCAGTGCCCACCGATCATCGCCCGGTCGAGGGTGTCGATGTGACGACCGACCCTCAGCCCCTCGGCGTCGGCAGGAGTGAGGAACATCGTGGCGCCGCCGCGGTCGCCGGGCACGCCGGACGTGCGGGCGAAGATGATGAAGAACCCCGCGCCGTCGGCTCCGGTGATGAAGTATTTGTGGCCGTTGATCTTCCACCCGCCCGGTACCTTCTCGGCGCGCGTGGTCAGCGCCGAGGGGTCGGAGCCGGCTCCGGGCGACGGCTCGGTCATGGCGAACGCCGACCGCATGTCGCCGTGCGCCAGCGGGGCGAGGAACCGCTCCTTCTGCTCCGGGCTGGCGATGTGCGCGAGCATGTGGACGTTGCCCTCGTCGGGGGCACCGATGTTCAGGGCCGTCGGACCGAACAGCGAATAGCCCGCAGCCTCGAAGACGGGCGCGCGATCGGTCATGTTCAGGCCCTGACCGCCGTACTCGACGGGCGCGTGCGGGGCGAAGACCCCGGCGTCCTTGGCCGCCTTCTGCAGCTCCACGCGCAGGGTGTCGCCACCGGCCGCTGTGATGTCACCGCCGTGCTCGTCCTCGATGGGCAGCACGACTTCGCGGGTGAACGCCTCGGTCTTCTCGACGAGCGCGGTCACCTCGGGTGCGTAGGACAGATCGATCGCCACAACTACCTCCAGTCAATACGGCGACTCCAGTACCGACCGATCACTCGCTCGGTCGAAGTCGTCCCCGACAATTCCACACCTTCGAAAGCCGGTCAAGACTCAGTCGGACGCGCCGACCGTGCTCCTCGCGATCGCCAGGTACCGCTCGACCAGTTCGTCGGGCGACAGCGGCCCGTCCTCCCGGTACCAGGTGGACACCGCGACGCACATCGTGACGACGGCCCGGCTCGCGTCCTCCGGGAACGGCGTCCGGAACAGCCCGGCCGCCACCCCCTCGCGGACGATGTCGTCCAGCATCTCCTGCTGCTCGTCGCGCAGCGCGATGTACGCCTTCCGGCTCTCCGGTTCCATGCTCCGCGTCTCCCGGGACGCGACGAAGGCCTGTTCACGCCGGTACATGTGGAACCGCAGGAGCGACTCGATGACTGCGTCGAACCGCTCGCCCGGTGTCGGGCCCGCCTCGGCCACCGCCGCGTGAGTGCGATCGAGGAGTTCGCGCATCACCGCGTTCGTCAACCCCACCAGCAGCGCCTGCTTGGAGGGGTAATGGTGATAGAGACCGGGGACCGACAGACCGGCGCGTGACGCGATCTCACGGATCGACGCCCCGTCGTACCCCTTCTCGACGAACGCCGCCAGCGCCGCGGCCAGAACCTTGGACAAGCCCTGGTCGGTGTACTCACGCCAAGAACTGCCGCGCTGGGTGCCCTCTACCGTCATGGGTCCTACGGTAGAACAGATACCCGCCGCTCCCCTGCTGTGGTCGCGGGAGTTGACTAGAGTCGAACGAGGTCGCCCAGATCGACAGCCTTCTCCGACAGAGAGCCAGGGACCACCTGATGATCCACGTCCGTCACTCCGCGATCGCAGCCGTCCCCATCCACGTGGCGTTCGCGTACATCGATGATTACCGGACGGTCCCCGACTGGATGTTCGGAGTCTCGGAGTTCCGTCCGATCGGGGAATTCGACCAGGGCATGGAGTCGACCTTCGACGCCGCAATCCACATCGGTCCCAGCACCCTGCGATCGCGGCTCGAGGTCACCGAGTGGGAGCAGGACCGGGTCATCACCCTGGCGTCGCTCGACGGCGCCGCCAACTCCTCCACCTGGGAATTCACCGCTCACGGTGAAGACAAGACCGAGATCAGCGTGGACTTCGCGTACAAACTCCCCGGCGGCCTCACCGGCAAGGCCCTCGGACTCATCGTCGAACCGTTCGTCGAAACGGCCGTGAAGAACACCGAGGCGACCTTGCGGCACAACCTCGAGGAGCTGTACGCGAAGCGCAACCGCTAGCGTCCGGGCAGGAAAGCCAGCCGTCCGACTGTCGTCCCCTCGCCGAGCCGTGCGATGCCGTCCGCGACGTCGGTGAGCCCGAGCCGCTCGCTGATCATCGGCTTGATCTCGCCGACCGCGGCCATCCTCGTCAGCTCTTCGTGGCACTCCCGGATCGCAGCGGGGTTGTAGGCGTTGTACAACCCCCAGTGGAGCCCGATGATCGAGTAGTTCTTGATCAGCGCATGGTTCAGCCCGGGCGACGGGATGGTGCCGCTCGCGAACCCGATCACGATGATGCGACCCTCGAACGCGATGCACTTGGTCGATTTCGTGTAGGAGTCGCCGCCCACCGGATCGAACACGACGTCGGCACCACGGCCGTCCGTGAAGTCCTTCACGGCCTGCACGAAGTCCTCGCTGTGCCGGTCGATCACGAGGTCGGCACCGAGTTCCCGCGTGTAGGCCGCCTTCTCGGGCCCGCCGACGACGCCGATCACCTTCGCGCCCGCCGCCTTACCCAGTTGCACGGCCGCGCTGCCCACACCACCTGCCGCAGCCTGCACGAGCAGGGTTTCGCCGGGCTGGAGCTGCGTCCTGCGGTGCAGCGCAAACCATCCCGTCTGGTACCCGATCGACAGTGCCGACGCCTCGGCGTCGTCGAGGGCCTCCGGAGCGGGGAACGCGGTGGCCGAGGACATGACTGCCAACTCGGCGAACCCACCGTTCGGAAGACTCGGCATGCCGATCACCCGGTCGCCGACGGAGAACTCGGTGACACCCTCGCCCAGCCCCACCACCTCGCCGCACAGTTCCACACCGGGAGTGAACGGAAGCGGCGGCTTGATCTGGTACTCACCGCGACACAACAGCACGTCCGGGAAGTTGGCGGCGGCCGAGAGCACCTTGACCAGCAACTCGCCGGGCTTCGGTTCGAGGTCGGGGACGTCCTCGAACGTCAGAACGTCCCTCGGCTGCCCCAATTCGTGTACACGCCACGCCTTCATCGATCAGTCCTTCGGTCCACCGGCGACGTAGACAACCTGACCCGACACGAATCCGGCGCCCTCGCTGACGAAGAACGACGCGGTGTGCGCGATGTCGTCGGGCTGCCCGACGCGGTTCACCGGGATCTGCGACGCCGCTGCCTTCTTGAAGTCCTCGAAGCCGACACCCACGCGCTCGGCGGTGGCGGCGGTCATCTCGGTCTCGATGAAACCGGGAGCGATCGCGTTCGCGGTGACACCGAACTTGCCGAGCTCGAATGCCAGCGTCTTGGTGAAGCCCTGCATGCCGGCCTTGGCAGCGGAGTAGTTGACCTGCCCGCGGTTACCGAGCGCAGAGGTGCTCGACAGGTTCACGATGCGCCCGAACTTGGCGTCCACCATGTACTTCTGCACGGCCCGCGACATCAGGAACGCACCGCGCAGGTGCACGTTCATGACCGAGTCCCAGTCGTCGACGGTCATCTTGAACAACAGGTTGTCGCGGGTGATCCCGGCGTTGTTGATCAGGATCGTCGGGGCGCCCAGTTCATTCGCCACTCGCTCGACCGCTGCAGCGACGGACGCCTCGTCGGCGACGTTCGCGCCCACGGCCAGCGCTTCGCCGCCGGCGGACTTGATCGCGTCGACGGTGCCGGCACACGCGGCCTCGTCGAGGTCGAGGACGGCGACCGCGTAGCCGTCGTCGGCCAGCCGCTTCGCGACGGCGGCGCCGATTCCCCGGGCGGATCCGGTGACGATGGCGGTTCTACGTTCCTGGCTCACTTGTTTCCTCCATGCTGGTTGTTCTCGGTCTTCGTACGGTATTTACGGAGTTCTCTTCTCGCGATGGACATCTTGTGGACCTCGTCCGGTCCGTCCGCGAGACGCAATGTCCTCAGATGGGCGTACATCATGGCGAGCGGGAAGTCGTCGGTGACACCGGCCCCACCGTGCACCTGAATCGCCCGATCCACAATCTTCAACGCAATATTCGGAGCCGCCACCTTGATCGCCGCGATCTCCGTCCGCGCCTCCTTGTTCCCCACCGTATCCATCAGATACGCCGCCTTCAGCGTCAACAACCGGATCATCTCGATCTCGATCCGCGCCTCCGCAATCCAATCCTGAATATTCGCATTCTCACTGACGGGCTTGCCGAACGTCACCCGCGACGACGCCCGACGACACATGAGCTCGAGTGCCCGCTCCGCCATCCCGATCGCCCGCATGCAATGGTGAATCCGGCCCGGACCCAACCGCGCCTGCGAAATCGCGAACCCCTCCCCCTCCCCCTTCAACACATCCGCCACCGGCACCCGCACATCCGCGAAATCGATCTCCGCATGCCCCTCACGATCCTGATACCCGAACACCGGCAACCCCCGCATCACCGTCACCCCCGGCGCATCGATCGGCACCACCATCATCGACTGCTGCCGATGCGGCGCCGCCGACGGATCCGTCTTCCCCATCACGATCAACACCCGGCAATTCCGATGCAACGCATTCGACGCGAACCACTTCCGCCCGTTCAGCACATACTCGTCACCGTCCCGGACCATCGACAACTCCACATTCGTCGCATCCGAACTCGCCACCGCAGGCTCCGTCATCGCGAACGCCGACGCCATCGTCCCCTCCAGCAACGGCGTCAGATACTTCTCCTTGTGCTCGGCCGTACCGAACAACTCGAGCACCTCCATATTGCCCGTATCCGGCGCATTACAATTGCACGCCTCCGACGCAATATGACTGCGCCCCATGATCTCCGCCAACGGCGCATACTCGAGATTCGTCAACCCCGCACCCGTCCCCGGATGCGGATGAAACAGATTCCACAACCCCCGGCGCCGCGCCTCAACCTTCAACTCCTCCAACACCGGCGGCTGGAAATGCGGATCCCCCGACTCCCGCATCTGCTCCTCATACACCGCCTCCGCCGGATACACATGCGAATCCATGAACTCCAGCAGATCGGTCTGCAACTGCTGGGCGCGATCGGATAAGTCGAACAGCGACATGCGGACTCCTCGTGCGGTCGGATCAGGACGGCTGGGCGAGGAGCGAGGCCTGGTAGCGGCGCATTCCCCGGATCCATCGGTCGTAGTCGGCGCCCTTGTGCCGGTACATCTCCAGCACTTCAGGGTGCGGAAGGATCAGGAACTGTTCGGCTTCCATTGCGGCGAGCACGCATTCGGCCACCGCGGATGGCTCGAGCACCGAACCCGCGGTGGTGACAGCGCGTGCGGCGGTGGCCGACAGCGCGGCGTCGTCGGTGAGCAGCTTGGTGTTGACGCCCATCGGGCACAGGCAGCTGACGCGGACGCCCTTGTCGCCGTAGGTGACGGACAGCCATTCGGCGAATCCGACTGCGGCATGTTTGGTCACCGAGTAGGGGGCGGAACCGATCTGGGTGAGCAGCCCGGCGGCCGAGGCCGTGCTGACGAAGTACCCCTCGCCGCGCTCGATCCAGCCAGGGACCAGGCGGCGTGCCGCACGGATGTGCGCACGGACATTCACGTCGAGGGCGAGGTCCCACACCGCGTCGTCGGGTTCGAGGTCCTCCCCGGCCGCGACACCCGCGTTGGCGAAGTAGAGGTCGACGGGGCCGAACGCCTCCTCCGCGGCGTCGATGACCGACGCGATCTGTGCGTCCTCGGACGCGTCGGCACCGCGGGCGATCGAGGCCCCCGGACGCGTCGCGTTGATCCGGTCCGACACCGCCTGGGCCGATGCGGCATCGAGATCGGTGACGACGACCCTGGCCCCCTCGGCGGCGAGCCGCTCCGCGAGTGCACCGCCGATTCCACCTCCACCACCGGTGACGATGGCGACCTTCTGCGCAACCTGCACGAGATTCCTCCCTCGAGGGGACACGGACGTGCCCCAGTCTTCCACAGAAATCACCTGAACCCGGTGTCGGATTCAGTTTCGTCGACCCGGGTGTCCCACGCGCTCACGCCGCCGGAGAGAGCTCAGCTCCGATCGGGGAACCTCAGTCCATTTGCCCAGATGCGCGTCGTGGTGAACACGACGTCGTCGAAGTCGACGGGAGTGCCGTCGGTCCCGTTCACGCTGGCCACGAACACGTTGTACGCCAACCGGCTGACCATCCCCGACAACGCCCGCGAGGCCAGCATCGGGTCGAGTTCCTTGTCTGCGATGCCCCGCGCCTGCAGTTCCGCGATGCCCCGCGCGTTGCGCGCGATGAACGCGTCGGCCCGCTGACGCCGCAGGTCCGCGAACGCCGGGTCGATGTGCGCGACCTGCTCGAGCAGCCCCATCAGCTTGGCGTTACGCCGATAGGCCTCCAGGTAGGCGCGGTTACTCGCCTCCAGGACGGCGTACGGGTCGTCGGTGTCCTGCACCCGCTTCATACCCGGGTGCATCATGTCTTCCTGCGCCACCTCGAGCACAGCGGCGAACACCTGCTCCTTGTTGTCGAAGTACGTGTAGAACGACCCCGTCGAACAGTTGGCTTCCTTCGTGATGTCGGTGAGCCTGGCGTCGAGGTACCCGGACCGCTCGAACACCGTCCGCGCGGCCGCCACCAACGCCGCGCGCGTACGTGCACCACGCGGGGTCGCCGGAGGCTCCCGCAACAAATCGGTGGCCGCCATCGACGGGGCGGGCTGGTCGTCCCACTCTTCATGGACGGTGCGCGTGGTCATTTCCTACTTATACGCCAGCACAGCAGCCCCGCCCAACCCGACGCTCAGGTGATGGTGATGCCGCCGTCCACCGCGATCGTCTGACCGGTGACGTATGCAGCGGCATCCGACGCGAGCCAGACCACGGTCGCGGCCAGCTCCTCCGGATCGCCGAGGCGACCGAGAACCAGCCGCGATTTCATCGATTCCAGATACCCGTCCTGGTACTGGTCCGTCATCTCCGTCTCGAAGAAACCGGGAGCGATCGCATTCACGCGGATCCCCTTGCGGGCACCCCACTGCTGCGCCAGGTCGCGGGTGAGGCCGATGACCCCGGCCTTGCTCGCGGCGTACGCGGCCTGCGGAAGTCCCGCGGTCGTGAGGCCGAGCACGCTCGCGATGTTCACGATCGCGCTGCCCGGCTTCATGACCTTGCCCGCCGCCTGCGCCGCCCAGTAGGAACCGTTCAGGTTGATGTCGACGACCTGCCGGAACTGCTCCGGCGTCTCCCGCGTCGCGGGGACAGCCGTACCGACGCCGGCGTTGTTGACGAGCACGTCCACCCGGCCGAACTTCTCCATGGCCGCGTCGATCATGTTCTGCGCCTGAGCCGGGTCGACGATGTCCGTCGCGACGCACAACGCCTGACGCCCCGCTGCCCGCACCAGTTCGGCGGTCTTCTCGAGACGGTCGGTGCGACGTGCTGCCAGCACCACATCGGCGCCGGCCTCCGCCGCGGCCTGCGCGAACGCGACCCCGAGGCCCGACGACGCACCGGTCACGACGACCACCCGATCGGTCAAGCTGAACTTGTCGAGAACGGACATACGAAGCGACTCCTTTGTCGTCGGGCTACGGGGTACGGGTTCAGAGGCCGAGGTCGCGGCCGATCAGTTCCTTCATGATCTCGTTGGAACCGGCCCAGATCTTGGTGACACGGGCATCCATCCACGCACGGGCGGCACGGTACTCGGTCATGAATCCGTAGCCACCGTGCAGCTGCACGCAGTGGTCGAGGACCTCGTTCTGCACCTGAGCAGTCCACCACTTGGCCTTGGCGGCGTCCACCGCGGTGAGCTCACCGTCGGCGTGTGCGGCGACGCAGTTGTCGACGTAGGCCTGGGTGACCTCGACACGGGTGACGAGGTCCGCGAGGAGGAACTTGTTCCACTGCAGCGAGCCGATGGACTGGCCGAATGCCTTGCGGTCCTTGGCGTACTGGATCGTCTCCTCGAGGATCGGCGCGGCGTGCGCGATGTTCGAGACGGCGGCACCGATACGCTCCTGCGGCAGCATCTCCATCATGTGGATGAAACCGCGGTCGATCTCACCGATGATGTTCGTCGACGGCACACGCACGTTCTCGAAGAACAGCTCGGCGGTGTCCGACTCGTGCTGGCCGACCTTGTCGAGCTTGCGGCCGCGCTCGAAACCCTCCATGCCCGTCTCGACGGCGAACAGGGTGATGCCCTTGGACTTCTTCTCGGGACTGGTGCGCGCCGCGACGATCACCAGGTCGGCGTTGTAGCCGTTGGTGATGAACGTCTTGGAACCGTTGATGATCCAGTCGTCGCCATCCTTGACCGCGGTGGTCTTGAGCGACGCCAGGTCGGAACCGCCGGAAGGCTCGGTCATGCCGATCGCGGTGAGCAGTTCACCGGTGCAGAACTTGGGCAGCCAGCGCTGCTTCTGCTCCTCGGTCGTCAGCTGCACGAGGTACGGCGCGACGACGTCGGCGTGAATGCCGAAGCTCGACGACACGGCGGCGCTCGCCCGCGAAAGCTCCTCGGCGAGAACCGCGTTGAACCGGTAGTCGCCGGCCTCGCTTCCGCCGTACGCCTCGGGGACCTCGAGGCCGAGGAATCCGTTGCGGCCGGCTTCGAGCCAGATCTCACGATCGATGAAGCGCTGCTCGATGAGCTTGTCGGCCACCGGCAGGAGGTTGCGGTTCACGAACTCCCGGGCCGATTCGCGGAATGCCTCGTGATCGGGGCCGTACAGGGTGCGTCGCATGACCGCTCCTTTTTCGAAATCCAGCTGTGGTGTGTCCACGCTTGTAAGCGTGTGCTTATTTTCTAAGCGCTTGCTTATACTGATCGTGCGGCGCGGTATTGTCAACAGCCGCGCAGCCGAGGATGGAGAAAGACATGAGCGAATCACCGAACCAGGTGATCAGCCCTTCCAAGGCTGCCGCCCGCATCCGAGCCGCAGCCGTCGACGCGTTCGCAACCAGCGGTTACGGCGGCACCACCACCCGCGAGATCGCCGCCCGCCTCGACATGAGCCCCGCCGCGATGTACCCGCACTACCGATCCAAGGAAGAGCTGCTCTTCGCGATCAGTTACGAAGGCCACACCGCGGCGCTCGACGTTGTCGTGAGTGCAGACCTCCCCGACGAGGCGCCCTCGACGAGACTGCAGGCGCTGATCGGCGCGTTCGCGAGCTGGCAGGCCACGCACCACGCACAGGCTCGCGTCGTGCAGTACGAACTCAACGCCCTCACACCCGAGCACTACCGCGACGTGGTCAAACTACGCCGCGACATCACCCACATCGTTCGTGCCGTCGTCGACGCCGGGGCAGCATCCGGCGAATTCACGGTGCCCGACGGCGAAGGTGTCACCCTCGCCCTCATGTCGCTGTGCGTCGACATCTGCCGCTGGTTCCCGGCCGGCGCCTACACCGAGCCGGAGGCCGTCGCAGACCTGTACGCAGACCTCGCCATGCGCATGGTGGGCGCCGGCTAGGTATTGCCAAGGTCCCGCGGGGTCGGCTAATGTAGAACATACGTTCGATTCGGGGGAATCGACGGTAGCCGGGGGTCGGGGTGGATGCAGCAGCGGTGACCGCGTTTCTGGCCGAGTTACCGAAACTCGACCGGAATATCGACGATGCGACACGGATCGACGTACTTCGCGCACTCGAAGAGGTGAAAGCCGCTTGCGCGGGCGTGCAAGCCCGGGTGACCGGAGATCTCGACGCCTCCATCCGCGCCGCACGAGCAGACCGCGAAGTGCCGGCCGCACAGCGAGGGCGAGGCATCGCCAACCAGGTGGCGTTGGCACGACGGGACTCACCGTTCCGAGGTGGCCGTCATCTCGGTATGGCGACCGCTCTCGTCCACGAGATGCCCTGCGCCTTGGCGCTGCTCGAACGAGGGGTGCTCAGCGAGTGGCGAGCAACAATTCTCGTCCGCGAAACTGCATGCCTCACCCGAGAAGACCGCACTGCACTCGATTACCTGCTGTGCGCCGACCCGGCAACATTGGACGGGCTCGGCGACCAGGCGGTGTGCGCGAAAGTTCGCGCGGCCGCTGCGGAAGTCGACGCCGAGGCCGTGGTGCGGCGGGCCCGCAAGGCGGTATCGGATCGGCGGGTCACCTCCCGTCCCGCACCGGACACCATGGCGTACGTCAGCGCTCTGCTGCCGGTGGCACAGGGGGTCGCGGTGCACGCGACTCTCGCCCGTGACGCCGATTCCATCCTCGCCGCCGGTGACGAGCGCACACGGTCCCAGATCATGGCCGACCTCCTCGTCTCCCGAGTCACCGGCGCGCCCCACACCGCGACGGCACCTCCGATCACCGTGAACCTCGTGATCTCGGACCGCGCGCTCCTCGACCGGGGGTCCGAACCCGCCTACGTGCAGGGGTACGGGCCCGTCCCCGCGGCACTGGCGGGGCACTGGATCAGGGAGGCAGTCCAGGCCGCGATCGATCCAGGCACCGGGGACGAGGCGCGGGTGACTCTGCGCCGCCTGTATGCGAACCCGCACTCAGGAGCCCTGACGGCGACCGAGTCCCAGGCTCGCTGCTTCCCCGCCGGGTTGGCGAGGATGATCGATCTGCGTGATCGAACCTGCCGGACACCGTGGTGCGATGCGCCGATCCGGCATCACGACCACATCCAACCCCGCGAACACGAGGGCCCGACCACCGAACACAACGGAGCCGGCCTGTGCGCGGCCTGCAACTTCGCCAAACAAGGCGCAGGGTGGAACGCCAAGCCCCACCAACTGCCCGGCGGACTGCACAAGATCGAGATCCACACCCCCACCGGACACCGGTACCGATCAACCGCACCACCACTACCGAAACCGTTGCCGTTCCGTGAGGTTCAGATCAGCTCGCCGGTGGAACGCATCCTCATCGAATACCTCCACGCGGCCTGAACATCGGGTCGCTGCGCACTAGACCGAGTGACGCACCCGTGCGGTAGCATCTCCGCACGCGGCCGTGGGGGTCCTGTCGAGTACTGGGGGGATGGGAATGAGCAAAACACTGCGTCTGGAAGATGACGCAATCCAACGATGCGTGGGCATCTGCAACACGATGATCGAGCAGCTCGATGACGCGCTCAAGAAGTCCAGAGCTCTAACCAACGTCACAGGCTTCGGCGGTTTCGACTCCGCAATTCAGTTGCAATCTCGCTATGAAGAGAAGCTGAACGGGGGCAACGGGTCTGGTTCGGTAGTCGAGCGCCTGGACCAGTTTCGGAAAGTCATCGAAGTAATGCGCGACACGTTCATCGCGGGTGGCGAAGAATTCGCAGATGCCGATAGCGCGATTAGCCAGGCCTTGGGCACAATTGAAGGGGAAGTCGATCGATGAACCGTGCCATCGTACGTGCCGGGTCGGTGTTGGCACTCGCCTTCTTAGCTGGGTGTGGTTCGCAGCCGGCGGACGGCAAATCCAGCTCCGATAGTGCATCTAGCCCAACAACAACACGCATACCTAGGCATGTCGATAAGTCCGATCGCCCACCGGTGTCGTTCGACCCTTGCCTAGACCTCCCCGATGAAACGCTGGTCGCGGCCGGATTCGATCCCAAGAGCGAAACAAACGTCGACTTCACACCTGATTCCTACACATTCCTTGGATGCAGTTACGACACGCAGCAACGGCTCTACGGATTGAATGTTCTGTCGGGAAATGTCTCCTTCGCCGAGGAACGAGAGAAAACAAAGGAATACGCAACCCCGACCGAAATTAATGGGCGCCCAGCGCTTCTAAAATGGGAAGCCAACAAACCAAACGCGTGCGCAGTCTCGATCGAAACCTCGTATGGGGTGCTCATTCTTGACCGCAGCGTTTTCCAAGGGCACGGAGTTGACGCGCCTGAGGCCGAGTGGTGCGCAGGACTCGAGGACACCGCCCGGATCATTGAGCCGTTTATCCCTAAGGGGGATTGACCGATGGCACCGAAGGACCCGCTCGCTCCCTTCTTCGACGCCGTGCTGCCGAATGGCGCCGGCGATCAGCACCGCACCAAGTTGCAGAGGTCGGCGGAGCAACTCGAGTCAGACGAAATAGACCCTCCATACATCACCACGATGGAGAGTTTCGAGGGCTGGCAACACTCGAGGATTTATGCGAAGACCCGGGATATGGATCCGAGCGTCATCGGGGATCTCGCTCAGGCGTGCCACGCCATCGTCGGCTCACTACCTATCGGCTTCGGCTTCGCCCTTCTCAAGAACACGATTGCCGAAAAGTGGGAGGGCGCGGCCGCCGACGCGGCGCTGGCGGCGACAGATACCCTTGCGGGTGCGAGTGACCAATTGACCTCGGGAGTGCAAGCAATTGGCGTGAAGCTCGACATTCTCAGCAGTGCTGCGCAGGATGTGAAAAACAGCATCCCAGCACCGATGTCGGAGCAACCCCTCAGCCTTCTTCCCCTCACACCCACCGCCGCCGAAGCTCAGGAAGCAGCGCGGGATGCGGCGAGGGAAGAGGCCATTCGGAAGCTGCAGAACATCTACGTCCCGAACTACCAGGACGTGGGCACGAATGTGCCGGTCCTTCCTGCACCACGCTCACCCAACGGCAGGGTCGATTCCGTCGATCCGAATGTCGCTGCGCCGAGCTCGGGCAGTCCCGGTTCCTGGGGCACAGCCGACAGCAATACCTCCTCCGCGTCGGGCGAGGGTGATTCGTCGGCGGATAGCGAGAGCTCCGCGGACGGGGATTCCGCAGGGGATGATGCCGCGGCTACGTCCGCAGCGAATGCCGAGGCCGCTGCCAGTCAGGGCGCCGGGGCGGGATCCGGCTCGGCCGCACAGACTGCCGCCGCGAATGCGCAGAATGCGGCCGGTGCCGGTTCGCAGTCGGGCAGCGGCGCGGGTGCCGGGGGTTACGGTGGCGGACTCGTCGGAGGTTCGGGGTCCGGTGCCGGCGGATCGGGCGTGGGGGGTTCGGCGTCGAGCGCGCGCCGGAAGAACGACAAGCGCGACTCCGAGTCCAACTCGAGCGGTGTGGTTCCGGGTGGCCCGATCCCGTCCGGTGGCGCCGCGGCCGGCGCAGGGGCGGCTGCCGCTGCTGCAGCGGCGACCCCGGTGAAACCGAGCATGAGTCGTCCCGGAATGGGTATGGCACCTGGGATGATGGGTGCGCCCGGCCGAGCGGGCGGCAGCGGCGATGGCGATACGGAGCATCAGACGCCGAGCTATCTCATCACCGTCGACAATGGCAACGAACTGATCGGCAAGCTCGACCCCGTCGCACCGCCGGTGATCGGCGCATGAACTGGCGGCTGACGTCAGCCCAATTCATGTGTCATTGGGAGGCAACCGATCTCGACCGGATGCCGTACCCGCTGCAATACCGGTCCGCAGCTGCGACGGAAGATCAGTACGCCGTCCAGCAACGCGAGCTGGAGCGGTGGCGGACCGCGCTCGACGAACCGAAACTGGTCGCCGCGATCCAGGCGCTCCGGGATCCGCAACTGTCCGTCACGGTGCTCGCCCCATCCCCCGAACTCGACTCCGGGCTTCGCCGGAGGGGCAGCATCCGTGGCCGGGTCGCCGTCGTCGCCGAACAGCTGCGTGGAGCACCGGGCCGCGGCGACATCCGGATCGACGCCGGCACCGAGGGCGTCGACTGGCTGACCACCCAACTCCTGAAAGACCTCCCCGGCTGCGCGCCCGGACGAACCCCGTCCCTGACCGCTCACCCCGACGACCTCGAGAATCGAAGCAGCGGTGCGTCCGTCCTGCAGAGCGCCCGAGCCTCCGACGGCACTCTCCTGCGAAGGATCGTCGGCCGGCCGCGGACCGGAATCGGATACATCTGCATCCGGGGTGCGCGCAGTGGGCTCGACGAGCCCGTTCTGGGCGAACTGACCTGGATCGACGTGGAAGCGGACGGCCGGTACCTCTATCACCAGGACGACCGTGTTCACCTGCGGTCCGCGACAGTCCGGTTGGTTCGCGACGAGCTGTCGAAACGCGTGTCCGCGGCCCTCGCCAACCCTTCGCCGACCCGCGACTGAGCGTTACCCTTGTCCCATGACCGATCGGGACAGGGACGGAACGGGGAAACCCCTCAATGCACGCCCCCGCGACGAACTCGGCCGACCCCTGCCCCACGACGCCGAGGGTGTGCCGCGCATCCCCGACGACCTGCGGTTACCACCCGACGAGGCGATCACCGAGGCTCAGCGGCTACTCGACCACGGCATGCCGTTCCACGCCCACGAGATCCTCGAGGGAACGTGGAAGATCGCCCCCGAGGACGAGCGGGAACTGTGGCAGGGGCTCGCACAGCTCGCGGTGGGTCTCACCCACCTGATGCGGGGCAACAAGACCGGCGCGCGGTCACTGCTGCGCCAGGGTCACGACCGGATCCGGCATTACGAGGTGGAGGCGCCGCACGGCCTCGACATCGCCGGCCTCCTGACGTGGTCGGAACACCTCACGGACGAGATCGATCGCGTCGACCCGCTGCCGGCGACGCCCGTACCCCGATTGAGAATCCCCTGATGACTCTGCTCCCCATGTTCCCGCTGGGCTCGACGATGCTGCCCGGTCAGCAGCTACCCCTCCACGTCTTCGAACCCCGCTACCAGGAACTGGTTCGCGACTGCCTGGACGCACCGGACGGCCCCCGTTTCGGGGTCGTTCTCATTGCCCGCGGCAACGAGGTGGGCGGCGGCGACGTCCGCCACGATGTCGGCACCATCGCGCGGATCGAATCCCACGCGTCGATCGGCGACGGGCGGTACGAGCTGTTCTGCCGCACGGAGGAACGGATCAAGGTGTCGAAGTGGTTGCCCGACAACCCGTATCCGATCGCCGAGGTCGATGTGTGGCCGGACGAGAACACCGGCACCCAGACGGCGGACTACGAATTCCCGTCCCTCATCGAGAGACTCGAATTTCTGTACGGCCTCCTTCGCCGTCTCGCGACGGAGACCGGCAACGTCCCGCCCGACGTTCCCGTCATCGGCGCTTTCCGCGGGTCGCTCGGCACGCGGCTCTACGAGATCGCCACCTACATTCCGATGGGGGACGCCGACCGCCTGCAGATCCTCGCTGCGGCGGGCGCAGACGAACGCTTGCGGGAGGTCTCCGAGGCGATCGAGAATGCCATCGAAATGGTCCAGTTCCGGCTGATGTGACCTAGCCCTCCCCGGGGTTGGTCAAGAGCACTCCGGGAAGGGTGTAGTGTTGTCAATGCAACGCGGGGTGGAGCAGCTCGGTAGCTCGCTGGGCTCATAACCCAGAGGTCGCAGGTTCAAATCCTGTCCCCGCTACCACTGGAAACGGCTCCGGAGATTCAATTCTCCGGGGCCGTTTTTCGTTGTTCCACATCCTCCAGGACTAGAACGTATTCTCGTATGTGAGGCCTCAGGAGGGACAGTGCAGCTCGCCGACGTCGATCTCTACAACCCGGACACCTTCGCGAAGGGCGTGCCGCACGAGATGTTCGCCGTGTTGCGGCGGGAGGCACCGGTCTACCGGCACCTCGACGAGCGCGGCGAACCGTTCTGGTGCGTCACCCGGCATGCCGACATCGTGACGGTGAACCGGGACGCCGAGACGTACTCGTCCTGGCGAGGCGCCACCTACATCGACGACCTGAGCCCCGACGACCTGGCGGGCCAGCAGCTGATGATGCTGAACATGGACCCGCCGGACCACACGGCGCTGCGGAAGATCGTGAGCAAGGGCTTCACGCCCCGCCGCATCGGCCAGCTGCACGAGATCCTCGCGCAGCGGGCCACGACCATCGTCGACGCGGTGATCGAGCGCGGCGAGTGCGACTTCGTGGTCGACGTCGCGTCCGAACTCCCGCTTCAGGCGATCGCCGATTTCCTGGGCGTGCCCCAGGAAGATCGCAAGCTGATCTTCGATCTGACGAATCAGATGATCGGCTCGTCCGATCCGGAATTCCATCTCGAGGAAGGGCAGGAACGGGCGGCGGCGGCCCAGATGTTCGCGTACAGCCTGGAGATGTTCGAGGACCGCAAGAAGCACCCACGCGACGACATCGCGACAGCACTCATCCAGGCCGATGTACACGGCGAGAAGCTGGGCGAACTGGATTTCAACATGTTCTTCATGCTCCTCGCGGTCGCGGGTAACGAGACCACCCGCAACGCCATCTCACACACCCAGCTGGCGCTGATGGAGCATCCCGAGGAGCGCAGGAAGGTGCTCGAGGATCCGTCCAAGCTCGATGCTCTGATCGAGGAGGGGTTGCGCTGGGCCACACCGGTCATGCAGTTCCGCCGGACCGCGACCACGGACACCGTGCTGCACGACGTCGAGATCGCCGAGGGCGACCGCGTGGTCATCTGGCACATGTCGGGGAACCGCGACGAGGCGGTGTTCGACGACCCCTACACGTTCGACATCGACCGGCCCACCGGCCACTACTCCCAGCACATTGCGTTCGGCGGCGGCGGTCACCATTTCTGCCTCGGCGCCAACCTCGCTCGCGCCGAGATGAAGGTGATGCTGGGTGAAATTCTGCGTCGCATGCCGGACATGGAACAGACGGCACCGGCACAGCGCCTGCGCTCCAACTTCATCAACGGGCTCAAGCACATGCCGGTGACGTTCACGCCTTCGTCCCTCTGAGCGGAGCGCCGCCTTTTCTGACAGCCTGGGCGAGTGAACAACGTCGACGCAGTGGTCATCGGATCCGGTCCCAACGGACTCGTCGCGGCCGCGACCCTGGCAGATGCGGGCTGGGACGTCGCGGTCGTGGAGGCGCAGCCGACGCCCGGCGGTGCGGTGAGGTCGGCGGAACTCGTCCCCGGATTCACGTCGGACCTGTTCAGCGCGTTCTATCCCCTGTCCACCGTGTCGCCGGCGCTCCGCGGTCTCGATCTCGAGTCGCACGGTCTGCGGTGGAGTCACGCGCCCAGCGCGCTCGGGCACGCCCGCTCGGCCGCCGACGAGGACGCGCCGGTGATCCATCCCGACCCCGCCGACACGGCCGCCGACCTCGAACGCCGCCAACCTGGTGACGGCGCCGCGTGGACGGCGCTCGTCGAGCAGTGGCACGACATCAAGGAACCGCTGCTGAGCACCCTGTTCAGCCCATTCCCGCCCGTGCGTGGTCCGAGCCGACTGCTGCGACAGCTGGGGACCGCCGAGTCGTTGCGGCTGGCCCGATTCCTCCTCCTGCCCGCACGGCGGATGGCCCATGAACTGTTCCGCAGCGAGGCGGCACGACTTCTGTTGCTGGGTAACGCGATGCACGCCGACACCCCTCCGGACGCACCGGGCAGCGGCGTCATGGGTTACATCCTGACGATGCTCGCCCAGGACGGCGGTTACCCCGTTCCGGTGGGCGGCGCGGGCGAGTTGTCGGCCGCGATGGTGCGCCGGGCCGAGCACGCGGGTGCGCACTTCCACTACGGCGACGCCGTGACCGGGATCGACGTCCGGTCGGGTCGCGCGGTGGGTGTGCGGACGGCGTCGGGTGTCCGTTACACGGCACGTCGGGCGGTGATCGCCGACGTCTCAGCGCCCGCACTGTACGGGTCGCTGCTTCCCGGCCACTCCGTCCCCGCCCGCGTGCGGGCCGACCTCGAGCACTTCGAGTGGGACACGCCCGTCCTGAAGGTCAATTACGCCTTGTCGCAGAAGATTCCGTGGCGTTCGCCCAGCCTGCGCGGTGCAGGCACCGTCCACCTGGGCGCCGACGACAACGGACTCGTCCGCTGGATGGCCGACCTGACCACCGGCACCGTCCCGTCCAGCCCGTTCCTGCTGTTCGGGCAGATGACGACCGCGGATCCCACCAGGTCACCGGAAGGCACCGAAAGCGCGTGGGCGTACACGCATCTACCGCGCGACATCACCGACGACGCGTCCGCCGATCTGCTGGCCGCGCGGGTCGACGACGTCCTCGAGGCGCACGCACCGGGTTTCTCGGAGCGGGTCGTCGGACGGGTCGTCCAGCGCCCGTCGGATCTCGAGGCGGCCGACGCGAATCTCGTGGGTGGCGCCGTCAACGGTGGGACGGCGCAACTCCATCAGCAGCTGGTCTTCCGGCCGGGGCCTGGGACGTCCCGTTCGGAGACGCCGGTTCAGGGCCTGTACCTGGGAAGCGCCTCCGCGCACCCGGGTGGGGGCGTACACGGGGTGTCGGGCCTGAACGCCGCCCGCGCCGCGCTCGGCGAGGACGGACCGCGCGGGTGGCTGCGGCGGCGCACGTCGCGCGCCGTCATCGACCTGTTGTCGAAGGGACCGATACCCTAATTTGTCCCGTGCCGGGGTACCTCACCATGCAATGATCTGAGTCGTCGAATTCGGACCACGAAGGGGCATCATGCAGCATCGAGAATCATCCTTCGCCGGCGTCGGCGGAATTCCCATCGTCTACGACGTGTGGCTCCCCGAGCGGCGCCCGCGCGGCGTGCTGGTGCTGTGCCACGGCTTCGGGGAGCATGCCCGGCGCTACGACCATGTGATCGAACGGCTCGGGGAACTCGACCTCGCGATCTACGCGCCCGACCACCGCGGGCACGGGCGGTCGGGCGGCAAACGGGTCCACCTGAAGGACTGGAGCGAGTTCACCGACGACCTGCACCAGTTGTTCGGCATCGCGTCGACGGACTGGCCGGGCACCGACCGCTTCCTCCTCGGGCACAGCATGGGCGGTTCCATCGCGCTGACCTATGCGCTCGACCACCAGCAGGACCTGAAGGCACTCATGCTGTCCGGGCCTGCGGTCGACGTGACGAGCGGCACGCCGCGCATCGTGGTCGAGATCGGCAAGCTGGTGGGTCGCTTCCTCCCCGGAGTGCCCGTCGAGTCGCTCGACGCGAAGCTGGTCTCCCGCGATCCTGCGGTCGTATCGGCCTACGAGGAGGATCCCCTCGTCCACCACGGAAAGGTGCCTGCCGGGATTGCGCGCGGAATGATCCTCGCCGCCGAACGGTTGCCGGAACGTCTGCCGTCGTTGACGGTTCCTCTGCTACTCCAGCACGGCCAGGACGACGGGCTCGCGAGTGTGCACGGTACGGAACTGATCGCGGAGTACGTCGGTTCGGAGGATCTCACGGTGGAGATCTACGAAAACCTGTTCCACGAGGTGTTCAACGAACCGGAGAACGAGGAGGTACTCGACGACCTCGTCGAGTGGTTGCGGCCACGCGTGCAGGCCTGACTTCGGCGGGGGTGTTCTGCACCCCCGGACGATGGATGCCAGGATGGGCTGATGAAACGTCACGTCAGCGCCACTCTCGACATCGAGGTCACCGACGCCACCAGTCTCGAATTCAAGATCGCGGTGGCCCGCACCCCCGGTTCGGAGTTGTCGGAATCGCTGACGTTCACCCTCGACGGGAACCGTGTGGAGGCACGAGAGATGGTGGCGGAGCACGGCACTCGCGTCCACCTCTTGGACAGCGAACCCGGTTCGCTGCACGTCGAGTACTCGGCTTCGGTTGCAGGTAAGGCCGATTCGCCTCCGGTCACCGACTACGACCTGTCGAAGTATCTGCGCCCGAGCCGATATGCGGAGGCGGACAAGTTCTTCGGTTTCACCGGCGGCGAATTCAATCTGTCCAAGCCGCACCCGGAACTACTGCAGGACATCACCACGTGGGTGGGATCGCGACTGCTGTACCAGGCGGGTTCGAGCAGATCCACCGACAGCGCCGTCGACACGATGCTGTCCGGGGCGGGCGTGTGCCGTGACTTCGCCCACCTCACGGTGGCGCTTCTGCGGGCCGTCACCATTCCGGCGCGGCTGGTGGCCGTGTACGCGCCGGGGTGCGATCCAATGGACTTCCATGCTGTCGTCGAGGCGTTCGTCGATCACGAATGGCGTGTGGTCGACGCGACCCGATTGGCTCCGCGTTCGGCACTCCTGCGGATCGCGACGGGTCGCGACGCCGCGGACACGGCATTCCTGGACAATCACGGAGGGGCGATCACGCTCGAGAACACCGTGGTGACAGCCGTCGTCGACGGCGAATTCCCGTCCGACGACTACGCGACACCCACCTCGCTGACCTGACGGGTCAGGTTGCGTCCGAAAGCCTTTCGGTGAGCACGCCCACCTGAATCTTCTTGGCGTCGGCGTGCACGTCGCGGCCGGCGTCGGTGACGTCGACGAACACGCCTCGCCGGTCCGCCTCGCACAGCGCCCGCGCGACCAGGCCCGCCTTCTCCAGCCGGGCCACGCTCCGGGACAGGGCGCTGGGGCTGAGGTACATCTCGGCCGCCAGATCCTGCATGCGCGGTCGCTCGCAGGTGGCGTCCATCAACCGGTCGAGCGTCTCGAAATCGCTCATGCTCAGGCCGTGCGCGTGTTGCATCTCACGATCCAACTCGCAGGCGATCGAGTTGTATCTGCTCGCGAGCAGCCGCCACGTGCCGCGCAGGTCTGCTTCAGAGCTCATGAACCGCACCCTAGCGCGCGCACGAAAAAGGTGCAAGCGAATTAAATGCAGCCGAAATTAGTGCTTGCGCATTGATTGCACGTGCATCTACATTCTTCCTGTGACTATCAGCGACGCCACCCCGGACCTCGCCACCTCGTCGGGCGCCACCGCCACCCCGTCGACCGACCAGGCCTGGACACCCCGCCTCTGGGGCGTCCTGGCCGTACTGTGCCTCGTCATGTTCCTCGACGGTCTCGACGTCTCGATGGTGGGTGTCGCGTTGCCCTCCATCGGAACCGAGTTGGGGCTGTCCACCACCTCGCTCCAATGGATCATCAACGGATACGTACTCGGATTCGGTGGTCTGCTGCTGCTGGGCGGACGCACTGCCGACCTTCTCGGACGCCGCCGCGTCTTCCTGATCGCACTCACCGTGTTCGCGATCGCGTCCCTGGTCGGCGGACTCGTCGACAACGGAACGCTGCTCATCGCGAGCCGCTTCGTGAAGGGACTCGCCGCAGCGTTCACCGCGCCGACCGCGATGTCCATCCTCACCACCACGTTCAAGGAGGGGCCCGCCCGCAACCGGGCCTTGTCGATCTTCTCCGTCTTCGGAGCCAGCGGCTACTCGTCCGGCCTGATCCTGGGCGGACTGCTGACCAGCGCCGGGTGGCGCTGGACCTTCCTGATGCCGGTGCCGTTCGCGGTTCTCGCCCTGGTCGCGGGCGCCATCCTGATCCCCCGCGACCGCGCCGCCGACAACGGCGGACACGACATCGTGGGAGCCGCCACGCTGGTGTCGGGGATGCTGCTCGCCGTCTACACCGTGGTGTCGGCACCGGCCCGCGGCTGGGCCGACCCGCTCACGCTGGGCTCGTTCGCACTGGCCGCAGCCCTGCTGGCGTCGTTCTTCGTCGTGGAAAACCGGGTGGCGCACCCGTTGGTGCGTCTGAGCATCCTCCGGGTCGGCTCGATCGTGCGGGCGAACCTCAGCATCGTCGCGCTGTTCGGCTCCTACCTGAGCTTCCAGTTCATGATGACCATCTTCCTGCAGTCGGTGCTCGGATGGTCGCCGCTGGAGATGGCGCTGGGTCTCCTGCCCGCCGGCATCATCGTGGCCTTCGGATCGCCGTTCGTCGGACGCCTGATCGACGCGTTCGGCACGGCACGCATGATCATTGCGGCACTGACCTCGTTGAGCCTCGGCTACCTGTGGTTCCTCTTCGCGGGGAGCGACCAGCCCCACTACGCGGTCGCGATCCTGCCGAGCGTGCTGCTGTTGGGCGTCGGTTTCGCGCTGGGCTTCACGTCGATCATGGCCCAGGCCACGTCGGGCGTCGACGACTCCGAGCAGGGGTTGGCGTCGGGTCTCGTGCAGACGTCCGCACAGGTCGGTGCAGCGCTCGTGCTGGCACTCACCACCGCGCTCGTCACCGCCGGATCGCACGCGGCCACCGGCATCAGTGGCGCCGGGTTCCACCAGTTCCACTCCGGCCTCGTGCTCGTCACGGGAGTCGCGCTGCTGGGATTGCTGATCACGGTGTCACCGCTGCTACGCAGGGTGCTCAACCCCGCATAGGACCCGGACGGCGGAACGGGTGGGCACAGGCCCACCCGTTCCGGTCGTTCAGGCCGAGTGCCGCTTCGACTCCGTGAGCGCGCGGGACGCGAAGTCGACGGTGAGCCCGATGATCGTGCGACTCTCCCGCAGCACCTTGCCGATCACGGGGAACGCGTGGATCTGCCCACTCCAGATGTGGGTCTCGATCTGCCGTCCCTCGCGATCGAACCTGTCGGTGATGATCTCGACGTCGGGCCGCATGATCTCGTATTCGGCGGCGGTGAGGAAGACGGGCGGGAACAGTGCCGGATCCGCGTTCACCGGGGACTGGGCTCCCGGAATCTGATCGGGCCCGGACAGCCAGCGATCCTTCAGCTTGGCCACCTGCGACATCGGCAGGTACGCGTCGCGTTTCATGAAATCGGGGTCGTGATCCTCGAGGTCGAGGTTGAGTAGCGGGGAGTACCCGATGACGGCCGCCGGGCGGGTGAGGCCCCGCAACGCGGCAACTTCCGCGACCTTCATCGCGAGGTACCCGCCCGCCGAGTCCCCCGCGACGATCACCCTGCTGGGGTCGTCGCAGACCTTCAGCACCTCGGTATACGCGGTCATGGCGTCCACCAGGGACGCCCCGATCGCACCCTTGGGAAGCTGCCGGTACTCGACCGAGACGACCGGCGCACCCGAACGTGCGGCGAGCAGTCCGCACAGTGCCCGGTGGGTGGCGAGCCCGCAGAACACGAATCCGCCGCCGTGGAAGTAGAGGATGGTGGCGCCGTCCATCGACGTGATCGTGGGTCGCGGATGGGTGATCTTCTCGCACGGCACCCCGCCGAGCGAGATCGCCTCGATGTCGAGGCCCTTCGGCTTGGGAAGCCGGTCGATCAGCTCGTCGAGGGTCGCCAGCAGTTCGATGCCGCGGTCCGTCGTCGGCCATATCGTGAACAGCGGTTTGACGAAAGCCCTGGCAAACCAGAACGTCATGCGCGCCCGCCGACTGACATCCCAGTGCCACACGATCGATTCACGCGTTCGCATACTGCCCTCCGTTGTATCGGACGCTTGTCCAGCCAAGTGGACACCCTAGGGCGATCCGGAGAGAAACGCACCCGAAACTGTCACGTCCGCTCCCCGAGACCTCCCGCCACGGTAAGTCGAAGTCGCCCGCTGCCGAGCGACTTCGACTGATTTTCGTCCGATTGCCGGAGGTTCACCGAGCCAGTCGCTCCTCCAGCCGAGCGATGATCTCGGTCGCCACCTGGGTGGGCGATCCGCCCACGTCCACCACGATCGCGTCCTCGTCCGGCTCGATCGGTTCGAGCGTCGAGATCTGTGTGTCCAGCAACGACGGGGGCATGAAGTGGTCGAGCCGGGCGGTCAGCCGTTCCCCGATCTGCGCCCGCGACCCGGCGAGATGCACGAAGACGACGTTGTCGCCCCGCAACACATCGCGGTAGCTGCGCTTCAGCGCCGAGCAGGTGATGACCCCGGGAAGACCGTTCTCGGTGTGTTCCCGAATCCACCCCGCGACGACATCGAGCCACGGCCAGCGGTCCTCGTCGGTCAACGGCTGCCCCGACGCCATCTTCGCGACATTCGCGGGTGGGTGCAGGGCGTCTCCCTCCTGCAGGTCCCAGCCCATGGCGCCGGCGATGATTCCCGCGACCGTCGACTTCCCGGACCCGGACACCCCCATCAGCACCAGGACCGGATCCGCGGTCTGCGGTGTGCGTCCTGCAGATTCGCGCGTACTCACGTGCATCTCACCAACCTCACTCGACATTTCTCAGCCCCTCTAGATGAATACGCTCAGTGCGAGGACACCGGCCAGACCGGTGACGGAGATGATGCATTCCATCACCGTCCACGTCTTCAGGTTCTGTACCACCGTGACACCGAGGTATTCCTTCACCAGCCAGAATCCCGCGTCGTTGACGTGCGACAGGAACAGCGAGCCGGACCCGATCGCCAGCACCATCAGCGAGACGTGCGTGGAGGTCAGTTCGGCGGCGACGGGTGCGAGGATTCCGGACGCGGTCACCGTCGCAACGGTGGCCGATCCGGTGGCGACGCGGATGAGCACGGCCACGAGCCAGGCGAGGAACAGCACGGGAAGGGCGCTGTCCTTGATCGCGTCGGCGATCACGTCGGCGATGCCGGTGTCGATCAGGACCTGCTTGAATCCGCCGCCGGCGCCGACGATGAGGAGGATTCCGGCGATCGGGGGCAGTGAACTCTCCAGCGAGACGGCGATGGCCTTGCGGTCCATGCCGCCGCCCCGGCCGAGGAGCGCCATCCCCGCGAGCACCGCGAGTCCGAGGGCCACGACCGGTGTTCCGAGGAAGTCGAGCAGCGCCTTCGCGGGCGACTCCGAGTCGGCGGCGATGACGTCGGCGATCGCCTTGCCCAGCATCAGGACGACAGGCAGCAGGATTGCGGACAGGGTTGCCGCGAAGCTGGGCCGGCGACGCTCGGCGGCTGCCTCGGCGCCTTCCCGGTCCTCGACGGTCACGTAGAGCTCGGGGACGGGGACGTCCACCCAGCGTGCCGCCAGCTTGCTGAACAGCGGCCCGGCGATGACCACGGTGGGAATCGCGACGAGGACGCCGAGGGCGAGGGTGAGTCCGAGGTTGGCGTTCAGGGCCGCCACCGCGACCAGTGGCCCGGGGTGCGGCGGCACGAGACCGTGCATGGCCGACAGACCTGCCAGCGTGGGAATCGCGATCCGCATCAGCGAGAGTCCCGAACGCCGTGCCACCAGGATGATGACGGGCATCAACAGCACGAGACCGATCTCGAAGAACATCGGCAGGCCGATCACGGCGCCGACCAGCGCCATCATCCACGGCAGCGACCGCGGGCCCGCTCGTCCGACGAGGGTGTCGACGACGCGGTCGGCGCCACCGGAATCGGCGAGCAACTTGCCGAACATGGCACCGAATCCGATCAGGATTCCGACGCTGCCCATGGTGGCCCCGAAGCCCTCGACGAACGACTTCACCGAGTCTTGCCCACCCAGACCTGCGGCGATACCGACGCCGACGGCGCCGATCGACAGCGCCAGGAACGGATGGAGTTTGAGCCAGGTGATCAGCGCGATGATGACGGCGACGCCGACGACGGCGGCCGTGATCAGCCGCGCGTCGTGGCCGGCACTGTCGGCCGCTGCGAGTAGAGACGCGGTACTCATTCTGTTGCTCCAGGGAGATCGGTGTTGGAATGACCCTTGTTCGTGACTCAGGTCACTCTGCCTCATAAACCATATGATTTCAAGGCCAAATCCGATTAAGTACTACTTAGAGTCTGAATCGCGCGCCAACGTGTGTTCAATGGGGGCAACCGTGGGAACATCGGCGGATGACCAACGCAGACGGCGGCGAGTACCGGCAATTGCACGAAACGGTGCTCGATCGGCTCGGTAGCGACATCGTGGCCGGAGTCGTCGCACCCGGCACCCGGATCTCCGCAGACGACGTGGTCACCCAGTACTCCGTCTCCCGCACCGTCGTCCGCGAGGTGGTCCGCGTTCTCGAATCGCTCGGACTGCTGGCCGTCCGACGTCGCGTCGGGATCACCGTCCTGGGTGAGGAGCACTGGAATTCACTGGATCCGAGCGTGATTCGGTGGAAGCTGGCCGGCCCGCAGCGGTTCGAACAACTGTCGAGCCTGAGCGAACTGCGGTCGGGTATCGAACCGCTCGCCGCGCGTCTCGCGGCAACACGGGCGACACCGGAACAGTGCGGGGCGCTGACGGCGGCCGTCATCGGAATGTCGTCGACGTCCCGCGCCGCGGACACGGACGCCTACCTGGCCCACGACTCCGATTTTCACCGCACGCTGCTGACCGCGTCGGGGAATCCCCTGTTGCGCGCGATGTCGCAGATCGTCGTGGAGGTGCTCGAGGGCCGCACCCGGCACTCGCTGATGCCGCACGTCGCCGAGACCGAAGCAATCCGCCTGCACGGCGTGGTGGCGTCGTCCATTCAGATGGGCGACGCCGACGCGGCGGAGGCGGCCATGCGCGCGATCGTGAGCGAATCCGCGACGGCGGTCGAGCAGATGAAGGACGAAGAAGACACCCACGAGTGAGGTACTCGCGGGTGTCTTCCTCATAGCTCGGTGAGTCTTATGCGACCGAATCCGATTGCATGGCTTCGAGTTCCACGCCCTTCGTCTCCTTGACCCAGCGCAAGACGAAGACGAGTGACAGCACGGCGCACACGGCGTAGAAGCCGTAGGAGATTCCCAGCGAGAAGTCCTTCATGGACGGGAATGTCACGGTGATGAGCCAGTTCGCGGCCCACTGGGCGCCTGCCGCGAGGGAGAGGGCGGCGGCGCGGATGCGGTTGGGGAACGCCTCGCCGAGCAGGACCCACACCACGGGGCCCCAGGACATTCCGAAGGCCACCACGAAGAGGTTGGCGGCGACGAGGGCGATCGGGCCCTGCAGTCCGGTCAGGTGCGGCGTCGTGACGCCGTCCACGACGGTGGTGGACGCGGTTCCGAAGATGAACGCCATGGTCGCGAGCGTCACGGCCATACCGGCGGAGCCGATGATCAACAGCGGTCGCCGGCCCACACGGTCGATGTACGCGATGGCGATGAGGGTGGTGGCGATGTTGACCACCGACGTGATGACCGTGATCTGCAGCGAGCTGCCCTCGTCGAAGCCGACGGCCTGCCACAGGACGCTGGAGTAGTAGAAGATCACGTTGATACCGACGAACTGCTGGAAGACGGAGAGTCCGATACCGATCCACACGATCGGCATCAGGCCGAACGCGGAGCCCTTCAGATCACGGATCGACGGTTGCGTCTCACGGGCCAGCGTCGACCGGATGCTCTCGATCTTGAGGTCCAGGCCCTTCTCGCCGAGCAGGACCGCGAGGATGCCGCGGGCTTCGCCGAGGCGGCCCTGGGCGATCAGATATCGGGGGGATTCGGGAATCGTCAGCGACAGCAGTCCGTAGGCCAGTGCGGGCACGCACATCGCGAGGAACATCCAGCGCCAGGCCTCGAGCCCGAACCAGAGTTCTTCCTGCGACCCGCCGGCGAGGGCAGCGAGGGCATAGTCGACCAGGAGCGAGACGAAGATGCCCGTGACGATCGCGAGTTGCTGCAGCGACCCGAGACGTCCACGCACCCGGGCGGGCGAGATCTCGGCGATGTAGGCGGGTGCGATGACCGAGGCCAGACCCACACCGATGCCGCCGACGATCCGGAACGTCACCAGCATCTCGACGTTGGCCGCGAATCCGGTGCCGATGGCGCTCAGCAGGAACATCACGGCAGCGGCCCGCATGGTGACGAGGCGTCCGTACCGGTCGGCGATCCGCCCGGCCAGCATCGCTCCCGCCGCGGCGCCCAGCAGTGCCGAGGCGATCGCGAATCCGAGGAGAGCGGAATCGACCTGGAACTTGCCCTCGATCGCCGACACCGCGCCGTTGATCACCGCACTGTCGTAGCCGAACAGCAACCCGCCGAGTGCGGCGACGACCGCGATACGGACGGGAACCGAAGTGCCCTCTGCTGTGTCGCCGGGCGATTCCGCGCCGGGCAACAGGACGTTTTCAGTCATGGGACTCCTCGTGAGCAAGGGGGTGATCGAGTCTCGGATCGAGCCGAGGCCTGCGCGAGAGCGCATTCGTTGTGGTGCGGAACACAGTAGGCAACGAAACGGGGAACCGTCAAGATGTGAACACAAATAGACGATCCTCACCGCACAAATGTTCATCCTTGAACGCGATCACCGCGATGTGCGCAGAGTGCGCCCCACGAACTGGTGGGAGAATTCAGCGGCGAACAGTCAGGCCGGAAGCGCAGATCGCAGACCCAGCGCGACGGCGCCGAGCACCTGCGCCCGGGGGCCGAGTTCGGCCACGCGGATGTCCAGGGAACGGACCGCACTGGGCACCGCGTAGCGGCCGACCACCTCGCGCATCGGCCCGAGCAGAAGTTCGCCGGCCAGCGCGAGTTCGCCGCCGATGACGAGTCGTTCGGGATTGACGAGGTTGCACAGACTCGCTACCGCGACGCCGACGTGCCGCCCTGTGTCGGCGAGCACCCGGATGCAGGCGGCGTCGCCGCCCTCGGCCATCGCGACGATGTCGGCGATGGTGAGATCGGGACCGCGACTCGGGGCGAGCAACCCGATCACGACGTGCGAGGCGACGAGGGTCTCGAGGCAGCCGCGGTTGCCGCAGCGGCATACCTGACCGAACTCGTCGAGTGTCAGATGGCCGATTTCGCCTGCGGTGCCGCCTCTTCCGCGGTACAGCCGGCCGTCGAGGACGAGGCCGGCACCGACTCCGTCGGACAGTTTGATGTAGGCGAGATCGGTGGTTCCGCGGCCCGCTCCCCACATGTGCTCGGCGAGCACGCCGAGGTTCGCGTCGTTGTCGACGTGCACCGCGGTGCCGAGATACTCCGACGCGATGGCGGCCGCATCGACACCGACCCACCCCGGGAGGATCGACGGGCCACCGACCTCGCCGGTGTCGGTCTCGAGCGGAGCGGGCAGACCCATCCCGACCGCGAGGACGGACGTACGGTCGCAGCCGAGGCGATCGAGCGCCGCGTCGAGAAGAGCGCCCGCCTGCACCACGCCGTCCGCGGCGCGGTGCCCTGCACCGAGTTCGACGCGCTCCTCGGCGAGCACCTCGTGTGCCATGTCGGCGACGGCCACGGTGAGATGGCGATGCCCGAAGTCGATCCCGACGGCGAGCCCCATCTTGCGGGTCAGCTTCACCGCACGGCCCCGCTGGCCGGGATGGTCGCCGCCCGGCACGGCAACCATCCCGGCCGCGGTCAATTCCTTGACCATGTTGGACACGGTGGCGGGCGCCAACCCGGTGCGGCGCGCGATCTCCGCCTGGGTGAGCTCACCCGACGTCTGGAGCGCGCGGACCACACGGTGCTGGTTGGCGGACTTCAGCGAGGACTGAGAACCCGGCCTCGGGGAGTCACCGTTGTCACTGTCGCGCACGACATCACCGTACCGCGCCGCTTCTTGCTCTACCGGGCGAGTGCCGCCGCCTCACGCGCGAGGCCGCTGATCCGGTCCCAGTCCTTCTGCTTCACGGCGTCGGCGGGCGTGAGCCAGGATCCACCGACGCATCCGACGTTGGGCAGCGACAGGTAGTCCCCGACGTTCGACGTCGAGATACCGCCGGTGGGGCAGAACCGTGCCGCCGGAACGGGTGAGTGGATCGAGCCGAGGAACTTCGCGCCACCCGACGCCTCGGCGGGGAAGAACTTGAGTTCGCGGTAGCCGTGCTCGAGCAGGAAGAGCACCTCGGAGACCGTCGCCGCGCCCGGGAGGTGCGGCAGTCCGGTATCCGTCATCGCCTTCAGCAGAGTTTCGGTGCTACCCGGCGAGACCAGGAACTGCGCTCCCGCTTCGGCCGCCTGCGCGGCCTGCACCGGTTCCACGATCGTGCCCGCGCCGACGCAGATGTCCGGCACCTCGCTCGCGATCGCCTTGATGGCGTCGAGTGCACACGGCGTGCGCAGGGTCAGTTCGATCATCGGGATGCCGCCGGCCACCAGCGCGCGGGCCACCGGCACTGCGTCGCCGAGGTCGTCCACGACGACGACGGGGATGACCGGGACGCGGTCGAGGAGGGAGGGGCTGTTCTTCACTGAAATACTCCTTGGACGGGTTGGGGGTGGAAAACGCTGGCGCCCTGGGTCGCCGGTCCGACAGCGGCACGCAGGCCGGCGAAGAGTTCGCGCCCCGTGCCGACCCATTCGTCGGCACCGAGCGCACGACCGGTCGCCGGGCGGGCGGCCAGTTCCTCGTCGTCGAGGTGCACGTTCACGGAGCCGGTCACGGCATCGACGGTCAGGACGTCGCCGTCACGCACGCGCGCGAGCGGTCCGTCCGCGGCCGCCTCGGGGGTGAGGTGGATGGCGGCGGGAACCTTCCCGGAGGCGCCGGACATCCGGCCGTCGGTGACCAGCGCGACCTTCCGGCCCTGGTCCTGCAGAACGCCGAGTACCGGTGTGAGCTTGTGCAATTCGGGCATTCCGTTGGCGCGCGGGCCCTGGTACCGGAGCACGGCCACGAAATCGCCGGTCAACGTGCCGGCCTCGAACGCGGCGAGGAAGTCGAGCTGATCGTCGAAGACCCTGGCCGGAGCGGTCACCACGCGGTGATCCGGGTGGACGGCCGACGTCTTCATCACGCACGAACCCAGGTTTCCGGTGAGCATCTTGAGCCCGCCGTTGACGTCGAACGGATCTTCCGGTCCGCGCAACACGCTGGTGTCGAGGCTGATTCGCGTGCCCGGTTGCCATTCGACGCCCTCGCCCGACAGCTTCGGTTCCTCGGTGTACCGGCGGAGCCCGGGGCCGACGACGGTCTTCACGTCCTCGTGCAGCAGTCCCGCGTCCAGCATCGACGACACGACGTAGCCGAGTCCGCCGGCCGCGTGGAAGTGGTTCACGTCGGCCGAACCGTTGGGGTAGATCCGGGCGAGCAGCGGCACCACCGCGGACAGTTCCGACAGGTCGTCCCACGTGAGGATGATTCCGGCGGCGCGGGCGATCGCCACGAGGTGCATCGTGTGGTTGGTCGAACCGCCGGTGGCGAGCAACGCCACGCAACCGTTGACCACGGCCTTCTCGTCCACGACCTCACCGACCGGCGTGTAGTCGTCGCCGAGTGCGGTGAGACCGGTGACGCGCCTACCCGCCTCCGACGTGAGGGCCTCACGCAGCGGGGTACCGGGGTTCACGAAGCTCGATCCGGGCAGGTGCAGGCCCATGACCTCCATGAGGAGCTGGTTGGAGTTGGCAGTGCCGAAGAACGTGCACGTGCCCGCGCCGTGGTAACTCGCCGCCTCCGCGTCGAGCAGTTCCTCGCGTTCGGCCTTGCCCTCCGCGTACAACTGCCGCACGCGCGACTTCTCGTTGTTGGGCAGACCGGACGTCATCGGCCCGGCCGGCACGAAGATCGTCGGCAGGTGACCGAAACCCAGGGCGCCGATGAGCATCCCCGGCACGATCTTGTCGCACACACCGAGCATGAGGGCGCCGTCGAACATGTCGTGGGACAGTCCGATCGCCGTCGCCATCGCGATGACGTCGCGGCTGAACAGCGACAGCTGCATGCCGTCGCGGCCCTGGGTGATGCCGTCGCACATCGCGGGGACGCCGCCGGCGAACTGGGCGATGCCACCGGCCTCCATGACCGCGGCCTTCAGCTGCCGCGGGAAGTGCTCGAACGGCTGGTGCGCCGACAGCATGTCGTTGTACGACGAGACGATCGCGATGTTGGGCTTGACGAAGCTGCGCAGCGCCTTCTTGTCGGCCGGGCCGGACGCGGCGAAGCCGTGCGCGAGGTTCGCGCAGGCCAGCTTGCCGCGCGCCGGGCCGCGGTCCCCCGCCGCCCGGATACGGTCGAGGTAGATCGTGCGCTCGGGCTTGCTGCGCTCGATGATGCGTTCGGTGACAGCGGCGAGGACGGGGTGCACGTCGGCCGTCGGTGTGGGTGCGTCGGTCATGCGGTGACTCCTTCGTGCCAGGCGCGGCCGTCGCGCTCGATCAGGGTGGTCGCGTCGGTGGGCCCGTTGGTGCCGGCCGGGTAGCGGCGCGGGGCGCGCTCGGACTTCTCCCAGCCGACGAGGATCTGCTCGACCCACTCCCAGGCGGCCTCGACCTCGTCGCGGCGCATGAACAGGGTCGGGTTACCCCTGACCACGTCCATCAGCAGCCGCTCGTAGGCGTCGGGCGACGGACGCTTGAACGTTTCGATGTAGTTGAGGTCCAACGACACCGGCTTGAGCCGGATACCGCCGGGGCCGGGTTCCTTCGCCGTCATGTGCAGCCGCATGCCCTCGTGGGGCTGCAACTGAATCACCAGGCGGTTGGGTTCGCTGTGGCCCTCGCTGCCGGGGAACATGGGGTGCGGGACGGGCTTGAACTGCACCACGATCTCCGAGCAGCGCCGGTCCATGCGCTTGCCGGTGCGCAGGTAGAACGGCACGCCGGCCCAACGCCAGTTCTGGATCTCGGCCTTGACGGCGATGAACGTCTCGGTAGCGCTCTCCGGGTTCTCGACGTCCTCCTGGTATCCGGGGACCGCGATCCCGTCGGCCAGACCGGGGCCGTACTGGCCTGCGACGGTGCAGCGTTCGACGTCCTGTGGGCTCATCGGCTTGAGGGCCTGAAGGACCTTGAGCTTCTCGTCTCGCACGGTCTCGCGGTCGACGTAGGTGGGCGGTTCCATCGCGACGAGGCAGAGCATCTGCAGGAGGTGGTTCTGCAGCATGTCGCGCAGAGCACCCGCCGACTCGTAGTAGCCGCCGCGACTGCCGACTCCGAGCGACTCGGCGACGTTGATCTGCACGTGGTCGATGGACGAAGAGTTCCACAGCGGCTCGAGGAACGTGTTGGCGAATCGGGTGACCAGAAGGTTCTGGACGCTTTCCTTGCCGAGGTAGTGGTCGATGCGGAAGATCTGCGATTCCTCGAACACGGCGCCGACCGCGTCGTTGACGGCGCGGGCCGAGGCGAGGTCGTGTCCGATCGGCTTCTCCAGCACGACGCGGGACTGCGCGTCGGCGAGACCGTTCAGGGCGAGGTTCTCACAGATCGGCCCGAACAGCCCGGGAGCGCAGGCCAGGTAGAAGACCCGAATCGCACCTTCCCTGGCGGCGAGACACTCGCTCAGGCCCGCCCAGTTCTCGGGGTCCCCGGCGTCGACGGAGACGTATTCGAGGCGATTGAGAAATCGCTCACAGGTGTCCGAATCCAGCTGATCGCCGGACACGAACCGGGCGAGTTCGCCTCGCACCTTGTCGCGGTAGCCGTCGGTGTCGAGACCGGCTCGCGAGGCACCGATCACGCGGGTTTCGGCGGGCAGCTGGCCGTCCCGATCGCGCAGGTAGAGCGCGGGAAGCAGCTTACGAACCGCCAGGTCGCCGGTTCCGCCGAACACGACGAAATCGCACGGTTCCACGGTGGTCGCTGGTGACATGTCATCTCCCTCTGAAAGCCGGATGTGTGGGCCGTCACAGATGACAGTAGGCGACCTTTCGCTTTTGATCAATACAGACTTAAGTATTTCTGCGAACAAAGATCCGGGGCTTACGTTGTCAGACGCGTGTCCGGTTGGTTGAATGGCCTTCATGCGGACGCCTCGCTCGACGACCTCCCCGGCGACGGGTGGCGACGTCTTCGCCCTCATTCGCGCAGGGCAAGCAACGACGCGCACCGAGATCGGCACCCTCACCGGCCTCTCCCGCACCGCTGTCGCGGCCCGGGTGTCTTCGCTGCAGGCCTCGGGGCTCGTCGTCGAACGCGAGGAGGGCGTCTCCACTGGCGGTCGGCCGCCGGTCAAGCTCTCGTTTCACGTACAGGCCGGTGTCGTGCTGTCGGCAGCCATCGGCCGGAGCCGCACCCAGCTGGCCATCTGCGACCTCGCCGGCGACGTCATCGTCGCCGAGGACGTGGAGCAGGAGATCGGCACCAGCCCGGCCGAGCTGATGCCCGTCATCGCGCAACGCCTCATCGCGCTGCGCGAGAGTCTGGGCGAGACCGCGGGACGGACGGTCGGGATCGGGATCAGCCTCCCCGGAACCGTCGACACCGAACGCGGGTGCAGCCTGAACTCCCCCATGATGTCGGGCTGGGACGGCGTCCCCCTCCAGCCGTTCCTCGCCGACGTCACCGACGCGCCCGTCTTCGTCGACAACGACGCCAACGTCATGGTGCTGGCGGAGCGGCGCGGAGAACGCCGCGACTTCGCCGACATGCTGCTCATCAAGGCGTCGACCGGACTGGGCGCCGGACTCGTGTCCGGTGGTGTGCTCCAGCGGGGCGCCCTCGGCGCGGCGGGCGAAATCGGGCACACGAAAACCGCAGCGGCACAAGGTGTGGTGTGCCGCTGCGGTGATGTGGGTTGTATCGAGGCCGTGGCCGGCGGGTGGGCGTTGGTCCGCAATCTGCAGGAGCAGGGACGCGAAGTCACCCACATCCGCGACGTGATCACCCTCGCCCTGGCCGGGGACGCCGAGGCGCGGCGGATGATCCGTGAGAGCGGGCGGCAGATCGGCGAGGTCCTGTCGGGCGCGATCAACCTCCTCAACCCGGAGGTCGTGATCGTCGGCGGCGACATGGCGCAGGCCTACGACACGTTCGTCGCGGGGCTACGCGAAACCCTCTACGGCAACGCCATCGCCGTTGCCACCCAACAGCTTCAGATCCTCCCCTGGACGCACGGGGAACTGTCGGGAGTCGTCGGCAGTGCCACCATGGCACTCGACCACGTCCTCAGCGTGCGCGCGGTGGACCAGCTGCTGGCAGGCGCTCCGCGCCCGTGAGCGGTTGACGAGTCCAGAGACTCGCTGACCACGCACGGGCCCGGAGGGCCTACTTGACGTCGGAACCGTGCTTGGTGAGCGGCATGATCTCGATGTTCATGTACGGGAACAGTGGAAGGTTCCACAGGATCTCGTGCAGTACGTCGGCCGACTCGACGTCGAAGATGCTGATGTTGCTGTACTGCCCGACGATCCGCCAGATCTGGGGCCACTTGCCGGAGCGTTGGAGCTCCTGCGAGTACGCCTTCTCCTTGGCGATGGTCTCGTCCCGCACCTTCGGGTCGAGGTCACGGGGAATGGCGACGTCCATGCGGACGTGAAAGAGTGCCATCGGGTGGTGTGCTCCTTAGTTCCTGGTCCAGGTCTTGACTGCGTCCATGTTGAGCTCGACTCCGAGGCCTGGCCCCTCGGGCAGGAACACCTGGCCGTCGCCGTAGCGGATCGGTTCCTGCAGCAACTCCTCGCTGAACAGCAGCGGTCCGAACAGTTCGGTGCCGAAGTCGATGCCGGGTTCCGCGCACGCGAAGTGGATGGACGCCGCGGTCCCGATCGGGCCTTCGATGGACGTGGCTCCGTGGCAGGCGATTCCGGCCGCCTTGGCGATCGCGACCACCTCGCGGCTCTTCTGCAGGCCGCCGCATTTGGTGGTCTTGAGGGCGATGACGTCCGCGGCGCCGCGGCGTGCGACCTCGAGGGCGTCGTGCGGAGTCTGCACGCTCTCGTCCGCCATCACCGGTACGGGGACGAGGCGGTTGAGCTCCGCGAGGACCTCGAGCTGCTCACCGGGCGTGGGCTGCTCGATCAGTTCGACGCCGCCTTCGACGAGGCGGGGCACGTACTTCAGCGCGGTGAGCCTGTCCCAGCGGGCGTTGACGTCGATGCGGACGCCGGCCTTGCCCTGCAGCGCCTGCGCGATCTGGACCACCCGGGCAGTGTCGACGGCGGGATCGAGCGCACCCATCTTCAGTTTGAAACTGAAGTGCCGCTTCGACTCGACGAGACCGAGGGCCTCTTCGATGATCTCCTCGGCGGGTGCGGCGCCGAGGGCCCACGTGACGTCGACACTCTTCCGGAAGGCGCCGCCGAGCAGCGTGTGCACGGGCACACCCAGGCTGCGGGCCCAGGCGTCGTGCAACGCGACGTCGACGGCGGCTTTCGCGAAACGTGCATTGGCGACGACTCGTTCGATGTCCGGCATGATGCCGGTGATCTCGTCGACACCACGCCCCAGCAGCACCGGGACGATGTACCGCTCGACGATCGCCTGCATCGTCTCCACCGATTCGCCGCCCCACCACGGGCCGCCGGGGACGACGCCCTCGCCGTAGCCGGTCACGCCGCCCGCGGTCGTGACGGCGACGAGCAGCAGCGGCTGCGCCGTCATCGACGTGGTGGCGAACTTGTGGGGACGCACCAACGGCACATCGAGGATCGTCGTTTCGACGGAGACGATCGACAGGTCGGTCATCGGATCACTTTCTCTACGGGTGGAACGGGTCACGCGGGGTCGAGCACGAAGTTGTAGGTGACGTAGTTCTTGCCGTCGTCACCGGTCTTCGGGTCGAGGATGAGTTCCGGCTTGGTCGCCGACGCGACGTCGCTGTCGATCCACTCGCCACCCTTGAAGTACAGCTGCGTGGTCACCGACTCCTTGCCCGGCGCCGACACGATGAGGTGCAGGTGCGCGGGACGCCACGGGTGACCGTTCTGCGCCTCGATGAACTGACCGGTCGGGCCGTCGGTCGGGATCTGGTAGGGCGCCGGCTGGATCGTGGTGATCTCGTAGCGGCCTTCCTCGTCGGCGATGATGGTGCCGCGCAGGTTCCACTCGGGCAGGTGCGGGGCGAACTGCGAGTAGTAGCCGTCGTTGTCGGCGTGCCACAGTTCGACCTTCGCGCCGGCGAGGCCGTTGCCGTCGAGATCGGTGACCTGGCCGGAGAAGACGAGCGGGGTGATCTTCTCGTCCTCTTCCCGCATCGGCAGGGTGCACTTCGACGGCAGCTCGGGCGAGTTCTCGATGTAGTACGGGCCCTCGATGCTGCCCTTGGTGCCCTTGCGGCTGCGGGCGAGGACTTCTTCGACCGAGTGCTCGATGAACACGTCGAGGAACAGCGGCCATTCGCCGCCCTCGCCCACGTCGATGAGCCACTGCTTGAACACGCGGTACTCGGGGTAGGTGATGCCGTGCTTCAGGATCACGTCGTTGAGTGCGCCGAGTGCGTCCTTGGCGATGGCCGCGAGCCGCTCCGGCGAGGTGTCGGCGGTGACGCGCTCGGCCTTGAACTTGTCGGTGGCGGCGGAGCCGGATCCGGCGGCGGTGGGGCTCTCGGTGGTGGTCATCTGTTTCTCCTTGGGCTGGGAGGGAGCGGAATGGGCTGATATCGAGTTTTGGTCGACGCGGTGGGTGTTCACGCGCCGAGGGTCTTGCATTCCGTACGCTGTGCGTACTACCATCACGCTGTGCGTACACCCCTACTGTGCGCGCAGTCACATTGAAATGTCAACCCCGAGTCCGAATACGTACACGAATCGCTGGTGGAGGCCGCAATGACCGAGAGCGATCGCGATTACATCCAGAGCATCGAGCGCGGCTTCGCAGTGCTCCTCGCGTTCGACGCGCAGCGTCCGAACCCGACGCTCGCCGAACTCGCCACAGAAGCGGGATTGTCGCGCCCCGCCGTCCGCCGGATCCTGCTCACCCTGCAGAAGCTGGGGTACGTCGCCGGCTCAGGAGGCCGATGGTCGCTCACCCCTCGCGTGCTGAGCATCGGACAGCACTACTCGGAGTCGCACGCACTGATCGAGGCCGCGATGCCCCGGCTGCTGGAGGTGGCCGAGAAGACCCAGGAGTCCGCGTCGCTCGGCGTGCTCGACGGCGCCGACGTGGTCTACGCGGCGCGCGTTCCCGTCCGGCGGATCATGAGCATCAACGTCTCCGTCGGCACCCGCGTCCCCGCGTACGCCACGTCCATGGGTCGGGCGCTCCTGGCCTGGGCTCCCGCCGACGTGGTCGAGCGGGTGGTCGCCGAGTCCACGTTCGAGAAACTCGGGCCCGAAACCATCGGCACTGCAGCCGAATTCGAACGGGAACTCGCCAAGGTCCGCGAGCAGGGGTTCGCCCTGACGTCCGAGGAGCTGGAGAAGGGTCTGATCTCGCTGGCCGCCCCCGTCCGCGATGCCGGCGGCACAGTGGTCGGCGTGGTCGCGTGCTCCACGTCGTCCGCGCGGAACACTCCGGCACAGTTCCGGGAACAGGCCGTTCCGTGCGTCCTCGCCGCCGCGGCCGCCCTGAGCACGGACATGGGCTTCGCCGGCTGACGGCATCACGTCGGTCAGATCGGGTCGAGCACGAAGTCGCAGGAGACCTCTCCGCCGACCCCGGCGTCGACGAGCGACTCGACGGCGGACGCGTCCACTTCTCGCGATGCGCCCGGCGTCGGCACCAGGCGCGTCTCGAGCGGCCGGAAGCCACGCGCATGCACGACGACGTTGACGTGCCCGACATCGGCTTCACCTCGGGCGCTCGAGAATTCGCACGGCGCCGGCTGCACGGTCGAGATGTCGAAGCGGCCCCCGGCGCATGTGACGACGATGCCGCGCAGGTTGTTGCGCAGAATCTCGACGGAGTACCCGGAGTAGCAGCCGTCGGCGTCCGCGTGCCAGATCTCGAGTTCCGCCCCCGACAAAGGTTCGCCGGCGCGTGAGCGCACGACCCCCGCCATGCGGAGCGGGGTCCCCGGTTCGCCGGGGAGTGCCGCAAGGTTCGCCCTCCACGGCAGCACTCGCTGCGCGGGGAGGTAGAACTCCCGGTCGACGTGGTCGTGGTCCACGTGAGGTGCGGTCGTCGTCGACGTCGAGGTCATCACCTGATCCGATCACTATCGTACGCTGTGCGTACATTGAGAACGCTGTGCGGTCGATGTCGAGTGTGCGCGTGGTCACACAGTTCGTCAACCTCCGGTCCGTTCACATCGCGGACGGGTCGGTCCGGTGCATCTGTGGGATAATTTCCCCGCCACCGGCGGACAACGACGTTTCGCCGTCCCCGGTTCGCGCCCTCGTGCCGGCCACGTCGAATTCCCGAGGATCACATCGATGACCACGCCTCCCCGCAGCATCACCCTCCGCTTCCTGGCCGCACCCACCGAGGTGGCGACGCTCGGAGGGGCCGTCCAAGGGGGCCGGATCCTCGAATGGATCGACAAGGCCGCCTACGCCTGCGCGGTCGGCTGGAGCGGGAGCTATTGCGTCACCGCCTACGTGGGAAACATCAAGTTCACCCGGTCCATCGAGTCGGGTCACCTCGTCGAGGTCGAAGCCCGGCTCGTCCACACCGGGCGCTCGAGCATGCACATCCAGTGCACCGTGTCGTCGGCCGACCCGCGCACCGGACAGTTCACCGAGGCCAGCAACTGCCTGATCATCTTCGTCGCCGTCGACGATTCCGGTAAGCCGACGAGTGTGCCGCCGTGGCAGCCCGTCACCGCCACCGACCGCGCCGAGTCCGAGGAGGCGGTCATGCGGATCGGCCTGCGGGCCGACATCGAAGAGGCGATGAGCAAGCAGAACTACACCGACGCGGGCACCGCACCGGAATCGCTCACCCGCTTCCTCGCCGCGCCCACCGACGTCAACTGGGGCGGCAAGACCCACGGCGGAACCGTGATGCGCTGGATCGACGAGGCCGCCTACCTGTGCGGCACGTCGTGGAACGGCACGCCGTGCGTGTCCGTGTACGCCGGCGGGGTGCGCTTCTACCGCCCCATCCAGATCGGTCATGTCGTCGAGGTCGACGCCCGCCTGCTGCACACCGGCGCGCAGACCATGCACATCTCGGTGCACGTGCGATCCGGCGACCCGCGCACCCGGGAAATGAACCTCACCACCCACTGCCTCACCGTCGTCGCCGCCGTCGACGAGGACGGCGCAGCAACGGCAGTGCAGCAGTGGGTGCCGCAGTCCGACGAGGACCGCAAGCTGGAGGCGCACGCCCGCGAACTCATCGCCCTCCGCGACCGGGCGCGAATCGGCGCCCTGGCGTAATCCGCCCGAGTAGCGTCACGGGAAACGGTCTACCCGCGGAAGGAGCGGGGGGATGCCTGGGAACCGTCCACTCGACGTGCAGTTGTCCCGGCGGCGTGTGCTGCAGTGGGGAGCCGGAGCTGCACTCCTCGGGCTCAGCGGGGCCTGCGCCCGCAGCGACGACGCCGAGGGCGCGATCGGACCCGACTCTCCTGAGGTGCGCGCGTTCGCCGAGGCCGAGTCCCGGCGATTTCCCGGCGGGAGACCAGTCGCGTATGAACTCTCCGCGACACAGTCCGACGTCGACATCGCAGGTACGCGCACTGCTGCGTGGCTGTACAACACGCAACTGCCGGGCCCCATCCTGCGGGCGAACGTCGGGGACAGGGTCCAGGTGCGGTTTCGCAACCAGCTGCCGGATTCCACCACCGTGCACTGGCACGGGCTGGCCATCCGCAACGACATGGACGGGGTCCCGGATGTCACGCAGGCTCCGATACCGGCGGACACAGAGTTCGTCTACGACTTCATCCCGCCCGACCCGGGCACGTACTGGTACCACACGCACGGCGATCTCCAGCGCGGCCGAGGGCTGTACGGGGCTCTGATCATCGACGATCCCGGGGCTCCCGCGAACTACGACGCCGAGTTCGTCGTCGTGCTCTCCGACTGGTTGACCGACCGCACGCCGTCGCAGGTCTTCGACGAACTCCGCGGTGGGCGGATGACGTCCATGCCCGTGATGACGTCGCGCGTGCTCGGCGGTGACTCCGGCGACGTCCGGTACCCGGTGTACCTGCTGAACGGGAAACCACCCGGCGATCCGACCGTCTTCACCGCACGACCGGGGCAGCGCGCCCGCATCCGGCTGATCAACGCGGGCGACGACACCGCGTTCCGGGTCGCGCTGGGTGGCCACCGGCTGACCGTCACGGACACGGACGGTTTCCCCGTCGAACCGGTCGACACCGACTCGGTGCTGATCGGCATGGGCGAGCGGTACGACGCCGTCGTCACCCTTCGGGACGGGGTGTTCCCGCTGGTCGCGGTCGCCGAGGGGAAGGGCGCGCAGGCATTCGCGGTGGTGCGCACCGGCGGCGGCGCGGCCCCCGACCCCGCCGTGGCGCCCCGTGAGCTGGGCCCTCCCCCGCTCACCGTGGTCGGCCTGCGGGCCACCGACGCCGTCCGGTTACCCGTCGTCGACCCGGGTGTCACCCTGGAGGCGTCGCTCGGCGGCGACATGATGCGGTACGTGTGGACGGTGAACGGTAAGGCCTACCCCGACCACACCCCGCTGACCGTCCACCGGGACCAGCGAGTGCGGCTGGTCTACACGAACCCCACGATGATGTTCCACCCCATGCACCTGCACGGGCACACGTTCGCCGTCGCCCGGTCGGACGGCTCCGGACCGCGGAAGGACACCGTGATCGTGCTCCCCGGGCAGACCGTCGCCGCCGACATCGACACGACCAACCCTGGTCAGTGGATCACACACTGCCACAACGACTATCACCTTGCCGCCGGGATGGCGACGATCTTCTCCTATGTGAGCTGACGCCGGACCGTCAGCCCCGGAGCGCTTCGGAGGGCGCCACGCCGTACTTCCGGCGGTACGCCGCCGCGAATCGGCCGGTGTGGGTGAAACCCCAGCGCATCGCGACCTCGGCGACCGTCGACGAACCGTCCGCGCGCAGCAGGTCGTCGTGGACACGTTCGAGCCGGACGTCCAGCAGGTAGTCGCGGGGGCTCACCCCGACGTACTCCTGGAATCCCTCCTGCAGGCGGCGGACCCCGACACCTGCGATCTCGGCCATCTCGGCCGCCGTCCACGCCCGTGCGGGATCGGCGTGGATCTCGTCGATGACGCGCTTGACGATGCGCGGCCGGGTACCGGCACCGGCCGTCTCGTCGTCCGGGATCGCTGCCAGGACCAGTGCCGTGGTGACCGCCCCCGACAGTTGCTCGGCGACGAGGGGGTTCGTGTAGATGCCGTCCGACCGCAGCATCTGGTCGAGCAGCGACCGCACCAGAGCCAGCCAGCTGGCACCGTTCTCGCTGGTCAGATCCAACTGCGGGGGCAGTCGCAGTCCCGGCCGCGCCAGGATCCGCGCCATCTCACGATGCAGGTAGTCGCGGTCGACGCGCACGCCGATGATGGAGCAGTCCTTGCTCCAGTCGGTGATGAGCGTCGTCGTGTCGGGCGGACATATCGTTCCCGCCCCGGGCACGGACGACACCTCGTGCTTGCCGGTCACCGATTCCAGATGCCCCGACAGCGGCACGTTGATCGCATACGCGCCGGGGTGGTCCGACTGGATCGCCACGTCCGCGCCCCAGCCGATGTGGGTGATCTTCACCGGCCCGAGTTCCACCGCCTCCGCGACGGTGTTGCCCGCGTTCGACCTGTTCAGCGGGGTCAGCCGGTGTGGGAAGTACACGTCCGACACCACGTGCGACGCTTCGTCCCAATCTTCGGGGCGAATCAGCTTGGACGCGGGCTGCATGGCACCAGTGTGACTACGGACACCTTCGATTGCAATTTTCGGCGTGATCCAAGTCACCGCGCAAAGCGGATCACCTCCGCGCTCAGCGGATCGACGCGCCGTTCCCACGGTCGTACTTTCGTCCGTACCTCATCAGCGCCCCGGACAGGAAGGGAGGCTCCGACCATGGAGCAACGCGAACTCCGGAACATTTTCGGGCAGTTTGCCAGCGGAGTCACGGTCATCACGTGCGCCAACTCCGAGGGCCTGCCGCACGGAGCGACGGTCACCGCCTTCACCGCTGTCTCGATCGAGCCGAGACTGTGCCAGATCACCCTGACCCGAAAGTCCAAGGCCTGCAACTACTTGAGCAAGGCGCCGTTCGCCGTCAACATTCTCGCCGCCGACCAGGTGGACACCGCGATGCATTTCGCCGGGCGACCGCAGAACCCCGAACCCGTGTGGGCCGACGGGCCGACCGCCCCCATCATCTGCGGTGCCGCCGCCACGTTGTCGTGCCGGCCGTGGGCCGAGTACGACGGAGGCGATCACATCATCTTCATCGGTGAGATCGTCGCGGCCGAATCCAGCGGCAAGGACCCGCTGCTGTTCTACCGGAGCACTTTCCACGACCTCGGCTCACCGTCCGCGTCGGCCGCGTGGAACGGATCGATGGACGATCCGAACAACGGCTGGTTCGACTCCACCACCTCCTTCACCCCATTCCATCTTCAGCCCGTCAACTGACCGCCGAATCCGAAAGGACATTCCATGACCACCACCGAAAGCGCTCCCGAGACCGCGCTCGACCCGACGAAGGTCAACCCGGCCGCAGACTGCGAAGCCAACCGCACCACCAACTTCGCATCGCGCCCGATGACCGGTGACGAGTACATCGAGTCGCTACGCGACGACCGTGAAATCTGGTTGCACGGCGAGCGTGTCGAGGACGTCACCACGCATCCGGCGTTCCGCAACCCCATCCGGATGACCGCACGCCTCTACGACTCGATGCATACCGGCGAACACGTCGACAAGGTCACCACCCCCACCGACACCGGCAACGGCGGCGTCACGATGCCGTTCTTCAAGGCACCCACCTCCTCGGACGACCTGCTGAAGGAACGCGACGCCATCGCCACCTGGGCGCGCATGACGTACGGCTGGATGGGCCGGTCGCCCGACTACAAGGCCTCCTTCCTCGGCACCCTGCATGCCAACAAGGAGCTGTACTCCCCGTTCCAGGACAACGCAGAACGCTGGTACAAGGAATCGCAGGAAAAGGTTCTCTACTGGAACCACGCGATCATCAACCCGCCGGTCGACCGACAGCTCCCGCCCGACGAGGTCGGCGACGTGTTCATGAAGGTGGAGAAGGAGACCGACGCCGGCCTCATCGTCTCCGGCGCCAAGGTCGTGGCCACCGGCTCGGCCATCACCAACTACAACTTCATCGCCCACTACGGCCTGCCGATCAAGAAGAAGGAATTCGCCCTGATCTGCACCGTCCCGATGGACGCGCCGGGGGTGAAGCTGATCTGCCGGTCGTCGTTCACCCAGAACGCGGCCGTGATGGGCACCCCGTTCGACTACCCGCTGTCGAGCCGCATGGACGAGAACGACACCATCTTCATCTTCGACAAGGTGCTGGTGCCGTGGGAGAACGTCTTCATGTACGGCGACGTCGACAAGATCAACGGCTTCTTCCCGCAGTCCGGATTCCTGCCCCGCTTCACGTTCCAGGGCTGCACCCGTCTCGCCGTGAAACTCGACTTCATCGCCGGCATGCTGATGAAGGCACTCGACGCCACCGGCGCGGGCGGGTTCCGCGGCGTGCAGACCCGCGTCGGTGAGGTCATCGGCTGGCGAAACCTGTTCTGGTCACTCACCGAATCGATGGCACGCAACCCCGAGCCGTGGATCGGCGACACCGTCATCCCGAAGCTCGAATACGGGCTGACGTACCGCATGTTCATGATCCAGGGCTACCCGCGAATCAAGGAGATCATCGAACAGGACGTCGCGTCCGGTCTGATCTACCTCCCCTCGAGCGCCCGCGACTTCAAGAGCCCCGACGTCCGGCCGTACCTCGACAAGTACGTCCGCGGCTCCGACGGCATGACCGCCGTCGAACGCGTCAAGATCATGAAGGCACTGTGGGATTCGATCGGCAGCGAGTTCGGTGGCCGCCACGAACTCTACGAGCGCAACTACTCCGGCAACCACGAAAACGTCAAGGCGGAACTGCTGTTCGCCGCCGAGAACCGTGGCGACGTCGCCTCCATGAAGGGCTTCGCCGAGCAGTGCCTGTCCGAATACGACCTCGACGGCTGGACGGTCCCCGACCTCATCGGCAACGACGACGTCTCGTACTTCGGTAACAAGTAACCGCACACCCGCGCAATCCCCGTCAGAAGCGAATCAGCTCTGACGGGGATTTGCCGTACCTGCGGCGGTAGGCGGCGGAGAACCGGCCCGCGTGGGTAAACCCCCACCGGGCAGCGACTTCGGAGACCGTGACACCGGGTTCCAGCGCCCTCAGGTCGGCGTCGGCGCGACTCAGACGGATGTCGAGGAGGCATTCCGACGGGCTGCGCCCGACATACTCGCGAAACCCTTCCTGCAACCGGCGGACGCTGGTGCCCGCCAACTCGGCCATGTCGGCTGCCGTCCAGGCGCGGGCCGGGTCGTCGTTGAGTCCGTCGAGCACTCGCTTGACGATTCGCGGTCGGGGCGCGCCCCCGCGCACCTCCTCGACGGGCGTGACGGCGAGGACGAAGGCCGACGTGATCGCGCCGGCGAGCTGCGGGCCGACCACCGGGTTGGCGAGGAGGTCGGCCGGCTCCCGCAGTTGCGCGGTCAATGAGCGCACCAGACGAAACCAGCTGTGTCCCGGGGCCTCGGTGAGATCGATCTGCGACGGTAGGTGCAGCCCGGGCCGCAGGTCGGAGCCGAGGATCCGGTCAGCCTCCTGCTCGAGGTAGGCGCTGTCGAATTTGACGCCGAGCACCGAGCAGTCGCCACTCCACCGGGTGATCAGGGTCGGCTCGTCCGCCCGGAAGACCGTGGCCTGACCGGGCCGCGACAGCACCGTGTCGCCCTGCGAACAGGACTCCAGCGAACCGGACAGCGGAATGTTGATCTCGTACGCATCCGGATAGTCGCACTCGATCGACACGTCGGCACCCCAGCCCAGCCTCCCGAGAGTGACGGGGCCGAGGTCAACGGTCCGCATCGACAGCTTCATCGCTCCGTTCGGCGACAAGTCGGTCAACGTGTGGGGAAAGTACGCACCGGCCACCGCCCTCGACGCCGCATCCCAGTCCTGGGTTTCGGTGATCGTCGATGCCATCGTCATGCACCTGCCTCACTGAAGAATCGTTCCGACCTCATTGAAACCGTGTCGTCACGCCCAGTCGAGGATAACTGAGACCGCGATCACAAGTAGTCGCGCAGATGGTCCAGAGACCGCGCAGAGTGGCTAGACCACCCTCCTGCGACGGCCTACCTTCTTCCTCACCCCGCTCACACAACGAAAGTTGTTTCCGAGCAGTTGCTTTGAATGAGGAGATTCAGATGACCGCCACCCTGTCTTGGATCGACGAGATCACGATGACGGAACTCGAGCGCAACCCGTACCCCGTCTACGAGCGGCTGCGCGCCGAGGCGCCGCTGGCCTACGTCCCGGTCCTCGGTTCGTTCGTCGCGACCACCGCCGACCTGTGCCGCACCATCGCCAACAGCCCCGACTTCGAGGGGATCATCACCAAGGCCGGCGGCCGCACGTTCGGTCACCCGGCGGTGATCGGCGTCAACGGCGAGATCCACCGCGACCTCCGCTCGATGGTCGACCCCGCAGTGCAACCGTCGGAGGTGGACCGCTGGGTCGACGGACTCGTCCGCCCCATCGCGCGGCGCTACGTGGAGCAGTTCGAGAACGACGGCAAGGCCGATCTGGTCTCGCAGTACTGCGAACCCGTCAGCGTGCGCGCACTCGGTGATCTACTGGGGCTGAACGACGTCAGCTCGGACACGTTGCGTGACTGGTTCCACCGACTGTCGAACTCCTTCACCAATGCCGGAGTGGACGCGAACGGCGACTTCACGAACCCGGAGGGATTCGTGCAAGGCGACGAGGCCAAGGCAGAGATCCGGGCCGTCGTCGATCCGCTCATCGACAAGTGGACCGTCGAACCCGACGACAGCGCCATCTCGCACTGGCTGCACGACGGCATGCCCGAAGGACAAGTCCGCGACCGCGAGTACATCTACCCCACGCTCTTCGTCTACCTGCTGGGCGCGATGCAGGAACCCGGGCACGGAATGGCATCGACACTCGTGGGCCTGTTCACCCGCCCCGAGCAGCTCGAGGCCGTCATCGACGAGCCCGCCCTGATTCCGCGGGCGATTTCCGAGGGAATGCGCTGGACCTCCCCGATCTGGTCGGCGACCGCCCGCATCAGCACCAAGGACGTCACGCTCGGGGACGTGTTCCTCCCCGAGGGATCCGTGGTCCTGTTGTCCTACGGTTCGGCCAACCACGACACCGCCGTCTACGACGCGCCCACCGACTACGACATGACGCGTCCCCCGCTCCCCCACCTGGCGTTCGGTTCCGGCAACCACGCGTGCGCAGGCATCTACTTCGCCAATCACGTCTGCCGCATCGGCTTGGAGGAGTTGTTCGAGGCGATCCCGAACCTCGAACGTGACTCCGGCGCGGACGTCGAGTTCTGGGGCTGGGGTTTCCGCGGCCCGACCGCCCTCCGGACCACGTGGGAGGTATAGCCGTGACCTTCACCGTCTCGGTCGCTGCCGACAGGGTGGAATGCCGCCCCGACCAGCCGATACTCGACGCTTTCCTCCGGGGCAGCGTGTGGATGCCGAACTCGTGCAACCAGGGCACGTGCGGTACGTGCAAGCTGCGGGTCGTATCGGGGTCGGTCGACCACGGCCGCTCGCCCGAGAACACGCTGACCCGGGCCGAGCGCGAGCAGGGATTCGCCCTGGCCTGCCAGGCCACTCCGTGCGGTGACACCGTGGTGGAACGCCTGGACACGGCGCCGGCGGGCACCGTCCACGCCCTGCGGGACCTCGTCGGCACCGTGAGCGCGATCGAGGACGTCGCCCGCGACACGCGGCGGGTTCTCGTCACGCTCGACAGCCCGCTCGAATTCTCCGCGGGGCAGTACGTCGAACTGCGAGTACCCGGCACCGACCACGGCCGCCAGTACTCGATGGCGAACACGCCGGGCGAGTCGAAACAACTCGAGTTCCACATCCGCAGGCAGCCGGGCGGAGTCGCGACGGACGGTTGGGTCTTCGGCTCGCTGTCCGTCGGCGAACGCGTCGAAATGGCGGGGCCGCTCGGCGACTTCCGTCTCGATCCGGACGACGAGGGGCCGATGGTCCTGCTCGGCGGCGGAACCGGGCTCGCCCCGCTGAAATCCATGGCCCACCAGGCACTCACGGCCACACCGGAACGCGTTATCCACCTGTATCACGGCGTGCGCGAGGAGTCCGACCTCTACGATGTCGACCTGTTCCAGGAGTGGGAGCGGGCGTACCCGGGCTTCCGGTACGTGCCGTGTCTGAGCGACCAGTCGTGGTCCGGGCGGTCCGGTTACGTCACGGACGCGTTCGTGGAGGACTTCGATACCTGTCGCGGATACTCCGGGTACCTGTGCGGGCCGCCCGCGATGGTCGACGCCGGCGTCAAGGCATTCAAGCGCCGGCGTATGGCTCCGCGACGCATCTTCCGGGAGAAGTTCATGCCAGCCGTGTGAAGTCGGCCCGCGTGCGCACGCCGAGGCCCTCCGAGCTTCGGCGTACGCATGCCGAACACGTCCTAGTCAGTACTCGGTAAATGCCTAGTGTGATGCAGCGCACAGGCTGCAAGAGTGGAATCCATTGCCGGACCCGGGCGCCCTCGCAGGGCGCAAGCCCCCCGGAGATCTTGGAGGATCCCATGACTGAAACCCTGTACACAGCGCCGTCCGACGACGTGCGCGCCAAGCTGGCCGACGCGCTCATCGAGGACGCGGAAACCGGTCGCTACCAGGTGCGACGCAGCGTCTTCACGGACGAGGACCTGTTCGAACTCGAGATGAAGCACATCTTCGAGGGCAACTGGATCTACCTGGCCCACGAGAGCCAGATCCCGAACGTCGGCGACTACTTCACCACGTACATGGGCCGCCAGCCGATCGTGATCTCCCGCAACAAGGAGGGTGAGCTCAACGCCCTGGTGAACGCGTGCAGCCACCGCGGCGCCATGCTCTGCCGGCGCAAGACGGACAACCGGACCACGTTCACCTGCCCGTTCCACGGCTGGACGTTCAACAATTCGGGCAAGCTCCTCAAGGTCAAGGACCCGCGTGAGGCCGGCTACCCGGAACAGTTCAACAAGGACGGCTCCCACGACCTCACCAAGGTCGCGCGGTTCGAGAACTACCGCGGATTCCTGTTCGGCAGCCTCAACGCCGACGTCCCGCCGCTCGAGGAACACCTCGGTGACACCACGAAGATCATCGACATGATCGTCGACCAGTCGCCCGACGGCCTCGAGGTGCTGCGCGGCGCGTCCACCTACACCTATGACGGCAACTGGAAGCTGCAGACCGAGAACGGCGCCGACGGCTACCACGTGTCCGCCACCCACTGGAACTACGCCGCGACCACGTCGCGTCGGGAGTCCGGCGAGTCCACCAACGCCACGAAGGCGATGGACGCCGGCAAGTGGTCGAAGCAGCAGGGCGGGTACTACTCGTTCGACAACGGTCACCTGCTGCTGTGGACCAAGTGGGCGGACCCCGCCAACCGTCCGCTGAACGAGCGCCGCGACGAACTGGTCACCGAGTACGGGGAGGATCGCGCCGACTGGATGATCGGCGTGTCCCGCAACCTGTGCCTGTACCCGAACGTGTACCTGATGGACCAGTTCGGTTCGCAGATCCGGCATTTCCGTCCGATCTCCGTCGACAAGACCGAGGTCACCATCTACTGCATCGCCCCCAAGGGTGAGAGCCGCACGGCACGTGCCGCCCGCATCCGCCAGTACGAGGACTTCTTCAACGCCACCGGCATGGCCACCCCGGACGATCTCGAGGAGTTCCGCTCCTGCCAGAAGACGTACCAGGCCGGCGCCGCACCGTTCAACGACCTCAGCCGCGGTGTCACCCACCAACTCCAGGGCCCCGACGAAGATGCGAAGAAGATCGGCATCAACCCCATCTCCAGTGGTGTGAAGACCGAGGACGAGGGCCTCTACCCGATCCAGCACGGCTACTGGGTGCAAGCGCTCACCAAGGCGCTCGACGCCGACGTTGCCGCGAACAACCGCTGAGGGAGGCGAGAAACATGACCGCAGTAGCCGAAAGCACTGTCACCCAGCACGACATCGAGCAGTTCCTCTACCGTGAGGCCCGCTACCTCGACGACCGCGAGTTCGAGAAGTGGATCGAGTGCTATCACCCCGACTCCGAGTTCTGGATGCCGGCGTGGGCCGACGACGGTGAACTGACCACCGACCCGATGACCGAGATCTCCCTGATCTACTACGCCAACCGTGGTGGCATCGAGGACCGGGTGTTCCGCATCAAGACCGACCGGTCGAGCGCGACGAGCCTTCCGGAACCCCGCACCGGTCACAACATCTCGAACGTCGAGGTCACCGACCGTCGCGGCGACGTCGTGGACGTCCGGTTCAACTGGTTCACGCTCTACTTCCGGTACAACACGGTCGACACGTACTTCGGGAATTCGTTCTACACCATCGACTTCTCCGGTGAGCAGCCTCTGATCCTGAAGAAGAAGGTCGTGCTCAAGAACGACTACATCCACCACGTGGTCGACATCTACCACATCTGATTTCTTCCCCATTCTTCGCGAATCGAGCTGTTTTCCATGACTTTCCAAGTTGCACTGAGTTTCGAGGACGGGATCACCCGCTTCATCAAGTGTGACGGCGACGAGACGGTCGCCGACGCGTCCTACCGCGCGCGCATCAACATTCCCCTCGACTGTCGAGACGGGGCGTGCGGCACCTGCAAGTCGCTCTGCGAATCCGGCACGTACGACGGCGGCGACTACATCGAGGAAGCGCTCACCGACGAAGAGGCGGAGCAGGGCTACTGCCTTCCGTGCCAGATGATGCCGGAAAGCGATCTGGTGCTGCAGATCCCGACGACATCCGACGTCGCGAAGACCGCCGCAGGCACGTTCACCTCGACGGTCACGGAGATCCGCAAGTTCTCCGACACCACCATCGGGTTCACGATCGAGATCGCGAACCGGGACGACCTGGTCTTCCTCCCCGGCCAGTACGTGAACATCACCGTTCCCGGGACCGAAGCGACGCGCTCGTACTCGTTCAGCACCGGACCCACGTCGAAGGAACTGTCGTTCCTGGTCAAGATCACCGACGGTGGCCTGATGTCGGAGTACCTGCGTAGCCGCGCACAGGTCGGCGACACGCTCGAGTTCACCGGCCCGATGGGAAGCTTCTTCCTCCGCGAGCAGAAGCGTCGCGCCCTGCTGCTGGCCGGCGGCACCGGGCTGGCCCCGCTGCTGTCGATCCTCGACAAGATGCGCACCGACGCCGCCGACCACCCCGTGCACCTGGTCTACGGTGTCTCGTCCGACGCGGACCTGGTGGAACTGGACAAGCTCGAGGCGTACACGAAGTCCCTGCCCCAGTTCACGTTCGACTACTGCGTGTCCGACCCGGCGAGCAGTGCACCGAACAAGGGATACGTGACCGGCCTGTTCGAGCCCGCACACCTGAACGACGGCGACGTGGACGTGTACCTGTGCGGTCCGCCTCCCATGGTCGAGGCGGTGCGCGACCACCTGAAGTCGGAGGGCGTCACGCCGGCGAACTTCTACTTCGAGAAGTTCAACAACGCGGCGACACCGAGTGGGTCCGAGGCGTCCGCACCGCCGGCGGCCGACGCAGTCGAGGCGGCCCCCGAGTACGAGATCGGCGAGGAACACCAGCCGCTGTCCGAGTCGGACGCGCAGTTCGACGCCCGCATGGCGCTCGAACTCGGTGCAATGGAACTGACCATCGGCCGGATGACGAAGGAACAGCTGTCCGAGTACCGGATCCTCGCCGAGACCTCGTGCGAATCGATCGAGAACGACCACTTCACGGATGCCGGCGCCTTTACCGACACCAACGCCGCATTCCACGAATTCCTGTTCCGGTGCACCGCCAACGACGTGCTCCTCGAGGCGTACAACCGCCTGGAGGTCACGCAGCTCATGACGAAGGTGCTCCGCACCGCGGACTGGGTGGACGAGCACATCCAGCACGACCACCTCGACATCGTCTCCGCCTTCGAGAAGGGTGACCGGGCCGCCGCCCACGACCTGATCGTCAGCCACAGCGCGCACGCCAAGGCCACCATGTGCCGCGCCATCGAGAGGAGTGCCGTCGCATGAGTGGACTCGTCACTCCGCACCGCTTCGACGGCAAGGTCGTCGCGGTCACCGGCGCAGCGCAGGGCATCGGCCTGACGGTCGCGACCCGACTCGCGGCCGAGGGTGCGTCGCTGATCCTGATCGACCGCGCCGAGCTCGTCCACGACGTCGCGAAGGGGTTGCGCGAGAACGGCACCGACGCGCACAGCATCACCGCCGATCTGGAACAGTTCACCGACGCAGAGACGGCGATCGACGAGGCGCGGCAGCAGCACGGCCGGCTCGACGTGCTGATCAACAACGTCGGCGGCACCATCTGGGCCAAGCCGTACGAGCACTACACCGCCGAGCAGATCCAGGCGGAGGTGCAGCGGTCGTTGTTCCCGACCCTGTGGACGTGCCGCGCCGTCCTCCCCCACCTCATCGCGCAGGAGTCGGGCACCATCGTCAACGTGTCCTCGGTGGCCACGCGGGGTGTCAACCGCGTGCCCTACGCGGCGTCGAAGGGCGGGGTCAACGCCCTGACCGCGTCCCTCGCTCTCGAAGCCGCACAGTACGGAATCCGCGTGGTGGCCACCGCACCCGGCGGCACCGAGGCGCCCGCTCGCCGCGTTCCCCGCGGCCCCGGCGCGGAGACCGATCAGGAGAAGGCCTGGTACCAGCAGATCGTCGACCAGACCGTCGACTCGTCCCTGCTGAAGCGGTACGGAACGCTGGACGAGCAGGCCGCGGCCATCGTCTTCCTGGCCTCCGACGAGGCCACCTACATCACCGGGACGGTACTGCCCGTCGCCGGTGGCGACCTCGGCTAGCTGCCCACAGATCTCGACCGCCTCATCGGCGGGGCGCATTGCATCGTCTCGCCGATGGGGCATTTCTTTATCCGAATTCGATTGTGACACAGCACACTTACGAGTTCGTCCCGGTTCCCCGTCACACCCACCGAGCGGAGATCACCATGAACCCATCCACCACATCCGACACCTGGGCGAGTCCGAGACACCGCAGTGCCGTCACGTGGGTCGTCGCGATCGCCACGATCGCCATCATCTTCGACGGCTACGACCTCGTCGTGTACGGCACCATCCTCCCGACGTTGATGAACGATCCCGGTCAACTCGGCGAGATCTCCGCGCAGCAGGCCGGTGCACTGGGCTCGTACGCGCTCATCGGTGTCATGGTGGGCGCACTCACCGCCGGCGCCGTGGGCGACTACCTGGGCCGGCGGCGGATGATGCTCGTCAACATCGCGTGGTTCTCCATCGGAATGGGACTCGCCGCGTTGGCCACCAACGTCACCATGTTCGGCCTGCTGCGATTCTTCACCGGTATCGGGGTCGGTGGTCTCGTCGCCACCGCCGGTGCGATGGTGGCGGAGTTCGCACCTCCCGGAAAGCGGAACCTGTACAACGCGATCGTCTACAGCGGCGTCCCCGCCGGCGGGGTGCTCGCGTCCCTCCTCGCCATCGTCCTGCGCGACACGATCGGCTGGCGCGGCCTCTTCTGGATCGGCGCACTGCCCATCGTGATCCTGCTGCCGCTGGCGCTCGTGAAACTGCCCGAGTCACCGAAGTGGCTCGTCGCCCGCGGCCACGAGGACAAGGCCCGCCGCATCTCCGAACGCACGGGCATCCCGATGCCCGGCGCCGACGAGATCGCCGCGGAACGTGCCTCGGTCGAGAAGGTCGGCTTCGCCGCACTCGCGACACGCCGTTACGCCTGGGGCACTGCGCTTCTCGGAATGATGAGCTTCTCCGGCCTCCTGCTCACGTACGGACTCAACACGTGGCTTCCGAAGATCATGGAGGACGCCGGTTTCAACGCGAAGGGTTCGCTGTCGTTCCTGCTCGTCCTCAACGGCGGCGCGATCCTCGGCGGCCTGATCGCCTCCAAGGTCGCCGACGGCATCGGACCGCAACGCGTCGTCGCCACGACATTCGGTCTCGCCGCACTCGCCCTGATCCTCCTGACGCTCGGCTTCCCGCTGCCGGTGCTCCTCGCGTCCGTCGCGGTCGCCGGAGTCGGCACCATCGGCACCCAGGTCCTGATCTACGGCTTCGTCTCCAACTACTACTCGACGTCCGCACGCGGCGCCGGAGTGGCGTGGTGCGCCGGATTCGGCCGGCTGGGCGGGATCTTCGGCCCACTGATCGGTGGAGCACTGATCAGCGCCGGCATCAGCAGCCAGGTGGCGTTCTACGTCTTCGCGGGCATCGCCGTCCTGGGCGGGATCGTGACGTTCTTCGTTCCGCGCGCACGGGTCACCCGCACCGAGGTGGCGGGCACCGGCGAAGCCGCCTACTCCACCGTCCAGGTGTCGTGACCGGTCAGCAGGCGCTGCAGCGAGCCGTCGTCGACCGGGTCCTTCTCCCGCGCGATCTCGTTCTGCAGGCGCACCATGTCGTCGTACGTGTCCCGCGTGACGCTGCGGAACACACCGGTCACGGTGTGGGTGAGGTCCTGGTCCGAGAGCCTCGACAGTGCGTACGCGTAGTCGGGGTCGTCGGTGTGGGCGTCGTGCACGACGATGTCGTCCCGGTCGACGTCTGCGGTCGCGACCACCTTCAGACCGAAACCCGATCGGACGACGCAGAATTCGCCCGCTCCGCCGAAGACGATCGGCTCGCCGTGGGTCAGCGGGATGAGGCGCTGCTCCGAACCCTCCTTGCGTAGGACGTCGAACGAGCCGTCGTTGAAGATCGGGCAGTCCTGGTAGATCTCCACGAACGACGTGCCGCGGTGCGCCGCCGCCTGCCGCAGCACCTCCGTCAGCCCCTTGCGGTCCGAGTCCATGGCTCGGGCCGCGAAGGTCGCCTCGGCTCCCAGCGCGAGGGAGAGCGTGTTGAACGGGTGGTCCACCGAACCCAGCGGCGTCGACTTGGTGACCTTGCCGACCTCCGAGGTCGGCGAGTACTGCCCCTTGGTCAGCCCGTAGATCCTGTTGTTGAACAACAGGATCGTCATGTTGACGTTTCTCCGCAGGGCGTGGATGAGATGGTTGCCCCCGATGGACAGTGCGTCGCCGTCGCCGGTCACCACCCACACCGACAGGTCGGGGCGCGTCACCGCGAGACCCGTCGCGATGGCAGGCGCACGACCGTGGATCGAGTGCAGGCCGTACGTGTCCAGGTAGTACGGGAAGCGGCTCGAGCATCCGATACCGGAGACGAACATCAGATTCTCGCGTCGGAGTCCCAACTCCGGCAAAAAACTTCGGATCGTAGCGAGGATGACGTAATCGCCGCACCCCGGACACCACCGGACCTCCTGGTCCGACGTGAAGTCCTTGGCCTTCTGCGGTTCGTCGGTCCTGGGCACGTGCGCGGTGGCGCTCAGGCCCAGATCCGCACCGACACGACTGATCATCCGTGTCACGCCGATTCCTCCTGCCGGGGTCCGGTCGATCGGTAAGTCGCCGACGCGAGCGCGTCGGAGGTCTTCGCGAGCTCGTGCTCACGCAACGTTCCGGCCAGCGCGGAGTCGATCACGTCGTGCAGCTCGTCGCCGAGGAAGGCGAGCCCCCGCACCTTGGTCACCGATTGCACGTCGACGAGGAACCTCGAACGGAGGATCATCGCGAGCTGGCCCAGATTCATCTCCGGTGCGACGACGGTCCCGTAGCTGCGCAGCACCGCACCGAGATTGGCGGGCAGCGGGTTGATGTTGCGCACGTGCACGTGGGCCACCTTCTTACCCTCACGGCGAGCACGCCGGCAGGCCTCACCGATGGGTCCGTACGAGCTGCCCCATCCGACGAGCAGCAGGTCGGCCTCACCCGAGGGGTCGTCGACGACCGCGTCGGGAACGGCGATTCCGTCGATCTTGGCCTGGCGCAACCGCACCATGAGGTCGTGGTTGGCGGGATCGTAGGAGATGTCGCCGCTGCCGTCGGCCTTCTCGAGTCCGCCGATGCGGTGTTCGAGCCCGGGCGTTCCCGGTATCGCCATGGCACGGGCGAGCGTCTCCCGGTCCCGGGCGTACGGTGCGAATTCGCCGTCCACCAGTGGCGCCGTGTCGCAGCCGGGGTCGATCCGGTCCAGTTCGGACACGTCCGGGATGGCCCACGGTTCGCTGCCGTTCGCGATGGCGCCGTCCGACAGCAACAGCACCGGTGTGCGGTACGTGAACGCGATCCGGGCGGCGTCGACGGCGGCGTCGAAGCAGTCCGCGGGTGAGCACGGCGCGATCACCGCGACCGGCGACTCGCCGTTGCGTCCGTACATCGCCTGCAACAGGTCCGACTGCTCGGTCTTCGTCGGGAGCCCGGTGGACGGGCCACCGCGCTGGACATCGATGACGAGCAGCGGGACCTCCGTCATCACCGCCAGCCCGATGGCTTCGCTCTTCAGCGCCAGTCCGGGTCCGGACGTGCTCGTCACGCCGAGCGCACCCCCGATCGAGGCGCCCAGCGCCGCGCCGATTCCGGCGATCTCGTCCTCGGCCTGGAACGTGGTGACGCCGAGATTCCGGTGCTTGCTCAGCTCGTGCAGGATGTCCGACGCCGGCGTGATCGGATAGGTGCCGAGGAAGACGTCCCGCGACGCCAGCCGTCCCGCGGTCACCACCCCGTAGGCCAGGGCCGTGTTCCCGGTGACCTGGCGATACGTGGCCGGTGGGAGCGTCGCCGCGGACACCTCGTAGGTGGTCGCGAAACTCTCCGTCGTCTCCCCGTAATTCCACCCGGCCTTGAACGCGAGCAGGTTGCCCTCCGCGATCTGCGGCTTCGCTGCGAACTTGGTCTGCAGGAACCGCTCGATGCTGTGGGTGGGGCGGTTGTACATCCACGACAGCAGTCCGAGCGCGAACATATTCTTCGCCCGCTCGCCGTCCTTCCTGCTCAGTCCGGCGGGTTCGACCGCGCCGACCGTCAACGTCGACATCGCCACCGGATGCACCACGTAGTCCTCGAGGGAGTTGTCGTCGAGGGGGCTCGTGGCGTATCCGACCTTCGCGAGATTCCGCTTGGTGAACTCGTCCGTGTTCACGATGATCATGCCGCCGCGCGGCAGTTCGGCCAGGTTCGCCTTCAACGCCGCCGGGTTCATGGCGACCAGGACGTCCGGGCGGTCGCCGGCCGTGAGGATGTCGTAGTCCGCGATCTGGATCTGGAACGACGACACACCGGGGAGCGTGCCCTGAGGCGCCCGGATCTCGGCGGGAAAGTTGGGCTGGGTGGCGAGGTCGTTGCCGAACGCCGCCGCCTCCGACGTGAACCGGTCGCCGGTCAACTGCATGCCGTCGCCGGAGTCTCCGGCAAAGCGGATCGCCACTCGCTCCAACTTCGTGGAGTTCGCCTCCGTCGTCATGGATGCACCGAATCCTTCGACTCGTAGTCGTTCTGACCAGCAGCTTCTAACCTCACGGTACAAGCGTTCCCAGTTTTCGCCAGGAACACGCCGAAATCAGGCGCCGCGATACGGTGAGTGGTGTGAGGGATCCAGGGAACATCGAGCTCGTCGGGCGTTCCCGCGAACTCGCCGAACTAGAGTCGATCCTGCGTGAGGCGGGCGAGAACGCGCCCGTCGTCGTGGTCGTCGAAGGCGTGCCGGGCATCGGCAAGACCACTTTGGTGGAACACTTCCTCGCGGCGCATCCCGACCTGCCCGCGTTCTCCGCGGTCTGCGCCCCGTGGGCGTCGGGCCATCCCTTCGGCGTCGCCGAACAGCTCCTCGGGGCGGCCGTGACGTCGGCGGACCCCCTCGACGTCACCCGCGAACTCGTCGCTGCAGTGAACCCGCCTGCCGGTGACGTTCCGTTCGTCTTCGTGCTCGACGATGCGCAGTGGGCAGACCTGGCCTCATTGCAGGCGCTGACCTCCGCCGTGCATCTGCTGGACCGACCGGCACTGATCGTCCTCGTCACGAACTCGGAACCTCCTGAGGGTGTTCCCGCGGACGTCCTCGACCTCCTCGACCGGCATCGCCGGCATCGGATCCACGTCCGTCCGCTCGATGCGTCCGACACCCGCAGACTTGCGAATACCCTTGCGCATCTCGACCTTCCGGCCCCGGTGGCGCACCAGCTCGTTCAGCACACTGCGGGGAATCCGCGGCACCTCACGCAACTTCTACAGGAAGTCGACCCGAGCGCGTGGAGCCAGTGGCAGCCAGTGCTCCCGGTACCCCGCACGTTCGCCGCGAAAGTGCAGTCACAACTGTCCGCGTGCTCAGCGCCTGCCCGGGCACTCGTCGAATCGGCGGCCGTACTCGGCGGGGATCCCCGATTCGCCGACGCCGCCGCGCTCGCGGGCATCGAGCACCCGGTGGAAGCGCTCGACGAAATCCATCGGGCGGGCCTCCTCACCGTCGGTGAGCATCGCGGCGTGACCGTGCTGACCTTCCCGTCGCCGCTGACCCGGGCCGCCGTCTACCGCAGCCTCGGGCCGATCCGGCTACGTGACCTGCACGATCATGCCGCACAGATCGTCGAGGACGAGGGCAGGCGGCTGGACCATCGCGCCGCGGCGGCGCCGTTCGCCGACCCCGCGCTCGCGGACGAACTGGACACCTACTCTGCGCAGCGGGCGACCGTCGGGGCGTGGTCGGCCGTCGCGGACGCACTGATCAAGTCGAGCCGCCTCACCGCGGACCGCGGCGAACGCGAACAACGTCTCATCCGGGCCGTCGACGCTCTCGTCGGTGCCAGCAACCTTCCCCAGGCACTGGCGTTCGCGCCGGAAATCGAGAGCTTCCCCGAAAGTCCGTTACGCGACGCCGTACTCGGCTACCTCGCAATCCTCCGGGGACGACCCGCGGAGGCCGATCTGCTGCTCACCCAGTCGTGGACCGCATGCGACCCGGACACCGATCCGGCGACCGCCGCGCTGATCTGCCAGCGCCGCGTCCTGGACTCACTCGTCCGCTGGCACGGACCGGACCTCGTCGAATGGGCCGGCCGGGCCGTGGCTCTCGTCGATCCGGGCGATCCGTCGGCCGTCGAATCCGCGGCGATCATGGGACTCGGACTCGCTGCCACGGGTCAGATCGTGGAGGCACGGGCCGCCTACGACACACTGTCCGCGAAGATCGCCCTCGGTGCCCAGTCCCAGCGCTTCGACATGGCCAGGGGTTGGCTCGACCTGGCGCTGGACGATCCCGAATCGGCGCGTCAGGAACTCGAGAGCGCCGTCCCCACGGCCTTCCGGATGGGCTCGACCCGCATCTCGCTGTGGGCGCAGGCCTGGCTGGCGCGAACGCAATTCGCCCTCGGCGACTGGAGTGGCGCCATCGCCACGGTCGACCGCGCGGCACACCAACTCGAGGACGCCGCACTCGACCTCGTCCGGCCCCTGGTGCACTGGACCGGCGCGCAGACACACGCGCTACGCGGAAACTGGCCCGCTGCGCACGAGCACCTCCGTCTCGCGGCGGCGAGTTCGCACGACTACCCGATGATGTTCATTCCGTCCTCACTGGCACGCGCCCAATGCGCCGAGGTGCAGGCCGACTACGCCGCAGTGATCAGGGCACTCGAGCCTCTCACCCGCCTGCAACCGCGCGAGGGCATCGACGAGCCCGGCTTCTGGCAGTGGCCCGACGTCTACGCGAACGCCCTCGTGATGGCCGGTCGCGTCGACGACGCGGACACCTTCCTCACCCCGCACGAGGAACGCGCCGCCGAGCGCGGCCACCGGTCGGCGATGGCTCGTCTCGGTTACGCCCGCGGTCGCGTCGCCGGCGCGCGTGGCGACATCGATTCCGCCCGGGACGTGTTCGAGACGGCCTTGACGCACCTCGACACCCTTCCCCTCCCCTACGACCGCGCCCGCGTGAACTTCGCGTACGGCCAGACCCTGCGCCGGGCAGGGAAGCGGCGCGAAGCGGACGCCGTCATGCAGGCCGCCCGGGAGGGATATTTCGCGCTCGGAGCCACCTCTTACGTGCAGCGGTGCGACCGCGAACTCAAGGCCGGCGGCCTCAACCTCAAACGCAGCCGGTTCACGCTCGAGGAACTGACTCCGCAGGAACGGGCTGTGACCGAACTCGTCGCCGGCGGAGCGAGCAACAAGGAGGCGGCGGGCGAGCTGTTCCTGTCCGTCAAGACCGTGCAGTACCACCTGACCCGGGTCTACGCGAAGCTCGGCATCCGCTCGCGCAGCGAACTCGCGGCGCAGTTCCGCGACCAGGACTGACGTCCGGGGTGGCGGGAACCTACCCCGAGGGTGCCTGTTCGGGGCACCGCCATCCGGCCAGGCTGGATCTCGACCGATGCAGACGACCCACCGGAGTACCGAGATGGATGACACGATCGACGCAGTGCAAGCCGACCGCGACCTGAAGAACAAACACCGCGCCATGTGGGCTCTCGGCGACTACCCCGCCCTCGCCACCGACATCATCGCCGGCCTCGGCCCCGCCCTGGTCCGGGCGAGCCGGGTCAGGCCCGGTGACCGTGTTCTCGACGTCGCGGCAGGCTCCGGCAACGCCGCCATCCCTGCGGCGCTGTCCGGTGCGAGCGTCGTGGCCAGTGACCTCACCCCCGAACTGTTCGACGCCGGCCGCCGCCGGGCCGCCGAACTCGGAGCCGAGGTGGAGTGGCGCGAGGCCGACGCCGAGGCGATGCCGTTCGCCGACAACGAGTTCGACACCGTGATGTCGTGCGTCGGTGTCATGTTCGCCCCGCACCATCAGGCCAGCGCCGACGAACTCGTCCGCGTCTGCCGGCCGGGAGGGACGATCGGTCTACTCAGCTGGACCCCCGAGGGTTTCATCGGCCAGATGTTCGCAACGATGAAACCGTATGCACCCCCGCCCCCTCCGGGCGCGCAGCCCCCGCCACTGTGGGGTCGCGAGGAACACGTCCGGGCGCTGTTCGGCCACCACATCACCGACATCGTGGCAACCCGGCACACCGTGCGCATCGATCAGTTCCGGTCGCCGGAGGACTTCCGCGACTACTTCAAGACCCGCTACGGTCCGACCATCGCGGTGTACAGGAACATCGCCCACGACCCCGCCCGGGTCGCCGCACTGGATCACGAACTCGCCGATCTCGCACGTCGTTTCGACCACGGTACCGGCGGCACAGTGATGAACTGGGAATACCTCCTGCTCACCGCACGGAAGTGGTAATTGCGGACAGAGGTCGCAACAGCCACCGGGATCAGTCGTGGCCGTTCTTGTTCCAGAACTGGTGGGTAAGCCCACTGGGGGATGCGACGGTCTCGACTGTGAAGCGGTCTTCGATGCCGTTCAAGCCCTCCCAGAGGGATACGCCGCGCCCGAGGGTGATGGGCACGATCACCAGGTGCATGAAGTCGATCAAGTCGGCCTGCAGAAACTGCCGCACGGTCGAGGGTCCTCCGCCTATCCGGACGTCCCGACCGTCGGCAGCTTCCTGGGCCATGCGCAGCACCTCATGGGGTGGCGCGTCCACGAAGTGGAAGCTGGTTCCGTTGGGAAAGTCGATGCTGGGGTGTGGGTAGTGGCTCATGACGAACACCGGTGTGTGAAATGGCGGTTCGTCGCCCCACCAGCCCCGCCACCCGTCGTCGGGCCACTCGCCGGTTTGGGGGCCGAACTTGCGACGGCCCATGATCTCCGCGCCGATGCCCTGGCTCCACAGGCTGGTCACGGCGCGGTCCAGGGTGACTGGGGCGTCTACCCGGTCGACCCCGTGGATGACGCGTCCGTCGAACCAATCGAATAGCCGTTCGGCATCGCCGATCGGGGCGTCGAACGTCACGTGCTCACCGGCGGCGTAGCCGTCGAGGGAAATATTCATATTGTGGATCCGTGTGCGGGGCATGGGCGATTCCTCCAATAGCCGGGTGCGGGATACAAATAGACAGACCTGAAGAGATGGCCGAACTCATCGCGGAACGTCGAAAATCGTATTCCCTCGAGCCGTACTCTGAGGCTGCAACCTGACAGCGCCGCGCCGCACGCCTCCTCGGGGAATCACCCTTGCCGATGGACGGGTGGTCACCGACACGGAGACGGGGGCCGAGATGGCGGGGTCGATCGGTGGGCCCATTGCGGAGCCGGTGGACATCGAGTCGTCCAAGGTCGCTCGGCTGATGGGTCGAGCCCGCGAGTTTGTCGCCAAACGGGGGATCCGCGTGGGCTGACAGTCAGCGCCTGACCCTCCGCGGGGGCTGCGCCTGTGCACACGGTACCCAGCCTGCGATTCGGGCATTGCCCGGTCGGGACTTCGCTGCTAGAGTCGAACATGTATTCGAACGACCTTGGGGGAGGTTGGTTGTGGGGGCAGTACTTCTCGAGGAATTGCGCACATTCACGGCGCGACTGCAATGCGCCGAGGCGGCAAGTGGAGATCCGGGACTGGGCATCGATCTGCTCGATGCGATCGAGACGTTGAAGTCGGTCGGGTGCGCGGTGCAGGCGGTGATCACCGACGACGTCGCCACCCAGATCCGCGCGGACCGCAAGGCCGCCGGGTTACCGCGGGCGGACTGGGACCGCGGCATCGCCTCGCAGATTGCGTTGGCCCGCAGAGAGTCCCCGAACCGCGGCGGGCGGCACCTGGGGTTCGCACGGGCTCTGGTGCACGAAATGCCGCACACCCTGACCCTGCTGCAGACCGGGCGGTTGAACGAATGGCGAGCCACCCTGCTCGTGCGGGAAACAGCCTGCCTGTCGGCGGCCGATCGGGCGATCGTGGACCGCCGGTTGTGCTCGGACCCGGCCATTCTCGACGGCGTCGGCGACCGCGGACTGATCACACGGGCGAAAGCGTTGGCGGTCGAACTCGACGCCGCAGCGGTCGTGGCCCGGCACCGAAAGGCAGTGTCCGAACGACGGGTCACGACACGCCCCGCGCCGGACTCGATGGCCTATCTGAGCGTGCTGATGCCGGTCGAGCAGGCCGTGTGTCTGCAGGCCACGCTGGGGCGGGACGCGGACAGTCTGATCGCGACCGGGAACAGCGGTGGCCGCACCCGCAATCAGCTGATGGTGGACCTGTTGTTCGACCGCGGCACCGGAGCATCGGTGGCGTCGGGTGTTCCGGTGGCGGTGAATCTGGTGCTCTCGGACGAGACCTTGCTGGCCGGCGGGCACGAGGCCGCGCAGCTGCAGGGGCTCGGGCCGGTGCCGGCCGCGATCGCCCGGCAGCTGGTCGCCGACGCCGTCGACAATGACACCGAGACGTCGCGGCGGCGGGTGTATTCGTGCCCGCAGTCGGGGGCGCTGACGGCGATGGAATCCCAGGCGCGCACGTTCCCGAAGAGCCTGCGAAAGCTGATCGACCTCCGCGACCGGACGTGCCGAACCCCGTGGTGCGAGTGTGATGCCCCGATCCGGCATCGCGACCACATACGTTCACGCCGAGAATCCGGTGCCACGACGGCGGACAACGGGTCCGGGCTCTGTGAGGCCTGCAATTACGCGAAGGAAGCACCAGGCTGGACGGCCCGACCCGTGCACAACCCCGGCCGCACCCACCTCATCGACCTCCGCACCCCGACCGGACACCACTACCGATCCGCGGCCCCGCCGCTCCCGTCCGCGGCACGACAGTCGGAGGTCGAGGCGGTACTGATCGCGCGCTTGCGTGCCTCATGACAGCGCGATCAGGCCTGAACGACGCCGACCACCGGGGCGTAATCACACGGCGGCAATGCTCGGCTGGTGTTGTCGAGGATGCTCCCGAAGACGACGAACACGATTGTGCCCCTGCCTGTCTCGAGGGTGTTGGACAGCGTGACGATGTAGTCGGCCGGTCGCTCCTGATACAGCGGCGCTCTTCCCGACTGCATGGTGGTGAGGTTCAGCCAGGCGACCTCCACGAGATCGGCCTGCAGCGGCGACGACATTGCCGTGTTGATCCCGCTGAAGAAGACGTTGACCTTCCCCGGCGGAATGACAGGGACAGGCAGGTTTTCGTCGACGGCGGGGCCGGCAATCGCTCGAGCGATACCGACCGAATCGTTCTGCTCTCCGAAACCGGCAGGGAGGCAGTCCGCAGCGGTGGTGTCGTACAGGAACGGCTGGGCTGTGCCCTCGACGAGATGAACCGATCGGGGGAAGTAGTTGTATCGCGGTGTACCGGTGGCGACGCGCTCGATGGTGGTCGTGATCGACTGTGCGGTGCGGGTGCTGATCGGCATGGCGGCCGACTGGAGGGCGGCTCGCACTGCCGCCACGTCGTCGAGCGGCGGGGGCGCAGCGTGCGCTTCGCCTGCTGCCATGGAGACGAGCACACCGACACATGCTGCAAGTCCTGCAATTCGTCCACGCATGAATGGATGCTAGCGGCCGCAGTGACTTGCCGAATCAGCTTCGTGAACGCCCGGCAAGTGCCAGGCTGGATGTCATGGACAGCATCAACACGATGGGTGATCGGTAATGGCCCGCCCGGTACGCGTCGTCGTGCTCGGCGCCGGGTCGTGGGGAACGACGGTGGCAGGTCTCGCCGCCCACAACACACCGACCCTGCTGTGGGCGCGGAACTCGGACACGGCCGACGAGATCAACGACGAGCACCGCAACTCTCGGTATCTCGGCGACCGCCCACTCCCCGACTCCATGCGATCCACAGCCGACCTGGTGGAGGCGGCACAGGAAGCCGACGTTCTCGTGGTCGGGGTGCCGTCGCACGCGGTCCGCAGCACTCTCGCTCAGATCGCCAACGAGGTGCGGGCGTGGGTGCCGGTGCTGTCGCTGGCGAAGGGGCTGGAGCCGGGAACGCGGCTGCGACCCACCGAGGTGATCGCCGAGTGCCTGCCCGGGCATCCGGTCGGGCTTCTGGCAGGCCCGAACATTGCGCGGGAGATTGTCGACGGACTCGCCGCGGCGTCGGTCGTCGCCACCCAGGACGTCCGGGTGGCCACCGCGTTGCAGCCGTTGTTCGCGTCCGCCGTGTTCCGCGTGTACCGGAACACCGATGTGCTGGGCTGCGAACTCGGTGGCGTGCTGAAGAACATCGTGGCCATCGCTTCGGGCATGGCCGACGGACTGGACGTCGGCGACAACACGCGCGCGATGGTCCTGGCGCGAGGGTTGGCCGAGATGACCCGGCTGGGTGAGGCGATGGGCGCGAACCCGCGGACGTTCGCGGGGCTGACCGGGGTCGGAGACCTGATCGCCACCTGTATGAGCCCGAGTTCGCGCAATCGGCGGGTGGGCGAGTTCATTGCCCGCGGCATGACGGTCGACGAGGCCGTCGCCAAGCTGGGGCAGGTGGCCGAGGGTGTGAAGACCGCTCCCACCGTGATGGAACTGGCCCGCGACTACAACGTGGACATGCCCATCGCCGCCGAGGTCGAGGCAGTGGTCGCGGGGCGGCAGACGCCGGAGGGCGCCTACCGCGGCCTGCGGAAAGTCGCTGCCGGCGGAGAGGATGAGGTGGCGTGACCGCACAACTGCAACCGGCAGTAGCACTATCTAGACGTTTCTAAGCAATCTCCTAGAAAACTGGGGCAGACTCCTGAATGGAGGCACCCCAGCAAGCAGCGTCGTGCGGGGACGTATGCGTGAGAGAAGTCAGCGATGAGTTCACCGACCTCGGTTGGTCCCGGAGACTCGTCGGCGCGCGCGTTCCCCCTGTCACCCGCGCAAACGGGGATGTGGCTCGCGCAGCACGTCGACCCCGCGGTTCCGGTGTCGGTCGCCCAGTACGTCGACATCCACGGCGATCTCGACCGGAGCGTCTTGACGTCCTCGTGTGTGCGAGCGGCCGCCGAGTTCGAGTCGTTCTTCCTGCAGATCTCCGCGGCCGACGGGCAACCGCTGCAATGGGTGGAACCGAGCCTGGACGCTCCCGTCGGCTACCTCGACTTCCGGGACACGCCGGACCCCGAGGCGGCGGCGCACGCGTGGATGCGCACCGAAACCGCCGATCCGATCGACGTCCAGCGTGACCGCCTGACCGTCTCGTTCCTTCTCCACGTCGGACACGACCACTACTTCTGGTATTCGCGCGCCCACCACATCGCGATGGACGGTTTCGGGTCCGTCACGATGGTCTACCGGATCGCCGCGCTCTACACCGCCGCGGTGCACGGACTGCCGCCACCCGCGAGCAGGCCCCTCAGCCTTCGGCGCATCCAGGAAGTCGAGACCGACTACCGCAACTCCGCCCGCCGGGAGTCCGACCGGGAGTACTGGACCGAGAAGATGCGCGGTGTCACCCACGCGAGCACCCTCGCGCGCGGCTCCGCGCCTGCGACCGCCGGTTCCCGGGACGTCAGCGGAACGTTGACCACCGAGGTCGTCGACCAGCTCGAGAAGTGCGCGGCAGCGCACGGCGTCAATCCTGCGACGCTTACCGTCTGCGCGGTCGCGGGCTATCTGGCGCGAATGACCGGAGAGGACGACGTCACGCTCAGTCTCCCGGTGTCGGCCCGCACGACGGCGGCGCTGCGCCGGTCCGGCGGGATGGTGTCCAATGTGGTGCCGCTGCGCATCACGTCCGCGGGGACGGCGACCATCGGCGATCTGGTGTCCCGCACGCGCCTCGTGATGTCGGGCGCCCTGCGGCATCAGCGGTACCGGCACGAGGACATCCGCGCAGATCTGGGAAGCGCGCTGTCCGGGCCGCGACTGTTCGGCCCCGCCGTCAACATCATGCTGTTCCCCGAGGAGTTGGAACTCGGCTCGCTGCGGAGCCAATTGCATGTGCTGTCTTCGGGTCCGATCGAAGACCTCCTGGTGAACCTGTACCGGTACGGTCCCCGCGGACGTGTGCACCTCGATTTCAAGGCGAACCCGCGACTGTATTCGCAGGACGAACTCGAGGGGCACCACACGAGATTTCTGCGATACTTCCGGCACTTCCTCGACGCCGATGCCGCCCACCCGATCGGGGAACTCCCGGTCCTCACCGAGAACGAAACCGTGGCGCTGGTCCCCTTCCCCGGACCTCCCGACAGCGTCCCGGCCACGCTCGCCGACGTGTTCCGCGCCTCCGCCGCACAGCATCCGGACGCGACCGCCGTCGTCAGCGCCGGCCGCACGATCAGCTACCGCGAACTCGACGGCCGATCGGATCGGATCGCTGCGATGCTGGCACGGTTCGGCGTCGGGTCCGGCGACATCGTCGCGGTGGCTCTGCCTCGATCCTCCGACGACGTCTGCGCGGTCTGGGCCGTCGCCAAATCGGGGGCCGCCTTCCTGCCGGTGGATCCGAACTACCCGGTCCCCCGTATTCGGCACATGCTCGACGACTCCCACGCGGCAGTCGGGTTGACATCCGCGGAGTACGCAACCACATTGCCGGGCGGCATCGAGTGGCTACTGGTCGACGAGGCAGGCAACTCGAACGTCCACGATTTCCCCACGCCGGCAATACGACTCGACGACGCCGCCTACCTCATCTACACGTCCGGATCCACCGGAGTTCCCAAAGGAGTGGTGGTCACGCACCGCGGGATCGCCAATCTGGTCTCCGCGCAGCGCACCCGACTCGACCTCGACAGTGCGGCGAGGGTTCTGCATGTCGCATCGCCGAGCTTCGACGCCTCCGTCTTCGAGATGCTGATGGCGTTCGGCTCCGGCGCTGCTCTCGTCATCGCCCCGCCCGCGGTGTTCGGTGGATCCCTGCTGGCGCAGCTGATGACCACCGAACACGTCACCCACTTGGTGATCACCCCGTCGGTCCTGGCGTCGATGGAACCCGGCGAGGTCGGAGGTCTGCGCACACTCGTCGTCGCCGGTGAAAACTGTTCACCGGAACTGTTGTCTCGGTGGGCGTCCCGATGCCGGATGATCGACGCGTACGGTCCGGCGGAGACCACCGTCCTGGCGACCGTCAGCGCGCCTCTCGCCGAGTCCGGACCGGTCACCATCGGCCGGCCGATCCACGGAACGAGGGCCGTGGTCCTCGACCACCGTCTCCGTCCGGTCCCCGTCGGTGTGGTCGGCGAGCTGTACGTCGCGGGGACCGCCCTGGCCCGCGGGTACCACCGCAACGCCCGGCAGACGTCGGAACGGTTCGTCGCCGACCCGTACGGATCACCGGGCACCCGCATGTACCGCACCGGCGACACGGCCCGCTGGACCCGCCACCACGAACTCGAATATCTCGGACGCAGCGACGAACAGGTGAACCTCCGGGGTCTACGCGTCGAACCCGGCGAGATCGACGCGACACTCCGCCGGCATCCGGCGGTTCGATTCGCCGTCACCGTGATTCGCTCGCAGACGGCCGGCGATCAGCTCGTGTCGTATGTGGTGGGCGCCGACACCCTGGCCGAGCAGGAGCTGCTGTCGTTCCTCGCCGCCGAACTGCCCCCGCATTTCGTGCCGGCCGCCGTCGTCGTGCTCTCCCACATTCCGCTGACCCCGTCCGGCAAGCTGGACCGCACGGCCCTCCCCGAGCACGGCCTCCGGTCCCGTTCCCGGACCGCCCCCGGCAGTGAGCGCGAACGCACACTCCACGCCCTCTACTCCGACATCCTCGGGACGTCCGATTTCGGTGTGGACGAGTCATTCTTCGCGCTCGGCGGTGACAGCATCATGGCGATCCAATTGGCCTCCCGGGCACGGAGTGCGGGAATCGCGTTCACTCCGCGTGACGTGTTCGAGCAGCGAACGATCTCCCGCCTCGGCCAAGTCGCCGGAAACGACGTCGACAGATCGGTGCTCGAGGAACTTCCCGGCGGCGGGGTCGGCGACATGCCGCCCACCCCGGCCGCCCGATTCCTGTTCGACCGGGCCGGCGTCGTCGACCGGTACGCACAGGCCGTGGTGGTGGAACTGCCACGGGGTGTGGACGCGGAGGGGCTGCACACGGTGATCGGCGCCGTCGTCGACCGGCACGACGCACTGCGGGCGCGCCTCATGCTCAGCTCGGACGGGACGGCGCTTCTCACCGTGAGCCCGGCAGGCACACCGCTGCCGGAGGACACGATCCTGCGGGTTCCGCTGCCCGTCCACGCCGACCCGGCGCAGCGAACGCGGGACGAACACGAAGCCGCGATACGCCGGTTGAATCCTGCTGCGGGCGTGATGATGCAGTGCGTCTGGCTCGACCCCGGACCGGACGACACCACCCGCCGCGGACGGCTCCTCCTCGTCGCCCATCACCTGGTGATCGACGGCGTCTCGTGGCGAATCCTGATCGGTGATCTCGCCGCAGCGTGGGCACAGGTAACGGCGGGGGTGCCGCCCACTCTCGCACCGATCGGCACCTCCCTGCGCCGGTGGTCGCACGGCCTGATCGAGGAGGCGCAGCGGCCGGGCCGCAGGTCCGAGCTGTCGTTCTGGCGCACGATGACGGCCGTCGCGGATTCGCCGCTCGGCACCCGCCCACTCGACGCGCGGCGTGACGTGAATTCCACCGTGGATCGGATCCACACGGAAGTGTCTGCAGCCGTCACGCACTCGTTGCTGACCGACCTCACGGCCGCCTTCCGATGCGAGGTCACCGACGCACTGCTCACCGCGCTCTCCCTCGCCCTCGCGCAGTGGCAGCGCCGGCGGGGACGACCGGCCACCGCGCCGGTGATCCGGCTCGAGGGACACGGCCGCGAGGAAGGGGTGCTCCCCGGCGCCGATCTTTCCCGCACCGTCGGGTGGTTCACCAGTATCTTTCCGATCCGCCTCGACCTCGGGGACGTCGACCTGGACGAGGCGTTCGCGGGCGGGCGCTCCGCGAGCACTGCGATCAAGTCCGTCAAGGAACAGTTGCGTGCGGTGCCCGACAAGGGCATCGGCTACGGGCTGTTGCGGTATCCGGGGAACGGCACCGGCCAGGTCGCTTTCAACTACCTCGGTCGTCTCGATGCCGCGGATACCGAACGCGATTGGCGCCCGGTGCGGGACGGGGCCGCCGTGTTCTCGTCGGCGGAACCGTCGATGCCGGTCACCGCGCTGATCGACATCACCGCGTTCACCACCCACGGCGTCCTCGACGCCACCTTCGCATACCCGGCGGGTGCGATCGCGTCCGAGGATGTGCGGGCGCTGGCCGATCTGTGGGCGCAGGCGCTGACAGCCCTTGCCGCGGTGGCGCGTTCTCCGCACGCCGGTGGGCTCACCCCGTCCGATCTGCCGCTCGTCGCCGTGGACCGGAACGACATCGACGAGTGGGAGCGGGGCCATCCGGGTCTGCTCGACGTGTGGCCGCTGACGCCGTTGCAGTCGGGCCTGCTGTTCCACGCGGCACTCGCGGGCGCGGATGCCGATCCGTATGCGATGCAGGTGATCCTGACCCTGTCCGGGCACCTCGATCAGGATCGACTCCGGCGCGCGTGCATCGCCGTCCTCACAGGGCACGCGAACCTGCGCACCGCACTCGTGCGCGACAGTCGTGGCATCCCGGTGCAACTCGTGCTCGACGACGTGCCGCTACGGTGGCGGCAGGTCGACCTCACGGACCGCGACACGGACGAGGTTGCCGAGGAGATCCTGCAGGACGACCGCACCACCCGCTTCGACATGTCCGCCCCACCGCTGATTCGGTTCACCCTGCTGTCGCGAGGGCCGAACCGTTCCGACCTGGCAATTACCGCCCACCACATCGTGCTGGACGGCTGGTCCATGCCGTTGCTGGTGCGCGAGATCTTCACCGCCTACCGACGCGGCGACGTCCGCACCGAGCCGCCGGATTCGAGCCCGTACCGCAACTTCCTGGAATGGCTGGCGGACAGGGACACCGAAACCTCGGCGCGGGCGTGGGCCGCGGCACTCGACGGCATCACCGAGCCCGCCGCCCCGGCCGAGCCCACCCCCACCCCGTCGGAGACGGTGCTGGAGCTGAGCGAGGAGGACACCCGGTCGCTGACGGCCCGCGCGACCGAGCTCGGCGTCACGCTGAGCACGATCGTGCAGGCAGCCTGGGGAATTGTTCTCGGGCAGGCGACCGCCCGGGACGACGTCGTGATCGGCGCGACCGTCTCCGGCAGGCCCGCGGACGTCGCCGGGGTGGAGAGTGCGGTGGGATTGTTCGTCAACACCGTGCCCGTGCGGATCCCGCTGGACCCCGGTATCGACGCCGCCACACTGCTCACCCGCCTGCAGGCCGACCACGTTCGTCTCCTCGAACATCACCATCTGGGCCTCGCAGACATCCAGCGGGCAGTCGGCGTGGCGCCGCTGTTCGACACGCTGGTCGCGTTCGAGTCGTACCCCGTGGACCACAGCGCGCTGCCGGAACTCGTCGACGGACTCACCCTGGACGGGGTCCGCGCACACGATGCCTCGCACTACGCCGTGACGCTGGCGGCGACGGTGTCCCGGGCCCTGCGGCTGACGGTGAAGTGCCGGTCACGCCGGTACGACGGCGCGGCCCTGCTCGCGCGGGCCGGCCGCGTCCTCGAGTGCATCGGCAGGGATCCGCACGTCGTCCTCGGCAGGCTCGATCTCCTCGGCGAGCTGGAGCGCGAGCAGGTTCTGCGCACCTGGAACGCGACGGACGCCCCGGTGCCCCCGCAGACCCTGGTGGATCTGTTCGACGCACAGGTCGAGCGTTCCCCCGGCGCCGTGGCGGTGGTCTTCGGCCCGGATCGACTGACGTACGCGGAGTTCGACGCCCGGGTGAATCAGCTCGCCCGGTATCTCCTGGCGAAGGGAATCGGACCGGAAACCGTCGTCGGTGTCGCGGCTCCCCGCTCGATCGAGCTTCTCGTCGCGCTGCACGCGGTGCTGAAGGCCGGCGGTGCCTACGTGCCCGTGGACCCCGAGCACCCGCCCGAACGCACCGCACTCGTCATCGACTCGGCCGCAGCCGCACTGGTCCTCACGTCCGGTTCCCGTCATCGCGCGGTCCCGGACGGAGTCGCCGTCGTGGATCTCGATCTGCTCGACGTCACCGGATACGACCCCCGACCGATCACGGATTCCGAGCGACGCGCACCGCTGCATCCAGCGAACGCCGCGTACGTCGTCTACACGTCCGGTTCCACCGGACGACCCAAGGGCGTGACGGTGACCCACGAGATGATGGTGAACCAGTTCCGCTGGGCACAGAGGCTGACGCCGCTCGACGGTTCCGATGCGGTACTGCACAAGACCCCGCTCACCTTCGACATCTCCGCGTGGGAACTGCTGTGGCCCTTGCACACCGGCGCACGGGTGGTGATCGCCGATCCCGACGGCCACCGCGACCCCCGCTACCTCGCGCGGATCGTCGCGCAGGAGTCGATCACGACTCTCCACGTCGTACCGTCGATGCTCGACGCCTTCCTGGACCGGTGCGGGCCGCGGGCGCTCTCGACGCTGCGCCGCGTCTACTCGGCGGGTGAACCCCTGTCCGTGGCGACGGCATCGCGATTCAGTGAACGCAGCGCCGCCGCGCTGTACAACTGGTACGGCCCGTGCGAGGCGGCGGCGGCGACCTCGGAGTCGGTCGACGGCAACGACATCGGCACCGCGGTCGCCATGGGCCGCCCCATTCACAACATACGTACGTATGTACTCGACAGCCGGCTCCGGCCGGTGCCGGTCGGGACGAGGGGCGAGTTGTACCTTGCCGGTGGGTACTTGGCGCGCGGGTATGCCGGACGCCCCGATCTGACCGCCGAACGCTTCGTCGCCGATCCCGTCGGCGGAACGGGCGGCCGGATGTACCGCACCGGCGACCTGGTGCGGTGGAACGAGTCGGGCCGGCTCGAGTATCTCGGGCGCAGCGACTTCCAGATCAAACTCCGCGGCCAACGCATCGAACCCGGCGAGATCGAGTCCGCACTCACGTCCGACCCGGCGGTGACACACGCGGCGGTCACGGTGCACCGCGACCTGGAAGCGGGAGACCGGCTGATCGCCTACGTCGTGTCCGCGGACGGTGTGCCGCCGGACGAACGCCGGATCGTCAACCGTCTCGCCGGTCTGCTCCCGGCCTACATGATTCCCTCCGCCGTCGTCCCACTCACGGCGCTGCCCCTCACCACCAGTGGGAAGCTGGATCGCGCAGCCCTACCGGAACCGGCGCCCGCGCAGTCTGCATCCGATCCGCCCGCCACACCCACCGAAGACGTCGTCGCGTTCGTGTTCGCGGAGGTCACCGGCACCGGCCGGGTGGGCAGGAACGACAACTTCTTTGCGGCGGGCGGACACTCGCTGACCGCGGCGCAGGCCGTCGCCCGCGTCGGAGCGGCGCTGGGAACCTCCGTCGACATCCGCGAACTGTTCGACCACCCGACGGTCGCGGAACTGTCGGAGTATCTCGCGAAACGAACGCACGAGACCGAGCGGGCGCCCCTGGTCCGACACACCCCGACCGCCCACGTGCCGCTGTCCCTCGCGCAGCAGCGAGTGTGGTTCCTGAACCGGTTCGACGGACGCTCGGCCACCGACAGCATTCCCGTCGTGCTCCGCCTCACCGGCACGCTCGACGAATCGGCGCTGTGCGCGGCGGTGGGTGACGTGATCGAACGACATGAACCCCTGCGCACCGTGTATCCCGAGCACGACGGGATCCCCTGCCAGCACGTTCTCCCCGCCTCCGCGGTGCCGGCGTGCACGGTGCGGAGGACGACGGACCCGGTCGGCCGGGTCCGCGACCTGCTGTCAGCGGGGTTCGACCTCACCGCCGAACCCCCGGTTCGCACCGAGCTTCTCGCGGTGAACGCCGACGAGTGCGTGCTGGCCCTCGTCGTCCATCACATCAGCGCCGACGGGTTCTCGCTGGGACCGCTCGCCCGGGATGTGACGGCCGCGTATCGCGCTCGGGCACAGGGTGACTCCCCGGGCTGGACGCCGCTGCCCGTCCGCTACGCCGACTACGCCCTCTGGCAGCGTGAACTGCAGGACGGGCAGCGGGGCCTGGCGTATTGGACGCAGACCCTGTCCGGGTTGCCCGAGCTGCTCCCCCTGCCGTTCGACCGAGCCCGCCCGCCCGTCGCGACGCACCACGGAGCGAACGTCGAGTTCAATCTCGACGCCGAGATTCATCGGCGGATTCGTGCTCTCGCGCGCACTCACGACGCCACTCCGTTCATGGTGGTGCACGCGGCGCTGGCCGTCCTCGCGGCCAGACTCGGCGACACGTCGGACATCGTCGTCGGCGCGCCGATCGCGGGACGCGGGCCCCGCGAACTCGACGACCTCGTCGGGATGTTCGTCAACACACTGGTGCTACGGACAGACGTCCCGCTGCACAACACGTTCGCCGACACCCTCACCCGCGTGCGGGACGTCGATCTCGCCGCGTACGCCCACGCGGACGTCCCGTTCGAGGAGGTTGTGGAGGCGGTCGCGCCCGCTCGGTCCCGCAGTCGCAATCCGCTGTTCCAGCTGGCGCTCGCCTATCACAACACGGCGCCGGTCGTGATCGATCTGCCGGAGGTTTCCGCCGAGATCGTCGAGATCGAGACGCACACCGCGAAATTCGACCTGCAGCTGACGGTCACCGAATCGGTCGACGACGCAGGCGGCCCGGGATCACTGTCGTGCGTCTTCACGTACGCCACCGATCTGTTCGACGACGCCACGGTCGCGGGATTCGCGGACCGGTTCCGGCGCATTCTGCGGGCCGCGCTCGCACACCCGTCCGTCGTGATCGGCGACATCGACGTGCGGGACCTCGCGGAGCAGCAGGCGCGGCACGACGGACCGCCGTCGTTGCCGCAATGCACACTGCCCGAACTGATGTCGGCCGCCGTCCGGCAGAATCCGAGAGGATCGGCGCTGACGGCGGACGGCCGGTCGATGACGTATCGCGAACTCGACGTCGAGTCGAATCGGCTCGCCCGCGCCCTGCTTCGGCGCGGGGTGGGACCCGAAGCACTCGTGGCGCTCGGTCTGCCTCGGTCCGTCCTGTCCGTCGTCTCCGTGTGGGCCGTCGCGAAGACGGGTGCCACGTTCGTGCCCGTCGACCCGCACTACCCCGCCGCGCGGGTCCGGTATCTGATGGACGACTCCGGCGCCGCCCTCGGGCTGACCACCGTTGCGGACCGCGAGGCCCTGCCGGACGATACGGACTGGCTGTTGCTCGACGACCCGGACTTCCGAACCGAATGTCGCGGTTGGTCTTCGGCCCCGGTCACCGATGCCGACCGTGCTCGGCCGCTGGATGCGCGCCATCCGGCGTACATGGTCTACACGTCCGGTTCGACGGGAAACCCCAAGGGAGTGACGGTCACCCACACCGGTCTCGCCGACTTCACAGCGGAACAGCGGGATCGGTATTCGGTGACGGCGTCGTCGCGCACGCTGCACGCTTCGTCTCCCAGCTTCGACGGCGCGGTGCTGGAGATACTGCTCGCGCTCGGTGCGGGCGCCTGCATGGTGCTCGCACCCCCGACGGTCCAGGGCGAGAACCAACTCACGGACCTGCTGGCCCGCGAGCGGGTCAGCCACGTGTTCACCACGCCGACGGTTCTGGCGACGGTCGACCCGCGCGGCCTGCACGATCTGCGCGTCGTCGTGGTGGGCGGCGAACCCTGCCCGCCGGAGCTCGCGGCAGTGTGGGCTGAGCAGGCGCAGATGTTCAACGGATACGGTCCGACCGAGACGACGGCCATGACGAGTATCAGTGATCCCATGGCGGCCGGCGGGACGGTCACCATCGGCCGCCCGGTCCGCGGCGCCGCCGTACTCCTGCTGGATTCGCGTCTGCACCCGGTTCCGGCGGGAGTGGCCGGCGAACTCTACATCTGCGGACCGGGCGTCGCCCGCGGTTACCATCGCAGGCCCGCGCTGACCGCCGCGCGCTTCGTCGCCTCCCCGTTCGGCACAGCCGGGGAGCGGATGTACCGGACGGGCGATGTAGGACGGTGGCGTCGCGACGGGTCGATCGAGTATCTGTACCGGAACGACTCGCAGATCGAACTGCGCGGCGTCCGAATCGAACTCGGCGAGATCGACGCCACCCTCCTCACCCATCCGGCCGTGAGATTCGCGGCGACGGATGTGCGTGAACTCCGGGACGGCGTCGAGGTTCTCGTGTCGTACGTCCTCCCGGCTCGGAACGAGACGGTCGATCCGGATCAGCTGATCCGCTACGCGGCGACGCGCCTGCCGACCCCGCTGGTGCCCGCGATCGTGGTCGTGGTGGACGCCGTCCCGCTCACCGCCAACGGGAAACTGGACCGCTCGGCGCTGCCCGACCCCGGTCCCACGGCAACCGAGTTCGAGGCCCCACACACACCCGCCGAACGGGTGGTGGCGACAGCGTTCGCCGAGGTGCTCGGACTCGACCTCGTGGGGCGGGACGACAACTTCTTCGCCCTGGGCGGCAGTTCTCTGTCCGCCACGCGCGTTGCGTCCCGGATCGGTGCCGCGCTGGAGACGACGGTGCCGGTGCGCGCAGTGTTCGACTCGCCGACGGTCTCCGCGCTCGCTGCGGCCGTCATCGAGCAGACCGACGGCGCGACGCACGTCGCCCTGACCGTGCGTCCGCGCCCGGCCCGCGTGCCGCTGTCACCGGCGCAGCAACGATTGTGGTTCCTCGCCCGCCTTGCACCCGGCTCCCCCGAATACAACATCCCGATGGCGTTGCAGCTCACAGGAACACTCGACGTCGCCGCCCTCACCGCGGCCGTCGCGGACGTGGTGGGCCGTCACGAACCGCTGCGCACCCTCTACCCCGACAGTGACGGTGTGGCGTACCAGCAGTTGGTCCCGGTGTCGCGGGCCGCTCCCACTCTCAGTCCGATACCCGTGTCCCGCGGTGACGTCGCTACGCGGGTTGCGACGTTCGCGTCGAAGGGTTTCGCCCTGGGCGCCGAACCGCCGATCCGTGCCCGGCTGTTCGCCCTCGCCCCCGACGAGTGGGTGCTCGCAGTCATGGTCCATCACATCAGCACGGACGGGTTCTCGGTGCCGCTGCTCGTCCGCGACGTGATGACCGCCTACGAGGCGCGAGTCTCGGGCCGGGCGCCGCGGTGGGCCGAACTTCCCGTCCAGTACACGGACTACACCCTGTGGCAGCACGAACTGCTGGGCGACCGCGACGATTCACAGTCCGTTGCCGCGCAGCAACTGTCGTATTGGAAGAACACGTTGTCGGATGCGCCGGAACAGCTGTCCCTCCCCGCCGACCGGCCACATCCCGCGATCGCGTCGCACCGCGGTGGCACAGTCGAGTTCGCGCTCGACGACGTGCTCTACCGTGCGGTCGAGCACACCGCTTCGGCCCTTGCCGTCACCCCGTTCATGGTCGTGCACGCGGTATTCGCGGTGCTGCTCGCGAGGCTCAGCGGATCCACCGACATCGTGATCGGCACCCCCGTCGCGGGACGCGGGGATGAGGCCCTCGACGACCTGGTGGGCATGTTCGTCAACAACCTGGTCCTGCGCACCGAGGTGATTCCCTCGGAAAGCTTCGCGGAACTGCTCGGCCGCGTGCGGGAGCACGACCTGGACGCGTTCGCGCACTCCGCCGTTCCGTTCGAGACCGTGGTCGAGGTGCTCGATCCCGCACGGTCACGCGCACGCAATCCGCTGTTCCAGGTGGCCCTGGCGTTTCAGAACCTCGACCACACCCCGCTCACGCTGCCCGGACTGCGGGTGTCGGCGATGACTCCCCCTACCCGGTCGGCCCGATTCGACCTGCAACTCACCGTGACCGCCGATCCGGACCTGTCGACGGAACGTACCCGGCGTGCGGCGGTGTTCACGTACGCCACCGATCTGTTCGACCACCACACCGTCGCGGACATCGGCGAACGCTTCATCCGGACGTTGAGCGAGGCCGTCGCACAACCGGATACGGCCGTCGGCGACCTCGCCCTTCTCGATCCTGCCCCGGATGTCCCCACCGCTGTGCCGTCCTCCGGGGAGACCCTCGTCGATCTGTTCGCGCGGCAGGTCGCCAGTTCGCCCGACGCGATCGCCGTCGTCTCCGGAGATCGTGCGCTCACCTATCGTGAACTCGACGAGCACGTGAATCGCTTGGCCCGGCTCCTGATCGGCGCCGGCGTCGGCCCGGAGTCCATGGTGGGACTGGCGATTCGCCGCTCGGTCGACCTCCTCGTCGGAATGTATGCCGTATCGACAGCGGGAGGGGCGTACGTGCCGATCGACCCCGATCAGCCCGCGCAGCGCAATGCCCAGGTCATCCGGTCCTCGGACACACGCGTCGTCCTCACCACCGAGCGCGACCGGTTCGACCTCTCCGACGTCCTGCCCACGGAGACACGACTGGTCGTCGTGGACCGACTGGACCTCTCCGGTATCGATCCGTCGCCGATCTCCGACCTGCACCGGATCGCGCCCCTGCGAGCGCAGAACCCCGCGTACGTGATCCACACGTCGGGATCGACGGGTACCCCCAAGGGTGTCGTCGTGACCCATGCGGCCGTCGTGAGCTTCCTGAGCTGGCGTCAGGACACCGACCCGCTCGGCGCGGACGACACGGTGATGCTCAAGTTGCAGTACACGTTCGACGCCTCGGTCCGCGAATTCTGGTGGCCGCTGATCGCCGGTGCGCGGCTGGTGATCGCTCGACCGGACGGCCACCGCGACCCGCGGCATCTCGCCGAGCTGATCGGACGGCACCGGGTGACCGCGGGATACTTCCTTCCCCTCATGCTGGCCGAGATCCTGGCGATCCCCGACGCGGACCTGACGTCACTGCGACAGGTGTCGTGCGGCGGCGAGGTCCTGCCGCCCGGCACGGCACACAGTTTCCACGCGCGGTGCCCGGACGCGGTGCTGTACAACGAGTACGGCCCGACCGAGACGGCGGTCGCCGTGACCCGCACGGTCGTCGGCACCGTGGATGCGACCGTCCCGATCGGCGTGCCGCAGAACGGTATCGGTGTGCTCGTGCTGGATTCGCGGCTGCATCCGGTGCCCGTCGGCGTTCCGGGCGAGCTCTACCTGGCGGGTGCCCAGTTGGCGCGCGGCTATCTCGGACAACCGGGGGTGACGGCCTCCCGATTCCCGGCGAATCCGTGGGGACCGCCCGGGCAGCGGATGTACCGGACCGGCGACGTGGTGAGTCGTCGCAGAGACGGCACGATCGACTACCTCGGCCGGCGCGATCTCCAGGTGAAGATCCGCGGTCAGCGCGTCGAACTCGAGGAGATCGAGACGGCGCTGCGACGCCATACCGCCGTCGCGCACTCCGCGGCGGCCGTGTACGAATCAGCCGGCACCGGCGTCCGGCTGGTCGGCTACGTCGTGCCGCGGCCGGACATGGTGGTGGACACCCGTGCCGTGTCGGCGGAACTGGCGCAGCGACTGCCCCGGTACATGGTGCCCAACCAGATCGTGGTGCTGGGGGCGCTACCGTCGACACTCCACGGCAAGCTGGATCGACGGGCGCTTCCGGATCCGGGTGTGCCGCGGGCTCAGCGGTTCCGTCCCCCGACGACCCGTACCGAGAAGCTGGTCACCGCGGTGTTCGCGGACGTTCTCGGCACAGGCCTGGTGGGGCTGGACGACAATTTCTTCGAACTGGGCGGCAACTCCCTGTCCGCGACCAGGGCGGCGTCACGGCTGCACGCCACCACTCGGGTCGAGGTCCGGCTCGAATGGTTCTTCGCCGACGCGACCGCGGAGAGCATCGCCGCGCGAATCTCGTCGAGTTTCGCCGCGGCCTCCGACACCTCCGCCGGGCTCGGGGTGCTGCTGCCGCTGCATCCGGACGGCGGACGGGAGCCGCTGTTCTGCATCCATCCGGCCGTCGGGTTGGCCTGGTGTTATGCGGGATTGAGTGCGCATCTCGGCCCCGACCGCCCCGTCTGGGGTGTGCAGTCCCCCACCGTGACCGTGCCCGGCGAACGGTTTTCGTCGATCACAGAGCGGGCCCATCGATATGTGCAGGAGATTCGCCGTGTGCAACCGCGGGGGCCGTACCACCTGCTCGGGTACTCGGTGGGTGGCGTGATCGCGCACGCGATGGCCGTCGAGCTGCGGTCGCTCGGCGAGGAGGTGCATGTGCTCGCGATGATCGACAGCTACGCGTCGGCGGAGCGGGACACCCCGGCACCGACACTGCCGGAACTGCTCACGGAATTCGGCGGCGGGGCGTCGGAGCAGCTCGGGCCGGAGCAACTGACCCGGTTGTACGAGGACTACGTCGACGTCGTCGACGCTGCCGCCGACTTCGTTCCGGGACATTTCGACGGCAACCTGGTGTTCTTCGGCGCGGCCGGGGACGGATCCCAGCCCGTGCCGGCGAGTACGACGTGGCGGCCGTGGATCGACGGGGACGTCATGGCGCACACCGTCGACCGCCCTCACACACTGATGACCGACCCGGAAGCGCTGGCCGTCATCGGGCCGATCCTTGCCGAGTATCTCGCGGGTGCCTCAGCCACCGACGGGACGGAGAATCCACCAGCCACCCAGCGCGAGACAGCCCAGCGTCACGAGTAGGGACAGACCCACCCAGACGATGCCGGGCACGCGGGTGAGTCGCGCCAGCTGATCCGCATCCGACTCCGGGGCAGCGCCGCGGGCCCGTTGCCGCTGCAGTTCGAGGACCGGGCGCGGTGCGGCGACGAGCATGAACAGGGTGATCAGATACGCCGCGGCCACCTGCTGGTCCTGCGTCCCGAACCACACGAGTCCGAACAGGAGAGCTCCGACCACCGTGAGGGAGAACAACCCGTACAGGTTCCGGACGAGGATCAGCATGGCCGCGAGAGCGACGACACCGATCCACAGCACCGCGACCGCGTGCTGGGTACCCAGCACCCAGGCCGCACCGAGCCCCAGAACGGCAGGACCCACGTAGCCGGCGAACGTCATGAGGACCACACCGAGCCCGGTCGGTTTACCGGACGAGATCGCCACACCCGATGTGTCCGAGTGCAGCCGCACCCCCTTCAGCGTGCGACCGAACAGCAGGGCGACCACCAGATGTGCGCCCTCGTGCACGATGGTCACAACGTTGCGGGTGACTCGCCAGGCGTGCGGTTCGAGGACGAGTATCACCGCCACCACCGCCGTGACCTGAACTATCCAGGGAGCCGGCGCGGGGCTGACGGCGCTCATGCGCTCCCACAGCGATTCAATTCCATTCATCGGCGCCGAGTGTACGGCGACCGGCTGCTCACTCCCTGCGTGCCAGCTGTGGAATCAATCCGCCCGCGAGCACGTCGTCGACCTGACGTGGGGACAGCCGGTGACGCACCGGGATCTCCACGTCACGGGTCGAGTCGAACAGGGTCAGGTGGGGGCCGGAACGAATGGCCTCCCGGACCCCGTCCAGGACCAGCACGTCGTCCTGCCGGATCGTGTCGTAGTCGTCCGGGTTCTCGAATTCGAGCGCGAGTACACCGAAGTTGGCGAGGTTCTGCCAGTGGATACGGGCGAACGAGGTGGCGATCACCGCGTGCAACCCGAGGTAGCGCGGGGTGATCGCGGCGTGCTCACGCGAGGACCCCTGCCCGTAGTTGTCGCCGGCGACGATGAAATGCCCGGTGGTCTTCGCCGTCTCCTCCGCGCGCGCCGGATAGGTCTCGTCGACCTGGGTGAACGTGAACCGGGACAGCTTGGGAATGTTGGAGCGGAACGGCAGGGCCCGCGCCCCGGCCGGCGAGATCTCGTCGGTGGAGATGTTGTCACCGACCTTGAGAAGTACCGGTGCCTCGATGCGGTCGGGCAGGGGCGGAAACTCGGGCAGGGACGAGATGTTGGGTCCCTTCACGAGTTCGACATGCCGAGCCTCGTCCTCGGGCAGCGGAGCCACCAGCATGGCCGTGTTGACGGTGGCCTCGTCCGGAAGCGTGATCTCCGGGTACGGCATCCCCGCCTTCTCCGCCCAGTCCCGCGGATCGGTGATCACCCCGGTGAGAGCCGACGCGGCCGCTGTCTCGGGTGAGCACAGCCACACGGAATCCTCGCGAGTGCCCGAACGCCCTGGGAAATTGCGGGGCATCGTCCGGAGAGAATTCCGGCCGGTCGCCGGCGCCTGGCCCATGCCGATACAGCCCATGCACCCGGATTGGTGAATTCGCGCGCCTGCCACGACGAGTTCGAGCGTGGCGCCCATCTTGGTCAGGTCGGAGAGGATCTCCCGCGAACTCGGATTGACGTCGAAGCTCACGCTCGGGTCGGTCTGCCTCCCCGACACCATGGCCGCAGCGATCGCGAAGTCGCGCAGTCCGGGATTGGCGGACGACCCGATCACCACCTGGCTGACGTCCTCACCGGCGACCTCCCGGACGGGCACCACGTTTCCCGGCGAAGACGGTTTCGCGATCAGCGGCACGATCGTCGACAGGTCGAGGTGTTCGTGTACGTCGTACTCCGCGCCCGCATCGGCGAGGATTTCCACGAAGTCGTCTTCCCTGCCCTCGGAGCGCAGGAAATCGCGGACGGCGTCATCTGCGGGAAAGATGGACGTCGTGGCGCCCAGTTCGGCGCCCATGTTCGCGATCACGTGACGATCCATCGCCGTCAACGTCGCGAGCCCCTCACCGTGATATTCGATGATTCTGTTGAGCCCGCCCTTGACCCCGTGGCGGCGGAGCATCTCGAGGATGACGTCTTTCGCCGAACTCCAGTCGGGGAGCCTGCCGGTCAACTCCACCCCCCAGATCTGAGGCATCCGCAGGTGCAGGGGCTGGCCCGCGATCGCCATGGCGACCTCGAGCCCACCGACGCCGATCGCGAGCATGCCCAGCGATCCGGCCGCCGGTGTGTGCGAGTCGGACCCGACCATGGTCTTGCCGGGAACGCCGAAGCGCTGCATGTGGGTGGGATGAGAGACCCCGTTGCCCGGCTTCGAGAACCACAGCCCGTACCGCAGGGCGGCGGTGCGGAGGAACTCGTGGTCCTCGGCGTTCTTCTCGTCGGCCTGCAGCAGATTGTGGTCGACGTATTGCGCGCTCAACTCGGTCTTGATGCGATCGAGGTGGAGCGCCTCGAGTTCCTGCATCACCAGGGTTCCGGTGGCGTCCTGGGTGAGAGTCTGGTCGATCCGGATCGAGATCTCCTCGCCCGGTTCCATCCGGCCGTCGAGGAGGTGTGCACCGATGACCTTGCGGGCGACAGTGTCCGACATCGCTGATCCCTTCGTCGTACCTCCAGGATGCGCCGGAGCGACGCCGAGGGCCAGCGCCCGGAATACGTCCGGCACTCGACAGGAAAATATTCGGCTCTCTAGGCAAATCCGTAGAGAGAGCTAGATTCCGCTAGTCGTGCTGCGCCCGCAGGTACTTGCCGAAGTGCGGCACGGTGAATCCGATCGACCCGCGCTCGGCCGAATAGATCAGGCCCTTCTTGATCAGCCCGTCCCGCGCCGGTGACAGCGACGCGGGTTTGCGGCCGAGCTCGGAGGCGATCGCCGACGTGGCGACCGGTCCGTCGTCGCCGGAGAGGTCGGCCATCGCCCGCATGTACTCCCGCTCGGCAGGCGTCGCGCGCTCGTACCGCGACCCGAAGAACCCGACCGCGAGTTCCTCCTCCGCGGTCGGCGCGGCCACCCGCACGTCCTCCTCGGTGATCGGGCTGGCCGCGGCCACGTCCCACGTCGCCTTGCCGTAGGCCTGGACGAAGTAGGGGTAGCCGTCGGCCGCGGCGTACAACGCGTCGAGCGCCTCGTCCGTGAACTTCACGTCCTCCCGCTCGGCGGGCGCGATCAATGCCCGATCGGCCGACACCCGGTCCAGCCGGTCGATGCGGTGGTAGCTGAACAGCCGTTCCGAGTAACTCTTGGACGCCGACAGCACGGCGGGCAGGTGCGGCAGGCCGGCTCCGACCACGATCAGCGGCGCCGCGTCCTGGCTGAGCTCGTGGCAGGCCCCGCACACCGCCGAGACGTCCGCGGCGCCGAGGTCCTGCATCTCGTCGATGAACAGTGCGATCCCGACCCCGACGTCACGGGCCAGGGACGACGCGTCGAGCAGCAGTTCCACCAGGTCGATCTCGATGTCGCCGGAATCGGCGCGACCCTTCACCGCGGGGGCGTCGATGCCCGGCTGCCACCGCTCCCGCATGCCCTTGTCGGCCGTCGCCCGCAGGGCGAACGACTTCAGGACGCCGAGGAACTCCTCCACCCGGTCGGGGTCGCGATGCGAGCCCGCGATCTCCCGAACCGCCATGTGCAACGCCGACGACAGCGGCCGCCGCAGATCCTGATCGGGGCGGGCCTCGATCTTCCCCGTTCCCCACCGCCGCGAGATGGCGGCCGACCGCAGGTGGTTCAGCAGGACCGTCTTCCCGACGCCACGCAGACCCGTGAGCATCACGCTGCGTTCCGGGCGACCGCGCGCAATCCGCTCGAGCACGACGTCGAACGCGTCGAGCTGCCTGGTTCGGCCCGCGAGCTCCGGCGGGCGCTGCCCCGCGCCGGGCGCATAGGGGTTACGGACAGGGTCCATGGCCACGAAGGTAACAACCTCTGTTGCCGAATCTGCGCTCATCTAGCGCGTGTCCTAGATCCCGCTATGAAGTCCTAGCCGGGGTGGTGACTTCCGCACCCTTCGGTGCCTATCGACTATCGCGCGTTCCCCCGAGGCTGGATGCAGCACCAGGAACAGGGAGAACACCATGATCGAGTTGGACGCCAGAGCCGAGTTGGAACGCCTCGCGCCGCATGCAGCGAAGGGCGACGAGGACGCCGTCGAAGAGGTTCTCCGCATCGCGCACCCCCTCGTGCACCGCTACTGCACGAGCCGGCTCGAGTCGGTGGATCACCCGCACACCACCGCCGACGATGTCACCCAGGACGTGTGCCTCGCGTTGATGAGCGCCCTGCGGACGTACGAGAACCAGGGGAAATCGTTGCTGTCGTTCATCTTCGGCATCGCCGCGCACAAGGTGTCCGACGCGCGGCGCCGCGCCACCCGGTTGTCCGTGCCGCAGACTGCGCGCGCCGCGGCCGCACACCACGTGGTGGACGTCGAGGACGGCCCCGAGCATCACATCCTGCGCGGTGAACTGCGCGGCGAGATGGGCCAGCTCGTCGAGACCCTTCCGGTCCGGCACCAGCAGATCCTCTTCATGCGCGTCATCGTGGGAATGTCGGCCGAACAGACGGCACGGGTCCTGGACACCACACCGGGCGCCGTCCGCGTCGCCCAGCACCGGGCACTGAGCCACCTGCGGGCGCGGATCGGGCACGGGCCCGCCCGCTGAGAGTTCCCGCTCCGTCGTTGCCAACTGCCGGGCCGAGTGGTCCGATGGATTCATGAGCGCACCCGACACCGTCCTGGTCGCGATCGGAACGAAGAAGGGCCTGTGGCTGGCCACCAGCCGCGACCGCGCCACCTGGTCGCTGTCCGGCCCACACTTCCTGATGAACGAGATTCCGAGTATCGGGATCGACACGCGGGGTGGGCGCACCCGCATCCTGGTCGGGGTCCGGTCCGAGCACTGGGGTCCCACCGTCGCACACTCCGACGATCTGGGTTCCACCTGGACCGAACCGGATCACGGCGCCATCCGCTTCGGCGACGGAGACGGCGCCGCGCTCGAGCGGGTGTGGCAGCTCCGGCCCGACACGGACGACCGCCCGGGCGTCGTGTGGGCGGGGTGCGAACCCATCTCGGTGTGGCGGTCGGTCGACGGCGGCGAGCATTTCGACCTCGAACGCGGGCTGTGGGACCATCCGCACCGACCGGAGTGGGGAGCCGGATACGGCGGCGCCGCAGCGCATTCCGTCGTACCCCATCCAGAGGACGAGAACACGATGCATGTCGCGATGAGCACCGGAGGGGTCTACCGCACCACGGACGGGGGTGCGTCCTGGGAGCCGCGCAACACCGGGATCACGGCCTACTTCCTGCCGGACCCGAACCCGGAGTTCGGTCAGTGCGTCCACAAGATCGCCCGCGACGCCGTCGCCCCCGACCGGCTGTACGCCCAGAATCATCACGGCGTCTACCGCACCGACGACAGCGGTGACACGTGGAAGTCGATCGCGGACGGGCTGCCGACGGACTTCGGATTCGTGATGCTCACCCACCCGCGCCGCGAGGGAACCATCTGGGTCGTTCCGATCGAGGCGGACCGTGAACGAATCCCACCCGACGGCCGGCCGGCCGTCTACCGAAGCGAGGACGCCGGGAACAGCTGGACCCGCCTCGACAGCGGGCTGCCGGAACGCGACTACAACGTGGTGCTCCGCGACGCCGCCGCAGTGGACACCGCCGACCCGGTCGGGGTGTATTTCGGCACGCGCGGCGGCGAGGTCTACGGGAGCGCCGACGAGGGCGCCACGTTCGGCACGGTCGCGGCGCATCTGCCCGACGTCCTGTGCGTGCGGGCCGCGGTGATCGCGTCATGAGCGAGGGCGTCACCGTGCGGGTTCCGCGGGCACTGGCGTCGATCGTCGGCGGTGAACGCTCCGTACACGTGCCCCTCGACACCGCCTCGACGCTGTCCCACGTGCTCGACGTCCTCGCGGGCGAGTTCCCGATTCTCGGCCGCCGGATTCGCGACGAGACCGGCGCCCTGCGGCGGTACGTCAACGTCTACGTGGACGGCGAGGACGTCCGGCTCCTCGGCGGTGTCGGCACCGAGGTGACGCCCGGGCAGGAACTGCAGATCCTGCAGTCCGTGGCCGGCGGCTGAGCGCGACTACTCGGCCAGCTCCATCGCCACTGCCCGGGTGGGAGCTCCGTCGCCTGCTTCCAGTGCGATCGGCAGGAGGCTGACGAGCGGGTCGGGGAAGTCGATCCGGTCGAGCCGGCACAGATTCTCGCCGATCACTCCGCCGGCGTCGGCGATCAGATGGTGAACCGGGTATCCGGCGTCGGTGTGTTCCCCGTCCGGAGTCTCGTCGATGCTCGGGGTGTCGAGGCAGAACGTCCGCACTCCCCGGTCGAGCAGCAGCGCGCATGCCTCGGGGTCGAGGAACGGATGTGTGTAATAGGCATCCGTTCCGTAGTGGCGAGACCACCCGGTATGGAACACGGCGATGTCGCCCGGCCCGGCGTCCTCCGCCCGGGACATGATCAGTTCGCGGGTAATCCGCTGCCGCGCAACGAGCTCGCGCAGGTCGAACACGACGCCGCGTCCGACGAACAGCTCCGGCGCCAGCCGATCGACGGTCGCCGCCCCTGCCTGCAGATGCGCCGGGGCGTCGACGTGCGTCCCGGACTGCGAACCGATCCTGACGTCCAGCACGTTGTAGCCGTCGCGTTCGAGGGTGCAGTGCCGGATCAGCGTCGGCACCGGGTCGCCGGGATACACCTGCATCCCCGGCCCGATGGTGTGTGACAGATCCACGATTTTCCGCACGTGTGGCATCGCTCGATTGTCCGGCCTCGGGGTCACGCGTACCGCGATATGCTCGATGACGAGCGAAGAGGTGGTGGAATGACCGATTTTGACCCGCTCGCCACCCAGCGTGAGTCGGTGTCGAAAACACTCGCAACCGAGCTGTCCGCGGTCGGTCTCGAGGATGCCAGGGAGATCGGGCACGGTGGGTTCGGGGTGGTCTACCGGTGTGCCCAACCGGAACTCGATCGAACCGTGGCAGTCAAGGTCCTCACCGCGGCGCTCGACGCCGAGAACCTCGAACGGTTCCTGCGGGAGCAGCGCGCCATGGGCCGGCTGAGCGGCCACCCGCACATCGTCAACATCATGCAGGTCGGGACGACCGACACCGGCCGGCCGTACATCGTGATGCAGTTCCATCCCCACGATTCGCTGGACGCGCAGATCCGCAGGCGCGGGCCCATCCCCTGGAGCGACGCCCTGCGTATCGGGGTGAAACTTGCCGGTGCACTCGAAACTGCGCACCGGGTGGGCATCCTCCACCGAGACGTCAAACCGGGAAACATCCTGCTGACGGAGTACGGCGAACCGCAGCTCACCGATTTCGGGATCGCGCGGATGTCGGGGGCGTTCGAGACGACTGCGGGCACCGTCACCGGCTCCCCCGCATTTACCGCTCCCGAGGTGCTGTCGGGGCGGACCCCGACCGCCGCCTCCGACGTGTACAGCCTCGGCGCGACCCTGTTCAGCGCGATCACGGGGCACGCGGCCTTCGAACGGCACAACGGCGAGGAGGTGATCGCGCAGTTCCTGCGGATCACCACCCAACCTGTCCCGGACCTGCGGACGGAGGGTTTCCCCGAGGACCTCAGCGCCGTGATCCAGCGCGCGATGTCCGGTAAACCGGAGGATCGCCCCGCGTCCGCCGCCGCGTTCGGCGACGAACTGCGGGAGGTCGAACGCCACCACGGATTGGCTGTGGACGAGATGGCGATGCCCGTCGACGCCGGGGTGCACCATGTCGAGGATTCCTCGCCCGGGGCGGTCTCGACCATCTCCGGTCCGTTCCGGACCTCCACGACGGGACGGGCACGATATGCGTCGACGCCGCCGCCCGCGCCGGCCACCCGGTTCCGGCCGCCCGCCGCGACCCGTCAGCTCGTCGACCGGAATCGGCTGATCGACCTGCTGCGGGCCGGACGCCGACGCCTGCTGACCGTGATCCACGGCCCCACCGGATTCGGCAAGAGCACCCTGGCCGCCCAGTGGCGGAACGTCCTCGCCGACGAGGGCGTGGCCGTCGCGTGGCTCACCGTCGACAGCGACGACGACAACGTGGTCTGGTTCGTCGCGCACCTCATCGAGGCGATCCGCCGCGTGCGCCCCAACCTGGCCAAGGAACTCGGCCAGGTCCTCGAAGAGCACGACGACGAAGCCGAACGCTACGTGCTCACCTCGCTCGTCAACCAGATCCACGAGAGCGGCGAACGGATCGCCCTGATCATCGACGACTGGCAGCGCGTGTCCGAGCCCGCGACGATCGCCGCCCTGGAGTTCCTCCTCGACAACGGGTGTCACCACCTGCAGGTCGTGGTGACGAGCCGGACCAGGGCCGGGCTGCCGATGAGCCGCATGCGCGTCAAGGACGAACTCGTCGAAATCGACTACTCCGAACTGCGTTTCGACGACTCCGAAGCCCGGTCGTTCCTCGTCGACCTCGGTGGCCTGCCCCTCGACAGCGAGGACGTCACCGAGCTCCGCGACTCCACCGACGGGTGGGTGGCGGCTCTCCAACTGGCGTCGTTGTCGCTGCGCGGGCGAGCGGACCCCTCCGAGCTGATCGCCGGACTGTCCGGGCGCCACCACGCGATCGGCGAATTTCTCGCCGAGAACGTCCTCGACACCCTCGAACCCGAGATGCTCGACTTCCTGCTGGCCACCTCGATCACCGAACGCACGTGCGGCAGTCTCGCCGGCGCCCTCGCACACACCGCGCGTGGGCAGGCGATGCTCGAGGCCGCCGAGGACCGGGACCTGTTCCTGCGCCACATCGACGACGAGCGAACGTGGTTCCGCTACCACACCCTGTTCGCCGAGTTCCTGCGCCGACGGCTCGAACGCGACCAACCCGACCGGATCCGGGAACTGCACCGCGTCGCGTCCCGCTGGTTCTGCGACCACAGCCTGCTCCGCGAGGCCGTCGACCACGCCATCGCCGGCGGCGAAGAGCAACGCGCCGTGGAACTCGTCGAAGCGGACGGACTGATACTGCTCGAGCAGTCCCAGGCGGCGACGTTGTCGGCGGTGGTCGACAAGCTGCCGCCGGCTCTGGTCGCCACGAGCGCCCGGCTGCAGGTCACGACGGCTTGGGCGCACGCGATGGCGAACCGGACCATGGCCGCCGAACGCGCGCTCGAGCGAGCCGAATGGGCACTCGACCACAGCGGCGCGAGCGCGAGCGACACGGCGGATCTGCGGGCGGAGGCGGGCGTCGTCCGTGCGGTGGCGGAACTGCGCAACGACCGCAGCGGCCGGATCGACGAACTCGCCGCCGACTGCCTGGCGCGGCCGGAGGCCATGTCCCCGTGGGTGGTGTGCGCCGCGTTCAACGTCACGACGTTCGCCGCCGTGTACCGCTTCGACTTCGCGGAGGTGCGCAGGATCCAGGAAGTGGCCCGGCCCTATTACGAGCGGAACACAGGACCGCACAACGTCGTTCACGGTCAGAGCTATCTGGGTGTCGCGTCCTACGAGCAGCTCGACGTCGACGACGCCGTCGACCGCTTCCGGCGGGCCCGGCGAGCCGGACGGAAACTGGGCGGGCCGCGAGCGCCGTCCGCCCGGCTGGCAGGGTCGCTGCTCGGTGAGGTGCTGTACGAACGCGGGGACGTCGAAGAAGCCGAACGTCTCCTCGACGACGGATACACCCTCGCCGTCGAGACCGGTGGGGTGGACTTCAAGGTCGCCCGCTTCGTGACCGGCGCTCACGTCAAGGCGCTGCGGGGTGACCGCGAGGAGGCGACGACACGCCTGCACGCCGGACTCGAGGTGGCCGAGACCTACTCCCTCGCCCGCCTGCGGGCCCGCATCGAGAACGAACGCCGGCGGCTCGGCATCACCCCGCATCCCGCCCTGGGGGCACCGGACCCGATCTCACACGAAGACCGGCGGCGCCCGGTGTCGGGCATCGACGAGATCGTCGCGCAGGTCGAGGAGGCCACCGCGATCCGGATGCTGCTCGCCACCGGGGCGCGCGAGAACATCGAGCTGGCGTGCACCTGGGCGCAGGAGTGGACCGATCGACTGGCCGGCACCGGCCGCAACCGCGCCTACCTGCTGGCCGAGCGCCTCCGGGTGGCGTGCCTCGCCGCCGCGGGCCGCGACGACGAGGCGAAGCAGGCCCTCGCCTCCATCGCCTCGATCTGCGCGGCACGCGGACTCCACCGCGTGCTTCCCGACGGTGGACCCTTCGTCGTCGCCCTGGTCGCGGATCTCCGGGCAGATCAGCTGGCCGGAGAGTGGCGGCCGGACTGGGCTTCGGTGCCCTCCGACTTTCTCGAGGAGCTACAGAACGCGACCGCTCCGTACACGATGTGACCCGCGGTCAGGACGGCGTGGGCGCCTCCTCCAGGATCAGTCCCGGGGCGCGCAGGTCATCCCAGAATTCGGCCGGGATCGGGTGTTCGAGCCAGGCCGCGTTCTGCCGCATTTGCGCGCAGTTCCGTGCGCCCAGCAGAAGTTCCCGCACCGCCGGATGCGCGGCGGCGAACTGAATCGAGGCGGCCGCCAACGGAACCCGATGACGCTCGCAGTGCTTCTCGATGTCGCGCACCCGGCTCAGCACCTCTTCGGGTGCGGGCTGATAGTTGAACTTGGCGCCGGGCACCGCGCCGGTGGCCAGGATGCCCGAATTGAGCACACCGCCGAGGACGATGGCGACGTCGCGCTCCACCGCGAGCGGCAGCAGGTCCTTCACCGGATCCTGCTCGAGCAGTGTGTATCTCCCCGCGAGGAGGATGCAGTCGAGATCGACGCGTTCGAGGGCGTCGACGCAGACGTCGGCCTCGTTGACCCCGACGCCGATCGCCCGGACCACGCCCTCCTCCCGCAACCGGATCAGCGCGGGGAACGCACCCTCGAGCGCTTCCGCGAACCGCGCGGGCTGGGCGTCGCCGTGCGTGTACCGGTCGACGTCGTGCACGTAGAGGATGTCGAATCTGTCCTGGCACATGCGCTGCAGGCTGTCCTCCACCTGCCGCAGGACCGCGTCGTACGAGTAGTCGAAGTCGGCCCGGAACGGCGGGGTGTCCACCCAGATTCCGGTGTCGAACGACCCACGGCGCGCGGGCGTCAACGTGCGCCCCACCTTCGTGGACAACACGTAGTCGTCGCGGTCCCTCGTCAGCAGTGCATGGCCCACCCGGTGCTCGGACAGCCCGTGCCCGTACATGGGCGCGGTGTCGAACGAACGCACCCCCATGTCCCACGCCTCGGCGATCTGCGCCTGCGCCTCCGCCTCGGGGACCGGCCGGAAGATGTTGCCGATGGGCGCACCGCCGTAGCCGAGCAGGGTCACGTCGAACCCTGCGCGCCCGAACGTCCGAGTATCGTTCACCTTCATGGATTCTCGCTTCCGTTGCCGAGGAACAGAGTGCTCGGGTCGCGCATCACGGAGTCCATCTCGCGAAGGCACACGACCGTGATCGCCGCGACGACCAGCTCCGAATAGAACTGGTCGTGGAACCACTTGTCGCCGCTGTACGCCACGACCAGCCCGCCCTCGCCCACCGCGCTGCCACCCCACTTGGTCCAACCGTGCTGGTACAGGTAGGGATGCAGCTGCTGAACGGCGTGCGACGGCAGGCCGGTGGTCCAGCTGATCCGCGCTTTCGACTCGGCAATCGCGTCGTACGGCCCGGCCCAGTCCTTCTTCTCACCCCAGCTACAGCGGAAGACGACGGGCAACTCCGCGTCGGCGGTTGGGGCGACGCCTGGCCGGAGCACGACGAGATGCCCCGGAGATCCGTGGGAGAGGTTCTCGATCGACGGCCGAGCCAGCTCGACGGCCTCCCGAGCCACGTCCTCGGTCAGTCCGGAAAAATTGGTCATCCGGTCATCCTTCCCCACGGATCAGATCGATCGCCTTCTCGGCGATCATCACCGTGGGAGCCTGGGTGTTGGAACTGACGATGCGCGGCATGACGGACGAGTCGACCACCCGCAGACCCTCGATGCCCATCACCTTCAATTCCGGTGAGACGACGGCGTCGTCACCGACACCCATCGCGCACGTGCCGACCGGGTGGTACGAGGTACGGCCGTACTCGCGGACGAACTTCACGTAGTCGTCCTTCGTGTTCACCGACAGACCACCGGCCAGATGTTCCGCCTTGATGTGCCGCGCCATCGAGGACTGCGCCATGATCTCGCGGCTCTGCCGGAGCCCCTCGATGCTCGACTCCAGGTCGAAGTCGGTGGCGAGGAAGTTCGGGTCGATCAGCGGCTGGGCGGTGGGATCGTTCGACCTGATCTTCACCGAGCCGCGGCTCTCCGGCCGCAGTGAGTACGAGTTCAGGGTGCAGCCGTAGCCGGGACGGACCGCGGCGACACCGGCCTCGACGCCGGCGGCGGGCAGGAAGTGGAACTGCAGATCCGGAATCGACTCCGCCGCGTGCCCGAAACTGAACCCACCGGCCTCGACGACGGTCGACGCCAGCGGGCCCCGCCGGAAGGCCGCGTACTCGAGTCCCGCCTTCGCCGTGGCCGGACGCATCAGGTTCAGTCGGTCGAGGCTCTGGTATTCACGGAGTTCGTAGATGACGTCGAGGTCGCAGTGGTCGTGCAGGTTCCGGCCGACACCGGGAAGGGCATGGGCCACCTCGACATTCGCGTCGCGAAGGTCGTCGGGATGACCGATCCCCGACAGTTGCAGGATCTTGGGTGATCCGAACGCGCCCGCCGCGACCAGCACCTCGCGGGACGCGCGGAACGTCTCCACACCGTGCGGGGTGAGCACCTCGATCCCGGTGGCGCGTCCGCCGTCGAGCAGCACCCGCGACACGGCGACGTTCTCCCGCACCGTCAGGTTGGGCCGCTTCCTGGCGGGTGCGAGGTACGCGACGGCGGCGCTGCACCGGCGGGCGTTCTTCGTGGTCGTCTGGTAGAGGCCGACACCGTACTGGTGCTCGCCGTTGAAGTCGCCGTTGAACGGCAGCCCGAATTCCTGACCCGCCTGGACGAACGACTTCGACAGCGGATGAGGATTGACGGGATCGGAGACCCCGAGCGGCCCGTCGGTGCCGTGGTACGGCGCCGACAGTCGTTCGTTGTCCTCGGACCGGAGGAAGTACTTCTGGATCTCCTCGAACGACCATCCCGCGCAGCCGTATTTCAGCGCCCACTCGTCGTAGTCCTCGTGCGCGCCCCGGGTGAACACCTGAGCGTTGATCGAGCCGCCACCGCCGATGACCTTGCCCTGGGCGAGGGGGATGACCCGGTCGTTGCAGTGTTTCTGCGGGACGCTCGAGAATCCCCAGTCGTACTTGCTCGCGGTGAGTTTCGCGAAGCCCGCCGGCACGTGGATGAACGGATGCCGGTCGTTGCCGCCGGCCTCGAGCAGGAGGACCCGGACCGCTGGATCCTCGGTCAGCCGTCCGGCCAGCACACAGCCCGCGGTGCCGCCGCCCGCGATGACGTAGTCGTAGGTGGCACTCATCGGTTGCCTCCGGTCCAGTTCGGGAACACGCGCTGACGTGGTCCGGTGCGGATCTGAATGGTCTTGACGTCGGTGAACTCGTCGAAGCCGGCCTGCCCCATCTCGCGGCCGAACCCGCTCTGCTTCATGCCGCCGGCAGGCAGCTGCGGGGCGCCGTCGATGGTGGTGTTCACCCACACGCGGCCGCTGCGCATCTCCTTCGCCACCCGCAGCGCCTTGTCGATGTTCTTGGTCCAGATCGATCCGGCGAGTCCGTATTCGGTGGCGTTGGCGAGCCGGATGGCGTGGTCGACGTCGCTGAACCGGGTGACGGTGAGCACGGGACCGAAGATCTCCTCCTGGAAGGCGGCGGACTCCTCGGCCACGCCGTCGAGGATCGTGGGGGCGACGAAATGCCCGCTCCCCCAGTTCTCTCCGCCCAGCCGGTCACCGCCGGTCAGGACGGTCGCGCCGTCCCGCCGCGCCGCGTCGATGTGCCCGAGCACCTTCTCGAGGTGGCCGGCGTCGATCATCGGACCCAGTTCGCTGGCGTCGTCGAGCGGTCCGCCCACCGTGATGCGGCCGGCGGCCTCGACTAGGCGGGCGAGGAAGGCGTCCGCGATCGAGTCCTGGACCAGGAGCCGGGCACCCGACACGCAGCACTCACCCTGGTTGAAGAACACACCGAACAGGACTCCGTCGAGTGCGTCGTCGAGGTCGGCGTCGTCGAACACGACGCTGGCGGCCTTGCCACCCAGTTCCATCGACAGTCGCTTGACGCTGCCCGCCGAGGCCTCCACGATGCGCTTACCGGTGGCGGTGCTCCCGGTGAACGACAGGATGTCGACCAGGCTGCTCTCCGCGAGCGGGGCACCGACCTCGGCACCCGCGCCCGTCACCACGTTCACCACCCCGTCGGGGATCCCGGCCTCGGTGAGCAACCGGGCCAGCTCGACGGCGGTGCCGGACGTGAACTCGGACGGCTTCACTACCGCCGTGCAGCCCGCGCCGAGCGCGAACGGCAACTTCTGCGCGAGCAGGAGCAGCGGGAAGTTCCACGGGATGATCATGCCGACCACGCCGGCGGGCTCCCGGACCACCATGGCGGTGCAGTCGTCGCCGAGCGCCGTGTGTGCCTCACCGTGCATCGTCATGGCCAGCGCCGCGGCGTACTCGAACAACTCGATGCTCGCGCCGACGTCGCCGCGGGCCAGAGTGATCGGTTTGCCCGACTCCTCCGCGTCGATCCGGGCGAGTCGTTCCTCGTGCTCGCGCATCAGCCCCGCGCAGCGCAGCAGTGCCCGGCCGCGGTCCATCGCGGTCCAGTGCGGCCACTCGCCCTCGTCGAAGGCCTCCCGCGCGACCGCGACGGCCAGGGCCGCGTCGGCGCGGGTGCCCGCGGTGAACGTGGCGACGACGCGGCCGTCGGCCGGGCTGACCCGTTCGATGATGTTCTCCGACGGGGGCACGCTGCGCCCGCCGATGAAGTGTCCGTAGCTGCGGATCTGTGTTGCTTCGACTGTCGACATCTTTGGCAGTTCCTCGTCAGTGTTCGTGGATCAGGACACCACGCAGGTTGAGCCCCGCGTGCATGTCCACGTATGCGTCGTTCACCTGGTCCAGGCTGTAGCGCCGGGTGATCAGTTCGTCCAGCTTCAGTCGTCCCGACTTGTAGTAGTCCAGCAGGGCCGGGATGTCCCGGGTGGGGTTGCAATTGCCGAACAGCACCCCCCGCAGATGCTTGGCGTAGACCACCAGTTCGAGCGGGCTGATCGGGATCCCGGGTTCGTTCTGGCCGATCGACACGACGGCGACGGTTCCCTCCTTGCGGACGGCTCCGAACGCGTCGGCGATCAGCTGTCCGTCCACCACGCCGACGGTGACGACGGCGCTGTCGGCGCCCTGCCCGTTGGTGACCGAGCGGACGAACGGCATGGCCTCGTCGATCGACGCGTACGCGTGGGTGGCGCCGAGTTCGAGGGCTCGTTCGCGTTTGAACGGGACCGGGTCGACCGCGACGACGTGCGCCGCACCCGCGTGGTGGGCGCCCTGCACCGCGTTGATCCCCACACCGCCGACCCCGACGACCATTGTCGTGTCCCGGGGGCGGACGACCGCGCCGTTCACGGCGGAGCCCCACCCGGTGGCCACCCCGCACGAGACGAGGCAGGCCACGTCGAACGGGATGTCGTCATCGATCTCGACGGCCTGGGCCTGCGAGGTGACGAGGTAGTTCGCGAACGTGCCGAGGCGCTGCATGGCGCCGATCGGCCGCCCTGACTGCGTGGCGAACCGCGCTGTTCCGTCGAGCATGAAACCAGCCTCCATACCGGCCCCCGTGTCGCAGATATATTGCATCCCCTGCGCGCACCAGGCGCAAGTTCCGCAGGCCGGGAGGTAGGCGGTGGCGACGTGATCGCCGATGGCGAGCCGGGTGACACCGGGCCCGACCGCGTCGATCACACCGGCACCCTCGTGTCCGCCGACCAGCGGCAGCGTATTGGGAATGTCACCGGTCACGAGGTGATCGTCGGAGTGACACAGTCCGGACGCCATCACCTTGATCCGCACCTCGCCGGGACCGGGCTCCGCGAGGACGAGGTCGTCGACCTCCCACTTGCCGCCCACTTCGTGAATCACCGCACCGCGTGCCGTCGTACTCATCGTTCTCCTTCGAATCTCACACTGACACAGAGTCTTACTTGATGATCGAGAGCCGGCTGCGGTCGAGGGTCACGGCGACCGCGACGATGACGACCGCGCCGTACACGATCTGCTGGAAACTGGGGTCGATGCCGGCCACCGAGCCGCCGACCCGGAGAACGGTGACCACCAGGGCGCCGACGAGCACCCGCCACGCTCCACCGATTCCACCGGTGATGGCGCAGCCGCCGACCAGCACGGCCGCGATGGCAGGCAGGAGCAGCGAATCCGCGAGTTGCGGTGCGGCGCTCTGCTGCTGGGCCGACAATACGATACCGGCGGCGCCCGCGAAGAATCCGGACAGGGCGAATGCGCCGATCCGGACGATCCGGGTTCGGACGCCGCTCATCATCGCCGCCTTCTCCCCCAGTCCGACGAGGTGGAAGACGTTGCCCCGCGGGGAGAACCGCATCGCGCAGAACACCGCGGCCACTGCGGCGACACCGGCCCACACCGCCATGGGGAGACCGAGCACCGTCCACGAACTGAGCCAGAAGATCGCGTCGTAGCCTTCGCTGATGTAGATGGTGGTCGACCCGGACGCCACGAGCGCGACCGCACCCCAGAACCCCAGCGCCCCGAGCGAGACGACGAACGACGGGACCTGCCCGAACACGATCAGCAGACCGGTCAGCGCACCGATCAGAGTGAGCGCCACGAGGGTGACGACGACGGCGAGGGGACCGAGGGAGCCGATCACCGTCGCCAGAATCACCGTGGCGAGCGACGCCAGTGCGGCCACCGACAGGTCGATGCCGCCGGTGAGGATGACGAACATCTGGCCCAGCCCGAGCAGCAGAATCGGGACCGCCTGCGCCGAGACCACCGCGAGGGCGTTCATCGACAGGAAATTCGGTTCGGCGAGCGCGACGAGGAGGACGAGCGCGACCAGCACGACCGACGGGCCTGCCAGCCGCAACCGGTCCCGCGTCGTCCGGGACACGGCCGGCGCCGCACCCTCGGGTGCGCGCATCTCGGTGGAAGTCCTCTCGGCGGAAGTTCTTGTTGCCACGGCGATCACATCATCTTCTCGAGGAGTTGGAGTTTGCTGGGCGGGTTTCCGGGCGGCGAGTCGAACGCGCCGGTGATCTCGCCGTCCCGCATCACGATCACGCGGTGGCCGAGCCCGATCGCCTCGTCCAGGGTGTCGGCGAGCACCAGAATCGCCACTCCCCGGTCGGAGAGGTCGCGGAAGACGGCGTAGAGGTCTTCTTTCGCGCCGATGTCGAGGCCGCGGGTGGGGTGGTCGAGAACCAATACCTTCAGGCCGTCGCCCAGGATCCACTTGGCCACCACGGCCTTCTGCTGGTTGCCGCCCGACAGTCGCGCGATGTCGGCGTCGGGGTCCGCGGGCCGGATGCCGAGTTTCTCGATCCAGCCGCGGGCGGTCTCCTCCACCCGGGCACCCGAGGAGATCCGGCCACCGCCGGCCTTCACCGGATGCACCGTCGCGATGTTCTGCGCGACGGTCGCGCCCGCGATCATGCCTTCGACGCGACGCTCGGCGGGAACGTATGCGACACCGGACCGCACGGCGTCCGCAGGTGATCCGGGGGCCGACCGCTGTCCGTCGATCTCGACGGTTCCGGAGTCGACGGGGACGGCGCCGAAGACGGCGCGGGCAACCTCCTCGCGTCCGGAGTCGACCACGCCCACCACCGACACGATCTCGCCGGCGTGGACGTCCAGCGACACGTCCTTCGCCTTGCCGCCGCAGGTGAGGTTGCGGACCGACAGAGTCGGCGTGCTCGTCCGGGGAACGGCCTGCTTGCGCTCCGACGAGTAGATCTCCTCGGCCGCGCCCTTGCCTATCATCAGCTGGTACAGCTCGGATTCGGTTGCCGCCGAGGCGATCCGCTCACCGACCACCTTGCCGTCGCGCAGCACGTACACGCGGTCGGAGAAGCGGAGGACCTCGTCGAGACGGTGGGAGACGAAGATGACGGAACCGCGCTCCTTGAGGGCGGTGACCCGGCGATGGAGCACTTCGACGTCCTCGGGTTCGAGCACCGACGTCGGCTCGTCGAGGATGAGCAGCGGCGGGTGTTCCACCTGCCTGCCGCCGACGGCCCGAGCCACCTCCACCATCTGGCGCTGGGCGAACCCCAGCGTCTCGGTCAGGGCGCCCGGGTCGACCGTCGACTCCACCACCGACAACATTTCCTGGGCGCGGGCCCTGATCTTCCGTCGGCGGAGGAACCCGGCGCGGGCGGTGTCACCCTCGTGTCCGAGGATCAGGTTCTGGCCGACGGTGAGGTTCGGCAGCAGCGACTGCTCCTGGTGCACCACCCCGATCCCGTGGTCGGCGGCGTCGGCGGGGCTTCCGAAGCTCACTTCGCGCCCGCCCAGCACCATCCGGCCGCCGTCCTGGCGGTGGACTCCCGCGAGGATCTTGAGCAGCGTCGACTTTCCGGCGCCGTTCTCGCCGATCAGCCCCACGACCTCGTTCGGAGCGATGGACAGGCTCACGTCGTCGAGGACGGTGTTGGGTCCGAATTTCTTCGTGACATTGCGGAGTTCCAGGAGAGATGTCATTTCACGACCCTCAATCGACTGCGGGCGGGCCACCCGGTGGCGATCACCGCGACCACGATGATGAGACCCTGCGCGCCCTGCTGGATGTACGGGCTGGCGCCCGACAGGAGAAGCCCGTTTCCGAGGACCACGAGGAGCAGCACACCTACGAGGGAATGCAGGGGTCCGCCGCGACCGCCGCTCAGCAGGGTGCCTCCGACGACCACCGCGGACAGGGTGAGGAAGAGGCTTCCCGATCCGACGCTCACGTCGCCGACGCCGAGCCGGATGGTGGCCAGCACTCCGCCGAGCCCGGACAGCAGTCCGGCCACGGCGAACAGGATGATCTTGGTGCGCCCGACCGGGACGCCCGCCAGGCGGCTGGTCGCCTCGTCGCCGCCGATCGCGTAGGTGTGCATGCCGAGCCGGGTTCCCTTGCACAGCAGCACTGTCACCGCGACGGCGGCGAGCGCGAACACCACGACGACGGGAAGCCCGAGCCAGTGGCCGCCGGCCCAGGCCGCGAGCGACGGGTCGGCGAGCTGAGGGGTGGCGGTGCCGAAGAGCACGGTGGCGACACCGAGACCGACGAACCACGTACCCAGTGTGACGAGGAAGGACGGCACCCGGACGACGACGTGCAGCACGCCGTTGACCACCCCGAAGAGCAGACCGACCCCCAGCGCCAGCAGGACCGCGAGGAGTCCCAGGTCGTTGCCGTTGACGCTGTTCGCTGCGAGCAGGACGAACGTCAGCCCGCTGGCCGCCATCACGCCCTCGATCGACAGGTCCACGCCGCCCACCAGGACCACCAGCGTGGCACCCATCGCGAGGACCACGGGAATCGCGGCCTGCTCCACGATCGCCATCGCGTTGCTGGCCGTCGCGAAGCCGGGAGCCAGCGCGGCGAAGACGACGCACAGTCCCAGCAGGGCGGCGAGCGGGCCGGCGGTCGAGAGCAGCCGGCGAACGCGTGGTCGTGTGCTGCGCACGGGCGCAACAGGTTCTGCGGGGGTCGTCACCTCCCCGGTCACTTCAGTCGTCGACATCGTCACTCCTTCGGAAGATTGTGTGGTTCGTGAATCGAGGGTGGGGGCTACCGGGCTACCGGGCCGGTGATGCGGGAGAACGGATCCTGCACGGACCGCACGATCTCCTCGTCACTCGGCACGGCGAGGAACTGGTCGACGTTGTTCGCGGTGATCAGCGACTGATCGACGAAGAACTCGCGGTTCTCCCGGGGCAGCGACTCGACGTCGAGTGCGCCGCTCATGGCCTGGTAGCAGATGGCGAGTCCCATCGCGCCGTTGAAGTAGGGGTCGGTCGTGTAGGTGGAGAGCAATTCCCCGTTCGCGATGGCGCCCAGGCCTTCCGGGGTGGCGTCCGCGGCGCTGGCGATCTTGATCTCCCCCGCGCGGCCCGCCTCACGCACCGCCTGCAGGGCGCCCAGTGCCATGGAATCCGTTGCGGCCCAGATACCGTTCACCTGGTCGCCGTACTTGTTGAGCAGGGTCTGCGTGGTGGTGTAGGCCTTGTTGCGGTCGAAGTCGGCGGGCTGGTCGTCGAGCAGGGTGACGCCGGACTGTCCGTCCATCGCCTGCTGGAAGCCCTGGAACCGGGTCTGGCTGATCTCGTTGGCGAGCAAACCCTGCAGCGCGATCACGCCGCCGGTGCCGCCGAGCGAATCGACGAGGGCTTTCCCCGTGTCGGCTCCCTGCTGGACGCCGTCGTAGGCGACGTACGACGCCCATCCGTTCCCGACGTCCCAGGGGTGCAGGTCGGCCGGCTTGCTCCACTGGGTGACCGCGCACCCGCCGCTGTTCTGCACGGCGCGCACGATCGCGGGGGTGTCGGCGCTCGTGTTCGGGTTGATGTTGAGCAGCACGGTCTTGCCTGCGGCGAGCACCGACTGCAACTGCGACAGCGCGTTCTGCGAGTCGCCGCCGTAGACGATCACCTTCAGTTCGATCCCCAGCGATTCGGCGTACGCGCGGCTGCCCTGCACCCACGCGGCTTCATACGGGTTGGTGAGCGACCGCACCTCGGAGACCATCACCATGTTGCCCCGGTCGACGGCCGCCCCGTCCCGCTCGATCTGTTCCGATCCCGTCGAGCAGGCGATGGCGGAGCTCGCCATGACGGAGACTGCCGCGGCAACGCCGACGGCCCGGGCTGCCGCCCTGATTGATCGTTGCGTCCGTGTCATCGTTCGTCCACTTCCTGAAAAAAGAATGTAAACGCTTTCTTACCGTGATCGGCGTCACAAGTCAAGCGCTGCATGGTGTGGTCAAGGGCCATCCGGATCAACCGGACAGATCAGAAATCGATTACAAAGCGCTGGTGAGCCGGGCGGCGGCGACCGCTCCGGCCACCCGACACCACATCGCGGGTGCGGCGAGTGCCGATTCGGAGCTCCCCGCCAGGTCGGACAGTGAGATCCCGATGCCGGGTGGCGCCGCCGCGAGGCGGCCTGCGACGACGACCGATCGGGTCGCGGTCCCCGCGCACCGTTCCAGCACGGAACCGACGAGTTTGCCGGACAGCGACGTCGCGTCGAATTGGCCTTCACCGGTGACCACGACGTCGGCGCGGCCGAACTCGGCGCTCAGCCCGGTGAGCTCCGCGATGCGGGCGGCGCCCGGCACCAGCCGGCCGCCCCAGGCCGACAGTCCGAATCCAGTGCCTCCCGCCGCTCCCGCGCCGGGTTCGTCGGGACTGCACGGCAGTCGTGCGCCGAGGCAGGCGGCGAACGTCGCGAGCGCGCGATCGAGGCGGTCGCGCTCCGCGGGGTCGGCGCCCTTCTGCGGCCCGAAGACGTGCGCTGCCCCATGTGGGCCGCAGAGGACGGCCGTCGTGTCCGTCAGCAGTTCGACGCCACCGGGTGGGGGCTCGGTGAGTGAGCCCACGTCGATCGAGGCGAGAGCGGCCAGGCCGGCGCCCCCGTCGGGGATCTCCCGGCCGTCGCGGTCCAGGAGCTTCGCGCCGAGCGCCCGCAGGGCGCCCGCACCGCCGTCGGTGGACGCGGAACCGCCGAGTCCGACCAGCAGCGCCTTCGCGCCGTCCGCCAGTGCGGCGGCGATCACCTGCCCCAGGCCGGTCGTCGACGCTCCCCCCGGATCCGGCGAGTCCATCAGGGGCAGCCCACTCATCTGGGCCAGCTCGACCACCGCCGTGCCGTCCCGGAGCAGCAGCCAGCGTCCGGTCGTCGGACGTCCGTCGGGGCCTCGAACCCCCGGAACCTCACGCCACACGCCGGTGCCGTGGCAGGACGCGACGGCGTCCACCGTGCCCTCGCCGCCGTCCGCCTGCGGGAGCATGTCCAACTCGTCGTTCGGCCGGACCGTCGACCAGCCGGCTGCCAGAGCCGCCGCCACCTCCGTCGCGGTCAGTGAGCCCTTGAACGAATCCGGGGCCAGCACCACCCGCATCGAGCCGGCGTCAGTCGACGTCATCGGGGTGTGGTCCCGTGCGCTGATCCCGATTCAGGGCCGAGATCGCGTCCATCTCCGCGGCGGACAGCCGGAAGTCGAACACATTCGCGTTCTGCCGCATCCTGTGCACCGCAGAAGATTTGGGCAGTGGTATCGTCCCGATCTGCAAGTGCCAGCGGAGCACGATCTGCGCGACCGACACATGGTGCCGGGCGGCGAGCGCCGCCAGGAGTGCGTGGTCGTTCAGGTGCCCTCTCGCCAGCGGCGCCCACGCCTGGGTGCGGATGCCCATCGACCGGTGCAGATCCGTCAGTGCGGACTGCGTGAGCAGCGGGTGCAGTTCGATCTGATTGACCGCCGGGGTGATCGTCGCGATCTCCGCGAGCCGCTCGAGCTGTTCGGGCTGGAAGTTCGACACGCCGATCGCCCGCACCCGTCCGTCGTAGTACAGCTTTTCGAGTGCCCGCCACGTCTCCAGGTACTGTCCGCGGCTCGGTGCCGGCCAGTGGATCAGGCACAGGTCGATGCGGCCGAGTTTCGCCGCACTCGCCTCGAACGCGTCCAGTGTCTGCTGGTAGCCCTGGTCCTCGTTCGAGACCTTGGTGGTCACGAAGATCTCGTCCCGATCGACGTCCGCCCGGGCCAGCGCCGCGCCGAGAGAGGCCTCGTTGCCGTACATCGGGGCCGTGTCGAACGCGCGGTAGCCGGCGGACAGCGCGTGCGACACCGTGGAACCCATGTCCTCGTCGGGGATCGTGAAGAGGCCGAACCCGAGCGCGGGCATCGTGACGTCGTTGTTCAACGTGACCGAGGGAACGGTCGCCAGGCTCGTCATGTGATCGAGTACCCGCCGTCGACGGGCAGGACCACCCCGGTGACGTACCGCGCGGCGTCGGAGACCAGGAACAGCACGACGTCGGCGACGTCGTCGCCGTCGGCGAACCGTTGCAACGGGATACGGCTCAACTTCTGGGCGCGGAAGTCTTCCTGCCGCAGCACGTCCGCCGTCATCGGCGTTTCGATGTAGCCCGGCGAGACGGTGTTGACGCGCACGCCGTGGGGGCCGAGTTCCACGGCCAGTCCCTTGCCGAGCTGAGTCAGTGCGGCCTTCGTCGCGCCGTACGGAACGATCCCCGGGACAGCGCGATCCGCGGACAGCGACGCAATGTTCACGATGCTGCCGCGGGCGTCGACCAGCGACTTGGCCGCCTGCCGCGTCAACCGGTAGGCCGCCGACAGGTTGACGTCCAGGAGACGTTCCCACCCGTCCTCGTCCACGTCGATCGCGGTGGTCCGCAACTGGATCCCGGCCGCGTTGATCAGGATGTCGAGGCGCCCCGACAGCTGCTGGGCGAGGTCGACGGCGCGCGCACCGAACTCGGGGTCGGTGAGGTCGCCGCAGAGACCGTGTCCGCCGAACTCCGCGGCGACGTCGGTGACCTTCGGGTCGGCGTCGACCGCCACCACGAGTGCCCCGCTCCGGGCGAGGGCCCGGGCGATCGCCGAACCGATCCCACCGGCCGCACCGGTCACGATGGCGGTCTTCCCCGACAGATCGACCGAGTTGGTGGGTTGTGCAACGCCGCTCATGCCGCGGCTCCCTTCAGTACTGCCCGGCTGATGATGAGCCGCTGCATTTCGCTGGTGCCTTCGTAGATCTTCGTGATGCGGGCGTCGCGGTAGAGGCGCTCGACCTCGTATCCGCGGATGAAGCCGTTGCCGCCGAACACCTGCACGGCGGCGTCGGCGTGGCGCACGCATCCCTCGGACGCGTAGAGCTTGGCCATCGAGCACAGCGTCTCGGCGTCCGCTGCCCCCGTGTCGAGTGCCCGCGCCGCCTCGACCGACAGCGCGGTGCCGGCCCGCAGTTCGGTGGCGACGGTGGCGAGGGAGAAGGAAATGCCCTGGTTGGCGGAGATCGGCTTGCCGAACTGGCTGCGGTCGAGGGACTGCCGGGTGGCGGCGTCCAGTGCGGCGCGGCTGATGCCGAGGCTCAGGCCCGAGATGCCGAGACGGCCCTTGGCCAGCACCTTCATCATGTAACCGAAGGCCTTGCCTTCCTCGCCGAGGAGGGCGTCGGCCGACAGTTGGACGGAGTCGAACACCAGCCCGCCGACCTGCGAGGCCCGCTGGCCCATCTTGTGTTCGTGGTACGCGCGGCTGACACCGGGCTGGTCGACGTCCACCAGGAAGACGGAGATTCCGCCGCGCTTCCCCAGTTCGGGGTCGGTGACGGCGAGGACGACCGCGAAGTCCGCGACGGGGGCGTTGTGGATGTAGATCTTCTCACCGGTGAGCACCCAACCGTCACCGTCCCGCACCGCCCTTGTCGTGATCGATCCGAGGTCGGATCCGGATCCCGGCTCGGTGAGCGCGTAGGCGCAGCGCTTCTCGGCGGTGAGCATCGGGCGCAGGTACTGCTCCTGCTGCTCGGGTGTGCCGTAGTTGCCGAGCAGGCTGCCGAGGATCTCGACGAGTCCGCACTGATCGGCCACCGACGCGTACCCGTAGGACAGCGACTCCATGACGAACAGGTAGTCGAGGGCGGTGCCGCCGAAGCCGCCGAACTTCTCGGGCACCGTGATGCCGAAGAGCCCGATCTTGCCCATCTCCCGGTAGATCTCTTCGGGGAATCGTTCGGTCTCGTCCAGCTCGGTGGCGACGGGACGGATCCGTTCGTCGACGAACTCGGCGACGAGCTTGCGTTCGTCGGCGCCGAGCACCGACGAGGGAATGACGCTGTTTCCGGTTGACATGTAGTTCTCCTCAGATGTGGACGGCGACGGGGGCGAACAACCCCGCGTCCATCACGCGTGGGTTCTTGATGATCGGACGGAATCCCATGTGCGGCAGAATGTCCCGATCGATGTCGATGCCGGGTGCGATCTCGGCGAGTTCGAGGCCGTCCCGGGTGAGGACGAAGACGGCGCGTTCGGTGACGTACACCGCCTCACGTCCCTCACGGACGGCGAGAGCGCCGGAGTAGGTGACCTGATCGACGCGGTCGACGAACTTGGGCACCGAGCCTTCGCGCCGGATCACCAGTTCTCCCCCGACGATCGCGACGTCCAGGCCGCGGGCGGTGAACGTTCCGCAGAACACGGCGCGCGGCGAGTTCTGGGAGATATCGATGAACCCGCCCGGTCCGACGATTCCGCCGCCGATCTTGCTGACGTTGACGGCGCCGGTCGAGTCGACCTCGGCCATACCCAGGCAGCTGACGTCGAGCATGCCGCCCGAGAACAGATCGAACTGGGTGGTCGACGAGTGCACGACCTTCGGTCCTCGCGCGGCCCCGAACAGGTCGCCGGAGACGGGGATGCCGTCGATCAGCCCCTGCTCGATGGCAAGCGTGATGTCGTCCAGGCGATCCTGTTCGGCGAGCGCATCCACGACCAGCGCGGACACCCCGAAGCCGACGTTCAGGACGTCGCCGTCCCGGACCTCGGCGGCCGCCCGCCGGGCGATCAGCATGCGGATCGGGTCGTGGTTCGTGGCGCCGAAACCGGAGTTCGCCGCATCGCCGGAGAGTTCCGGATCGAATTCGCCCGCGTACGTCTGCCATTGGGCCGGCGCGTGCACGACGTCGTCCACGAGGACCGCCGGGATGTGCACGAGCCGCGGATCGATCGGCCGGTCCAGCAGGTTCTTCACCTGCACGATGACCCGGCCGCCGCTCGCCTTCGCCGCCTGAGCGACGGCCAGCGCGTCGAGCTGGGCCGCCTCGCCCGAGCACGTGACGTTGCCGGACGGGTCGATGGAATCGCCGCGGACGATGGCCACGTCGACGGGAAACGGCTTGTAGCGCAGGTACTCGCGGCCGTCCAGAGTCAGGAGTTCGACGAGGTCCTCGGTGGCGGACGGCGTGAACTTGCCCCCGCCGTGCCGCGGGTCGACGAACGTGTCGAGACCGGTCGCTGTGATGAGGCCCGGCCGGCGTGCGCCGATCTCCCGCAGCAGCTGACTGATCGCGCCGCCGGGCCACGCGTACGCCTCGATCTCGTCGTTGCGGACGAGGTCGATCATGGTCGGCGACCACGTCCAGTGCCCGCCGACGACCCGCTTGACCATGCCCTTGTGGGCGAGGTGGTTGGTTCCGCGGCTCACCCGGTCGCCGATGCCGAGGGCGTGCACGATCGTGAGTTCCCTCGGCGATCCGGTCGCGAGAAAGCACTCCTCCAGCGCCTTCAGGACGGTGTCCGGTTCGAGGATCCCGCCGCCCGAACCGGTGAGGGCGATCGTCGATCCTGGCGCGATGTCGCTCACGGCTCGGGTCGCGGTGGTCAGTGTCCAGCGCCTCGAGGCGGCACCCGTTCCGGGCTGTGTCATATCCGCTCCTGTAAATGCTTACATTCTGCCAATCGGCCCATGAACGCTATGGACCTCGGTAATTGACACAGTATATTGTGAGCTGCACAACATCAAGAAAACGATTACAGGAGATTTCATGGCCTCGATCCTGCTGCCCGATCGCCACGGTTCGCCCACGACTCTCGCGTTGAACGCACCGGCACGGCTCGGCACCCGGTCCACCCCGCCGACCAGCAGGGCGGTGTACGCGGCCGCGCATGTGGTCGCCGATCCGCTGCGGGCGTCGGCGGAGAATGCCGCGGACCAGATCGACTGGGACGCGACCCTGCAACTACGGCGCGATCTGTGGTCGCTGGGACTCGGAGTGGCCGAGTCGATGGACACCGCCCAGCGCGGCATGGGACTGGATTGGGCCGCGGCGAGGGAACTCGCCGTCCGCACGCTCACCGACGCGAAGTCGGTCGGCGGGAAGGTGGTCGTCGGGGTGGCCACCGATCAACTGAAAACCGACACCCCCTCGCTCGACGAGATCCGCGACGCCTACCTCGAACAGGTCGAGGCGATCGAATCCGCGGGCGGTGAGGTGGTGCTGATGGCGAGCAGGCACCTCGCCCGCGCCGCGACCGGCCCCGAGGACTACCTCGCCGTGTACGACGCGGTGCTGTCGGCGGCCACCCGCCCGGTGGTCCTGCACTGGCTCGGTTCGGTGTTCGATCCCGCCCTCGACGGCTACTGGGGATTCGCGGATCCGGGCGCGGCCATGGACACCGTGCTGCAGATCCTCACCACGCACCACGAGCGCGTGCGCGGCATCAAGGTGTCCCTGCTCGACCCGGCACTCGAGATCGCCCTGCGTGAGCGGATGCCCGCCGAGGTGCGGGTGTTCACCGGCGACGACTACAACTACGTCGGCCTCATCGCCGGCGACGGCACCCACACCAGCGACGCCCTCCTCGGTGCGTTCGCCGCACTCGGCCCGTTCGCGTCCGCCGCATTCGCACGGTTGGACGACGGCGACGAGCAGGGCTTCCGGACCGTCCTGGGCCCCACCGAAACCCTGAGCCGGTTGCTGTTCGCCGCCCCGACGCAGTACTACAAGGTCGGCGTCGCCTGGTTGGCGTACCTGAACGGCAAGCAGGAGCACTTCCGGATGATCGGCGGCTTCGAGACCGGCCGCAGCCTCACCCACCTGGCCGAACTGGTCCGCGCCGCCGACGCGATCGGGCTGTTCACCGATCCCGACTTCACCGCCGCGCGCACCTCGGCGTACTTCGCCGTGCACGGAATCCGCTGACATGGACCTCGCGCACTGCAGTCTCAACTCCGTCACCGTCAAGGGTGCCGGCCTCACCGAGGTCGCCGACCTCGCCGCGCAGTGGGGATTCGGCGGCGTCGGCCTGTGGCGGGACGTCCTCGACGGCGTGGACCTGGTGGACGCGTCGGCCCGGCTCCGGCAGTCGGGTCTGCGCGTCACCAGCGTCTGCCGGGGCGGAATGTTCCCGCAACCGACCGACCGGCTGCGGCGAGAAGCCATGGCCGACAACCGAGTGGCGGTCGATCAGGCGCACGCCCTCGGCGCCGACTGCCTCGTGCTGGTCTGCGGCGCCGCTCACGGCGACCTCGCCGGCGCGCGGCGGCAGGTCCGGGACGGCATCGCCGAACTCGAGCCGTACGCCCGCCAGTCGGGGGTGCGGCTCGCGGTCGAGCCGATGCACCCGATGATGGCGTCGAGTCGTTCGGTGATCACCTCACTCGGCGAGGCCAACGACCTCGTCGAGGCGATCGGATCCGACATCGTCGGGATCGCCCTCGATTCGTATCACGTGTGGTGGGACGCGGCACTGGCGCAGCAGATCACAAGGGCAGGCGAACGCCTGTTCTCGGTGCAGTTGGCCGATTGGGTCACCCCGATCCACGGCGAACTCAGCAGCCGCGGCATGCCCGGCGAGGGGTGCATCGACATGACCGGATTCGTCGCCGACTGCAGGAACGCCGGCTATCGGGGACTTGTCGAGGTCGAGATCCTCAGCGACCGCTGGTGGGCCGCAGACCCGAAGGAGGCGATCCACGCCGCGGCGAACGGCCTCGCCGCCGTCTGAAACCCGGCTCAGCTCGAGGCGGGCCCCGTCGACTCGCGAATGACGACGTCGGCGGGGATCAGCGGCGGAGACGTGGTGGTCTCGTTGTTCAGGGCCGCGCGCATCAGCGACCACGCCTGGTCACCCAGGTCGATCTTCGGGCTGACCACCGTGGTCAGGCGCGGCGCCAGGTGACGTGCCATGTCGATGTCGTCGAAGCCGGTGACCGAAATGTCCTCGGGGACGCGGAGTCCGCGCTCACGCAGTTTCGAGATGACGCCCAGCGCCGTCAGGTCGTTGAAGCAGACGAGAGCGGTCGGCTCGTGCGTGAGTGCTTCTTCCACCACGTCGTAACCACCCTCGATGGTGCCGTCCGACGGCACCGCCGTCGCCTCGATCCCGAGCACCTTCGCCATCTCGATCGCCCGCCACCGTTCGCGGTTCTGCCAGGCCAGATCCGAGCCCTTCACGTAGACGATCCGGCGATGGCCGAGCTTCGCGAGATGCCCGCACAGCTGCATCATGGGAGTGAAGTTGTCGACGGCGACCATGGGGAGATCGACTTCCAGCTCGACCCGGTTGACGAGCAGGACGGGCGTCGACTGCTTGGCGAGTTCCTTCAGGCCACTCGTCGGAATCCTCGACGAGAGCAGCACGAGGCCGTCGACCTGGCCGAGCAGGTCGAGTGCGGTGGCGAGTTCGTCGGCCGCGTCACCGGAGTAGTCGGCGACGAGCATGCGGTATCCGTCGGCGGTGGCGCCGTGGTGCATCTGCTTGACGACGTCGAAGAAGTACGCGTTGGCCAGGTCCGGCAGGATCACGCCCATGTTCCGCAGCGACCCGAGGACGAGTCCGCGGGCGGCGGTGCTGGGCCGGTAGGACAGCTCGTCGGCGACCTTGTGGACCCGGGCCGCGAGATCCGGGGTCACCGACGAGCTGCCGCTCATGACACGGGAGACGGTGGCGATCGAGACCCCGGCCGCCTTCGCTACGGTGTTGATCGTGACGCGACGGCTCGCGGGCACTCGGGTCTGATCAGCCATCGCTGCCTCTACATCTCTCGTCGCCATTGCTACCGTCTACCACCTCGGCGGGTGGAAACGCTTACAGCGTATCGCGAAGACGGCCCCGGATCACGCGGACGCTCACTCCTTGCGCAACAAGGCGCGCGTCCCGAGCAGTTTCCGCGAGGTCAGCAGCACCTTGACGTGCTTGCTGCCGTTCGATTCGAGTTCCTCGACCGCGCGACCGAACTCGTCCAGCGGGAACGTCGCGGTGTGCAGCGGTGACGCGTCCACCTTCCCCGATTCGAGGAGTTCGGCCGCGTCGACGAAGTCCTGCCGGACGTAGTTCCGGCAGGCCACGACGGACAGTTCGCGGGCGTAGAGCGCGCTGTAGTCGAGGGTCAGTTCGTGCCCCGGTTTCGCGGACGCGATTGCCACGTACCGGCCGCCCGGCGCGAGGACCCGCAGCGCCAGCCGAGACGAGTCCTCGGTGCACACCGTGTCGTAGACGAGGTCGACCGAATCCGTCCGGTCCCGGAGCCAGCCCTCGAGCGCGGCCCCCGAGCCGGTCGTGAAGTCGCTCATCCCGCACGCCAGGGCGGGCTGCTCACGTTCGGTGTAGCGATCGACACCGAACACCTGGACGCCCCGACTCCTGGCCACCAGCGTGGTCGCGAGACCGATCGCACCGGTCCCGATGACCAGCGCGGTGTCCCCCTCCGACACGCCGCCGCGCCGGACCACATGAACTCCGACGGCGAGCGGTTCGACGAGCGCCCCGAAACGGTCCAGCACCGAGTCGCTCACGGGCACGCATTGCGTCTCGGGAACGACGAACTCCTCGCTGAAACACCCGCGTGGGTCGGACAGGCCGAACACGCGGATGCTCGGGCAGTTGTTGATCCGGCCGTCTCGGCAGGCGCGGCATCGGCCGCAGCCCGTGGTCGGGTAGACCATCACCGGCTGACCGACCGTGAGACTCGTGCCCGGACCCACCCGCGACACACGTCCCGCGCATTCGTGGCCGAGCACCGTCGGATATGCGGCGACGGCGTTCCGGCCGCGAAGATGAGACAGGTCACCGCCGCAGATCCCGGCCGAGTCGAGTGCGACGAGCACCTCCCCTTCGCCGGGTGCCGCGACGTCACCGTGATCGAGGCGATAGTCGTTCGGACCGTCGACCCGAATACTCAAGACTGACATGCGCTTTCCCTTTCCTCGGAGACAGTGTCATGCGTCTCCCCGGAGACAGTGACCGGCATCGTGCGGGCCGCGGCGGACCGGTAGGCGGCGTCGATCGCCGCTTGCACGGGCAGCCCGGACCGGGCGTCGGACAGCGGTGCCGCACCTGCTGCCCAACTGGTGAAGACGTCGTCGTACAGCGACCGGAACCACGCCGTCATGGACAGCGGGTCCGGGCCGGACGCGTCGACGGACCCGTCGACGACCCGGCGGACCCCGTCGCCGATCTGGTCGAGCGAATCCCCCACCAGCCGCAGTTGTCCCGCGTCGCCGTTGAGGTGAATCGTCTCGGCACCGCCCGGCCACGCGGCCGTGCTCGCCGTCACCGACGCCGCATGCGTGCCGTGGTCGATCAGGAGGTGAATCGTGTCCTCGGCCTCGAGCCGGCCTCGGCTGGTGGAAGCCGCGGCCACGACACTGCGCGCCGGGCCGGCCAGCGACAGGTACAGGTCGAGGGTGTGGATGGCCTGGGTGATCAGCACTCCGCCGCCGTCGCGGTCCCAGGTCCCTCGTCCGGCCTCGGCGTAGTAGGAGTCGGGGCGCCACAGCGGGACGGTGACGGTCGCCGAGCGGAGGGTGCCGATCGCGCCGTCCGACAGTAGTTGCCGGGCGCGACGCGCCGCCTCCTTGTAGCGGTGTTGCAGCGTGACCGCGGCCCGCACACCGGACCGCTCGGCGACGTCGACGATCGCCTGCGCTTCGTGCAACGAGGCCGCCAGCGGTTTGTCGATTACCAGGTTCAGGCCGCGCTCGGCCAGTGCCGACGCGACAGCCAGGTGACTCGACGGCGGTGTGACCACCACCGCCGTGTCGGCGTCCAGGGCTACTGCCGCGTCGAGGCTCGGGAGTATCCGTGCCTCCGGTGCCAGCCGGCGTGCCGCCGCCGCCCTCGTCTCGTCGCGCGTCACCACACCGACCACGTCGGCGCCGACAGCCCGGAGTGCCGTGAGATGCGCGGCGCTCGCGAGTCCGGCGCCGATCACCACGACGCGACGGGTCACGATGCGGCCTCGACGGACGTGCGCGAACCCACGCTCCGGCCGAGGGTCTCGGGAAGCAGTGCGATGCCGATCAGCCCGACCACGCTCAAGCCCATGAGGTAGCTCGCGACGAGCCAGGGCGTTCCGCCGGCGACCGCGACGAGGGCGGTGGCGACCAGCGGGATCGTGCCGCCGACCACGGCGGCCGGGATCTCCCGGGAGATCGCGATGCCGCTCCACCGGATCTTGGTGGGAAACAGTTCGGAGAGCAGCGCACCGCCCGGACCGGACGTCGTGCCCTGCACGAGGCAGATGCCGAGGATCAGTGCCAGTCCGACCATCCACGGCGACCGCGTATCGAGCATCATGAACATCGGGAACGGGAAGATGATGCCGAAGATCGCGCCGGACAACAGGACCGGCTTGCGGCCGACCCTGTCGGCCAGTCGGCCGAATCCGATGATGACGGGGATGGCGCAGAACTCGGCGACGATCAATCCGATCAGCGCCTGGGTGGAATCGACGCCGAGGGTCTTGGTCACGAACGAGAGCGCGAAGACCTGCATGACGTAGGCCCACGGAATCACGAAGCTGAACAGGGCAAGTCCGCACAGGATCTGCCGCCAGTGGTTGCGGACCGCCTCGACCAGCGGCGCGCGGTCCACCTCGCCGTGCTGCGCGGCCTCCTCGAACACGGCGGTCTCGTTCACCTTCAACCGCAGATAGCCGGCGACGAGAACGATGACGGCGCTGGCCAGGAACGGAATACGCCAGCCCCAGGACAGGAACTGGTCGTCGGGCATCAGCGTGAGCAACGCGAAGATCATGGTGGCGCCGCCGGTCCCGACGTAGATCGCGGCCCCCGGATACGCACTGGAGAGAGCGCGCCGGGAGCTGTCCGTGGATTCGGTGACCATCGTGATCGCCCCGGCGAACTCGGCGCCCGCGCCCGCACCCTGGAACAGGCGAAGCACGATGAGGAGGATCGGCGCCCAGATCCCGATCGCGTCCGCGGTGGGCAGCGCACCGATCAGCGTTGTCGAGGCGCCCATGACGAGCAGGGTCATGAGGAGCATCGGCTTGCGACCGAGCCGGTCGCCGAAGTGCGCGAACACCAGCCCACCGATCGGGCGGGCACCGAGCCCGACGGCGAACGTCCCGAAGGCGGCCATCGTGCCGGCCAGGGATCCCGCCCCGGGGAAGTAGAGCGGCCCGAAGACGAGGGCGGCCGCGAGACCGTAGAGCGTGAAGTCGTACCACTCGATCACGGTTCCCGCGGCGCTCGCCTTGATCACCCGGCGGCGCTGCTGCCCTGCCGACCCGTGCGGCACCGCGGTCGACCGCTCGGTGCCGAGTTCGGTCATGCCCATCGAGAACTCCTGACTGTGAAGGGAAACTGCCGGAACCCGACTACTATGACCCACGTCACCGAATTTGTAAACGCTTTCTCGATTACACAGGTGGATTCCAGTTCCCACAGTTCACAGCAAGATGCTCGACGTTTCCCGGCTAGTCCCGGTCAGATACCGCTTTCATTACTGGCAGCAGGACGCGTCCGGCCCCGCGGTCAGGCCGGACCCATGTCTGCCGATCGCCAGTGCTCGGGGCGGAGGTGGATGGCGACCTGTTCGCCGAGTTCGGCCCGGGCGAAATCGAGGTAGGCGTCGACCTTCTCCGGCGCGAGGTAGCGCTCGGTGACCTCCCGCAGCATGTCGTCGGTTCCCGGGACGGTGCGCGTCACCGCGCCCTCGACGGAAACGTATCGGACAGTGGGGTCGACGCGTTCGACCATCATGGTGAATCGCCCGGCCGCCTCGATGAGGCGCGCCTTCTCCGAACCGGCGCCGGTCAGTACCCACAGATCACCCCCCGGGGCGTACTGATACCAGATCGGGACCGTCAGAGGTCCGCGGTTCTCACCAGCGGAGACCGACAGCGCCGCGATGTGCGGCTCGGACAGAAACTGTTCGCGCTCGGACACAGACAATGGCATGACCTCGACGATAGGAGCCCCCACCGACAGACTTCGGCGCCCCGCAGCGGCGCGGCGGACCGATTGAATGGAACCTGGCGGTTCGAAACGGTTAGATGGGACCTGAGGTTCCGGACAGTGCAGCGTCGTACGTCGAAGTGAACGGAGACACAGATGCCAGGCCCAGTCGCGAGATTGGCACCCCAAGCAGTCCTCACTCCGCCCAGCGCTGCCTCGCTGTTCCTGGTGCTCGTCGCCGGGGACTCCGACGAAGACCGCGCGACGGTGTGCGACGTGATCTCCGGGATCGACGGACCGCTCAAAGCGGTGGGATTTCGCGAACTCGCCGGCTCACTGTCGTGCGTGGTCGGTGTCGGTGCGCAGTTCTGGGACCGCGTAAGCGCGTCGTCGAAACCGGCGCACCTGCATCCGTTCGTCCCGCTGTCCGGGCCGGTCCACAGCGCGCCCTCCACGCCGGGTGACGTCCTGTTCCACATCAAGGCCGCCCGCAAAGACCTGTGCTTCGAACTGGGCCGCCAGATCGTCTCCGCGCTGGGCTCCGCCGCCACCGTGGTCGACGAGGTACACGGCTTCCGCTACTTCGACTCCCGCGACCTCCTCGGATTCGTCGACGGCACCGAGAATCCCACCGACGACGACGCCGCCGACGCCGCACTGATCGGCGACGAGGATCCCGACTTCCGTGGCGGAAGTTACGTGATCGTGCAGAAGTACCTGCACGACATGAGCGAGTGGAGCACGCTGAGCACCGAGGAACAGGAACGGGTCATCGGGCGCACCAAGCTCGAGAACGTCGAACTCGACGACGACGTCCAGCCCGGCAATTCGCACGTCACCCTCAACACCATCGTCGACGACGAGGGCGTCGAACACGACATCCTGCGCGACAACATGGCATTCGGCAGCCTCGGCGAGGCCGAGTACGGCACCTACTTCATCGGGTATGCCAAGGATCCCGCCGTCACCGAGCTGATGTTGCGACGCATGTTTCTCGGTGAGCCGCCCGGCAACTACGACCGCATCCTCGACTTCTCCACGGCGGCCACCGGCACGTTGTTCTTCGTGCCGAGTCGGGACGTGCTCGAATCGCTGGGCGACGAGCCGGCCGATGCCGAGTCGGCACCCGAAGACCCGGTCGAGCCCGCCGCGGCCGGCCCGTACGACCTGTCCCTGAACATCGGTGGTCTCAAAGGAGTATCGCAATGAGTGATTCGAGCAATCTGCACCGCAACCTGGCACCCGTGACCGAGGTTGCCTGGCAGCAGATCGGCGAAGAGGCCGCCCGCACGTTCAAGCGGCACGTCGCGGGTCGACGCGTCGTCGACGTCGCGGGACCGTTCGGATACTCCTACTCGGCCCACAACCTCGGCCGGGTCACCCCGATCAAGACGTCGGACAGCAGGATCCGGGCGCAGCAGCGGCAGGTCGACCCGCTCGTCGAACTCCGGTTCCCGTTCACCCTCAGCCGCGCCGAGGTCGACGACGTCGCCCGGGGTTCCCTCGACTCCGATTGGCAGCCCGTCAAGGACGCCGCGAAGGCCGTCGCGTTCGCGGAAGACCAGTCGATCTTCCAGGGATTCGACGAGGCGGGCATCCGCGGACTCGGACCGTCCAGCGACAACCCGGTTCTCAGTCTGCCGGAGGATCCGCTGCTCATCCCCGACGCCGTCGCGTCCGCGCTGTCGGCGCTGCGACTCGCCGGTGTCGAGGGACCGTATTCGGTGGTGCTCGACGCCGATGCGTACACCGCGGTCAGCGAGACCCGCGACGAGGGACACCCCGTGTTCCACCACCTGCGCGACCTGGTCACCGGCGACATCATCTGGGCACCCGCCATCAGCGGCGGGTACGTGCTGTCCACTCGTGGCGGCGACAACCAGCTGACCCTCGGCACGGACCTGTCGATCGGCTACGACAGCCACACCGCCACCGATGTCACGCTCTACCTCGAGGAGACGTTCACGTTCGCCTCGCTCACCGCGGAGGCGGCAGTCGTCCTCGCACGCTGACGCACGCCGGGGTCGTCAGCCGCCGAACAGCAGGTACAGCCCACCGAAGGTGTACGTGACCATCGTGAACAGCAGTGCCAGCTGCCCGGTCAGCTGATGACCCCGCGGCAGGACCCGCACGGATTTGTCATGTGCCGCAATCACTCCGAGGACGTGTCCGGCGAGGACACACAGCACCTTGATCGACGCCGTCGCGGCCGGATGCTCGGACAGCACGTACCAGACGTCGGCGTCGCCGAGCCCCAGCGGGTTCCATCCCCGCCCCATCGGGTCGGCCAGCAGGATCACCGTCGCCTGCCCCTTCTCCACCAGATACGTCAGATAGTGGGCGAAGACGTAGCCGATGATGATCGGGATCAGCGAATGCGACAGCAGCCCCGGGAGAGCGGAGCGCTGCTCCGGCCGTAGTCCGCCCGCGGCCCGCGAGGCCACCCAGAACGACACCCCGACGAAGCCGACGAACACCAGCAGCCCCGCCGTGCGCACGAGAGTGGCGCCGATCGGCGAACCGATCGCGTCCACCAGCCGAGACCACCACGGGAACGCCGAGAAACTGTCGAAGGCCGTGGACCCCAGCAGCGTTGCCATCAGCGCGACCGAGCCGGCTCGGACGGGCATCGATCCCAGGTGGTCCAGCGGATTGCGCAGCACGATCCGGCCGTCGTGCCGATCCCGGCTCAGCGGAGACACGCGCGACGCCAGCGTGCTGTACACCTCGAACGGATCGCCCCGTTCACACCAGCGTTCGCCGCACGCGAAGGCCCCGGCCGTCGTGACCACGACGTAGACCAGCAGCCAGGTGCGCACGGCGGCAACGGAACCCGGGTTGCCGGAGGCGAGCTCGAGCCAGACGAAGGCGAACAGTCCCGCGACCGCGGGCCAGTAGCCCCACGAGTTGCGGTACCGCGCATTGCCTTCGGTCGGCGGGCGCCCGATCGCCGCGCACACCGATCGGTGTACGGTGCGGACCGGGGAGAGCACCCGCCACACCGGGCCGAACGCCAGAGACACCGCGGCCAGTCCCACCCAGAGCAGCACGTAGAACACGCCCGGCAGTGCATTCTCCGACGATGCCGCGGGTCCGAAGAACGCCGCGAGGGCCACCCACACCGCGAGCACCACACCGAACGCCGCCAGCACGTTCCGCGTGATCGGCGCGTCGGCGAACCGCGTCACCCAGCCCGGCAGTCTGCGCCCGGGACTGTCCGGATCCAGTTTCGGGGTGCGCCACGCGAACGCCAGGACCACGAAGGACACGGTGAGCGCCCAACTCGCCCCGATCAGCGCATACGTGAACGGAATCGGAAGGTCGGTGGATCCACCGAGGCCGTGCGCGAGAACAACGGTCATGGACGCACGAGCAGGGTGGCCACCGTCTTACCCGTGTCGTGCAACTCCACCGCCACCTGGCCCGGAACGTCCACGGAGAACTGGGTTTCCTGCGTTCCGGGGTGAATCTCGAACGAATGCTCCGGCACGGCGTGCACGTGCAGTTCGTCGTCGGCGTCGCTCTCGATCCGCAGGGTTACGGTCTCCCCCACCGTGGCCTCGATACGCTCGTTGTTCGGTGTGACCGAGCCGCTGTCGATCACGACGTCGATCACGACACCGTCCTCCGTTGCCGGAGTGTCGTTGTCGCCTCCACAGCCCGACACCAGGGCGACGACGACAGCAGGTACCACGACAACTCCGGCCAACCGCCTGATCACCTAATTCTCCTCGTCTTTCTCACTCGGGCCGTGTTTCGCACTCTCGGCATTCTCGGCGGCTTCCGCCTTGCGGTCCCGGACCGCCAGGTAGATGACCAGGCCGGCCACCAGGAACGCAGGGACGAACGCGGGAATCGCCAGCAGCACCGAGTGATCGGCGAGGAAGACGACGTCCGGGTCGTTCACCGGATTCATGTCACCGTCACGTCCTCGCGGGTGCCGGTGGCTGCCTGCCCCTGCGTGTACTTGCTGATCCGGCCCGCCCCCCAGGCCAGCGCGGTGATCAGCGCAAGTGTGCACACGAGCACGACCAGCGACGCGGCACCGAACAGCCAGGACGGATGATCGAAGTTCCGCTCCCGCTGCAGGATGGTGATCTCCGGGACGAAGTCGCGGGTCGAGGACGCGACGGCGGGGAGTTCCTCGGCGCCGATGCCCGGGTCGCTGGGCAGGTAGATCGGGACGGCCGTCATCGTGCGCCCGTCCTGCACGCGCAGCAACGTCTTCCACGTTCCGTGGACCGGCACCGGTTCGTGAGTCCGGTAGGTGCCGGGCCCGGTGCGCTCGAGTCGGTCGACCGTGAATCCGTTGCCCAAACCGGGGCCACCCTGCCAGGACAGAATGGACACCCAGGCGGGATTGTCGCCGGCGAGATCGGGTGGGTCGATGCGCACCTCCGCGTCGACCATCCGGCCGCCGTCCGGCGCGGCCTCCGTGAGAGCGATTGTCGCCGTGGCGTTGTCCGGGACGGTCGCGACGAGTCCGTTGGCGGTGGCACCGGCGATCACCACGACCGTGGCGACGACGATGGTGCGGCTGATCGCGGGACGCGGAAGCCCCTCGGATCGGAGCACCCGCCCGAGCAGGGCGCCGCACGCCCCGGCCGCGATTCCCACCGGCACGGCCATGGCCAGCGCCTCCGGCCACATGCTGGTGGGCCAGGGGTAGATGTACACGGCGCCGATCCACAGCGACTCGAGCCACAGCCCGACCGTCGCGACGAGGAGTCCGCCGACGGCACCGAAGGCCATCCGATTCTTGATCAGCGGTGTCAGGGCGAGCAGTTCGATCAGCACCGCGGCGCCGAGGCACAGTTCGAACACGTTCGTGGGGGCGCCGAGAACCGGTCCCACCATCAGTGCCGTGATCGCGCGCACGATGCCTGCCACCGCCACGGCCACGATCGCCGCGAAGGGTCCGAGAACGATGCGCGCCGCCACCAGGGTGAACGCGGCCGCGCCCGCGATCATCATCGGTTGCAGGACGAGGCGGAACTGTTCGACGCCGAAGTCGTATTCGATCTGGAAGACGGACAGGCCGATGAGCAGGCCACCGAACGTGCCGCACCGCAGGAACCAGATCAGCCTGCTGTCCTGCTTCGTGTCACCGGGGGTGGCCATCCGGCCCTCGTAGTCCAGGAGCAGGACGCCGATCAGCGACAGTCCCGCACCGCCGATCAGCATCAGGTGCGTCGGCCCCCACAGTGTGACGTCCTGTCCGAAGATACGGTGCCAGACGTCGTCGAGCGGGAACCCGATGAGGGCGTACAGCCCCGCCCCGGCCACCAGGACGCCGCCGACCGGGACGTACCAGGTGCGCGTGATCTTGATCGCCGCCGGACCGGGTTTCTCGTCGCGCGGCAGGATCATCGCCAGCATTCCCGTGATGAACAGCAGGAAGAGTCCGACGAGGATGAAGTAATGCGCGGGGTTCGCGAGCGGCCCGTCGTCGCGGCCTCGCCCGATATGCAGGCTGACGTCCCAGATGAAACCGAAGAACGCTGTCAGGATGGTCCCGACGAACGTCACCAGGGGCAGCGCCACCCACGGGGGCCGGTCGAGCGCGCGTGCCGCCGTGTCGGCGACCGTCTGCAGCCACGTGATCTTGCGTGTGCGGTGCAGGTACGCGATCCACAGCAGACCCACGGTGATGATCGCCGTCGCCACCGAGATTCCGATGATCTGATCGAACGCCGCACCGCCACCCTCTCCGCCCGATTGGGCAAGAATGGGTGAACTCGGAGTAACAGTAACTTGGCTCACGTGGTGATTATGTGCGCCCCGTGCCGAAAACGCCAGACCCTCGACCCGGCACACGGCGGTTCGTAGGCAAATCTATTCACGTCTGCGATCAGACGTAGATATGGCTAGATTCCTCTAGCGAGGCCTGGACCAGCGATAACTGCCACCGCCCGCACGAACAGCCGAGGTACGTGACGACTCCCGTGCTCGTCCGATGCCGAGATACTTCCTGCCAGTCGTGTTCGTGATGTTCGCTCATGCCATCAGCATGATGTAATGGCATTGTGCATCTCAACCCTTACGGCGAGTACGCGGTCACACTCGCCGCCGACCTTGCCAATCACCCACCCGACTCGACCGGCGAACTCGTCGACCGGTGCGTCGATGCCGGCATCGTCGTCGACTTCCCCGTCACCGACGACGACCTCGCCGACGTGCTCGCGATGCTCGACCGGTGGTCGTCGATCGCGGACACCACCAGCGACGAAGCCCGGGCCGAACAGGTCAACCTCATGCTCACGAAGGCATCCGCCTACCCGCGACTGACCAACCACGCCGGCGACGGCTGGCACCTCCACTACCGCGACGACCAGCAGTCGCTGGCGGGCGTGCTCGAGGCGCTCTTCTCGGTCGGCACCGCACTGCACCTCGTCGGCCGCGGCATGCACCGGCTCGGCCGCTGCGCACTCGAGGAGTGCACCGCCATCTACGCCGACACGTCCCGCAACGGCCGTCAGCGGTACTGCTCACCGAAGTGCGCGAACCGGGACGCCGTCCGACGTCACCGGGCGCGCTGACCCCTATCGCTCAGTGCGGGAAGCCATCTCCGGTGAACTCCCGCTTCTCCACGAGCACCAGCCAGTTGCCGGAGTTGTCCCGCTTGACGTCCTCTCGGCCGTGAACGACCGAGAATCCCCTCGAGACTCGCGTCCCGAGGTTCCTGTTTCACCGACAGTTGCCTCCCCACACCCTAGGCGCGGGGCGGTCTCACACCATCTCCGCAGGCTGTCACCGTCAGTCCGACGGCCAAAATGTTCTTCGCCGCGTTCACATCCCGGTCGTGGACGGTGCCGCATCGGCACGCCCACTCCCGCACGGTCAGCGGCATCGTCGACGCGAGCACCCCACACACCGAGCAGGTCTTCGACGAGGGATAGAACCGGTCGATCACCACCACCCGCCGCCCGTACCAGTCGGCCTTGTACTCGAGCATCGACCGGAACTCGGACCAACCCGCATCCGAGATCGCCCGAGACAACGACCGATTCTTGACCATGTTCCGCACACTCAGATCCTCGATGGCGATCACTTGGTTTTCGCGCACCAGCCGAGTGGAAAGTTTGTGCAGATGATCGCGACGCCGATCGGCGATCCGACCAAAAATCTTCGCGACCTTCAGTCGGGCCTTGGCCCGGTTACGGGATCCCTTCTCCTTCCTGGCGAGCACCCGCTGCGCCTTCGCCAACCGCGCACGGTCCCTGCGCTCGTGACGCGGGTTGGTGATCTTTTCCCCCGTCGAGAGCGTGTACAGGCTCGTGATCCCGGCATCGAGTCCGACCACCCGATCGGCCGGTTCGAGTTCGGGAATCGTGTCCTCGACGAGAATCGAGACGTGGTATTGACCGCGTGCATTGCGTGACACCGTCACCTGCGACGGCACTGCCCCCTCCGGGAGCGGCCTCGACCACCGAACATCCAGCGGTTCGGTCTGCTTGGCCAACCGGATCTGCCCGCCGCGGTAGGTGAAGCAGTTCGAGAAGTAGGTCGCCGACTCCTTCGACCGCCCCTTCTTCTTGAATTGCGGGTATCCGGTCTGCTTGCGCCAGAACCTGTCGAACGCACCCTGTAACTGTCGCAGCGACTCCTGCAGCGGCCCCTTCGACGGCTCCGACAACCACGCGGTCTCGGTGTCTCGCTTCCAATCGGTGAGCATCTTCGACGTGTCCGCGTAGGTGACCCGTCGCTGCTCCTGCGACCAGGCACGCGTCCGCTCGGCCAATGCCCGGTTGTAGACATACCGGGTGCATCCGAACGTTCGAGCTAGCTGTTCCGCCTGCACCGCGGTCGGATAGAAGCGGTACTTGTACGCCCGCTTCACCACCCTCCCCGCCATGACCGAAGACACTAGCCACACGGTCCGACAAAACCAGATCGGCTATCCCGGACCTGAAGGACCGGGTATGCGCCGAAAGACTCACGGATTACCGCCTCGATGCCGTAATGCCGTCGGCTGCGTGAACTCGACGACCCTGGCGACCAAATCCCGGTACGTCTCGTGACAGTCGGTGGTGATCAACCCGAATCTGCCCATCGTCCCGCTCTCGAGCGACCGGCGGACCGCGTCTGCCGTGTCGGCGTCGAGGGGGCGGCGCTTCTCCGAAATTGCGGCGGTCACCGGCGGTCGCTCAGCCGTGCATGAACACGTGGCACCCAGGATGCGCGGCGCCCCGTGCTCGGCGAACTTCGCCTGACACACCGACGGCGACGCGCCGACCAGCTGACGGAATTTGGCACCGAACGACCCGAGGCTGGTGTACCCGACGAGGCGGCAGATCTCGGTGACCGTCAGGTTCGCGCTCGCCCGACCGCCGCCATGCCCCCAGTCTGACAGCGGCTACCGACTCGAGGACAGGAACGCCGTCGACCCGGACAGGTCGCCGGGGCGGTGACTGCGCGACTGCACCAGCCCCCGTCGTTCGAGGATCGGCCGGACCCCTTCACCGAAGTTGAAGGCCTCTTCGAGGTGCGGGTAACCGGAGAGGACGAAGTGATCGAGTCCGAGCGCCGCGTACTCGGCGATGCGGTCGGCGACCTCCTCGTGGGAGCCGACCAGCGCGGTGCCGGCGCCGCCGCGGACCAGCCCGACACCGGACCACAGGTTGGGGGCCACCTCGAGGGCGCGTGCTCCGGCGTCCTTCGAGTAGGCGCTCCCACCGCCGTGCAGTTCACGCATGCGGCGCTGGCCTTCCGAACCCGACCGGGCCAGACTCTGCTGCGCCTGCTCGACCGTTGCCGGGTCGAGGGCGGAGAGCAGCCGGTCGGCCTCGGACCACGCCTCCTCGGACGTGTCACGGCTGATCACGTGCAGCCGGATGCCGTAATCGAGCGTGCGGCCCTGAACGTCGGCGAGGTCGCGGATCCAGGCGATCTTCCCGGCGACGGCGCTCGGCGGTTCACCCCAGGTGAGGTAGGTGTCGGCGAACTGGGACGCGACGGTGCCCGCGGCCGGCGACGACCCGCCGAAGAAGATCGGCGGCACCGGGTCGGGGATGCGCTGCAACTGGGCGTTCTCCACCCGGATGTAGTCGCCCGCGTAGTCGACCGGTCCGGTTCCCGCCCACAGCTGACGGATGACGTCGAGGAACTCGCCGCAGCGGGCGTAGCGCTGGTTCTTGTCGAGGTAGTCGCCGTAGGTGCGCTGCTCGTGGTCCTCGCCGCCGGTGACGACGTTGAGCAGCAGCCGCCCCTGCGACTGCCACTGGAACGTGGCCGCCATCTGTGCGGCCAGCGTGGGGCTGAGCAGACCCGGCCGCAGCGCGACCAGGAACTTCAATGTCTCGGTGGTCTCCAGCATCATGGCCGTGGTGAGCCAGGCGTCCTCGCACCACGCGCCGGTCGGCGTCAGAACCGACTCGAAGCCGTTCGACTCCGCCGCCGCGCCGATCTGATTGAGGTACCGCAGCGTGGCGGGACGGTCTCCTGCCATGGAACTCCCGTGACCACCCGCCATCAGGTTGCGGGAATCACCGTAGGTGGGAAGGAACCAGTGGAAATGCAGAGACACGCGCGATCCTCTTGTCGACGACAGATGGGCATCACCATCCAGTTCATCACCGGGCGGGCCGCGGCGCGAGGGTTTCGATCACGCTGATTCGGACCAGTGCGCCGCCGGAGTGAAAGGTCATAGCGTCGCGGCGCTATGACTACGCTGTCCGACGCCCCGTACACATCCTCGACCGAATCCGACCTCGAGCGGCGCAAGCGGCTCCGCACCGTGGTCGCCGCCAGCCTCCTGGGGACGACAGTCGAGTGGTACGACTTCTTCCTCTACGCGACGGCCGCCAGCCTGGTGTTCAACCAGCTGTTCTTTCCCGATCAGAGTTCGTTCGTCGGCACCATGCTGGCATTCGCCACGTTCGCGGTCGGTTTCGTGGTCCGGCCGGCGAACGACGAACTGTACGCGAGCCTGTACCGTTCACGCTGAGTGTCGTTTGTGCACTCGGCATGAGCGGCCGGGTTACCCCGGCCACGTTCACCACTATGTGGCGTTCCCGCAGCGATACCGTCAGCCCGCCGAGCGGCGGGTCTTATGGTTGGTTTCTGTCGGGCGTCTTTTACGTCTCGTCCGCAACTCGCCGAAGACGCACCACCGTCAACAATTGCTGCGAGGGCAGCGAGGTTGAGGGCAGCGTTGTGATCACGATCAGCGCGGAATCCGCACGCATCGCAAGTGAACACCCGAACCTTCAGGGGCAGTTTGGCTTTCACTACCTGACAGTTCGAGCAGGTCTTACTCGACGGATACCAACGATCCGCCACGTGCAGTCCGGTGCCGGTCCACTCGGTCTTGTACATTAGTTGTCGCCGAATCTCGGCGAGCCCCGCATCATTCAGAGCCCGATTCAGCCCGCGTTTGTAGACGCCACCGGAACGGGTCATTCCCGCGATGTTGAGCTCTTCGACGACGACGGTGTCGAAGTCCCGCACTAGTCGAGTGGTGAGTTTGTGCAGGTGATCGCGGCGACTGTCCGCGATACGGGCGTGTACTGTCCGGATCTGTTCCCGGGTGCGCAGCCACCGGCGGGAGGGTTGTTGACCGGTGCGGCGATCCGGGCCGACCCGCAGCGATGCGCGGCGCCCGAGACGACGAAGCCTCTTTGCCCGCTTCCGTGCGTGTTTCGGATTCTCGATCATCTCCCCGGTCGAGAGGACCGCGAGGTGTTTCACCCCCACATCGACTCCGACCACCGAACGGCCCACAGCACGATCACCGACGGCGGCGGCGGTACGAGTGGTGGCGGGTGGAAGTGCCCTGGCGGGGAGGGTCGTTTCGACGGAGAACGACACCTGCCACCGGCCTCGACGATACGACAGGGTCGCCGACCGAATCCGGGCTGTCCCCGCCACGATTTTGCGTGCCAACTTGCGGGTCGATTCGGCAGACCGGACCACCCCGATCCGGGGTAGCTGGATGTGGCGTCGATCCCCGCCGTCAATGACCAACCCGAAACTGCCCGTCGTGAACCGGCAGGAGAGCAACGCCCGTTTGCCCTTGAACCGTGGAAACCCCATCGAGCCTTTACGTTTCCCGGACCGAATATCGGACCAGTTTGACAGGGCGGCAGCGCAGTTCGCGATTCCGGAACTGTAGGCCTCTTTCGAGTTCTCCGGCCACCACACCTTCCCGGTGTCGGTGTTGACGGCGACGTCGTTCTTGACGGTGTTCCAGTGTTTGCGCAGGCTGTACGCTGACCACGACATCGGCCGGGTCAACTCCGCGTCAGGAATCCCGTAGGACCGTTCCGCGGTCCGTTGGTCGAGGTTCGCCTTCACCTGCGACAGTGCCCAGTTGTAGGCGAAACGCTGCGCCCCGCAATGCGACCGCAACGCCTCGACTTGCACAGGGGTGGGATCGAGTACATACACGTACGCCCGGATCACCAATCGAGACGGATCCGGCGCAGCTATGTCGGCACTGCGGTCCGCAGGTGCAGCAGTGGCCATCATGGGCGGTCCGTACCGGCGGTCACGGTAGCGGCGTCACCGCGACGGGAACTGCGCTGCCGGTGCAGGCGCGCACACCGCGACGTCAATATCTCGGTCACCTCCCGCACCACGCCAGCAACCACCCTCGACGGCCAACACCAGTACAGTACGACCTTGTACCGACAAACTTGTACCGACAAAGCAGCCGCGACGCACCCGAACCTGACCAGCCGCTTCCGATGCTCCACTCGGATCGGCAAGCAGCTTAGAAACTTTCGTGCGCTTCTCGTTCAGGCCGGAAGCCACCTCGATGACTGTCTTCGACACTCAGAGCACGTTCACCTCACTCGGTCACCACCCGCGTCGCCTGCCGCTCCATCTCGGCCTTCTGATCAGACGACGACACACGGCAATATGCCACCACCGCGACCGGATCCCCGACAGATGGTGTGCCGACCGCAGCATCTCCGCCCAGGACTGTGCCCGACGACCACTACTGAGCTCGAACGGAAGCATTCCCGCGTGACACCATCCAACGCGGTCGGTCGTCAGCGTGGTGGCGACGGCCCTGATCCGAAAGCAGGACCTCTACCTCTGAGACCGCAGAACTCTCCGAACGGGCTCTGACAGCCGAGTTCGATACACCGGTGTATCCGATACGCTAGTGTATCGACGGCTGCTGTCGACCCGATCGGAGGAGTGCCCATGCCGACGTCACCGGCGCGCTCCTCCGAGCCTGCCACCGACACACCCCGCCGGGTCACGAAACGGCGAGGCCAAACTCGCCGGCGTCTGCTCGACTCCGCGGTCGAGGTGTTCGCCGAAAACGGCTTCGGACGGTCGACGGTCGAGCAGATCTGCGAACGCGGTGGCTACACCCGCGGCGCCTTCTACTCCAACTTCGCATCGCTGGACGAGATGTTCTTCGCCATGTGGGAACAGCGCTCCAGCGCGATGCTCGCACAGATCCGGCTGGCAGCCGACTCGTCCAGCATCGACCTCTCGGGGCTCACGCCTGCCGAAAAACTGCGCGCCGGCACCGAACTGGTGCTCGGCGTCGTCCCCGTCGACGACCAGTGGTACCGGATCAACGCGGAATTCACCGCCCACGCCCTGCGCAACCCGTCGCTGAAGAAGGCCCTCGCGGCCCGTGAGGACACGATTCTGGAGACCATCGTGCCGATCCTCGAGAAGGCGCTGCACCGGCTCGGGCGCCGCGTCGTCGGCGATCCCCGCGTTCTCGGCCGCGCGCTCGTCGCCCTGCACGACGGCACGAGCGTCCAGTGCCTCATCGAGGACGACGACGCGTCCGCCCGGGAACTGCGTCTCGAACTGTTCACCCACGTCGTGGCCGCGTACACCGAACCCGACACCACCCACACCCACACACACCGGAAAGAGGGGTCCTCGTGACCGAACAGGCTGATGTGATCGTCGTCGGCGCCGGACTGGCCGGACTCGTCGCCACCTACGAGATGGTCAAGGCCGGCCGAAAGGTGCTCGTCGTCGACCAGGAGAGTTCGGCGAATCTCGGCGGGCAAGCCTTCTGGTCGCTCGGCGGCCTGTTCCTCGTCGACAGCCCCGAACAGCGGCGCCTCGGCATCAAGGACTCGTACGAACTGGCGATCCAGGACTGGATGGGCACCGCGGCATTCGATCGCGCCCGCGAAGACCAGTGGCCGCGGCTGTGGGCCCAGGCGTACGTCGAATTCGCGGCAGGCGAGAAGCGGCAGTACCTCCACGACCTCGGACTGCGGTTGATGCCGAACGTCGGGTGGGCCGAACGCGGACGCGGATCCGCACTCGGACAGGGCAATTCCGTTCCCCGCTTCCACATCACCTGGGGCACCGGACCGGGTGTCGTCGAAGTCTTCCTCACCCGCGTGACGGCCGCGTCGAAGCGCGGTCTCGTCACGTTCAAGCATCGTCACCAGGTCGACGAGATCGTCGTCACCGACGGCGCCGCCACCGGCGTGCGCGGCACCGTCCTCGAACCGTCCACCGAGGCGCGCGGTGTGAAGAGTTCGCGTACCGCGGTCGGGGAGTTCGAATTCTCCGCGCAGGCGGTCGTCGTCACGTCCGGCGGCATCGGCGGCAATCCCGAACTGGTCAAGAAGAACTGGCCCGCGCGCCTCGGCAAAGCTCCCGAGAACATGCTCGCCGGCGTCCCCGCGCACGTCGACGGCCGCATGCTCGAGATCACCGAGAACGCCGGCGGCAACATCGTGAACCGCGACCGGATGTGGCACTACACCGAGGGCATCCAGAACTGGGACCCGATCTGGCCGAACCACGGCATCCGCATCATCCCCGGTCCGTCGTCGATGTGGTTCGACGGCAACGGCAAACGCCTGCCCAGCCCCAACTTCCCCGGCTTCGACACCATGGGAACCCTCGACCACATCATGAACAGCGGCCACCACCACACGTGGTTCGTCCTCGACCAGAAGATCATCGAGAAGGAGTTCGCGCTGTCGGGCTCCGAGCAGAACCCCGACATCACCGGCCGCGATTTCAAGCTGCTCGCCGAACGCCTGAAGAAGGGCGCGCCCGGTCCAGTCGAGGCGTTCAAGCAGCACGGTGCGGACTTCGTCGTCCGCGACAATCTCCGTGACCTCGTCGACGGCATGAATGCCCTCACCCCCGAGGCACCGCTGAAGTACGAGGACCTCGAACGCGAAATCGTGGCCCGCGACCGGGAGGTGAAGAACAGCTACACCAAGGATTTCCAGATCATGGCGATCCGCAACGCACGGAACCTGCTGGCCGACAAGATCACCCGCGTCGTGAGCCCCCACGAGTTGCTCGATCCCAAGAACGGTCCGCTGATCGCGGTCCGGTTGCACCTGCTCACCCGCAAGACCCTCGGCGGCCTCGAGACCAACCTCGACTCGCAGGTGATCAGGCCCGACGGCACACCGTTCGAGGGTCTCTACGCCGCCGGTGAGGTCGCCGGATTCGGTGGTGGCGGCGTCCACGGGTACAGCGCGCTCGAGGGCACCTTCCTCGGCGGCTGCATCTTCTCTGGCCGGGCCGCGGGTCGCGCGCTGGCCCGGCACCTGTAGGCGGCTCCGCCGCCCGTGAGTGGTTGACGAGTCCCTGGACTCGTCAACCACTCACGGGCGCGAGCCTCTCGGAAGCCTCGAGTTCGCGGACCAGCGGCAGGACGTTGGCGCCGAAGTACTCGATCTCCTCCTGGAAGTGCAGGAAGCCGCCCAGGATGAGGTCGACTCCGCGGCGGCGGTATTCGACGATGCGCTCGGCGATCTGCTCCGGCGTCCCGATCAGCTGGGAGCGGAATCCGTCGTTGTACTGGACGAGATCCTCGAACGTGGAGTCGGCCCACATCCCCGACTTGTCGGCGGTGGACGCGCCGGCCTGCTGGACGGCGGACCGGAATCCCTCGACCGCGGGCTTGTTCGCCTTCTCGATGATTTCGCGGAGGGTGTCGCGGGCTTCCTTCTCGGTGTCGCGGGCGATGATGAATCCGTTGAGCCCGAACTTCACTTCCCGGTTGTGCTCGCGGGCCACCTGTCGCACGTCGACGATCTGTTCGGTGACGCCGTCGTAGTCCTTGCCGTTGCTGAAGTACCAGTGGAGTACCGGCCCGCATTCTGCCGTGCGGCGGCGGAGTTGCCACCCTGAAACAGTTCGGGGTTCGGACGGTCGGGCGTGTTCAGCGGCTTCGGCTCGAGGGTGAAGTCGTGGATGCGGTAGAAGTCGCCACGGAAGTCGACGTCGTCCTCGGTCCAGATCTTGCGGAGCACCTGCAGGAACTCGGCGCTGCGCCGATACCGCTCGTCGTGCTCGAGCCACGGCTCCCCGAGGTGGGTGAACTCGTCCTTGAACCAGCCGCTGACGACGTTGACGGCGAACCGGCCGTTCGACAGGTGGTCGGCCGTGGCCCCCAGCTTCGCCAGCACCGCGGGCTGCCACAGACCCGGGTGGACGGCAGCGATGACCTTCAACCGTTCGGTGGCCAGCAGCAGTGCGAGGCTGAAGCTGGTCGACTCGTGCTGGAACTCGGCACCGTAGCTGGCCTCGTACCGGACCTGGCTGAGCGCGTACTCGAAACCGTTGTTCTCGGCGGTCTGGGCGAGCTTCTTGTTGTACTCGTAATCCCAGCTGGTCCGCTGTTCGATGTCGGACGTGACGAGCCCGCCACTGACGTTGGGCACCCAGTAGGCGAACTTGATCTGCTCAGCGATGTGTTCGGTTGACATACCCAGCATGCAACCCGCCCATGCAGCCCACGCCCACCCTTCCAATCAGTGCGCGTACAACCCTTCACCCGGCTCGCGGGTCCGTGTGAGGTTCGACGGCATGACCGCAGTACAGGGAGATCAGGCATGACCGCCGTCCAGAACGCCCACCGCATCAGTGACGAGGCCGAAGCCCTCGCGGTCGCTGCCGATCTCGCCGCACAATTCGCCGAGGAGGCGGCAGCTCGCGATGCCGGTCGGCAACTCCCCTACGAACAGGTAGGCGTGCTCGCCGCGTCCGGACTGCTCGCACTCGGTGTTCCCCGCGAGCACGGTGGCATCGACGCGCGGACCGAAACCCTCGCCGAAGTCTTCCGTCTCCTGGCCGAGGGCGATCCGAGCATCGCGCAGATCCCGCACAGCCACTACACGTTCCTCGAGGTGCTGCGTCACCAGGGCACGCCGGCGCAGCAGGAATTCTTCTACTCCGAGGTGCTCGCGGGGCGCCGGTTCGCCAACGCCCAGAGCGAGCGCGGAACGACGACGATCGACATCGACGCGACGACGCTCACCGAGCAGGGTGGTGACTTCGTCGTCGACGGTCGCAAGTTCTACAGCACGGGCGCACTGTTCGCCGACTGGATCGCGGTACGGGCCACCCTTCCTGGGACGACGACGCCGACGGGGAAACCCGCCAAGGCCGTCGCCTACCTGCCGAGCACCGTCGCCGGACTGTCGATCGTCGACGACTGGGACGGCATGGGGCAGAAGACCACGGCGAGCGGAACCGTCACCCTGGACGCAGTCCGGGTGCCCGCGTTCCACGTCGTGCCGTTCTCTCCCATCTTCGACGCACCCACCACGTACGGGTCGCAGGCCCAGATCCTGCACGCCGCGATCGACGCCGGGATCGCCGCGGCAGCCCTGAACGAGGGCGTGCGATCGGCGCGTCAGGCAAGGCCCTATTTCGAGGCGGGCGTCACCGACGCCGTCGACGATCCCCTGCTGATCCAACTGGCCGGCGAGGCGTCGGTCAGCGTCCGGTCCGCGACGGCACTCCTCAGGGAGGGTGCACGCAGCATCGACGCAGCGCGGCGCGACCTGAGCGAGCAGAGCGCCGCGGTCGCCTCGATCGACGCCGCCGCAGCCAAGGTCGCCGCCGCCCGCGCGTCACTCGAGGCGTCGAGCGTGCTGTTCGAACTGGGCGGCACCCGCAGTGCGTCGGAAACGTCCAACCTGTCCCGGTACTGGCGCGACGCCCGCACCCACACCCTGCACGACCCGACGCGGTGGAAGATCCAGCGCATCGGCCGGTGGACACTGTCGGGCACCGTCCCGCCCCGCCACGGCCTGCTGTAGGCGGCTCCGCCACCCGTGAGCGGTTAGCGAGTCCCTGGACTCGTCAACCGCGCACGGGCGCTAGCCTACGTCCGCCTTCATGAGGAAGACGTTGTAGTCGGACCAGGTCGACATGGTGAAGTACAGATCGTCGCCGCTCGACCACGGGTGGATGAAGCCGCCGTACAGTTCCGGGTATTCGACGGCGCTGACCATCGGCGCCCCGTCGGACCAGACGCCCTGCGGCGAGTCGGACTCGCGGAGAACGATGGCCGCCTTGGACGTGTCGAGGTACGCCATCTGCCACTTGCCGGTGGCCTGCTCGTAGCGCACGGACAGTTCGGCGGCGGGGGCGTCCACGATCGGCGTCGCCTCCGTGTAGCCACCGACGGGCGTCCAGTTGCCGTTCTGCCAGTACTGGTACGCGGACGTGTTCAGCACATCGGCGGCGGGGACGCGGGCGAGACCGATGGCGCCGAGCCTCGTGTTGGGGGTGCCGAACATGTACACGAAATCGCCGGCCGGGACCATCGACGCGACCTGGAACTTGGTGACCCCGAAGATGTTGTCCCACTTCGCGTACGGGTCCTTGGTCCACGTCGATCCACCGTCGTCGGAGTGGGCGATGCCGCCGTAGTTCGTCCACCACGTGGCGGGGATGCTGTTCCAGGTGCGGATCGACATGTAGCTCATGTACTGCCGGTTCCCGACGGCGAAACCCGAGGTCGGGATGGTGGTGATCTCGATGTTGTCGAGTTTGCGGCTGTCGAGCAGTTCCGCCGCGTGGCAGCGGCTGTCCTGGACCATGCTGTCGAGGCTCATGCCGTCGGACAGGTTGCGGTCGGAGCTGAAACCGAGGACGTTGCTGCGCCAGTCGTCGCCCTGGCCACCGGGCGGCTGGAATCCCTTGCCGACCGTGTCGCCGAACGCGACGGCGATCCGGTCGGGGGCGCTCTCCCACATGATACCGAGGTCGGTGCCGTTGACCTGGTAACGCTTGTCGGTGCGGCTGACCGAACCGGACCCGGTCACCTTGGCCACCCGGGTCACGTCGCCGATCTTCGGGGTTGCCGGGGCCGCGCTGCGCGGCGCCTCCTCGGTCGCGGGGTGCACGAGGGGCGGCGGCGGGGGCAACTGGATGTCGGCGCCTGGGACGGGAATACCGAAGTGGAAGGGTGTGAACTTCACGCTGACGTCCGGGATGTTCAGCACGCTCGACAGGTTTCCCGGGGCCTGGTCGGTCTCGTCCGTGAGGTCGGGGCACGGATCGGTGCACGTGTCGGCGGGCAACGCCTGCGAGACGCGGACGGGCTCCGTGACGGGAGCGGGATACGGCACCGTCGTGATCTTCGGGTACGGGATCGGAATCTCCAGCTTCTCCGGTATCAGCGAATGCGTCTCGTTCGACACCTCGCTGGCGCAGGGACCGCTGCCGGGTATGCCGTTGGACACCGGCTCGGGTTCCGCGACGGCAGCGTTCTGGTTCGAATAGGCGATCATGCCCGAGCCGATCGCCACTGCCGCGACCGACGCGACCCACCTCTTCGACATCCCCGACCCCTCCGTCAACTCCGGCCACTCCCGGCGAGGGGAACATAGCATCGCTCTTCTACGCTCACCGGTTACCACACGCCATACCTGGCGGTAACATTTCCGTCGCGATCCGGAACGAACGTTGTGACTCCTGCCACGCGACAGCGGAAGTTGCTCGTACGCGTAGTCACCGATACCGCAGGTCAACGACTTTCGACTGTCGCGTTCGCCTGCCGAACACCGTCAAGGGATCGGTGAACACCGGATTACATCTGTTGACGCTCCGGATCGCCCGGTATTCACTGATCGTGCGCATCCACCGGGATCCCCGGCCCGCGACGAGACCCCGAGCTCCTCGCCCTCCGCGCTGCGGGCTCGCCCGCGTTCTTCCGATCCAGCGCGAACCACCGTTCTGCACGGGTCCCGCATTCCACTGATCACCGCCGTCGTCGTCCGGCGGCGTCGACCCGTGCGAATTCCGCTGTCAACGAAAGGAATCGACATGACCGCCGTCCTGGAGCCGACCCTGTCCTATTCGTCGTCCATCCCCCGCGCGCACGTGCACCGCGCCGCAATCTGCGAGGTCTTCCTCACCGACATCATCTGCGAGAGTTACCCACAATTCCGTCTCGGCGTGCAACTGCCCAGAGTCCACAGCTACTACAGCGATCACAATATCGTTGTACGACAGTATGATCCGCTGCTTCTGCTCGAAACGTTCCGGCAGGCGTCCATCCTGATCTCGCATCGGCACGTCGACGCTCCGCTCGACGCCAAGTTCGTGTTCAACGCCGGAGCGCTCGAGATCGTCGACCTCGACGCCGTGAGAGTGGGCCCCGCACCCGCCGCGGGGGTTCTGGACGCCACGATCACCGCCGAGAAGAGGCGGGGCGCCGACATCGTCGGAATAACCCTCGCGATGACACTCGCGCTGGACGGGTCTGCCGCGGCCACCATGAGCATGACCATCCAGTGGATGCCCGGCGACGCGTGGGACCGCCTCCGGCAGAGGGGTCGAGCACCGCTGCAGCTCGATCCCGCCCGTCCGCATCCGTTGCACGAGCGGGTCGAGCCTCGGGAGGTGGCTCGACATTCGTTCGACAACGTGGTGCTGAGCCGGATCGGGGTCGACGGCGACACCGTGCGCAGCCAGGTGCTGGTCGATCAGGCCCACCCCGGCCTGTTCGATCACCCGCTCGACCACGTGCCGGGCGCCCTGATCTTCGAGGCGATGCGTCAGACCGCCCTCGTCGCCGCGCACGAATTGTTCGGCCTGTCCCCGCGAATGCTCGTGCTCGTGGGGTGCGACGCCGTCTTCGAGAGCTTCGGTGAGCTGGAGTTGCCGACGGATTGCGCGGCCGTCGCCGAGGCGGAAATCTGCTCCCGCCAGGTCGTCCTGTCCGTCACCCTGGCGCAGGAGGGCCGGCAGATCGCACACGGCCGGGTCACCCTGCAGCGAGTGAGCGCCTCGACTGCCGCTCTCGATCGGATCGTCCGATGACGACGCGGGACGACGCCATGGTCTGGTTCGACTTCGGTGGTGTGCTCTCGCCCCCGCTCGCCGACCTCTTCACGGCGTACGAAACGAAGACGGGCATCTCACCCGCAGCCCTGCAGGCGGCGATGCAGGCCGTCGGCGACGACCTCGGGGCACCTCCTCTCGCCCCGATCGAACTGGCCCAGATCACCGAGCGCGAGTGGGGTGCGAGGCTGAGGGAGCACCTCACCGCCGCCGACCCCGGCCTGGACCTCACCCGGGCGCGGCTCGAGACGTTCGGCGAGCAGTGGTTCGACGGGATCACCGTCAACACGGCGATGGCCGCGGCGCTGCGCGGACTGAAGGCTCACGGTCTGCGCGTCGGGGTCCTGTCGAACAACGTGGTCGAGTGGGAGCGATTCTGGAGACCGATCATCGAACCCGCCGGCCCGCTCGATGCTCTCGTCGACTCGTGCCTGGTCGGCGCGCGCAAGCCGGACCCCCAGATCTTCGCGATCGCGGAGAAGACGGCGGGCGTCGACGCCGGTCAGTGCATCCTGATCGACGACCTCGAGCAGAACGTGCGCGCGGCACGCGAGAGCGGTTGGCGTGCCGTCCATTTCCGCACCAATGCCCAGGCGTCGAGTGAACTGTCCCGGCTGACCGGCGTCGCCGCCGCCCTGTGAATCCCACCAACAGAAGGAGTACGACGTGACGACCCAGGTTTCGACACTCGCTCCACCCGGAGGCCGACGCGGTGTCGCGGTGTCCATCGACGACATTCCCCACCTCGACCCACCGGTCGCGTATACCCCGGTGACCGCGGAGGGGCCCACCGGACTGCCTGAGATCACCCTGCCGAGCGGGCACACCGCCCTGCACGTCACGCGATATGACGACGTCCTGAAGGTGCTGACGGATCCGTCCTTCGGCCGGAAGGACACCAACGTCGAAGGGGGGCCGAGTTTTCAGCCCACCACGATGCCCCCGGACCTTCTGCTGAATCTGGACACCCCGGATCACGCGCGGATGAAGAGTTTCGTCAACGCCGACTACAGTCCCGCCGGCGTCGAGAAGCTGAAGGGGTCGGTCCGCCGCATCCTCGACCGCCGGTTCGCGTTGCTGCGCAGTGAGGAACACCCCGACCTGTTCGCCACGGTGCTCGACCGCCTGCCGGTGGAGGTGAATGCCGGCTTCCTCGGGATCCCCGAGTCGGACATCGACTACTTCCGCACGTCGTCGCGGGTGGTGCAGTTGTCGCACGACACCGACATTCCCGGGCTGCTGGAGAACTTCTGGCTCGTCTACCACTACGTGACCGATCTCGTGCACGGGACGCGGCCCGTCGAACCGGGCGGACTGATCGACCGTTTCCTGGCGGCGCGGGACGAGGCGGAACCGCCGCTGAGCGACGACGAACTCGTCGCGATCCTGCTCGGCTCCGTCCTCGGCGCCGACCAGAACGTGCTGTCCGTGCTCGCGAAGGCCGTGTACGTGCTGTTGCAGGCGCCTGCGCTATGGACTCTGCTGGTGGAGGAGCCGGCCGCTGCGCCGCAGTTGGTCGAGGAACTGTTGCGGGTGCTTCCGCTGGGAAACATTTCGACGTTTCCCCGGATCGCCACCCGTGAAGTTCGGCTGCGGGACTCCGTGATCCCCGTGGGCGCCCTCGTCTACGCCGACGCGTTCGCCGCGAACCGGGACCCCGACACGTTCCCCCACCCGGAACTCGTCGACCCGTTCCGGGACGGGAAACGCCATCTGCAATTCGGGTACGGCATGCATCACTGCATGGGCGCGTCGCTGGCCCGGATGGAGATCACCACGACACTGGTCCGGCTGGCGGAGGAGTTCCCGACTCTCGCCCTCGCAACCGAACCGGCTGCGGTGCCATGGGATTCGGGAGTGCTCCTCCGGCGTCCGACATCGCTTCCCGTCCGCTGGTAGGCGCTTCGCGCCCGTGCGCGGTTAACGAGTCCCTGCACTCGTCAACCGCGCACGGGCGGCGGAGCCGCCGAACGTCTCCGCGAGCCGGGTGACGAGTTCGCCGCCGTCTCCCAACTCCCCCGACCAGGCCACTTCACCGTCCGGTCGCACGAGCACGGTGGTGGCCCCGAGGTTCCGCGCCCGAATCACCCGCACCCGTTCGCCCCAGAAGGGTTCGACGAGTGCGCGGACGGACTCCGATGCGTCCCCGCACAGTAGGAGGCCCCGGTTCCCCGCCGCGACGTGCAACCGGATCAGGTCGGTGATTCCGGTGTCCGTCTCGATCACGGTGTTCGCGGCGAAGTCGCCGCGCGCCGCGTCCTGGAGAGCGCGGGGCGCCGGTTGACTCTGCGCACTGATCGCCGAACCCAGCGCCCGGTTGCGGTCGCGGTCCTCCAGCAGCACACCGAGTTCGTGTCGCAGGCGGTCACCGTCGACACCGATTCGCATACGTTCACGCTGATCCGCGACGTTGGCGATCACCCCGGCGGCACACGCGTGCCGCTCCCGCGAGTACACGTCCAGCACCGATGGGTCGGCCTGTCCCCGCGCGACGAGGGCGAGGCGCCAGCCGAGGCCGATCGCGTCGCCGATACCGAGGTTCAGACCCTGCCCGCCGAGCGGAAAGTGCACGTGCGCAGCGTCACCGACGAGAAGGACCCGGCCGAGCCGGTAGTCGTCGACCAGCCGCGAGTAGTCGCTGAACCGGGACAACGACCGCGCGTTGCGGAACGGAACGGGACGGCCCGCGAATCTGTCGACCGTCACCTGCAGTTCCTCCGCAGTGAGGGGCCGGCGATGATCCTCGTGCGGACCACCGAGATCGAACGTGATGATGCGACTGAAGCCGGCGTGATCGACGTTGAGGACGGTCCAGCCCCGTTCGGTGCGCACCCACCCCCTGGGGGCGTTCGCGGGGTCGTCGAGGACGGCGAGGCCCAGGAGCGCGGCGGCGGTCGGGGCAGTCTCCGTCGCCGTGAAGCCCACACTTCGCCGCACGACGCTGCGGGCGCCGTCCGCGCCGACCACCCAGTCGGCCGTCACCACTCGGGTGTGTCCCTCGTGGGTGAAGGTCACCGTCGCCCCGCCGTCGTCCTGGTGGACGTCCGTGACCACCGCGGCCTTCAGCAGCGGGGTACCGAGGCGGATCAGCCGTGCGGTGAAGAGCCTTTCGAGATCGCTCTGCCCGATACCGGCGATGGCCGGTCCCTCGCCGGGTGGTGCCGTGATCTCCAGACCCCAGACCCCGGCGTAGTGAAAGGTGGTCGACGCGGCTCCGGCGTCGACGTCCGGCGCCGCGAAATGCCCTCGACGAGTGAGCAGCTGAATACTCCGCGCGTGGATCGTCCCCGCCTTCGGAACGTCCGTGGTGTGCGGAGCCGCCTCCAGGACGAGGACGTCGATTCCGCTGCGCGCCAGCTCGAGTGCCGTCAGCGATCCCACCGGGCCGCCGCCGACCACCACGACCTGATAGTGCTGTCGCAGGTCGTCCGCTTCCGTCATCGCGCGCCCACCCCGCGTCGCAGCAGCACCGCGATGACACCCGACAATCCGGCGACGACACCCGCCAGAACGACCAGCGTCGTGTGGAACGCACTGTTGTAGGCGTCGATCACGAGCGGCGCCACCTGTTCCCGGACGTCCGGCCCGGCCGCCGCCAGGGCCTGCTCGAGGTCACCGCTCGCGGCCCTGCCGACGACGTCCGCCGCATTGCCCACGCCGTCGACGCCGGCCAGCGCTTCCTCGCCCCTGCGGGTCACGAGACCGGTGAGCAGCGCCGCGTACACCGCGACCGCGATGGCCTCGCTGCCCAGTCGCATCGTGTTCACCACTCCCGCAGCCATACCCGCCTTCTCCTCGGGGACGAGGGCGAGCGCCTGACCGTCGACGAGACCGGCGGACAGTCCCATTCCACAGCCCGCGAGGAGCAGCGGCACCGCGATGACCGCGACCACCGTGTCGGGGCCCGCCAACAGAAGTCCCAGGTCACCGGCGATCAACGCTCCCAGGCTGATCCAGATGACCACGAGCGGGTTCACCCCGGCGCCGACCGCGCGGCCTGCGGCGAGCGGTCCCACCACGACCGGAATCGTGAGGAGCACGATCACCAGGCCCGCCTTCGCCGAAGACTGGCCGGCCACGAACTGGAGAAAGGTCGGGAAGTAGGTGAGCAACGTGACGAAGCCGAACGATGCCGCCACCGGAACGAGGCACAGGGCCATGAACCGTGCGTGCGTGAGCAGTTCGAGGTCCAGCAGCGGAGCAGGACGTCGCGATTCGACGCGGGCGAACGCGACCAGCAGCGCGACCGCGAGGACGAAGGACGCCACGACCGCCGGGCTCCCCCAGCCCCAGGGTTCGCCCTGGACGATGCCGACCATTGCCGCGAGCAGACCCAGAACCAGGAGGACGGTGCCGAGGAGGTCGAACTTCGCGGCCGCGTCGCCCGCCGGCCGTCCCAGTCCGATCACCGGGGTCGCCGCGAGCACCACGAGCAGCACTGCGGCCTGGACCGCGAAGATGGGTCGCCAGCCGGCCGTGTCGACGAGGAGCCCGGACAGCGTCGGTCCGAGGGCCACACCGATGCCCGCGGTCGTCCCGAACAGGGCGAACGCGCGCAATCGGGCGGGCCCGTCGAAGGCGGAGGACAGGATCGCCGCGCCGCACGAGAAAATGGCGGCGCCACCGAGACCGGCGACGCCGCGGGCGACGTCGAGGACCACGATGTTCGGGGCCAGTGCGCTGGCGACGCTCCCGACCGCGAATGTGGCGGCTCCGGCGGCGAACAGGCGGCCGCGGCCGAAACGGTCCGACAGTGACCCCCAGACCAGGGTGAAGCACGCGAACGACAGGTTGAACGCGTTCACCACCCACTGTTGACCCGATGCGCCGCCACCGATGTCGGAGGAGATGGCGGGCAGCGCCACCGCGGTTCCGGAGATCGACATCGGGACGACGAGAACGGCCAGCAGTACGGCGGCGAGAGTGAGGTTCCCGCGTCGCGGGTCGGACGGTGTTGCTTCGGGTGGTGACGTCGGTGTCGTGGCTTCCGACGTGGTCAGCTCCGAGGTCATGTCGATCCTTCCTGAAGAGTGCGGCCCCCGTGCACCAGAGGTTCGATATAATACGAACCATGCACCAGAGTTAGGTTCGATGCAAGACGAACCTTCACTCTGGTGGTCGACGACCCGAACCTGGAGGTGTGCCGTGCCCGACGCCGAGGGACATCCCGCGGTCGACGAGATCGAATTGGTCTCCGTCCTGGCCGCACTCGCCGATCCCCTGCGACTGGAGGTCGTGCAGAAGCTCATGGTGGAGGCGGACGGGGCGGAACGTCACTGCACGTCGTTCGGGCTGCCGGTGTCCAAATCGACCCGCAGCCACCACTTCAAGGTCCTGCGCGAGGCCGGGCTGATCACACAGGTCGATCGCGGCAATTCGCGGATGGCTCAGCTGCGCAGATCCGACATCGAATCCCGCTTCCCCGGACTCCTGGACGCCGTCGCGACCGCACCGGCCTGAACGCCGTTGCGGCGACCGTCTCGCCGAGCACCCGCCTCACCGCCATGGGATGATCGGGCGCCATGAGGGGGCGGTACGAGTGGAACAACGGGGCAGCGGCGACGGCTGGATTCTGGTCGAAATCCTGGGAGACGCACCGACGGTGATCGCCGAGGGCATCAAGCAGCGGCAGTGCCGGCCGCTCGGCAACGTCTACCGCGGCAGAATGCTGACGCTGGTGGCGGGCGCCATCGACACGGTGAAGTCGTCGGGACAGCCGGTGCAGGTGGCACTCGGCGAGACGGTCGGCGATATCGATTTCGTCGTGGGAAAACCGGTACTCGGTCCGGGTGGGGACGTCCTCGCCGTGCAGATCTTCACCGGTCGTGCGGACAGTCCGGTGCCACCGCCGCACCGGGCAGCGGGATGGGAATGGAACCTGTCCGTATCGGCGGGTCCGCGACGCACTCGATGGACCCGTGAGTTCCGGAATCTGTACGGGGTCGCGGACACCCGGCCGGAACACGGCTATTTCGGTCTCGCCGACCTGTACCGGAGGGTGCCGCGGATCTCCGACATCGCGGTGCTGATGGAACGCGTCGACAACGCGCGGGACGGCGAATTCCTGTCCGGCGAACTCATCGCCCGCCACGACGACGGAATGCTACGCCTCGTCCGGTTCGTGCGCCGCGCCGTCGAGACACCCGAAGGGGTGGTGCTGCGGGGCGTCGATCACGACGTCACACACAAGACCGACGTCGGCGAACTGGCGATCCGGGTGATGGATTCGGACATCGCGTCGACCGTGCACGCGGTCGCGGGGGTTCATGCGGCACTGGTCGATTCACAGCACGGGTACGCCATCAAATGGATCACGGCACCGCTGGCGGGTCTGTCCGCGGCGGCGGAAGGCGGGCAGATCGGACTGCTGCACGACGAAGACCTCGCCGACGTGCGGCAACGGATCACGGCGCGCCTTCCCGGTGTCGCCCGCGTCGCCCTGTCCGACGGGTCCTGGTCCCGGCACACGGTGCGCACGTTTCCCGTCCCCGGCTACGGTTCCACACCCGTGGTGATGATGACGTTCTCAGGCGCCTGTCCCGAACAGCATGCCCAGCAGGTAGGTGGCGGCGGCTGCGCCGTACCCGATTGCCAGCTGGCGTAACGCGCGCTTGACCGGGGGTCCACCCGACAGCAACCCCACCACCAGACCGGTCCCGAGCAGCGCGACGCCGACCAGCGCGGCCGCGACCACGAGCGCGGCGGTGCCTTCCATGCCGAAGAGGTACGGCAGCACGGGGATCACCGCACCGGACGCGAAGAAGCAGAAACTCGCGGCAGCCGCACCGAGCCCGGTGCCGATGGCCTCGTGCTCGTCGACGGTTTCCGTACCCGAAACGGGCTCGGGCTGAACGGCTCTCCGCAGCACGTCGGCCGCGCGTTTCTCGGCGTCCTGCGCGGGCATTCCCCGCGCGCGGTACACCAGTGCGAGTTCGTTCGCGTCGACGTCGAGGAGCGGCACCGCCTCACGGGCGCCCGGCCCCGGTGCCGAAGCCTCGAGCAGTTCACGCTGCGACCGCACGGACACGTACTCACCCGCGCCCATCGACAACGCGCCCGCGAGCAGACCGGCGAGGCCGGTCAGCAGGACGATGTGATTGTCGACGCCGCTACCGCTGATGCCGAGGACGAGGGCGAGGTTGCTGACCAGACCGTCGTTGGCACCGAACACTGCGGCACGAAACGTGCCGGACAGACGATTTCGCCCGCGCGCCGCCAGCGCCCGCACCACCTCTTCGTGGATTCGCTCGTCCGCACCCATGGCGTCGGTGGCGTCGACGTCCGTCGGGTACGGGGACCGGGTCTCCGCGCGCTGCGCGAGGGCCAGCACGAACACCGATCCGAACCGCCGGGCCAGCACACCGAGGATGCGCGTGCGGACGTCACCGCGCACGGGCTTGCCGACGTGTTCGCCGAGCAGCTCGCGCCAGTGCGCCTCGTGCCGTCCCTCGGCGTCGGCGAGCGCCAGCAGAATCTCGCGTTCCTCACCGGTCCGACGTTTCGCGAGGTCGCGGTAGACGGCCGCCTCGGCGCGTTCGTCGGCGAGGTAGCGACGCCATTTCCGGACTTCTCGCGGACCGGGATCCGGTCGTGCACCAACCATCGTCAGCCTCCCGATCGTCGAGGGAGAAGCGTACCGACGAGCCCCTCCCCACCGCGGCGGTTCCAGTTCAGTCCTCGGCGGCGAGCGCCTTCCCGAGTGAGTCCTCCGGTTCGGAGACCACCACAGGATCGCGCCCGGACAGCAGGTCGAGGACGGCCTTCGGCCGGGCCAGTGATTCGCGCACGGTGTTCCTGGCCATCGTGATCGGGCGGCATTCGCATCCGGCGTTGACACCGGCGACGTCGATCCCGGCACCGCGGCACAGCGCGACCGCACGGGGGACGTGGAAACCCTGAGTGACGATCAGCGCCTTGGTCACGCCGTACGTCTGGACGGCGCGAGCGCACGTGTCGTAGGTGTCGAGCCCGTACCGATCGCCGACGATCTTGCTGCGGTCGACGCCCTTCTCCACCAGGTATTCCGTCATCGCCGCGATCTCGTCGCCGGATCTGCCTGCGCCGTCGCCGGAGACGAGGACCGCCCGCGCGCGGCCGTCCTGCACGAGACGGACGGCGACGTCGAGGCGTCCGGCCAGGTACTCCCGGGGTTTGCCGTCGCGCACCTGCGCACCGAGGACGATGACAACCGGTGCTTCGGGTGCGTCGTCGACGTCGTAGACGTAGCCGGAGGCCTCGCGCGATATCCACACCGTCGAGGCCGCGACGACGAGGACCGCGAGCGCGCCGAGTCCCGCTCCGATGCCGACCAGTCGGCGGACGATCCGTCGTTCCCCCATGCCGCCATCAAACCACAGCCTCAGGCGACGGCCAGTTCTTCCCCGGCGCGCCGCTCACGCAGTCCGGATACCAGGCACAGGCCGAGCCCGAACAGAATCCAGCAGGTCAGCACGAGCACTGCCGCACCGGCTCCGTGTCCGTCGAAGAACGCCGTCGACCGCACCATGGTTCCCGCCGCTCCGGGTGGCAGCAGCTGACCGAATGCGCCCCACCCCGACGGCAGCCACGCCGCGGACGTCGCCAGGCCGGACAGCGGATTGGCGAAGAAGATCATCGTCACCGCGCCGAGCGCGAACCCCGCTGTGCCCAGCACCGATTCGAGCCCGAGAACGGTCAGCGAGATGGCGGCGATGCCGAGAACGACAGTGCCGGTGGTCGTCCAGTAGTTGCCGTCGATGCTTCCGACGCCGAACTGCAGAATTGCCGTCAGCACCACCCCGGCGCTCACGGCGAACAGCACCGCCCCGGCCACCCGCCGACCGACACTGCGCGGAAACAGCCGCACGAGCGCGAGCGCGGGGATCATGCCGCCGAAGACCAGGGGAAGCGCCAAGGCACCGAGACCGACGCCGGCGGGGTCGCCGGCCGTCAGCGGAACGACGTCCTCGACCGGAACGGTCTGTCCCGCAGTCTTGCTCATGCCCGCCGCGATACCGTTCATCGTCTGCGCGATGGGCGCCCCGCCGGCGCCCGCCGACAGGACCTTCATGCCGTCCGATGTCGCGACGATTCCGCCGACCACCTCGCGGTGTTCGATCGCCGTCCGGACCGCATCGGCGTCGGGAAAGCGCTCGGTGACGAACGCGCCCGGGTGTGCTGCGTCGAGCGCGGAGTCGATCCGGGTGACGGCCGCGTCGGGTCCGGCGACGCCCAGCCGGAGGTCGTGCGGGCCGCTGTTGACGGCGGGCAACGCGAACGCCAGCAGCATCAGCGCGATCACCGCGGTGAGTCCCAGCACCACAGCGGCCAATTTCACGGGATCGGACGGACCGTGCGCCGACCGCGCGGTCGGCTTCGTGCGCGGCGCAAGTGTCCCGATATCCGAAGTGCTCATCGGACTCCCCTTCCACTAAGTGGAGGAAATTCCTCCGTTACTTGTGGAGAATATTCCTCCGGTTATGCTGGGTTGTCAACGGAAGAGGTGGAATCGTGCGGGCAGACGCGCTGGAACGACGCAACACGCTGATCAAGGCTGCCCGCGCGGTGTTCGCCGACCGCGGGCACGACGCACCACTCGACGCCATCGCCGCGAAGGCCGGTGTCGGGATCGCCACCCTCTACCGGAATTTTCCGAGCCGGGACGAGCTCGCCCACGCCGTTGCCCGGACGACGCTCGCCGAAGTCCGCGAACTTGCCGTCCGGGGACTGGACGAATGCACGGACGACTCGGAGGGAGCGTGGCGGCGGTTCGTCGACGCCGTGGTCGAACTGCGCATGGGAGCATTGGTTCCCGCGCTGGTCAACAGCCTCGACGAGCTACCACGCGACGTCCGCGAGTCGAGGGAGCTCACGAAGTCGACGGTCACCGACTTCATTCGCCGGCTCCAGGACGTCGGGCTGGTCCGCGAGGACGTCGTGCCGCTCGAGATCATCATGGGGATCGCCATGCTCACCCGGCCCCACGTGCTGATGTTCGACGACACGACGGCAAATCTCGTTCCGCGGCTGATCACGGTGTTCCTCGCCGGGTTGCGCCCGGACGGGGCTCCGCTGCCGCCGCCGATCCTCCCGGAGACCGCTGTACTGTGACGAGAATGCAGCCAGGGGGGCCTCTGCCACAGCCATGGAATCACCCGCGTGCGGGTGACGATCAGCCGCCGCTGAACGGCTGGGACGTGGCGGTGTCGGCGGCCGCGCTCGTCGTCGCGGTCGCCGTCGCCAGCATCTCCGCGGTCGCGGGGCTGTTCTGGCTGCTGTTCCTGGACTACTGCCCGCCCGAGACGTGCAGCGCCGAGAACGCGTGGATCGCGGTGTGCGTGGCGCTCGCGGTCGCCGCACTCGTGACCGTGATCGGCGGCGCGGTCACGATCGCACGCATCGCCCGGCGCACGATCGCGTGGCCGGTGGCGTGCGGAACCCTGATCCTCTGCGCGGGCGCGTGCGCGATCGGATTCGCCGGTTACGTCTCCGCGACGGGGATCTGAGCCGCCTCAGCCCACGTGATGGTGGTCGGTCCGGCTGATCGCGACAGCCGAGACGATCACCCCGACCACCACACCGATGAGCGTGTCGACGACGCGGCTCACCGCGATGTCCGGGGCGACCGCCGAGCCGAGGCCCGTGAGCAGCAGAGCCATGGGCGTGATGGCGACGGACGCGAACGCGTAGTTCTTGATGACCACCAGTTCGGTCACGGTCTGCAGCACCACGATGACCACGACGGTCTGCCAGTACCCCATCGCTGCGGCGATCAGCCCGGCGGCGAGGACGGCACCTGCCACGTTTCCGACGAGGCGTTGAATTCCGCGCTGCACGGTCTGACTGAAGTTGAAACCCTGCATCGCGGCCATCGCACCCATCGACGCCCACAGCGGGTGCTCCAATCCCATTGCCACACAAATCCATCCGGCCAGCGCGGCCGCAGCGGCGATACGGGCCGCGTTGACGATCCCCTCTCGCGACTGCAGTGCCTGGACACCGTCCGCGAAGAAGCCGCCCGGCTTCGGGAGTACCGCGATCTCGGATCCGAACGCCGAAAGGTCGCTGCGGCGCTTCACTTTACGAAGTTCGGACTCGTGATCGACGAGCGCGCGCAGGGTGTCGTGGTCACGCTCGTGCGCCCACCGGTCGACCACCGTGTCCGCTTCGGCGAGAAGCGCGAACAATTGGTGGGAGTGCCCGTCCCGGCCGCGACCGCTGTGCGCGATCACATCTCGCGCGTTGTCGATCGCCTTGCGCGCGGACGCGATCGCGGAGGCGTCGTGTGCATGCTCCAGTTCCGCGGCCGCGGCGAGTGCCCGCGCCACCGCCAGCCGGGCGGGACCGAGGGGAACGAACAGACAGGGCATCATGGCCGCGAGCCAGCCCACGACGACACCGATCGCCACGGCCACGACGGCCGGTCCGAGATCGGAGAGCTGGGTCGCATACCCGACCGCGGCGGTCGCCGCGAAGATCAGGATGACCGGTCCGGGACCGGCGATGCGGAACGTCGCCAGCAGCCACGCGGCGACCCCCGACGCCACGGACATGACCGCGATCTGCAGCCAGAGCGACAGTCCCGCCGCACCGAGGAGCGCTCCCCCGGCGACGAAGGCGATGAGCGCGACACCGACGAGACCCGTCTTGCGGGCGAGCCGCGGGTACGGCTCGTATCGGCCGAACGCGGCGGTCAGCGCACCGAGCGCCGCGAAGCCCGAGAGATTGCCGTGCCCGAGCACGCCACCGATGACCAGTACCAGGGCGGTCGCCGCACCTACCCGTAGCGCAGGGGCGATGGTGGCGTCGGCGTTCCGGACCTCGAACGCACGACGCCATGTCGACGGGGCCACCGAGTGGGCGAGCGCCCCACGGGAGCGATGGAGCCGGCTGAGGTCAGGTGCGTATCGAGGGGAAGCCTGCATGACCTCAGCGTACCGTATACTTCACTAGTAAAATAGTTCTGAATTAATGTGAAGTTGGTCGCTACGATGGTTTTCATGAGCACTGCCCCACGTCCGGATGAGGATTTCACCGATCGCGTTCGACGCGAATGGGCCGAGACCCATCCCGAAGTGGACACGTCACCGATCGAAGTGATGGGTCGCATCACCCGGATCGGATCCCAGGCCCTGCAGCAACTCGACCGCGCCCTGGACGCGAGCGGGGTCTCGCGCGCCGAGTTCGACGTCCTGTGCGTACTCGCCCGCAGCGATCGGCCACTGCGAGCCAGCGAGGTCACCGCCGTGACGATGCTCAGCGGCGCATCCACCACCAAACACGTCGACCGCCTGGCCCGGCTGGGACTCGTGGAACGGTTACCGTTCGAACGCGACGGGCGCGTCGTATTGCTTCATCTGACCGAGTCCGGGCGGAAACTCGTCGACACCGAGTTCCCGCAGCGTGTCGAACGGGACCGGCAATTCCTCGCCGGACTCGACGAGGACGAATGCGCCGTCCTGGCCGGGCTGCTCCGGCGGATCGCCGCCAACGTCGAATCCGGGATTCGCCGGTAGTTCCCTCCCTCAGGGAATGATCTTCCGGGCTCGAAGGTCGCGGAAGATGTCGAGGAACATCTGCTCGGTCTCGACGTGCCGGTGGAAACCCAGCCGGCGCGCCTTGGAACCGTCGGCGATGACGTCGTAGTCCCAGCCGAAGACGAAGTCGCCGAACGCCCACGACGAGACGTCCGAGTACGGCGTGGGCTCCAGCCCGTGCTTCGCGACGAGGCGGTCCCACACCGACTCCTTGTCGGCCATGACGACGTCCATCGACATCGGCAGCGGCGGTGCTACGTCCAGGTCGAAGAAATCCGCGATCTTCGGCAGCATCTCGTCCCAGCGGAACAGATCCCCGTTGTTGATGTTCAACGCCTGGTTGGCACACTCGGGCGTGGTCGCGGCCCAGACGGTCGCCTCCGCCAGCAGTCCGGCGTCGGTCATCTCGATCAGACTCGTGTACGCGCCGGGCTTACCCGGAAACCGCAGCGGCACTCCGAGTTCCTTCGACATCGTGGCGTAGACGGCAATCACCAGTGCGAGATTCATCGGGTTGCCGAGGGCGAATCCGCACACGACCGAGGGGCGGATCGCAGACCACGTCCAGCGCTTGCCGCGCTGACGGTCTTCCAGGAACTGTTGCTGATCCACATTGAACTCGGGCGGCATGTGCGGCGGGTCGCTCTCGCGCGCCGGCGTCTTGAACGGTCCGAGATGGGCGCCATAGACCTTGTAGCCCTGCATCAGGCTGACGTGCTCGAGCGCGGCAGCCACGGGTTCGAGCGCGTTCACCGTGTTGACGAGCATCGCGACGTTGGGTGCGACGAGCTCCGCCCACGACGGACGGTCCTGGTAGGCGGCGTAGAAGATGTGGGTCACGTCGCGCAGTTCACCCAGCTTGTCGGCGGCGTCGCGCTCGTCGAGCAGATCGACCGCGATGTGCCGCACCCGGTCGGTGTCGGGTCCGCCTCGGCGCGACAGTCCGATGATCTCCCATTCCCCGGTCGCCTCGAGGTGGTCGATCAGATTGCCTCCGATCACCCCGCGCGCACCGACGACCACTGCCACTCTGCGCTTCGCCATCACTCACCCCTATCGTCATATCGCGAAATTGCGATATGACGAGTGAAGCACACATATCGGAAAATCGCGATATGGCGGTACGATGGATCTGTGAGTGAACTTCCGGACGCGACCGACCTGGCCCTCGTCTTCAAGGCGCTGTCGAACCCGACCCGCGTGCGCATCCTGCAGTGGCTGAAGGACCCCGACAGCTTTCCCCCGCAGCTCGAACCCGCCGACGAGGTGGGCGTGTGCCTGAAGCACATTCAGGCGAGGGCCGAGGTCTCCCAGTCGACGGCCTCGCAGTACATGGCCGCGCTACAGAGCGCCGGACTGGTCACCAGCCATCGGATCGGCCAGTGGACTCACTACCGCCGCAACGAGGACCGGATCGCCCGGCTGGCCGATCACATCCGCACCGAACTCTGAACGAATCAGGGCATCTCGACGGTTTCGGCGCGCGCGATCTCGTCGAGCGCCCGGCGGACGTAACCGTCGGCGGGAACCTCCGCCGCACTCAGCAGATCGGCGATCACCAGGATCGCGGCCTCCACGGCACGCTCCGGTCTGCGCGGGTTCTCCTCGACGTCGGCCACGCCGAGTGCACCGGTCAGCACGGTGACCAGCGAATCGACGTCGACTACCGGAAACCAGAGTGCCGCCGCCCGCGCGCAGCGGGTGAGAACGTCCTGCACATCCTCACCCGTCAGCCCGTCCGGGTGCAGCGTCTCGAGCAGTTCCCGGACCACCCCCGCCAGCACCGCACCGACCTGTTCCGCGGGCAGGGCCGCCAGTTCCTCCGTCGCCTCGGCCAGCGCCGCCGCGTCCGACGCACGCGCCGCGACGATGGCGGCATCCAGTGCTTCGGCGATGTCACGCGCGACAGCAGGCCAATGAGTGGGCCACATCCGGTAGATCCTCTTCTCGTCTTCGTCGAACCGAAGCTCACTGTGCCACGAGGCTCCGACAGTCAACGCAGCCGCTCGATCAGCCGCAGCGCGTCGAACGGCGCGTGCCCCTTCATGTCGTTGTCGAAGTAGGCGAAACAGTCGAGCCCCTCCCCGATCCACCGCTCGAGCTTGCGGGCCCACTCGTCCAGCGCCTCGTCCGTGTAGCCGCTGGCATACAACTCCTTGTCCCCGTGCAACCGGACGTAGACGAATTCGCTCGTCACTGCCTCCACGTACGGGTACCGGCCTGCCGTGTCGGCGACAACGAACGCTACGTCGTGCGCGCGGAGCAACTTCCTCGCCTCCTCCGTGTCGAAACTGGGATGCCGGACCTCGAGCGCGTGGCGGACCGGGCGATCGGCATCCGTTTCGGTCCAGGCCCTGTCGTCGGTGAGCTTGGCGTCGTGACGTGACGCGAGCGCCGCGGCGTCGGTGGTCGTGCGCGGCAGCTGGTCGAAGAACGCTGCGAGACTCGTCGAATCGAACGCGAGTGTCGGGGGCAGTTGCCACAGCAGCGGTCCGAGCTTGGGGCCCAACGCGAGCACCCCGGATGCGAAGAAGTTCGCCAGTGCCGTCTCCGCGCCGACCAGCCTCTTCATGTGCGTGATGTAGCGCCCGCCCTTGACGGCGAACACGAAACTCCCCGGTGTTTCCTCACGCCACTTGGCATAGCTCGTCGGCCGCTGCAACGAATAGAAGGACCCGTTGATCTCGATGGACGTCAATCGCCCCGCGGCATAGGTCAACTCCTTGCGATGCGCCAGGCCTTCCGGGTAGAAGTCGCCGCGCCAACCGGGATACGTCCAGCCGGAGATACCTACGCGGGCCTCAGCCATCTCACGACCCTAGCGCCGGAACCTATTGCATGTGGCCCGTCCCGGGAGAACCATGAGAGGACCCCACAATCGAGGAGGCACTGATGCCGAGATATCTCTGGCAGGTCACGTACTCACCCGAAGGCGCGAAGGGATTACTCGCCGAAGGCGGCACCGCACGACGCGACGCGATCACACAGATGGTCGAAAGCGTCGGGGGCACAGTCGAATCCTGCTACTTCGCACTGGGTGGCCGGGATCTGTTCGTGATCGGTGACGTGCCGGACGACGTCGCGGCCGCCGCGCTCGGCATCCGCACCACCGCCTCCGGTGCGGCGCGGTCCGAATCGGTGGCGCTGCTGACGCCGGAGCAGGTGGACGACGCGGTGCGCCGGGACGCCGAGTACCGGGCGCCCGGCAGCTGATCGACTCCCCCTGCGGTAGCGAATATCGTTCTGCAGGATGATGTGCGGCGGCGGAGTCGGTCGATAGCGTCGAGCCATGCCAACTGACCAGGCCAACTCCACATCGGTGAACCCGTTCACCACCGAGTCCGCTCGCCGTTCCCTGTTCGCGCTGAGGGCGTTTCCCGCAGGCCTCGTCTCGCTCGGCGCCGCGGTGACCGGACGGCACCGCTGGGCCGGGCGGTGGCAACTCGCTGCCGCCGACTCGAGCGCGTCGGAGCGGATCGACGTGCGTTCGCCGTCGTGGCCGAGAGTTCTCGCGCACTCGGTGCTGTCGCTGCTGGTCGGGATGGTGGCCTGGTTTTTCGCGTTCCTCAGCGTGATCGCCGCGTTCCGGGGCCTGTTCTACGGGCTGATCACCGACGGTTCCTACGAGTACAGCTGGGGTGGTCCGACGCTCGCCGGCGCCTGGCTGGTGCATCTCGTCCTCGGACTCCTGCTCGTGCCGGTCGCCGTGTGGATCCTGAAGGCCATCGCCTCTCTGCTGGCCGGACTCACTCGGCGTCTACTCGGCGACGGTGGTCCGGTGTGGGCCGTTCCCGTCGCGCTCGTGGTCGCCGCCGCGGGCGCGCTCCTGTTCCGCTCCTGGCTGCATCAGGCCTGAGACCACGTACGCGAGAACACCGGAATGAATGACCATGAGAGAAGGTTTCACCCCACATGACGGAGACCACAGCAGAAACCCCGCAGCTCGGACAGTTCGGCGTCTGGCGTCACGCCGGCGGATTGGCCCCCGAGGTGGGTGCGGCGATCGAATCGGCAGGCTACGGCGCGATCTGGATCGGCGGCTCCCCGCCTGCCGACCTCGACGTCGCCGAACGCCTGCTCGACGCGACATCCACCATCACGGTCGCGACCGGAATCGTGAACATCTGGACCGCCCCCGCCGACGAGATCGCGACCTCGTTCCACCGGCTCGAAGCCCGTCATCCGGGGCGCTTCCTCCTCGGCATCGGTGTCGGCCATCCCGAACAGCCCGGACTGAACTACAGCAAGCCGTACGCCGCGCTCGTGGAGTATCTCGACGCCCTCGATGCTGCCGGTGTCCCGGCCGGACGACGCGTCCTCGCCGCACTCGGTCCGAAGGTTCTGGAATTGTCCGCAGCCCGCGCCGCCGGCGCCCATCCGTACCTGACCACTCCGCAGCACACCCGTGAAGCGCGTGAGCTGCTGGGCCCGGGTCCGGTGATCGCGCCGGAGCAGAAGGTCGTGCTGGACACCGATCCGGAGCGCGCCCGCCCCATCGGACGTTCGGCCGTCGAGAATCCGTACCTGCACCTGCGCAATTATGTCAACAACCTGAAACGGCTCGGGTACACCGACGAGCAGATCGAGAACGGCGGCAGCGACGACCTGATCGACGCGCTCGCCGCCCACGGCGACACCCAGTACGTCGCCGGCCGCCTCCGGGAACATCTGGACGCGGGCGCCGATCACGTGGCCATCCAGGTACTCCCCGCGGGCGACGATCCGGTGCCTGCCCTGCGGGAGCTCGCAGGCGCGCTGGGACTCTGAGTTCCGCTAACGAAATGGTGTGATGGCGGGTACCGCATACTGAAAGGGGTTCGCCGAAACGGTCGGGGTATGGTCCCCTTCTGAACGGCAGGCAGCACTGAACGCAAGGTAGGAACTGTGCAAGAGCCAACGGCACGTCCGGTCGGCCCGTACGCTTCGGGGCCGCCACCTGCAGCCCTGACCGTGCACTCCGCGAGCCTCGATCATTTCCGCGCCGCGGAGTTGTGGCGGGCGCTGGTCATCGGCCTGGTCGTCGTCGCGTACACCTTGTCGGCGCTGGTCACCTGGCCTGTCCGACGTCGTGGCCGCACCCTTGCGGACGCGGCGTCGGAAGGCCTGGTCAACGGATTCGAGGTGCTGGGTCCGACGTTCGTCAAGGTCGGGCAGCTGATGGCGTCGTCCTCCGGTGTGTTTCCCGCACCGTTGGCCAACGCCTGTCTGCGATGTCTCGACGACGTGCCGCCGGTGCCCGCCGAGGACGCCCGCCGGGTGATCGAAGCCGACCTGGGGCATCCCGTCGACGCACTGTTCGCCTCGTTCGACGACGTCCCCCTCGCCGCCGCATCCGTCGCGCAGGTGCACGGCTGCGTTCTCCCCGACGGCAGGGAAGCCGTCATCAAGGTCCAACGCCCCGACATCTTCCGCCGCATGGTGGTGGACCTGCGCACCGCATACTGGGGTGCGCGGATCCTCGAGAAACTGTTCGAGTTCTTTCGCATCGCCAACGCCACCGCCATCATCCGTGACCTCCACGCGGCCACGATGACCGAACTCAACAGTGCTGTGGAGGCCGACCGCCAGGCGCGGTTCAGGACGAACATCGGGGCGTTCGGCGACAACAAGGGCGTCACCACCCCCGAGGTGTACTGGGACTACTGCGGTCCGCACGTCATCTGCATGGAACGCATGTACGGGCTGCCGCTCGACCGGTTCCCCGACCTCGTCCACATGGACACCCGCATGCTGATCCGCCGGGGCGTCAAGGTGTGGATCGAGTCCGTCATCCTCCACGGCCCGTTCCACGGCGACGTGCACGCGGGCAACCTGTGGGTCCTCGACGACGGACGCATCGCGATGCTCGACTTCGGCATCGTCGGTGAGCTCCCCGAGTCGTGGCGGCAGATCCTGCGCGACATGTTCTACGCGACGCTGATCGACGGCGACTTCTCCCGCATGGCCCGCGGAATCCGGAGCCTCGGATATGCCACGGACAACGACGCCACCGACGACGAGATCGGACTCCAGGTGGCCGCCGCGCTCGCACCCCTGCTGGGCCGGGACCTCGGCGAACTGCGGCTCAGCGAACTCATCATGGCGCTCATCGGCATCGGCAAGAAATGGGGCGTCGCCAGCCCCGAGGAGCTCGTCCTGTTCGGGAAGCAACTCGGCTACTTCGAGCGCTACGCCACGGAACTCGCACCCGGCTGGGTGATCGGGCAAGACCTGTTCCTGTTCCGCAACGTCTTCCCGGACGCCGTCGCCGCGAAGGCCCTCGAACTCGGGGTCGAACTGCCCGACGAGTGACGCGAGCTCGCGGCGAGGGAATTATTGCCCGGTCAGTGAATCCAGCACCGAGGCTCGGTGGAGGGGGTGGTCCGGGAGCCGGTCGGGTGTCAGGATCCAGTCGTTGCCGGTCCACGGGTCGGAGACGGTGAGGACCCCCGATGTGGGAACCTGCTGCGCGATGCGTTCGAGCACCGCGACGCCTGGATCCGAATCGGCGGAGGCGCTGTCGCCGACGATGATCAGCGACGTCCCGACCGCGGGGCCGTGATCGGCGAGGTGCACGATGCGGGCGGCGTCCTCGGTGCCGTATCCGTGCGGGAAATCGCCCAGGATCACCAGTCGCGGCTCCGGTACGGCGTCTCGGATTCCGCTGCGGGCCGCCATTTCTGCGAGGTCGACGCTCTCGGACAGCGTGGTGAGCCGGGCGGTGACGTCGGAGGCCGAGGTCACGACGGGCGAAGCCAGCAGTGCACCGAGGGGTTCGGTGAACGTGCGCAGCGAGCCGCTGAGGTCGACGACCTCCAACCGCTGTGCCGCCGCAGGTGACGCCACCAGCATGCGCGCCGCCAGCGCCGCGACCACCGGTGCGGCCTCGGCCGGATCGCCGACGATCCAGAGCGGACGCCCCAACGGGTAATGAACGCAGAACGGGACCCGCAACTCACCGAGGTCGGGTGCGGACAACTCGCCGAGCCTCAGCCCGTCCGTCACGGCGCTGCCGGTGACCGGGCTCGTCCACGCGGCGGACTCGAAGGTGGCCAGCGACCGCGGCAGCAGCGGGTCGATGGCGCGGAGTTCGTCGGCCAATTGCGCAGTCTCGCCGTCGAATTTGCGCTGCGCCTCGGCGACGAGGGCGTCGCACCGCTCCTGCGCCCTGGCCTGCGATTGCACGACCGCCGGACTGTTGCGTGTGGACGGGTCGGCCACCGACTCGGACAGTTCGTCGTCCAGCCGCGCCTGCGCGTAGTCGCGGGAGGATCGGAAGGAGGCCGCGGACCGGGCCGCGTCCTCGAAGATCATCCACGCCCTCTCGAACGAGTGCGCCGGGTCGAGCGGGATGCCCGCAGGACCGGGTGTCGCCGGAACCTCCTCGGCGACAGGGTGCGCGGGTTCGTCCACCTCGACGCCGTGCCGGGTGACGAGTTCGGCGAGGCCGCCGTCGTATCCCTGCCCGACGGCCCGCACCTTCCACCCGGTGCCGCGGCGGTAGATCTCGAGGCAGATCGCGGCCGCCTCGGAACCGACCAGCGGGATGTCGAAAACGACCAGGGGAACACCATTTTCGTCGGCGAGCGTGGCCGTCAGCCCCTCGCGGGCCAGCGTCGCCGGACCGTTCGGGGATGCCGGATCGACACTGACCACGCACAGCACGGCCGCCGCAGCGGCGTCCACCTCGTCCAGCTGCAGCCGGACCGTTCCGTCCGCGTCGAGTTCCACACCGGCGGCGCGGCGCTGGTTGTAGAACACGAAATGGTCCGCGGACAGCGTGCGCAGATCACCGTCGACGATCAACGCGGAGACGTCGATCGGCGTCGCATCGACCGCACGGAAACGCAGTTCGCGCGACGGCAGCGGGGCGTTCTGCCCCGGAACGAGGTGGACCGTCATCGCCGCCCCTAGACGCCGAGGAAGCGGGCCAGTTGAGGCGCGGCCTCCCCGGCGTGCTTGGCCTGAATGCCCTCACCGATGGCCTGCAGCTTCCACTCGCCGCCCACCCGGTACACCTTGGCCATCACCATTCCCGTGAACGGCATCCCGCCCTGCAGCGTGAACCGGGCGAGTTCGGCCGACGACGTGGTGTCCACCAGGCGGCAGAAGGCGTTCTTCACCTGCTCGAACGTGTGCCCGCGGTACGACGTCACGATGAACACGATGGTCGAGACGTGCGGCGGAATGCGGGTGAGATCCACGAGGATCACCTCGTCGTCGCCGGCGCCCTCACCGGTGAGGTTGTCGCCCTGATGCCGGATCGACCCGTCCTTCGACGTCAGCTGCCCGTAGTAGGCGACGTCGACCATGTTGTCGTCCGCGAACAGGACCGCCGACGCGTCGAGGTCGACGTTGGCGGAACGGTTCCCGAACATGCCGCGCTTCTCGATCGGGTCCCAGCCGAGTCCCATCTGGATGTACGTCAGTGCGACGCCACCGTCCTTGCGGAGCGTGACCTTCTGGCCCTTGGAGAGGCTGACCGGTCGCGACTTGGTGAGACTGACCTCGGCCGGAGCAGCGGGCGCGGGGGGTGCAGCGGGAGCCGGGGGCGCAACCGGTGCGGCCGGCGGCGGGTAGGCGGCTTGCGGTGCCGGTGCCGGTGCGGGAGCGGGCGGCTGCTGGACGGGAGCGGCGGCGGGTGCGGGAGCGTCGTCGACGGACACGCCGTGATCGGTGACGAGTGCGGCGAACCCGCCGGCGTAGCCCTGCCCGACGGCCCGCACCTTCCAGACACCCTGGCGTCGGTACAGCTCGAGCGCGATGACGATCGACTCGGAGTTCAGTCCCTCGATCTTGTACTCGTACAGCGAGTTTCCGGCACCGTCGGACACCCGGGCGGTCGGCGGCGCGGAGCGGCCGAAGTTACTGGTGGCGTCGTCGAGGGTGATGACCGCGCGCACCTGGGCGATGTCGGCAGGCACCGCGCCGAGAGACACCTTCAACGAGGCTGCCTGTCCGGTGGCTCCGGGGACGAGTTGCACGCCGGGACCGGCCGGCTGGTTGAAGAAGACGAAGTCGGCGTCCGAGCGGACCTTCCCCGAGTCCGTGACGAGCAGCGCGGACAGGTCGGCGGCGGCCGTCAGTTCGAGGGAGACGATGACGTCGTCGACGCTCAGCGGGCCGTTCTGACCCTTGGCTAGCGGAGTGGACACTGCGGTGATTCCTTCACTGTGGGAGCGTCGGGTTTGTCCCGTTTGGTCTGTTTGCCTACAACCTACAAAAGAGAGCCGACGGCCGTCGTCCCCGCACCCCGCGCGACACGGTCCGCGAACCAGCGCAGGATCTCCTCACCAGCGGCGATACCGCTGCTTCCGGTGACCGACAGGGTCGGATGCTGCCAGTCGATGGTTTCGAGTTCGCCGTGCCGGGGGCGGATGGCGGCGTCGGCCGCACTGAGCATGTTCGCGTCGAGGGCCCCGTCCCCGGCCGCCAGCACGGGCGCTTCCGGCGCGAGCACTCCGTCGTCGACGAGCCTCGAACGGACCTCCGCGACCGCACGGCTCTTGCACACCGCGTCGGGCATCGTGTAGATCTTGCGGCCCTGCCGGGACACACCCCATCCCCGATCCACGCACCAGTCGTTCCACTCCTCGACGAAGCCCGCCGGCATCGCATCGAGGTCCACGACCAGGTACGAGAACAACTCGTCGGCCACCCGGGACGAACGCACCCAGCCGTCGTCGATGCGGCGGCTCAGCTCGGCGCCGACCTCCACCAGCGAGGCTCCACGGCCGGCCATCGCGATGTCGACACCCGACCGCCAGCCCGCATCGGGCACCCCGTCGACGAGGATGTTGCCGCCGTTGGTCGTGATCGCGTACCGCCACGGCGCCCCCGGCAGGTCGATGCGCTGGAACTGGGCGACGGTGCGCGTGGTGGTGGGCACGACCACGGCAGACGCGGTGAGCCGCCGCAGCATGGCCTCGGCGGCCGACGTGACGTAGGACAGCGGCTTGCCGTCGTACACCTCGACGCACAGCAGGTCCTCGTCGCCGGGCCGCTCGGCAACGTCGCTCTCGGTGACGGCGAGTTCCATGGCCCCGCGCGAGTAGATCATGGTCCGGTCGAGGTCGGTCGCGATCAGCGCGGTCATGTCACATCCTTGATCAGACCCATGCACGAATAGGCCAGGCCGGGAACCTCTTCGACAGGGACCGAACGCGCGGCGGCGAGCAACCGGATGTGCGCGTGCTCCGGGGCGTCGAGGTCGCGGACGAGCACCCGCCACGGCACCCGGCGCAGCAGCACCCGGGTGGTTTCGCCGACGCCGGGCTTCACGAAGTTCACACTCGAGATTCCGTACTGCTCCCGAACCGCCTCGACGGACTTCCAGCCGTCCCAGGTCGGGGTGCGGTCCGACCGCAGCAAGTCCTCGACGTCGCCGGGAACGTGCTCACGCACATCCCCGAAGGACGCGCTGACGGAATCCAGGAGGTGATTGGACACGTCCTCGCCCGCCAGATGCGCGTAGAACTTGGCGCCGTGGAAGTCGCCGGGGCCGATCAGCGTGTCGTTGAGGACGGTCCGCGACACCAGGCCCGACACGGTCGAGTTCAGGCACGCCGAGGCGATCAGGAAGTCGTCGCGGGTGCCGAACGTGCGAACGCAATGCCCGGGATCGGCGAGGACGGCGAGGTCGTCGTCGAACTCGGCGCCCCCGGCTTCGCGGTACTCGACCAGTGCCTGCGACAACTCGCGGGCGATGGCACCCTTGCCCGTCCAGCCGTCGACGAACACCACCTTCGCCGGGTCGTGATGCTGCGCAAGGTAGTCGAGCGCGACGGCGTCGATCCCCCGGTCCCGGACGATGGAGACGGCGTAGTGCGGCAGCGTCAACCCGTGCACGTCGCGCGCCCAGCGGCGCATGAGCACACCCACCGGGGTTCCCGCCCGCGCCAGGGACACGAGGGTGACGTCGCGGCCGCGCTCGGCCAGCACGAGGTCGGTGACCGTCCCCACGGCACGCGCCAGCCGGATGGAGCTGTCCTGCAGCACCTTCTCGAACAGCTCGCGGTACTCCGCGTCGGGCTGGTATTCGATGGGCAGCGTCTCCGCGTAGTGGGCTTCACCCGACTGGATGCGGCGCTCCCGCTCGGCGACATCGGCTTCGAGGTCGACGTGCGACAGGTCTTTGAGCAGCCAGCCCACCTCGTCGGCGGCGTACGAACCGAACCCCGGGCCGGTCAGCGGCGCCGTCACGTCGACGCTCCCGCACGGGCGGCGCGCAGCGACCGCGGGTCGGCGCCGGACACGACGGCCAGCAGCACATCCGTCCCCGACGCGGTGAGGACGTCGAGGAGTCCGCCGGCTTCCGTGAGCCGGTCGGTGTCGGCCGCGGCGTCGATCACCGCGACCACGACGGCGTCCTCGTCCGGCCATTGCGCGTTGTAGACGAAACGCGGCTGTTCTTCCCCGATCTCGGGCGCCGTGAAGCGGAATCCGCGGCGCAGCGGGTATCCCGGCTGGTCGAGCACGTAGGCGGGCGACCGCGTGGTCGTCTGGAAACGAACCCGGACACCGGACGTGGCGAGCGCGTCCGCGATTCGCAGAGGGAGGTACATCAGCTCCTCGTGTCCGACGACGATCACCGGGCCCTGCGGGTCGAGCCGGTCACGGAGCACCGCGGCCGCCGACGCGACGGCCGCATCGAACTCCTCGGCGTCTTCCTGCAGGAACCCGTGACGCCCGCCCTCCGGAACTGTTGCGGGCCACGATATGTCGGCGCGCTCGACGGTCCCGGTTCGCTCACCGACGGGGTTGAGCACGGGATCAGGGAGGGCACCGACCGAGTCGATCAGTCCGTCGGGAAGCTCGGTGCGTCCCACCGCCAGACTCACGCTGTCGATCCGCACCCCCAGTTCGGCGGCGGCGGCGTCGACAGCGTCCCGGTGGCCCTGCTCGCGCATGTCGACGAGCGACGCCACGACGTAACGGCTGCGGGGGTTCTGCCGGTGCAACGCGCGGATCGCGTCGACCGCGGTGGCGCCGGTGGAGATCTCGTCGTCCACGAGGACGAGAGGGCGATCGCCCGTGAACAACTCGACGGACGTCGGCTGTAGCTGGTGACTGGTCGCGTGCGAGTGCCCCTCCTCGAACCCGGCGGACGTCCCGATCTCGGGGACGTCCCGGCGCGTGGAGTGCAGGTAACACCGGGCGCGCAGCCGGGCCGCGACGCAATGCCCCAGACCTGTTGCGGTTTCGGCGAATCCGAGCACGTCGGGATCTGCATCGGGGCCGAGGACGTCGGCGACCAGATCGCCGAGGCGGTCGCCTGCGCCGATCACGGCAGCCGGGTCGGTGGGCACGTGCTTGCCGAGGACCGTCGAGACGAGCAGGTGGGCACGTCGCGGGTTGCGCCGCAGGCCGGGCTCGACGAGTTCGGGGATGGTCAGCCCCGTGTCCGAACCCACGTGGGCGAGCGTCAGCCCCAGATGTTCCGTGGCCCAGGGCACCGCGCGCACGGCGGTGGGTGAGCTCATCGGACGGCCAGTGCGGTCAGTAGATCCACGAACGTGATTCCCTCGTTTGTCACGCCGAACACCTTCGCCCGGACGAGTGTCTTCTCGGCCCAGCTGCGGTGCGGGCGCATTTCGTTCATCTTGTTGCGATACCCCGACGCCTGGACGCCGCCGACGCTCTCGGCGCCGAGAATGTCGAGCGCATCGTGGTACTCCTCATGCGTGACCGCGGACAGGGCGTGCACGGCCGCGACGTGCGTCGGGTGGATGACGGTCTTGCCCTGGATGCCGTTGGCGCGGTCGAGGGCGATCTCCCGCAGCAGGCCGTCCAGATCCCGGCTGACCAGCTGCTGACGGAACCGCACCTCGTTGTGCTCCTCGAACGGCGTGGCGCGCAGGGTCGGCCGGAACATTCGCTCGTGGTCGGCGAAGTACTCCCACACGGGACCGGTGATGACGTGTCCGGTGTCGTCGGCGCGGCCCAGGAAGTTGACGATGCCGGCAATCGCGTCCGCGACCACCCGCACGTCGTAGATCGTCAGGTCGCGGTCGCGGCGGATGCCGAACGTGGCACACATGTCGGTAGCGCCGATGCGGACCGCGAGGATCCGCTCGCGGTGTTCGACGAGCAGTGCGCCGATCTTCGCGAGTTCGTCGTCGCGAGTCTCGCGGTGCACCAGTGCGGGCGATTCGAGCACCGGCATCGCATACAGGTGCTTGCCGAGCCGCTCCGATGCCGCGGCCAGCTCGTCGAGGAACGCACGCCCCGTCGCACTGCCGAACTTCGGAATCACGAATCCGGACAACACCTCGACGCCCGTGGTCAGCAGATCGGCGATCCGCCGAAGGTCCTCGGCGGCCCGCACCCGGACGAACAACTGCATCCGCGCACCACCGTGGACCGCGAGCCGATCGAGCGCGTCGACGGCGTTGAGCAGCGCCGCCTCCACCTGGTCGTCGGCCACCGCGTCCTCGAGGTCCAGGACCATCGAGCAGACACCGTCACCGGACCGGCGAAAGACGGTGTCCGCGAGGTCGGACCTCGTCGCAGGCACGTACAGCGTCGCGCCCAGCGCGACGGCCAGCACCGTCCGATCCTCGTCCGGCCCGAGCGCCTGCGGAGCGTGCAGGAACAGCCGGCCGTGCGTCTCGGGATCGAGGTGGTGGAAGTGCCGAACATGCTTTACCGCAGCCGGCATCATCTCTTCGCTAATGCTCATCGTCCCCCCGTGTCATCGCTGTCCTGTGTGTCCTCTCATCTTCTGAACCACCTCGGCAATGAACGCCGACACGGCATCGAGCTGGGCGACGTACGCCCAGTAGTCGGGATGCCTCCCGGTCAGTGTCCCTGCTATTCGGTCTATCCGCTCGAGCTGAGCGTCGAGGACCGACCCCCATTCCCGCACGAGCCCACGATTGACAGCCAACATCTGGGCGTCGCGGAGACGAAATCTGATCTCGTTTTCCTTGGCCCGCGGGTTTTCGCGGACCTCCCGCAGCAACCGCAGACGATCGGTGACGCCGTCGACGTTCGCCTCGGCGTCGACCAGATGGGTCCGCGCTGCGGCGGTCAGTTCGAGCGCCCCCTCGGGATTACCCGCGGTCAGAGCCTTCTGCGCCTGCTGCAGATCGGTCTGCGCCTGCTCGATGTGCCTGCGGCTCTCGCGGTCGTTGTGGACTAGATCCGACGAACTGGCCGCATTGAATTCGCGCAGCAGCGCGGAGTAGGCGGGCGCGAGGCGTTCCGCCCGAGTCTGCACGGCGGCGATCCTCGTCGTCACCGACGACACGGCGTGAGCGGCGTCCCGCTCCTTGGACGGGGCCGCGGCCAGTGCCTTCTCCAGCGCCGCCGACTCCTCCCGCACGCGCGCCGCCGCTTCGCGGATCAGGTTGGCGCCACGGGCGCCCTGCAGCGCCACGACCGCGGCGTCGAGTGCCGCTCCCCGATCGCGCACCGACGGGTAGCCGGCGTACGCGGCGCCCTCGGTCTGCACCCGCTGCTGCGCCGCGGAGGCGACCTGAAGCGCCTGCTGGGCAACCTGGGGCACGGCCGCCAGCATTGCGGTCGACTCCTCGAGATGGCCGCGATGTGTGCGATAGAACTCGTCGAGGGTCTGGGTTGCCGCGACCAACTGCCGCGTCACCTGCTCGTACGCGGCGGTGGCCGCAGGTGACTGCACGTTCTCGAACTGGTCTTCGGCCGCCAGGTACGCCGTCGCGGCCTGGTAGCACCCGTCGCGAACCGGTTCCCAGACCCGCCGGATTCCGCGTTCCGGAGTCAGCTGTTCCGAGGCGTCCACGGCCGCGGCGGCGATGCTCTGCCGGTTGTCCATATCGAGAAACGCTGCGACCATCGTGTCGTGGGCGCGACGAGCCGAGTCGTCGCCCCGGGCTCTTCCTCGGAAGCGTCCCGCCCATCCGCTCGTCACGTCCTGAATCGTACTGGTCGGGCCGACAACCCCGAGTGGTCCGGAATTGCCTGTGCACAAACCTGTGGACAGTTCGCGGGATGGGACAAGTCGGACAAATTCATTATCGTGGTGTTGCACGACGAACCCGGAACTTCGACAGTTGTCGAGGGTCCACCCACCTCCTCTCGAAAGGACCCCTGAATGGGCGTCAGCTTGACCAAGGGCGGCAATGTTTCTCTCACGAAGGAGGCGCCGAACCTGACCGCGGTGGCTGTCGGACTCGGATGGGATGCCCGCTCGACCACCGGCACCGACTTCGACCTCGACGCCAGCGCCATCGGTGCGGGTGCCGACAAGAAGGTCGTGTCGGACCAGCACTTCGTGTTCTTCAACAACCTGCGTTCCCCCGACGGCTCGATCGAGCACATCGGTGACAACACCACCGGTGCGGGCGAGGGCGACGACGAGGTGATCAACGTCAACCTGGCGGCGGTCCCCGCGAACATCGAGAGCATCCTGTTCCCCGTCTCGATCTACGATGCGGAGACACGTTCGCAGTCGTTCGGGCAGGTGCGCAACGCCTACATTCGCGTCGTCGACCAGGCCAACGGCACCGAGCTCGCCCGCTACGACCTGTCCGAGGACGCGTCGACCGAGACCGCTATGGTCTTCGGCGAGCTGTACCGCAACGGTGCGGAGTGGAAGTTCCGCGCCATCGGCCAGGGCTACGCGTCCGGCCTGGCCGGTATCGCCCGCGACTACGGCGTCAACGTCTGACAGTCGTTTCGTTCTCCAGCCGGGGGAGGGTTTCACGGCACTGACGTGAAACCCTCCCCCGGTGTTCGTCCACCTGCAGTAGCCACCCTGCATGCCCACTAGAGAAAGGCCACGCTTCGTGGTTCTGCGCATATTCGGTCTCTCCTTCGCCGTGACGGTGATCTCCCTCATCATCGCGGCGATCTACGGAGGCCCCCAGGCCGTCCTCCTCGTGGTGATCCTGTCGATCCTCGAGATCTCGCTGTCGTTCGACAACGCCGTCATCAACGCCACCGTGCTGCGCCGGATGAGCGAGTTCTGGCAGAAGATCTTCCTCACCGTCGGCATCGTCATCGCGGTGTTCGGCATGCGCCTGGTCTTCCCCCTCGTGATCGTGTGGCTCGCGTCCGGTCTCGGCCCCGTCGCCGCCCTCGACCTGGCCCTCAACCCGCCTGCCGACGGCGCCGCGTACTTCCCCGACGGCAGCGCCAGCTACGAAACCCTGCTCACCGACGCGCACCCGCAGATCGCGGCGTTCGGCGGCATGTTCCTGCTGATGCTGTTCCTCGGCTTCATCCTGGAAGAGCGTGAGATCACCTGGCTGTCCTGGCTGGAGAAGCCCCTCGCCCGCGCGGGCAAGCTCGACCAGCTGGCCGTCATCATCGCCGGCGCCCTGCTGCTGATCACCGCCGCGTACATCGCCCCCGCGGACACGGTCTCCACGGTGATGATCGCCGGCGTCCTCGGCATGGTCACCTACATCGCCGTCAACGGTCTCGGTGAGCTGTTCAACACGCCCGAGGAAGACGAAGACGGCGAACTGGTCGAAGGGTCCAAGGGCGGACCGACCGAGCTGGCCAAGGCCACCGGTAAGGCCGGGTTCTTCCTGTTCCTCTACCTCGAGGTCCTCGACGCGTCGTTCTCCTTCGACGGTGTGATCGGCGCGTTCGCGATCACGTCCGACCCGATCATCATCGCCCTCGGCCTCGGTTTCGTCGGCGCGATGTTCGTCCGTTCCATCACGGTGTTCCTGGTCCGCAAGGGCACCCTGTCGGACTACGTGTACCTCGAGCACGGCGCCCACTGGGCCATCGGCGCACTGGCCGTGATCCTGCTGGTGTCGATCGGCTACCACGTCAACGAGAACGTCACCGGACTCGTGGGCGTCGCCCTCATCGGTGCCGCCTTCATCTCCAGCATCGTCCGCAACCGCAAGGCCGTTGCAGCGGCCGGCGCGGCGGAAGACGACGTGGACGAGCAGAACCCGGTGCCCGTCGGCTAGGTTCTGCCTGTACTCACATCCAGCGGCAGTGCTCGTGACTCGGTGGTCACGGGCACTGCCGCTCGACACTGGAAAGGGCACCCATGGGGCGGCTGCTCGACAAGTCGAAGAAGGTGGTGGAGGCGCAGCTCGCCGGAACCACCATCCGGGCGATACAGGGTTCGATGATCGCCTACGAGGGCAATGTCAGTTTCAAGTCGGCAGGCTTCGGTGGCGGTGACGGGGTGCTCGCCGGGATGAAGAGGCGTGCCACGGGCGAGGCGCTGTCTCTGATGGAATGCTCCGGCCACGGTGTCGTGTACCTCGCGGTGGGCGGTCAGTACGTCTCCGTCGTCGACCTCGCCAACGAGACCCTGCAGGTGGAGTCGCAGCAGCTTCTCGCCTCGAGCGGCAACCTGAACACCAACGTCACGTTCACCGGACTGCGCGGCGGGGTCGGCGGTCAGGGCCTGTTCACCACGACCGTCTCCGGCCAGGGACAGGTGGCGCTGCTGTCGGCCGGCGGGCCGCTCATCCACCTCGAGGTATCGCCGCAGTACCCGCTGGTGGTCGATCCCGACGCGTTCGTCTCGGCGCGCGGACAGGTGACGCAGTCGTTCGTGACCGACGTGTCGTGGCGCAACGCCGTCGGCCAGGGCAACGGTGAGGCCTTCTCCCTCAGGTGGGACGGTCACGGCGTCGTCTCCATTCAACCGGCAGAGCGGTGATCCCCATGGTCTTCTCGAAAGTGAACTCGAAGGTCGTCAAGGTCGACGTCGGCGCCGCAAGCGGGGTGGTGGCCCGCACGGGCGCGATGCTGTTCTACACAGGTCAGGTCCAGTTCTCGCCGCATCAGGTGCCTGGTTCCCAGGCGATGGCGGGCATGGGTGGGTTCACCCGGATGGCCGGACGCATGATGCAGGGCGAGCACGAACGCACGATGCTCGCGCAGGGGCAGGGCGAGGTGCACTACGGCCACGCCGGGCTCGAGGTGCACGTCGTCGACATGTCGCAGGGCGGTGCGCTGTGTGTCGAGGCGTCCCGGCTGCTCGCTCACAATGCGGGACTGCAGAGTTCGGTGATCTCCGTGACGAGTCAGGGCGGTGGCGGCGGCGGACGCGGCATGCTCGGCGCCCTGCGCGGCGCTGCGGCAGGCGCCCTCTCCGGTACCGGAATGTTCACGACGCAGCTGTCCGGGTACGGGTCTGCGGTCCTCCTCGCGCACGGCGGCTTCATCGAACTCCCTGTGGGTGGACCGAATCCGGTGTTCGTCGACCCCGACGCATTCGTCGGCACGTACGGGAGCGTCCAGGTGGAACTGAAATCCGCCGTCGGCTGGCGTGAGGCGATGGGCCGCGGCGTCGGGGAAGCGATGCAATTGCAGTGCACGGGTCAGGGCATCGTCTACGTTCAGGCTTCGGAGGAGAAACTGTGACCGCCATCCACAATCCGTCGACTCTCGGCGCCAGCGACAACATTCCCGACAACAGTTACGCGTTCTGCATCGACCTCACCGCGCCCTGGTTCATCCGCAAGGGTGCGATGATCGCATACTACGGGCAGATGCAGTTCCAGGCGTTGACCCACGGATTGCACGGCGCCGCACTGCACATGGTCGCCAATCAGTTCTCCGCGCCGCTGTACATGGGCGACTACGCGGTGGCCGAAGGGTTCGGGAAGCTGATCATCGGCGACCGCGGTTACGACATCAACTCGTACGACCTCGACGACGGCAACCTCACCATCCGGGCGTCGAATCTCCTTGCGTTCGAGCCGGGTCTGGCCCTGAACCAGTCCATCGTGCCGGGCTTCCTGACGCTCATCGGGACCGGCAAGTTCCTGGCGTCGTCCAACGGCCCGGTGATGTTCGCCGAGCCGCCGCTGCGGATCGACCCCGAGGCGCTCGTCGGGTGGGCCGACTGCCCGTCCCCGAGCCACCATTACGACCAGGGGTGGATCAGCAACTTCCTCGCGGCGGGCGCTCACATGATGGGAATCAACTCCGGGGAGGAACGGCAGTTCGACTTCACCGGCGCCGGAACGGTTCTGATCCAGTCGAGCGAGAAGGTCCTCAGCGACACGCATGTCGTGCGCAGCATCGAGGGCCAGATCCACGGCCTCACCCCGAGCGGTCTGCAACGGCTCAACGGCGTGATCGCCGCCAAGCTGGCGGAGCAGCCGCGCTGACACCCAGGAGATTGACAGGCTGAGCGAAGAGTTGTGGCAGGGACGGGCAGCAATCTGGTCTGTGTCAGGAAGTTCTGACACCGCATCCGATTCGTTCCAGGAGGAACCGCATGAAGTCCGTCGTGACCAAGGCCGTCGCAACCGGTGGTATCGCCCTCGCAGCCCTCGGCATCGGAGCCGGCGTCGCCAGCGCCGACCCGGTGGGCCACAACCCCGCCCCCGCCCAGCAGCAGCAGGCACCGCAGCCCCAGCAGCAGCAGCAGCAGCAGCACGCTCCGCAGCAGCAGGCACCCGCGCCGAGCCCGCACGGATTCTGGTTCTTCGGCACCTGGGTTCCGCTGCCCTGATCTGCGTTCCCCTCGCAGGACGAAGGTGCCCTTCGACGCTCCCACGGCGCCGAAGGGCACCTTCGTATGTCTACCGCGTGGGTCGCATACTCGGGTTCGGGCCGAGAGTGATCGTCCGCGTTCTCGGCAGAAGTCCAATTTCCTTCCACCCCGCGGTCAGCGTGATCGTTCCCGACTCCGGGTAGTCGCTGATCCAGTAATGCGGCGCGGAGTGATACTCGGACGCGTCCGCGGCATCGGACTTCGACGTCGAATGCGGGTGGCGTGGATCGGCGACACCCTCCATATCGTCGACCTGCACGTTCACCGCGAGATACGACCACCGAGCCGACGGGTCGTCGGGATCGTCCAGTGGACGCGTCTCGTGGCGCGCCAGATCAGCGGATCTGCCTCTCGCTGTCAGCTCGATGCGCAGCAGCATGCCCGTCGGGTGCGCGACGACCTCCGCCAGGCGCAGGCTCAGGTCACGGCTCGTCACGAGCTCCACCGGCCCGTGCACCACGATTCCCTCCGTGGCAGGCGGTGGTGCCGCCGGCCACCGTCTCCTGCGCATGACTCAATCGTCCCACCGGCTCCGACCGGCTGCCACAGTTACGTTTGTGCACACTCAGGGCAACTGGGCCATGCCGTACACCTTCGTCGCGCGGACCCGGAGTACCTGCCGGTGCTCGGACACCATCGCGCGGCGGAACTCTTCCCAGTCCTCGTGCTCTTTTCCGGACGCGAGCCGGAACACGTCGACGAGCTCGTCCGCCGCCGCGTCGTGCGGATCCGCCGCGACCGCGCTCAGTTCCGCGTCTCCCTCCACGACCGCGTAGCTCCAGAAGTCGGTCGCGCTGACGTGCAGCGATACCCGCGGGTCGCGGGCGGCGTTCCGGGTCTTGGCCCGATCCGCCGTCACCGACACCCTCGCGGTCTGCGTGCCGGGGTCCCAGGCATAGATCACGTTGGACAATTGCGGGCGCCCGTCGCGTTTGATCGTCGCGAGGACCGCACGGTTGTGTGCGGCGACGAGGTCGAGAAGGGGGCGCCGGTCGTCATTCGCATCGAGGCTCATGACTCACCCAACCACGGACGCCGAAGCGGTGTTCCCGCGCGGAGTCGCGGCTGCCCCTGGTCGCGGTCCAGGGCTCCCCTACCGACGAGTAGGGCACGGGGATCGGAAAAACATTGGCCGGTAACGTGTTCCAGGAAATCTCAGGATACTGACCGGTACACATTCTCGTGTGGGATCTGCGGTTTTTCTCGGGTACGCTCTCGTGATCCCGAGCCGGAAGGACCACACGTGAACGACTCATATCTCGTCATCGGCGAAACCACCGTGGCCCGACGGGTCTGTGCATCCCTCCGAGAAAGGGACTTTCACGTACGCCATCTCGTCGCTCCCGACGACGACGAGCTCCGCCTGGCGATGGCGGACGAACCTTGCGGGATGGCCGTACTGGTGCGCGACGACGTCGTCGCGCTGCGTTACGCGCTGGCCGCGGCGCACATCTCCGCGTCGATCCCGTTGGTGGTGACGATCTTCGACCGCACGGTGGCGGACCAGCTGTCGCAGCTGCTCCCGCAGTGCGAGGTGACGTCACCGGCAGACCTCGCCGCACCGACGCTCGCCGGTCCGTGCCTGGAACCCGAACTCGTCGCGGCCCGGCACGCGGGCGAGCACATGCTGACGGTCCGCATGATCGACGGCCACCCCGAGGGCGCGCACGTCGATCTGCCCCGGCGGAACTGGTGGCGCACCGCGGCGACCGGCGCGACCGGACTGCTGCGCTCGCACGACATCGGCACCCGCATCCTGCTCGGTGGGCTCGCCGGGCTCCTCGCCGTGCTGTTCGCCGACTGGCTGTGGTTGATGCTCGGCCAGCACGTGGCACCGCTCGACGCGTTCAACGAGGCGGTGCGCGTGGTGACCACCGTGGGCCCGGGAACCGACACCCACGGCAGCCCCGCCTACGCGGTGTTCGCCTCGGTGGCGATGCTCTTCACCGTCGTCTTCACGGCCATGTTCACCGCCGGAATCATCGAGCGGCTGCTCGGCCCCCGGCTGGTCGGCCTGGTGGGCAGCCGCGTCCTGCCCCGGTCCGGCCACGTCATCGTCGTCGGCCTCGGCCAGGTGGGGCTCCGGCTCTGCCGGGAGCTACAGGCTCTCGGTGTCGCGGTGGTGGGCGTCGAACGCGACCCCCACGCCAAGAACCTGCGGCTCGTGCGGTCGATGAACATCCCGACCGTCGTGGGGCACGGCGGTGACCGTGAACTCCTCGAGCGACTGGGTGTGAGCCGAGCCCTTGCGCTGGCCGCCGTCGGCTCCGACGACCTGGACAACATCGCGGTGTCCGTGGCGGCGCAGGCCGTGTCCCCCGGACTGCGACTGGTCCTGCGGGCCGGTGAGCAGGAGGCGATCGCCGAGACGCGGTCGTTGCTGCGGCTCGGAATCATCCGCGACGTCACCAGCCTGAGCGCCACGTACGTGGTGGCCAAGTTGATCGGCCTGCAACCGCAGGGGGTCGTGGCGGACGGCAGCCACCTCTACCTGGAGGTGCCGACCGCGGACACGTCCGAGCCCGACTTCACCGAGCTGCCCATGTCGCCGCGGATGAGCTGCCGGCACCTCGTCACCGCGTAGCGACCTAGCCGGTCACTGCCAGCGCGTCGATCTCGACGAGCATGACCTCGTGCGGGAGGTCGACGAAAACCGTGGTCCGGCACGGCAGCTGCCCGCTCGGCACGTTCTCGGCGATGAACTCTCCGTACACGTCGTTCATCGCGGCGAAGTCGTCCCGGGTGGTGAGGTAGACGCGGAACATCAGCACGTCCTCCACGCTCGCGCCGCCGGCTTCGAGGATCGCCTTGACGTTCTCGAGGGTGCGCCGGGTCTGCTCGCGCACGTCGCCTTCCGCGATGTACTTATTGGTGACGGGATCCATCGGCCCCTGCCCCGACACCTGGAGCATGTTGCCCTTCTTGATGCCCTGGCTGAACGTGTGTGCGGGGGCGGGGGCGCCTTCGGTGCGGATGACGGTGGTGTCGGACATATCGCTACTCCTGTGTGTCGTTACTTTTCGGGTGGACGGGGGACGGGTCAGGGCTGGGCGCGGTATCCGCAGTCGCGGGAGATCCGCGCCCCCACGGCCTGAAGGGGTTCGAGCAGGTCGAGGACGCGTTCGTAGCTGAGCACGACGTCGGGCACCGAGACGGAGACGGCGGCGACGACGCGGCCGGACGCGCCGCGGATGGGCACCCCGATGCAGTTGACGGACGGCTCGTTCTCCTCCTGATCGTGCGCCCAGCCCTGCTCCCGGACCATGCGGATCTCGTCGAGGTAGCGTTCGGGCGTCGTGATCGTGTTGGCGGTGCGGGCGGAGAAGTCCATCGAGTCGACGATCGGCCGCAGTTCCGAATCCGGCAGGTCGGCGAGAATCACCTTGGCGACCGCGGTGGAATTGAGGTTGGCACGCAGTCCGATTCGCGAGTACATCCTGATCTGATCGTGCGATTCGAGTTTGTCGATGTACACCACGTCACCTCCTTCCATCGCCGCGAGGTGCGTGGTACGCCCGTATTCGCGGTTGAACGCGACGAGGTGCGGTGACGCGATGCGCCGCACTTCCCGCTGGTCGGTGGCCTGCGCGGCGAGCTCGAAGATGCGGGAACCGAGGTGGTACTGGTTGCTGTTGTCGCGGAACGTGAACCGCTCGTCGGACAGGGTTCGCAGTAAGCGGAGCACGGTGGTCTTGTGGACCCCGGTGGATTCGGCCAGCTGGTCGAGATTGGCGGGACCGTTGCCGAGTTGCACCAGCAGGTGCAGGGCGCGGGAGACACTCTGACTCATCCGTTCACTCCACTTTCTCGGGGGAGAAGCCGTCGGCGGTGACGCTCGTTGCCGCCCAGTCTGATTCGGAGCACTCGAGCAGCTCGTCCAGCAGTTCGGCGGGCGGCGGGGGCGCCGAGTCCGCTGCCACCGTCAGGGTGGCGGCGGCGCCGATGTGCCCGCGGCGCAGGCACCGCGTCTGATCCTCGCCGCGCACCACACCGCTGAGATATCCGGCGGCGAAGGCATCGCCCGCGCCGACGGGTTCGACGACGTCGACGCGGAGCGCGGGAACCGCCACACTGCGGCCGCTCCGGTCGACGGCCAGCGCCCGGTGCGCTCCGTCCTTGACGACGACGGTGGCCGGGGCGGGCAGGATGAGCCGCAACTCGTGCGGATCCGCGGTGCCGAGGACGCGCAGGGCCTCGTCGGCGCCGACGAGAACCAGATCGGCGAGATTCGCCAGTTCCACGACCATCCGCGGGTCGCCGTCCGGCCACAGTTGCTCACGCCAGTTGACGTCGAAGCTGACCACACCGGAGATTCCCGGCCGGTCGCGGAGCAGTCTCCGCATCAGCGCGAGGCACGAATCGGACAGGGCCGGTGTGATTCCGCTGCAGTGGACCACGGCGGCGCGGCCGAACAGGTCCGCGACCGCCGGCGTGTCGAGGAATCCGGGATCCATGGCCGACGCCGCCGAACCGGCCCGGGAATACAGGCTGTCGGTTCGCGGCTCGCCGTGCTCGTCGAGGGCGGTGGATTTCGAGTAGTGCCCGGTGGGCCTGTCGGGATCGACCTCGATCGCGCGGACGTCGACACCCCGCGCCTGCAGTTCGGTGCGGATGAGGGTGCCGAACTCGTCGTCGCCGAGCCGTCCGACCCAGGCGGCGGGAACGTCCAGCGCGGCGAGTCCGGCGGCGACGTTCGCCTCGGCGCCGGCCAGGTGGAGTGTCGAGTCCGGGGCCACCAGGACCATCGCCTCACCGAGGCACGCGACACCGGACTCGGGGGTGGGGATCGATTCCTGCACTTGTTACCTCTACGACTGCTCGGACCGGCACTGGAGTTGCGTTTCGAGAGCCCTCGCCCCGGCGATGCATGCCACACCGGACCGTTGACGATGACCCAGGCCAATGCTAGACATAGGTGACTCAAAAACGCAATCAACGTTGCATATAGCGCAACGTAGCACTTCACGGCCCTTCCCCCGATGAAGGCCTGCCCCACAGAACCCGAACGACAGGATCGACGATGACGATCAGCGGACCGGACACACTCGATTCCGGCGCCTTGGCGGAGCTCGACGAGCTGCGCTTGTCCGACGTGGACAAAGCCCTCCCCTCCGCGGCGAACGGCCTCACCAAGACCGAGTTCCTCGGAACGCAGCCGAGGCTGTCCGCCTTCAGCACGCCCGTCATGGTCCTCGACGAGACGGCCATCGCCGGCAATCTCGACACGATGGCGGCCTGGTGCGAGGCGCACGGGGTCGACCTCGCTCCGCACGGGAAGACGACGATGTCTCCGGTGCTGTGGGACCGGCAGATCCGCAGCGGCGCGTGGGGCATCACGCTCGCGAACTTCGGCCAACTCCGGGTGGCGGTGCGATTCGGCGTGCGCCGGGTGCAGATCGCGAACTCGCTCGTCGACCCGACCGCGCTGCGGTGGCTGGCCGAGCAGATGGACGCGAACCCGGAACTCGAGGTCCTGATGTGGGCCGACTCCCCGCAGACGGTCGACGCGATGACCGCGGCGCTCGCGGACGTCACGGTGGTCCGTCCGCTGCCCGTGCTCGTCGAACTCGGCGGAGAGGGAGGACGCACCGGCGCACGATCCGTGGCCGAGGCAGTGGAGGTGGCCGCACGCATCGGTGAAAGCCCCGCACTGCGGTTGGCCGGCGTCTCCGGTTACGAGGGCGCCCTCGCACACGACGCCTCCGAGGAATCCCTCACCCGGGTCCGCACGTATCTCCGGTCGATGGCCGAACTGCATCGCCGGCTCGAGGCCGAGGGACGCTACCCCGAGGGTCAGGACGTGTACGTGACCGCGGGCGGCAGCGCCTACTTCGACGTGGTCGCCGAGGTGCTCGCCGAACTTGCCGGCGACAGAACCAAAGTGGTGGTCCGCGCCGGCGCATACATCATCCACGACGACGGCTTCTACACCGGGATCTCACCGTTCGGCCGCAGCGAAGACAGGCAGGCGCGTCGTCTCACGTCGGCGATGCACACGTGGGCCCGGGTGGTGTCCCGCCCCGAGCCGGGCCTCGCCCTGCTCGACGCCGGCAAGCGCGACGTCCCGTTCGACGAAGGACTCCCCACCGCGCAGGCCGTCGCCGGCCAACTCGGGGCGACGCCGCGGCCCCTCGTCGGCACCGAAGTGACCGCCGTCAACGACCAGCACGCGTTCCTCCGGCTCGATCCCGCACGGCCCGAACACGATCTGCGTGTCGGGGACGTCGTCAGGCTCGGTCTCTCCCACCCGTGCACCGCGTTCGACAAATGGCGCTGGATTCCCGTCGTCGGCGACGACTCCGACGATCCGGTCGTCGTCGACCTGATCCGCACCTTCTTCTGATCCCCGGCCGAGGACTCACATCATGACCACTCTGATCCGTTCCGCCACCGTCGTCGACGGTTCGGAGGCGCCGAGGTACCGCGCCGACGTGCTCGTCGACGGAGACCGGATCGCCGAAATCTGGCCCGAGGCAGATCACTCCGAGACCGGGCGCCCTCGCGCGGATCGGGTGATCGACGCCGACGGCCTGGTGCTCGCGCCCGGTTTCATCGACATGCACGCCCACTCGGATCTGCAGATCCTGCTGAACCCCGAGCACCCGTCGCGGATCACCCAGGGCGTCACCACCGAGGTACTCGGGCAGGACGGGCTGTCCTACGCACCCGTCACCGACGACGTGCTCGCGGTGGTCCGGCGCAAGATCGCGGGGTGGAACACCGATCCCGAGGATTTCGACTTCTCCTGGCGGAGCGTCGGCGAATACCTCGACCGCCTCGACTGCGGTATCGCCACCAACGTCGCGTATCTCGTCCCGCACGGGGTGGTCCGGGCGCTGGTGGTCGGCTGGGACGACCGGCCGGCGACACCGTCGCAGATCGAGGAGATGCAGCGGATCGTGGCGCAGTCCATGGCGGAGGGTGCCGTCGGGTTGTCCGCCGGGCTGACCTACACGCCGGGAATGTACGCGGACAACGAGGAACTGCTGGCACTGTGCCGGACCGTCGCCGAGTACGGCGGCTACTTCTCCCCGCACCACCGGTCCTACGGCGCCGGCGCCATGGAGGCCTACGCCGAGATGGTCGACCTGACGTCGCGGGCCGGGTGCGCACTGCATCTCGCCCACGCCACGCTGAACTTCGGACCCAACAAGGGCCGCGCCCCGGAACTGCTGGCCCTGCTCGACACGGCCGAATCCGCCGGCGCGGACATCAGCCTCGACACCTACCCCTACCTTCCCGGCGCCACCACGCTGTCGGCGATCCTGCCCAGCTGGGCGTCGGCGGGCAGCATGGAACAAACCCTCGATCGACTCCGGGATCCGGTTGCCCTCGAACGCATCCGCGAGCATCTGGAGGTCACCGGCTCCGACGGTTGCCACGGGGTGATCGCCGAGTGGCACACGCTCGAGATCAGCGGCGTGCAGAACGCGGAACTCGACGACTACGTCGGGAAAACCGTCGCGGACATCGCCGTCGCCGAGAACCGCGACCCCTTCGACGTCTGCATCGACATCCTGATCCGCGACCAACTCGGCAGCGGCATCCTGCAACACGTCGGCCACGAGGAGAACGTGCGCGCAATCATGCAGCACCCCCGGCACACAGGTGGCAGCGACGGACTGCTGGTCGGCGCGAAACCGCACCCGCGCGGGTGGGGAACGTTCGCACGCTACCTCGGGCACTACAGCCGCGATCTCGGCCTGATGTCCCTCGAGGAGTGCGTCGGTCACCTCAGCGGCCGAGCCGCGACGCGGTTGCGGCTGGTGGATCGCGGATTCGTCCGCCGCGGATACGCCGCTGACCTCGTGCTCTTCGATCCGGACACGGTGAGCGACACCGCGACCTACGCACAGCCGCGCCAGGCGGCGGCCGGTATTTCCCACGTATTCGTCCGCGGCCGCCTCGCCCTCGAGGACGGCCGCCTCACCGGCGCGACCGCCGGAAGATCGTTGCGCCGCGAAGAAGGAGGAGCAGTTCGATGACCGAGATCGACATTTTGCGTGCCGACCGGGTACTGACGGTGGTGCGAGCGGAAACCATCCCCGACGCCGCAGACCTGTGCCACGCACTCGCCGAGGGCGGAATCCGGACGGTCGAGCTGACGTTCACCACGCCCGACGTGCTCCATCATCTCGGCCGCGCCGCCGACGCCGCAGCCGCGGCAGGCAGCATCCTCGGCGTCGGAACCGTGATGACCGGCGATCAGGCCGCCGCTGCGATCGACGCCGGCGCGCGGTTCCTCGTGACCCCCGGCATCCGTCCGGACGTCGCGAAAGTCGCCACAGGACAGTCGGTTCCGGTCTTCCTCGGCGCGTTCACCCCCACCGAGGTGGCCATGGCCGTCGACCTCGGCTCGGCCGCGGTCAAGATCTTCCCCGCCAAGCGGCTCGGCCCCGACTACCTGTCGGACCTGCACGGCCCGTATCCCGGCGTGGAACTCCTGCCGTCGGGTGGAATCAACGATTCCAACGCCCGCCAGTTCCTCGACGCCGGCGCGCTGGCCGTGTGCGCGGGCACCAGCGTCGTCCCACCGTCCAGCGTCGCGTCAGGCAACTGGACCGACATCACCGACCGCGCACGATCGTTCGTCGCCGCGCTCTCGAACTAGTCCACTCTCGCCCGACCCCACCACCTCCCCTGGAGACGCAATGACGTCGTTCGTCGACTGGCTGCAGCACGACACAGCCGGACTACTCACTCTCGCAGCGATATCCATCGCCGTGCTGTTGATCCTCATCATCAAGCTGAAGCTCGAGCCGTTCATCGCGCTGATCGTCGTCGGCGTCGGCGTCGCGCTCATCGCGGGAGTGTCGGTGGTCGAACTGGTCGGCACACCGACGTCGGCGGCCGACTCGATTCTGGAGAAGGGGTTCGGCGGCATCCTGGGGCACATCACCCCGATCATCGGCCTGGGCACCGTCCTCGGCGCGATGATGGAACGCTCCGGCGGTGCCGACGTCCTGACCGAACGGCTTCTGAAGTTGTTCGGGCCCAAGGGCGCTCCACTGGCCATGGGTGTCACCGGCCTCGTCCTCGGTATCCCGGTCTTCTTCGACATCGGCATCTTCATCCTCGCCCCGCTCGTGTACGTGGCGGCCAAGCGCGGCGGCAAGTCGCTGGTGATGTACGCGATGCCGATGCTCGCCGGCCTGTCCATGACCCACGCGTTCCTGCCCCCGCACCCGGGACCCGTCGCCGCGGCCGGTCTGCTGCACGTCGACATGGGCTGGATCATCATCATGGGCCTCGCCTGCGGTATCCCCGCCTGGTTCGTCAGTGGCGTCGTCTGGGGCACCTGGATCGGCAAGCGTGTGATCATCGAGGTCCCGGACGAGTTCATCCCGGAGGAGAAGGAAGCCGACAAGAACCCGCCGCCACTCTGGCTGATCTCGTTCATCATCCTCGTGCCGATGGTGCTGATCCTCGGTGCGACGGTCGGCAACGTGGTCCTCGAGGAAGGCTCGACCCTACTGTCGGTCCTCATCTTCCTCGGCACACCCACGATCGCGTTGACCATCGCCGTCCTGCTGGCGTTGTACCTGCTCGGGACCCGGCGCGGAATCACGGCGCAGGAGATCGGTGCGATGTCCGCGGCGGCGTTGAAACCGGTCGGCATGATCCTGCTGGTCGTCGGTGCCGGTGCGTTCTTCGGCGCGGTGCTGCGGGCCACCGGAGTCGGGCAGGCCCTGGCCGACTCGATGGACGCACTCGGTCTCCCGGTCATCCTGTCCGCGTACCTGATCAGCTGCGCCCTCCGCATCGCCCAGGGTTCGGCGACCGTCGCCATCGTCACCACCGCAGGCGTCATCGAGCCGTCGATCGCAGCCGGGAATTATTCGTCCCCGCAGATCGCCCTGATCGTGATCGCCGTGTCGGCCGGATCCATCATCGCCAGCCACGTCAACGACGGCGGATTCTGGATCGTGTCACGGTATTTCAACATGTCGGTCAAAGACACCCTGAAGACGTGGACGGTGCTCGAAACCATCCTGTCCGTGGTGGGCTTCGCGATGGCCTCGCTGATCTGGGTGCTGGTCTAGCTCCCGGAGTCCGCGTCGCGCAGCACCCGCGCCGCACCGGCGAACGTCCGCACCTGCCGGTCGTCCCAGACATGGGCAGGCACACCACCACCCAGCAGTGTGCGGACGAGTGCGGGGTCGTCGCCGATCGGCACGTCGCTGCCCGCGATCACGATGTTGCCGTAGCGGCGGCCCTTGAGCATGGCCGGATCGGCGATGACCGTGGTGTGCGGAAACACGCTGCCGAGGGTCGCCGCCTCCCGGCGCGCCAGGACGAGGTCGCGGGTGTCACCGCAATTGACCGCATAGATCCCGCCGGGCGCCAGCACCCGTCGCACGTGTCCGGTGAACTCCGTCGTCGTCAGCGGCGCCGGAGTCGTGTTCCCGGCGAACACGTCGCGCACGATCAGGTCGCGGCTGGACTCCGTCAGCGTCTCCGTGACCGCCCGCGCCTCACCCACCCGCAGCCGCAGCAGTGGGGCCCGCGGCAGGTCGAACCATTCGCGCACCAACTCGGCGAGCTTGCCGTCGAGTTCGACCACCACCTGCCGGGCGTCCGGATACCGGGCGGCGAGATGCCGGGCGAGTGAGCAGGCGCCGCCACCGAGGTGCAGGGCTCGCACCCGCTGGTCCGTCCCCCAGTGCGAGGCGACCAGTTCGGCGATCCACCGCATGTACTCGAAATCGAGGTGCGTGGGATCCGACAGGTCGATGTGGGAACTTTCGACCCCGTTCACCTTGAGCACCCAGCCGTGCGGATTGAGGTGGTCTTCCGCGAGTTCGCACGTGCCCGTGTCGATCGGGTACACGCCGGCGACGGGGCCCCCGTCGGTTGTCCGGGCAGCCCGACCGCCGCGCTGCCTGCCCATCGTCCGTCTTCCCTACTGCTCGCGCCGTCCGCTCGCGTCTGCTGCGAGAATCGTCCTCCCACGATACCGGGACGAGACACGGGTGACCTACCGTGGTGACGCGCACGAGAAGGGAAGACGATGGAACCTCAGGAAGTCGACTTCGCGCACACCGAAGGCGCTGCGAAGCGACGTCGCGAGAAGGCGATGGGACTCGCGCGGTATGTGTGGGATCGCGGAATCAGCGGTCAGGAACTCCTGGACCTCACCGACGGCACGCTGCGGAAACTCGCTCGGGCGGCCGGGTCGAACCCGCCGAGCACCATGGAGACGTGGCTGACCGTGGTCGAGTTGCTCGACCAGAAGTCGGCGTGGGCAGAACGCCACCCCGACCATCCCGCCGCCACCCCGGCGCACCGCGACGAGAAGATCATGTGGGTGAAGCCGCCGATCGTCCCCTGGACCGACTGACCCGTGAGTACTTGTCAACCGCCCGCGGTTGACAAGTACTCACGGGCGCAGCACGAGGATGCGGTCGTCGCCGTCCCCCGGGTCGCCGCGCCCGTCGCGGTTGCTGGTGCTGAACCAGACGGCACCGTCCGGCGCCGCGACGACGGTACGCAGTCGGCCGTACTCGCCTTCGAACAGCGACTGCGGTTCGCCGAGCGAGCCGTCACCGCCCACGGGGATCCGCCACAGTCGTTCGCCGCGCAGGGCTGCGACCCACAGCGCGCCGTCCTGGAACGCGAGCCCGGACGGGGACGCCTCACCGGTGGACCATTGGACCACCGGATCGACGAAGCCCGCCTCGCCCGACCGCCCCTCGACCTCCGGCCATCCGTAGTTGCCGCCGGGTTCGATCAGGTTCACCTCGTCCCAGGTGTTCGCCCCGAATTCGGTGGCCCACAGCCGGCCGGCGTCGTCCCACGCGAGGCCCTGCACGTTGCGGTGCCCGAGCGACCACACGGGTGAACCTGGGGTGGGGTTGTCGGCCGGGATCGACCCGTCGGGGTCGATCCGCAGGATCTTGCCGCCGAGCGAGGACGGGTCCTGGGCGCGTGGCCGGTCGCCGGCTTCACCGGTCGCGACGTACAGCTTGCCGTCGGGGCCGAACGCGATCCGGCCGCCGTCGTGGATCGATCCGGCGGGGATTCCCGTCAGGATCGGGGCCGGCTCGCCGAGGCTGCGACCGTCGAATCGCAGGGCGACCACCCGGTTGTCGTCGTCGGTGGTCAGGTACGCGTAAATCGTCTGGTCCGTCGCGTAGGCCGGTGAGACGGCGAGGCCCAGCAGTCCCGATTCGCCCCGCGCCGCCACGCCGGGCACCTCGCCGATCATGGTCGTGTCGCCGTTCGCCTGCAGGTGCCGGATCGCGCCGCTGTCCCGTTCCGCGATCAGTGCCGTCCCGTCCGGCAGGAGCGCGATCCCCCACGGCACGTCGAGGTCGGCGGCGATCGCCGTGGGCTCGGTGCCTGCCGGCGCGACGACCGCGGTGGTCGTCGACGGCTGCGCGGAACTCCCCTCGGACTGGCAGGCCGCCGCGCACGTGACGACCGCCAGCAACGCCGCAGCCGAGAAAAGTCGCCGTCCCATGGGTGTCCTCCCGTCGCGCGACCGCACCCTGTCCATCCTCCCTTAGGTGAGTGGCAAAGTATCCTCGACCACGCATCGCCACTCACGTGAGGAGGTGACGGCCGGTGATCCTTCCGCAGAAGATCGCGCAGGGGGTGGCGGACGGCACCGTCACGGTCGCCTTCCGCCGCTGGGCAGCACCACGGGTGCTCGAGGGCTCGGAGTTCCACACCGTCTCGGGGATGATCCGGATCAGCTCGATCACGACCGTCGACCCGGACGGAATCACCGAGGACGACGCCAGCCGCGCCGGGGCCGCCTCCGTCGACGAGGCCCTGGCCGCGCTGCGCGGCACCCCCGGACAGCCGGTGTACCGCATCGGCCTCGAGTGGGTCGGTGAGGATCCCCGCATCGCGCTGAGCAGTGACGACGACCTCACGGACGACACGATTTCGGAGATCGCTCAGCATCTGGAGCGGCTGGATGGGCGGAGCAGTCACGGCCCGTGGACACGCACGATCCTGCAGCTCGTCGCCGACAACCCCGGCCGCCGCGCACCCGATCTCGCCGCGAGCCTCGGCCGCGAGACACAACCGTTCAAGCGGGACGTCCGGAAGCTGAAGAATCTGGGGCTGACGCACAGTCTCGACGTCGGGTACCGGATCTCGCCGCGCGGCGCCGCCTACCTCGCGGCAACCGCACCCGACGACGCCTGACCGGTCATTCGCCGCGCTTACACTGTGCTCCATGGCCACTGCGGGCGATCTGAACCTCGAGCGGTACTTCGAACGGATCGGGTACGACGGCGACCGATCCGCGACGACGGTGACGCTGAACCAGCTTGCCGCACATCATGCCCGGTCGATCCCGTTCGAGAACCTCGACCCGTTCCTCGGCACACCGAACCGGCTCGACCTGCCATCGCTGCAACAGAAATTGGTCGAATCCCGAAGGGGCGGTTACTGCTTCGAGCAGAATCTCCTTCTGCGGGCCGTCCTGGTCGAGCTCGGATTCGACGTGACTCCGCTCGCCGCCCGGGTCCTGTGGGGATCTCCGATCGAAGCGGTCACTCCGCGCTCGCACATGCTGTTGCTCGTCGACGTGGCCGGGGAGCGAAGGCTCATCGACGTCGGGTTCGGCGGGATGACCCTCAACACCACGTTGCGCCTCGAACTGGACACCGTGCAGGACACGCCGCTGGAACCGTTCCGGCTGGTCGACGTCGCGGGCGATTACGCGATGCAAGCACTCGTCGGTGACGAGTGGCGGACCCTCTACCGGTTCGACCTCACCAGGCAGTTCCCCGTCGACTACGAGGCCCCCAACTGGTACCTGTCGACCTGGCCCGGATCGCATTTCGTGACCGGACTCATGGCGGCGCGGGCCACGGAAGACCGCCGCTACGCCCTGGCCGGTACGCGACTGACGGTGCACCACCTCGGTGGGACGTCCGAGCGGCGCGAACTGGCGTCCGTCGATGAACTGCGGGACAGTCTCGAAACCGATTTCCTCATCGACACGAGCGGAATGGCTACACTGGACGCGGCGTTCAGCCGGGTCCGGCACACCTAGTCGGCCGGTAACATGACGGCGTGTGCGAAACAGGTGGCTGCTGAGGTGGCCGAGCAGCCGGCGTCGGGGGAACGGTATTTCCTCGAGTCCCTGGACCGTGGCCTGACCGTTCTCGAATGCTTCGACGAACAGCACCGGGAACGCACACTGAGTGAGGTGGCGCAGGCTGTCGGGATCACCCGGTCCACGGCGCGCCGTATTCTGCTCACCCTGGTGGACAAGGGTTTCCTGCGTCTCGAAGGACGCAACTTCTCGCTCACACCCCGGGTGCTGCGGTTCGGCTTCTCGTACCTCGCCGCGCTGCGACTGCCGCAGGTCGCCGACCCGCACATCGAGGCTCTCGCGAAGGAACTGGGCGAGACCATCTCCGTCACCATCCTCGACGGTCCCGACGTGGTGTACGTGGCGCGGGTCCGCTCGCCCCGGATCATCCGCATCTCCATCACCGTGGGCATGCGGTTCCCCGCGTATGCGACGTCCACGGGACGGGTTCTGCTGGCCGGACTTTCGGCCGACGCGCTCGACGACTACCTGAAGACCACCGAATTCCAGGCCTTCACACCGCACACGATCTCCGACGTCGAACACCTGCGCGCCGACGTCCGGAAGGTCGCCGCCGACGGCTGGTCGATGTCGGAGAACGAGCTCGAGATCGGCATCCGCGGCGCCGCCGTTCCCATCCGGGATCGGACGGGCGCCGTGGTCGCCGCCCTCAACTCCTCGCTGCAGGGCACGCAGTACACGCGGGACGACGTCGCGGCGTCGGTGGTGCCGAAACTCGTCGCGACCGCGGAGCGGATCGGCTCCGACCTGTCCCTCGGCTAGACGCCGAGGGATCAGCTACGTCTCGATCGACCCTGGCTCAGCGCGCGTTCGCGAGCGTTGCGGACGTTGCGGACGTTGCGGAGTCCGACACCGCTGCACCCGAATCGGGCTGCAGTCGCCACGCGATCAGGGCGCTGACGATGCAGCCGCCGGCCAGGTACACGGCCACGAGGTGCCAGGACCCGCCGCTGGCGGTGACCAGCGCTGCCGCGATGAACGGGGTGAAGCCGCCGCCGATCGCGCTGGCCACCTGGTATCCGACGCCCGCGCCGCTGTACCGGTACTCGGCCCCGAACATCTCGGTGAACAGCGGCTGCTGCACGCTGACGACCATGTCGTGCGAGATGTTGACGAGGAGCACGGCGAGGATGACGGTGCCGATCATCGACCCGTTCTCGAGGAAGATGAAGAACGGGAACGCGCACACCGCGCCGATCAGTGCGCCGAGGATGTAGACGCGTCGCCGGCCGTGCTTGTCGGACAGCCACGCGAACAGCGGGATGGTGCCGATACCCACGGCACCGACGAGCAGACCGACGTTGAGCATGAAGTTGCGCTCCATCCCCAGTTCCTGGGTGGAGTAGCTCAACGCGAACGTGGTCACGATGTACATGGAGAACAGTTCGGCGAAACGCAGGCCGATGATCTGGAGGAATGCCTTCGGGTGGTTGCGCAGTGCCTCGACGAGGGGAATCCGCTTCTTGTCCTGCGCGGTCTGCTCCTCCTCGACCTTCTCGACCTTCTCGACCTTCTCGACGAACTCGGGGCTCTCCTGCACTCCGGCGCGGATCCACAGGCCGATACCGACCAGGACGACGCTGGCGACGAACGGAACACGCCATCCCCACTGACTGAACGCGTCCTCGGTGGTCAGGTTGCTCATGAGCATGACGAATCCGGTCGCGAGGATGAGCCCGACCGAGTAGCCGACCTGCACTCCGCTGCTGTAGAACGCCTTCTTCTTCGGCGGGGCGCTCTCGACGGCCATCAACGCCGCCCCACCCCACTCGCCGCCGACGGCGAAGCCCTGGATGGCGCGCAGCGTGACGAGCAGGACCGGAGCCCACCAGCCGATCGACCCGAACGACGGCAGCAGTCCGATCAGGGCCGTGCTCGTTCCCATGATCAGGACGGTGAGGATCAGCATCCGTTTGCGCCCGATGCGGTCGCCGTAATGGCCGAACACCACACCGCCGAGCGGCCGGAACAGGAATCCGACGCCGAACGTCGCGAACGCGGCGAGCGTTCCGATCGCCGGGCTGACGTTCGGGAAGAACTCCGAGTTGAAGACCAGTGCCGCGACCAACCCGTAGAGCAGGAAGTCGTACCAGTCGATGACCGCGCCGACGAAACTGCTCAGCGCTGCTCTTCGCGCCTGCTTCTCGGCTGCCGGGGTGAAGGCGTGATCGCTCATTCCGATGTCCCGTCTAGGTTGGTACCGGACAGATCCTGTTCGAATACCGAACGCATGTCCGCTGGTTGAATAATGTGACGGTAGCCATAGCGTTTCCGCGTTGTCAAGAAGGCGCAGATGCGTGGTACTGCCGTTTCGTCTATCTCGACCGCGCGAATTTCACCGAATCGGCGGTTCCGGAGCCCCCACGACTCGTACACACTTTTCCGAATCAGCGACGCACATCACACCCGGAGTAGCGCCGAAGGGATTTCTCCATGTCAGGAACCACCGATCCGCAGCTTCAGCACACACTGAAGAAGCGGCACCTCTCGATGATCGCTATCGCGGGGGTGATCGGCGCAGGCCTCTTCGTGGGCTCCGGGGTCGCGATCCGCGAGACGGGCCCCGGCGTACTCGTGGCCTACGCACTCGCGGGCATCGTCGTCATCCTGGTGATGCGCATGCTCGGCGAAATGTCGACCGCCAACCCCGAGACGGGATCGTTCTCGGCGTACGCCGACCGCGCGATCGGCCGATGGGCCGGCTTCAGCATCGGCTGGCTCTACGCGTGGTTCTGGATCATCGTCCTCGGCATCGAGGCGACGGCAGGCGCCGTCATCATGAACCGCTGGATCCCCGACGTCCCGCAGTGGAGTTGGGCACTGATCCTGATGGTGTTGCTCACGCTGACGAACATCGCGTCCGTGAAGTCGTTCGGCGAGTTCGAGTTCTGGTTCGCGTCGATCAAGGTCGCGGCCATCGTGATCTTCCTGATGCTCGGTGTCCTCGCGATCTGCGGAGCCCTGCCCGGAGTCGAGGCCCCCGGACTCACCAACCTCACCGGTCACGGCGGGTTCTTCCCCAACGGGGCAGGTGCCGTGTTCGCGGCGGTCCTCGTCGTCGTGTTCTCCTTCTTCGGCGCCGAGATCGCCACCATCGCCGCCGGCGAATCCGCCAACCCCGTGGCAGCAGTGCGCAACGCGGTGCGTTCCGTCGTGTGGCGCATCCTCATCTTCTACATCGGCTCCATCGCCGTCGTCGTGACGCTGCTCCCCTGGGACGACGCCTCCGTCGCGTTGAGCCCGTACGTCGCCGTCATGGACTCGTTCGGCATTCCGGCGGCCGGCAACATCATGGACGTCGTCGTGCTCACGTCGGTGCTGTCCTGCCTGAACTCCGGCCTGTACACGGCGAGCCGCATGATCTTCTCGCTCTCCCGCCGCGGCGACGCCCCGGCCTCGTTGTCGAAGATCGGCTCGTCGGGTGTTCCGCGCCAGGCCGTGCTCGTCTCGACGGTCGTGGGATTCCTGACTGTGGGCCTCAACTACCTGTACCCGGACACCGTGTTCCTGTTCCTCGTCAACTCCTCGGGCGCGATCGCACTGTTCGTGTGGCTGGCGATCTCGGTGTCGCAGCTGCGCATGCGGCGCAGCCTCGAGGCGGAGGGCAAGGACCTGTCGCTGAAGATGTGGCTGTTCCCGTACCTGACGTGGTGCACCATCGCCGCCATCATCGCGCTCTGCGTCGGCATGCTCGTGCTGCCGGAGACCAGGAGCCAGATGTACGTCTCGATGGGTCTCGCCGTGGTCGTGGTCGGAATCGGGATCTACCGTCAGCGCACGCGCGGGACCATCGACGAGACGCCGGATCCCTCGACCTCCGGCGAAGAGGTCGACGCACTCCGCCCCTGAGCTCGGATCGGCCGGGATGTTCGCATATCGAACAGTAGTGCGCTCTCGGAACTCGGCGTACAGTCCCGCCGAGGAAAGGCCGGACCCACCGGCCCGAGGAAGGACCGAAGCTCATGAAGTGGGCGATTCTGGGTGCGAGCAACGTCGCCGCCACACGCGTACTCCCCGCGTTGCGGGAGTGCGGGCAGACCGCGGCAGTCGTGCTCAGCGGCGACGCGGCGCGCGCGGAGGACTACCGGCAGGCCAATGACATCGAGTCCGCCACCGGCGACCTGCGCGAAGCGGTGGGCGGGGACGTCCAGGCCGCCTACATCTCCTCGACCAACGACAAGCACTTCGACCACGCCATGGCCGCGATCGACGCGGGTCTGCACGTGCTGTGCGAGAAGCCGCTCTCCTTCGACGTCACGCAGGCGCAGAAGATGGTCGACGCGGCCGCGGCCGCGGGGGTGGTCTTCGCGACGAACCATCATCTCCGCACCCATCCCGTTCACCGTGCGGCACGAAAGTTGCTGGCGGAGGGTGTGATCGGCGACATCCTGTCGGCGCGCGTCAGCAACGCCATTCTGCTGCGCCAGGCCCTGCGTGGGTGGCGTCTCGACGGCGTCGGCGGCGGAGTCGTGCTCGACCTCGCGGTGCACGACATCGATACGCTCCGCTTCGTCACCGGGATGGAACCGGCCATCGTGACGGCGGTGGGCGTGTGCCAGGGACTCAGTGCGGGTCCGGCGGACGCCGTGATGACGAGTGGTGTACTCGGCACTTCCACCCTGTTCTCGCTCCACGACGCATATACGGTCCCGGGCGCCGTGACGGGATTCGAGATCCACGGAACGTCCGGCACTCTCGTCGCAGGCGACTGCATGCGCCCCGATCCCACCGGGACGCTGCGGATCGTCGCGGACGGGCAGGACACGAACGTCCCACTCGAGACCGTCGACAACCTGTACGCACCAGGGATCCGGGCGTTCGTCGACGCCGTCCGCGGGAACGGTGAACCGGTGGCGACCGGACACGACGGACTGCGTTCGGTGACCGCCGCACTGGCCGTCCTGCAGTCGATCGACGAGGGCCGGACGGTGCGCCTCTGAGGAGAGGCCGCTACATGATCAGCCCGCTTGGGCGACGCCGCAGCGGCGACTGTTCCTGCACGGGCATCGAATTCGGCGGCACGGGGTAGGGTGCACCGGCGTTGAGCGTCCCCGCGGCCACGTTCGGCCCGCACTGCGCGATCGCCGCCTGCAGGCGTGGCCCGGGGTCGGTCATCACGGGAACGCCGGCGTTCGGTGCCGACGAGAAGTCGAACGCGGACGTCATGTCGCCGACGGCGCCGCGGCGCCACTCGGTGAGATTGGGGACGGGCACACCGAACCGCTTCTCCAGCAACCGGAGCTGCGACGTGTGATCGAACGTGTCGGACGCGACGAGGCCGCCGCGACTGTACGGCGAGACGATCAGCGACGGCACCCGGAAACCGAGACCGATCGGACCCGGATTGTTCTCGCTCTCCGACACCGTGTTCAGCGAAACCGTCAGATATTCACCCGGGGTGCCCGGCGGCGGTGTGGGCGGGGTGACGTGGTCGAAGAAGCCGCCGTTCTCGTCGTAACTGATGATCAGCGCGGTCTTCTCCCAGATCGCCGGGTTCGACGTGAGGATGTCGAGTACCTCGACGATCCCGACCGCGCCCGCGGCCGGGGGCAGCGCCGGATGCTCGCACGTGAAGATGTTGGGCACGATCCAGGACACCGCGGGCAGGGTGCCGTTCGCGACGTCGGCCCGGAAGTCGTTCGGGTACGTCGGATCGAGACCGCGGCGAGCGAGTTCCGAATTCGGGTCGCTGTACTGCGTGAAGCAGCCGAGCATCCCGTCGAGCGCGACACTCGACACGGGGCCGAGGTCCTTGTTGGCGTACACCTTCCAGCTGACGCCGGCCTCCTGCAGGTTCTCCGGATAGGTGCGCCAGGAGTAGACGAACCTGGGGATCACCGTCGGCGTCTCGACCAGCGGCCCACCGGCCAGCCCGTCCGGATCGATCGTTCCCGTCATCCAGTACAGCCGGTTCGGGTCCGTCGGTCCGAGTACCGAGCAGAAGTAGTGATCGCAGATGGTGAAGGCGTCGGCGAGGTCGTAGTGCACCGGGATGTCGGCTCGCGTGTAGTAGCCCATCGTCGCGGGACCGTTGAGCGGCCCCTCGTGCGCGATGTGCACCGGCATCCACCGGTCCATCGCGCCGCCGTTCCACGCGTCGTGCTGCGGACCCCACGAATGGGTGGGGTCGTTGATGCATTCGCCGTCGAGATGTGTGCCCTGCGTGGTGTCGAGCCGGAACGGGTTGAGAAACCCGGTCGGGGTGGGCCCGGCACCCGGCGTCCAGCCGTACTGCTGCCACGCAGGTGACGGGTCGTCGAACCCGCGCACCCCCGACAGGGTGCCGTAATAGTGGTCGAACGAGCGGTTCTCCTGCATGAGGTAGACGAAGTGCTCGATGTCGTTCAGCGACCCACTGCCGCCCGGGTCCTGCGCGTAGGCGCGGTCGATGACCGGGCCCGCCCACGAGCTGAGGAAGGCGGCACCACCGGCCGCCGCGGCGGAGGCGAGGAACTTGCGTCGTGAGATGTCCGATGCCGGGGTCACGGATCGTGACGGTAGTCGCTGCGGACGCCACCCGCCCGGCGAATGCGCAGGTTCCTCTACTGCGGGCCGAAAGGCACGTCACCTTCCAGCGTGATGCGGTGCATGACGCGGTGCTGGGTTCCGTAGTCGCGGTTGGCGTAGTGCGCGGTGCTGCGGTTGTCCCACAGCACGAGGTCGCCGAGGCGCCAGCGGTGCCGCACGATGTGCTCGGGTTTGGTCAGGTGTGCGTAGAGGAAGTCGAGGATTCCCCGGCTCTCCGCCTCGGACACTCCGGCGATGTGGGACGTGAAGCCCGGGTTCACGAAGATGCCCTTGCGTCCCGTCTCCGGGTGCACCCGCACGACGGGATGCTCGACGGGCACGAGCGCGGTGACTTCCTCACCGTCCCAGACGTTTCCCTTGCCGCCCCGCTTCTGCGCGAGGTAATACCCGAACTCGCGGTTGCCGTCGTGCACCGCAGTCAGCTGATCGATCAGCTGCCGGACCGGCAGCGACAGCGACTCGTACGCGAGTTGACTGTCGGCCCAGTTGGTGTCGCCGCCGTGCGGCGGGAGGACGACGGGACGGAGGATCGACCCCAGCGGCGGTCGCTTCATGAACGTCACGTCGGTGTGCCACACGTCGGCGAAACCGTTGTCCTGGCTGTCGAGCGCGTACACCTCCTGCGCGACGTCGCCGCTGTCGTGGACGGGGTGCCCCGCCGTCAGCCGGCCGAGCCGGCGACCGAACTCGATATGACTCGTGTCGTCGACTGACTGACCGCGCAGGACCAGCACCTTGTGCGCGGTCAACGCCGAACGGATCGCGGCGACCTCGTCGTCGGTGGCGGACGCGACGTCCAGGCCGATGATCTCGGCCCCGAAGTGGGGGCCGAACTTGTCGAGCGTCAGCGACGCTGTTCTGGTTTCGAATGCAGTACTCATGGTGTCTTTCCGCGAAGGTGATGGTGCCTGGGTACGGGCGCACCGGCCCGGACCTGCGAACGCGGAGAATGCGTGAGGAATGACCGGATGCCGGAGGCTACCGAGGAGTGGACAGCACGCGGTACGCGCGCCGGACCATCAGCAACAACAGATGTTGGCGCACGTACGGCACAGGTCGACGGTGAGGCGTCGCACCAGGTGAGTCGTATGCACGAAGCAATTCCTACCGGATGGGAGGGAAATGAGCAAGCTCGGGGCAATCGGCGGCGATCAGCTCCAGCGCGCCTGACCACCGTCGAGCGGGATGGTGGCACCGGACAGGTAACCGGCGTCGGGGCCGACGAGGAAGACGACGGCACGTCCGATGTCCTGCTCGCAGTCACCGATCCGGCCGAGCGGGATCGACTTCACGAACTCGGCGGCCTCCTCGGGGTTGTTCTCCGTCCACCATTTCAGCCCCGGGGACAGTGCATGCGGCGCAATCGCGTTGACGCGGATTCCGTCGGGTCCCCATTCGCTGGCCGCGGTTCGGGTGAGCGAGCGCATCGCCTCCTTGGTGGCCGCGTAGAGGCCGTAACCGCTGGTGTCCCACCGCACCGCCGAGGAGCTGACGAGGTTGATGATCGAGCCGCCGCCGCGCGCCTTCAGGTGCGGGTAGCACAGCTGCATGAGGAACAGGGTGGCCACCGGACCGACGGCCATGGCACGGTCCAATAGTTTCGGAGTGATGTCGAGGAGCGGTCCGAGCGCGCTCGCGTTGGCGTTGTTGACGAGGATGTCGATGCCACCGAATTCGTCCACGACTCGGTCGACCATCGGGCCCAGTTGATCGCGTTTGCTGACGTCGCAGACGATCGGCTCGGCGATGCCGCCGAAGTCGGCGATGGCGGCGCACGTGTCGACGAGTTTCGCCTCCGTTCGCCCGACCACCGCGATCCGGGCGCCTTCCTTGGCCAGCGCGAACGCCATGCCGGCGCCCACGCCCTGACCGGCGCCGGTGATCAGTGCGACCTTGCCGTCCAGTGTCCCCATCACGAGTCTCCTTTGCCGGGTTCGGTGTCGGCTGCCCACCGGTTGGACGTCAGCCGGAAGCTGGGAATGTCGGCCAGCGACATCACCGCCTCGTATGTGCGCTCGTATCCGGTGTGGGCGATCCGCCATCGGCCGTCCGGTCCGCGGACGTAGCGGTCGGAGTAGAACGCCGCCCCGCGCAGCACCGTGTCGTGCTCCGGGATCAGCACGATGTCGGAGAGGTACCAGCGTCCGGTCGCCGTGTCGCCGTCGACGTCGATCTCCGGGTGACCGCAGTGGTGTTCGGTAATGGTCTGCGGCCCCAGATTCGACTTCATGAACTCGACGAGCGCGTCCCGCGACTCGAACGCGAGATGCTCACCGTAGTTCGCCGTTGCGTCGGGGAGGAGCGTGTCGGCGAACTCGTCCCAGCATTTCGTGTCCAGGGCCCGCAGATACGCGTACTTGAGCCTGCTGATCGCGGCGACGGCCTCGAGATCCACGTAATTCACCCTTCGTCCGCCCCCAAAACTGACACCTGTTCTACCACGGATCGCCAGGTGTGGGGGCGGACTCGGGATTACCGGCCGGTGCTGCCCGCGTCGGTCATCGACTGACGCTGCCCGCGTCGACCGGCAGGGCGACGGACGTGATGTACCGCGCCTCGTCCGAAGCCAGGAACAGCGCGGCGTTGGCCACGTCGACCGGCTCGATCCACGGAATCGACAGCATGTTCATCGTCACGGCCGCAGCCGCGAACTCTTCGCGGGTGGGGTGCTCGAGGTCGGGCCGGAACGCCCGCCGCACCATGTCGTTCTGGATCATGTCCGTGTCCACGTTCGTGGGATGCACGCTGTTGACCCGCACCCGGTGCGGCGCGAGCTCCTTGGCCAGCGACCGCATCAGGCCCACCACCCCGTGCTTGGCCGCGGTGTAGTGGGCGACGCCGACGAGCCCGCGCAGCCCGGCGATGGAACTCGTCAGGATCATCGCCCCGCCGCCCCGCTCGATCAGGTGCGGCGCCGCAGCCTTGCACGTCTGCCACACCCCCGTCAGATTGACGTCGAGCATCGTCTGCCACGTCTCGGAGTCGAGCTCCAGCGCGGCACCCGAGGACGTGATGCCTGCCGTGGCGCACACGAAGTCCAGCCCGCCCAGTTCGCCGGCCGCCGCGGTGACCGCCTCGGCGAGCGCCGTTCCGTCACGCACGTCCACCTGCGCGGTCACGATCCGGCGGCCGGTGTCCCGGACCAGTTTCGCGGTCTCCTCGAGGTCCTCCGGACTCGCCGGTGGCGTCACCACCGTGCCGACCGGGCCACACAGGTCGACGGCGACGACGTCCGCGCCCTCCTGTGCGAACCGCAACGCCTGCGCCCGGCCGATCCCGCGTGCGGCACCGGTGACCAGGACGACTCTTCCGTTCACTCGACCTGTCATCTCTACACCTTCTGGGTCAGTCCGGCGTCGACCACGAGTTGTGTGCCGGTGATGTATCGCGATTCGTCCGAGGCCAGGAACAGCAGCGCATTGCTGACGTCCCGCGAGTCCAGCCACGGAACGGGCAGCATGTGGTTCGCTGCGAGGACGGGGACGACGTCGTCCCGGGTCGGATTTTCGAGGTCCGGCCGCAGCCGCGCCATCGTCTCCGGGTTGAGGGTCATACGGGTGCCGACGGCACCGGGGTGCAGCACGTTCACCCGGATGAACTGCGGTCCGAGTTCGTTGGCGAGGGTCCGGGCCAACCCGACCACGGCGGTCTTGGACGCCGAATAGTGGGCGGCCCCGGCCACCGACTTGATGCCTGCGGTCGAACTGACGATCACGACGGAACCGCCGCCGTCCCGCATCGCCGGGACCGCGGCCTTCGCCGTGTTCCAGACGCCGGTGAGGTTGACGTCGAGCGATCGGTGCCAGACCGCGTCGTCGATCGACCACGCCGGGCCGGGGTTGTCGCAAACACCCGCATTCGCGACGACGACGTCGAGGGGCCCCAGTTCCGCGACTCCGGCATCGACGGCCGCCCGCAACGCGGACGGGTCACGCACATCGGCGTGGGCGACGACCGCGCGCCGGCCGAGTTCGCCGACCAGCCTTCCGGTTTCGGCGAGATCCGCCTCGGCCGACGGCAGATCGACGACGACGACGTCGGCGCCCTCCTCCGCGAGCCGGACCGCGTGACTGCGTCCCATGCCGTTCCCGGCACCGGTGATGAAGGCGACCTTGCCTGCCATCCGTGACATCGGTTGTCCCCTCTAGTCCAGGCGGCCGGGAGTCGGGTAACTGCGCAGGGAGAGCCCCACCCGCCCGTCCTCCACCGCATCGTCGATCGATCCACGCAGCGCGCCGCAGGTGGGGACGAACATCGAGTGCTCCCCCTCCTGCGCACGCAGTGCGAACTCCGGGCAGGTCTGCTCGGCGTCGCCCAGCCACTGCACGCTCGTGTGCGCCTCGCTGTATTTCTCCACGAGCACCGCGTTACCGCAGCGCCGGCATTCGACCGGAAGCACTCAGCTCACCGCCCCGGTGACATTGCGGGGCCCCGCCCCGGTGACATTGCGGGGCCCCGCCCCGGCTGCATGCCGAGCGCCCACCCAGCCGAACACCATCGCGGGACCGATCGTCGCGCCCGCACCGGCATAGTCGTTGCCCATTACGGACGCCGACGTGTTGCCGGTGGCGTAGAGCCCGGGGATCGGTTCGCCGCTGCCGCGGCACACCTGGCTGTGCTCGTTGCACACGAGCCCGCCCTTGGTGCCGAGGTCACCGGCTTCCATCCGCACCGCGTAGTACGGGGCCCGGTCGACCTCGTCCATGGTCGGGTTGGGCAGTCGCGGGTCGCCGTAGTACCGGTCGTAGGCGCTGTCGCCGCGGCCGAAGTCGGCGTCGACCCCCGCACGGGCGAAACCGTTGAACCGGGCGATCTCCGCGGACAGCGACTCCGCGGGAACGCCCATCGTCTGCGCGAGCTCGCCGAGGGATGCCGCGCGTTGCATCAGCCCCGTCTCGAACCACTCGCCGGGGAACTTCTGCCCGGGCATCACCCCACCGAACTGATAGCGGCTCTTGGCCTTCGAGTCGAACACGAACCACACCGGGTCGTGACCACCGGCGATCTGGTCGTGGACGAACGACACGTACGGGGACGCCTCGTTGGTGAACCTCCTCCCGTTCTGGTCGACGATCAGCGACGGCGGGATCGACCGCTCCGACACCAGGACGTGCATGATGCCGTCCGGCCGCCGGAACGACGGCATCCACCAGGCGTCGTCCATCAGATCGACGGCGGCGCCGACCTGCTCCCCCGCGACGATTCCGTCTCCGGTGTTGTCGGGTGAGCCGGCGCTGTAGTTGTCCTTGCCGCCCTCCCGGAGGTACCGCTTCCGCATCTCCTCGCTCTGCTCGAATCCGCCGGTGGCCATCATGACGCCGCGGCGGGCGCGGATGCGCAGTTCCTGCCCTCCGGACTCGACGACCGCGCCCGTGACAGCTCCCGATTCGTCCGTGACCAGCCCCTTCAGTGGGGAGTTCAGCCACAGCGGAACCCCTGCCTCCTGGAGCGTGAGCCGCAGCCGGCCGACGAGTGCCTGCCCCAGAGTCTCCATCCGCCTGCGCCGCAACATCGCCACGACCGACCGCCAGCCGACGCCCAGCGCGGTCCTGCGTCCGGCCCAGGTGCGGAAGAACATGTTGAGGTGGCGGAACTCGGTGGACGTCATGTACAGCCCACCCGGCATCGCGAGGGAGTTCGGTCGCTGCAGGTCACCGTCGGCGCCGAGTTGGTTCATGTCGAACGGCAGCGGTTCGACCGTCCGCCCCTTCGGCCGTCCGCCCACGTTCTCGGGGTGGTAGTCGGAATAGTCCTCGCACCAGGAGAACCGGAGGTGCGGGCAGTTCTGTTCGAAGAACCGCATCATGGCCGGCCCCTGCTCGATGTACGCGTCGAGGCGCTCGGCCGGCACGCTGTCGCCGACGATCGACTCCAGGTACTTCCGGACGTCGCCGGGGTCGTCGGCGCGGCCTTCACGGACGAGGATCGGCGAGTTGGGAATCCACAGGGCGCCACCCGACAGGGCCGTCGAACCGCCGTACACCCCGGACTTTTCGACGACGAGGGTGTCGAGTCCTCGCTCGGCCCCGGCCAGGGCGGCAGTCATTCCACCGGCACCGCTGCCGACCACCAGGAGATCTACCTCCCGGTCCCAGTTCTGCTCGTCTACGCTCATCGTGCACACCTTCCGAAGTGGTCTCGATCACACCCTGCCGGTGTCAATTGCTTTTTCCCACAGCCCTTCCCGCGGAGCGGGAGACAGCGGCACCGCCGCCGCGCGGGAGAAAGCGCGGCTAGGTGGCCGCGGTGAAGATGCCGAGCCCGCCGCGGTACACCAGGAGCGGCGGCGCATCCCTGAGCACGTCCAGGCCGGTGACGCGCGCGACGACGATGGTGTGGTCGCCGGCGTCGTGCTCGAATTCGACGGTGGCCTGCACCTGGGCCAGCACGCCGTCCAGCGCCGGGGCACCGTTGCGGGCGTGCGACCACCCGACGTCGGCGAACTTGTCGGCGCCGCTGGTCGCGAACGTCCCGCACACGTCGCGCTGGTCGTGAGCGAGAACGTTGACGCAGACGTGTTCACTCGCCCGCAGCCGCGGCCAGCTGGTCGACGTCCGTGCGGGGCTGAACGACACGTACGGCGGGTCCAGCGACAGCGACACGAAGGACTGGCATGTGAAGCCGTGGGGGCTCTCGCCGTCGTGCGCGGTGATCACCGTGACTCCGGTGCAGAAGTGCCCGAGCACCGACTTGAGCTCGGCGGGGTCGATGCGTCGTGCCACCGGCGGCACGGGTTCTTCGGTTCGGGTCATCGTGTCTCCTCGGATCGACGGGTTGCGTTCAGCCTGGCCGCGGTGCCTTCCGGCGGGGAATGCCTCGTCCCGCCCAGCGGCAGGGTTTCGCGCTGTCCGGTCGGCGGCGCACGGTTGATAGGCTCGGGAAATGCCATCGTCCGACCCCACACAGAGTTCCGGGTTCGCCGGCCTCCGCTCCACGAGCTGGCCGGTACTCGGCATCCTGTCGTTCGGCGAGGAGCTGTCCGGCTACGACCTGAAGAAGTGGGCGTCGTACAGTGTGCGGTTCTTCTACTGGAGCCCGTCCTTCAGCCAGGTGTACTCGGAGCTGAAGAAGCTCGAGGACCTGGGATATGTGACGTCACGGACCGTCGTGGACGACGAGGCACGGGTGAAACCCAAGCGCCTGTACAAGATCACGGACGCGGGCATGGCCGTCATACGCAGTTGGGCGCGGGAGGCGCCGATCGATCCGCCCGTTCTCAAGCACGGTGTGATGCTGCGCATGTGGCTCGGTCACCTCACCGAGCCGGAACAGCTCAAAGATGCCCTGAAGGAGCACATCTCGTACGTGGAGGGGATGAGCAGGCAGGCCGCGCTCGACGCCCGCGATTCCGACGTCGAACCCACGTGGGCGTTCGCGCACATGGTCAACAAATGGTCCGAGCGCTACTACGCGGCCGAGAGCGAGCTCGCGAAGCAGATGCTCGCCGACATCGACGAGGCCGTCGAGCGGATGCACGGTGAAGGGACGCCGGAACATCCCGGTGTGCCGAAACCGACCGAATCACATTCGATCCGGCGCTCCCGCGCGGCGCAGCAGGAGTACCAGGCCGCGATGAAGGCGGCACGGGACGCGGACGACGAGGCGGAGCGCTAAGACTAGTCGGACGGAGTCCGCACCGGTTCTGCCACCAGATTCCGGAGCTCAGGCCACAGCTCCCGCCGCGCGGTCTGCGCCGCGGCCAGCGGGTCGATCGTCAAGAATCCGTGGAACATTCCTTCGACCCGTCGGCACTGCACGGGAACACCGGCGTCGGCGAGCGCCGCGGCGTACTTCTCCCCCTCGTACCGGAGGGGATCGCGTTCGGCGGTGAGCACGATCGCGGGTGGAAGCCCGCCGAGGTCCTCCGCCCGGACCGGGGCGGCGTAGGCGGGAACGTTCTCGCGGTGGGTCGGCAGGTACTGATCCCAATACCATTGCATCGCAGAGCGGGTGAGGAAGTGATCCTCCGCGAATTCCTCGTAGGACTCGGTGTCGAAGACCGGTTCGATGACGGGGTAGATCAGTAGCTGTCCGGCGACAGCGGGGGCCTCCCGGTCCCGGGCCATCAGCGCCGCGACGGCCGCAAGGTTGCCCCCGCTGCTGTCGCCGGCGACGAGGAGCCGGTCCGGATCTCCGCCCAACGCGCGGGCGTGCTGCGCGACCCAGCACGTCGCGGCGTAGGCGTCGTCCGCTGCGGCGGGCCACTGCGATTCCGGGGCGAGTCGGTAGTCGACGGAGACGACGACGGCTCCGATCCCGTTGCACAACGCGCGACAGAAGCCGTCGTGGCTGTCGAGGTCGCAGATCACGAACCCGCCGCCGTGGAAGAAGACGACGATGGGCAGGGACTCCGCGGGGTCCCCCGCGGACGAATAGATGCGTGCCGCAATCGGTCCGGCCCCGCCGGGGATCTCCCGGTCGCGCACACTACCGACCGGCTCGGGGTCGGCGACGGCCTTGCGTCCCGCCTTCGTCGCCGCCCGCGCCTGGGCACCCGTCATGGTCTCCACCCGGGGAAAGTTCTCGTTCAGTCCCCGGAGGATGGTCTCGGCCTGCTCATCGAACGGCATTCGTGCTCCTTCGCCCGCCTCAGGCGGAGTATCGGTCGGCGCGTCCGGCGGCCGGCGTCGCGGTCGACATGTAGTTACGCCAGGTTCCCTTGGCGGACATGCGAATCGGCGCGGTCAGACGGTGATCGAGCTTGATCTGGCTGCTCGGGCCGCACACGGAGATGGCCGCGACCACGTTGTCCTCGGTGCCCACCGGCACGGCGACGCAGCTGACGCCGACGAGATCCTCTTCCCGGTCGTAGGCCGCTCCGCGTTCGCGGGTCTTCTGCAACTCGGCGCGGAACGCCGCGGGTGAGTCGATGCTGAAACGTGTGCTGCGGGGCAGACCCGCTTCGACGACGCGGTCGACCACAGACTCCGGCGAATGGGCCAGCAGCACCTTGCCGACACTCGTACAGTGTGCGGGCTGGCGGCCGCCGACGCGGGACGGCAACCCGACGCCGAACCGTCCGGCGATCTTCTCCAGATAGACGACGTCGATTCCCTCGAGTACCGCGAGGTGCACGGCGTGCCCGGTGAGCCGGTGGAGTTCGTGCAGGAAGGGCAGGGCGGCCCGGTGCAGACGGTCCTGGTGCACGGCCAGCGACCCGAGTTCGAACAGGCGCATCCCGAGTTCGTAATCCCGGCCTTCCCGGCGGAGCCACCGCAGCTGGACGAGACGTTCGAGCATCCGGTGCGCGGAGGAGCGCGGAAGCCCCGTGCGGCGCACGATCTGCGCGAGCGTGAGTCTGCCCGGGCCGTCGAACGCGTCGAGGAGAAGGGCGGCGCGATCGAGGCCGGCGGTGGGGGTGGGGCTGAGTGTCGTCGTCATGGGGACCTCCGTAGCGGCGCTGCTCGGTGCGGCGACGCGGTGTGTGACTGGCGACACTTACTATAAATAGGCATATACCTATTTGCAATAGTGCTGGGCAAACGGCCCCGAACAGCCCAAAGGCCCGGTGCACGCATCGAGTGGATACACACACCGGGCCCGGACACCCGTTTACATCGCGGCCAGCGGTTCGCTTCCGGACCAGTCGTGGCCCCAGTAGCTGTCGGCGGTGATCTCCTCCGCGGAGTAGTACTTCTCGTCCACCTTCGTGCCCTCGGTGCCGAACTCGATGTCCCAGCCGCCGGGGGCACGCACGTAGAACGACACCATCTTGTCGTTGGTGTGGCGGCCGAGGGTCGACGAGACGGAGAACCCGTCCTTGACGACGCGGTCGAGAGCCTGCCCGACGGCGTCGAGCGTGTCGACCTCCACCATGATGTGCACCAGACCGGGCGCGCCGCCGTGCGGTGCCGGGCACAGCGCCAGGCTGTGGTGCCGCTCGTTGACGCCCATGAAGCGCACCCGCATCGGACCGAACTCCGGCGGTGCCGGGATGCGGAAGGCGCCGCGGGGCAGGAAGCCGAGCACCTCGGTGTAGAAGTCGAATGCCCCGCTGAAGTCCATCACCGGCAGCACCACGTGGCCGAGGCCCTGCGCCCCCGTGACGAACTTCGCGCCGAACGGGGTGACCACCGGGCTGTGGTCGAGGACGGCGCCGTGGAAGATCTCGATCGTCGCACCGGTCGGATCCTGGAACGTGACGACCTCTTCGACGCGCCGTGCGTCGGCTTCTTCCACCGACAGCGGTTTGACGGCGATCCCGGCGCCCTCGACCGCTTCCTGGACGCGGACCAGGCCCGCGTGATCGCGGACCTCCCACCCGATGGTGACGACCTCGTCCGTCTCGCCCGGCACGATCACGATGCGGGCCGCGCGCTCGTCCATGCGGAGGTACAGGGCGTCCTCGTCCGGGCCCGTGCCCTGGGCGAATCCGAGCACGTCGAATGCGAACGTGCGCCAGCGCTCCAGGTCGTTGGTCTGGATCTTGACGTAGCCAAGCCCCTTGATGTCTGTCATGTGTTGTCCTTCTGCTGTTTTCGAGGTCCGACGGCGGTCAGATCATCGACTTGAGGTTGTCGGCCGGGTCGAGGCCGAGCGAGCTGAGCGCGGAGGCGTGGTAGACGGTGCTCGGCACGTGGATGGCGTGCGCCAGGCCTGCGTGCGCGTCCCGCCAGTACCGCTGCAGCGGCTTGTCCATGCGCAGCGCGTTGCCGCCGGAGCGGGCGAAGATCTGGTCGACGGCGGTGACCGCACGCCACGCGGCACGCACCTGCGTCCGGCGCCCGGCCGCGCGGTCCTCGAACGTGACCTCCCGGCCCGACTCGACGAGGTCCCAGATCCTGTCGACGTTGGCGAGGAGTTCCTGTCGTGCGGCATTGATGTCGGCCGCGGCCTCGCCGACCGCGAACAGCACGTAGGGGTCGTCCTTGATCGCAGTGCCCTGCGCGCCGACGCGGTCACGCTGGTAGTCGAGGTGAGCGGCCAGAGCGCCCTCGGCGATTCCCACCACGGCGGAGGAGATTCCGAGCGGGAACATCGTCGACCACGGCATGTTGTACAGCGTCTCGGTGCGCCCGAACTTCTGCACCGCGGTGCCGTTCATGACCTCGTCGGCGTCCATCACCCGGTAGTCGGGGACGAAGGCGTTGCGGACGACGATGTCCTTGGAACCGGTGCCCTTGAGCCCGACGACGTTCCACGAGTCCTCGACGATCTCGTAGTCGCTGCGCGGCAGGATCATGTGCAGCATCTTCGGCGGCAGGGCCATCGCGCCGTCCTCGTCGCCGAGCATCGCACCGAGGAAGATCCAGTCGCAGTGATCGGTTCCCGACGAGAACTGCCACCGACCGCTGAAGAGGTAGCCGCCGTCGACCGGGGTCGCGATCCCGGTCGGCGCGTACGGCGAGGCCATCCAGGTGTCGGAGTCGGCCGCCCACACCTCGTCCTGCACCTTCGGGTCGGCGAACGCCAGCTGCCAGGGGTGCACGCCGACGATGCCGCACACCCAGCCCGTGGCCGGGTCGAGGGACGCCGCGGCCATCACCGTCTCCGCGAACTCGCGCGGATGAGCCTCGTAGCCGCCGTACTTGCCGGGCTGAAGGAGCTTGATCGGTCCGGCCTCACGGAGCTTCTTCGCCGTGTCGTCGGGCAGCCGGCCGATCCGCTCGGCCTCGGGCGCCTGATCGCGGAGCTGATCCGCGATCGCCATGATGTTGTCGAGAACCTCGTGGGTCATCTGTCGTGTCCTTCTTTTCGGAGCCGGGCTCAGGCGTTGGTGTCGAGCGGCACGACGCCGTTGGCGAGGTTGTCGGCAACCTCCGCCTCCCAGCTCTGCACCGCCCTGGTGGTGTCGATCTCGAATTCGAAGCGCTTGGTCATGTCGTCGGTGATGTCCTCGACGTCCACGTAGAACTGCTGGTACCAGCGACGCAGCTGGTACACCGGCCCGTCCTCCTCCGACAGCAGCGGGTTGTCGATGCGCGACTTGTTCAGCCAGATGTCGACGTCCTGCTTGAACCCGAGTTCCACGCCCTCGGCGAACTGCGCCGCCATTCCGTTCGCCACCTCGTCCGACAGCCCCTCGGGCTTCTTCACCATGGCGCCCCACTGCAGGACGAACGAATTCGCGGTGACCGGGTAGTGACAGTTGATCAGCACCGTCTCGATCATCATGCCGTTCGCTTCGCTCCACAGCTTGTCGATCATGTAGGACGGGCCGAAGTACGACGCGTCCGAGCGCAGCGTCGAATTGGGGTCGTCGTAGCTGGTGCCCACCGAGATGTCGTGGCGGGGTGTCGACTGCATGTACTGGGTGGCCACGTGCCCTTCGAAGACGTTCTTGAAGTAGCGCGGGAACGAGAAGTGGACGTAGTAGAAGTGCGCCATGTCGACCACGTTGTCGACGATCTCGCGGCAGTGCGAGCCCTCGACGAGCAGCGAATTCCAGGTCCAGTCGGTCCATTCCGGGGAGCCGAATCCCTCGATCTCGGGAATCGTCACGTCGGCGGGCGGCGGGTTGCCCTGCGGGTCGTTCCAGACGTAGAGCTGCCCGTTGCGCTCGATGGTCGTCCAGGCCCGAGTCCGCGCCAGCGGCGGGACACGTCGCGCGTACGGGATTCCCGTGCACTTGCCGTTGCCGCCCCAGCGCCAGTCGTGGAACGGGCACGCGATGGAATCGCCCTTCACGGTGCCGTGCGCCAGGTTGCCACCCATGTGACGGCAATAGGCGTCGAGCACACTGAGGGTGCCGTCGGAGGTTTCGAACACCACCAGCGACGTTCCGAACGCATCGACCTGATGCGGGGCACCGTCCCTGAAGGTATTCGCCAGCCCCAGGCAATGCCACCCACGCGCGAAACGCGTTGGTGCCGATCCTACTTCGATCATCCGGACTTCGTCGCCGTCAACGGCACTGTTGCGCGCCATGTCTACCTCCGCCTCGCTGTACGTCAAGAACACCCTCGGGGTGTGGTGTAGCTCATAGTCGGCGCGACGGGTCCGCAGCGGTACCCGACTCTCCCACTCAGCGAGAGGCTTTCGCATCCACCCACTTCGGCGGAACGTCGGCGTCCCGATCACAGGGACCACACCCCCCGTGCACCGCTCGCGGCGACTACCGTGCGGATCACATACCCGTGAATTGGGAGGAACGATGGCCGCACTCATCTCTTCGCAGCCGTGCACAGCGGAGGTTCGCCGGCTCTGCGCCGACGCCGTCCCGAGCGGGGTGGTCGTCGCACCCGAGCCGGGGGCGGCCGTCGAACAGGACTTCCTCCTGCTGCGACCGCACCGGACGTCGGACGACGCCCTGTCCGCGCAGGTCCGGAAGGTGGGCGACCACGACCTGCTCGTCCGCTTCCGCAACCGCGACGAGCAGCTGGTCTTCGAGTTCTGGACGAACAGCTTCACCGGGACCGTCACGCCCGACGACCAATCGGTGGACCTGCTGGAGCGCTACTGCGCCGAGCAGTTCCCCGGTGCCCTCCGCAGGTTCCGGACCCGCATCCGGCGGGCCGTGCCGTCCGGTGCGGACTTCACGTCGTCGCTTCAGCAGACGTACGTCCAGGACGGCACACGCATGGCGGACGTCACCGTCACGTGCACGCAGGGTGGTGACGTGCTCGCGCAGGCGTGGGCCACGTACGCACTCCCTGGCTGAGCGCGTCCCGTTCTCCCACGAATTGGTCAGCCGCGCAGGCAATTGCCTGCGCGGCTGACCAATGTCTGGGAAACTATCCCACCGGGTCGGCCAGCCTCGTCCGGGACCGGCTGAACTCGAAACCGCGGAACCCCTCCTCCGCGACGTCCGCGCAGATCCGCCCGTACGCGCCGAAGCCTCCCAGGTACGGCATGAACACGCGGGGCTTGCCCGGAATGTTGGCGCCCATGTACCAGGAGTTCGCCAACGGGAACAGGGTCTGCGCGGCGAGCTCACGGCAGTGCTCCACCCACTGCTCGGTGGCGGGGACGGACGCCTCGATCGCGTCGTGGTCCTTCTCCCACAGGTGCTCGATGCAGTCCGCGATCCAGTCGACGTGCTGTTCGGCGCCGAGCACCATGTTCGCCAGCACCGACGGGCTCCCCGGGCCTGTCACGACGAACAGGTTCGGGAACCCCGGAACACCCAGACCGAGATAGGTTTTCGGTCCCTCACTCCAGTACTCGGACAGCGACACACCGTCGCGCCCGACGATCCGCATGCGGTCGAGGGCGCCGGTCATGGCGTCGAATCCGGTGGCGAACACCAGCGTGTCCAGGGCGTAGTCGGCGTCGGCGGTGGTGATACCCGACGGGGTGATCGATTCGATCGGCGCCGCCTTCAGATCCACCAGGGTGACGTTCGGCCGGTTGTACGTTTCGAAGTAGTGGGTGTCGGTGACGATCCGCTTGGTCCCGATGGGGTGATCGTTCGGGATCAGCTTGTCCGCGACGGCGGGGTCGTCGACGAGCAGGCGGATCTTCTCCTCGGCGAAGTCGCGTGCCGTCGCGTTCGCGGCCTCGGTCTTCGTCTGGTCCGGAAAGGTTTTCGCGAACAGCACCCCGCCGAGCTTCCATCGCGTCTCGTAGGCGTCGCGACGTTCCTCGTCGGAGACCTCCAGCGCGGACTTCGGGTGCGCGTTGTACGGCGAGCCGCCACCGCTCTCCCGGGACAGCCGTCGGCGCTCGTCGTATCCCGCCTTGATCGCGCGCCGGATCTCGTCGTCCCACGTCTGGTTGCCCGCCGGGACGCTGTAGTTGGCGCTGCGCTGGAACACGTACAGGTGCTCGGCCTGCTCGGCGATGAGGGGAATCGACTGAATCCCCGAGGAACCGGTGCCGATGATCCCGACCCGCCTGCCGGTGAAGTCGACACCCTCGTGCGGCCACCGGCCGGTGTGATGCGTGTCGCCGGTGAACGATTCGCGGCCCGGAATGTTCGGCGTGTTCGCGGTGGACAGCGCACCGGTCGCGAAGACGCAGTACCGGGCGGACAGGACGTCGCCGCGGTCGGTGCGCACCTCCCACCGGAGCGTCTCCTCGTCCAGTTCCGCGGAGGTCACCCGGGTACCGAACAGGAAACGGTCACGCAGGTCGAACCGGTCCGCCACGTGATTGATGTATGCCAGGATCTCGGGCTGGGTGGCGTACTTCTCGCTCCAGTCCCACTCCTGCTCGAGTTCCCGCGAGAACGAGTACGAATAGTCGACGCTTTCCACGTCGCACCGGGCGCCGGGATAGCGGTTCCAGAACCACGTCCCGCCGACGCCTCCCGCCGCCTCCACACCCTGGACGGTCAGCCCCAGGCTCCGCAGCTTGTGGACGGCGTACAGACCCGCGAATCCCGCGCCGACGACAACCGCGTCCACGTCGCCGATCCGATTCGCACGAGCATCAACTTCGGTGCGTGCACTCACGGGCGCGCTCCTCTCCCATTCGACAGACACATTCGGCAGCAAAGGCCTGTCTGGGACGGTAGGTCGCGGCACCGGGGCAGCCACAGGTTCGTTCCCGGTGAGCGGTCGGGCAGCGCCTAACTCGACACGACGGGAGCGAGAGCGGGGTCGATCACGTCGGTCAGGGCGTCCCACGGCACGGTGACGGTGACGAGTCCGATGGCGTGCGGTCCCACCTGGTAATCGTTGAAATGGATCTCCATGCCTGCCGGGGTGGCCAGCCAGTTGGCGAAGTTCGCCTCGGTCGGTTCGATGCCGCTGCGCTCGAAATCCGGTCCCGCGACCGTCGCGGGGAGCAGACGCGCGGATTCGTCCGACAGCGCCTGCAGTCCCGCAGGCAGGTCGGGGAAGAGATCGGCAAGCGTGATCGGCGCGGCCGTATCGGCATTCACCACCACCGTCGCGACGATCGGGGTGGGATGCGCACCGGGCGGATCGGCGTTCCACGACGTCACCAGCAGACCGCTGATCACGTGCTCGCCGATGTGCGCGACGCTGTGCTCCTGGCTGCTCAGCGTGAAGGCGTCGGTGCCCGAGCCGTCGATCTGGTCCTGGAGTGCGGCCCGCATCGATTCGTTGAACTCGGCGGTGACCGCCGGATTTCCACCCTCGATCTGCGGGATGAGGACGTCGTAGCCGACACGGCCGGTGGAACCCGTGACCTGCAGCTCCGTCTCCGTGTACGGCAGGCTCGCGGGCGTGGTCGCCTCGGCACTGGACGTGTCCGCGGCGGACACGGTCGTCGTTGTCGACGGCTCGCTCACTGCGGTGCCTGCTTGGTCGGAGCAGGCGGCCAGTGCGAGGACGCCCGCGACGAGCGCCGCTGCCCGACCAGATCTCCGGATGCCGCTCATGAGCTATCTGTACCACGTCGATTCCGCGGGGTCACCTACCGATCGGGTCGACGATGGTGTGCAGCGTGTCGACGAAACCCTGTGCGGTGGACACGTCGTAGAGGTCGGCGGAATACACCAGTTCGGCGTCGATACCGTCGGGCCGGCCGTCGACGTCGTGACGTTCGGTGAAGTGGAAGTGCAGATCGCACTTGGCGATGTCGAGTGGACGGGGTGTGACCTCGAAGTCGAGCCCGGACACGTTCAGGGCTGCGGGAGCGAAGTTGTTCAGCGACAGCGCAACCTGGAACAGTGGGTGCAGGGACGGTGACCTCGGCGGGTCGAGCACCTGGACGAGTCGCTCGAACTGCACGTCGGCATTCGCCAGAGCGCGAAGCTCCACGCCGCGTGACCGATCGACGATGTCGCACAGCGTCATCGTCGGGTCCACCCGCGTGCGCAGAACCAGCGTGTTGACGAACATCCCCACCACGTCGTCGAGCGCCGGGTCTCCCCGGCCCGCGATCGGAGTTCCGATCGCGATGTCGGGGTCGCCGCTGACGCGGGCGAGCAGAACCGCCACGGCCGACCTGAGCGCCGTGAACAGGCTGGCGTGGTGCTCGTGCGCGGTGGCCAGCAGGCCTCGGTGCGCATGCTCGTCGAGCGAGAACGGAAGTCGTCCCGCTCGATAGGTCCACCGGTGCGGCCTGGGGCGATCGGTGGGCAGCGCGAGCTCCCCCCGAAGTCCCGACAGTTCCTTCGTCCAGTGGGCGATCTGCTGGGACGCGATGCTGTCCGGGTCGTTCTCGTCGCCGAGCAATGCCCGACGCCACACCGTGTAGTCGGCGTAGTGCACGACCCGGGGCTCCCACGCGGGCTCACTGCCGGTCGACCGGGCACGGTAGGAGTCGGCGAGATCTCGTGCCAAGGGTGCGAGCGACCAGCCGTCGGCGGCGATGTGGTGGACGACGCAGGCCAGAAGGTGGTCGCCGTCGCCGAGCCGGAACAGCCGGGCACGCAGAGGAGGCTCGCGCCGCACGTCGAATCCCGCGGACAGCAGCTCCGACGTCTGCGCTTCCACGTCCGCGGCGCCGGTCTCCACCGGAGTCAGGTCGGGCAACGCATCGGCCACGTCGAGCACACGCTGGTACGGCCCCGACGGCGAGTCGGGAAACACCGTCCGCAGTGAGCGGTGCCGGCCCAGCACATCCGCCATCGCCGAGCGCAGGGCGTCGACGTCGAATCCGCCGCGCACTCGTACCGTGAAGGGGATGTTGTGGAGAGCGGGTTGCACGACGGTGCGGTCGATGAAGTACTGCGACGGGGACAGCGGCACCAGGTCCGGCAGTGGTGCGGCGCCCAACTTCGGCCCGCGGGGGCGCCCCGCGTTCTGCGGGTGTGCGCCGGTCTCCGCGATCGTCCGTGCGAGTGCCGCGACCGTCGGTGCGTCGAAGAGTTCACGCACGCCCAGAGTGGTGCCCAGCTCGGCGTTGATCGTCGCGACCACCCGGATGGCCGACAGCGAATCGCCGCTGAGATCGAAGAAGGAATCATCGGCACCGATCGAAGCCACGCCGAGTACCTGGGCGAACACCCGCGCGACGCGGCGCTCGGCCGGGGTCTCGGGGGCACGATGAGGCACCGAATCCGAGCCGAACTCCGGCAGCGGGAGCGCCGCCCGGTCGAGCTTCCCGGTCGGAGTCAACGGGATCGAGTTCACGAGCATGATCGATTTCGGAACCATGTAGTCCGGCAGGAACCGTGCCAGGTGCGCCTTCAACGTTTCACGATCGATCGACGCGTCCCCGTCGGCCATGATGTAGGACACCAGGTTCGGGTCGCCGGCCGAATTCCGTTGCACCACCGTCGCGGCGAAGGCGACGCCCGGATGCGTGTTCAGCGTGGCGTTGATCTCGCCCAGCTCGACACGGAATCCCCGGATCTTGATCTGGTCGTCCGCCCGGTCCAGGAACTCGAGCGTTCCTGCCGCCGTCCACCGCACCACGTCCCCGGTGCGGAACATCCGGGATCCGCTGCGGCCGAACGGGTCGGCGACGAACCGGGCAGCGGTCGGCCCGTGGCGCCGATGGTAGCCCCGGGCGAGTGCCGGGGTGGCGAGGTACAGCTCACCGACAGCGCCCGGCGGAAGCGGACGTAGACGGTGATCCAGAACCACGGCGTCCACACCGCGCATGAGAGAGCCGATCGTCATCCGCTCGTCCGGTGACACCGGATCCGTGAGAGTGACGCTGCACGTCGTCTCCGTCGGACCGTACGCGTTCCGCATGGTTCGGCCACCGGCCCACCGCCGCGCCAGCTCCTGCGGACACACCTCCCCTCCGACCAGCACCAACTCCAGTTCGTCCATCGCGCAGGAGTCGATGGCGGCCAGGGCGGACGGCGTCATCAGGAGGTGAGTGACGTGTTCGTCGCGCAACAGTCGTGACAGTTCCTCGCCGCCGAACACCCCGGGCGGGGTCACGACGAGGGTCGCGCCGCCGACACAGGCCGCGAGCACTTCGACGAGCGCGGTGTCGAAGCTCGGTGAGGCGAAATGCAGGACACGAGAACGCGCGGACACCGCGTACTTGTCCCGAATCTCCTGCGCGAGGTTGGCGAGGCCGCGATGGGTGACGACGACGCCCTTCGGCGCTCCCGTCGACCCGGACGTATAGATCAGATACGCGGGATGGTCCACGAGCAGCGGACGGGTCCGTTCCGCACCGGGGAGGGTTTCTTCACAGAGGTTTTCGAGGTCGTCGATATCGATGGTCAGCCATGCGACGGTGCCCGGCAGTCGGGAACGCTCCGAGTGGACGGTCAGCCCGACCGTCGCGCCGCAATCGTCCAGGGTGTACGCGATGCGAGCGCTCGGGTGCGAGGGATCGATCGGAACGTAGGCCGCGCCGGCCTTCGCGACGGCCCACAACGCCAGCACCGACTCGAGCGACCGCGGGATGGAGACCGCGACGATGCTCTCGGGCCCGATGCCCCGGCCGGTCAGGACGCGGGCGAGCCTGCCGGCGAGCCGGTCCAGGTCGCCGTAGGACAGTTCCCGCCCGCGGTCGCGGATCGCGGTCGCCTCCGGGGCGTTCGCGACGGTCCCCGCGAGGAGGCGGTCGAGTGTGATCGGGTCCGCATCCGGAAGTCCCTGCGCGGGAGCGAAATCTCCGCGCTCGCCGGCGAGGAAGATGTCGAGGTCGGCGACCGGTCGTTCCGACTCGATCGATGCGGTGAACCTGTCGAGGTAGGCGAGGAAACGCGCGTGATGTCCGGTCAGTTCGGCGTGGTCGTACAGTGCCGGATTTCCCTCGAAGTCGATCCGGGCGGCACTGCCCTCGGCCCCGGGATAGATGTTGACGGCGATGTCGGCGACGGGACCGGTGGTGAGCACCCGGACCGTCCCGTTCACGGCGCCGAGCGTGATCTCCTTCGTGAACATCATGACGTTGACCACCGGACCGAAATGCATGAGTTCGACACCGCCCGTGGCGAGGTCCCGGCCGATGTCCTCGCGGCGGTAGCGTTGATGGCGCAGTGCCGCCGTCAACGCTGTCTCGGCGGATCCGACCGCCTCACGGATGGAGGCAGAGCCGATTCCCTTCAACCGCAACGGGATCACATTGGACACCGAACCGCCCGAATACCTGAGGCGGGCCGTCGTTCTCGCCGACACCGGCAGCGAGAGGACGACGTCGTCGACGCCGGTCATCCTGGCGAGGTAGGAGGCGAAGGCGGCGACCGTCACGGCCGTCGAATTCCGTGAGATCCCGCTCGGGCTCGTGTGCCCGGTCGCCGTCCGGGCGTCGGTGTCCGGTCGCGCCGTGCGGCCGCTGAGGCTGAGGACCGAAGCCGGGTCGCCGCCGGTGTCGCGCCAGTAGTCGCGGTCCCGGGCGAACCGGGTGGAGGCACGGTAGGTCGCGTCTTCCCGCACGAGAGGTTCCGGTCCCACGATTCGGCTGTACGGCGGTTCCCTGCCCTCGATGGCAGCGACATACAGTTCGGCCGTGCGGCTCATCAGCATCATGGCGGCGTACCCGTCCGACACGATGTGGTGAGCGCGGGAGTACCAGTAGTAGTGATCGTCGCCCAGCTGCAGAATGTGCGAGACGAGGAGCGGTCCGTCGTACATGTCGGTGCGAGCGCTCCGGTCGTTCCGCATCCAGCGGTGGGCAGCGTCGACGGGATCGTCCTCGCCGCGAAGGTCGGTGGTCGGTACCCGGTCGTCGACGGTCGGGTCCACGACCTGATGCGGCTGCCCGTCGATGTCCACCAGGCGCACCGATCCCCAGCCGAATTCGCGATTCGCGCGACGGGTGGCGTCACAGAGAGCGGCAAGTTCGACCGGACCGCGCAGATCGACGTAGTGGGCGATGACGTACGGGATCTCCGGCGTGAGCTGTTGCGCGAACCAGATGGACCGCTGCGCCGCGGTCAGCGGGAAGGCGCCCACAGTCGGTCGCGTCGGGTGCCCGAGCGGGCGTTCCACGATGGCGACGTCGGGCCGGACAAGCGTGGGCCTTTCCGGGCAGGCGCACGCCGTGCCGCCGGATTGCTGCGAATCGAAATCGATGTTCATCTTTCCCCCTCGGGCTGCGCTCTGCACTCCATCACCCCACTGCGCAGAGTCGTCGCGGATGTCGGATCGGCGACTGCTATGGCACCAACCATCAGCCTGCTCGACGCGCACCGCCTCCACCAGGCACCCCAGGGTGCACACCTGCCTACCCTCGAATTCGGGGAGGTGCCGCGGCCGCCATCCGAGTAGCGTCGAACGGGTGACTATTCGCCTTGGATATCAGATGCCGAATTTCAGTTACTCCACCCCCGTCGCGGACCTGTTCCCGACTGTCGTCGCGCAGGCCCGTGAGGCCGAATCCGCGGGCTTCGACACCGCATTCGTGATGGACCACTTCTATCAGCTGCCGGGTATCGGTGCGCCCGACGAACCGATGCTCGAGGCGTACACCGCCCTCGGCGCCCTCGCCACGGCCACCGACAACATCCAGCTGTCCGCGCTGGTCACCGGCAACACCTACCGCAACCCGCCCATGCTCGCCAAGGCGGTGACCACCCTGGACGTCGCCAGCGGCGGACGGGCCGTCCTCGGAATCGGCGCCGGCTGGTTCGAACTCGAGCACAAGCAGTACGGCTACGAGTTCGGCACGTTCACCGACCGATTCGAACGACTCGACGAGGCGCTGCAGATCATCGCGCCGATGCTGCACGGCGAACGTCCGACGTTCGACGGCAAGTGGTATCACGTCGAGAACGCGATCAACGAGCCGCGGATCCGCGACAACCTGCCGATCATGCTCGGAGGTGGCGGTGAGAAGAAGACGTTCGGTCTCGCCGCCCGGTTCGCCGACCACCTGAACATCATCTGCAATGCCGGTGAACTGCCGCGCAAGCTCGAGGCTCTCGATGCCCGGTGCTCGGAGATCGGTCGCGACCGGTCCACGCTGGAGACCAGCTACCTGGCCTTCGTCATCATCGACGAGGACGGCGACCGCGCCCGGCAGCTCCAGCACGACTTCCTGCTCACACAGGGTGTCGACCTGTCGAAGGCGTCGGACGAGGAACGCGCCGCCGCCACCGACCGGCAGTTCTGCGGCGCCCCCGACGAGGTGGCCGAGCAGCTGAAGACCCGTGTCCTCGACACGGGAATCGACGGCATCGTCCTCAATCTCGTCGCCAACGGGCACGAACCCGGCATCGTCGAACTCACCGGGCGCACGTTGCGTCCCCTGGTCGACGCCTGACCGTTCCAGCCGCCCGGAATACGCGCACTACCTCTGCGGTTGCACCCAGAGGTAGTGCGCGAGGCTAACCTCTCGCGCCTGTTCTTGGTGACGAAAGGTGACGAATCCCGTGAGCGCTGTTCTGTCGATTCTGGATCTGGCCTACATCCGCGAGGGCGACACGGCGCGGGACAGTTTCGATGCGAGCGTGAAGCTCGCACAACTCGCGGAGACCCGCGGGTACCGCCGGATCTGGTATGCGGAGCACCACAACATGCCGTCGATCGGCTCGTCCGCGACGAGCGTCCTGATCGCGCACGTCGCCGCACACACCGAGAGCATCCGGCTCGGCGCAGGCGGCATCATGCTGCCCAACCACGCGCCGCTGACGATCGCCGAGCAGTTCGGCACCCTCGCCACACTGCACCCCGGTCGCATCGACCTCGGTCTCGGACGCGCCCCGGGCAGCGACCAGAAGACGATGTACGCGCTGCGCCGCGACCCGGCGTCCGCGGACCGCTTCCCGCAGGACGTGCTGGAACTCCAGGCATACCTCAGAGGTGTGTCACGGGTACCCGGCGTCGACGCCATCCCCGGCAAGGGCACGAACGTTCCCCTCTACATCCTCGGGTCCTCGCTGTTCGGCGCGCAGCTCGCCGCGAAGCTCGGACTCCCCTACGCCAACGCGTCGCACTTCTCCCCCGACTCGCTCGTCGATGCCGTCACGCTGTACCGGGAGCGGTTCGAGCCGTCCGAGGATCTGTCCGAGCCGTACGTGATCGCCGGCGTCAATGCCATCGCCGCGGACACCACCGAGGACGCGCACCGGCAGTTCGAAGCGTCCCTGCGGCGGCGGGTGGTGCAGATGGTCGGCCGCGGGCAGAAGTTCACCCCCGAGGAGGTCGACCTCATCATGACGTCCCCGGCGGGTCAGCAGGTCGCGCAGATGGTGCGCTACTCGGCCGTCGGCACCCCCACCGAGGTCAAGACGTACCTCGACGAATTCGCCGAGCACGCGCAGGCCGACGAGCTGATCGTCGCCTCCCACGCCGAGAACACCGAGTCCTGGCTGAAGACGTACGACCTGCTCGCCGACGTGTGGCGCTCCGCGCCCGTGCGCGGTTAGCGAGTCTCTGGACTCGTCGACCGCGCACGGGCGGCGAAGCCGCCTACTGCTCGTGGACGATCACGCCACGCAGGTTCTTTCCGTCCCGCAGATCCTGGTAGCCCTCGTTCACCTGCTCGAGCGTGTACTTGGTGGTGATCAGCTCGTCGAGCTTGAGCTGACCCGCGTCGTACAGGCGTAGCAGGCGGACGATGTCGTACTGCGGGTTGGCCGAGCCGAACAGCGAACCCTTGATCGTCTTCTGGTTCAGGGTCAGGTCGGTTCCCGAGATGTGCACGGTGAGCTTGGCAGGGTCGGCGAGGCCGGTGATGACGACGGTGCCGCCCTTGCCGATGACGGCGGTCGCGTTCTGCACCACCTCTTCGTCGACGGTGCCCACCAGGATGAGGGCCTGATCGGCGCCCTGTCCCCAGGTCAGTTCGTTGACCTTCTCCGCCGCGGTCGCGGCGTCCGCGAACGCGTGGGTGGCGCCGAACTTCAGCGCGGCCTCCCGCTTCATGGCCACCGGATCCACCACCACGACGTACTTGGCGCCGGCGCTGACCGCGCCCTGCACGGCGTTGATGCCGAGTCCGCCGATGCCGTAGATGACGACGGTGTCACCGGCGCGAACTCCGCCGGCGTACACCGCGGTGCCCCAACCGGACGGCACACCGCAGCCGACGAGGACGGCGGTCTCGAGCGGGAGCCAGTCGTCCACCTTCACCACCGAGTGCTGCGAGATGGTGGCGCGCTCCGCGAACGTGCCGAGCATGCACATGGCACCGAAATCCTGCTTGCCGGAGTGGAACCGGAACGAGCCGTCGGGCATCGAGCCTTCGAGGATCGTGGCGCCCATGTCACACAGGTTCTGGCGGCCGGTGGCGCAGTACCGACACGTGCCGCAGTTCGGGATGAAACTGCAGACCACGTGGTCGCCGGGCTTCACCTTGGTGACACCGGGGCCGACTTCCTCGATGATGCCGGAACCCTCGTGCCCGCCGACGATGGGGAAACGCGGCGGCAGATCGCCGTCGGTGAGGTGCAGGTCCGAGTGGCACAGGCCTGCCGCCACATACTTGATGAGCACTTCTCCGGGACCCGGACCGTCGAGCTCGAGTTCCACGATTTCGAACGGCTTGTGCGTTTCGAACAGAACCGCTGCTTTGGTCTTCATGTCTTCTCCTCGTTGAGTGACGGTCAGAGTGCGATGTTGACGGCTTTGGTCTGGGTGTAGAGATCGATGGCGGTCGCCCCGAGCTCACGTCCCCAACCGGACTGCTTGTATCCGCCGAACGGCATGGCGGTGTCGAACCCGTTGTACTGGTTGATCCACACCGAACCGGCCTTGAGCTGACGGGCCGTGAGGTGCGCCTTGGACAGGTCCTTTGTCCAGATTCCGGCGGCGAGGCCGTAGATGCTGCTGTTCGCCGCCTTCGCGACTCCCTCCTCTGCGTTGAACGGGAGCGCTGCGACGACGGGGCCGAAGATCTCCTCCTCCACGATGCTGAACTCGGGCTTCACGTCCACGAACACTGTCGGCTCGACGTAGAAGCCGGTGTCGCCCCAGCGCTTTCCGCCGGTGAGGGCGCGGGCGCCGTCGGCGAGTCCGGCGGCCAGGTAGCCGGTGACCTTGTCGAACTGTTCCTGCGACACCAGCGGTCCGAGTTGGGTGGTGGGGTCGAGTCCGGGGCCGATCTTGACCTGGCCGGCGGCCTCGGCGACCGCTGCGGTGAAGTCGTCGAAGATGCTGTCCTCGACGAACATCCGGGTGCCGGCGACGCAGCACTGGCCGTGGTTGAACAGCCAGGCGTTGAGCGATCCGGTGACGGCGGCGTCGAAGTCCGCATCCGCGAACACGACGTTGGCGCTCTTGCCGCCGAGTTCGAGCGACACCTTCTTCAGGTTGCCCCTGGCGGCGTCGACGATCTTCTTCCCGACCTCGGTGGAGCCGGTGAACGCGATCTTGTCGACGTCGTCGTGGGCAGACAGTGCCGCGCCCGCGTCTCCGTAGCCGGTGACGATGTTGACGACGCCGGGCGGGAACCCGGCCTCCTCGAACACCTCGCCGAGCAGGATCGCGGTGAGCGGGGTCTGCTCCGCGGGCTTGAGGATCACCGTGTTGCCTGCGGCGAGCGCGGGCGCCAGCTTGAACGCGGCCATGAGCAGCGGGAAGTTCCAGGGAACGATCAGACCGCAGACGCCGACGGGTTCACGCAGCGTGTACGCATGGAACTGGCCACCGGGGACGAACGGCATGCTCACGTTGACCGTGCTGCCCTCGATCTTGGTGGCCCAGCCCGCGAAGTAGCGGAAGATGTCGGCTGACCAGGCGACGTCGACAGCCGCGGCGATGCCCGCCGACTTGCCGTTGTCCAGCGCCTCGAGCTGGCCGAATTCCTCAGCGCGCTCGGAGAGGATGTCGCCGACCCGCCAGATCAGCCGTTCGCGCTCGTTGGGCTTCATGGTGGCCCACGGGCCCTCGTCGAATGCCGTGCGTGCGGCCCGGACCGCGCGGTCGACGTCTTCGGCGCCACCGCGCGCGACGGTGGTCAGCACCTGCCCGGTGGCCGGGTCGATCGTCTCGAACGTCTCGCCGCTCGCCGATTCCACCCACTGCCCTCCGACGAGGAATCGCTTGGTGCCGGACAGAAAGTTCCGTACCGACGGCAGGAGTTCCGCTTGGCTGGGTTCGATCGTCGCTGTCATCAAAACCTCCGAAGTTGTGAATGTGACGTGGCTCATAGTGCACTGGTTGCCATATCACTAACTGTCCTGACTTCGGACACCTCCGGACGGTCGCGGATCGGTGGATGAAACTGCAGCTAGACGGTGATATCGAGGGCTCGGATCCGGACGTAGAGCGTGCTGCGGCTGATGCCGAGCGCGGCCGCGGCGTGCACCTTGTTGCCGCCGCATTCCTGCAGTGCGTCGACGATGGCCTGGCGTTCGGCGCGTTCGCGGCCGGCCAGCCGGGACACCCGCGTCGGCGTCCGATACTGGTCGGGTAGATCCGCGACGGCGATGTTCGCGCTGGTGCGCCTGCCCGCGGCAGCCTGCAGCACCACGGACAGTTCCGCGATGTTGCCCGGCCAGTCGCGGGCGATCAGAGCGTCGAGCGCGCTCGCGGTGAGGCGAAGACCGGGATCGACAGAATCGAGGATCCCCTGCGCGATGTCAGCGAATTCGCGGCTGCGTTGCCGCAGCGGCGGAAGCACCACTTGTCCGGGGCAGCGGCCCACCAGACCCGCCACGCCCGGCGGCAGGTCACCCAGAGGAGAACTCGTCATCACGATTCGTGGCCCCGCGTCGGCCGCCAGCATCTTCACGACCAGCGGCAGCATCGACTCGGGCAGCAGTTGCACTTCCTCGATCGCCAGGACCGCGGAGGGTCCCGCTGCCAGCGTGAGAAGTCGGTCGACCCAGGCCTCGGCGCCGTCGAGAGCGATGGCGGCGGCGTCCATACACACGAGCGACCGGTCGCCGGCAAGGTCGCGGACCGCCGTCGTCCTGCCGGTTCCCGGTTCGCCGCTGATCACCACCGGATCCCGGGTCTCGCGCAGCCGCGACAACTCCGACCTGCTGCGTTCGACGACGGAACTCGACGGGGACTTTCCGCGTCGGATGGGGGTGCTGGTCCGGCGGTCCGGTCGGACGACGAACACGGCCCCGCCGTCCGTGCCTGCCACGCGGTCGGCGCGGACCAACGCCGGTTCGCCCGAGGACAGTTGGATGCGCACCGTCTTCGACTGCTCCGGACGCAGGTCCGCGGCAAGCCCCCGCAGCGTCGCATGATCGGACACCTGGAGCAGGTCGAGCGCCACCCGGTTGCTGAGCAGAATGTCCTCGCCGATCGCGGTGACCGCCATCTGATTCTGCGGCGAGACCCGCTGAAACGCGTCCACGAGCCGCTGCTGAGACACCCGGGACCCTTCGAGCAGCCGTCGTTCGATGTCCCCGGCCGCGCGGGCCAGGAACGGGGCGAACAGCGGGTTGGCACGCGACGCGACGCCTGTCATGTCGAGGATGCCCTCGACGCGGCGCGTCACCGGATGCACGATCGGGTGTCCGTAGCAGCTGAGATCCTTGAACCGCTCGAGGTAGTGCTCCTCGCCGTGGATCACGACACCGCGCCGGACCTCCATCGGAGTCCCCAGCGCGGTGGTCCCGACGCAGTCCTCGCCGAACCTCGAGCCCAGCACCGCCCCGGCACCGTCGATCAGGCGCTCGAGTCCGGGGCCGTCGAAGAGCCGGGCGACGATGCGGCAGTCACGGTCGGCGAGCAGGACACAGAATCCGGTGCCCTGGATCTGTTGTTCCATTTCGTCGAGGACGGGCCGGGCCGCCTGCAGCAGCCGGCTGGACTTGTCCAGGTCGGAGCAGGGGTCACCGGTCGGCGTCGAACTCGGTTCCAGGCCGCTGAGCGCCGAACGCTTCCAGGACAACGCGATCTCCGGCCGCATCGCCGCGTGCCCGGTCATGCCGCCAAACTCCAACCTCGACTCCTTGCCGCGCGCGGATCCGGTCGTGCACGGTGCACGACTCATACCCGAACGTACCCACCCGATGTGACCCACGCCATAGTGCCTGCGGGGGCGGCGAGCAACTGTCCGGAATCTGGACAGTGCCGTGTTCACTCAGTCGAACAGCCCCCGCACGAACGGGATGGTGTCGGCCTGCGAATCGACGAGTGTGCCGCTGTGGTCGGTGGGATAGGTCTTGAACGTGGCCGGCTCCCCGTTCGCGGTCAGTGCCGCGACCAGCGAGAACGCCGAGGGGGCGGGCACGTCGATGTCGGTGAGCCCTTGCCCGATGAACAGGGGACGGTCGTACCCGCTCGTCGGGACGCCCATGTAGTCCACGAGCAGTCCGTGGAAGTTCGGGATCTGGTTCAGCGGCTTGCTGAACAGGTCGCCGACCACTACACCGTCCGCGGCGTCGTGAAGGTCGTTGACGCACAGCTGCTCCGCGGCGTTCACGTAGTGGGCGCCGAGCGGGGTGAGATACGAGTCGAGGTCGATGTCGGGGTGCGCCGACCGCAGTCCCGCGAGGATGTAGAACAGGTACGACGTGATGCCGGCGGGGATCGCCGTGGGCGGCACCCCCGGGCCGAGTGGCAGCAGTGTCAGCTCGATGTTCGCGGGCACACCCGTTCCCACGGCCCCGCGGTAGTCGAGCGTCTCGCCGCCGTACTCGGTGGCGTAGCGGGCGGTGGTGATCGCGGCGCCGCCGCCCTGCGACTGGCCGACCACGACCCACTTGTTCGACAGGGACTCGTCGACGGCGCGGGCGGCCTTCACCGAGTCGACGATGCTGTGCGCCTCGACCTTTCCGTCGAGGTACGGCATCACACCTGGTGTGCCGAGGCCGACGTAGTCGGTGGAGACGACGGCATATCCCTGCTCGAGCCAGTGTCCGAGGTACGGGTAGTCCCGCTCGGGGAGCGCGGGCCCGACGAGCGAGGGCGCACAGTCGTCCGCGAGACCGGACGTGCCGTGCGCCCACGCGACCACCGGCCATCCTCCGTCGGGCGCCTCCCCCGGCGGCACGTACACGGCGCCGCTGCTGAGCGCGGGGCTCCCGTCGGACCCGATCGACCAGTAGGTGATTCGCTGCGCGTCGGCGGCACCGGGGATCCAGAGGTCGACGGGCAGAGGCTCGACCTCCACGACGCTCCCCGGCGCGCGTTCGGCCTCGTTCGCGAACGCGGCCGGGGAGGCGAGGCAGGTGCCGCCCACTGTCAGCGATGCGATCGCGACGAATGTCGCGGCTCGCGCCATCCGTACCGAGTGTGTCTTCACCGCTTCAAGATAGAGCGTCCCCGCACGTGAGTGGCAAAGCGTGCAGGAGCACGCTTTGCCACTCACGTGCGCTACGTCTGGGACGCGAGATCCCGTCCCCGGGTCTCGGGGATCGTGACCAGTGCGGCGATCGAGACCGCGACCAGCGCGAGCGCGTACCACTCGAAGAGTTCAGGCGTACCGCGGTCGGCGAAGAACGTCTGGACGTACGCGGCCGTCCCGCCGAACGCGGCCACACCGATCGAGTACGGCACTCCGACACCGGCGGCACGCAACCCGGTCGGGAACAGTTCGGCCATCATTGCCGGCATGACCGACAGGATCGCGCCCATCACGAACAGGGCGATCGCCATCGCGAAGAACAGCGTGACCGCGCTGTGCCCGATCATGGCGTTGAGCGGAAACAGCAGGGCAGCGATACCGATGTTGCCGATGTACAGCACCGGCTTGCGTCCGATCCGGTCCGACAACGCACCCCACAACGGCAGCGACGCAATCAGTACGAGATTCGCGCCGACCCCCGCCCACAGTGCGCCGGACGGATCGATGCCCCGGACGGCGATCGCGTACGCCGGCGCCGACACGGCCCACACGTAGTAGACGACGGTGCCGCCGACCGTGAAGAACAGGATCTGGAACACCTGCCGCCGGTGCGCCAGGAACAGCTGCCACATCGACTGCTTCGCGGTCTCGTCACCCGACTCCTCGTAGACTTCGGTCTCCTTCATCCGGGACCGCATCCACAACACGAACAGTCCGAGCACGCCGCCCAGCAGGAACGGCACCCGCCAACCCCAGTCGGCCATCTGCTCCGAACTCAGCGTCGTCGTGAGCAGTGCGCCGAGAAGCGTGCCGACGACGACCCCGGTGGTGTTGGAGATGTAGATGAGACTGGACCAGAGTCCACGCCGGGCCGTCGGCGCGAATTCGACGATGTAGGTCTGCGCGGACGGTAATTCGCCGCCGTGCGCGACACCCTGCGCGAGGCGCGCCACGACCAGGACCACCGCCGCCGCGACGCCGATCGTCTGGTGGGTCGGGGTCAGACCGATGACCAGACTGCCGACCGCCGCCAGTCCGACGGCGAGCGTCATCGACAGCTTGCGTCCCCGCCGATCCGACAGCCAGCCGAACAACAGACCGCCGAACGGCCTGGCGACGAATCCGACGGCGAAGACACCGAACGACGCGAGCAGGTCGGAGACCGCGGAGCCGGTGTGGAAGAACTGCGGGGCGAAGAACGCGGCGAACGTCGCGTAAACGGTCCAGTCGAAGTACTCGATCCCGTTTCCTGTGCCCACACCGACGATCGCGCGCGCCTTCTCCCAGCGCTCGGATCTCTGCTGGACGGTGTTCACGGTCCCGCTCTCGGTTGCGATCTCGGTCATCGTGCGTCGCTCCCCGCCGCCACAGCAGCATTGTCGGACCGGGCCTTGTCCAGCCGTCGAACGGCCAGTCCGGCGTAGATGGCGGCGGCGTCGGCGAGCACCGCGTCGTCGAATTGCGCTCGGGGCGAATGGTTCATGGGAGCGGCAGCGGGATCGGCGCCGGGCATGCACGCGCCCAGTCCGATGAACGCACCGGGCACTTCCCGCAGGACGTAGGAGAAGTCCTCGGACCCTGCCATCGGGTGCGTGACCGTCTCGTATCGGTCCTCGCCCATGAGGTCGCTGACCACTTCGGCACCGAACGCGACCTCGTCCACGTCGTTGATCGTCATCGGGAACTCGGGGGCCACGGTGACGTCGACCTCGACCCGTTGCGCGGACGCCACCCCCTCCAGCACTCGGCGCAGCGCCGTCGGCACCTTCTCGTACGTGGCGGGCGAATAGCACCGGACCGTCGCCTCGAACCGCGCATCGTCGGGAATGATGTTGTGCCGCGACCCTGCCTGCACGTTCGCGACCGTCACCACGACGGGGTCGAACACGTCGAACGTCCGGGTGACCATCGTCTGCAGCGACGTGATCATCTCGGCCATCGCGGTGATCGGATCCCGGGCAGTCGACGGGGACGATCCGTGTCCGCCCGCCCCGCGCACCGTGACGGTCAGCTTGTACGACGCCGCGAGCAGCGTGCCCGCCTTGGAGAAGAACCGCCCCTGTGGCTTCTGGCAGGAGAAGACGTGCATGCCGTAGGCGGTGTCGGCGCGGCGCCCGGCGGCGTCGAGCACACCCTCGTCCACCATCACCTTGGCGCCGTCCCACCCCTCCTCGCCGGGCTGGAACATCAGGACGACGTCACCCGCCAACTGGTCGCGATGACGGCTGAGCAGTTGCGCTGCGCCGACCAGCGCAGCGGTGTGCAGATCGTGCCCGCATCCGTGCATGGCTCCGTTCTGCGCCGCGAAGTCGAGTCCGGTCTGTTCGGTGACCGGGAGTCCGTCCATGTCGGCGCGCAGCAGCACCGTCTGCGCGGCGTCGATCGGGCGCCTGCCGCCGCGGAGCACCGCGGTCACCGATGTCGTGTTCGTTCCCGTCGAGATCTCGAGCGGCAGGCCGTCCAACGCCTCGAGGACACGTTCCTGCGTGCGCGGCAGGTCCAGTCCGACCTCCGGTTCGCGGTGCAGTACGCGACGCAACTGCACGAGGTCGCCCTGGAGGGCGCGGGCGTCGTCCACGAGATTCATTGCTCTCCCTTATGTCGGTGGTCACTTTCTCGACCGAATGCGTCGGTGGTCATATGCTGTGATCCGCGGAACGACGGACCGCCGAGAACGTCGAAAACGATCATCTGTACTGACTCAGAAAGTGTTCTATGCGTGAAATGCTGACAGAATCCGAGCTTTCGCTCATTCACGCGTTGCAGATCCGTCCGCGGGCGACGTGGGCCGAGCTCGCCCCGATCCTGCGGACGACGTCCGCGACGCTGGCGAGGCGGTGGGAGTCGATCACCGAGCGGGGACTGGCCTGGATCACCGCGTACCCCGCGCCGATGACGGGCGCCGGTGCATTCACCGCCATGATCGAGGTGACGTGCGATCTCAGCGGCACGAAGGCGCTGGTGGAGGCCCTCACCCGCGACCCGCGGGTGGCGTCGATCGAGCATGCCGCGCGCGGGCGGGACCTCATCCTGACCGTGCAGACGGGATCCCTGCACGAGTTGTCGGACCTGGTGCTCGAGGAACTGCCCGGCCACCCGAGCGTCAATTCGACCCGGACCCACACGTGCACCGCACTCCACGCCGAGGGCAGTCGCTGGCGCCTCGATTCCCTGGATACGGCACAGTCCGCCGCGATCGCCGCACTGGAGAACACCTCTCCGCAGTCCGGATCGGCTCGGCCGGAAAGCCTGACGGACGAGGTCGCCCGCGCTCTCGTCCGCGAACTCACCCGGAACGGCCGGGCGTCCGCGCGCGAGATCGCCTCGGTCATCGACCGGCCGGCATCGTCGGTTCGCAGGCAGCTCGCGGGCTTGCTGCGCTCCCGTGCGGTGGTGCTGCGCTGCGACGTGGCCCAGGACGCGACGCGGTGGCCCATCACCGTCACCTGGTGGTGCCGCCTGCCCGTGCGCGCACACCGGGAAGTCGTGGAGATCGTCAACACCCGGCCCGAACTGAGGTTGTGCATGTCGCTCACCGGACCCGCGAACTTCCTCGTCAGCATGTGGGTGCCTTCGCTGCCCGACCTGTTGCGGGTTCAGGAGTGGCTGGAAAGCCGAGCCCCCAGCCTCGAGATCATCGACTCGTCGGTAACGCTCCGGTCGCGGAAGCGGATGGGGTGGGAACTCGACACCCACGGCCGCGCGACCGGTTATGTCACCGCGCACGGCGGCTGACCACTACGGTCGAATGCGCCACCATCGGACCGGCTGGAGCAGGTGATCACCGTGACCTCTACCGCGAAAACGTCGACTACCGGCGAGCGTGCCGACTTGCTGGAGTCGCTGGCGAAACACCGCTACTTCCTCCGCTACTCCGTCCGGGACCTCACCGACGAGCAGGCGGCCCAACGCACGACGGCGAGCGATCTGTGTCTGGGCGGACTCGTCAAACACGTGTCGGACGTCGAACGGGTGTGGGCCGACTTCATTGTGCGCGGCACCGATGCCGTGCGCGGCGGTCCCGCGGACGGCACCGACACCGACAATCGCGAGAAGGAGTTCACACTCCGCGAGGACGAGACGCTGGCCGACGTCCTCGACCGGTACGCGAAGGTGGCGCACCGGACCGACGAAATCGTGGCCTCGCTGCCCGACCTCGACATCTCGCATCCGCTGCCGAGAGCGCCGTGGTTCGAACCGGGATCACGCTGGTCCGCCCGCCGTGTCCTCCTCCACATCATCGGCGAGACTGCGCAGCACGCCGGGCACGCCGACATCATCAGGGAAGCTCTCGACGGGTCGAAGTCGATGGGCTGAGTCAGCCGCGTGTGCGAGCCTCGATGAGGAAGCGGGTCGAGTGCGCCACGAACGGGCCCTCCGCCTCGATCAGCTCATGGAGCTCCCGCAGCCGCTCGAGGTACTGCTGGACGGTGAAGCCGGGCACCATCCAGATCACTTTGCGCAGGAAGTAGATGACGGCACCGATGTCGAAGAACTCGATCCGCAGGGATTCGAAGCGGAGATCGACGACGTCGAGACCGGCGGCCTGAGCGTCCGCACTCTCGTCCTCGTAGTGGCGGCCACGCCGCACCTTCTCGGGTTGCGGCCCCAGGAAGTACTCGACGAGTTCGAAAACACTCGCATGCCCGACGTGCTGCGAGAAGTACGTGCCTCCGGGTTCCAGGACGCGGGCGATCTCGTCCCACCACACCGTGGCGGGGTGCCTGCTCGTCACCAGGTCGAAGGCGCCGTCGGCGAAGGGCAGCGGCGGCTCGTCCGGGTCCGCCACCACCACCGCACCGAGCGGGTGCAGCAGCGCCGTGGCCTTCGCGACGTTGGGCGGCCACGATTCCGTCGCCACCATCACAGGAGGCATCTTCGCCGCACCGGCGAGGACCTCCCCGCCCCCGGTCTGGATGTCCAGAGCGGCATTCGCGCGCGCGAGCCGTTCACCCATCAGGCGCTGATAACCCCACGACGGCCGCTGTTCGGTGGCCCGGCCGTCCAGCCAGGAGAAATCCCAGCCGTCCACCGACACGGATTCCGCCTCGGCCACCAACTCCTCGAATGTGCGTGCCATGCCGGGAAGCCTGACAGAAAGTCCCGGATCGATCGAGCGGATTACCGGGGGAAGCACCGGCCCGTCACCGACGTTGACTCAGACATGACCGTCCCGGAACACCGCGCCCGAATCGCCGAGGAGCGCGCCGACGCCGAGCGCCGCATCGCATCGCTGACCGGCCGTTTCACCGCGATCGTGGAGGGTTCGGAATTCACCACGGACGACGACGAACACGACCCCGAGGGCTCGACCATCGCGTTCGAACGAGCCCAGGTGTCGGCGCTGCTGGCCGACGCGCGGCGTGAGGTCGAGGATCTGGCGGCGGCGCAGCAGCGACTCGACAATGGGACGTACGGTCTCTGCGTTCGGTGCGGCCTGCCGATCGCCGATGTGCGACTCGACGCGCTACCTGCCGCGCAAACCTGTATCGACTGCGCCGGCTAGCCCGTGTCGCCGGCCAGGAGGGCTCCCCATTCCCGGGTGGCCACGTCCCGTGCCCGTCGATGGTCGTCTGCGGCGGGGTGCACGCCGTCGGCGAGGTCGGCGAGGGCTTCCGCCAGATCCCCGACATCGACCTGATGCCGCATGGAGGAATCGAGTAGTTCGTCGAAGGCCTGGTCCGCGCTGTACGAGCTTCCGCGCGCGGTGGTCAGGATCTGTACTGCAGCGTCCAAAGCGGACAGGTGCCGTGTCGCGCGGGTGTCGCGGTGAGCTTCGATCGTCAATCTTCCGCCTCTGAGGTGTCGCCACTGGGCGTTGCCGGTCTCTTGTGACCACATCACATCACGATCCGGGCGTCCGCGTTGCCGAATCGAGACCGTGTCCGAAAGTTGTTTCTCGCCAGCAGGATACGAACTCCGGGCAAGATACTTGTAACTCTCGTTACTACTTCAGGGTACTACCCGTCGGTAGGTCCGGGCGGCGCCACATTTCTGAATGGCTCCAGAACAGCGGATCGAAACCGAACAGTTCGGCCATTCCGGAATACTGGTTTCCGGGTGGAGGTCTCCGCCCGACGCGATCGGACGGCCGTGCGCCGCGCAGTCCCTGTGGACCCGTGTGACCAGAACTGTTCAGAATCGGGATGATTGACGTGAAACTCGTCGTCGACCTCAATCGGTGCCAGGGTTACGCGCAGTGCGTATTCCTCGCACCCGGCGTCTTCACCCTGCACGGAGAAGAGGCTCTTCTCTACGACGCGGGCCCCACCGACGACGAACGCGACCACGTGGCGCAAGCCGCCGCCGCGTGCCCGGTGCACGCCATCACCACGGACATCCCCGACCGACACGATGGGCAGTGACGTGCGGATCGTCATCGTCGGAGCGTCGCTCGCGGGCCTGCGCGCCGCGGAGGCACTGCGGGGGCAGGGCTTCGACGGTTCCCTCACCCTGATCGGCGACGAACCCTACGAGCCGTACGACAGGCCCCCGCTGTCGAAGGCCGTGCTCCTCGGAATCATGCCGCCCGACCACGCGGCGCTGCCCTTCCGCCCGGACCTCGACGCGCAGTGGCGGCTCGGCGTGCGGGCCACCAGTCTCGATCTGGAGCACAACCGGGTGGTTCTCAGCGACGGCGACACCGTCGAGTTCGACAAGGTGCTGATCGCGACCGGCGTCCGCGCCAGGCCGTGGTCGAACTCGTCCGAGGCCGCACTCGACGGCGTCTTCACCATCCGAACCTGCGACGATTCACGCCGGCTGAACGAGCGACTGTCCGCCGGACCACGTCATGTCCTGGTGATCGGGGCCGGATTCACCGGCTCGGAGATCGCGTCGGTGTGCCGGGAGCGCGGGTTGTCCGTGACGGTCACCGAACGCGGCCCGGCACCGCTGGTCGGCGCGCTCGGCGGAGTGGTGGCGGCGGTCGCGGCCGACATGCAACGCGACCACGGCGTCGACCTGCGCACCGGCGTCACGGTGACCGGGCTCGACGGGGACGGCAACGGGCAACTGCGCCGTGCGCATCTGTCGGACGGGACCACACTCGACGTCGACGTGGCGATCGTCGCGCAGGGCAGCATCCGCAACACCGACTGGCTGTTCGGCTCCGGTCTCGCCGCCGGGCCCCGGGGAGTCACGTGCGACGCCGGTTGCCGGGCGTTCGACATCAACGGCATCGTCACCGACAACGTGTTCGTCGCCGGTGACGTTGCGCGGCAACCGCATCCGCTCTACGACTACCAGCTGCTGGCGCTGGAGCACTGGGGTAACGCGATCGGTCAGGCCGAGGTGGCAGCGCACAACATGATCCACGACGGTCTCCGCCGGCGGCCGCACCTGGAGATTCCGGCGTTCTGGTCCAGCCAGTTCGGCGTCAACATCAAGTCCGTGGGTATCCCCACCTACTCCGATCAGGTGGTGATCACGCAGGGTTCCGTCGCCGACAGGCGATTCGTGGCGGCGTACGGCTTCCGCGGACGCGTCACGGCCGCTGTGGCGTTCAATCAGGGTAAGTGGCTCGACTTCTACCGGGGATTGATCGAGTCGGCGGCCGCGTTCCCCCCGGACTTCGACGTCATGGACCGGGCGGAGCCGTTCGAGGTGCGTGCGTCGGAGTTGCCGGACCCGGCCGTTCTCAGCCACGGACCCACCGTCGCGGTGACCGGCCATCTGCCCACCGAACGTCGCGTCGAGTTCGTCTCGCTACCGAAGTAACAGGGAGAGTGTCCATGTCGCGTGCGCAGCTGTTCCAGCGGATCACCGACCAGGCGAGCCGGCCGAATCCGTATCCGCTGTACGAGGAACTTCGTGAGACCCGGGTGGCGCCGCAGGACAACGGCTCCTACCTCGTCGGACGATACTACGACGTCATGGCGCTCCTGCACGACCCGAGGATCAGCTCCGATCTGCACAACCGTGGTCCGGGACTTCCCGGCGCGGATCGTGCCGGCGACGGGCCGGAGTCGTTCCTCAAACTCGATCCGCCCGAGCACGATCGGTTGCGCAGACTGACGACGCGACAGTTCGGTCCGCCGCACAGCCCCGACCGAATCGACTCCATGCGTGGCGAACTCGCCACACTCGTCACGAAACTGGTCGACGGTCTGGACGGTAAGGAGCGCATCGACATCGTCGACGACTTCGCCTACCCCTTCCCCGTCACCGTGATCTGCCGACTGCTCGGGGTACCCCACGAGGAGGAACCCAGGTTCCACGCCTGGGCCGACGCGTTGGTGGCAGCCATCGACCCGCGGCGCACCAGCGCCGACAACGAGCAGGCGAAAGTGGCGCAGAAGGCCCAGATGGAGATGGCCATGTTCATGGCAGGTCTCATCGAGGACCGTCGCCGCGATCCCGGCGACGACATGTTGTCGGGGCTGGCCAACGATTCGGGCCCCGACGGTCAGCTGAACACCGTCGAGTTGGTCACCAATTCCATCCTGCTGTTCATCGCCGGACACGAGACCACCGTCAACCTCATCACCAACGGCATGCTGACCTTCCTGCGCAATCCCGATGTTCTCGAACGTCTTCGCGCCGAACCGGAGTTGATGCCGCAGGCTGTGGAGGAACTGCTCCGCTTCGAACCGCCCGTGCATCTCCTGGGCCAGCGGACGCCGATCGTGGACATCGAAATCGACGGTGTCACCGTCCCGAAGGGTTCGCCGCTCGTACTGGCATTGGCATCGGCCAATCGTGATCCCGAACGCTTCGTCGACGCCGACAAGTTCGTCCCCGACCGCACGGACAACCAGCACGTGGGTCTGGGCAGCGGCATCCACAGTTGCTTCGGCGCTCCCCTCGCCCGCCTCGAGGGGCAGATGGCTCTTGCCGAGCTCATCCGCCGCCTCCCCAATCCGCGCCTCGTCGAGGACCCGCCGCCCTACCGGCCCAACCCGGTGCTGCGAGGTCCGCGGCACCTGCTGGTGGACTGTGGGTGAGTTACCGCCGCGCATGGTCGATCAACTCACCGGGGTGATGTCGGTGATTGATTCGCGGTCTTCGGGTGGGGTCGATGTGTGGTGGCGGGATCCATTCGGTCCGGCCCGCGTATGCGGAATGGTGGGGCGTGGACCTCGTCGCCCATCCGGCCGGACCGTCGTTGACCTGAGCGTGGCAGGCGTCGCAGACCAGGGCGAGACCCTCGATGTCGGTGTGACCACCCTTGTGCCAGTCCGTGACATGGTGCACCGCACACAGACTCGCCGGTGCCGAGCAACCCGGGCGGGTGCAACCCCCATCCGCGGCGATCAGCGCGAGCCGTTGGTCGGCATTGGCCAGACGACGCCGCCGACCAAGGTGCAGTGGACGACCCGCATGGTCGAATAGCGCGAGCACCGGATGCGCCTCCTCGGCCAGTGCTAATGCGTCCGCGATCGGGAGCAACCCACCGGTGGCGGTCGTGGCCAAGCCCCCGACTGCCTGCTCCAACTGCTCGAGCGTCATCGTGACGATCACCGTGGCAGGTAGACCCCGGTGCCGGCCGAGCACCCCCGACTCGAGCAGCGCCCGGAACACTGCGCTGAACGCATCGTGATTGCGCTGCGCTGCGGTGCGGGTATCGCGGGCGGCCGCCGCCGCCAACAGGTCACGATCGATCGAGGGGTCTTCGCCGTCGCCGGCCGGCGAGTCGGGATCGTCCGGATTGTTCATTCCGGGCCGCGCCCATTTGGCGAGGATCGGATCGAGCATCGCCCGCGCTACGGGATCGAGTTCACCGGAGATTCTCGACATCAGCTCGGTGTCCTGCCGACCGATCGAGATGCCCCGTCGGCGTTTCCGGTCGCGGTCGTCGCCGAGGTTCCCGTCCGGATTCAGGTATGCCAGCAACCGGTGCCCGGCCTGCTCCACATCCTCCGGGGTTCCGCTTCTCGCCAAGTTCGCGAGCACGGTCTCGGCGTCGGCGACCGCGTCGTTGTCGACGGCGTGGGGAATCTTGCGCATCACCTTCGCAATCGCCCGCACATGATCCGTGCCGATGTCACCGTCGCTCTGTGCCGCAGCGGTTTCCGGCAACACCGGTGGCATCGGAACGCCAGCGAGAGTGTGCCACACCCCCAGCTCGCGGGCGGCGGTGACGCGGGCGGACGCGTCCGCGCCCGAGATCCGGAGCACGTCGATCAGGAGCTTCTTCGGCGACGAACATCCCAGACTCGCCGGGACCGAACGTTCCACGCTCTCCACGACCAATCGGTGTGAGACCGCCTCCGCGCGTCGAAGGCACTGCTCCACCCCACGCATCACCTCGACGAGATCAGAGTCCGACAACTCGGCCAGCCCCGCATCGAGCAACCCGTCCACCGCGGCAGCGAGCATCGACAGATGCTCCGCCACCCGGCTACCCACCGACCCCCCAGTCGAACTCATGTGCGAATACTACCGCGGGGGTCCGACAAGTTTCGGACGCGAAACTCGCCTCCCCACCGGACCGATCAGAGCCCGCGATCGCGGAGTGACTCGGACGGCGTCACGCCGTACTTGCGACGGTAGGCGGCGGCGAATCTGCCGGTGTGCATGATTCCCCAGCGTGTCGCGACTTCGGAAACGGTTGCGCAGGAGCCGATTCCGGTGAGGTCGGCGTGAACACGCTCGAGGCGCACGTCGACGAGGTACTCCATCGGCGTCATGCCCACGTATTCGCGGAACCCCTGTTGCATGCGCCGGACGCTCACGCCGACGAGTTCGGCCATCTCCCCCGCGCTCCATGGGCGGGCCGGGTCCTGCTGGATCGCGTCGATGACTCGCTTGACGATGCGCGGCCGGATTCCCGCCGCACCTGCGTCGTCGTCCGGCATCGCGGTGAGCACGAGCGCGGTGGTCAGTGCTCCGCACAGTTGTTGCGACACCTGATCGCTGTGCAGGAGAACGCTCTCGCGCAACGCCTGGTCGGCGACGGAACGGACGAACCTCAGCCACTCGGCGCCGGCTCCGGTGCGCAGGTCGAGTTGCCGCGGCAACTCCTGCCCGGGCCGTGCGAGCACGCGGTCCATTTCGCGCTGCAGGTAATCCCGGTCCACCTTGAATCCGATGATCTCGCAGGAACTGCTCCAGTTGGTGATGACGGTGCGGGTGTCGGGCGGGCAGATGGTGGCCAGACCCGGCGTCGAGGTCACTTCCGTGCCGCCGGTAACGGAGACGATGCGGCCGGCCAGGGGGATGTTGATGCCGTACGCACCGGGATGGTCGGACTCGATCGACACGGGAGCCCCGAAACCGATCCGGGCGAGCCTGGACGCGCCCATCTGCGAGGACTCCAGCGAAGACCGCGCCGCGGTGTCCCGCGACAGCGGACGCAGCTCGTGAGGGAAGTACGCGTCCGCGACCACCTCGTGAACCTCGTCCCAGTCGGTGAAACCGGGACCTTCCAGCTGTCCTCGCATGCGTACGTCCGACCTCTCACCTCGCGCCACGACCGCGCATGGGCAACTCCCGACCTTAGCATCGCCTGTGACTCACGTCACTGCAAGTGCCGGCGACCCCCGTCCGGCGAACCCGTTTCGCGTTCCGGATCGCGCCTTCGCAATGCGGATCGACGGACTGTGATGCCCGTCATACGTTGTGCTGGTCCCCATTCGCGGGGGTTACCGCACGAATCGTGCAGAAAGGCGGTCAGGAGAAATGGACCAGCGCACTCTGCGTAACATTTTCGGCCAGTTCGCCAGTGGCGTCACCGTGATCACGTGCGCCAATGCCGCCGGCGAGCCGCACGGCGCGACCGTCACCGCCTTCACCGCCGTCTCGATCGAGCCGCGGCTGTGCCAGGTGACGTTGACCCGGAAGTCGAAGGCATGCAGCTACCTCGGCGATGCGCCGTTCGCGGTGAACATTCTGGCCGCCGATCAGCTCGACACGGCCATGCACTTTGCCGGCAAACCGCAACGGACGGAACCGGCGTGGGACTCCGCGGGCATCGCTCCCGCACTGTCCGGCAACGCGGCCACGCTCACGTGCTCACCCTGGGCGTCCTACGACGGCGGCGACCACATCATCTTCATCGGCGAGATCGTCGACGCCTCCGTCGACGCGACAAAGGACCCACTGCTGTTCTACCGCAGCACCTTCCACGATCTCGGTGCCACCTCGGGCACCACGGCGTGGAACGGCTGCCTCGACGACCCCCACAGCGGATGGTTCGACGCCGCCGCGTCGTTCACTCCGCTCCACCTGCAGCTCGCCCAGGCTGCCTCGTAATCCTGACCGAAAGGAACACCATGACCACCACCGAAGCTGCCCCCGAGAGCGCCGTCGACCGCACGAAGGTCAATGTCGCCGCCGACTGTGAAGCGAACCGGACCGCGAACTTCGCCACCCGTCCGATGACCGGTGACGAGTACATCGAGTCGCTGCGCGACGACCGCGAGATCTACCTGCACGGCGAGCGTGTCAAGGATGTCACCACGCATCCGGCGTTCCGTAACCCGATCCGGATGACCGCCCGCCTCTACGACGCGATGCACACCGGTGAGCACGTCGACACCCTGACCACACCGACGGACACCGGCAGCGGGGGTGTGACGATGCCGTTCTTCCGGGCGCCCAAGAACTCCGACGACCTGCTGAAGGATCGTGACGCGATCGCCACCTGGGCGCGGATGACGTACGGCTGGATGGGCCGCAGCCCCGACTACAAGGCGTCGTTCCTCGGCACCCTGCACGCGAACAAGGAACTGTATTCGCCGTTCCAGGACAACGCCGAACGCTGGTACAAGGAATCGCAGGAGAAGGTCCTGTACTGGAACCACGCGATCATCAACCCGCCGGTGGACCGGCAGCTCCCGCCCGACGAGGTCGGCGACGTGTTCATGAAGGTGGAGAAGGAGACCGACGCCGGCCTGATCGTCTCCGGCGCCAAGGTGGTGGCCACCGGCTCGGCGATCACCAACTACAACTTCATCGCCCACTACGGTCTGCCGATCAAGAAGAAGCAATTCGCCCTGATCTGCACCGTCCCGATGGACGCGCCGGGGGTGAAGCTGATCTGCCGCACCTCCTACACCCAGCAGGCCGCGGTGATGGGCTCCCCGTTCGACTACCCGCTCTCGTCGCGGATGGACGAGAACGACACCATCTTCGTCTTCGACAAGGTGCTGGTGCCGTGGGAGAACGTGTTCATGTACGGCGACGTGGACAAGATCAACGCGTTCTTCCCGCAGTCCGGGTTCCTGCCCCGCTTCACCCTGCAGGGTTGCACCCGCCTGGCGGTGAAACTGGACTTCATCGCCGGGCTGCTGATGAAGGCCCTCGACGCCACCGGGGCGGGCGGGTTCCGTGGGGTGCAGACCCGCGTCGGTGAGGTCATCGGCTGGCGGAACCTGTTCTGGTCGTTGACCGAATCGATGGTCCGCGACCCGGAACCGTGGGTGGGCGACACCGTCATCCCGAAGCTCGAGTACGGGCTGACGTACCGGATGTTCATGCAGCAGGGCTACCCGCGGATCAAGGAGATCATCGAACAGGACGTCGCGTCCGGGCTGATCTACCTGCCGTCCTCGGCCGCCGACTTCAAGAGCCCCGACGTCCGCCCGTACCTGGACAAGTACGTCCGCGGCTCGGAGGGCATGACCGCGGTCGAACGCGTCAAGATCATGAAGGCGCTGTGGGATTCGATCGGCAGCGAATTCGGTGGCCGCCACGAGTTGTACGAGCGGAACTACGCCGGCAACCACGAGGGCGTGAAGGCGGAACTGCTGATGTTCGCCGAGAACCGGGGAACGGTCAGCTCCATGAAGGGTCTGGCCGAGCAGTGCCTGGCCGAGTACGACCTCGACGGGTGGACGGTGCCGGACCTGATCGGCAACGACGACGTGTCCTACTTCGGCCGCAGCTAGCCCCGCAGACCAGGAGAAACCATGACCACCATCGACAGCCCCACCGCGGTCGGCTCCGGCAACGCCGCCACCGACAAGTTCAAGGGCGCCCGATTCACCGCCGACACCTCCCCCGAACGCCTGTCCGCGATCGCCACCGAGGCGCTCGCCGGGCTGAGCGCCCTGATCCACAAGCACGCAGTCACCTACCCGGAGTACCGGGTCCTCAAGCAGTGGCTCATCGATGTCGGGGAGGGCGGCGAGTGGCCGCTGCTGCTCGACGTGTTCGTCGAGCACGACATCGAGGAGGTGAACTCCACCAGGTTCCGGGGCACCAAGGGCAGCATCGAGGGACCGTACTACGTGCCTGGGGCACCGGAACTGCCCGCGCGGTGCACCCTGCCGATGCGCGACGAGGACCGGGCCCACCCCGCGCTTGTCCTCCGCGGCCGGGTGACCGACCTCGACGGGGCCGGCCTCGGCGGCGCCACCATCGAGTTGTGGCACGCCGACGACGCGGGCTACTACTCGCAGTTCGCGCCGCACCTACCGGAATGGAACCTGCGCGGCACCATCGTCACCGACCCGGAGGGGCGGTACGAGATCACCACCATCGAGCCTGCCCCGTACCAGATCCCGACCGACGGCCCGACCGGTCAGTTCATCGAGGGGGCCGGCTGGCACCCGTGGCGGCCGGCGCACCTGCACCTGCGGGTGACGTCCCCGGGCAAGCAGCCGATCATCACCCAACTGTACTTCGCCGGCGGAGACTGGATCGACGACGACGTCGCCACCGCAACGAAACCCGAACTCCTCCTCGATCCGCAACTCGACGACGCCGGGCGTAAGGTTGTCAGCTACGACTTCGCGCTCGATCCCGCCGCGGACTGAGACACCCACCATCCCCCGGGCGACGCGAAAGATCGTGTCGCCCGGGGGATCGACGTTTGTGGAGGAATCATCATGCCGAGCACATCACCGGCGCGGACAACGGAATTCGTGCACACCGCGACGGCCGTGATCGAGGTCGTCGTCGAGGGCAGCGGTCCGTCGGTCATCCTGCTCCCTTCGCTCGGACGCGAGTCGTACGACTACGACGACGTCGCGAGTGGACTCGCGCAGAACGGGTTCCGGGTCTCCCGACCACAGCCGCGCGGCATCGGCCGGAGCACGGGACCACTGGAGAACATCACGTTGCACGACCTGGCCGCAGATATCGGAGCGGTGATCGAGGCGCAGGACAACGGTGCGGCCGTCGTGGTCGGTCATGCCTTCGGGCACTACGTGGCACGAATGCTCGCCGCCGAGCGGCCCGGCCTGGTGCGCGGCGTCGTCGTTGCTGCGGCGGGTGCCCGCAACTACCCGGCCGCACTGACGGCGCTGGCAGTCAAATGCTCCGATTCGTCACTGCCCGAGGAAGAGCGGATCGGCTACCTGCAGATCGGATTCTTCGCCCCCGGCAACGATCCGAGGGAGTGGCTCACCGGTTGGTATCCGGAGGTGTCGAAGCGGCAGCTCGCCGCCTCGTCCGCCACACCCAAGGAGGAGTGGTGGGATGTCGCGCACCAGCCGATCCTGGACCTGCAGTCCGCTCTCGACCCGTTCCGTCCGCGTGAGACGGAGAACGAATTGCGGGATCGGTTCGGCGAGTTGGTCACCGTGACCGTCGTCCCGAATGCGAGCCATGCGCTCATGCCGGAAGCGCCCGCACAGGTTGTGCGGGCGCTCACCGACTGGATTCGGGCTCTCGACAGCTGAGCTGTCAGGCCCTTTCGAAGATCGCGGTCAGTCCCTGGCCACCGCCGATGCACATCGTCTCGAGGCCGTAACGGACTCCGCGACGGTCCATCTCGCGCAGCAGTGTGGTGAGGATCCGGACTCCCGTGGCGCCGACGGGGTGCCCGAGCGAGATTCCCGAGCCGTTGACATTGGTGCGGTCGAAATCCTGTGCACCGAAGTTCCATTCGCGCGTGACAGCCAGCGCCTGTGCCGCAAAGGCCTCGTTCAGTTCGATGAGGTCGATATCGGCGAGCGTCAGCCCGGCGCGTTTCAGGGCCCGTTCGGTGGACGGCACCGGTCCGATACCCATCTCGGACGGCTCCACCCCCGCGACCGCCCAGGTGACCAGGCGTGCGAGGGGCCGGAGCCCCAGACGCTCCGCCTGCGCCCGGGTGGTGACGAGGCATGCTGCCGCACCGTCGTTCTGTCCGCTGGCGTTGCCGGCGGTGACGGTCGCGTCGGGGTCGGTGCCGCCCATGATGGGCCGCAACCGAGCGAGCGACTCGATCGTCGTGTCGGCACGGGGGTGCTCGTCCCGATCGACGACCTGCGGATCACCCTTCCGAACAGGAACTTCCACCGGCACGATCTCCTCGGCGAACTTGCCCGAGTCGATCGCGGCGACCGCCCGCTGGTGGGAACTCACCGCGAGCTCGTCCTGCTCGAGGCGGCTGATGCCGTACGTGCGGCGCAGGTTCTCCGCCGTCTCGAGCATGCCGCCCGGCACCGGATAATTGCGTCCGCCTGCGGTGACACGACCGCGGGCGAGCCTGTCGTGGAGTGCTGCCGGTGCACCGTTGGCTCCCCAGCGCATCGATTCGGTGTAGTACTCGGCGCGGCTCATCGATTCCACGCCGCCGGCGATCACCAGTTCGGCGATCCCCGTCTGCACCCGCATCGCCGCGTCGAGCACGGCCTGCAGACCGGATCCGCAACGACGGTCGAGTTGCTGACCGGGAACCGTCACCGGCATTCCCGCGTCCAGGGCCACGACGCGGCCGATGGCAGGCGCCTCACCGTTCGGGTAGCACTGACCGAAGATCACGTCGTCGACGCGGCCCGGATCCACCGTCGTCCGCGCGAGCAGTTCGGACACCACCCGAGCGCCGAGGTCTGCGGCGGGTACGTCCTTGAACTGACCGCCGTATCGGCCGACGGGGGTGCGCAGGGGCTCGCAGACGACGACGTCGTCCGCCTGGGCATTCGTATTTTCAGGCACTGCGGAAATCCCTTTCGTGATCGGTCCAGCGCTGCGCCCATTCACGCAGTTCGACCGCTCGGATCTTGGCTCCGTTGCCGCCCACGGTGGTCGGCATTTCCTCGATCACGTGCACCGCGGCCGGAACCTTGAACGCCGCCAGAGACTCTGCGCACCAGGCCTTGAGCTCGGCGGCGCCGGCCGACGCACCGTCGGTAGGGACGACGAACGCCACGGCCTCCGTGTATCCGCCGGTGCCGGTGACGCCCACGACCTTCGTCAGGTGGACGGCGTCGTGATCGGCCAACCGGTGCTCGATCTCCGCGGGGTCCACCAGGAACCCGCGTAGCCGAAGCACGTCCCCCATTCGGCATACATACGTATAGCCTCCGTCGCCGGTCGCGACGGCCAGGTCGCCGCTGCGGAACCACCCGTCCCTCGTGAACGCCCGTGCGGCCGCATCCGGATTGCCGAGATAGGCGTCGACGACGTTCGGTCCGCGCACCTGGAGCTCACCCTGCTCACCCTCCGGAAGGACGGAGTCGTCGAGCGGGTCGACGATGCGAACCTCGATGCCGGGTTCGACCGGACGCCCACCGCCGTTCCAGCGCAGGGATTCCGGGTCCGCGGCATTCCACAGCAGCATCAGGGCGAATACCTCGGACGACCCGAAGACGCCCGTGGTGACGGCGCCGAATTCGTCACGCACCCACGCCGCCACCTCGTGCGACCGGCCGAGGAAGTCGGCGATCCCGAGGCGCTTCAACGACGACAGGTCGACACGGTCACCCCCCTGCCACGTGTCGTGGAGCCGGGTGAAGAGATCGTCGCCGCCGACCACGTGCGTGACCTTCAGCGACTCCATCCGGGCCAGCGTGACCGCGGCGTCGAAGACGGGTTCCATCAGCAGCGTTCCACCGCCCGCGAGAGTGGCCAGAGCAGTGGAGTATCCGAACACCCCAGACACCGGCAGCACGCACAGGGTGACGTCTCCCGGTTCGACGGCGAGGACGACGGCGTCGGCTCGCGCGTGCCGGACCACCGCCGATTCGCGATGGGCTGCGAGTTTGGGAACACCGGTGGATCCGGACGTCGTGAACGCGACTGCGAGCACGTCGTCCGGGGCAGCCCGCTCGCCCGCCGCGGTGATGGTCGCCGTGTCGGGTGTATCCGGCACCTGGACGGTGCCGGTGTCCGCGCTGCCCGCTGTCCAGGCACCGCCGCCGAGGTCGAATCGCGCCGGATCGGGAGCGGCGCTCGCCGTTCGAGGTCCGCACACGACGGCGACTGCCGGTGCCGGGAGGTCGAGGGAGTGCTGTGCCTCTTCGAGTCGGCCGAACAGGTCGAGACCGTGGAAGTGGTCGGCCACGGCCACCACCGCAGGTCGCGCCGAGGTGAGGATGTGTGCGATCTCGTGCGTGTTGTAGCGGGTGTTGACGCCGATGACGTGTGCACCCACAGCGGACGCGGCGAGTTGCCACACGATCGCGTCCGACCAGTTCGGCAGCAGGACGGCCACACACTGGCCGCGCCGGACGCCGACGCGCATGAGTTCCGACTTCAGGGCGTCGACGCGGGCTTGCAGTTCGGTGCGGCTGGTGACGATCGGCTCGCCGTCGACGACGTCGAGGGTTGCGGCGGCACCCGGGTCGGCGGTCACGAGTTCGTCGAGCAGCGAGGCGAGTGTGTCACGACGTGTCGCCGTATCGTGCGCCGTCACGAGAGCACCACCGCCGCACGCAGTTCGGTTAACCACTCGTCCGCCACCGAGGCGAAGTCGTCGATCTCCTCCATGGGGTAGTGGCCGATGCCCTCGAGCAGGGTGAACGACGCAAGTCCGGGACGGGCGGCGTCGAGCGCCGACACGGTCTGCTCGACACGTCCGGCGTCGATCCACGGGTCCTGCGCGCCGGCGACGAGCCTGAGAGGACAGGTGATCTCGGCGATCCGGTCGCGCACGTCGTGCGTCCCCCAGCCGATCAGGTCGGACGACGAAATCTCCGGGTCCTCACGCTTGTGCATCGTGGCGATCAGGTGCGCCTTCGCCTCGGGCACGGCATGTCCGACGGAGGCGAGCGTGCCCAGGTAGGTGCGGTCGGCACGGCTGGGCCCGGCGACGTCCTCGAGTTCGCGGCGCAGCCCTCCCACGTTGACGCGGCCGGGACCGGCCTCCGCTGCCATCGCAATCGCTCCGGCCAGCGGCCTCGACGACCGTGTGGCGAGTTCGAGTGTCAGTTTGCCTCCGATGGAACACCCGACGACGAAGGGGCGTTCGACGGCGAGCGCATCGAGGACCTTCCCGAGCCAGTCTCCGAAGGCGACGATGCTGGTGACGGGACCGTCGACCGCGGGCTCGGAACGTCCGTGCCCCGGAAGGTCGGGGACGATCACCCGGTAGCCCCGGCCTGCCAGTTCGGACGCGACCTGCCGCCACTGGACTCCGCTCTGGCCTGCGGTGTGCAGGCACAGAACGGTGGGCACGTCGGTGTCCGGGTGATTGTCGGGGGTGATGATCTCGACGAAGCCGAGCGCTCCGTCGATCTCCAGGTATCGGGCCTCGATCATGGCCGGGCCTCCCTTCCGCACGTGAGTGGCAAAGTGTGCCCCGACACGCTTTGCCACTCACGTGCGGCGCTGCGGGCGTGGGCGATGATGATGTCGAGTGGTTTTGTGAGGCGCAGGTACTCGTACCCGTCACCGCTGGAGGAGAATTCACCACTGATGGCGCGGCGCATGAACTCGTTCCGTTCGGCGAACACCAGGTCGACCCAGGTGACGGCCGGAGCGATGAGCGTGAACGTGGCCCCACCCGGGACGCGGCGGGCGACGTCGATGATCGTTCCGCGGTAGATCCGCAGCTGCAGTTCGCGGGCCCGGCCCGAGGAGTCGGTGCAACGCAGGCCCACGGTGCCGTCCCACGTCGACAGTGAGGACGCGAAGGCTGTATCGGTGGAGAGGGATTCGCGGAGACGCTCTCCCCAGGCCGGTGTGCAGAAGTCGACAGCGGGATCGAATCGAACGTCGGACGGTTCGGGCGAACGCCACGTCTCGATTCCCTCCTCGCGAATCGACCCGGCCTCGTCGACGAGCCGCACGTGGCGATCGAACACGGCTCCGGTCTCGGACTGTTCGATGCGCGTGACGACGGACTCGGCGTGGACGACGACGTCGTCCGCCACCGCGGACTGCGAATTCCATTGCAGCCCCGTCCGGGTGGCACCGGACGTGGCCGGAGCGAGCACTCCCGCCACGGCGATTCCCGTCAACGACGCCTCCGGCAGTGACAGTCCGAGTTCGGAGACGCGCCGGGCGTCGCTCACGCTGCGATCGCCGACCGCAAAGCACCGGTGCTTCGTGAGTGTGCTCATTCGCCCGCCCTTCCCAGGAGTTCGTCGGAGATGATCCGCATCTGGATCTCGCTGGTGCCCTCGAAGATCTTCGTCAACCGCGCATCACGCCAATGCCGCTCCACCTGGAAGTCGGTGGTGTACCCGGCGCCGCCGTGAATCTGCACCGCCTCACTGGTCACCCGCTCGGCCATCTCCGTCGCCACCAGCTTGCACATCGACGCCTCCAGCGAACACCGCCGGCCGGTGTCGATATCGGTGGCCACCGAATACATCAACTGCCGGGCCGCCTCGATGTCGGCGGCCATCGCCGCGACCTTGAACCGCAGATGCTGAAAATCGGCCAACTCGTGCCCGAACTGCCGGCGGGTGTGCAGATACGCGATCGAATCCTCCAACGCCCCCCGCGCCAGACCGATCGCCCGGGCCGCGGTATGCGCCCGCCCCACCTCCAGACCGGACACCGCCAGGTAGAAACCCTTGCCCTCCGCACCGAGCATGGCCGTGGCCGGCACCCGGAAATTGTCGAACGACAGCTCCCACGTGCTCCACCCGAAATACCCGATCTTGCGGATCTTCGTCCCACTGATCCCCTCGGGGAACCCGCCGCGCTGCTTGTCGATCAGGAACGCGCTGATCCCCCGGTGCGGCTTCGCCGGATCCTTGTTCGGGTCGGTGCGCGCGAACAACACCAGGTAGTCGGCCTCGTCGGCGTACGTACACCACATCTTGGTGCCGCTGATCACCCACTCGTCACCGTCGCGGGTCGCACGGCAGGAAATGTTCGCCACATCGGAGCCGGCCTCGGCCTCCGACAGGGCATACGCGCCGAGGTACTCACCGCGGGCGACCTTCGGCAGCAACGCCGCCTCCTGCTCCGGGGTGAACCCGCCGCCCATCCCGTTGCCGCGGGCCAGCAGCCCGGACACGCTCATCCACGCCCGCGACAGCTCCTCGGCGACCAGGCAGTACTCGAACACGCCGAGACCGAGACCGCCGTGCTCCTCGGGGATCATGATCCCGAAGAACCCGACCTCGGCCATCGCCTTCTTCACCGTGTCCGGGATGGCGCCCTGCACCGGGTCGAGTTCGTTGGCGACCGGGAGCACCTGCTTCATCGCGAACTCGCGAGCCAGGTCGCGGATCGCCACCCGATCCTCGGTCAGATACCGCGGCGAGTCGGTACGCGGCTGTGACGGCCGGTGAGTCATGGACACTCCTCATCCACTCGAACTACGGGGCGCGTGACTCGGGGGAACTCGCGGTTCCACACCCGGATCACATTAACGCTTGTTCACCCAGTAGAGCACGGACGGGAACGCACCGTCAATGCCGAATCTCCCTGATTCAGGCGGGACGGTATCCGACCAGGTTGAGCGCATAGACGCCGTACGAGTCCGCGACCGCCTGCGCGGACAACGGTCCGTCCGGGCGGTACCAGAGCGCGATTCCCGCGCACATGGTGAGCACGGCAGTCACCGCCTGGTGAACATGGGGGACGTCGAAGTCGCCGCCGGCCACACCCGCCTCCGCTATGGTGACGAACAGGTGCTCCTGCGCGTCGCGCGAGCCCACGACCCGCTTGCGGTCCACCTCGTCGAGGTACCGCAGTTCGGTGTTCGCCACCAGGCAGGCTTGCTGGTTGCGGGCGGTGTACAGCGAATGCGCGACCACCGCGGCCGTCCACTGCTCCGCCGGTGCGGACCCTGCCCTCCGCAGGGCGGTCCGGGTGGCGGTGAACTGCTCGTCACTGGCCGACCGCAGAATCTCGACCAGGAGCTCGTCCTTGTTCTCGAAATGGTTGTACACGTTGGCGGCGCTGCAGCCAGCACGTTTGGCGATGGTGCGCATGGTCGCCGCGTGAAAGCCGGCGGTATAGAACTCCTCCAGCGCCGCGTCCAGGATCCGCTGCCGGACGGAGGGAATCACTGCACCGTTTGACCGAGTGTTCATCCCTCGGAGGGTAGGTGCCGTGCGAGGCGCGGGCAATACACCCTGCAGAAAGTGCAGCTCACCAGCCTTCACGCACGTCGAAGGGGGTGAACGGCGCACGGTGTTGACCGACGATAGCGGGTCCGTTATGGTCCAGATCACGTGAACGGTTGTTAATTGCCGATTCGCGCATTCCGCTCCTCACACCGTGGAGGTATGCCACCTTGAGCACCCTCGAAGAACGAATCCGCCACCTCGAAGACCTGGAGGCCATCCGGTACCTCGACGCGCAGTACTGCCGCCATCTCGACGACGGCAACTGGGACGCCCTGATGGATCTGTTCACCGACGACGGCGAATTCGACGGGCTGTCCCACCCGAAGGGCAAGAGCGAGATGCGGGCGTTCTTCGCCGGCCTCGCACCCGCCGGGCTCACCGCGTTCTGGCACTTCATCACCAACCTGGAGATCGACCTCGACGGCGATCGCGCCACCGTCCGCTCGTTCCTCTGGCAGCCCTGCGTATCCGACGGCAACGCCTCGATCGCCGCCGGCCGCTACACGGACGAGGCCGTCAAAGTCGACGGCCGCTGGCTGTACCGCGTCAAGCAGGTGCGCTTCCACTACTTCGGTCCGCTCACGGAGGGCTGGGACGAGAACCAGTTCGCCCTCGACTCGGCGCGACGTGCGGCGGTGAACGCGTGACAACCGAGTCCCCCACCACCGCGGCGAGCGCAGCCGTCTGGTCACCGATTCTCGCGTTGCCGGAGTTCGTCGAACTGCGGCGACGACGGCGGGCCGTCACCACCGGACTCGGCCTGATCGCGATCGTGCTGTTCTCCGGGTTTCTCGTCGGATTCGCCTTCTTCCCCGAACCCCTCGGCAACAACACGGCATTCGGCATTCCACTGTCGCTGTGGGTGGTGTTCTCCCAGTTCGCCGGCACCTGGGTGCTCGTGTACGCGTACTTCCGACTCTCCCGCACCTTCATCCAACCCGCCGCCGATGCCGCCGTCCGGGCCATCGCGCAACGTGATCAGGAGCGTGCCTCGTGACCGGCGACGCCGATTTCCTCGCCATCGGCATCTGTGCCGCCGTCATCTCGCTCACCCTGTGGGTGACGTTCGCCGCATCGCGCCGAAGCCGTAGCGCCACCGGATTCTTCGCTGCGGGACGCTCGATCACCGGCTGGCAGAACGGTTTCGCGATCGCCGGCGAATTCATTTCCGCCGGTAGCTTTCTGGGCACCACGGGCTTGATCTTCTACAAGGGCGTCGACGGCGCCGTCATTCTGTGCACGTCGGTGGTCTCCTTCCTCCCCGTCCTCTTCCTTCTCGCCGAGAAGATGCGGAACGTCGGAAAGTTCACGCTCGCCGATGTTCTGGTGTTCCGGACCGGTGCACGTCGCGTCCGGGTGGTGGTTGCGCTCAGCACCATCGTCACCGGCACGTTCGTGTTGCTCGCGCAGCTCGTGGCGGCGGGTGTCCTGCTCGAGTCCGTCTCGGGGATCCCGTTCGGCCTGTCCGTCGTGGTGGCCGGATCACTCATGGGCATCTACGTCTTCGTCGGCGGAATGCTGGCGACCACGTGGGTTCAGGTCATCAAGTCGTCCGTCCTGTCGATCTTGGCGATCGTGGTGTGCCTCGGGATCCTCGCGAAGTTCGGCTTCAGCATCCCCGGCATGCTCGGGGCGGCAACCTCGAACGCCGCGGCCGGAGATGCGATCCTCTCGCCGGGCCTGATCTTCGGGCAGACCGGTGCGATCAACCTGATCTCGTACTCCCTGGCGTTCGCGCTCGGCACGGCCGGCATGGCCCACATCCTGATTCGCTTCTTCACCGTCCCCGAGGCCGCGACGGCCCGGAAGTCGCTGGGCTGGACCGTCGCACTGTGCAGCATCTTCTATCTGATCGTCATCGTGATGGGCTTCGGCACCGCCGCGCTTCTCGGTCCCGACGGGGCGGATCGTGTCGGCGCCGGCGGCAATCTCGCGGCACCCACGCTGGTCACGGAACTCGGCGGAGGCGTCGGCACCATCGGTGGTTCGATCGCGCTGGCCATGGTGGCTGCCGTCGCGTTCGCGAGCATCGTCGCCGTCGTCGCGGGCGTCGTGATCTCGGCTGCGGGAACGTTCGCCCACGACGTGTGGCCCACCCTCATCCGCCCGAAGTCCGCCGACGCCGGCACGGAGACGGCGGATGCCCGCGAGGCGAAGGTCGCCCGGTACACGGCGGTCGCGTTCAGCGTCGCCGCGATCGGACTGACGATGGCGATCGGCGACACTACAAATATCACCTACTTCATGGGTATGGCCTTCATGGTCGCCGGCAGTGCGCACCTGCCCAGCCTGCTGCTCAGTCTCAACTGGCGGCGGTTCAACAGCACAGGCGCGGTGTGGGGCATCTCGGTCGGACTGGCATCCACCGTGGTCAGCCTCATGTTCACGGAGGCGCTCTGGCTGGGAAGTGGCCCGGCGCCGCTGACCATTCAGTTGCCGGTGATCATCACGATGCCGCTCGGTTTGGCCGCTGCCGTGATCGGCTCGCTCGCCGCCGAACGCCGTCACGGAGGTTCGGCCGATCGGGACGAGAAGTTCGCCGAGATGCTGGTGCGCGCCGAAACCGGCATCGGCGCGGAACTCGCCGAAGCGCACTAGGTTTCGCACTCGGCCGATGCCCTCTCCGTCACGGCGGGGGCATCGGCCGTGAGGCGTGTGCGGCGCGACCCTGGACAGCGCTTGTACCTATCGGTACAGTCTGTACTGAAAGGTACAAGACCCTCCCGGAGGAGCGCTCACCATGTCCGTTCGACCACCCGTCCCACCGTTCACGCGCGACACCGCGATCTCGAAGGTTCGCGCCGCCGAGGACGGCTGGAATTCCCGCAATCCCGAGAAGGTCGCGCAGGCTTACACCGAGGACAGTTGGTGGCGCAATAGGTCCACCTTTCTGCAGGGGCGCCGCGAGATCGTCGACTTCCTCGCCGGGAAGTGGGACCGCGAGCTGGAATACCGTCTGATCAAGGAGCTGTGGGCGCACGACGGGAATCGGATCGCGGTCCGGTTCGCGTACGAGTTCCACGACACCGACGGGCAGTGGTTCCGCGCGTACGGCAACGAGAACTGGCAGTTCGACGACAACGGTCTGATGCGGTGGCGTCACGCCAGCATCAACGACGTGCCGATCGACGAATCCGACCGCACATTCTTCTGGGACATGTCCGGCGTGCGGCCGTCCGATCATCCCGGGCTGAGCGATCTCGGCCTCTGACCGGCACACGAGGAGTAGTCATGCCCCGAGCAGTAGCCGAGCGCGGCGACGTCGTCCCCGTGCTGGCCGAGGTGTTCCGATCCCACGGGTTCGACGGCGCGAGCCTGGCCGTCATCACCGAGCACACCGGGCTCGGGAAAGGAAGCCTGTACAACTTCTTCCCCCGCGGCAAGGACGAGATGGCCGAGGCAGTCCTCGACGAGGTCGACGCCTGGTTCCAGACCGCCGTGTACCGGCGGCTGCGTGAGCCCGAGCCCGCCGCTATCCGTCTCGAGCGGATGTTCGACGAGGTCGAGACGTACTTCCGGTCGGGCCGCCGAATCTGCCTGTTCGGCGCGTTCGCGCTCGGCCTCGAACGTGATCGCTTCGCCCACCGGGTCCGCGCCTACTTCACCGACTGGGTCGATTCGCTCGCCGGCGCTCTCGCCGACGCCGGCCACGGCACGCAGTCACGTCCACTCGCCGAGGAGGTCGTCGCGGGAATCCAGGGCGCGCTGGTCCTCGCGCGTGCCCTGGACGACCCCGGCAGCTTCACGCGCATCCTCACCCGGCTCCGCCGCTCGGTCGAGGATCCCGCGCAGCCGCGCGCGTAGGATTCGTCACGGAATGCGGGAACTCGAGAAGTGAGGCAGCCGTGATCTTCATCGTCGTCAACTTCACCGTGAAACCGGACCACACGGACGGCTGGCTCGACCTGGTGCAGCCGTTCACCGACGCGACCCGAAACGAACCGGGCAACCTGTGGTTCTACTGGTCGCGTGCGGTGGAGGATCCGAACCTGTACGTCCTCGTCGAAGCGTTCCGTGACGACGACTCCGCCGTCGCCCACGTGCAGAGCGAGCACTTCCAGAACGCCTTGCGCGAGTTGAAACCCGCCCTCGCGCAGACACCTCGGATCATCAACACCAAGATCGACGGCACCGAGTGGTCGCTGATGGGCGAACTCGAAGTCGACTGACCCCGTCCGGCTTCACGCTGAAGTCGCGTGCACCGCGCGTTAGCCTGGAAACGTGGCTTCCGATCTCACCGAATTCGACGCAGTGATCTTCGACTTCTCCGGCACGCTGTTCCGGCTGGAGGAGGACGACAGCTGGATGGCCGACCTCACCGATCACGACGGTGAACCGTTCGACCTCCACCAGCAGGCCGAGTTGATGCGGCGCATGACGGCGCCGGTCGGCCAGACCGTCGAGATGGATGCCGCCGAGCACCACGCGTGGACCAACCGCGACCTCGACCCTCGGTTCCACCGGCAGGCGTACCTCGACGTTCTGCGCAAGTCCGGGGTCGCACACGAGGACCAGGCGGTCGGGCTGTACGAGCGGGTCATCGACCCGGGATGCTGGAGCGCATACCCCGACACCGCGGAAGTGCTTGCGTCACTGAAGGACCGTGGAATCAAGGTCGCGGTGCTGAGCAACATCGCGTTCGACATCCGGCCCGCGTTCGCGGATCTGGGAGTCGAGCATCTCGTCGATGCGTTCGTGCTGTCGTTCGAGGTGGGTGCGATCAAACCGGACCCGAAGATCTTCGAGCACGCTCTCGCCGCACTCGGTTCCGAGCCCGAACGTACTCTGATGATCGGCGACAGCGAGGAAGCCGACGGTGCGGCACGAAAGGTGGGCTGCGCGTTCGCACTCGTCGAACCCGTTCCCCTCGCAGAGCGCCCCAACGGTCTCCGAAATGCGCTCAGTGCCTTCGGCCTGTGAGTACTTATTAACCACGGGCGGTTAATAAGTACTCACGGGTGCGAAGCGCATAATCCGCGGCCGGTGACGAGAGGCAGATCGAGTGCGGTCACCAATCCGGGCTTCGCCCCGACCACCGCGTGCACCGAATTCACCAGCCGCATCGCGGTGACGATCATCCCCGACACGTTGTGGTCGCCGTTTTCGCCGTGGTGGTTGAACTCGACGGTCATCATCGGCTCGCCCGAGATGTCGATGCGGTAGCACCCGTCGCCGCGGGTCGGTTTCGGCCAGTCCGGTTTCTGTTCGGGGTGGGTGCGGGTGACGTGCTCGAGGACCACACGCGGCACCCCGTCGACCGTGCCGACGACTTCGAACCGCACCGCCGCCACCGTTCCCTTCGCGATGTGGCACGACAGAATGTCTAGATCCTCCTCGGCGGGGATGCGTTCGAACTTCTCCACCAGCGGTTCGTCGAGCGTGAGGTCCAGTCCCGCGGCGATCTGGCGGACAACGCTCCCCCACGCCAGCGACAGCACGCCCGGCTGGAACAGCATCGGCACCTCCTCGACGGGTTTGCCGAAACCGAAGATCTCACTCATCACCACCGGCTGGTAGTAGGTGGAGTAGTCGGCGATCTCGGCGCAGCGCACCTCGTCGATCCGCTGCGACAGGCTCGTCATGGCCAGCGGGAGAACGTCGTTCGCGAACCCGGGGTCGATGCCGTTCACGTGGAGGCTTGCGCCTCCCTGTTCGCCGGCGCGGCGGATGCGGTCGACGAGTTCGTCCGGGACCACACCGATCGGGTACTGCAACAGAACGGGTCCCGAGGACACGACGTTGATGCCGGCCTCGAGGAACGAGATCAGGTCCTCGATGGCGTCGAAGATACGGTCGTCCGTCATCGCGGTGTGCACGATGCAGTCCGGCTTCAGAGCGAGAAGCGCCTCCTTGTCGTCGGTCGCCGCCACGCCGAGTTCTCGGCCGAGGCCCGCCAGCTCCCCGGCGTCTTTCCCGACCTTCTCGGGGTTGGACACCCACACGCCGACCAGTTCGAGGTCGTCGCGGGCATCGATGCCTGCGATGGCGTGACGTCCGACCGTACCGGTGGACCATTCGACGACGCGGTGTCTCATGAGTTCTCTCCGAGTTCCAGCAGTAGTACCCCTCCCGAGAATGTAACAGGTTCTAGTTTGCCGGGTGGACGATTGCCGAAGAGTGCTATCGCGGTTCGGCGTCAGGGAGAATCCATACGTATGACACCCACCGACGTCTACCGCGCACCGATGCGTTCCCGTCGCGACGACGTGGACCCAGGGCTCGCGGTGCAGCGCGCGCTCGCGATGGACGTGTGTGGAATCGGCGGGTTGCTGGCCCCACCTCCCGTCGATCTGAGTGAGGCGCTCGACGCGACCGAGCGCACCTACGGTGATCCGGCCGCACGCCGGCTCGAACGCTTCACGCAGGTGCTGGACGGATCGTTCGTCTGGTCGCGTGACGCCGACGGGCTCTACCTCCTCGGCCGGATCGACGGTCCGTGGCGCTACGACTCGAGTCCGGAGGCCGCGGCTGTGGATCTGGTGCACCTCCGAGACTGCGAGTGGCTCGACGTACCCGTCGCCGAGCTCGACGTACCGCCCGCGACCGTGCAAGCCTTCGCCCGCGGTGGCCGCAACTTCCAGCGGACCCACCACCCTGACATCGCCGAGCAGACGCGGCGCGTGTGGGACCGCGGAAGGCGGTGACCGATCCGCGAGGCACAATGCGGGTGTGCCGGATCTGGAACTGCCGACGAACCTCGTGCGAGAGATGGCCGCGTACGACGCACCCGACGCGCCGCGCCGAACGTGGCTGTCCGACCTCCCCACCGTCGTCGAAACGCTGAGTCGGCAGTGGTCGCTGGACATCGGTCGCGCGTTCCAGCCGGGCGGCGTGACGTCCTGGACGGCGCCCGCACGCACCGCCGCCGGCGAACGCGTGGTGCTGAAGATCGGCTGGCGACACGACGAGGCCCTGCACGAGGCGGACGGACTCGCAGCTTGGAACGGTGACGGCGCCGTCCGACTGCTCGACCACCGCGTGCTCAACCACACCACGGCGCTGCTCCTCGAAGCCTGCGAGCCCGGCACCCCGCTGTCCGACGTCCGGCCGCCCGAGGAACAGGACGTCGTGATCGCCGGGTTGCTGCGCAGGCTGTGGATCGAACCACCCGCCGATTACCCGTTCCGCCCCCTCACCAGCATGTGCGACGTGTGGGCCGACGAGTTCGAGGAGAAACTCGCACGCGCTCCGCGCCTGGATCCGGGCCTGGCGCGGACCGGCATGGAACTGTTCCGCGAACTACCCAGGACGGCAACGCAGTCGCGGTTGCTGTGCACGGACCTTCACCCCGACAACGTGCTGTCCGCCGCGCGCGAGCCGTGGCTGGTGATCGATCCCAAACCGTATGTCGGCGATCCGACGTACGACGTGCTGCAGCACATGCTCGACCACGTCGACCGCCTCGCCGCCGACCCCGTCGGATTCTCGAACCGGATGGCCGGCCTGCTCGGACTCGACCGCGAGCGGCTACACCTGTGGCTGTTCGCACGCTGCGTGGAGGGGTCGATCGACCAGCCCCGGCTCGGGCACATCGCCGCCATGCTTCGCCCGTGAGTACTTCTTAACCGCCCGTGGTTGATAAGTACTCACGGGCGCAGCATGCAGCCGAACGACTGCCCGAACCCCGGCACGTTCGGGACGACACCGTCGACACGAAGATCCGACGGCGCATGCGGGTCGCTGTCGAGTTGCGTGATCATGGACTCGTCGCGGGTCTTCTCCCGCCACACCCGGGCGTAGTTGAGAAAGAACCGCTGACTCGGCGTGTAGCCGTCGATCTTCTCCTCCGCCGTCCCGGGGTCCGAGTCGAGTACGGCCGTCAACGCGTCGTACGACGCGTTGACGCCACCCAGATCGGCGATGTTCTCGCCGAGGGTCAGGTTGCCGTTGACGTGGATTTCGGGTCGGCCGGGGATCGGGGCGTAGGCGTCGAACTGGTCGACGAGATTCTCCGTCCTGGCCGCGAACTGTTCCCGGTCCGCGGGTGTCCACCAGTTCACGTTGTTGCCGTTGCCGTCGAATTGGCTGCCCTGGTCGTCGAACCCGTGCGTCGCCTCGTGCCCGATCACGGAGCCGATGCCGCCGAAGTTGAGGGCGTCGTCGGCGTTCGGGTCGAAGAACGGGGCCTGCAGGATCGCTGCGGGAAAGTTGATCGTGTTGTCGCTCGGGTTGTAATACGCGTTGACGGTCTGCGGAGTCATCGCCCACTCAGTCCGATCCGACGGCTTCCCGATCTTCGCCAGATCGTAGGCGTGATTGAACTTGTCAGCCGCGGCGAGATTGCCGAAATAGTCGCCCCGGGTGATCTGCAACCCGGACCAGTCGCGCCACCTGTCGGGGTACCCGATCTTGGGTACCAGCTTGGACCACTTGTCGAAAGCCTTCTGCTTGGTTTCCGGGCTCATCCAGTCCAGTTTCTCGATGCGCGCCTTCAACGCGTCGAGGACATCGTGGACGAGTTGCTGCGCACGTTCCTTCGCCGCCGGGTCGAACGCCTCCCGCACGTACAGTTCGCCCATCGCCTCCCCCATCGCGGAGTTCACGTCCGCGACGGCGGTCTTCCAGCGGGGCTTCTGCGCGGTACTGCCCGAGATCTGCTTGTCGAATTCGAACTGGTTGTCCCGAAACGGCTTCGACAGTCGGTCGGCCGAGCGGGACACCACCTGGGCGCGCAGGTAGGACTTCCACTGGTCGAGGGGAGCCCGCTGCAGGAGTTCGTTCACCCGAGCGAAGTAGGGGGTAGCGGCGAGGGAGAAGCCCGGTTCGGGCGAGACGCCCTGCGCCGCGAAGTACTGCCGCCAGTCGAAGGCCGGTGCCGTCGCGTTCGCCTCGTCGACCGTGACGAGGTGGTACTGCGTCGCGGGATCGCGTGCTTCTTCGGGCGACAGGGACGCGTCCGCCAGCGCCTTCTCGAGCTCGACGGCCTGATCCGCCTGCGCCTCGCCGGCCCCGATCAGGTCGAGTGACGTACCGAGGTAACTCCGGTAGGCGTCGAGGATCGGCGCGTACTGCGGGTCAGTGTAGTAGTCCTTGGACGGCAACGAGATTCCGGTCGGAGTGACGAATCCGATCTGCTTCGTCGCATCCTGGTAGTCGGCGCCCGCGGTGAGGCTGAACACGATCGAACCACCGTCGGCGGCGTCCTCGGTGAGGAACTTCGCGACGTCTGCAGGGGATCCGATCGCGTCGACCCGAGCCAACTCCGGTTCCAGCGGCGCGAATCCGGCAGCGTCGATCGACTTCTCGTCCATGGCCGACTCGTAGAGCGCGCCGATCTTGGACCGGTCCGAGTTCGAGTCCTCACTCCCGAAATTCTCGGCGGCACTCCGGGCGATGTCACGCTGCGTGTCCAGACTCTTGTCGCGCAGTTGGTTGAAGACGCCGTACGAGGATTCATCGTCCGGAATCGAGGTCTCCGCGAGCCACTTGCCGTTGACGAACCCGTACAGGTCGTCACAGGGGTTGATCGCGGAGTCCAGTTCGGCGGTATCGAACGCGACGTCCGTGGTGTCGGGCGACGAACAACTCGCGATGCCCATCGTCAGAGTCGCCCCTGCCGCCACAACCACCATCCACCGTCTGCGCCCGATCTGCACCAGTCTCTCTTCCGTCGTCCCGTGTTCGGCCTCCCTTCCAACGTACGCATCTAAGGTGGGTCGATGAGCGAAGCCGGCGCGCCACGAGTGGGTGTTCTGGACGTCGTGGCCTTCGCCTGTGAGATCGCAATGCTGGTCCTGCTCGCCGTCGCGGGCTGGTCGCTCGTGAACTCGACGGTCGTTCAGGTGGTACTCGCGACACTCCTTCCGGCGACCGCGGCCGTGATCTGGGGCGTCGCCATGGCCCCGAAATCGCATCGGCGACTACACAACCCCGCACGACTGTTGGCCCAGACCGCACTGTTCGCGGCGACCGGCGTCCTCGTCGCACTCGCCGGTCACCCGTGGTGGGGGCTGGTCTTCGCCGTCGTTGCGACAGGGACGTTCGCGGCGCGCTCGCGGACGCCGGAGTAGACGACTTACCAGCGGTACCCGAGCAGGCCCAGGACGAATTCGAGCCAGTCGGGAAGTCCGGGGTCTCGGAACATCGACGGCCTCCTCAGCACGGTGTAACGGTGTCGACCTGTCTATCGGCAGCGAAGACCCCGGCGTTAATGCACGGCATCCTGTCAGATTTACAAATCTCTATTTTTGTCTAGACGCTGGATCTAAGTCCGTGTACTGTCCAAATGAGAGTGAGCTGGTTCATACCGGCACGGCTACTGGACGAGGAGGTTCGGATCGTGACGACGTCGAATATCGGCAGGATGACGGGAGAGGCGCCACCGGAAGCGTGGCGTGACCGCAAGCGCTACCTGTGGTTGATGGGACTGATTCCCCCGACCGCACTGTTCCTTGCTGCGGGTCTCGTGTGGGCCTTCAACCAACTGGGATGGTCGGCGGCAGCACCGGTGTGGTGGTGGATCGGCGCCCTACTGCTGTTCGGACTGCTCCCCCTCCTCGACAGGTTCTTCGGGCCCGACGGCCAGAACCCTCCCGAGGAAGTGATGGAACAGCTCGAGAACGACAGGTACTACCGGTACTGCACGTACGTGTTCATCCCGTTCCAGCTGGCGAGCCTCGTCTTCGCGTGCTACCTCTGGTCGGCGGACAATCTCTCCTGGCTCGGCATCGACGGCGGCCTCGGACTGGCGTCGAAGATCGGCGTCGCGTTCAGCGTCGCCGTCATGGGCGGCATCGGCATCAACACCGCACACGAGATGGGTCACAAGAAGACCGAACTCGAACGGTGGCTGGCCAAGATCACTCTCGCGCAGACCTTCTACGGCCACTTCTACATCGAGCACAACCGGGGCCACCACGTCCGAGTCGCCACACCGGAGGACCCGGCGAGTTCACGATTCGGAGAAAGCTTCTGGACCTTCCTGCCCCGCAGCGTCTGGGGAAGCCTGACGTCGTCCTGGGAGCTCGAGAAGACGCGGATGCAGCGACTCGGCAAGAGCACCTGGAGCATTCACAACGACGTGCTCAATGCCTGGGACATGTCGGTGGTGCTGTTCGGTGCGCTCATCGCCATATTCGGTCCGGTCGTCATCCCGTTCCTGATCATTCAGGCCGTCTACGGATTCTCACTCCTCGAGACGGTCAACTACCTCGAGCACTACGGCTTGATGCGTCAGAAGACCGCCAGCGGCCGCTACGAGCGCTGCGCTCCCGCACACAGCTGGAACTCCGACCACATCGTCACCAACATCTTCCTGTACCACCTGCAGCGCCACAGCGACCATCACGCGAACCCGACCAGGCGCTACCAGACGCTCCGGAGCATGGACGGCGCCCCCAACCTGCCCAGTGGCTACGCCAGCATGATTACGCTCGCGTACTTCCCGCCGCTCTGGCGCAAGGTGATGGATCACCGCGTGCTCGACCACTACGACGGCGACATCACCCGGGTGAACATCCAACCCGGCAAGCGCGAGAAGGTGCTGGCCAAGTACAGCGGCGGAGTTCGGTGATGGCCGCCTACCAGTGCCCGGTCTGCGACTACGTCTACGACGAGGCGTCCGGCGCACCGCGTGAGGGATTCCCCGCCGGCACCGCATGGGCCGATGTGCCCGACGACTGGTGCTGCCCCGACTGCGGGGTCCGCGAAAAGATCGATTTCGACCCGAAGGTGGCGTGACATGAGTACCGATTTCAAGCTTTACCGCTGCGTCCAATGCGGATTCGAGTACGACGAGGCCCAGGGCTGGCCGGAGGACGGCATCGAGCCCGGCACCAGGTGGGACGACATTCCCGAGGACTGGTCGTGCCCCGACTGCGGGGCCGCCAAGGCGGACTTCGACATGGTCGAGGTCAGCCGGGCGTGAGCGCAATGCCGATTCACTCCACGGAGCTGTCGACGGTGGTCATCGTCGGGTCCGGTATCGCAGGGGCGAGCGCCGCGCTGACGCTCCGGTCGGAAGGCTTCACCGGGCGCGTCGTCGTAATCGGAGACGAACCCGCACCGCCCTATCGGCGTCCGACGGTGTCGAAAGACTTCCTGTCGGGTGCAACGGCGGCGGAGAAGACCGCACTGAAGCCGGACTCTTTCTGGAACGAGAGAGATATCGAATTGATCACCGGTGCAACGGCAGTCGAACTCGACACCAGGCGGAAGTTGCTGACGCTCTCCTCCGGAGAGACCCTGTCGTACAGTGCTCTGCTGCTCGCGACCGGCGGCCGGGCCCGAAGACTCGACGGTCTCTCCGGTGCGCACGTCTTCACTCTGCGGTCGATGGCCGACGCCGATTCCCTTCGCGAGTCGATTCGACGCACCGGTTCCCTGCTCGTGATCGGCGGGGGTCTCATCGGATGCGAGGTCGCGGCCACGGCGCGGTCGCTCGGCGCGGAGGTCACCGTCCTCGAACGCGACCCGTCGCTCCTCAGTCGAATTGTGCCCCCGGACATCTCGACGATGATCGCTTCGCTGCACTCCGAGAACGACGTCGACGTCTGCACGGATGTCGCACTGTCGTCGCTCGACGTGAGCGACGACGGCTCCGCCCGCGCCACCGCGGACGACGGTCGCAGCTGGAGTGCCGGCACCGTCCTCGTGTCGGTCGGCACCGTCCCCGAGGTGACGCTCGCGGTCGCGGCGGGACTGCGCGTCCACAACGGCATCACCGTCGATGGGCAGTTTCGCACCTCGGCCGACGGCGTCTACGCGGCCGGAGACGCGGCCAATATCCCCGGTGCGCGTGACTCCGAGCGCTACCGCTCCGAACATTGGAACGGCGCTCAGGCCCAGGGGATTGCCGCCGCGCATTCCATCCTCGGAAAGCCCACGCCGTTCACCGACGTTCCCTGGGGGTGGTCCACGCAGTACGGCCACACCGTGCAGTTCGCCGGCGCGACCCGGTTCGACGACGACTTCGTGACCCGCGGTTCGATCGACGATCGCGATTTCACAGCGGTCGCAGTGCGTGAGGACACGCCGGTCGGGGTCATCGCCGTGGGCCGCCCGAAAGACCTCCGTACCGTGCGCACGATGATCGCCCGGGGCGGCACCGTCGACCGTGCCGCATTGGCGGACGAGTCGGTTGCTCTGACCGACGTGCTCGCCGACGAGCGGGAAGGCCGGGTCGCGGCCGCCCGCTAGCATCGAGGTCATGTCCGCAGACGACCGCACCGAGCGACAGAGTCGATACCGGCTGGCCGCAACGTCGCTGATGCGGGAGACAACCCTCGATGCGCTTCGGGAACTGCTGCTCGAACGTCCGTGGCCGACAATCACCATGACCGACGTCGCGGTCGCCGCGGGGCTGAGCAGGCAGACGATCTACAAAGAGTTCCGATCGCGGCGCGGGTTGGCGGAGGGGTACGCACTTCGGCTGACCGACAGCCTCGTCACCGTCATCGAATCCGCTCTGTACGAGAACCCCGGCGACGCGACAACTGCTCTGCGGGAAGGTTATGCGACGTTCTTCGAACTCAGCGGAGCCGATCCCCTGGTGATGTCTCTGCACCAGGGGAAGGCACCCGAAGATCTGCTGCGCCTGATCACGACGGACAGCAACATCATCATCCGCCCCGCGGCCGATCGGCTCGCACAGACGCTGCAACGGTCGTGGGTGAACTCGTCCCCGGACGACGCGGACATCATCGCGCACGCCATCGTCCGGCTCGCCTTGAGTTTCATCGCCAACCCACCCGAGGACACCGCGGCGGCGTCGGCGGACACCGCCCGGCTCTTCGCCCCGTTCGTTGCGGCTCCGCCACCCGTGAGTACTTATTAACCGCCCGACGTTGATAAGTACTCACAGGGGTGTCAGCCCAACGGGGTGCCGACATAGTTCTCGGCGATGAGGGTGCGGCCGGCGACGGAGCGGGTGACCATGTCGAGTTCGGCGACCTGCCGCTTGTGACCGAATCCGGTGTCGTCGGGGAGTCGGTGCAGCATCGAGGACATCCACCAGGAGAAGTGCTGGGTCCGCCACACGCGCGGGAGGACACTGTCGGTGTAGCCCTCGAGCCCGGCCCGACTGCGGGTGGCGAAGTATTCGGCCATCGCCTTGGACAGGAAGTAGACGTCGGCGATCGCCAGGTTCATGCCCTTGGCGCCGGTGGGGGGCACGGTATGGGCGGCGTCGCCGGCGAGGAAGAGGTTGCCGTGCTGCATGGGTTCGCACACGAAGCTGCGGAACTGGAGGATCGACTTCTGGAAGATCTTGCCGTCCTTGATCTCCGCGCCTTCGCCGTCGACGCGGGCGTGCAGTTCCGACCAGATGCGGTCGTCGGACCAGTTGTCGACGGAGTCGTCCGGGTCGACCTGCAGATAGTGCCGCTGGACCTCCGGTGTGCGGGTGCTGATGAGCGCGAAGCCGCGCGGGTGGTTGGCGTAGATCAGTTCCTCGGACGACGGCGGGGCCTCGGCGAGGATGCCGAACCAGGCGAACGGGTATTGGCGGAAGTGGTCGGTGCGCACGGTGGTCTCGGGGATGAGACCGCGAGTCGAGGTCCGCGAGCCGTCACAGCCGGCGACGAGCGCGCAGGTGAGCGTCTGCTCGTTGCCGTCGGCGTCGAGGTAGGTGATCTTCGGGTTGTCGGACGTGTGGTCATGAACCTGCACGTCGGAGACGCCGAAGCGGATGTCGCCGTCGTCTTCGAGACGCCGGGCGATGAGGTCCTTCAGGACCTCGTGCTGCGGGTAGACGGTGACGGCGCGGCCGTTCGTCAGTTCGTCGAAGTCGATGCGGTGGCCGCGGCCGCCGAACCGCAATTCGATGCCGTGGTGGGTGAGTCCTTCACGCTTGACGCGGTCGCCGAGTCCGGTGTCGACCATCAGGTCGACGGTGTTCTGTTCGAGCACACCGGCCCGGATCGTGCCCTCCACCTCCTCGCGGGTGCGGCTTTCGAGCACGACGGAATCGATGCCCTTCAGGTGCAGGAGATGGGACAGCATCAGTCCTGCGGGACCCCCGCCGACGATCCCGACCTGTGTGTTCATGAGCAGACTCCTCGCGTAGTTCGTGACACCAGTCACTGTGCTGCCCGACGTGTGATCGCAACACCCCCTCTTTCACTGAGTGAAAGACGAGCTACGCGACGCCGCGGGAAATGCCGCGCGCGGCCGCCCGCACCGCCGGGATCAGGGGCGCGGGATCCTTCTCCGCCGGAACCACGACGGACACCGCAGCCACCACCTCACCCGTCGACCGCGACACCGGCGCGGCCACGGCCAGCGTCCCGACGTTGAGGTGTTCGCGGCACGTGACCCAGCCGGTCCGGCGGATGTCGTCGAGGGTGCTGCGCAGGCGATGTTCGGTGGTGATGGTCGACGGCGTGAAGCGTTCGAGGCCCGCCGCGAGAACCTCGTCGAGGAGGTTCTTGCCGCCGAACGCCAGCAGCACCAGGCCGCCGCTCGACGCGTGCAGCGGCAGCCGGCCCCCCGCCCTCCCGACGACGGTCACGGCACCGCGCGCCGACAACCGTTCGATGTAGAGCGCCTCGAGATCCTCCCGGACCACGAGTTGCACGTTCTCGCGCGTCGCCTCGTACAGATCCTCGAGGTACGGCAGCGCCACCTGCCGGAGTCCGTGCGCGCGGGGAGCGAGCGCACCCAACTCCCACAGCCGCACCCCGATCTCGTAGTGCCCGTCGTCGACGCGTTCGAGGGCGCCGTTGTCGACCAGTTGACGGCAGAGCCGGTGCACCGTCGGCAGCGGCAGTCCGGTGCGCCGGCTCAGCTCCGACTGCGACAGGCGAGGGCGCTCCGAGGTGAACGAACCCAGCACCAGGAAGGCGCGTCCCAGCATGCTGCGGTCGTCTTCGGACATGCCGCCAGTATCCCGGTCACCACCAGCGGGTGGCCATGCCGATCTGCCGGTCGAGTTCGGGGACGAGGCTCCGGACGTATGTCGCCGAGAGGTGATGCGAATCGTGGTACACGAGGATGTTTCCCTGCACCGCACGGCAGATCGCCACGTCACACACGGCGTCCGTGAGGTCGAGCGGATGTACCGACGGCAGGTCGCGGGCCGCCTCGAGCGTCGGGTTGTCCGGGGCCAGCACGTCGTCCCGGGGCATCCCGCAACTTTCGGCGTCGCCGCCGTCGGCGAGGCAGTCGACGACCGAATACGGGACGCCGTCGTTGTGCAGCCACGGCGTGTCGCGGATGCCGAGGAACGGGAGCCCGAAGTCCGCCAGCCGCGCCCACAGGCCCACGTAGTCGTCGGGGGTGACGTCGCCGGCGCCCTCCTCGTTGGGACGCGAGGACGTCGAGAACACCCAGTCCGGTCGGTGATCACGGAGCCGGTCGAGGACGTCGCGGGACCAGTCGCCGCAGTCGGGATACGGCTCACCGGCGAGCAGCGGAACGTCCGCGACGGTCAACGGGCACCCCATCTTGAGGTACGTCTCGACGCGGATGCCGCGCTGTTGCCCGATGCGATCGAGCGCGGGCACCCAGTGCTCGGCGTGCGAACTGCCCACCACGGCGATCGTCCGGTCCGCGGTGAGGTCGCCGTACACGCAGGTGACGACGTCGCGGGTGCTCAGATCGGAGATGCAGCCGTCGAGGGTCGGCTGCGGAAGATCTCCCGACGCCTCGAGCAGGGTGGGTCGCATGTCCGTGCGCGGCGCGAACGCGCCGTCGGTCAACGACGCCGCGCCCGGGTACAGCCACGGGTCCAGCTCACCGACCCGGGCGGTCGTCTCGGGGTTGCGGACCAGATACACGTGCCAGCCGGACGCGGTCCCCACCACGGCGACGCCGAGGATCGCGACCAGCGCGGTCAGCGCTCGCCTCGGCCGGGCCGACCCGGTCTGGAACCGCGCTTCGACCAGCCGCCGGGTGAGCCACGCCAGCACCAGCGACACGACGATCACCGCGAGTCCGACGAGCGCTCCGACCGCGGGCCGCTCCCGCCACGTGAGGTAGAAGATGAGGATCGGCCAGTGCCACAGGTACAGCGAATACGCCAGTCCCCCGAGTTCGACGAACGGCCGGGACGCCATCATCGTCACGATCCCCGGCTGCTCGGACGGGCCTGCGCCCGCGAGAATCAGCGCCACCGCCGCACCGACCGGGATCAGGGCCACCGGACCGGGAAACAGGGCGGCGCCGTCGACGAGGAACCCGCACCCGAGGACCACGGCGAACCCCGACACCGCGAGGACGGTCCGCGACCACCCGGGTAGCGCGACCCGGTGCACGACGAGCGCGAGCAACGCCCCCGCGAGCAGCTCCCACAGTCGCGCGAACGTGTCGAAGTACGCCCACGACTGCCGGTCCTGCGACAGCACGGCCGCGTAGGCGAACGACGCCACCAACCCGAGAACGAGGACACCGCCGAGCACGGGCCGGAGGAGGCCCGGTCGACCGCGACGACGGCACGTCCACGCGATCCCGGCCACCACCGCGAGGGCGAGCAGATAGAACTGACCCTGCACGGACATCGACCACAGATGCTGCAGCGGACTGACCGACGCGTCGGCGGCGGCGTAGTCGGATGCCGTCCGGGCCAGCTGCCAGTTCTGCACGTACAGCAGTGACGCGAGGAGTTGGTCCGCGATCCCCGACCACTGCGTGAACGGCCGCTGGATCACGGTCACGACCGCGGTCGCGGCCGACACCACCACGAGCGCGGGCAGCAGCCGGCGGGCGGTGCGCCGCAGGACGGCGGGTATCGACGGACCCGAGTCCGCCCCGGCGCGTCGCACGAGCATGCCCGTGAAGAAGAACCCGGAGAGGACCAGGAAGATGTCGACGCCGCCGGACACCCGCCCGAACCACACGTGATAGACCACGACCAGCGCGATCGCGATTCCGCGCAGTCCGTCGAGGTCGTACCGGTAACCGCCCGCAGCCGACGGTGGCGCCGCGGCGTGGCTCGGACGGCTCGCAGCCACCTGGGGGTTGGGTCTCACAATCCGTCCTGGCTCATCGATTCGGTACCCGATCGATTATCCACACCGGGTTTACCAGTTCTTGACCTGCCGGGGTGTGGAGTAGCCGATGTTTGACAGGCAACTATGGCGCGCCACACAATAAGTCCGCGTATAGAACCAGGGTTCGCATCGCGAACGCCCGCGCACATCACCCCCGAATGTCGAGGACCTCATGACCACTTCCCAACGAAGCGCCGCCCGCGCCTCCACCGCCCTCTGGGTCGCGCCCCTGTGCTGGGTTGCCGTGCTGCTCGACGGTTTCGACCTGGTAGTCCTCGGCGCCGTCATCCCTTCACTCCTCGACTACGAGGACTGGGGTCTGACCACGGGAACGATCACGTTCATCTCGACATTCGGCCTGATCGGCATGACCATCGGCGCGCTCGTCATCGGCACGCTCACCGACGTCATCGGACGCCGGCGAGCCCTCCTGTTCGCCGTCGCGGCGTTCTCCATTCTCACGCTGCTCTGCGCGGTGGCACCCAACCCGTTCTTCTTCGGACTGTTCCGCTTCCTCGCGGGGGTCGGACTCGGCGGCGCACTGCCGACAGCACTGGCCCTGGTCAACGAGTTCTCGAAGCGGCAGGGCGGCGGCTCCGCGTCGACGCTGCTGATGACCGGTTATCACGTGGGTGCGGTCGCGACCGCTGCCCTGGCGATCGTGCTGATCGAACCGTTCGGCTGGCGTTCGATGTTCGTCGTCGGCGCCCTGCCCGCCGTGGTCCTGATTCCGCTGATGCTGCGGTACCTCCCCGAGTCCCCCTCGTACCTGCTGGCGCACGGCAAGCGCGCCGAGGCCGAGGCCGTCGCGAAGCAGTACGGCCTGGAACTGGAAGCGGCACCCGCCGACGACGCTCCCGTCGCGGCCTCGGCGAACCCGGTGCGCGCCCTGTTCTCGCGTCCGTTCCTGCGCAACAGCATCGCCATCTGGGTCACCTCGTTCATGGGACTGCTACTCGTCTACGGCCTCAACACGTGGCTGCCGACGATCATGCGTGAGGCGGGCTACAACCTCGGCGCGTCGCTGACGTTCCTGCTGATCCTCAACGCGGGCGCGGTGGTCGGCCTGCTGATCGCGGGCGGCGTCGCCAACAAGATCGGCCCGCGCACGGCGGCCATCATCTGGTTCGCGGGCGCCGCGGTGTTCCTCGCCCTGCTCAGCGTCAAGGTGTCGTTCGGCATCTACGCCCTGGTGTTCCTCGCCGGCTGCTTCGTGTTCAGCGCACAGGTCCTCGTCTACGCGTTCACGAGCGCCAACCACCCGCCGCAGATCCGCGCGACCGCGCTCGGCTGGTCGGCCGGTGTGGGCCGGGTCGGCGCGATCTGCGGACCGATCCTCGGCGGCGTCCTGCTGGGCGCCGGCTACGCCGTCCCGTGGGGCTTCTACGCATTCGCCCTGGTAGGGCTGTTCGGAGCGATCGCCATCTCCTCCACCCGGACGGTGCGCTGAACTCCTGACAGCCGTTCGATGAGTTTCGGGCGTGGGCGCGGTCTATATCGGCGAGGATGAATCGACGAGGACCTGCGAGAGGAACTGCGCCATGAAACCGATCACCCCCTGCCTCTGGTTCGACACCGAAGGTGAAGAGGCCGCGAAGTTCTACACGTCCCTGTTTCCGAATTCGCGGATCACGGAGGTCACCCACTACGGTCCGAACACTCCCGGGCCGGAGGGGGCGGTGTTGACGGTGTCCTTCGAGATCAACGGGCAGCCGTTCATCGCGCTCAACGGCGGCCCGCAGTTCACGTTCGACGAGGCCATCTCTTTCGAGATCCTCTGTAAGGATCAGGCGGAAGTGGACCGGTACTGGGACGCCCTCACCGGCGACGGCGGCGAGGAAAGCCAATGCGGTTGGGTCAAGGATCGTTTCGGCGTCTCCTGGCAGGTGGTCCCCGAGCGGCTGTACGAACTCATGCGCGACCCGGACACCGAGAAGGCGCAGCGCGCCATGCAGGCCATGCTGAAGATGCGCAAACTCGACGTCGCCGAACTCGAGAAGGCGTTCGAGCAGGCGTGACGCCTGCCGACGAGGAGGTGGACGGCATGACCGAGGACGGCAAGACGCACATCAACGGAGTGCACACGGTGGCGGTCCCCGTCACCGATCAGGATCGGGCGCTCGAATTCTATGTGGGCACACTCGGTTTCGAACGTCGCATGGATGCGGAGTTCAGCCCCGGACAGCGGTGGGTGGAGGTGGCGCCACCGGGCTCGGCGACGTCGATCGCGCTCGTACCTGCACGCGACGGCGTCCCCGCGGGCGTCGAGACCGGTATCCGCCTCACCACCTCGGACGCCGACGCCGACCATGCGACGCTGTCGGCGAACGGCGTCGACGTGGACGCGGAGGTCATGCGGATGGGCGACTACGTGCCGCCCATGTTCTACTTCCGAGATCCGGACGGCAACAAGCTCGTCATCGTCGAAGTGGGGTGAGCTGCACTCCCGACGACAGGGTCAGCACCTGGTCGGCGCGTTCCGCGTCGCGGGGTTCGTGCGTGGCCACGACGACGATCGCACCCCGCGCTGCCTCTTCGCCGACGACGTCGCCGATCACCGCGCGGGCCTCCGCGTCGAGACCGGTGGTGGGCTCGTCGAGGAGCAGCAGGTCGCCGCGTTGCACGAGCGCCTGGGCAAGCAGGGCGCGTTGACGCTGGCCGCCCGACAGTGCGCCGATCCGCCGCCGGCCGAGATCCGCGAGACCGAGCCTGTTCAGCGCATTGTCGACGGCGTCTCGGTCGCCGGGAGTGAGCCGCCGCCACAATCCACGTCGGTGCCAGGCCCCCATGGCCGCCACCTCGCGCACGGTCAGCGGTAGCTGATCGCTCACCGCATTGCGTTGCGGCACATATGCCGTTCCCAACCCCTTCATGCCGTCGATCCGTCCCGTCGTCGGTCGCGCGATGCCCGCGAGGCACTGCAGGAGCGTCGACTTCCCCGAACCGTTGTGCCCCACGACGGCGGTGACGGTACCCGGTGCGAGCCGCACGCTCACACCGTTCAAGGCCGGGGTCGGGCCATACCGGACCGCGATTTCGCTTACGACAATCATTATCGTTAGATTAGCAGAGTGCAGTGGCTACTCGACCCCCTGATGGTGTCCTTCGTCCGGCGCGCGCTCTTCGCGGGAATGCTGGTGTCCGTCCTCTGCGGCCTGGTGGGCACGTGGGTCGTGTTGCGCGGCATGGCCTTCATGAGCGAGGCCATCTCACACGGCATGCTGCCCGGGGTGGCCGTCGCCTATCTCGCCGGCGCGAATCTCCTCGTCGGCGCGGCCGCGAGTGCGGTCGTCATGATCCTCGGAGTCGCCTGGGTCTCGAAGAACTCGCGACTGTCCGAGGACACCGGGATCGGCCTGCTGTTCGTCGGCATGCTCGCGCTGGGTGTCGTGATCGTCTCGCGCGCACGGTCGTTCGCGGTCGATCTCACTGCCTTCCTGTTCGGTGACGTCCTGTCGGCGACGCGGGGAGATCTGATCTGGCTCGCGGCGGCGGCCGCGGTCGCCGGGATCGTCTCGGTGATCGCGTACCGCCCGTTCGTCGCCCTCGTCTTCGACGAACGCAAGGCCCACACCCTGGGCCTGCAACCACGGTGGGCGCACCTCGCACTGCTCGCTCTGGTGGTCCTCGCGGTGGTCGCGTCGTTCCGCATCGTCGGCACCCTCCTCGTGTTCGGTCTCCTCGTCGCCCCGTCCGCCACCGCAGCACTGTTCGGCAGGTCGATCGGCGCGACGATGGCGATTGCCGTGCTCCTCGGCTGGTCCGCCACGTTCGCCGGGCTGATCGTGTCGTGGAATGCCGACACCGCCGCGGGCGCGACGATCGCCGGAATCGCCGTGCTCCAGTTCTTCGTCGCGGCCCTGGCCCGGTCGGCGGTGCGACGACTTCGGCCTGCCCTCTTGCCCACTCCGATTCCCGTTCGATAGATGGAGACCACGAATGCCGAACACGACCCTCGCCCGCGCAGCACTCGCCGCGGTCGCCGCGCTGACCCTCGGCGCCTGCGCATCCCCACCGGAGGAGGCCGCATCCCCCGACGGCCGGAGCCAACCGGGTAGCGACCTTGCCGCCGAGGCGGGATCCACCGAGGTCGAGGGGCCCGAACCCCGACTCGTCGTGTCGGACGCCGACTCCGGCCGCGTGGACGTGCTCGACCTCGCGACGGCAGAGACTCTCCATTCGTTCGAGTTCGACAATCCGGCGCGGGTGACGACGGTGAAGGACCGCTACGCGTTCGCCGTGGACGGCGCCGGCGGCGCGGTGCATGTCGTGGACGCCGGTTCCTGGACCATCGATCACGGGGACCACAGCCACTCGTACACCACGCCACCGGTCGAACTCGGCGCGCTCGAGGGCGGCAAGCCGGCGCACGTGACCGAAGGCGACGACAAGGTGGCGACGTTCTTCGACGGCGACGGACTCGCCCGCGTGATCGACTTCGCCGCGCTCCGCAAGGACAGCATCGACGTGGGGACTGTCGTGGAGGCCGACGCACCGCACCACGGCGTCGCGCTGCCGATCGCCGACGGTTTCGTGGTGTCGCGCTCGGCCGCGGACGGAACCGGTTCCCGCCCCGGCACGTTCGAGGTCCACACGGCGGACGGGCAGGTCGAGCAGAGCTTCGACACCGCCTGCCCGAACATACAAGGCACGGCCGTGTCCGACACGGACGTGCTGGCCGCGTGCGACGACGGACTGTTCCTCGCGACCACCGCCGCCGGCGCCTGGACGTCGGAGAAGGTTCCGTACCCGGCGGGCATCCACGCCGCCACCCGACCCACGTCGTTCCGCGGACACGACGGCCTGCCGATCCACGTCGCCCCCGCGGGACCCGCCGCCACCAACGACGGGGTGCTGGTCTTCGATGCGCGCACCCGCGGGTGGACGCACGTCCGGACCCCGGATCGCGCGCTGAGCGTCGCACCGGCGGGCGACGGTCGCTCCGTGTTCGCGGTCCTCGCGGACGGCACCTTCCGCGTGTACGACACCACGACCGGCGCGGAGACCGCCTCCTCGCACGTACTGGCCGCCCCCTACGACTGGAGCATCGAGTCCGCGGCCCCGCCTGCCGTCGTCGTCGGCGGCGCTCGCGCGTACGTCTCGGATCCCGCGTCGAAGACGGTGACCGAGATCGACTTCCGGGACGACGCGCGGGTGGCGCGGACTCTCGACGTCGGAGTCGCCGCGTCCACCCTCGGCGTGGTCGGGCTGTGAGCGGGATGCGCCGCTTGCTGCCGCTGACCCTGCTGACCGCACTCGCGGCGCTGTCCGTGACGGCGTGTTCGCCGGGCGCATCCGACGGGCCGGTGGTGGTCGTGACGACGAACATTCTGGGCGACGTGGTGCAGAACGTGGTCGGCGACCGGGCCGACGTGACGGTGCTGATGCCGAGAGGCGCCGATCCCCATTCGTTCGAGATCTCCGCATCGGACGCCGCGCGGGTGGAGCGCGCCGACCTTCTCGTGTCGAACGGTCTCGGACTCGAGGAGGGAATCGGCAAGACCGTCGACACCGCACGCTCCGAGGGTGTCCCGATCCTGCAGGTCGGTGAGGCCGTGCGGCCGATCGAGTACCGTTCCGGAAAGTCCACGGGCACCCTGGATCCGCACATCTGGACCGATCCGGACCGGGTACGCGAGGCTGTTGCACTGATCCGCGACGCGGTGATCGAGCACGTGCCGGAGATCGACGCGGGAGGTGTCCGCACGAACTCGGACAGCTACGCCCGGCAACTCGAGGAACTCACCTCTCGGATGACGGACAGATTCGCGACCGTCCCCGCAGGTCGGCGAAAGCTGGTGACCAATCATCACGTCTTCGGTTATCTGGCCGAACGTTTCGGCTTCGACACCGTGGGGGCGGTGATTCCCAGCGGGACCACCCTGGCGTCGCCCAGCGCGTCCGACCTCTCGGACCTCGCCGCAACGATCACCGCGGCGCGGGTTCCCGCGATCTTCGTCGACTCCTCCCAGCCCGATCGGCTCGCGCAGGTATTGGCCTCGGAGGCCGGTGTTCCCGTCGACGTCGTCTCGCTTTTCACGGAATCACTGGGCGAGGACGGCTCGGGCGCGGGCACGTACATCGAGATGATGGATTCGAATTCCCTGGCGATCGCGGAGGGGTTGACGTAGCGATGCATTCACACATGCACACTTCCAACTTTGACAACCGTTTGCAATAAGAGTTAATTCTCCTGGGTGACCCTTACCCGTAGACCTCTCCCCACCGCCGTTGCCGCCGTGGCACTCTCGGCGACACTTCTCACGTCCTGCTCCACCGACTCCGGCGCGGCCGAAGCGACCACCACCGACTCGGCCACACCGCGGCTGGCACTGAGCTACGACGGCGGCGTGCTGGTTCTCGACGCGCAGAGCCTCGACGTGGTCGGTTCGGCCGAGGTGGACGGCTTCACCCGGCTCAACCCCGCAGGCGACGGCCGGCACGTGCTGGTCAGCACCGGAAACAGCTTCACCGCCCTCGACACCACCGAACCCGCCCTTACCGACGTCGCGTTCGAGGCGAAGACGCCCGGACACGTGGTCCGGCACGACGGCAAGACGGTGCTGTTCGACGACGGCACCGGACTGGTGCGCGTGTTCGATCCGGCCGGACTCTCCGAAGGCACACCCGACACCACCGAGTTCACGACGCCCGAGGCGCATCACGGAGTGGCCGTGGAACTCTCGGACGGCAGCCTGCTCACCACCGTCGGCAACGAGGACGAGCGCACCGGCATCGTCGTACTCGACCGCGACCGCAAGGAGATCGCACGCAACGAGGACTGCCCCGGTGTGCACGGCGAGGCCGTCGCCGCCGACGAGACGGTGGTCGTGGGATGCCAGAACGGCCTGCTGATCTACCGGGACGGCGTCATCACCAAGGTCACCAGCCCCGATCCCTACGGGCGCATCGGCAACCAGGCCGGCGACGAGGATTCACCGATACTGCTGGGCGACTACAAGACCGACCCCGACGCCGAACTCGAGCGCCCCGAACGGGTCTCGCTCACCGACACCGCCACCGGACAACTCACCCTCGTCGACCTGGGCACCAGCTACACGTTCCGCTCGCTCGGGCGGGCCCCGCACGGTGAGGCCCTCGTCCTCGGCACCGACGGCGCCGTGCACGTGATCGACCCGGACAGCAAGGCGGTCAGCCGCACCGTCGACGTCCTCGATCCGTGGACGGAGCCGGACAAGTGGCAGTCGCCGCGGCCCGCGCTGTACGTGCAGGACCACACCGCCTACGTGACCGACCCCGCGAACAAGAAGATCCACACGATAGACCTCGACACCTGGACCGTATCCGGGCAGGCGGAACTGCCGGAGACCCCGAACGAGATCACCGGGGTCACGGGCTGATTCGTTGACCGCAGCGTCAGCCGTCGGTTTCCAGCGGTCCCAGTTCCGCGTCGAGCGCCTCCTGCACCACGGTCATCGCCGACAACCCGGCGGGGGCGCCGCAGTAGGCGCTCGCGTGGATCACCGCTTCGACGATCTCGGTGCGGGTCAGACCGTTGCGCAGTGCACCCCGCACGTGACCCTTCAGCTCACCGTGCGCACGGAGCGCGATGAGCATGCCGAGGTTGAGGAGGCTGCGGCTGCGCCGGTCCAGCCCCGGCCGGTTCCACACGGCGTCCCAGACGTGCTCGGTGACGAACTCCTGCAGCTGCTCGCTGTCGGTCCCTGCGGTTCGGGTGAGTGCCCGCTCGACGAAGTCGGGGCCCATCACCTCACGCCGCACCGTCAGACCCGCCTCGACGGCCGGACTCCGCTTCCCGGGTTCTGCACTGGTCATGGGTTCACTCCTGTTCACAGCGTCTACGTGTTCGGGAGTCACTCTACGAGTCGACGCGATCGGCGCGGGTGAGTGCGACGACGTCGCGGACGGAGTGGGCGTGCGGGATGTGCCCGAGCCCACCCTCGTACCGCAGCCTCCGCGGGAGCAACCCGTCGGCCGGGTTGACCGACGCATGGGTCCGCGAGCGGGCCACCCTCGATCGCCATCTTCCCGGCCGCGACGCGCGCTCGGTCGCGTCGCCGACCCTCACCACGAGCGGAGTGGCACCGAACCGGATCCGGGCGTAGCCGAGAGCAACCGCCAGGGCGTCGTTCACCCCGGCCACCGTCGCACGACCACGCTTCCCCGTGCTCAACCCGTGCCCGGGGAGGTCCACGACGACGACGTCGACACCGTTCTCCGCCAACTCGGCGGCGAACGGGGTGAGATACCGTGCGTGGAGTCCGGGTGGCGCGGGCAGGACCACGGTGGCTGCGCCGCCCGACTTCACGGTGGCTGCGCTGCCCGACTTCACGGTGGCTGCGCTGCCCGACCGCGCCGCGTGAATCTCGGCGTGCACGGCCCCGGTCGCCGCGGGAATCTGGACGTGTTCGAGTCCGCGGCCGTCGACGCCGACGAATTCGGACGCCGGCTCCAGCGCCGCCTCGCAGGCGATGCGGCGTTCCAGGGCATCTTCCCTGCGCAAGACGGGTTTCCCCTGCAGCAGGATCATGACGGCCGCCGACTCCCGGGCTGTCAGCGTCGGTGCCCAGCCGGTTGCCTCGGTCAGGCGCGTCGAATCGACGACGGTCTCGCCCGCGGTCACCCACTGGCCGGAGAACGCGGTGAGTCCGAGCCGGAACGCGACGTTCGCCGCCACGACCGCCGGTCGTTCGGGCACGTCGAACATCCGCTGCCCCTGCATTGCCGCGAGCTCGCGGACACCCACCCAGTCCCGCGGTCCGAGGTTGAACGGGCCCACCAGATCCTGCTTCACGGCGCGATGGAACGCGTCCGCCATGTCCCGCTGGTGCAGGAATTGATACGCGGCGTCGTCGGCCCGCGGAAACGCCCCGACCGGGCCGGTGAGCTGGTCGATGCCGTCGTTGGCGAAGTCCGGTCCGATGATGTAGGTGGGACGAAGCATCGAGATCGCCATCTCCCCCGGGTGGCGGCGCAGCCACCACTCCGCGTAATGCTCGACCTCGGCCTTGTCGTGGAAATAGTATCGGTCGGGATCACCTGCGGGATAGACGTCTTCGTTCACCGGCTTCGGCCGTAACTCCGGTCCGTACGCGTTGATGCTCGACGCGATCACGACGCGCAGCACGCCTGCCCGGTACGCGGAGTCGATGACGTTGCGGGAACCCCTCAGGTTGATGTCGTGGGTCGCCGTCTTGTCCCGGATCTCCTCCACCACGAACGCCAGGTGGACCACGGCCTCGCAGCCACGGAACACCTCCTCGATGCCCGGGTCACGAATGTCCATCCGGACGGACTCGAGTTTCGGATGTTCGATCGGCAGTTCCCGCCTGCCGAGCCCGACCACCGCGCCGATGTCAGGATCCGCCAGCAGCACAGGGAGGATCGCGGCGCCGAAGTCGCTCGTCGCCCCGGTGACGGCCACCTTCATCACGCGGCGGCCTCCGTGACGGTCTCGGAGATCACTTCCACCGCCCGCCGCAACTGTGCGTCCGTGTGGGTGGCCATGACGCACAACCGGAGCATCGCGCCCGAGCGGGGAACGGCGGGATAGAGTGCCGCGCTGGTGAACACGCCCTTGTCGAACAGGGTGCGCCAGAGGTTCATCGCCTCGAGGTCGTCGCCGACGTGGACGGACACGATGGGCGTCACCGTCTCACCACCACCGGGCAGCGGCGACAGCGCACCCACGTCGAGTCCGTTGTCCGCCAGTCCGGACCGCAGGACCGCGGCGTTGTCCAGCGCGCGTCGTGCGCGCTGTTCCCCCTCCTCGCTGCGGATCAGCCGCACCGCGGCGAGGGACGCCCCCACCGCGGCGGGAACACCGGACGTCGTGAACAGGAAGGCACGGGCATTCACTCGCAGCGAGTCCAGGAGGTCACGCGACCCCGCGATGAATCCGCCCGTGGAACTGGGACTCTTGGACAGCGACGCCATCCGGATGTCGGTGTCGCCGTCGATGCCGAGCAGTTCGGCGGCGCCGGTCCTCTGCTCGCCGAAGATGCCGAGACTGTGCGCCTCGTCCACCATCAGGGCCGCATCGTAGCGGCCACAGAGTTCGGAGACCGCGCCGAGTGGGGCGAGATCGCCCTCCATCGAATACAATCCGTCCACGATCACCAGCACCGCGCCGTCCCCGTCTGCCGTGTCCCCGAGAATGCTCTCCAGGTCGGCGACATCGTTGTGACGGAATTTGCGGACCGTGGCACCGGACAGAGCACATCCGTCTCGAATCGACGCGTGGGCGGCGGAGTCGACGACGACGACGTCGCCCGCGCCCACGACGGCACTGATGGTGCCGAGATTCGTTTGATAGCCGGTGGTGAAGACCATCGCGTCCTCGGTGCCGTGCCATTCGGCGATTTCCGATTCGAGGTCGAGGTGCAGGTCCATGGTGCCGTTCAGGAGCCGGCTTCCGGTGATCGCGCCACCGAACGTGTCGAGGGCGTCCTGCGCTCCCCGACGGATGGCGGGGTGATCGGCCAGTCCGAGATAGTTGTTGGAACCGAGCATGATCCGGTCGGCGCCCTCCACCTGGACGACGGGTGCGGTGGCGGACTCCATCACCCGGAAGTACGGACTCACGTCGGACTCACGAACTGCCCGGAGTAGATCTACCCGGTCGTCGCCACCCAGCCTCTGGATCAATCTGTTCACAGCCATCGATACCAATCTCCTCGCGGTGTGCATGATCGGAATTTCTCCGTTGATTCGGAGCGGCCGCCGATGCGGTTTGGTGGCACCGACCAAACCGGATTACTCCCCACTCCGAATGTCCCTATGGATTTCCCTGGAGATCCGGAATTTCCGCGAACACATTCGAGGAGTGTCATGACCGCATTGATGGCCCGTGAACACGCAGCACTGAAGTCGTATCTGCCCGACCTCGCCACCTACCTGGACGAGACACCACTGCTCACCCTGGAGGGCAGAGACAGCGGGGCGATCGGCCGCTTCCGGGACGCAGGCGGTACCGCACTGACCATCCCGAAGGAGTCCGGCGGGCTGGGCGCCTCCGCGCTGGACTCCGTGCGGGTCCAGCGGGCGATCGGGAGCAGGTCGCCCTCTCTCGGCGCCGCCACCACCATGCACCATCTGTCGCTCGCCACCCTCAACGAGTTCGCGCAGGAGGCGACGGACGAGGACCGCGCGCTGATCACGAGCCTGGTGGAACAACGCGCCGTCGTCGCCTCCGGCTTCTCCGAGGGAGTCACCGGTGGCAACGTCTTCGTCCCCACGATGACCGCCACCAGGAACGGGTCGAGCTACATCGTCAACGGCAGCAAGAAGCCGTGCAGCCTGTCGAGTTCGATGGACCTGCTCACCGCCAGTGTGGAGGTCGACACCGGTGAGCGGGCGATCGCGCTGATCCCCGCCGGCACCCCCGGCATTTCGGTGCGACCGTTCTGGGAGAGCTGGGTCCTCGCGGGAGCCGAGAGCGACGAGGTGCACCTCGAGGACGTGGAGGTGCCCGCCGACCTCGTCCTCCTCAACGGCGCCGACGACCCCGACGGCCGACACGAGATGACCGGGTACCTGTGGTTCGGCATGCTCGTCACCGCGAACTACCTGGGTGCGGCGAGCGCACTGCTCGAGCGGCTACTGGCAGCAGGCAAGGACGACTACGAGGGTTACGTGCGCGCCGCCGCCGACGTGGAGAACGCGATGGCCGCGATCGAGAACATCGCCCGCGCCGTCGACGAAGGTGAACGCGGACAGGATATTTCGGTGCGACTACTGTTCTCGCGCATAGCGATTCGCGACGCGCTCGTCCGCGCGTCCGCGGCGGCCGTCGAGTCACTCGGCGGGATCGCGTTCATCACATCCTCCGACATCGGCTACCTCACCGCCGCCGTCCACGCATTTGCCTTCCACCCGCCGTCACGGCGATCGGTCTCCGAATCGCTCGCCAAGTTCCACGCCGGAGACGAATTCGCCTTCGTTTGACCCGCCGCGATCCGGGCTGTCGGTGATCCGGGATATAAAGGTCCTGGACCACCGACCGGCTGCCCAGGAGCTGTGATGCCCACCGAACACGACGTGCGCGCGATGATGCTGGCGTTGCCGGAGGCGCACGAGGTGGTGATCGCCAACTGGGGCGACCAGCCGACGTTCCGCGTGCGCAAGAAGTTGTTCGGTCTGGTCGGTTACGGCGCCCCCACCGTCTGCCTCAAAGCGACGAAGGAAACGCAGGCGGCCCTGCTGCAGGAGGATCCCGACGTCTTCCTGGTCGCACCGTTCTTCGGGCGGTGGGGCTGGATCGACGTCGTCCTCGACCGAGTCGACGCCGAAGAACTGGCCGAACTCGTCGAGGAGGCGTGGCGTCTCACCGCCCCGAAGCGGGTCGTGGCGGCGTACGACGCGGGGCACGCTACCCCTCGTCGGTCTTGAACCGACCGAGCTGGTGGCGCAGCGCCGTGTCGAGGTCGGGGCGCCGGAACCGGTGGCCGCGGTCGAGCAGCTTGCCCGGAGTGACGCGCTGATCGGCCAGGGCGAGCTCGCGTGCGCCCTGCTCGCCGAGCAGGAGCTTCGGCCCGAAATCGGGGACCGGGAGGAAGGCCGGGCGGTGCAGCACCGACGCCAGGACCGCGGTGTACTCCTCGTTGCGAACCGGATTCGGCGCCACCGCGTTGACCGGACCGCTCAACCCCGAGTCGACGACGGCGCGGTGATAGACGTCGATCAGATCGTCGATGTCGATCCACGACAGCCACTGCGTTCCGGCACCGAGACGACCTCCGAGTCCGACCTCGAACAGCGGCCGTTGCAGGCGCAGCACGCCGCCGCTCGGCGACTGCACGATCCCGGTGCGGACGTGGACCACCCGCAATCCGGCGTCGGCGGCCGGCTTCGCCGCGTCCTCCCAGTCCGCCACGACGTCGGCGAGGAAGCCGTGACCCCGCGGGTCCTGCTCGTGCAGCACCTCGTCGCCCCGGTCGGGGCCGTAATACCCGATCGCCGACGCACTCACGAAGATCTTCGGTCCCTGCCCGGACGCGGCCGCCACTTCCGCCAGCCGACGGGTGGGCTCGATACGACTGTCCCTGATCGCCCGGCGATGACCGTCGGTGAACCGTCCCGCGATGGACGCGCCGGCGAGGTGGATCACCGCGTCGACTCCGTCGAGCAGGTCCGCGGCAGGGGCGTCCGGGTTCCAGCGCCGCTCGTCGGGTGTGCTGGGAGCGCGGCGCACGAGACGGATTACCCGGTGCCCGCCGGTGCTCAGGAACGCGGTGAGGGCGGAGCCGACGAGACCGGAGCTTCCCGTCACGGCGACGGTGAGGGGACCGGGCAGGAGGGTGGACGCCCAGTGGTGCCGGTCCATGTCGTCGGCGAGCTGGCGATGGCGGTAGACGAACGTCGATCGGAGGAAGTGGCCGGGCACGATGGTGGCGACCTGGTCGGTGACCCGGGTCCGGCCCTCGGACACGACGTCGAACGTGTGCGTGTGCCGCCACGGCACCAGCAGTCGCAGCGGCAGCGCGGCCGAATAGTCGACGAACCGGTGCGGAGGGTCGTACGCCTTCGCGTCGTGCTGCGCGATCCACGTCAGGCCGCCGGGCATGCGCAGTTCGGCACGACCCGATTCCAGAGACTCGGACTCCTTCGTGAGGCTCAGTGGCTGCCAGGGCGGTGAGAGCCGGGTGAACGCCCCGGCCCTCGTGTGCCAGGCGAACAACTCGTCCCGCGAGGCCTCGACCACACTCGAATGCACGATGCCCATGACCCGACCTTAGCCGCGATGGCGGGCGAGGCGGTGACAACGACGGGTAGCGTGTGGGAATGACGCAGTTACGTGTACTGGTCACCGGTGCCACCGGATACATCGGCGGACGCCTCGCTCCCCGGCTTTCGCAAGCCGGCTACCGGGTGCGGGTTCTGGTGCGTTCACCCGAGAAACTGACCGACGTTCCGTGGGCGTCCGACGTCGAGATCGCCCGCGGCGACCTGAGCGATCCCGAATCCCTTTCTGCCGCTTTCACGGACGTGGATGTCGTCTACTACCTCGTGCATTCGATGGGTGGTTCGGAGGAGTTCGAGGAGGCCGAACGCGTCAGCGCGGAGAACGTGGCCGAGGCGGCCAGCACGTCCGGTGTCGGCCGGATCGTCTATCTCGGCGGGCTGCATCCCGACTCGGTGGACCTCTCTCCGCACCTGCGCTCCCGCACACAGGTGGGGCAGATCCTCGTCGACTCCGGTGTTCCCACAATGGTTCTGCAGGCAGGGGTGGTCATCGGCTCAGGTTCGGCGTCGTTCGAGATGATCCGCCACCTCACCAACCGGCTCCCCGTGATGACCACCCCGCGGTGGGTGAACAACCGGATCCAGCCGATCGCGGTCCGCGACGTACTGCACTACCTCGTCGCCGCGGCCGAGGCGCCGTTGCCGCGCAGCCGCACCTTCGATATCGGTGGCCCCGACGTCATCCGCTACGGCGAGATGATGCAGACGTACGCCGAGGTCGCGGGCCTGCGTCAGCGTCGCATCCTCGTCCTTCCGGTACTGACCCCGAAGCTCGCCGGTCTGTGGATCGGTCTGGTCACCCCGATCCCCCGCTCGCTCGGGCGGGCCCTGATCGAATCGCTGCAGAACGACGCCGTCGCCTCCGAACACGACATCGACGACGTCATCCCACCGCCGAAGGCCGGCCTGACCACGTACCGGGACGCCGTGCGATTGGCGTTGCGGCGCATCGACAACGGCGAGGTGGAGACGACATGGGCCAGTGCGTCGCCGGTCGGCGCCCCGTCCGATCCGTTGCCGTCCGATCCCGATTGGGCCGGCGAGGTCGTCTACACCGACGAACGCACCAGGGACTGCGACGCGGACGCCGGAACGCTGTGGAGCGTCGTCGAGAGCATCGGCGGCGAGAACGGCTGGTACTCGTTCCCACTCGCGTGGTCGGTGCGCGGCTGGCTCGACCGCGTGGTCGGCGGTGTCGGACTCACCCGCGGACGCCGGAACCCGAAGCAGCTCAACACCGGTGACCCCTTGGATTTCTGGCGGGTCGAACGCATCGACCGGGGGTCCCTGCTACGGCTGCGCGCCGAGATGCGGGCACCGGGCGGGGCGTGGCTCGAATGGCGAGTCCACAGTGTCGATTCCGACCGGTCCCGACTCGATCAACGAGCCATCTTCTTCCCGAAAGGCCTCGCCGGACGGCTGTACTGGTACTCGATCATGCCGTTCCACGGAATCATCTTCAAAGGCATGATGGAGAACATCACGGGCTCCGCTGCCCGTCACACCGTGCAGAGCGGCTGAATTCCCTCTCGGCCACCGGTGGTCGGGGACGTCAGCAACAGGCACGAGTTGTAGCCGCGCGATTCCACCACCTGCCGGATCTGCTTCCATCCCGCGTCGTCGACCGCGGGGTTGCGGGAGAGGACGAAACCCGAAGCCCGTGCCGGGTCACCGACGAGCGCCCACGAGTAGTCGTCGGCGATGTAGGTGACCACATAGTTGGTGGGACCGTCCGGCGAACTCTGGAATGGCACGTCCGGGAAGCTCACGTGGAGTTGCGCATTGGTGACCGGGTCGGTGACGCGCGCATTGCCGTTGATTCCGTTCGTCCCTCCCGCCCAGGTGGTGCACGTGTTGGCGACGCTGACGTTCGACGGGTCGACGAGCCCGTACGTCGCCCTCGTGTCCCGCGCACAGTCCAGGTTGAACGGCTGTGGCACAGCGGCCAACTGATACCACGTACCGAGGTACCTCTGGACGTCGAGGGACGGGACGGGTGCGAGCGCACCGGGCTGAGCCTGTGCCGGGCTCGCCGCCAGCACCACGGCCGCAGCGGCGGTCAGCAGTCCTGCGGCGAATCCACGTGCCTTCGAGAGCGTCATCTCGGATCCTTTCACGATAAACGGGCAGCCGGAGCAGAGGGCCTGCGCAGCACCCTCTCTCGGGGCATTCGACGCCTCTTCCGGATCGGATGGGTCGATCCTCGAAAACCTTCGACCCATCCGTTCCGGAGACCGCTCCGAATGCCTGTCGATGGTGCTCATCCGCACCCACACCGGAGAGAGGCAATAACCCATGAACATCAGCACACGAGTTCTGGCAGTCGCAGCGAGCACGTCCCTCGTCCTGCTGGGCGCAGCGTGTTCGTCGGACGACAGCGACTCGTCGAGCAGCGGCTCGGCCCCTGAGGCGGTGACGTCCGAGTCGATGTCGTCCGGTTCGATGACCTCGTCCGCGATGGCCGATCCCGCCGCCAACCTGGTCGGTCCGGGCTGCGCCGAGTACGCGAAGACGGTGCCGGACGGTGCCGGTTCGGTCAGCGGCATGGCGCAGGATCCCGTCGCGACGGCCGCGTCCAACAACCCGCTGCTCACCACACTCACCGCCGCCATATCCGGTCAGCTCAACCCGCAGGTCAACCTGGTGGACACGCTGAACAGCGGACAGTTCACGGTGTTCGCGCCGGTGGACGCCGCGTTCGCGAAGGTCGACCCGGCCACGATCGAGACCCTGAAGACCGACCCGGCGCTGCTGACCAAGGTCCTGACCTACCACGTCGTGCCCGGCCAGATCGCGCCGAGTGACATCGACGGCCAGCACACGACCGTCGAGGGTGGCACCGTCACCGTCACCGGTTCGGGCGACGATCTGAAGGTCAACGACGCCGGCGTCATCTGCGGTGGCGTCCAGACCGCCAACGCCACGGTGTACCTGGTCGACACCGTCCTGATGCCCCAGTAAGCACGCTCGTCTCACAGTTCTCCGCACCCGGCGGCATCGGTCCCACACCGATGCCGCCGGGTTCTTGCGTGCTCCCACGTGAGTGCCACGGTGTGCTCGAGCACGCTTCGCCACTCACGTGAGCGGGTGCGGGTCCGCCCATCCGACGCAAAGTCAGCTCCGAATAATTGATATGGAGAAAGGCTCACCCACCGCCCCGGCGTACGTACTCGTGCTGCCCGGCGGCAAACCACGCAGTCAGGCACACTCGCGGTTCTGGCACTTGTCGAATCTGCGCATGACCTGGATGACCTGGTCTCTGAGGTCCACGCTCGGGCGGCACGGAATCGTCGTGGAGCGGCTGCAGTACCGGGTCCGCGGATGGAACGCCCCCGAGGCCAGCCCGGTGCAGGACGCCCGGGTGGCCGTCGAGCGGGCCCGGCTGCGGTTCGGGGACGTCCCCGTCGCCGTCGTCGGACATTCGATGGGCGGCCGCGTCGCCGCTCACCTCGCTGCGCTCGACACCATCCGGGCGATCGCCGCGCTCGCACCCTGGTGGCCCGAGTCCGACGGCGAACTGGTGCCCGCCGACCGCAGCCTGATGGTCGCGCACGGAACCGCCGACCGCTGGACGGATCCCACCTCTTCCCGAGTCCAGACCGAGCAGGCGCTGGCTCGTGGGGTGAACGCCTCGTGGACTCCCCTGACGGGAGCCGGACACTTCATGCTCACCCGGCCTCGCTGGTGGCATCGCATGACCGCCGATTTCGTTCTCGACGCCTTCGCTGCGGAAGGTGTCGTCGCCGCACCGACTGACCGGAAAGCAGGTCGCCATGCATGATTCGGAGAAGCTCGAACGCAGGAACGTCGCAGTGATCGGTAGCGGCGTCGCAGGGCTGACCGCCGCCTACGTTCTGTCCCGCCGCGACCGCGTCACCCTCTACGAGGCCGATGCCCGTCTCGGCGGTCACGCCCACACGCACCACCTGACACTCGACTCGGGCGCAGAAGTGGACGTCGACACGGGCTTCATCGTGCACAACGACCGCACGTACCCCACCCTGCTGCGCCTGTTCGCCGAACTCGACGTGGCAACCCAGGATTCGGACATGTCGATGTCCATCCGATCCGATGCGAGCGGGCTCGAATACGCTGGCGCGAAGGGGATCCGCGGACTGTTCCCCACCGCGCGCACCCTGGCCCGGCCGCGCTACTGGCGGATGCTCGGCGAGGTTCTCCGGTTCCACCGCTGCGCCCGCGCCGTGCTCGACACCCCGGCCGACGAGGCGGGCGCGCAGGAACCGCTGGGCGAGTTTCTGCGCCGCAACGGTTTCAGTCTGTACTTCGTCGAAAATTTCATGACTCCGCTCGTCGCGGCGGTGTGGTCGTGCGATCCCACGACAGCCGCGCGCTATCCGGCCCGCTACCTGTTCACGTTCCTCGAGCACCACGGAATGCTCACCGTCTTCGGGTCACCCACGTGGCGCACCGTGACAGGTGGCTCCGCCCGCTACGTCGAGAAGGTGGCGGCACACCTCGACGAGATACTTCTCGACACCCCCGTGCAGCAGGTGGAACGCACCCTGGACGGCGGCGCGTGCGTCGTCGACGGCAGCGGCGACGTCCGGTACTTCGACGCCGTGGTGGTGGCCGTCCACCCCCGTCAGGCGCTCGCCCTGCTTGGCGACGCCTCGGACCGCGAGACCGAGATCCTCGGCGACATGCCGTACTCGGTGAATCACGCCCAGCTGCACACGGACGAGTCGCTGCTCCCCCGCGCGGAGAACGCCCGGGCGTCCTGGAACTACCTGACTCCCGCCGACAGCACGGACGCGACGGGCGTCATCGTCACCTACGACATGACCCGGCTCATGCGCCTGGACACGGTGCACGACCGGCGGTTCCTCGTCACACTCGGTGGCAAGCACCTCGTCGACCCGTCGAAGGTCGTCGCCGAGATGACGTACGAGCACCCCGTCTACACCCCCGACTCCGTGGCCGCGCAGTCGCGGTTACGCGAACTCGGTTCCAGCACCTTTGCTTTCGCGGGCGCCTACCACGGCTGGGGGTTCCACGAGGACGGAGCGCTCTCGGGCCTGCGCGCCGCCGAACGGATCGGCGGATCGTGGGATACGCACGCCGGACGACACCGCGAACGGGAGACGGTGTCGTGACCGCGCCGGCGATCTACTCGACGACGATCCGGCACGCACGCACCGAACCTGTCCGCAACAGTTTCGAGTATTCGAGCTACAGCTGGTACGTCGACGTCGACGACCTTCCGCACCTACCCGGGTGGCTCGGTCCGTTCGCCCGCTTCCGTGCCGAGGACCACTTCGAACCCGGTTCCGGTGCCGGCGCGGACACGCTGCGCGCGAGGGTGGATGCGTTCCTCGCCACCCACGGAGTCGACCTCCGCGGCGGGACGGTGACGGCGCTCCTCAACGCGCGGGTGCTCGGCTACGTGTTCAACCCGCTCAGCGTGTACTGGTGCCACGACGTCGACGGCACCCTCCGCTGCGTGATCGCCGAGGTGCACAACACCTACGGTCAGCGGCACAGCTACCTGATCCGGCCCGACGGCAGCGACCGCGCCGAGGTGGACAAGCAGTTCTACGTCTCCCCGTTCAACGACGTGAGCGGCCGTTACGAGATGCGGTTCCCCGAGCCCGGCGACACGCTCTCGCTGAACGTGGTGCTCCACCGGGACGGGCACGCCCCGTTCACCGCGACGGTGCGGGGAACGCGGCAGCCCGCCACCCGCCGGACGGTCCTGAGGACTCAACTACGCACTCCCCTGGCACCTCTCGTGGTGTCGGCTCGCATTCGTATCCAGGGAATCACTTTGTGGGCCCGTGGACTCCCCGTCACGGCTCGGCCCGACGGCCGGCAGAAGGAGACAGTTCAGTGAGAAGGAACAAGGACACCGACATGGACGCATCGCCTGCCGTGAGTACCGCCGACCTCGCGTTCACCGGGGAGGATCCGCGGATCGACAACCGGATCTGGCCTGGCCTGGCCGACGTGCCAACAGGTCCGCGTGCCTCGGTGTCGGCGAAGGTTGCCGACCGCCTGTTCCGCCGCGCGGCCGCCGACCTCGACGTCCGCATCGAGTACCCCGACGGCACCCTGGTGGGGGCACGCCGGGAGCAGGAAATACTGCCTCGCATGATCATCCGCAACCCGGACGCATTCGCCCGGCGGGTCGGGACGAGCGGCCTCATCGGCTTCGGCGAGTCGTACATGGCCGGCGACTGGACGTCGCCGGATCTCGCCGCGGTGCTGAGCGTGTTCGCCTCACGGATGGCGACCCTCATTCCCCGCCCGCTGCAACGGTTGCGCGCACTGTATGTCGCCAAACACCCCGCCCAGGAACGCAACACCGAGCAGAACACCCGCTCCAACATCTCCCGCCACTACGACCTGTCCAACGAGATGTTCGAGACATTCCTCGACGAGACGCTGACGTACTCGAGCGCGCTGTTCTCGTCGACCCCGACCCGCGTGGGGCAGGTCCGGGACGTGACGGTCCTGCGGGCACCCGTCCCACAGATCACCCCGAAGTGGGAGGACTTCGCGGACGCGCAGCGCCGCAAGATCGATCGGCTGCTCGACGAGGCCGGCGTCGGTGCGGGCACCAGGCTGCTCGAGGTAGGGACGGGCTGGGGAGAACTGTGCATCCGGGCGGCGGAACGCGGCGCCGTCGTCCGTTCGGTGACGCTGTCCAGCGAACAGCAGAGCCTGGCCCGTCTGCGCGTCGCCGAGGCCGGCCACTCGGACACCGTGCAGATCGACCTGCTCGACTACCGCAACGTCGACGGCGAGTACGACGCCATCGTGTCGGTCGAGATGATCGAGGCCGTCGGACATCAGTATTGGGCCACCTACTTCCGGGTGCTCGACAAACTTCTCGCTCCGGGCGGAAAGGTTGCGCTGCAGGCGATCACCATGCCGCACGATCGGATGCTGCAGACCCGCAACACCTACACCTGGGTGCACAAGTACATCTTCCCGGGCGGATTCCTCCCGTCGACCGAGGCGATCGAATCCGTCACCGCCGAACACACCGCACTACGGGTGCGGGAACGTCTGAGCATGGGACAGCACTACGCGGAGACGCTCCGGCTGTGGAAGGAGCGGTTCGCCGCGCACAGCGCGCAGGCGGAGGAACTCGGATTCGACGAGACGTTCCGCCGCATGTGGCATTTCTACCTCTGCTACTCGGAGGCCGGGTTCCGCTCCGGCTACATCGACGTCCAGCAGCTCGTCCTCGACAAGACGGGAGCATGACCGTGACCGTTGCCGCCGAACTCGACAAGGCGTTGCGTCCGCTCGTCCGCGGCGAACTGCCCGTGCATCTGACCGCGTGGGACGGCAGCACCGCAGGCCCGGTCACGGCGCCGAAGGTGGTGCTGCGCAGTCCCGATGCGCTGCGCCGATTGCTCTGGAACCCCGGCGAACTCGGGGCCGCGCAGGCCTACGTGACGGGTGAGATCGACGTCGAGGGCGACCTGGGCGAGGCCCTGGCACACGTGTGGGCGGTGGCCCGCGAGCGGGGGCTCGGCGGAGTCCGGCCGAGCCCGACGACGGTCGCGAAGGTGCTGCGCGTCGCCGCGAAGCTGGGCGTCGTGGGCGGGCCGCTCCCCGCACCCGCCACACAGGCGAACATCCGCGGGCGGCTGCACAGTCTGCTGCGCGACCGCGCCGCGATCAGTCACCACTACGATCTCTCCAACGATTTCTACGCCCTGATCCTGGACCCGCAGATGGCCTACTCGTGCGCCTATTTCACCCGGAATGCGCCGGGAACGCCGCAGGATGCGGACTACGGACTCGGGGACGCCCAGCGGGACAAGCTCGACCTGGTGTGCCGCAAGATCGGACTCGAAACCGGCATGCGACTACTCGACGTCGGATGCGGCTGGGGATCGCTGAGCCTCCACGCCGCAGCCGAATACGGCGCACACGTCGTCGGTGTCACCATCTCCCGTGAGCAGAAATCATTCATCGACAAGCGGATCGCCGAGCGCGGGTTGCAGGACCGCGTCGAGATCCGTCTGCAGGATTACCGCGAGGTCCCCGACGGCCCGTTCGACGCCGTCGCCTCCCTCGAGATGGGTGAGCACGTGGGCGAGAAGAACTACACCCGGTACGCGCAGGCCCTCCACGACAACGCGAAGCCCGGTGCCCGGGTGCTGATCCAGCAGATGTCGCGCACCGGACGCCATCCCGGAGGCGGCCCGTTCATCGAGTCGTTCATAGCTCCCGACATGACCATGCGTCCCGTCGGTGAGAGCGTCGCGTACCTCGAACGAGCCGGGCTCGAGGTGCGCGACGTGCTTGGTCTCCGTGAGCATTACGTCTGGACGGTCGACGCGTGGCTGGAGAAGTTCGAGTCCCGCTGGGACGACGTCGTCGAGATGGTCGGGCTCGAGATGGCCCGGGTGTGGCGGCTGTACCTCGTCGGCGGCGGGATGAGCTTCGAGCAGGGCCGCATGGGTGTCGATCAGATTCTGGCCGTGAAGCCGACCGTGGCGGGTCGGTCTCTGATGCCCGCCGTGCGGGTCGACTCCGCGGGATCCGGCGTGCTCCGATGAACGGATTCGACTGGTCGAACTTCGGCGCCGTCACCGCGGCGAGCGTTCTCGTGCTCGCCGTCCTCCAGGCCGCGACGTTCCTCGTCGGCCGGCGGATCGGACGCTACAACGTCGTCGACGTGTCCTGGGGCCTCGGTTTCGTCCTGGTGGCGCTCGTGGCCGCCGTCATCGGCGACGGCGACACACTCCGCCGCTGGCTGGTGGTGGTGCTCGTCGCGGTGTGGGGTCTGCGACTGACCTGGCACATGTACGCCAAGTCCGCGGGCAAGGGCGAGGACCCGCGCTACGTGGAGATGCTCGACCGGGCGGGCGGCGACTCGCCCGGTGTCGTCGTCCGGAAGATCTTTCTCACCCAGGGCCTCGCGCAGTGGTTCGTGTCGCTGCCGCTGCAGGTGTCGGCCGTGCTCGGTCCCGCATCCGGGCTCGGCGCGGTCGTCGGGGTGCTCGGCGCCCTCCTGTGGGTGGTCGGTGTCGTGTTCGAATCGGTCGGAGACCACCAGTTGAAGGCGTTCAAGGCGGACCCGTCCCACAAGGGCGCGATCATGGACGTCGGCCTGTGGGCGTGGACGCGGCACCCGAACTACTTCGGCGATTCCTGCGTGTGGTGGGGGCTGTGGCTCATCGCGGCGAGCGTGTGGCCCGGCCCCGTCACCGTGCTGTCTCCCGTGGTCATGACGTATTTCCTGGTGTTCGCAACCGGGGCGAGGCTGCTCGAGAAGTCGATGTCGCAGCGTCCCGGCTACCCCGAATACCAGCAGCGCACCAGCTATTTCCTCCCCTTGCCGCCGAAGCGGTGAGTGCCATGCCGGCATCGCTCGCATCCCCTCGGATCCCATCGTGGTCACACCGGCCGCAACCTGCTATTAGGCTGTGGATCGATGAACGGAATGGGCCGATGACCGGTGTCGACAGGGACACGGAGAACGTGACGCTGACGGCGTTGCTGGCGCGTATCGCGCAGGGCGAGCGGGATGCCTTCAGCGATTTCTACGAACGCACCAGCGCGCGGGTGTACGGCATGGTGCTGCGGGTCCTGCGCGATCCCGGATACAGCGAGGAAACCACCCAAGAGGTGTACCTGCAGGTCTGGAACAACGCGGACAAATTCGATCCGAAGCAGGGGTCGCCGCTGTCGTGGCTGATCACCCTCGCACATCGCCGTGCCGTCGACCGGGTGCGGTCGGAGCAGTCCGGCACCGAACGTGAAGCCGCCTACGGCGCCTCGAGTTGGTACGGACCTTTCGACGCGGTGTCGGAGGAAGTCACCCGACGCGGCGACACCAGCGACGTCGTCGACTGCCTCGGCACGCTCACCGAAGTCCAGCAGAGAACGGTGGTCCTCGCCTATTACGGGGGACTGACGTACCGAGAGGTGTCGGAACGGCTGTCCGTCGCGCTTCCCACGGTGAAATCACGAATTCGAGACGGATTGATCAGGCTCAAGCAATGTCTGGGGGTGCAGTTCGATGGATGAGTCCCAGCACGAAATCCTCGACCTCGCTCAGGTGTACGCCCTCGACGCCGTCGACGATCAGCAGCGCCTCGAGATCGACACCGCCGTCCAGAACGCACCGCCCCACGTTCGTCTCGAATTCGACACCGCCGTCCGCGGTGTGCACGAGACGATGGCCGCCCAGTCGGCGTCCACCGCAGTCGAGCCGCCCGTTCACCTGCTCGGGCGAATCCTCGATGCGTTGCCCGGCACTGCCGCTGCGCCCGCACCGATAGCGCTGGACGAGGTTCGTGCGCGCAAGCGCAGGCGTCTCGTGGCGGCGTTGAGTGCGGCGGCCGCGGTCGTCGTCCTCGCCGTGGGTGGCATCACCGTCGCTCAGCAGTTGCAGAGCGAGGACGGCCAACCCGTGCCCGCGCAGATCCTCGCGGCCGACGACGTCCGCACTGCGGTGGCACCGATCGCCGGTGGCGGTTCGGCCACCGTCGTGTACTCCAAGGACGTCGACGCCGGAGTGCTGGTAATGAACGACGTCCCACCGCCCGAGTCCGGTTCCGTCTATCAGATGTGGCTGCTCGGACCATCCCACGAGCCGGTGTCTGCCGGAATCATGGAAGCCGATGACGTGTCACCGTCGACCACCGCGGTCGTGAACGACATCGACCAGTCGACGGCGCTCGGATTCAGTGTGGAGCCGCCCGGCGGTTCCACCCAGCCGACCGGCGACATCTTCGCGACGGTGAACCTCACCTGATACGTGAGTGGCGAAGCGTGCCGGGGCACGCTTCGCCACTCACGTATGGAACTACCGGTCAGGCGTTGGCTGCTTTGTATTCGCGGCGGCGGCGGTGCAGGATCGGTTCGGTGTAGCCCGACGGCTGGCGGGTGCCGTCGAGGATGAGTTCCTTCGCGGCCTGGAACGCGATGTTGGTGTCGAAGTCCGGGGCCAGCGGCCGGTAGGTGGGATCGCCCTGGTTCTGCCGGTCCACCACCGGGGCCATCCGCTGCAGTGACTGCACCACCTGGTCGGCGGTGACCACACCGTGCCGGATCCAGTTCGCCAGCAGCTGCGACGAGATGCGGAGGGTGGCGCGGTCCTCCATCAGGGCGACGTCGTGGATGTCGGGGACCTTGGAGCAGCCGACGCCGGCGTCGATCCACCGGACCACGTAGCCGAGGATGGACTGGCAGTTGTTGTCGAGTTCTTCCTGCTTCTCGGCCTCGGACCAGTCGGTGTCGGGGGCGAGGGGGATGGTGAGGATCTCGTCGAGGGTGGCCCGCCGGGTGCCCTTCAGCCGGTTCTGGACGGCGACGACGTCGACCTGGTGGTAGTGGGTGGCGTGCAGGGTGGCCCCGGTCGGGGACGGCACCCACGCGGTGTTCGCGCCGGCCTTGGGGTGGCCGATCTTCTGCTCGAGCATCTCGGCCATCAGCTCGGTCATCGCCCACATGCCCTTGCCGATCTGCGCCCGCCCCTGCAACCCGGCGGCGAGTCCGACATCGACGTTCCAGTCCTCGTAGGCGGTGATCCAGGTCTGCTTCTTCATCTCGGCCTTGCGGATCATCGGCCCGGCCTCCATCGAGGTGTGGATCTCGTCGCCGGTGCGGTCGAGGAACCCGGTGTTGATGAACACCACCCGCTCGCTGGCTTCGTTGATGCAGGCGGCGAGGTTGACGGTGGTGCGGCGTTCCTCGTCCATGATGCCGACCTTGAGGGTGTTGGCGGGCAGCCCGAGGACCTGCTCGACGCGGCCGAACAGTTCGGTGGTGAACGCGACCTCGTCGGGGCCGTGCTGCTTGGGTTTGACGATGTAGATCGACCCGGTGCGGGAGTTGTCCAACGGCCCGGTCTGCTCGGACCGGGACAGCCCGTGGACCGCGCACAGGGAGGTGATCAGGGCGTCGAGGATGCCCTCGGGGATTTCGGTGCCGTCGCCGTGCAGGATCGCCGGGGTGGTCATCAGATGGCCGACGTTGCGGACGAACAGCAGCGACCGCCCGTGCAGGGTGAGCTCGGACCCGTCCGGGGCGGTGTAGGTGCGGTCCGGGTTCAGTCGGCGGGTGAACGCCGTGCCGCCCTTGGTCATCTCCTCGGTCAGGTCCCCGCGGTTCAGGCCCAGCCAGTTGCGGTAGCCGATCACCTTGTCGTCGGCGTCGACGGCGGCGACGGAGTCCTCGAAGTCCATGATGGTGGTGACCGCGGACTCGAGCACCACATCCTTGACGCCGGCCGCGTCGGTCCGGCCGATCGGGGAGGCGGGGTCGATCTGGATTTCCGCGTGCAACCCGTGATTGCGCAGCAGCACACTGGTCGGGGCGCCCGGGTCGCCGAGGTAGCCGACGAACTTGCCCGGCTCGGCCAGGCCGGTGATCGTGCCGTCGGCGAGCTGCACGGTCAGGGCGGTGCCGTCGACGGTGTAGCGGGCGGCGTCGGCGTGCGAACCGGACTGGAGGGGGGCGGCGGTGTCGAGGAAGGTGCGGGCCCAGGCGATGACCCGGTCGCCGCGGACCTTGTTGTAGGAGCTACCGGCCTCGGCGCCGCCGTCGTCGGGGATGGCGTTGGTGCCGTACAGGGCGTCGTACAACGACCCCCACCTCGCGTTGGAGGCGTTCAGCGCGAAGCGGGCGTTGAGGACCGGGACCACCAGCTGCGGTCCGGCGGTCGCGGTGATCTCGGTGTCCACGTTCGCCGTCGACACCTCGAACGGGGCCGGTTCGGGCACCAGATACCCGATCTCGGTCAGGAACGCCTTGTACTCGGCCGGGTCGATCACGGTGCCGGCCCGGCCCTGGTGCCAGCCGTCGATCCGGGCCTGCAGGTCGTCGCGGGTGGACAGCAGCGCCTTGTTCTTCGGCGCCAGATCGTCGATCACCTTCGCCGCACCCGCCCAGAACCCGTCGACGTCCACCCCGGTCCCCGGCAGCGCCTCCTCGTTCACGAAGTCGTAGAGCACCTTCGCGACCTGCAGACCGCCGACCTCAACACGCTCAGTCATGAAATGACTCACCTTCCGCACTTGGCAAAACTTCCACGATGCGAAAACACAGTTTCGTATCTTGACATTAAGAAAACCGTGTCCATCGAGTTCTGTCAATAGCGGACGGGCGTACGGTTACAGCGTCACATCCGATCAGTGGTCTTCCTCGCCGATCCTGTGGACGTGGATCAGGTTGGTCGAGCCGACGGTGCCCGGGGGTGATCCCGCGACGATGACGACGAGGTCGCCCCGCTGGTACCGGCCAAGGCCGAGGAGCGCGTGGTCGACCTGATGGATCATCTGGTCGGTCGACTCGACGGGGTCGACGAGGAATGTCTCGGTCCCCCAGGTCAGCGCGAGTTGAGCGCGCACTTCCGGGAGCGGGGTGAACGCCAGCAACGGCAGTGGAGTGTGCAGCCGCGCGAGCCGGCGCACGGTGTCCCCGGACTGGGTGAACGCGACGAGCGCCGCCGCACCCAATCGTTCCCCGATGTCGCGCGCCGCGTAGGACAGGACTCCGCCCTTCGTGCGGGGTACGTGCGCCAGCGGCGGAACGTGCGTGGACTTCTCCTCCACCGCACTGATGATGCGACCCATGGTGCGGACCGTCTCCATCACGTGCTTCCCGACGGACGTTTCGCCCGACAGCATGACGGCGTCCGCGCCGTCGAGGACGGCATTCGCCACGTCCGACGCCTCGGCCCGGGTCGGCCGTGAGTTCTCGATCATCGACTCGAGCATCTGCGTCGCGACGATGACCGGCTTCGCATTCTCGCGGGCAATCTGGATGGCCCGTTTCTGCGCGAGCGGCACCTGTTCGAGAGGAAGCTCGACGCCCAGATCGCCGCGGGCGACCATCACCGCGTCGAACGCCAGCACGATGGCCTCGAGGTTGTCGATCGCCTCCGGTTTCTCGAGCTTCGCGATCACCGGGACCCTGCGGCCGACCCGATCCATCACGGCATGGACGAGTTCGATGTCTTCCGCCGATCGCACGAACGACAGGGCGATGAGGTCGACACCGAGACGCAGTGCGAACTCGAGATCGGCGATGTCCTTGCCCGACAGCGCCGGGACCGACACGTTCATCCCCGGCAACGACACACCCTTGTTGTTGCTGACCGGACCGCCCTCGGTGACCGAGCACACCACGTCGTTGCCGTCGACGTCCGTGACGACCAGTCCGATCTTGCCGTCGTCGACGAGCAACCGGTCACCGGGCTCGGCGTCCTCCGCCAACTGCTTGTAGGTTGTGGACACCCTGTCGTGGGTGCCCTCGCACTCGTCGACGGTGATCCGCACGACGTCGCCGTCCGACCAGACGGTGCTGCCTTCGGCGAAGCGCCCCAACCTGATCTTCGGGCCCTGGAGGTCGGCGAGAACACCTACCGCCCGGCCGGTGCGTTCGGACGCATCCCGCACCCGGAGGTAGTTCTCCTCGTGATCGGAATGTTCGCCATGGCTGAAGTTGAGCCGTGCGATATCCATTCCGCAGTCGACGAGTTCGCGTATGCGGTCGCCGGTTGCCGTTGCGGGCCCGAGGGTGCACACGATCTTCGCGCGCCTCGCCGACGCGGGCGCCTCCCGGCCGGGTGTGACGAGGTATTCGGACACTGTTGCTGTCATAGGATTTTCGATTCCGTTCTAGGCGCTGCCGGTGTCGGCGTAGGAGACGGCCGAGGCGCGGACGTCGTCGATGCGGTACCGGTTGGCGGCCTCGACGGCCTTGGAGCGGTCGAGGGTGCCTTCGCCGGCGAGGGCGGACAGCACGGCGACGACGATGGATTCGGCGTCGACGTTGAAGTACCGGCGGGCGGCGGGGCGGGTGTCGGAGAAGCCGAACCCGTCGGTGCCGAGGGTGGTGTACGAGCCGGGGACCCACTGACGGATCTGGTCGGCGACCGCGCGCATCCAGTCCGAGGCCGCCACGAACGGGCCGGCGGCGTCGGACAGGGCCTGCGTGACGTACGGCAGCGGGGCGTCGGTGCCGGGGTCGCGCAGGGCCTGGCGCTCCGATTCGATGCCGTCGCGGCGCAGTTCACCCCAGGAGGTGACCGACCACACGTCGGCGGCCACACCCCACTCGTCGGCGAGCAGCTGCTGGGCCCGCAGCCCCTCGGGCATGGTGACACCGGAGACCAAAATCTGCGCTCGAGGCGCGGAGCCTGCGGAGTGCCCATCCTGTGGCGCGGAGTCGCCGGATGCCTCGGACTTTTTGAACAGGTACATGCCCTTGAGCAGGCCCTCGACGTTGAGGTCGGCGGGTTCGGCGGGCTGGGAGTAGGGCTCGTTGTAGAGGGTGATGTAGTAGAAGATGTCCTCCCCACCGAACCCGTCCACCCCGTCGGTGCCGCCGTACATGCGGCGCAGCCCGTCCTTGACGATGTGCGCGATCTCGTAGGAGAACGCCGGGTCGTAGGCGACGGCGGCCGGGTTGGTCGAGGCCAGCAGCAGCGAGTGCCCGTCGGCGTGCTGCAGGCCTTCGCCGGTGAGGGTGGTGCGGCCGGCGGTGGCGCCGAGGACGAAGCCGCGGGCCATCTGATCGGCCGCCGCCCACAGGCCGTCGCCGGTGCGCTGGAACCCGAACATCGAGTAGAAGATGTACAGCGGGATCATCGGCTCACCGTGGGTGGCATAGGAGGTGCCGACCGCGGTGAACGAGGCGGTCGAGCCGGCCTCGTTGATGCCCTCGTGCAGGATCTGCCCGATCTCCGATTCCTTGTAGGCGAGCATCAGGTCCGCATCCACCGCGGTGTAGAGCTGGCCGTTGCGGTTGTAGATCTTGAGCGAGGGGAACCAGGAGTCCATCCCGAAGGTGCGGGCCTCGTCCGGGATGATCGGCACGATCCGCTTGCCGATCTCCTTGTCCCGCAACAATTCCTTCATGATCCGCACCAACGCCATCGTGGTCGCGACCTGCTGCTTGCCGGAGCCCTTGCGGACCACGTCGTAGGTCGAGTCCGGCGGCATCGGCAACGGTGCCACACTGGTGCGGCGCTGCGGCAGGAACCCACCCAACGCCCGGCGCCGGTCGAGCATGTACTGGATTTCCGGGGCGTCCTTACCGGGGTGGTAGTACGGCGGCATCTTCGGGTCCTTCTCCAACTCGGCGTCGGAGATCGGGATCCGCTGCAGGTCCCGGAAATTCTTCAGATCATCGAGGGTCAGCTTCTTCATCTGGTGGGTGGCGTTGCGGCCCTCGAAGTGCTTGCCCAGGGTGTAGCCCTTGATGGTGTGCGCCAGGATCACCGTGGGCTGCCCCTTGTGCGCCATCGCCGCCGCGTACGCGGCGTAGATCTTGCGGTAGTCGTGGCCGCCGCGCTTGAGGTTCCAGATGTCCCGATCCGAGAGGTTCGCGACCAGTTCCTTCGTCCGCGGGTCCCGGCCGAAGAAGTGCTCCCGCACATATCCGCCGTCGTTGGCCTTGTACGTCTGGTAGTCACCGTCCGGGGTGACGTTCATCAGGTTGACCAGGGCGCCGTCCCGGTCCGCGTGCAACAACGCGTCCCACTCGCGGCCCCACACCACCTTGATCACGTTCCAGCCGGCGCCGCGGAAGAACGACTCCAACTCCTGGATGATCTTGCCGTTGCCGCGGACCGGGCCGTCGAGGCGCTGCAGGTTGCAGTTCACCACGAACGTCAGGTTGTCCAAACCTTCGGTGGCCGCCACGTGCGCCAGACCCCGGGATTCGGGTTCGTCCATCTCGCCGTCACCCAAAAACGCCCACACGTGCTGATCGGAGGTGTCCTTGATGCCGCGGTCGTGCAGGTAGTGGTTGAACCGGGCCTGGTAGATCGCGTTCATCGGGCCCAGGCCCATCGACACGGTCGGGAACTCCCAGAAATCGGGCAGCAGGCGGGGGTGCGGGTACGACGGCAGCCCGCCGCCCTCGTCGGCGTGCGAGTGTTCCTGCCGGAACCCGTCCATCCGCTCCGCCGGGATCCGCCCCTCCAAGAACGCGCGGGCGTAGATGCCCGGCGAGGCGTGGCCCTGGATGAAGATCTGATCCCCACCCCCGGGGTGGTCCTTGCCGCGGAAGAAGTGGTTGAACCCCACCTCGTACAGGGCCGCCGACGACGCATACGTCGAAATGTGGCCGCCGACGCCGACCCCCGGCCGCTGCGCGCGGGTCACCATCACCGCCGCGTTCCACCGGATGAACGCCCGGTACCGGCGCTCGGTCTCCTCGTCCCCGGGGAACCACGGCTCGTTCTCCGTCGGGATGGTGTTCACATAATCGGTCGACGTCAACGCCGGCAACGCGACGTGCTTCTCCCCGGCCCGCTCGAGCATCCGCAACATCAGATACCGGGCACGGGTCGGTCCGGACCGGTCCAACAGTCCGTCGAACGATTCCAACCACTCCGTGGTCTCGTCCGGGTCGATATCCGGCAGATAAGACGCAACACCCTCACGGATGACGCGAACCGAGCCGGCGCGGCCGGGGTCTACGGAGGTCGTGGTCTGTTCGAGCAAAGGGATACTCCATCGTTGCGGGCGCGGGATAGGGCGCCGTAGTGGCCGTCCGGGGTGAGGACGAAGCTGTACAACTCACTGCACAGGGGACTACTGCGGTTTCGCGAGCGGCCATCCTGTGATCTGCTTGGGACGCGGGGGCGCGTAGGTTCGCACCTTCGAAGTCGAGAGACCCAACCCTACAAGAGATTCCGCTAATTTGACAGCGGCACTGACGCCGTCGACCACCGGAACGCCGGCGCGCTCACGGATCCGGTCGTCGAGGCCGGCCATTCCACCGCAGCCGAGGCAGATCACCTCGGCCTTGTCTTCGCGCACAGCAGCTTCGGCCTCGTCGACGATCGCCTCGATCGTGCGCTCGGGGTCGGATTCCAGCGCGAGCACGGGCAGACCGCTCGCGCGTACACTCGCGCACTTGGTGTCGAGGCCCGCGAGCCGGAGCCGGTCTTCGATGAGCGGTACGGTGCGGTCGAGGGTGGTGACCACGGAGTACTTGTGTCCCAGCATCATTGCGATACTTGCGGACGCCTCGGTGATGTCTACGACGGGTACGTCGAGCAACTCCTGCAGGCCTTCCCTGCCGTGTTCGCCGTATCCGGCCTGGATCACCGCGTCGTACGGTTCCGCGTACGACCGGACCCGGTCCATCACGGCGATCGCGGCGAGGTAGCTCTCGAAGTTCCCTTCCACGGATTCCGCACCGATCTCCGGTGTGAGCCCGACGATCTCGGTACCGGGTGCCGCGGCGGCCTCGGCCTGTTTGGCGATGGCGTCCGTGATGGACGTGGTGGTGTTGACGTTGACGACGAGAATACGCATCGAAAGCTCCTGTCAGTGGTCGCCGTGGCCGCTGTCCACGGCGATGGACTCGCCGGACACGTCCGCGTACTGCCGGGTGCGGTCGCCGACGACCGCGTAGATTGCTGCCGCCAGGCCCGCTCCGATGAACCAGGAGAACGGGGCGACGAGATGGAAGGCGGGGACGATCGCGAACAGGGTACTGACGAGCGCGGCGGGAACGAGGGCATAGATGGCCCGCAGGTTGAATCCCTTGCGGTAGTAGTAGGGTCCGGTCGGGCTGTCGGAGTAGAGGGCGGGTACGTCGACCTTCGTGCGGCGGATGAACCAGTAGTCGACGAAGATGATGCCGAACAGCGGGCCGAGGACGGCGCCGAGGCCGCCGAGGAAGTAGTTGATCACCACGGGGCTGTCGTAGAGATTCCAGGGCAGCAGGACCACGCCGATGCAGGCGCTGATGATGCCGGCCTTGCGGAAGCTGATCTTCTCGGGGGCGAGGTTCGACAGCACGTACGACGGTGCGACGAAGTTCGCCATGACGTTGACGGCCATCGTCACGATCACGAGGGCCAGGCAGGCCAGCGACAGGAACAGGGTGTTCGGGATCGCCGCGACGATGTCGGTGGGGCTGTCGATGATGGTTCCGTCGATCTGGAACTGGGCGCCGCACAGAATGAACGCGATGACGGCGAACGCGAGGACGTTGACGAACAGTCCCCAGAAGTTGCCGCGCACGACGGCAGTCTTCGACGGGGAGCGCCGCGAGAAGTCGCAGAAGTTGAGGATCAGGGTGCCGTAGATCGACATCCACAGGGCTGCGCCTGCGAAGACCTGCCGCCACATCTCCCCGCCCGAAGCGGGCTGATCGGACGTCCAGGCGATGGAGAAGTCGGTGCGGAACAGCATCCACAGGGCGAGCGAGCCGACCGTGACCAGGATCAGCGGACCGGCCAGACTCTCGAATCGGCGCACGGCCTCCATCCCGTAGACGAGGACGACGATCTGGATCGCCCAGATCCCGATGAAGCAGATCCACCCGAGGCTGGAGAGTCCCAGGATCGAGTTCTGGTCGAAGCGGTCGAGCGACGGCGCCACGGCGACGAGGAAGATCCGGAAGACGATCGACGCGAGGTAGGTCTGGATTCCGAACCAGACGATCGCGATGACCGCGCGGACGATGGCGGGAATCTGGGCGCCACGGATTCCGAAACTGATCCGGCTCATCACGGGGAAGGGCACGCCCGTCTTCTGTCCCATGAAGCCGGCGTAGGTCATCGCGACGCACACGATGACCGCTCCGATCATGAGCGACAGGATCATGTGGCCGCCGCCCAGCCCGAGCGCGAACAGGCCGATGGCGAACGAGTAGTTCGCGATGTTGTGGACGTCGTTGGTCCACAACGTGAAGATGCTGTAGCTACCCCAGCGGCGACCCGAGGCCTTCGTGGGTGCCAGGTCCAGGTTGTAGAGTGCGGTACTCGTCTCGGTCGCTGTCGGCGTCGGCGTCGGCGTCGGCGTCGCGACGGTAGTGGTGTGCCGCGAGACTGTGTCGTCTATGAGCATGTGCCTGTCCTTGCGTGGCGGCGAACGAACTTCCGTATCACGGAAAGCTTGTTCCATTGGTCCCTCCAAGTGTGAGCCAGGCAACAGTGACCGGTCAATGATTTCCGCAGGATATATCTTGGTGCCGCACCACCCGGAACACGACAAACCCGCTGCAGCACTGGATCTTTCGGATCCAGCGCGATAGCGGGTGAGGTCGCGGCGGTGTCAGGCCAGTCCGCGGCTGAGCAGCCGCCCCCGGGGCGCCTCGTCGAGGTCGATCCGCTTGCCGGCCAGCCAGGTACTGCGCACGACGCCGGCGAGGGCACGCCGATCGTAGGCGGAGACGGGATTCTTGTGCTGCAGGGCGGCCACGTCGACGACGAACGCCTCCTCGGGCGCGAACACGGCGAAATCCGCCGCGTACCCCAGCGCTATGTGCCCTTTCGTGTTCAGCCCGACCTGCTCGGCCGGGTTCTCCGCCATCCACCGGACCACGTCGTTCAGGCTGTGCCCGCGACGTTTGGCCTCCGACCACACCGCGGACAGCGACACCTGCAGCGAGGCGATGCCGCCCCACGCGACACCGAAGTCGCCAATGTCGAATCTCTTGAGGTCGACCGTGCACGGGGAGTGATCGGTGACGACGCAATCGATCACGCCGTCGGCCAGGCCCTGCCACAGCAGTTCACGGTTCCCGGCTTCACGGATCGGCGGGCAGCACTTGAATTGCGTTGCCCCCGAGGGTATCTCTTCCGAGACGAACGACAGATAGTGCGGGCACGTCTCCACGGTGAGCTTCACGCCGTCCTTGCGGGCCGACGCGATCATCGGCAACGCATCGGAGCTCGACAGGTGCAGGATGTGCACCCTGCACCCGGTCCACCGGGCCAGCTCGATAACCTCTGCGATGGCGAGATTCTCAGCACCGCGCGGCCGCGAGTCGAGGAAGTCCGAGTAGTTCTCCCCACCTGGCGACGTCGCGCGGTCGATCGCGTGTGCGTCTTCCGCGTGCACGATCATCATCGCGCCGAAGCCCGCGATGTCCTTCAGCGCCAGTTCGAGCTCGGCCGGATCCAGCGGCGGAAACTCGTCGACGCCGGAGTGCAGCAGGAAGCATTTGAATCCGAACACGCCCGCGTCGTGCAGGGCCCGCAGGTCCGGGACGTTGCCGGGCACGGCGCCGCCCCAGAATCCGACGTCGACGTATGCCTGATCGGCGGCGACCGGCGTTTCACGTCCAGTGCCAGGGCGTCGACGGTCGGCGGGATGCTGTTGAGCGGCATGTCGACGATCGTGGTCACGCCGCCGGCCGCAGCCGCGCGGGTCGCGCTCGCGAAGCCCTCCCATTCGGTGCGGCCCGGCTCGTTGACGTGCACGTGAGTGTCGACGAGACCGGGGATCAGCACCTCGTCGTCGCCCAGTTCGACGACGACCTCCGCGTCGAGCTGGGCGCCGAACGGTTCGATGACGACGATCCGGCCGTCCCGCACGCCCACGCAGCGGGCGACCTCCCCCGCCGCGGTGATCACCCGCGGGGCACGGAACAGCAGGTCGAGCGGGTCAGACATCGCCTTCACGACCTGCGTCGGCGATGCCGCGCACCGCTGCCGCCACGGCCGGGGCCACGGCTGCATCGAACACGCTCGGCACGATGTATGTGGGATTGAGCTCCGACGGGGACACCGAATCGGAGATCGCCCGGGCCGCGGCGATGAGCATGTCGTCGGTGATCTCGACGGCGTGCGCGTCGAGCAGACCACGGAACACGCCCGGGAACGCGAGCACGTTGTTGATCTGGTTCGGGAAGTCGGACCGGCCGGTCGCGACGACGGCAGCGTGCTGTCCGGCGGCGACGGGATCGACCTCGGGGACCGGATTCGCGAGGGCGAACACGATCGAGTCGGGACCCATCGTCGCGATGTCGTCGCCGGTCAGAATGTCCGGTGCCGAGACACCGATGAACACGTCCGCGCCGACCACTGCGTCCCGCAGCGATCCGGACCGCGCTTCCGGGTTGGTGTTGTCCGCGATCCAGGACCGGAACGAGTCGGACGTGTCGTCCGGCGAGAGGATTCCGTTCCGCCCGCACGCCACGATGTTCGTCGCACCCTGCGCGACCAGCAGTCGGATGATCGCGTGTCCGGCGGCGCCGACACCCGAGACCACGATCTTCACCGTGTCGAGGCTCTTCTCGACCACCCGCAGTGCGTTGGTCAGTGCGGCGAGAACCACGATGGCGGTGCCGTGCTGATCGTCGTGGAACACCGGGATGTCCAGCATCTCGCGGAGCCGTGCCTCGATCTCGAAGCAGCGCGGGGCGGAGATGTCCTCGAGGTTGATTCCGCCGTACACCGGAGCGAGGGCCCGGACGATCTCGACGATCGCGTCCGTGTCCTGGGTGTCCAGGCAGACCGGCCACGCGTCGACGTCCGCGAACTGCTTGAACAGGGCCGCCTTGCCCTCCATCACGGGAATCGACGCGGCGGCGCCGATGTTTCCCAAACCCAGCACGGCCGAGCCGTCGGTGACGACCGCGACGGTGTTGCGCTTGATCGTCAGCCGCCGCACGTCCTCGGGGTTCTCCGCGATCGCGGTGCAGACCCGGGCGACACCGGGTGTGTACGCGCGGGACAGGTCGTCGCGGTGCTTGAGCGGAACCTTCGGCACCACTTCGAGTTTCCCGCCGAGATGGAGCAGGAACGTGCGGTCACTGACCTTGCCGACCACGACGCCGGGCACGTCGGCGATCGCGGACGCGATCTGCTCGGCGTGATCGACGTCGGAGGCGTCGCACGTCACGTCGATGACCATGTGGTCGGGGTGGCTCTCCACCACGTCCAACGCGGTCATGGCGCCCTTCACGGAGGCCACCGCCCCGGCGAGAGTCGAGGTGGTGCCTGCGCCGACCGGGGCCGTGACGCGAACGGTGATGGAGTAACCGGGACTGGGATTGGGCATGCGTGTTTCCTCGGGATCGTCAGGTAGGGGCTAGCGCGGCGCCTGGTCGGCGACGAGCGCTTGATGGCTCTGGGGAAGGGCTTCCCACCAGGTGCGTCGCGTCTCCGACAGCGCTGTCGCGTCGAGGTCGCCGAACAGCCGCAGCCGGGACAGGCCGCCGTCGGGGTAGACGTCGAGTCGCAGGTGGGTCGCCGCGGCGGTGCCGTCCAGAACGAAGCGGTGCCGCGTGTCGGGTTGTACGGCCGTGCGCGGCAGCAGTTCGGTCCACGCGCCCTCGTCTGCGATGTCGGCGGTGCGCGCGTCGGCGGTGCTCAGCCGCACCCAGCCGGGGGCATTCCCCACGTAGTAGCTGGTGTCGATCTCGACGTGCCGGGGAAGGCCGGCCGCCGCCAGCGAGAACACCGCGAAGTCGTTTCCGCCGCCACGACGCCGGGAGTTCTCCCAGCCCTCCCCCATGTTGCGGGCCCGCCCGGGAAGGATGATGTTCGCGGGCGACGCGTAGAACGCGTCGGAACAGCCGACGAGGCGTCCGCCGTTCTCCGCGGCCAGCAGGTCCACCGTCCCGTCCAGGAACCGCGGGTCGGGCACGACCTCACCGTGCACACGCAACCGCGCGACGCCGCCGTCGGGGTAGATCGACAGCCGCACGTGTGTCCACCGGTGCCGGTCGGCGACGGCGTAGGCGTTCGCGGCATGCCCCTCGGCCGGGGACTTCTCGACGATGGTCTGCCAATCCGCCTTCATGACCTCCTCGATGGACGGGTAGCCCTCGATCGACGCCGCCTCGATGGAGATGAAGGGCGGGTAGTTGCCCTTGAAGTGCGCGGTGTCCACGACGATCCCGTGGATGATGCCCGCGGCCCCGAGCCGGACGATCGCGTAGTCGTGGCCGTCGTCGCGGCGGCGGCGGGTCTCCCACCCGTCGTACACCTTGCCCTTGTGCCCGAAATCGGACGGGTCGAAGAACGGGGCCTCCGCCTTGATGAGGTTCTCCCGCTGGGCGAACAGTTCGTCGTTGGCCGCGGATACGCTTCCGCCGAGGGCGCGTGAGGCGAGGTCGGGTAGTGCGGTGAAGTCGGATGACGTCATGATTCTCCTCGTGTGCTGAGTGGTGCGAGTTCGGCAGTCGATGCCGCGATCGTGCAGCCGATCCGGCGCAGTAGTTCCGCCGCATCCCTGATCGATCGATGAAGGTCCGGTTCCAGGTCCGCGAGTGCGTATGCCGCGGAGATGCCGGCGCTGTGTAATTGGATGTCGCTGAGCAGGTTTCGGCCACATACGGCGATGACGGGGATGCCGGCCCTGCGCGCCTCGGTCGCGACGCCGATCGGCGCCTTGCCGTGGAGGCTCTGCTCGTCGAGTGATCCCTCACCGGTGATGACGAGGTCCGCCCCCGCGAGCCTCCCGGGAAAATCGACGAGCCCGAGGACCGTGTCGATGCCGGGCCGGGTGTCGGCCCCCAGCACCGAGATCGCGCCGAACGCCGCGCCTCCCGCAGCGCCCGCCCCCGCGACCCGGCTGTCGTCGCGGCCGGTCGCGGCGCGCACGACCTGCGCCCACCGGGTCATGGCGTCCTCGAGCACGACCAGTTCTTCTGCGGCTGCGCCTTTCTGGCTTGCGTACACGGCAGTGGCCCCGGTCGGGCCGAGGAGCGGATTGTCGACGTCGCAGGCGAGCCGGAAGTGCGCCGCACGCCCCGCTGGGTGGAGACCGGTCAGGTCGACCCGGGCGGCCCGGCGCAGCGCCGCTCCCCCTTGCGCGACCTCGTTGCCGCCGGCGTCGAGGACACGCACGCCGAGAGCCTGTAACAAGCCGGCACCGCCGTCGGTTGACGCGCTGCCCCCGAGACCGACGGTGATCTCGCGAGCTCCCCCCTCCAGCGCGTGCCTGACGACGGTGCCGAGTCCGAATGTACTGGCACCCAAGGGATCCGACGCACCGTCCGGGAGCAGTACCAAGCCCACGGCCGAAGCCAGTTCGACCACCGCGGTCGAGCCGCGCACCGCGTAGGACGAGGTGACGGGCCGACCTGTCGGCCCCGTGGTGGTCACCGCGACCGGAGACCACCCTGCGGCGACGGCCGCGGCGACGGTGCCGTCGCCGCCGTCCGCGACCGGAACACGATCGATCACCCAAGACGGATCACCGGCCAGGAGTCCGTCGGCGAGGGCGTCCGCCACTTCCGCCGCGGTGAGGGATCCCTTGAACTTGTCGGGTGCGACCAGTACACGTGTCACGGTGCCCCCTAGTCCAGCAGCATGAGGGCTGTGGGAGCGTGCTCCCAGCTCTCCGCCAGATCCTCGAACTCGGCGACGTTGTCGAGTTCGGTGCCCATCGCGATGTTGGTGACCCGCTCGAGGAAGACCTCGACCACCACCGGCACCTTGTGCTCACCGGCGAGCTCACGGGCCTTCTCCAGTGCGCCGGCGATCTCGCCGGGCTCGGTGACCCGCAGCGCCTTGCAGCCCAGCCCCTCGGCGACCTTGACGTGATCGACGCCGTACCCCTTCGGGACCGCAGGCATCGTCTCGTGCTCGGTGGACTCCTGGGTGTTGATGTTGTCGAAGCCCAGCTGCACGCAGAAGTCCATGTCGAACGCGCGCTGCGCCTGACGGATCAGTCCCAGGTAGGAGTTGTTCACCACGACGTGGATGTACGGCAGGTTGAACTGGGCGCCCACCGCCAGTTCCTCGATCATGAACTGGAAGTCGTAGTCACCGGACAGCGCCACGACGGGCGTCTCCGGCTCCGCGGCAACCACTCCGAGGGCGGCGGGGATGGTCCAGCCCAGCGGCCCGGCCTGCCCGCAGTTGATCCAGTTGCGCGCCTTGTAGACGTGCAGGAACTGGCCGCCGGCGATCTGCGAGAGCCCGATCGTGCTGACGTACCGGGTGTTGCGCCCGAAAACGCGGTTCATCTCCTCGTACACCCGCTGCGGTTTGACCGGGACGTCGTCGAAGTGGGTCTTGCGCTGCATGGTCCGCTTCCGGGTGGCACAGTCCTCGACCCAGGTGCTGCGGTCCGCGAGGGTTCCGGCGGCCTTACGCTCCTTCGCGACGGCGACGAACAGCTCGAGCGCCGCCTTGGCGTCGGAGACGATCCCGTAGTCCGGTGCGAACACGCGCCCGATCTGCGTGGGTTCGATGTCGACGTGAACGAACTTGCGCCCCTTGCGGTAGGTGTCGAGGCCGCCCGTGTGCCGGTTGGCCCAGCGGTTGCCGATGCCCAGGACGAAGTCCGACGCCAGCATGGTCGCGTTGCCGTACCGGTGGGCGGTCTGCAGACCGACCATGCCCGCGGCGAGGCGGTGGTCGTCCGGGATGGTTCCCCAGCCCATCAGCGTCGGCACCACCGGAACGTCCAGCAGTTCCGCCAGTTCCACCAGCAGATCCGCGGCGTCGGCGTTGATGATGCCGCCGCCGGCGACGATCAGCGGGCGGTCGGCGGCCCCCAGCATGTCGAGGGCCTTCTCCGCCTGCGCCCGGGTCGCGGCCGGCTTGTACACGGGCAGCGGCTGGTAGGTGTCCGGGTCGAACTCGATCTCCGCCAGTTGCACGTCGATCGGCAGGTCGATGAGCACCGGTCCGGGCCTGCCGGACCGCATCAGGTGAAATGCCTGCGCGAACGCACCGGGAACCTGGGCCGGCTCGAGCACCGTCATCGCCATCTTCGTGACCGGACCCGCGATCGCGGCGATGTCGACGGCCTGGAAGTCTTCCTTGTGCAGGCGCGCGACCGGGGCCTGCCCGGTGATCGCGAGGATCGGAATCGAGTCCGCCATGGCCGAGTACAGACCGGTGATCATGTCGGTCCCCGCCGGCCCGGACGTCCCGATGCAGACACCGATGTTTCCGGCCTTGGCGCGGGTGAATCCCTCGGCCATGTGGGATGCGCCCTCGACGTGGCGGGCGAGGACGTGCTTGATCCCACCGTGGTCACGCATTGCCGCGTAGAACGGGTTGATCGCCGCACCGGGGAGGCCGAAGGCCTGGGTGGCACCTTCGAGTTCCAGAATCTTGACCGCTGCATCAGCGGCGCGCATACGAGGCATATCAGTTCTCCATCGAGGATTACGAGTTGAGGCGGGTCACTGGGAGGGGCGGCCGGACAGCCGCTCCACTCCGCGCAGCAGGCCCGAATGATCCAGGCCACCATCACCGTTCGCACGGGCGGAGGCCATCAGCTGGGCGACGACGGCGCCGAGGGGTGTCACGACGCCGGCCTCACGGGCAGCGCTGGTCACGATGCCGAGGTCCTTGTGGTGCAGGTCGATACGGAATCCGGGTTCGAACGACCGGTCCAGCATCTTCTGCGCCTTCTGGTTCAGGACGGCCGATCCGGCGAGCCCGCCGCCGAGTACCTCCACCGCGGCCGCGGTGTCGACACCGTAGGCCTCGAGGAAGATGATCGCCTCGGCGAGCAGCTGGATGTTGCCGGCGACGATCAGCTGGTTCGCTGCCTTCACCGTCTGCCCGGATCCGTTCGGGCCCACATGGACCACCGTCTTCCCGACGACGTCGAGGATCGGCCTGGCCGACTCGAAGTCTTCCGGGGCGCCGCCGACCATGATCGACAGTGCGGCGTTGACCGCACCGGCCTCGCCACCCGATACCGGGGCGTCGATCAGCCGGAATCCACGCTCGGCCGCCTGCGCGGCGAGTGCGGTGGTGACGTCGGGCCGGATGCTGGAGAAGTCGATGATCAGAGCGCCTGCCGGCGCGTGCTCGAAGACTCCGTCCTCGCCGGCGAGCACGGCCTGCACGTCGGGCGAGTCGGGGACCATCACGGCCACGACGTCGGCGCCGCCGACTGCCTTGGCGATCGAGTCCGCTGCGGTGCCGCCGGCTTCGACGAGTGCCGCGGTGCGCTCGGGCGAGCGGTTGTATCCGACTACCTGGTGGCCGGCCTTGGCGAGATGAACGGCCATGGGGCTACCCATGATTCCGAGTCCGATGAATGCGATAGTGCTCACGAGTCTCCTCGATTCCGTCGAAAGTGGTGTGTGTCAGTGGGCGGCGCGGGACGCGCGCTGTTCGCGGGGCAACCAGTCGAAGGTGTCCGGCCGGGTGGACTTGTATTCGAGCCCGACATATCCGCGGTAGCCGTGTCCGGCGAGCCTCTTCAGGTAGCCGTCGATGTCGAGCGTTCCGGTGCCGGGTTCTCCGCGACCCGGAGCATCCGCGATCTGGACGTGCCCGATGCGATCGGCGTACGCGTCGATCGCGGCGCCGACGTCGTCGCCGTTGACCTCGAGGTGGTAGAGGTCCGCGAGGAGCCGGAGCGAGTCGACACCGTGCTCGGCCTTCACCCGGTCGATCACGGCGATCGCCTCGGCCGCGCTCTTCAGCGGGTACGCCGGCGTGCCGCTGACCGGTTCGACGAGCACGACCGCACCGATGCGGTCCGCCGCCTTGCCCGCCTGGGCGAGGTTCTCGGCGGCCGTGTCGTCCTGAATCTTCGGATCCGCGCCGTCGATACGATTACCATACAGGGCGTTGAAAGCTTTGGTGCCCAGTCGTTCTCCGATTCCGACGGTGATGTCGATGTTGTCGCGGAACGCCGAGACCTGCGCCGGGTCGGACAGCAGTCCGCGGTCACCCGCCGGCATGTTGCCCGCCGCGAAGTTCAACCCGGTGAGCTGCACTCCGGCGTTCTCGATCGCGGCCACGAACGCGTCGACGTCGCTGTCCCGCGGTACGGCGGTGTCGAAGGGCCACCAGAATTCGACGGCGTCGAATCCGGCGTCGCGGGCAGCCTGCGGGCGCTGCAGGAGTGGCACGTCGGTGAGCAGGATCGAGCAGTTCAGGGTGTAGGCCAAGGTATCCATCGGTTGTTCTTCCACTTTCGGGGTGTTCAGGAGACTGTGGTGTTGTCGGGCTCGGGCAGGCCGCGATAGCGTCGCCAGCCGCCGTGATCGGTGATCTCGCTGAGCTCGTCGGCTCTGCTCCCGAGGAGGCCCGGTCGCAGACCTACCGCCAGAACCGAACGGCCGTCGGACAGTTCGATCACGGTGAGCTCGAGTTCCTCGGGCTCCTCGGGGAGGAAGTCGGTGCGAATGTCGCCGATCGGGACGTCGTAGAGTTCGCCCTCGATCGCGGCTCCACCGGTCTCCGCCAGCAGCAGTGCGGGGAATTCGTCACGTACGGAGAAGAATCGGTACTTCGGTGCGGTCCGGACCGTGCCGAGGAACGTGTGCGCGGACACGTTGTGATGCAGGTTTCCGCCACGCATCGCTCCACCGTTGCAGAACAATTCGGCCATCTTGTCAGCTCCTTCTTCCGTGGGCAGGTGTCGCCGGTTCGGGCTTGCCTGCCAGTTCGATCGCTACCTGAAGCAGCGCTTCGCGTAGTCGTTTGGTGTTGGCGTCGAGTCCTTCGCGCACCAGGTCCTGGGTGACCGGCCACGGGGTGTCGCTGATGACGTCGTGATCGGTGACCAGGGCGATGCAGGTGTAGGACATGCCCAGTTCACGGGCCAGCGCCGCCTCCGGGTACGGGGTCATGCTGATCAGGTCCCATCCCTGGGCCGCGTACCAGCGTGATTCGGCGCGGGTCGAGAATCGGGGACCGCGGATCGCCACCATCACGCCGCCGTCGTTGACCACCCATCCGCTCCTGCGGAGCGTCGAGACCACCGCCTGGCGTCCGCGGACGCAGAACGGATCCGCGAAGGACACGTGGACGTCGTCGTCGTGGAAGGTGTCGTCGGTGCGACCGGTGCGGTCGACGAGCTGGTCGGGCACGACGACCGAGCCGACGCCGATCGCCGGTCGCAGCGAGCCGGACGGGGTGGGCGCGAGGATCGTGCGCACGCCCAGGCTGTGCAGGGCCCAGATGTTCGCGCGGGCATTGATGCGGTGGGGCGGGATGTCGCGGTGCCGTCCGGTGCGGGTCAGGTAGGCGAGCCGGCGGCCCCCTGAGGACCCGAGGACGATGCTGTCCGACGTCGGCCCGTACGGGGTGTCGACCTGAACCTGCTCGGCGTCGTCGAGGAGTCCGTAGTAACCCCAGGTGCCGAGCACTGCGACGGTGGGCTGGGTGTCAGGCATGGTGGTTCACCGTTCCTTCCGAGGCCCCGTTCGTGGTCAGCGCTTCGCGCCTCTCGATCGCCGGCCGTGCCGGAGCGTCCTGGAGGTGTTCGTGCCCCGGGTGCGGGTGGATGGTGACGTCGTCCGGGTCGTCGGGTGTGACCTTCCCGTCGAGAACCGCTCGCATCTTGTCCTTGTCGAGCATGCCCTCCCAGTTCGCGACCACGAACGTGGCGAGGCAGTTGCCGAGCAGGTTCGTGAATACGCGCATGGAGTCCATGAGCCGGTCGGCGCCGAGCAGCAACGCGACGGCGGCCACGGGGAACGCGCCGATCGCGGCAGCGGTCGCGGACAGGGCGACGAAGGCCGACCCCGGCACACCCGCCATCCCCTTGGAGCTGAGAATGAGGATGCCCATGATCGCGAGCTGCTCGCCGAAGCCGAGGTCCACCCCGACCGCCTGCGCCAGGAACATCATCGCCAGCGACAGGTAGATCGCGGCTCCGTCGAGGTTGAACGAGTAGCCGGTAGGGATCACCAGACCGACGACGGCGCGGTCGCATCCCGCGTTGTCCAACTTCTTGATGATGCGGGGCATGACCGCCTCGGACGATCCGGTGCCCAGGGCGAGCATGAATTCTTCGCGGCAGTACTTGATGAACTTCCACGCGTTCACTCCGGTGATCAGCTTGACCACGATCGACAGGACGGCGATGAAGACCAGTGCGGCGCCGTAGCACGCCAGGATGAGGACTCCGAAGGATTTGAGGGAGCCGGCACCGTAATTGCCGACGGTGAATGCCATCGCACCGAACGCACCGATAGGCGCCAAGTACATGATGTAGCCGACGATGCGGAAGATGACGTGCAGCGTCTGGTCGATCACATCCATCAGGATCGGCGGAGCCGATTCACTGAAGGACGCCAGCGCGACGCCGAACAGGATCGCGAACAGCAGCACCTGCAGCAGGTTGTTCTGTGCGAACGCATCGAACACGCTGGTCGGGATGATGTGCATGACGAACTCGACGCCACCCGGCAGGTGGCCGCCCTGCGTCTTCTCGTCCAGGGCGCTGGTGTCCAGCGTGGCCGGGTCGATGTTGAGCCCGCTACCCGGCTTGACGAGGTTTCCGACGAGCAGGCCGAGCCCGAGCGCGAAGGTCGTCGCGGCCGTGAACCAGAGCAGCGCCTTGCCGCCGATCTTTCCGAGCGCTTTCATGCTGCCGACCTTGGCGATGCCGGTGACGATCACCAGGAAGATCAGCGGGGACACGACCATTTTGATCAGCTTGATGAAGCCCTCACCCAGCGGCGCCAGGTGATGGGAGAACTCCGGAAACAGGATTCCGGTGGCGATGCCCAGGGCAATTCCGATCAGGACCTGGACGAAAAGTGATCTGTACCAACGCTGCTTTGTGGGTTTCGCAGCGATTTCGACTTCAGACACGGGGCCCTCCCTCGGGGCTTGGCGTTTTCCATATTATGGAAGTTGTATTTCGTATCTCGATATAGTGAACGCCGTCACACCGGGGTTTGTCAACCGATGTAGCGAAGGAATCGTCGCGATCCGCCACTCCCGCGCTATCGTCATACGGAGCGCCCTTTCCGTCTGACGGAAAGAATGTGGGGGCTCTCGTGCAGTCAGAGGATGGAGACAGACATGACGAACGGTCAGAGTCCGGCTGGCGGCGTGCAGTCGGTCGAGCGCGCATTCGACATACTCGAGATCATGGCGAGCGCCGGCGGGTCCATCGGGGTCAGCGAACTCGCCGACCTGGCCGGACTCCCCCTCCCGACCATCCACCGGCTCATCCGCACACTGATGAACCGCGGATACGTGCGGCAACTACCGACCCGGCGGTACGCGCTCGGGCCCAAGCTCATTCGCCTCGGCGAGAGCGCCACCCAGCTGATCGGCGCCTGGTCACGGCCGCACCTGTCCGAACTGGTGCGAGGCACCGGCGAGACCGCAAACATGGCCGTCCTCGACGGAACCATGGCCGTCTACGTCGCGCAGGTGCCGTCCGAGCACGCGATGCGCATGTTCACCGAGGTCGGCCGACGCGTCTACCCGCACTGCACCGGCGTCGGCAAGGCCATCCTCATGCAACTCTCGAATGACGCCGTGCGCTCACTGGTCGGCCGGACCGGCATGACGACGTACACCGAGAACTCCCTGACCGACCCCGACATGCTGATCGCCGATCTCGAATTGAGCAGAAACCGCGGGTTCGCGATCGACGAGGGCGAGCAGGAGATCGGCGTCCGCTGCTTCTCGGTGCCGGTGCCGAACGCTCCGACCCCCACAGCCATCTCCGTCTCCGGGCCCGCGGCCCGGGTCACCCTCGAGTCGGCAGACCACATCGTGCCGCTGCTCAAGCGCGTGGCGAAGGAACTCGGCACCGAGTTCGACAAGAACGCCGCACTCTGAAGCCGGTCGACCCATCAACAAAGGTTGACGGATCCGTCTCATCAACTTAAGTTGATCCCGTGGGTGACGATCCGAACCCGGCGACCGCTTTCGCTGCCGTCGTCGCGCTGCGGCGTCAGGCCGATCAGCTCGAGCGTGACGCCGTCGCACACGCACTGTCCGCCGGCTGGACCTGGGCGGACATCGGTCAGGCTCTCGGCGTCTCGGGTCAGGCGGCGCACAAACGCCTCGGTCCCGGACGATCCTCCGACACGAAGACGAGGGGCACACGATGAAGTTCACCCGGGCATGGCGCGACATGCGGACGATGAAAACGCTGTTCTCCGAAACGGAGGCCGAGGCCGACCGGCTGGGCGACCGGGAACCGGGTCTCGAGCATCTGCTGCTCGCCTCGTTCGCGCTGCGGGACGGTACGGCCCGCCGGGTGTTCGAGCGTCTCGGATCGAACCGGGACGCACTGCGCGAGGCGGTCATTCGTGTGCACGGGAACGCCCTCGCGGCGGCAGGCATGACGGACGCGGGCGTCGCCCCCAGCGCACTGAGCCGCCCCCGCACCGGGCCGCTGCGGCTGACCGAACCGGCCCAGGCCGTGTTCCGCACTGCGGTGGCTCTCGCGAAGTCGGAACGGAGACCGATCGTCGGAGCCGACATCGTCGCAGCCGTCGCCACCATCACGCACGGCACCGCGGCGCGGGCACTGGAATCACTGGGGCTCCTCCGGTCCGACGTCGTCGACGCCGCCCGGGCCGAGCCGGCATCGTGAGCGGACGGCCCAGGCCCGGTGTTCGCCGCCTGCGCGGATAGGCTCGACACGTGGTTCTTCCCAGCTCGACTTCTGTGTCCCCTGCAGATGTTCTCGGTTCCATGCGGGACGTCATCGACGGTCCGCTGCCCGACATCGCCGTCCGCTTCTCCAAGTTCCTCGCCGACATCTGGCCGCACACCGCGCTGGTGATCTTCACCCGGGAATGCACGGGACGTCCCCGCAAGGTCAGCGGCGATCCGTCGGTGGTCGAACGCGTCACCATCGCCGAACTGGACGCGCTGCGCACCCGCATGACGGAAGGCACCCCGTTCGACGACCAGACCGTGATTGCCGGCGCGAAGCGGAAGGTGTGGGCGCTGCTGGACGCGACGGGCACCCTTCTCCTCGTTCTCCCCAAGCCGCGGCAGCGCATTCGTGAGGTCCCGCTGGTGGCCGGGGCGTTCGGCGTCGTCGCCGTGTCGATCCGGCATCAGGTGGCGCAGGCGAGCCCCGCGTACCTGGCGGAGTCACGGGCAGCGTCGAGCGAACGGGCCAGGACCATCGTGGAGCTGACGGACCTGCACGCGGCGACGCTCGAATCGATCCTGTCGACGCTCCGGTCCAAGGACCTCGACGACCGCCGGTCGCGGATCACGGCGAGCGAGACGGCGTCCTCGGCGCTGGTGACTCTGCGCTCCGCAGGCGAGTCCGACCGCAACCTCGCGGAGGAAGCCGTCACCACCGCGTTCGCCCGGCTGCAGGGCGAACTGCGACCGCTGCTCCAGCACCGGCCCGTGCGCGTCGACTACGTCGATCCGCCGGTGGACGGTCGCGCGCTGCCCGGCGAGGTCGCCAGCGCGGCGCGGGCCGTCGTGCGGAGCGCCATCCTGGCGTTCGCGGCGCAGGCCGCCCTGGAGCGAATCCGCATCGCCTGGGACTGCGACGGCGCGAACCTCCTCGTCGAGGTCCGCGACGACGGCGACGGTGGTCTCGACACCGACGCGCTGGTGCGGCAACTGTCCGGCCGGGTGCACACACTCGGTGGCCGGATCGACGTCGAGTCGGTCGACGGGTGGGGCTCCCGGGTGGCCGTCGCGATCCCACTCGACATACCGATGGCGCGACCGGACGAACAGCAACTCGGCGACCTCAACCCCCGCGAACTCGAGGTCCTGGGTCACCTCGCGACGGGCAAGCGGAACAAGGCGATCGCCGACAGCCTCGGTATCAGCGAGAGCACGGTCAAATTCCATGTCGCGGGTGTGCTGAAGAAGCTCGGTGTGGCGTCCCGAGGTGAGGCGGGCGCGATCGCCCTCGAGGCCGGCATCCGCGCCGACACCACCAGCAGGCACGCATGAGCGTCGAGGCGCCCCCGATCCGGCACCGACCCCCGCACGTGAGTGGCAAAGTGTGCGGGCGCACGCTTTGCCACTCACGTCAGGTGATGCGGTCGGGGTGGGTGTAGATGTTCATGGTGGTGCCGCGGAGGAACCCGATGAGGGTGAGGCCGGTGTCGTGGGCGAGGTCTATCGCCAGCGAGGAGGGCGCGGACACGGCGGCGAGGATCGGGATGCCGGCCATCACCGCCTTCTGCGCCAGCTCGAACGACGCCCGGCCGGACACCAGCAGGATGCTCCCCCGCAGCGGGACCCGGTTCTGTTCGGTGGCCCAGCCGATCAGCTTGTCGACGGCATTGTGCCGCCCCACGTCCTCTTTGATCGCGAGCAGTTCCCCGGTCCGGGTGAACAATCCGGCCGCGTGCAAGCCCCCGGTGGTCTCGAACACCTTTTGCGCGGCCCGCAACCGGTCGGGCAGCTCCGAGATCGTCGCGGCCGGCACCCGCACCGTGTCGGTGGCCGGTGAGTGCTTCGTCCGCTGCCGGATCGCGTCCAGGGACGCCTTCCCGCACACCCCGCACGAGGAGGTGGTGTAGAAGTTGCGTTCGATTCCGGTGTCGGGGAGGAACACCCCGGGCGCGAGATCGACGTCGAGGACGTTGTAGGTGTTGACACCGTTGTCGTCGACGCTGTTGCAGTAGCGGATCGACGCGATGTCCGCGCGGTCGGCGATGATGCCCTCGGTCAGCAGAAACCCCTGCGCCAGTTCGACATCCGATCCAGGGGTGCGCATGGTGACCGCCAGCGGTGTCCCGTTCACCCGGATCTCGAGCGGCTCCTCCACCACCACGGTGTCCGGGCGGGTGGACTGCCGGGTGTCGGTGATCCGGGTGACCGGGGTCCGGGTGGTCACACGCCCCATCACAGACGCCGTTCGAGACGGATCGTGATCGCCTTCGACACCGGGGTGTTCGACTTGCGGGCCACGTGATCGAGCGGGATCAGCGGATTCGTCTCCGGGTAGTAGGCGGCGACGTTCCCCCGCGGCGTCGGGTACGGCACCAACCGGAAATCGTCGGCGCGGCGCTCCTGCACCGTCCCGTCCGGGGCTTCCCACTCGGAGACCAGATCCACCCGGTCCCCGTCGGCGTACCCGAACGCGGCGATGTCCTCGGGGGCGATGAACAGCACCCGGCGTCCGCCTTTGACACCGCGGTAGCGGTCGTCGAGACCGTAGATGGTGGTGTTGTACTGATCGTGCGAGCGCATCGTCTGCAACATCAACCGGTCCTCGGGCACCGGCAGCCAGGACAGCTCGTTGACCGTGAAATTGGCCTTCCCCGTGCCGGTGACGAACCGGCGCTCGTCCCTCGGTGGGTGCGGCAACCCGAACCCGTCCGGCCGGCGGACCTTACGGTTGAAGTCCTCGAACCCGGGAATGACCCGTGCGATGGAATCGCGGATGCGGTCGTAGTCGGCGGTGAATTCCGTCCAGGGCACTGAGTGCCCGGGACCGAACAAGGCCTGCGCGATCCCGCACACGATGGCGACCTCGCTGCGCAACTGGTCGCTGGCGGGTGTGAGGCTGCCGCGGGACAGGTGCACCATCGACATCGAGTCCTCGACCGTGACCTGCTGTTTCTTACCGGACTGCACGTCCTTGTCGGTGCGGCCCAACGAGGGCAGGATCAGCGCGGTCCGCCCGGTGACCAGGTGGGAGCGGTTCAGTTTCGTCGACACCTGCACCGTCAGCGCACAGCCCCGCAACGCGGCCTCGGTGGTCTCGGTGTCCGGGGTCGCCGAGACGAAGTTGCCGCCCATTCCGAGGAACACCGACGCCTTCCCGTCCCGCATCGCCCGAATCGAGTCGACCGCGTCCAGGCCGTGCTCCCGCGGTGACCGGATTCCGAATTCGGCGTCGAGAGCGGCCAGGAACGATTCGGGCATCTTCTCCCAGATGCCCATCGTCCGGTCGCCCTGCACGTTCGAATGCCCGCGGACCGGGCACACCCCGGCCCCGGGTTTGCCGATCATCCCCTGCAACAGCAGCAGGTTCACCGCGTCCTGGATGGTCGCGACCCCGTGCGTCTGCTGGGTCAACCCCATCGCCCAGCAGATGATGGTCTTCTTCGAGGAGATCAACGCGTCCGCCGTCTGCTGGATCTGCGCGAGGGTCAGCCCGGTCGCCGCCGCCACCGTGCCCAGATCGACCTGCCGCAGATGCGACGCGCACTCCTCGAAGCCTGCGGTGTGCCGGTCGATGAACTCGCGGTCCAGCACGGTCCCGGGATTGCGGTCCTCCGCCTCGAGCAGCAACCGGCCCACACCCTGGAACAGGGCCTGGTCGCCGCCGATCCGGATCTGCAGGAACTCGTCCGCGATCTGCACACCGTCCCCGACCACCCCGTGCACCTTCTGCGGATCCTTGAACCGCATCAACCCGGCCTCCGGCAGCGGGTTGATCGCGATCACCTTCGCCCCGTTGGCCTTCGCCTTCTCCAGGGTCGAGAGCATCCGCGGGTGGTTGGTGCCCGGGTTCTGCCCGGCGATCAGGATCAGGTCGGCGTTCTCGAGGTCGGGAACCGACACCGACCCCTTCCCGATCCCGATCGTCTCCACCAACGCACTACCCGACGATTCGTGGCACATGTTCGAACAGTCCGGCAGGTTGTTCGTCCCGAACGCCCGGATCATCAACTGGTACACGAACGCCGCTTCATTGCTGGTGCGCCCGGACGTGTAGAACACCGCCTCGTGTGGTGATGCCAACGCCCGCAACTCGCCGGCGATCATCGCGAACGCCGCATCCCAGCCGATCGGCTCGTAATGCGACGACCCCGGCAGCAACACCATCGGATGCGTCAACCGGCCCTGCTGCCCCAACCAGAACTCGGTCCGACCCAGCAGATCCGACACCGAATGCTCGGCGAAGAACTCCGGCGTCACCGTTCGGGTGGTCGCCTCCTCCGCCACCGCCTTCGCCCCGTTCTCACAGAACTCCGCATGCTTGCGGTGCCCCGGAGTCTCCGGCCACGCACACCCCGGACAGTCGAACCCTTCCCGCTGGTTCAACTTCATCAACGTCCGGGCCGTGCGCACCGGACCCATCTGCTCGAGCCCACGACGCAACGACACCAACACCGCAGGAACACCTGCCGCATAGGATTTCTCGTGCGTGACGATGACATCGTCTTCGTCGAAGGTGTACCTGTCGGTGGTGTCGGTCATGGAGTCAGTTTCCTCGTGCAATCCATTCGGCGAGGTGCGGGGCCTCGGTGCCGATCGTGGTTCCGTCACCGTGACCGGTGTGGACGAGCGTTTCTTCGGGAAGAGCGAACAACCGGTCGCGGATCGACCCGATGATGGTCGGGAAATCCGAGTACGACCGCCCCGTGGCGCCGGGGCCACCCGAGAACAGGGTGTCACCGGAGAACAGTGCCCCGGCCTCGGGCAGATACAGACACACCGACCCGGGCGAGTGACCCGGTGAGTGGATCACCTGGATCTCGGTGCCCGCGATGGCGATCCGCTGTTCGTCCTCGAGGTGCCAGTACAGCTCCTCGGGGTGGCTCATCTTCCACAGCACGTCGTCGCCGGGGTGCAGGAGAACGGGTGCGTGGAGCCGCGTGCCGAGTTCGGGGGCGACGGTGACGTGGTCGTTGTGACCGTGGGTGCAGATCACGGCGTTCACGTGCCGGTCGCCGACCGCGTCGATGATCGGCTGCGCGGCATGGGCGGCGTCGACGATCACGACGTCGGTGTCGTCACCGATCAGCCAGATGTTGTTGTCGACGTTCCACTCTCCGCCGTCGAGGGCGAACGTTCCCTCGGTGACGACCCGCTCGATCCTGAGCGCGCCGCTCACAGGACGACCACCGAACGCAGCACCTCACCGGCGTGCATGCTGTGGAATGCCGCTTCCACCTCGTCGATCTTGATGCGCTCGGTGACGAACTTCTCCAGCGGCAGCCGGCCCTGCTGGTACAGGTCGACGAGCATCGGGAAGTCACGCTCGGGCAGGCAGTCGCCGTACCACGACGACTTCAGGGATCCGCCGCGGGAGAAGAAGTCGATCAGCGGCATCTCGAGGGTCATGTCGGGGGTCGGGACACCGACCAGCACGACGGTGCCGGCGAGGTCGCGGGCGTAGAACGCCTGCTTCCACGTCTCCGGGCGGCCGACCGCATCGATCACGACGTCGGCACCGAAACCGCCGGTGAGTTCCTGCACGGCCTCGACCGCATCGACGTCGGCGCCGTTGATCGTGTGCGTCGCGCCCAGGTCCTTCGCCCACTCGAGCTTCTTGTCGTCACGGTCGATCGCGATGATCTTCACGGCGCCTGCCAGGCGGGCGCCCATGATCGCGGCGTCGCCGACACCACCGCAGCCGATGACGGCGACGGTGTCTCCGCGGGAGACGTTGCCGGTGTTCACGGCGGCACCGAGGCCGGCCATCACGCCGCAGCCGAGCAGCCCGACGACTGCCGGGTCCGCGGAGGCATCCACCTTGGTGCACTGTCCGGCGTGGACGAGCGTCTTGTCGGCGAACGCGCCGATCCCCAGGGCGGGCGTGAGTTCGGTGCCGTCCTCGAGCGTCATCTTCTGTGCAGCGTTGTGTGTGTCGAAGCAGTACTGCGGGCGGCCGCGCTTACAGGCGCGGCACTGACCGCACACGGCGCGCCAGTTGAGGACGACGAAGTCGCCGACGGCCACGGAGGTGACGCCTTCGCCGACACTCTCGACGATGCCGGAAGCCTCGTGGCCGAGCAGGAACGGGAACTCGTCGTTGATCCCGCCGTCGCGGTAGGTGAGGTCCGTGTGGCACACACCGCATGCCGCGATGTCGACTACCACCTCTCCGGGACCGGGGTCCGGAATGTTGACGGTCGCGATCTCGACGGGGGCACCCTTGGAGCGGGCGATGACGCCTCGTACCTGCTGCGGCATTGGACTCATTCCTTCGGTCGATCAGTCATAGCGGGATCGATGCATGGCCATATATGCACCTCTCCCGAGACCTTACGTTCCGGAACATCACGGAGGGACTGATCGAAGTGAGAGGTTGACCTAGCCGGAATACCAGCCGCTCGCGGCGGTACTGCGATGGAGGTCATGACGAGAAACTGACGGTTGACACGCCGCGGTATATACAGGACTATACATCTCGAAGAGTGAGGCACACCACATCGATCACGGAGTTCTGATGACCCGGAGAGATTCCAGCTCGACCGAGGAACCGCACCCGCCCCTTCCGGTGGTGCTCGACGGCGCCCAGCTCACCGTCGACCAACTCACGGCGCTCGCCCGGGAGCCGATCGTGATCGAGCCCGACCCCGCAGCACTCGACCACACACGCCGTTCGTGGGAGACAGCCGTGCGCATCGCCGAACGGCAGCCCATCTACGGACGCACCACGGGCGTCGGGGGCAACCGGGACACCTCCGTCTCCGGCGGCGTCGACCAGGACCTTCGACTTCTCCGCAGCCACGCCACCGGCTCGGGCCCCTCGCTGCCGGATCACGTCGTCCGAGCCGCCATGATCATTCGCGTCAATCAGATTCTCAACGGCGGATCCGGTCTGCACCCCGACATCGTGACCGCGCTGATCGCTGCCGTCGCGGCGGACGAACAGCCCACCGTGCACGCTCGCGGGGCGATAGGCACCGGCGACCTCAGCGCGTTCTCCGAGATCGCGCTCGGGTTGATGGGCGAGGCACCGCTGCGGGACGGTCGGTTCGTCACCCGGTGGACCGCACACCAGGGTGACGCACTCCCTCTGATCTCGACCAACGCGATGACGGTCGCGCTCGCGGCGTCGGCCACCGACAGCGTGGCGAACTGGCTGGAGCACTCGCTGATCGTCGGCGTGCTGTCGCTGCTGGCGACGCGCAGTTCCGTCGAGCCGTTCGCGGCCCGAGTGCAGGCTGCCCGCAGGCACCTCGGCCAGGAGGAGGTGGCCGGCCGGGTCCGGGAACTCCTCGCGGGCCACCGCGTACAGGCTGCCCGCGTGCAGGATTCCTACGGGTTCCGCGCCCTGCCGCAGATCCTCGGGGCGACGTGGCAGGCGCTGCAGCGGTTGCGAGGCACGCTCGCGATCGAGATGAACTCGTCCTCCGAGAACCCCCTCATCTCCGTCGAGGACGACGCCGTGTTCCACAACGGGAACTTCCACGGAATGCCGATCGCCCTCGCCGTGGACGAGGCCAAACTCGCGCTGTCGAGCGCAGCGCTGTTGTCGCAGTGCAGGCTTGCCAATCTCTCGGATCCGGCGGTCACCGGACTCCGGCCGTTCCTGGCCGACGGTCCGGCCGGCAGCAGCGGCACCATGCTGCTGGAGTACACGACGTCCGCGGCCATCGCCGAGATCCGGATGGCCGCGGCGCCGGGGTCTCTCGGACACACCGTGATCTCCCGCGGAACCGAGGACCACGCGAGCTTCGCGTCGCAGGCCGCCACCCAGCTCACCGACATCCTCGCCCAGTCCCGCATCGTGCTCGCGTGCGAATTGATCTCGGCGGTACGCGCCCTCGGCCAGCAGAACCACGAACTCGACACCACAACCGAACTCGGCGCGTACCTCGACCGGGCGCGCAGGTGCCTGGACCCGCGGACGACCGACCGTCCTCTGAGCGACGACCTGAAAGCAGCGGTGAAGTTTCTGGAACAGATGCCGAATCCGGAGAAAGACGCAACTCGGTAAAGCAGTCCCACGACACCGAACTTCCGAGTGTGTCACCACTCGGATTACACGAAAGTAGCACGCGAATGATCACATTCGACAAAGTCACCAAGGCGTACCCGGACGGCACGACAGCGGTGAACGAACTGGACCTCGAGTGCCCGAGCGGGAAGATCACAGCACTCGTCGGGCCGTCGGGATGCGGCAAGACCACGTCGCTTCGCATGATCAACAGACTGATCGAACCGACCTCCGGAACCATCTCCCTCGACGGCGAATCCACGGCGGACATGGATCCGGCGCTGTTGCGCAGGCGGATCGGGTACGTCATCCAGCACGCCGGACTGTTCCCGCACCGCACTATCGTGGACAACGTCGCGACGATGCCGAGATTGCTGGGAAAGACGAAGAAGGAGGCCCGAACCCGGGCGATGGAGCTGCTCGAGACGGTCGGTCTCGCGGCGCACTTCGCGGACCGGTATCCGTGGCAGCTCTCGGGTGGCCAGCAGCAGCGAGTGGGGGTCGCGCGCGCCCTCGCCGCGGACCCCGCCTTCATGCTGATGGACGAACCGTTCAGCGCTGTCGACCCGGTGGTCCGGAGCCAGCTCCAGGACGAATTCCTGAGACTGCAGAAGGACATCGGCAAGACGATCATCATCGTCACGCACGACATCGACGAGGCCCTCAAGCTCGGCGACCAGGTCGTCGTGTTGCGGACCGGCGGGATCCTGGCGCAGTCGGCGACGCCGCTGGAGTTGCTGACCGAACCCGCCGACGAGTTCGTCGCCGACTTCGTCGGACGCGACCGCGGCTACCGTTCGCTGGGTTTCTCGAACCTCGACGGCCGCGTGGAGACGGTCACCGAACCCGTTGCCCGTCTAGGCGATTCGGCATCCGACGCCCGCACGCGGACCACGGACGACTGGTTGCTCGTCGTCGACCCGGCGAACAAGCCGATCGGCTGGGTGCAACCGGCGAAGGTCGTCGACCGCATTCGCCCGGACGACGTGAATCTCAGTGGCACGGTCGCCGATGCGCACGGGACGATGCGGGCCCTACTCGACGCCGCCCTGTCCGCACCCAGCAAACGCGGTGTCGTCGTCGACGGCGACGGTGTGCTCGTGGGAACCGTGACGGCACACGCGGCGGTGGCGGCGATCGAGTCGGCGGATCTCGTGGCCACGGAGGCGATGGCCCGATGAACATCGAATGGCTCGGCCGCCAGTCCGATCGCATCGCCGAACTGGTCGGCTGGCACATCCTGCTCTCGCTCGTGCCGCTCGTCGTCGGCGTGATCGTCGCGTTGCCGATCGGCTGGCTGGCGCATCGCAGTCGCCGGATCAACCCCTACGTGGTGGGCACGGCCGGCCTGCTCTACACGATCCCGTCGCTGGCGCTGTTCGTCCTGCTCCCGCCGATCCTCGGAACGAAGATCCTCGATCCGATGAACATCGTCGTCGCGCTGACGATCTACACCGTCGCCCTGCTCGTCCGCGTCATCGCCGACGCCCTGGATTCGGTGCCGCAGGAGACGGTGCTCGCCGCCACGGCGATGGGCTACCGGCCCTACCAGACTCTGCTGAAAGTCCAGCTGCCGGTGGGCGTTCCCGTCATCTGCGCCGGACTGCGCGTCGCGGTGGTGTCGAACGTCAGCCTCGTTTCTCTCGCCGCGCTGCTCGGGATCCCGCAGATCGGGTCACTGTTCACCCAGGGCTTCCAGTTGCGTTTCTACACACCCATCATCACCGGTATCGCGCTGTGCCTGCTGCTGGCGCTGGTTCTCGACTTGCTCATCGTGCTCGCCAATCGGTTACTCACACCGTGGACCCCGAAGGTGGTCGCATCATGATCGACTTTCTACTCGACGGTGCTCATTGGACCGGGCCCGAAGGTATTCCCGCCCTCCTCCTCCAGCACCTGATGTACACGTTCCTCGCCCTGTTCGCGGCGGCGCTGATCGCGGTTCCGCTCGGTCTGTACATCGGGCACACCGGTCGCGGCGCGGTCGTCGTCGCGGGTCTGGCCAACTCGCTGCGCGCCCTTCCCACCATCGGCTTGCTGATCCTGCTGGTGCTCGTCATCGCGCCGTCGTTCTCGACCAAGCTGGCCTATCTGATTCCGAGCCTGATCGTGCTGGTCTTGTTGGCCATCCCACCGATTCTCACCAACACGTACGCGGGCATTCGCTCGGTCGACCCGGCCGCCGTGGACGCTGCGCGGGGTATGGGGTTTCGGTCGATGCGCATCCTCACCGAGGTGGAGATGCCGTGCGCGCTGCCGCTGATGCTGTCGGGTGTGCGTAGCGCCGTGCTGCAGATCGTCTCGACGGCGACCGTCGCCGCCTACATCTCGCTGGGCGGACTGGGACGTCTCCTCATCGACGGCAAGGCGCAGAGCGACTACGCGCAGATGGCCGCCGGAGCGGTCCTCGTGTCCCTCCTCGCGCTCGCATTCGACCTGGCGATCGGATTCCTCACGGTTCGGGTCGTCTCACCCGGTCTGACGCGACGCGTCCGGAGCGTCGCGACGAAGCAATCCGGTTCCGACGACACCGCAGTCGCGGCCCGACCCACATCCGCTCCCGAGCCCTCGCTGATCTGAAGGACATCATCATGAAGAAGGCATTGATCGTCGCGCTGACCGGCGCCACCCTGATGTCGTTGACGGCATGCGGGATCGGCAAGGACCCGTTGGCGTCCGACGACGGCGGAAGCAGTGACGGCGCCATCGTCGTCGGCTCCGCGGACTTCCCCGAAAGCCAGCTGATCGCGACGATCTACGCGGAGGCGCTGCGCGCGAACGGCATCGACGTCACCGAGAAGCTCAACATCGGGAGCCGGGAGGTGTACGTCCCGGCCATCCGGGACGGCTCCATCGACCTGCTGCCCGAATACTCGGGTGCGTTGCTCCAATACCTCGACAGCGCCACCACCGCGACCGCGTCGGACGAGGTGACCGCGGAGATCAAGGCCAAGCTGCCCGCCGGGCTCGTCGCACTGGAACCGTCCCCCGCCGAGGACAAGGACGTTCTCGCGGTCCGGCAGGAGACCGCGGACGAGTACTCGCTCGAGACGATCGAGGACCTCGTGCCCCACGCCGACGAGCTGACCCTCGGCGGCCCGCCCGAGTGGAAGACCCGGGAGAACGGCGTCGCAGGCCTGCAGGACAAGTACGGCCTGACGTTCAAGGAGTTCCTGGCACTGGACGCCGGCGGTCCCCTGACGCTCAACGCCCTGCTGAGCGGTCAGATCGAGGTGGCGGACGTGTTCAGCACCGACCCGGCGATGCGTTCGGAGAACCTCGTGGCGCTCGAGGACACCAAGCACCTGTTCCTCGCGGAGAACATCACCCCGATCATCAACGAGAACAAGGCAGGCGACGACGTCCGCGGCGTCCTGGCCGACGTGTCGGCCGCATTGACGACCGAGGATCTCATCGAGATGAACCAGCGGGTGGCCGACCTCGAGGACATGGGCGACATCGCCCGGGAATGGCTGGAGGACAAGGGGCTGGCGTCCTGATCACGCCCCGGGCGGGCGCGTCACCTCAGCGCATCGAACGTCGCCGTCGCGTATTGGGCGGTCCGGTCGGAGCCGAGAAGTCCCGGGCCCATCTTGTTCATCACGTACGTCATGGTCATCCGGCGTTCGGTGTCGACGACGACCTGCGAGCCGCCCCAGCCACCCCAGAAGCAGATGCGTCCCTCGGGGACGAACGGCACGGACACGGGCGTCGGCAGTCCGTAACCGATGCCGAATCGAATCGGTTGCCCCAGAGCCAGATCCACACCGTTCGACTGCTCCTCGAAGATCAGGGAGATGGTGTCCGGCGACAGCAGGCGGACGCCGTCGAGTTCTCCCCCGCAGGCCACGACGGACTGGATCCGGGCGAGCGACCGGGCGTTGCCCTGACCACCGGCCGCGCCGTTCTCCGCCTTGCGCCACTCGTCGGACCAGGACGCGGACGCGTCCGGTCCGGGGCCGGTGAACGTCCTGACGATGACGCTGGCGGGGTCGAGGGAGGCCAGGTCGATCGGCAGCGGCGGCGGCGGGACCACGTTCGACACCCGGCCGAACTGCGACGGGTCCAGTCCGATGTGGAAGTCGGCCCCCAGCGGTCCGGCGATCTCCTCCGCGACGAAACGGCCGAGCGTGCGCCCGTCGATTCGGCGGACGACCTCGCCGATCAGATGGCCGTAGTTCAGCGCGTGATATCCGGACGCCGTGCCCGGCTCCCACCACGGCGCCTGGGCGGCAAGTCGCTTCGTCGACCCGGCGAGGTCGAACGTGTCCTCGACCGTGATCGGCTGATCCCATCCCGAGACACCCGACGTGTGCGAGAGGAGATGGCGGACCTCGACGTGTTCCTTGCCTGCCGCGGCGAATTCCGGCCAGTACTTCGCGACGGGCGCGTAGACGTCCAGCAGTCCGCGATCGACGAGCATCAGTGCGGCGAGCGCGGTGACCGTCTTGGTGCACGACCATACGTTGGTGATGGTGTCGCGCTCCCATTCGGTGGCGTGATCGGTGTCGGACCATCCGCCCCACATGTCGACCACCGGATCTCCGTCGAGGGTCACGACGATCGACGCGCCGAGTTCCTCACCGGAGTCGAGATTGTCCTTCAGGGCCTCCTGCAACGCCGTGAAGCGCTTGTCGCACACTCCTCCGAGCTTGGTCACCTGCGGTTCCTCTCCACCAGCCGACGCAAATTGATCTTGACATCGGGTTCAATTGAGGGTTCCAGTGTGGGCCAGGGCCACATGTGATGTCAATCACTTCGATGTTCATCCTCGCGAGGTCCCGCCGGTCGGGTGCTCACCGGGTTCACCCGTGTCGGGTGAGGTTCCGGGCGGTCCGGCGGTCGACGCTGAGACCCAGGACTACAGGTGAGGAGACGTTGCCATGGGCAAGCCATTTCGGGGTATCGTCAACGTCGATATCCGCGACTCGGTTCCGGATTGGTCCCCGTTCGAACCACCCCAGGCGCCCACCGACGCACCCAACGTCGTCTATGTCGTCCTCGACGACGTCGGTTTCTCCGCGATGCGCTGCTACGGCGGGCCGATCGAGACACCGAACATCGACCGGATCGCCGCCAAGGGTGTTCGCTACACGCAGTGGCACACCACCGCGCTGTGCTCGCCCACGCGCTCGTGCCTGCTGACGGGACGCAACCACACGCGCAACAGCATGGCCTGCATCACCGAGGCCGCGATCGGATTCCCCAACGCGAGCGGGACGATCCCGCCGGAGAACGGCATGCTCTCGGAGATACTCGCCGAGCGCGGCTGGAACACCTACATGGTGGGCAAATGGCACCTGTGCCCGACCGACGAGATGAACCTGGCCGCCACCCGCAGGAACTGGCCGAGCGGGCGCGGCTTCGAACGCTGGTACGGCTTCCTCGGCGCGGAGACCAACCAGTGGTATCCGGATCTGGTCTACGACAACCATCCGGTCGACCAGCCCCGGTCGCCGGAGGAGGGCTACCACCTCACCGAGGACGTCACCGACAAGGCACTCGAGTTCATCAAGGACGCCAAGGCGATCGCGCCGGACAAGCCGTTCTTCCTCTACTACGCGCCCGGCGCGTGCCACGCGCCGCACCACGCCCCGAAGGAATGGATCGAGAAGTTCGCGGGCAAGTTCGACATGGGCTACGACGCGATCCGCGAACAGACCCTCGCCCGTCAGAAGGAAATGGGCATCGTCGCGGCCGACACCGAACTTCCGCCGATCAACCCGATCGGCACTCCCGAGACCCGGTCGGGACCGACGGGCGAACCGTTCCCGGAACTCGACTACACCCGCCCCTGGAACACGCTGAACGACGACGAGAAGCGCCTCTTTGCGCGGATGGCCGAGGTGTACGCCGGCTTCCTGGCCCACGCCGACCATCACATCGGACGCCTCCTCGACTATCTGGAGCACAACGATCAGTTGGACAACACCGTGATCGTGGTGGTCTCCGACAACGGTGCGAGCGGGGAAGGTGGCCCGAACGGCTCCGTCAACGAGATGAAGTTCGCCAACGGCATCCCGGACGACCTCGCCGAGAACCTCTCGAAACTCGACGATCTCGGCGGACCCAAGACCTACAACCACTACCCCAACGGCTGGGCGATGGCGTTCAACACCCCGTTCAAGATGTGGAAGCGCTACGAGTTCAACGGCGGAACCGCCGACCCATGCATCATCTCGTGGCCGGCCGGAACCAAGGCTCGGGACGAGGTCCGGGACCAGTACCATCACGCGATCGACCTGGTGCCGACGATCCTGGACTTCCTCGGGGTCGATGCCCCCGAAACCATCAAGGGCCACGTCCAGAGCCCGTTCGACGGCGTCAGTATGCGGAACAGTATCGACGACAAGTCCTCGCCGTCGGAGCGGAAGTCGCAGTTCTACTCGATGCTCGGCTCGCGGTCGATCTGGCACGAAGGCTGGAAGGCCGTCACGACACACCCGACCATCGCAGGATGGGGACACTTCAACGACGACGAATGGGAGCTCTACCACACCGACGTCGACCGCGCCGAAGTGCACAACCTGGCAGCGGAGCATCCCGACAAGCTGCGGGAGATGGTGAACATCTGGTTCGCAGAAGCCGGTGCGAACGGGGCGTTCCCACTGGACGATCGATCAGCCGTCGAGATCATGGGCACGCCCCGGCCCCAACTGACAGCGGCCCGAAACCGATACGTCTATTACCCGGACGTCGCCGCCGTGTCCGAGTGGCAGGCAGTCAACACCCGCGGCCGATCGTTCGTGATCGGCGCGCTCGTCGCCGTCCCGGCGCCGGGAGCCGAGGGCGTCCTCTTCGCGATCGGTTCCCGTTTCGGAGGCCACGCACTGTATGTGAAGAACAACCGGCTGCATTACGTCAACAACTTCGTGGGCAGCGACGAACAGATGATCGTCGGCTCCGAGGACATTCCCACCGGAACGGACCTGATCCTGTCCGCCTCCTTCGACAAGGACGGGCAGGAGCCCACGTTCACCACCGGGATCCTGTCGCTGTTCCACGCCGACCGAAAGGTCGGAGAGGGTCGCATCAAGACGCAGCTCGGTGCGTTCGCGATCGCCGGTGCCGGGGCGTATGTCGGCCGCCACCCGGGCGAGCCGATCACCGACGACTACCCCGGCGAATCACCCCACCGCTTCACCGGTGGCACGATCGACCGAGTCGCGATCGACGTGAGCGGCGAACCGTATCTCGATCTCGAACGGGAAGCCGCCCTGATGCTCATGCGCGAGTGATTCCGACGCGCTGCACGCACGGCGAACCCGGGTCTCAGCTGCCGGTCACCGGCAGCACCAGCACCTGACCCGGGTCGCCCGCGGCGATCGTGACCTGGTGCGGCACCAGCCCGCCCCGGAAGCTCGGATCACCGCCGGACACCTCGAGACGAACGCGGTGCCCCTCGTCGAAGCGATGGACGATGGCCGGCATCGTGACCTGCACGGGCTCACCGGGCGCCACGATGCGCACCGGTGCGACCTGTCCGTTGATCAGTGTGTCGGTGCCGTCGGGTGCCACGTCGTACAGCTTGGCGAAGACCACGACCGCGTCTTCGACACCGGCGACCGCGGGTGCGGCGGTGACGCGGACGTCGAGCGTCGGCGCACCCACCACGTCCAACGGCGCATCGAGGGAACCGGACGACCACTCGACCACGGTTCCGGGGATGACACCCTGCGGGGCCGGGTTGTCCGGCCGGGTGTCCGGCGCTTCCCGGTCGGTGGGGAGCCCGCCCGGCAGGGTGTTCAATGTCCGAACGCCGGGAACGATGCCGTCGAGACGGTCGGTGAGCGCGCCGTCACCGGAGAGGTAGAGCGAATAGTCCCGCCCCACCGTGACATCCGAGGACTCGGCGTACGCGGGTGCGGCGTTGCCGGTGTAGTCGACCCAGCTGCGGAAGTAGCTGAACACCGGCCCGGTGTCGACCCCGCTGTCCTTCAGATAGTGATCGAACCAGTCGACCATCCGGCCCGTCTCGTACTGGGTGTCGGGGTTCGGATCCTTCATGTTGATCTCGCCCTCGGCTGGAGTGAGATCGGAATGCCCCCAGCTGTGCCAGATCATCTTCACGTCGTTGCCCTGCGCCTTCAGCGTCTCGAACGTCGCCTTCGATTCGTTGAGGTCGAACAGAGTGTCCTGCTGCCCCTGCATCAACAACACCGGAATCCGCACGCGGTCCGCATACGACACCACGGAGGAGCGGCGCAGGAAGTCGACGGACCCCGGGTCCGGGTAGCCCTGCACCGCGGACTGCGCCAGCGCGGGGCACGCGGTGTTCGCGAAGTTGGGGCAGCCCAGCGCCCGCGCCGGGTCCGAGACGTAGCCTTCGGCCCGCGGGTTGGTGACACCGACGGCACCGAACGTGAGTGTCCACAGCACCTTCGACGCACCGGGAACCGACGTACTGACCCCGGTCGTCTGCGCGGTGCCATTGGGTGCGAGCGAGTAGCTGAGGTCGTTCCACGTGATCATCGGGATGATCGTGTCGATCCGGGGGTCCACCGACGCCGCGGCGAACTGCACGGAGCCGCCGTAGGAACCGCCGACCATCCCGACCCGCGGGTCGTCGGCCTCGGCGAGGCCGTGGTGCGCGGTCGCGTCCTGCACCACGTAGTCGAGACCGGGGACGGGAACGGTGTGCGCGGGATCGACGAACGCCGTCCCGTCGCGTCCACCGAGGAAGCTCACCAGTTCACTCGCCGCCCGCCCGTCGTACTCGGGATTGTCCATGTGGATCTTGCAGCCGGAACCGCCGAAGCCCAGCCCGGAGTACGCGAGCACCGCGTAACCGCGGGACGCGAGGAACGAGGCGATACCGGCCTGATCGTTCTTGGAGCCACCGAAGCCGTTGGTGGTGAGGACGGCGGGCACCCGATTCGACGCCGAGGCCGAGTCGGGCTTGTACACGTCGCCGATCACGTCGCACGGCTCGTCGCGGTTCGGTCCGACGAGAACCTGGAAATGGAGCGTGGTCTTCGTGAAACCGAGCGGATCGGCTGTCGCCGGAGCCGACGCCGCGATCGGTGTCAGTACCGCGGCCGCCGCCGTCACCACCGCCAGAGTTGATCTACGCGCCCTGTGTTTCACAGCCCACCCGCCGTCCGTCACTCCGCCCCGAGCACCTCCGACGAGCGTAAGCGCTCTGGACGCACGACCAACTCAGGCTGCCGGTGTGTCGCGGCACCGGTCTGGACCGCGGCTCGCAGACTCGCGCAGGTCGTCTGGCACCCGGCTGCGCCCCTCGTGCGGTTTATATTTGAGCTGTGGTCATGACGAAGCGAGCCGAAACGTCCCTGTTGACCGACCAGGTCTACGAGACGATGCACGAGGCGATCATGAACGGTGATCTGCCTGCCGGCTCCCGCCTGCGCATTCGCGACATTGCCGCGCAGGTCGGCACCAGCGTGATGCCGGTGCGCGAGGCGATCCGACGGCTCGAAGAAGCCGGTCTGGCCGAGCGCGTCCCCCACAAGGGCGCGGTCGTCAAAGGGCTGACCCTGGCCGAACTGGTGCATGTCTACGACGTGCGCCGGTTGCTCGAGGTGGAGGCCGCACGATTGGGCGCGCAGCAGATCAGCCCCGCCGACGTCGACCGGATGCAGACCGAGTACGAACTCATGCGGGCCGCCATCACCGAACGGCGGGTAGTAGCGCTTCTCGATCACGACGAGGCACTGTTGACCATTCTCTACGAGGCGGCAGCAAACCCCGTGCTCGTCGATTCCATCCGTACCCTGTGGCAGCACTGCCGCGCCTACAAGATCGTCGGCGCGCAGGGCACCCTGGACACGGCGGGAGACGACTCGTTGTGGAGGTACCAGGAACGTCTCGTCGAGGCCGCCCGCAAGGGCGACGCCGACGCCGCGGCCGCCGTCAACAATGAGTCGTTGATCAACGCGACGTCGCGGATCAGGGTTCAACTCGCCGCTCAACAGGATGCCGGTTAGCGGAAGCGACAACGGATTTCACCGATGATCGAGAGCGCGGGAGGACACACCGAGTGAATCAGCTGCTGAGAGTCCAGAACTTCACCGTCTCGTGCTGACCGACCACACCCGTCCGTCGTTCACCCTCGGCGACACCACGTTCCACTTCGTCGACGCCGACCCCGCAACGGTCCTCGATCAGGCGCGGGATGCGGCCCAGGGCAAGGACGTCCGGCTCGGCGGCGGGGCCACCACGATCCGGTAGTTCCTGGACGCCGACCTCGTCGACACCATGCATGTGGTGGTCTCGCAGGTCGAACTCGGATCCGGGGTGCGACTCTGGGAATCGCCCGACGAGCTGCGTGACCGGTTCCACCTCGAAGTCATTCCAAGCCCCAGTGGTGTGACCCACCATTTGTTCTGGCGAAGGTCGCAGTAGACCGCGGACGGTCCGGCGACCAAGCCGGTGCCGGTTCGATCAGGGCACCTTCGGCGGGTTGTCGGGGAAGAGGAGGGCACCGATATCCTTGCCGATCGGCACAGCGTTATTGGTGTTTGCGTTGGCCGTCGGTCCGAGCGTGGCGTATACGACGATCGTGGTCTTCGACTCCGTTTCGTAGAGAGCGATGCCGTTGTAGCCCCCGAATGCCGGGTTCATGAGCAGCCAACTGCCCAGGTGAACGGTTCCGAAGGCGAAGTACTTGTCGGCAGTCAGCGGGCCCAGCCCGGCGGTCTTGTCCGCCATCATCTCCGTGAACGCCGTGTCGGACAGGAGTTCGCCGGTGCCGAGCGCACGAACCCACCGAGCGACATCGGCCACTGTCGAATTCATGTTGCCGCTGTTGAGGAACGCGGTGGGATTCCAGAACGTGGAGTCCTCGAAGACGCCCCGTTCGTTGGTGTAACCGTGGAGGATCGGTTCACTCATCTGGGGTGTCAGCACCACGCTGCTCGCGTCCATCCCCAGCGGCGTGAAGATCCGCTCCTTCAGGAGGTCGCCCAAGGGCTTTCCCGCCGCCTTTTCGAGTACCACACCGAGCAGGCACAGGTCGCTGTGCGCGTAGGCAAAGCTGGTTCCCGGTTCGAACAGCGGCGGGCGGGCGTTGGCCAAATCGAAGATCTCCTGAGACGTGAAGCCTTTGATCGGATTGGCGTAGAAGATCTTCAGGAAATCGGGGTTCGTCACGTAGTCCGAAATGCCGGTGGTGCTGTTGGCGAGCATCCGCGGAGTGATCTTGTCGGCGCGCGGAAAGTCGGGCACCCACTTGGCGATCGGCTCGTCCAGGCTCAGCGTTCCGGCCTCGGCCAGCTGCAACAGAACTGTCGACAGCATCGGTTCCATCGGCTGGCCGACTCGCAATTGCATGTCACGCGTCGCGGGAACGCCGAGCGGAGACTCCCCCACCGCCCCGGCGGCGATCTCCTCGTCGCCGCGCCATACGCCGAATACGGCGCCGCTGAGATCGAGCTCCGTCAGCTTGTCGCGAACGATATCGACGACCTTGTCGGCCTCGGGATCGTCCGTGTGCACGACGTCAGGACCGTGCTCCGCTGATTGCTGTTCGCCGCTGCGATCGTCCGATCCACAAGAAACGGTGGCAAAGGCAAGAACGATGCTGAGCGCGGCGGCCGTTCGACGCAGCCGGCTACGAGTCGACAAGCTCATGGGGTCGATCCCTTCGTACGCAGAGGTCGAGTGGGAGTCGCTGCTCACTTGGATCCTAAGTGCAGACTGTCGCCGCCCAGGGACGTTCCGGCCATTATCTGATCGACTGGTCGAGGGGCAATAACCAGCACTTTCATCCGAGCGGCGCCAAATGGTGCCACATAGCACCACTTTTGAGCCATCAAACCCTTGCGTTGGTGCCATACCTGTGCCACGATGGCACCATGGATTTGACACCGTATGTGAGCAACCTCGGACGTGAATTCGCCACCCTCGCCGAAGCCGGCGGTGACGAATCCCGTGCGTTGGTCGAGCGCCTGACCGGGTCGCTCGAGTCGGCGATCCGGATGACGCTGCTGGACGCGCTGTCCGCCGCCACAGACGAGATCACCCAAGATCTGGCCCCGGGCTCGGTGGAGTTGCGCCTGCGCGGACGCGATCCGAACTTCGTCGTGACCGCACGGCCCGCCGAGCCGATCGAGGAAGCGGCCGAGGACGATGCGGCACCGGCCGACAGCGGCACACCGATCACCGAGGACGGCCCGACCGCGCGGATCAACGTGCGCCTCCCCGAACAGCTCAAGGCCGCGGTCGAGGAGGCCGCAGCCAAGGAGGGGCGCTCGGTCAACGCCTGGCTGGTCCGCGCGGCTTCGTCCGCGCTGCAGCAACCGGACCGCGTCCAGCACGCCCAGCAGCGCGGCAAACAGACCAAGCAGAGCCTCACCGGCTGGGTGCGCTAGCCACACCGCCTTCCACCACACCACGTCCCCGACCTGCGGGGATGTGTCACCTACTCAACCTGAGGGGACAGCTGTGCCCAATTTCGATACACCCGAACCGATTTCCGTCACGCTCGAACTCGGTGTCGGCAATGTGCGGATCACCGCGAGCGACCGCACCGACACCACCGTCGACGTACTCCCGAGCGACGCATCCGATGAGTCGGATGTGCAAGCCGCCCAGCGGGTCCGCGTCGACTACGCGAACGGCGTGCTCCAGGTCGTGGGGCCGAAAGCGCGCGCTCTCGACTTCTCCCGCAAATCCAGGTCGGTGGAGTTGTCCATCGACCTGCCCAGCGGTTCGCAGGTTTCCGGCGAGGTGCAGGTCGGAGACGTCAGCGGCACGGGCCGGCTCGGGCAGTGCAGGTTCAAAACCTCCGCCGGAAACGTCCGGCTCGAGCAGACCGGTCCGTTGCGTGTGGACACCGCGGCCGGTCACGTCACCGCGGACGGCGTCGCGGGCAACGCCGAAATTCGCACCGGCTCCGGGAAGGTCCGCATCGGCGAGATCGAAGGCTCCGCAATCGTCAAGAACTCCAACGGTGACACCACGATCGCCGCGGTCACCGGCGACGTCCACGTGCGCTCGGCGAACGGCGACATCTCCGTCGACCGCGCCGGCGCGAGTGTCGAGTCGAAGACGTCCAACGGCAGCATTCGCCTCGGCGAGGTGGCGCGCGGTTCGGTCGAGCTCGGGACCGCGATGGGCGACCTGGAGATCGGCATCGCCGAGGGCACCGCCGCCTGGCTCGAGGTGAACACCAAGTTCGGCCAGGTACGCAACCTGCTGGACAACACCACCCGGCCCGAGGCGTCCGACGAGACCGTCGAGGTCCGCGCGCACACCTCGTTCGGCGGCATCACGATCCGCCGTTCCTGATCCACTTCTGGCCCTCGAGAAAGGGAAACCATGACCACCAGGCAATCTCAGCCGGCCATTGCGGTGACCGGGTTACGCAAGTCGTTCGGCGACCACGTCGTGCTCGACGGCATCGATCTGACCGTCCCGCAGGGAACGGTCTTCTCCCTGCTCGGCGCGAACGGCGCCGGGAAGACCACCACCGTCAACATCCTGTCCACCTTGATCAGCGCCGACGCCGGTGATGCCCGGGTCGCCGGCCACGACCTCACCCGCGAATCCGACGCGGTGCGCGCCGCAATCGGTGTCACCGGCCAGTTCTCGGCGGTGGACAACCTGCTCACCGGCAGGGAGAACCTGCTGCTGATGGCGGATCTGCACCACCTCGCCCGCAGCGACGGCCGGCGGCGCGTCGCCCAGCTGCTCGAACAGTTCGACCTGGTCGATGCGGCCTCGAAGCCGGTCTCGACATACTCCGGAGGCATGCGGCGGCGGCTCGACCTCGCGATGACCCTGGTCGGCAGCCCGCGCGTGATCTTCCTCGACGAGCCGACCACCGGCCTGGACCCACGCAGCCGCCGGGCCATGTGGCAGATCGTCCGGGACCTGGTGGCCACCGGCGTCACCATCTTCCTGACCACCCAGTACCTGGAGGAGGCCGACGAACTGTCCGACCGGATCGCGGTCCTCGACCACGGCCGACTGGTCGCCGAGGGAACCGCGGACGAGCTCAAGCGCCGCATCCCCGGGAGCCACGTCCGCCTGCAGTTCGCCGACCCGCGCGGCCTCGAAGCAGCCGAGCGCGTCCTCGACCGGGTCTCGCGCGACCCCGACGCGCTCGCCCTCCGTGTGCCCAGCGACGGCAGCCTCCGCTCGCTGAAAACCCTGATCGACCGGCTCGACGACGAGGCCATCGAGGTCGATGAGCTGTCCGTGCCCACCCCCGATCTCGACGACGTCTTCCTCGCCCTCACCGGCAACCCCCACAACGAGAAGGTGACCTCATGATCAGCACCCCTGCCCACACCCTCGCCGGGCCGTCCCCGGCGGACCTCCGGTTCCACCCGCTGCGCGACTCGGTAACGATGCTGCGCCGCAACCTCGATCACATGCTGCGGTACCCGTCGATGACCGTGACGCTCGTCGGGATGCCGGTCGTCTTCCTGCTGCTGTTCGTCTACGTGTTCGGCGGCACGTTGGGCGCAGGGCTCGGCGGGGTGTCCGGTGGGCGCGCCGAGTACGTCAACTACGTCGTGCCCGCGATCATCCTGATGACCGTGACGGCCGCGGTGCAAGGGACAGCGATCTCGGTCGCGATGGACATGACCGAGGGGATCATCGCCCGGTTCCGCACCATGCACATCGCCCGCGTCTCGGTGCTGACCGGACACGTGCTGGGCAGCGTGATCCAGGCGATGCTCAGCGTCGCGATCGTGATCGGCGTGGCGCTGCTGGTCGGCTTCCGGCCCACCGCCGGCGTGGGCGCGTGGCTGGCCACTGCCGGGTTCCTGGTGGTGGTGACGTTCGCGCTCGTGTGGCTCTCCGTCGCGCTCGGCCAGGTGAGCAAGACCGTCGAGGCCGCGAGCAATGTGGGTATGCCGCTGGTCCTGCTGCCCTTCCTCGGCAGCGGATTCGTCCCCACCGACTCCATGCCTGCCGGGCTGCGCTGGTTCGCCGAGTACCAGCCGTTCACCCCGATCATCGAAACCCTGCGCGGCCTGCTCATGGGTACCCCGATCGGGAACAACGCATGGATCGCGCTCGGCTGGTGCGCCCTCATCACCCTCGGCGGATACCTCTGGTCGAAAAAGCTCTTCAACCGCGAGTACTCGCGTTAGCCGCACGGCCCCGGGCCAACCGGTCAGCAGCACCCACCGTCGACACGACCAACCGTCACGAAAGGAAATCCGATGAGCAAAACGGTCGCCGTCCCGTACGGCCTCCCGATGGAGCGCGATGCGGGCCCCTTCGACCCGCCCCAGCAGATCACCCGGCTGCGCGAGTCTCGCCCGGTCAGTCCCATGATCTTCCCCGACGGTCACGAGGGCTGGCTCGTCACCGGCTACGACGCGGTCCGCCGGCTCATGGCCGACACCCGGTTCAGCTCCCGCCAGGACATCGGCATTCTCCACGTGCCGTACGAGACTCCCGGCATGCCCGTCGCCATCGAGCCGTCGCCGCAGGTGCCGGGCCTGTTCATCGCCATGGACCCGCCGGACCACACCCGGCTGCGGCGCACACTCACCGGCGCCTTCACCGTCAAACGCATGAAGCAGCTCGAAGACCACATCATCGACGTCGCCGAGCGGCAGCTGGACGAGATGGCGCGCCTGACCCCGCCGGTCGACCTGGTCGAGGAGTTCGCGCTGCCGGTGCCCTCGCTGGTGATCTGCGAACTGCTCGGTGTCCCCTACGCGGACCGGGAGACGTTCCAGGTCAACTCCGCCAAGTTCCTGGTCAAGGAGCAGCCGCTCGACGAGAAGATGGCCGCGTACATCGCACTGACCACGTACCTTTCCGAACTGGTCACGCGCAAGCGCGCCGCCCCCGGCGACGACATCCTGTCCGATCTGGCCCGCGACGACGACCTCACCATCGAGGAGCTGACCGGTGCCGCCTTCCTGTTGCTGCTCGCCGGCCACGAGACCACCGCCAACATGCTGGCGCTGGGCGCCTTCGCGCTCCTGGAGAACCCCGAGCAGCTGGCGGAACTGCGCGCCGACCCGGACCTGCTCCCCGATGCCGTGGAGGAACTCCTGCGCTACCTGTCCGTTGCCGACATCTTCTATCGCTACGCCACCGAGGACATCGAACTCGGCGGTGAAACGATCCGGAAGGGATCGACGGTCGTCGTCTCGTTGCTGGCCGCCAACCGCGACCCGCAGCGCTTCGACAACCCCGACACCCTCGACATCCGCCGCAAGGCCCGCGGTCACCTGTCCCTCGGCCACGGCGTCCATCTGTGCCTGGGTCAGCAGCTGGCCCGCGTCGAGATGCGCGCCGGTTTCGAGGGATTGCTGCGCCGCTTCCCGACCCTGGAGCTCGCCATCCCCGCCGGCGACGTGAAACTCCGGACCGACATGAACATCTACGGCGTCCACGAACTGCCGGTCACCTGGACGGAAACGTCCCGGTAGAACCGTCGGCCGAGCGCGTCAGCCGATCCAACCAGTCGCCGAACAGGGCGGCGAGCAGTTCGGGCCGCTCGTGCATGAGCGCATGACCGACGTCGTCGACGACGGCCAGGGTGGCGTGCGGGTAGCGCTCGAGCAATTCGGCCGCGTCGGCGTAACCGACGACCGAATCGCGACGGCCGGCCACGATCAACGTCGGCCCCGAGAACGCGCTCGACCCGACGTCGATCGTCCACCCGGCGAAGATACGTCCGAGCGCCTCCTCGTCGACGAGCGTCGTACCCGGCACCACCTGGTCGCGGTAGCGGCGAGCAGTGGCCGCCGTGCGCACGACGAAGTACTCGTCGAAACCCGCCCACTGCGCACGCTCGAGTTCGTCGTAGGCATCGGCGTCCTGGCGAACCACGGCGTGGTCGGGCACGTGTCGTGACCGCTCGGTGACCGGGCACAACAACGTCAGGCCGAGCACCGTGTCCGGTCGCTGTGCGGCCACCCCGCGTGCCAGGTAGGCGCCGTAGGAATGTCCGACCAGCATCACCGGGCCCGCGCCCAGGCTGTGGATGAAGTCACCGATCAGCCTCACCACATCGTCGTTGCTGGTCAGGCCGTCGGTTGTCGACAGGCCCATCCCCGGCAGGTCCGGATAGATCCGCCGGTATCCCGTGCCGGGAACGATGGCCTCGATCGCCGCCTCGATCTCACGATGATCCACACCGACGCCGTGCAGAGCCACGAGCGGCGCGCCGCCGCCGTGCTCGACGTAATGGACCAGGACTTCGTCGATCCGGCGCTTCATGTCGACACCTTAACGATCCACGCCGACCACACGAGCTTCGCTCGACCAATTGCCCGGTCCCCCGTCGACAACTGAAATATGCTGTGTGAGGTGGACATCGTCGATGCTCATCATCATTTCATCAACCTGCCCGACCTCGTGTACCCGTGGATCGACAGTCGCCAACCCGCGCTCACCGCCTTGCTCCCGAACTACTACGACGCCGCGCACCGGTACCTGCCGCACGACTATCGGGCACAGGTCGAGGGGATGCCCGTCACGGCCTCGGTCGCGTGCGAGTTCGGTGCAGCAGACGGTGTCGCGGAGGCCGTCTGGATTCAGCACTGCGCCGACCGCGTCGGTGTTCCGAACGCCTTCATCGCGGCCGTGCAACTCGATTCAGACGATCTCGCAAGCGTTCTCGCGCGATATCGGGATCTCCCGGTGGTCCGGGCGGTTCGCCAGCCGCTGTACTGGGCGGCCGATCCGATCAAGCGCCTGGGTGCGCGCGGCGACTACCTGTCGGACCCGGCCTGGTTGCGTGGATTCGAGCAGGTCGCCGATGCGGGGCTGGTGTGGGATCTGCTCGTGTACGACGAGCAGCTACCCGCCACTCACGAGCTCATCGCTGCGTTTCCCGAGACCACCTTCGTGCTGGAGGCGGTCGGTTGGCCAGTCGATCTCACTGCCGAGGGCTTCTCCCGTTGGGAAGAACGCCTCACGGCGGTGAGTCGGTTTCCGAACGTCGTCCTCAAGTTGCAGGGAATCGCCCTCATTTTCGGAACATCCCGGGAAGCGATCGGTAAGTGGATCCGGACGGCGCTCAGCATCTTCGGCGCCGGGCGATGCATGTTCGCCTCTCATTACCCGATCGACCATCTGCTGTGGGATACCGAAACCATGGTGTCCACCGTCCAGGCAGCCCTCGGCGACTTGTCGTCGACAGAACGAGCGCTCTTCTTCGGCGAAACCGCACGGCGGGTGTACCGCCTGCCCGCCGGTGACGCCTAATATGAGGGAGATCGGAGTACCTGCAGTTTCGACGCCGCCAATCCAGTTTCGGGTTCCGGCCAACACTGTGAGGAGTCCACGTGACGCGAGAGGGAAGTATCCGGGTCGGCGACCGGACGATCACGTATCTCGAAGCCGGTGACCCGGGCGGGCCACTCGTGCTGCACAACCACGGGGGACCCTCGAGCCGACTGGAGGCCGAACTGTTCGATTCGTATGCGGAGGCCAATGGACTGAGATTCGTGTGCGCGGACCGGCCGGGCATGGGCGGGTCCGATCTTCAGCCGGGTCGCACCTTCGAAGGCTGGACCGATGACCTCCTGCTGCTGGCCGACTCCTTCGGCGCACAGCGATTCGCGGTGACCGGCTGGTCCGAGGGTGGACCGTGGGCCCTCGCGGCCGCCGCGTATCTGGACCCCGCACGCCTGGTCGATGTCGTGTGCATCGCCGGTGGCAATTACGGAACGTTCGGATCGAACTGGGCCGCGAAGTATCTCAGTAGCGTCGACGCGCTGGGCGGCCGCCTGGCACTTCACTTCCACCCTGGTTTCACACTCATGTACGACGTGCTCGGTATCAGTGCCACACACTTCGCGGATCGCTACGCGAAGGCGATCACACAGTCGGCGTGCACCGCGGATCGGGAGGTGCTGGCTGACGAGAAGGTCCTCGACGCGTTTCTGAGGGCAGGGCGCGAATGCTTTCGACATGGCGCGGACGGACTCGTCGCCGACGCCACGATGCTGTACAAGGCCTGGCCGTTCGACATGACGAAAGTAACGCGCCCCGTGCACTTCTGGCAGGGAAGCGCCGACACCCTGGTGCCTGAGATCATCAACAAGACGGTAGCGGACAAGACCCCGGGCGCCGTCTGGCACCCGATCAGCGGTGGTGGTCATTTCATTGCGGTCAGTCACGCGAATGACATTCTCGCGCTGGTAGCGAACGATCTTGCGCCAGCGGAACACTGACGCTCCTCGTCAGGCCAGGACTTCTCGGGCGTCGAGCCGAGTCCGGTAGAACAGCACCGTCACGGCGACGACCGCTTCGAGTGCGGCCGTCGCGAGCGCCGCCACCATCGGAGTCGACATCGAATGACCCATCGGAGCCGACGCCGCCGCATGCATCGCGTGCCCGTGGTGGCCGCCGCCACCGGAACCGGGACTCATCACGGTGACGTGCAACGCGATCATGCCGACGTTCATCAGCGCGACGAGACCCCAATCCCGGTGCGAACCACGCATCCACAGGTGCCGTGCGCAGTACAGGCATCCGAAGATCATCGCGGCGGTCACCAGTGCGACCATCGGCGACGACGTCGCATGCTCATCGAGCGACGCGGCGTGGAGCCCGGCCGCGGCGACCGCGAGGGCCGCGGCCGCCCGCCGCAACCAGTGGCTGGTGCGGCGGGCGATCGGAGAAAAGACGGCGGCCACGACTTCTAGCCTTCGCAGCAGTGCTTCGCGGTGCTCGCCGGCACGTCGAGCGCGGGGTTGCGGTCGAAGAATCCGACCGGCTTGAGCGTGAACCCGGCATAGTCGACCGGCATGACCGGCCAGTCCTCGGGCCGGGGGAAGTGCGTCAGCCCGAACGTGTGCCACAGCACCAGGTCTTCGCCCTCGATGTCCCGGTTGCCCGCCACGAACGTCGGCAGACCGGCCTGGCCCGGGTGCTGGTTGACGAAGTCGCCTGCGGGATAACGCTCGGACTCGTCGTATTGCGTGACCCACAGGTGTTTGGTCGCGAACGCGGCACGGGAGGCGATCGAACTGGACGGATCCGCCAGGAGCACCGGCTGACCTTCGGGGTGCAGCGCGTACCCGACGTCCTGACCGAGCCGGTTCTGCTTGGTGGGATTGGTGATGTGCCAGACCCGGGCCTTGAGGTTGTCGGCGGTGCGTTGCCCCTCGGATTCGGTGGTCAGCTTTGTCTTCTGGCAGCGGAAGGCGTTACCCCACGGGTTCTCCGGGCCCATCGGGACGGGCACGGCATCCACTTCCTCGACGGTGTTCACATTGCCGTCGACGGCCATGTCGAGCCGGGCGGAGAAGAGGTGCTGGTGGAACGGGGCGCCGAGCCCGGGCGCCATCTGGGTGGAGAATCCGTCGGCACCGCGGTAGGCGGAGGTGAAGACGATTCCGGTTGCCTTCGCCTCGAGTTCGATGGTGCCGTCGAGGTAGAGGTACCAGTAGAACCCGTAGTCGTAGTTACCGATGGTGAGGAAGAACGAGATGACGAGGCGGCGCGAGCGGCGGGTCTCGGTCATGCCGTTGAACATGTCCGTGTGCTTCCACAGGACGCCGTAATCCTCCTCGTGGAGGCAGATCGCGTTCTTCATGACGCGCGGGTCACCGGACTCGTCGGCGATCGTGACGTCGAAGTACTGGATCTCACCGAGGCAGTCGCAGCCGAGTTCGAGCGAGTTGGTGTACCGGCCGAACAGGTACTCACCCTGGTCGAAGTAGTTCTGCCAGTATCGAACCGGGGACGGATCGGCGTAGGGAACCACCATCTCGGCGATCGAGGCACGATAGATCACGGGACGTTCCACTCCCCCGTCGTCGAACGAGAGCTGGTGCAGCGTCAAGCCCTCGCGCACATCGAAACCGAAGCGGAACTTCCAGTCGGCCCAGGTGATCTCGTTGCCGTCGACGGAGAAGCTGGCACCTTCGGGTTGAGTGATCTCGATGGGTTTGAGGTCGGTGCGGGTGGGTGTGGCGTGCGGTTCGGCGTTCCATTCGCCGCGCTCGGCTGGGACGGGAAGCTCGATCTCGTCGACAACCTTCACGACGCGACGCTCGGTGAGGTCGACGTACGCCACGACCCCGTCGATGGGGTGCGCCCACGGCAGGTCCGCCTTGTCCTCCTGGTGGAAGGCGAGGACGCGGACGATGCGGTGCCCGACCTCGTCCTCGTGACCGAACACGCCGGCCGACAGGGGAACCGCCCGGACCTTCGACGGTTCGATGCCGCGCTTGGCCATCGCCGCGAGCCAGTCGGAGCTGCCGAGCAGGAACGCCTCGATGTCCTCGAACTCCTCGTCGAGGATCGGCACGTGGCCGTCGGTGGCGGAATCGACGGTGGCCCTGCTGATCACGCGGTTCTCCGTCACCGACACGACGAGGTCGGTGCCGATGCCGGTGGATCGATCGAGCAGCAGGATCCGGGCGCGTCGCTCGATCGGGTCGCCCGGTGTGAACGCGAGGACCGTGGACTTGTGCGGCTCGGCGAGTGCGACGAAGACGAAGCGCACGTTCTCGCCGATCAGCCCCTCGTCGGTGAGGAGTGCTTTCGCCGACCGGATCTCGTCCGCAGACAACGGAGTGAGCGGATGGTCCGGGGCGGCGGAACCGACGGTGGCCGGGGTCTCGGTGGTGGCGGTACTCATCGTGCGATCTCCTTGTCGATGATGGTGTCGTTCGTGTCGTGCTGCGGTAGAGCGGTGTCGTGGCGTGCGGCGTGGGGTCGGAGTACTGCGACGGCCGCTCCGCCGGCGAAGGTTCCTGTGAGCAGGACCCCGATCACGGCGGCGAGAGTGCTGGACCCGCCGACGAGAAGGGGAAGGTTCGCGACGGTCATGATCAGAAGCCCGGCCAGGCCGACGAGGCCGAGCAGTGGTGCGATCACGGTGTTCCACACCCGCCGGTCCACCCGGGTCCGGCCGAAGTAGACGAGGACGGCCACGGAGGTCAGGGTCATCAGTGCGACGATGCCGACGGAGGACACACCGGCGAACCAGGCGAACACCTCGGTCACCGGATCGAGTCCGGCAACGGCGGACGCGACGATCAGGACGAGAGCGGACGCCGTCTGCACGACCGACGCGACGTACGGCGACGCGTGCTTGACGTGCGAGCGGCCGCATCCCGCCGGTAGGGCCGCACTGTTCCCGAGGGAGAAGATGTACCGGGAGAGCACGTTGTGGAAGGACAGAAGGGCGGCGAACAGGCTCGTGATCAGGAAGATCTGGACCAGGTCGCCGGCGATCGCGCCCACATAGCGGGTGGCGGTCTCGGTGATCATCCCCTCCGGATTCTCGGTCGCGATGGCCACGGCACCCTCGTCGCCCCACGCGCTGACCATCGCCCAGCTCGACAGTGCGTAGAAACCGCCGATCACCAGCAACGCCAGGTAGGTGGCCCGGGGAATGGTGCGGCCCGGGTCGCGGGCCTCGTCCCGGAAGACGGCGGTGGCCTCGAATCCGATGTACCCGGCGATGGCGAAGATCAGGGCGATGCCGGGTGCTCCGGAGAAGAACTCGGCGGGGTGGAACGCCGCCGTCGAGAATCCCTCGTCGCCGCCGCCCCGGACGATGACGGCGGCGTCGATGACGAGGACGATCCCGACCTCGCAGACGAGCAGTACGCCGAGCACCTTGCCGGAAAGGTCGATGTGCCGGTATCCGAGGATCGCGACCACGGCCGTCACGGCCAGGGCCCACACGTACCAGGGAAGTTCGGGGCCGCCGTGAGCGGTGACGAAATCGTTGACGGCGGCTCCGATGTATCCGTACACCGCGCCCTGGACGGCGGTGTAGGACAGCAGCGCGAGGAATGCGGAGCCGAGACCGGCATGCCGGCCCAGCCCCTGCGTGATGTAGGTGTAGAACGCGCCGGCGCCGGGGAGGTGCTTGGCCATCGCCGTGAATCCGACGGCGAAGAACAGCAGTACCACCGTGCAGACGATGTAGGACGCGGGATAGGCGGCGCCGTTGCCCGCTGCGATGCCCAGAGGGACGGTTCCGGCGATCACGGTCAACGGGGCCGCCGCTGCGACGACCATGAACACGATGGCACCCGGACCGAGGGTGCCTGCCAGTCTGCGAGGGGTGCCGTCGCTGACCGCACTCGAGTGCGTGGGGGCGTTGGTTGTCATGGTTTCCTTCGACTTTCACGAGGAGAGGGTCTGCGTGGATGCTCCGCGGTGAGCTCTGGGACGAGCATGCGACTGCGGGTTGTCGGCGCAGTTGCCGAAGCGTCACAGTCCGTCGACAGCAAATGAGAACGCACGCAGGACGATTCTCATTCGGGTCCGGTCGAGAATCTAGAGGGCGATGTTGACGGACTTGCTCTGGGTGTATTCGGCGATGGCACCTTCACCGAGTTCGCGTCCCCACCCGGACTGCTTGTAGCCGCCGAACGGAAGCGCCGTGTCGAAGGCATTGTGGCAGTTCACCCACACCGTGCCCGCCTTGATCTCGGCGGCCACCTCGTGGGCGCGGGACACGTCCCGGGTCCACACGCTGGCGGCGAGGCCGTAGGGGGTGTCGTTGGCGGCCGCGCGGACGCCGTCTTCCCGGTTGAACGGCACCGCCACCGCGACCGGGCCGAAGATCTCCTCCTGGTACACGCTGAAGTCACGGTTCACATCGACCAGCAGGGTGGGCTCCACGTAGAAGCCGGTGTCGCCGTGCCGCTGCCCGCCGGAGAGCGCGCGGGCACCGTCGGCGAGTCCGGCGTCGATGTATCCGGTGACCTTGCCCAACTGCTCCTCGGAGATCAGCGGGCCGATGTCGTTGGTGGGGTCGAGTCCGGGTCCGATCTTCTGGGACTTCGCGAAATCGGCTACACCGGAAGTGAATTCGTCGAAGATCCGGTCCTCGACGAGAAGACGTGTTCCGGCCGTGCAGGCCTGGCCGTGGTTGAACAGGAACCCGCTGGCCACGCCCGGGATCGCAGCCTCGAGGTCGGCGTCGGAGAAGATCACCTGCGGGCTCTTGCCACCGAGTTCGAGGGACACCTTCTTCAGGTTCCCCGACGCGGCATTGACGATCTTCTTTCCGACCTCGGTCGAACCGGTGAACGCGACCTTGTCGACGTCGTCGTGACTCGACAGCGCCGCGCCGATGTCGCCGAAACCGGTGAGCACGTTGAACACGCCGTCGGGGACGCCGGCCTCGGCGATCACCTCGGCGAGGAGCAGCGCGGTGAGCGGTGTCTGCTCGGCAGGCTTGAGGATCATGGTGTTCGAGCAGGTCAGCGCGGGTGCCACCTTGAACGCGGCCATCACCAGCGGGAAGTTCCACGGGATGATCTGTGCGCACACACCGACCGGCTCACGGGTGGTGAAGGCGTGGAATCGGGCTCCGGGCGCCCACGGCACCGACACAGGGATGGTGCGGCCTTCGATCTTGGTGGCCCAGCCGGCGTAGTAGAAGAAGATCTCCGCCGCCCACGTCACGTCGACGGCCTTCGCCACCGCCACGGACTTGCCGTTGTCGATCGACTCGAGCTGCGCGAACTGATCGGCCCGGGCCAGAATCCCCTCGCCGATCTTCCAGAGGATCCGCTGGCGTGCCGCGGGGGTGAGCGAGCGCCACGGCCCGGACTCGAAAGCCCGCCGGGCCGCCGCTACCGCCCGGTCCACGTCTTCGATTCCGGCGTGCGGCACTGTCGTGATCACCTGTCCGGTGGCGGGATCGACCGTCTCGAACGTCCTGCCCGACGCGGAGTCCACCCATCGGCCGTCGACGAACATGCGCTTCGGCGACGAAACGAAGTCGACGACCCGGGGGTCGAGTCCGGCGGGGGTGTGAACGACTGCAGTCATCATGTCCTCTTCGATGGAGTGAATGAATCTGTGAATGAATCCGGCTTCTGCAGAACACTTTTGGCGGTGGTTTTCGCCTCGTCGTGCTGCGGCCTGAACCCACGATAAACCCCGAATGTGTCGCCGGTCACTACTAAATCCGGATGGGAATCAGCGACTGCGGCATTCTCATTCGACTTTTCCGGCCACGACGGCGCCGATTCTCATTCCGGCTTTTCGGGTCGGTGCAGCTGATCCGCCGTGTGCGCCGGCGCCGGCTCCGGAATCGGGAACGAATTCTCCGGCCATTCTCATTCGAGGTGATCGAAAATTAATTCCGATCGGCGCATCGCGCTCGTCTCCTGCGCTAGCGTGCAACTCATGCAGCCCCGGGTTGATCACTCGCTCGGGGCCGGCCGGAAAGTGTGGAGAGCAGGTGCGTGGTGTCCGGTACACCGAGAATCAGAAGTAGATCACCGGTCGCCGGTCTCGAGCGGGCGCGTCTGAGTTTCGTCCAGGTGCTCGGGCAGTCCGTTTCCGCGGTCGCACCGTCGGCCGTGATGGTCACGCTGCCTGCTCTCGTCATACCCGACGCGGGCCGGGCGACCATCGCGGTGTTCGTCGCGGCGGCGATTCTGATGACGGCGGTCGGCTACTGCATCGGACAGTTCGCCACCCGGATGGTGGCCGTCAGCGGTCTCTACAGCTACATCGTGAAGGGACTCGGGGCGGTGCCCGGCTTCGGCGGGGGCTGGTCGCTGCTCGTCGGCTACGCGGCCGCCGCCATGGCGAGCACACTCGGTGCCGCGAGTTACCTCGCCGCGCTGCTCGGCCGAGTCGGACTTCCGGCGGGGTCGCCCCTCATCGCGGTCCTCGCGGCGATCGTCGGACTGCTCGCCCTTCTCCTCATGGTCCGGGGCGTGCAATTGTCGGCGCGGATCATGCTCGCCATCGAGGTCTTCGCGATCGTGGCCGCCTCCGCTGCGCTGGTGGTCGCGTTCGTGCAATCGATCCGCGAGGGCGCGACCCCGTCCGCGGGCGGCGCGAAGTCAGGGTCCGCGGTCGGGTTCGCCGTACTGCTCGCGATCACGTCGTTCGTCGGATTCGAGAGCGCGGGCACGGTGGCGCGGGAGGCCCGCAACCCGTTCGTCGCCGTCCCGCGCGCCATCCGGTGGACCCCCATCGCGCTGGGCGTTCTGTACGTGTTCGCCGCCGCCCTGCAGTTGCCGGAGCCGGTGCGGCAGGGAGTCGACTCGCTGCCGATCGTCCTCACGTTGCCCGACACGTCCGGCGCAGGTTCGTCGGCGCTCTCGATCGTCATGGAACTCGGCATCACCGCCTCCTGGTTCGCGTGCGTCCTCGGTTCGACGACGGCGCTGTCGCGCACCCTGTTCGCGATGGGCCGCGAAGGGGTGGTTCCGAGCGTGTTCGGCCGGACGCACCACCGGTTCCACACTCCGCACGTGGCGTTGACGGCCGCGATGCCGGTCGTCGTCGCGGTGCCCGTCCTCTATCTGTTCGTCAGCGGTTCGAGCCGCGACGTCCTGATCGGACTCCTCGCCGTGTCCGCCCACGGCTACGTCCTGGCGTATGTCCTGCTGTGCGTCGCGACGCCGGCGTTCCTCCGGCGGATCGGCGAACTGACTCGACTTCCCGTGATCGTCGGCGTGCTGACGGCGACCGCGATGGTCGCACTGGTCGGGTGGGCGGCGTTCTCGCGGGCATATGTCGCGGGCGCGGCGACCGCCGTCTACGTTCTTCTGATGCTTGTCGGCGCCGCGGTCTTCGCGATCCGCGCGAGGCGATCCCCCGGAATCGGAGAACGGATGGGTGTGTACGACGAGGCCGTGGCCGAAGACCTGCTCGGCCGGTACCGACCGTGGGAGGTCCGCCGGTGAGCGCCGACGACAGAGCCCTGTCGGGGCGTCAGCCGAAGGCCGTCACCAGCGCCCTGCGGGTGCTCGAGGAGGTGGCCCGGGCCGGCTCGGGTGTCACAGCGAAAGACATCGCGGCCCGCCTGTCGATGCCGTCGGCGACGACGTACCGCCTGCTCAACATCCTCGTCGGCGAAGGCTATGTGGTGCGGCTCCCCGACCTGTCCGGGTTCGCGCTGGGCCAGAAGATCGGGATCCTCGTCGACGCGGCCGTCGTGCCCACCGTGTGTGCGGCGGCGCGTGAGGTTCTCGGCGAACTGCGACTGTCGGTGCGCTTCGGGGTCCACCTGTTCTTCTACACCAACGTCGCCGTCCGCACGGCCGACGCGGACCCCGAATACCCGCCGCCGGAGGACGAGTCGTTTCTCAACCAGCACCTCTACGCGTGTGCGGTCGGCAAGCTCCTTCTCGCGGAGAAGTCGGAACTCGAATCCGTGATTCCCCGCTGGGAGCCGCGGGCGCTGACGGCCCGCACGATCGTCGTAAGGAGCGAGTTGCTCGCGAATCTGGACCTGATCCGGAGCCAGGGCTTCGCCACCCAACTCGCGGAGCTCCGGGACGCGTCGGCCTGCGTGGCCGTCCCCGTCCGGGCCGGAACGGGGGCCCTCGTCGGCAGTCTGGCACTGTCGGGACACGTCGATCACGAACACCTCATGCTGCGCCACGTCCCGTCGCTGCGGGAGCACGCGGAGCGGCTGGCCCCGCTGATGGCCTAGCGCTCAGATCCCACCCGGCGAGGCAGCTGCCGACGTCAGGCGCCGACGGTCACTCCGCGCGGTGTGGGAGTGAGACTGGCGCCGCCCAGACCGAGGTGGTCGCGCAGGGTGCTACCGGTGTAGTCGGTGCGGAAGAGTCCACGCCGCTGCAACTCGGGGACGACGAGGTCGACGAAGTCGTCGAACGTTCCCGGCGCCTGGGCTGCGGACAGGATGTACCCGTCCGCCTCCCCGCCGAGGAATCCTTCCTCGATCTGATCGGCGATCTGCGACGCCGTCCCGACGAACTGCGGCAGCAGCACACCCTGGGCGTAGAGCTTGCCGATGTCGCGCAACGTGAGGTTGTCCTCGACGCTGAGCCGGCGCGCGACGTCGAACAGCCCCTGCGTACCCGGCACGACGACATCCTCGATCGGGGCGTCGAGGTCGTACTGCGAGAAGTCGTGATCGGTGTGCACCGACAGCGTGATCAGGCCGGAGATGGGGTCGGCGAGTTCGTTGTGGAACGCCTGCTTCTCCCGCGCGATCGACTCGGTCTCCCCGACGAACGGCACGAAGGACGGGAAGATCTTGATGTCGTCCGGGTTGCGCCCGAAGTTCGATGCACGCGACTTCACGTCGTCGTAGTAGGCCTTACGGCCCTCACTGGTCGGGTCGATCTCGAAGATCGCCTCGGCCCAGCGGGCAGCGAAGTCCTTACCGACCGAGGAGGACCCGGCCTGGATGATCACGGGACGGCTCTGCGGTGAGTGCGGCACCGTCAACGGTCCGCGCGTCTTGAACCACTCGCCCTCGTGGTCGACGGTGCGCACCTTGTCGGGATCAGCGAACACGCCCGACGCCTTGTCCTGCACCAGAGCATCACGGTCCCAGCTCCCCCAGAGCTTGAACGCGACCTCGAGGAATTCCTGGGCGCGGTCGTACCGCTCGTCGTGGCCGAGGTGATTCTCGATGCCGAAATTCTGGGCCTCGGCCTGATTGAGCGAGGTGACGACGTTCCAGCCCGCCCGGCCCCGCGACAAGTGGTCGAGCGTGGCGAAGATCCGCGCCACCTCGTACGGGTGGAAGTAGGTGGTGGACTTGGTGATCGCCAGACCGATCTTCTCGGTCACGTTGGCCAGGCCCGCCGCTACCAGCGAGGGGTCGATGGTCGCCGACGCCTGCGTCCCACTGCTCAGCGGGACACGGATGTCGTTGCCGTACCGAACTGGTGTGGCGAGGAGATCGGCGAAGAACAGGAAGTCGAACTTGCCGCGTTCGAGGGTCTGCGCCACGCGCCGGTAGTAATCGGGTCCGAGGTAGTCGGTCTCCGACGCCGGGTGCCGCCACGCGGCGTGGGAGTGCGTGACGTGCGAGGCGATGAGGAAGCCGGCGAGGTGTAGTTCACGAGACATGGTGTGAGTCCTTGATCGGTCAGAAGTCTTAGTTCAGCCTTCAACAACGCGGCAGTGGATGTCACCGATTGGACTCAGCGTGACGCGAAGTCCGCGACTGTCGCAGACTCGAATGGAGCCGAGTCCGTCGAAGCCAGGCGATATCCGGTGCGCGGAAATAAGATGAGTGATGACGAAAAACGCGCCGGCCCCACACCATCCGGTCATCCTCGAAGCCCTCCCGTGAAGTCGACTCTGTCGTCGATCCTCGCCGGGTGCGTGGTGGCGCTCGCGCTCCCGTGGGCGCATCTCGCCGTGGCCGACGCCGCGCCGGACTCCGCCATCCGCTACGTCGCGTTGGGTGATTCGCGAGCCACCGGGTCTCTGCACGATCCGTTGTCGATCCGAGACGGGTGCTTCCGCACCGCCGACGCGTACCCGCAGATCGTCGCCGACACCCTGCGCGCGGAATCGTACGTCAGCAGGGCGTGTGCGGGAGCGAAGACCGAAAACGTCACGGAAAAACCACAATTCACCATCACCGGACCGCAACCACCGCAGATCGGGGCACTCCAGCCGGACACGACGTTCGTCACCGTCAGCATCGGGGGAAACGACATCGCGTGGTCGTCGTTGGTGGAGCCCTGCTACACGCTCGCCCCGGGGCTCGACGCGAACTGTCGCTCCGACGCCACCACGGCCCGGCGCATGAACGACGCTCTCACCGTGCTCGGCCCGAAGGTGTCCGCCACCATGGCTGCGATCACCGAGAAGGCCCCCGCTGCAACCGTGCTCCTGGTGGGGCACGGCGGCATCTTCGGCGACCGCGGTTGCTGGCCCTACATCCCCACGAGCGATGCCGACGCCGCCTTCGTCGTGCGGTTCTTCGTGAGAATGAACAACGTTCTCGCCGACGCGGCACGGCGCAACGACGCGTACTTCGTCGACGTGGCCGCCGCCGCGGTAGGGCACGACGCGTGCGCCGGATCCGATCTACGGTGGTTCGAAGGCCTCGTCCCCCAATCGTTCACGATGCCCCTGCACCCCACGCACGAAGGGCTGAGGGCGATGGCGTCGCTCGTCGTCGCGACCCGTCCATGACCGGCTTCGTCGGTGCCGAGTTGTGCCATTCCCACCCCAGAGCGGTTAGCCTGCCCTTACAACGTCGCGTCGAGGTGAGGAGTGATGGATGCGGGTCGCAGGGATCATGGCCGCGGTTCTCTTGGTCGGCACGGTGGTCGCTGGGTGCGCGTCACCGGAGACGGACTCACCGTCTGCGTCCGCGAACAGTGATGCCCACCCCGTGACCACGACGGGAGCGCTGGGGTCGGCGACGATCGACGAGCGCCCGGAACGCGTCGTTGCCTTGAGCTGGACCGACGCCGACATTCTGCTGTCGCTCGGCGTGACTCCGGTCGCAATCGGGAAAGCGCCGAACGAGTCGGGCGTGCAGCCGTGGACGGCGGAAAGTCTCGGGGACTCCCATCCCGCCATCCTCCAGGGCGTCAATACCAATGTCTCGGTAGAAGAAGTCGCCGCGCAGGCTCCGGATCTGATCGTCGCCACCAAGTCTTTCGGGCTCGACAATCAGTACAGCCAACTCTCGGAACTGGCACCCGTCGTGCACTATGCCGACACCCCGTCGGCCGAGACCTGGCAGGACGCGACGCAGACGATCGCCGCGGCGCTCGGTATCTCCTCGCAGGGAGACGACGTGGTGGCGCAGACCGAATCGGCGATCGATGATGCCGCCGCTGCCCATCCCGCCCTCGACGGCAAGACCTACGCCTTCTTCGTCGGACCGCAGCCCGACTCGACCTACGTCGTCAATTCGACCGACGACGCCGGAGCGAAGTTCCTCGACCAAGTGGGGTTGACGCTGACCCCGTTCGCCACGGCACAACCTGCCAGCAATATCCCCGGGCGTGCCCAGATCAGCAATGAACTACTCGCCGACACCGATGCCGATCTCATCCTGGCAACGAGTTCCAACGGCGCGTTGGAGAGTGTGGAACAGCAGCCGGCATTCCAGTCGCTCGGCGCTGTCGAGCGCGGCGCATACGTGCCGCTGGCACCGACGCAGGCACAGTCCATCGCCTTCCCCTCACCGCCCAGCCTCGATTGGGCCCTGGACCAGGTGGTTCCGCTCCTCGACTCCGCCGTGCAACGTTAAGGACCTCGGAAGTTTCTCCCGACACACTCGTCAATCCGTCCGCAAGCACGTCGATGCACCGCCGCACTACTGGACATCCGACCCAGTGGCGCAGTCGTGTGGTCGTCCGGTATACCCTTAAACAGGCCGTCCGGTTTGTTAACGGGATAGCTCGTAACCGATACCGACGCTCACACGAAGAACATCGATATCTGTTTCCCGACACGTGGTTCTGTTCCACGTTCCGGGAACGGAAGGACCGCAGTGCTGTTGGCAGAAACGTCACGAACACCGGCCCCCGCGGCCGCGCCCCACCCCGAGGACTGGCGCGAGCTGGCCTCATGCCGCGGAGTCGCATCGTCGGTGTTCTTCTCCCCCGACGGCGAACGCGGTCATGCGCGAGCCCGTCGCGAAGCGAACGCCCAGCAGATCTGCCAGGACTGTCCCGTGCTCGCCCACTGCCGCGACCACGCCCTGGCCGAGGACGAACCGTACGGGATCTGGGGCGGGATGACCGAAGCCGACCGCCGACGGCACGCCCGCCGACTCCGTTCCGGCAGCCGCCGTTGACAGGTTCCTCCTACCCGCGGATCACCGTGCCTCCAGCTTGTCGATGTCGGCGAGGACTTTCTTGTGCCAGGCGATCTCCGTCTGGATGCGCATCTTGGCGTGGGCGACGATGAGATCGTCGGCCGTACTCTGGTCGGGCCATCGGCGATCGAGCTGGTGATCGAACTGCAGCTCGCGTGCCGCGAGGACCGCGATGCGGTCCTCGACGTAGCCGCGGAGCACCTCCCGGTCGAGATCTGCGCTCACAGCCAGGGCGAGGTCGACGGGGTCCGGTTTGAGTTCGAACTCGGTGAACGCCTCGTCGCGGAGCGCTCGGAGTTCCCTGGTTCCTTCGGCCGTGATCTCGTACACGGTTCTGGCGGGCAATGCTCCGTCCCGCTCTGTCCGCAACGGGCGGATCAGACCCTCGTCTTCGAGCCGATGCAACGCACCGTAGAGCGACCCGGGTTTCACCTGTGACCACAATTCGGCTCGATCCAGACGCGCGTCGCGACGCAGTTGGTGACCGTGCATGGGTCCCCGCTTGGAGAGAGCGCCGAGGACGAACAGCCGCGTGGGATTCATGCCATCAGTTCTACCGGAGTACTCATATTTGAGTACTCTCCGTCGTATGGCTATTCGACCGATCCTCATTGCCGGAGACACCAGACTGACCACACCAGCGGTGACGGTCACCGCGTTCGACAGCGAACTCGCCGCCTTCGTCGATGACCTCTACGAGACCAACACCGCAGCTCACGGAGCCGGCCTGGCCGCCAACCAAGTCGGAGACCCGAGGGCGATCTTCGTGTACGACCTGATCGACGACACTCGGCGACATCGAGGGCACGTCATCAATCCGATGCTCGAGACTTCGCCGCTGCCCGAGACCATGCCCGACCCGGACGAACTCGAAGGATGCCTCTCCGTTCCGGGCGAGCGCTACCCTACGGGCCGAGCCGACTGGGCGAGAGTGGTCGGCGTGGACATCGACAACAACCCGGTCTCCGTCGAGGGCACCGGCTATCTGGCCCGCTGCCTGCAGCACGAAACCGATCATCTCGCCGGGCATCTCTACCTCGACCGGCTCGTCGGACGCAATCACCGCGCCGCGCGCAAGATGATCAAACGGCGTCAGTGGACCGACCCCGGCAATACGTGGGTACCCGGGGCGGACCGTGACCCCTTCGCTTGGTGAGTGGTATGACGTCGGTTCTCTGCTCCGTGTAATAGATCTCGGTGCCATCGGCGGTGGTGACGTACGGCATGACTGATGCACCTCGTGTGGGTGTGCGGTGATGGGTCGAAGCATTCGGGTCGGACGGCGGCGTCGACCGGACCGGTCCGCGCCACGGACGGGAGGTGCGCATCGATCGAACGACGATGCAGCCAAGTCGAATACATTGCCGAGCACCGCATCGCTCATCGCAGTGAAGCGTTTGCGGTCGACGTGATACATCTGGGTTCACGGATTACGCTCGGGGCAAGGGTGATTCGCTTGATCGCGGGACGCTACTGCCCTTTCGGCTGTGCCCGCTCTCGGGCACAGCCGATCAGAGGTGGCGCACCCGAAACCGACGTCCGCGGCTAGAACCCACCGTGTCCACCGAAGCCACCGAAGTGGCCGAAGTGCCCGAAACCTCCGAAGCCACCGAACCCCCCGTGGAAGGGCCCGACATCCTGTCGTCCGGGTCCGAACGGCCCCGTCGCTCCCGGCCAGCCCCAGGGGAAACCGGAATCCGGGAGGTCCGTCACGGGACCCGCATCCGGCACGACACGAGCAGCGGGTGTACCCACATCGGGTACTGTTGCGGCGGAAGCAGTTCCGGCACCGAGAGCGAGCAGGGGTGCGATTGCTGCCGCGGCGACCGCCGTGCGGATTGCGAACTTGTTCATTGTCCTCACCTTCATTTTCTTTCTGTGCTGCGCCGACTTGTGCGGTGCTTGCGATGGGTTGATGATCGAACGACCATTGATATAAATCGTCGCGGAAACGGAACCCCGCGTCGTCACTGCCAGCAGGAGCTTGCGGATGCAACCAGCCGCAATCTCGGTTTTCCAGGTAGCTGCAATGCCATGATTGTTCGTTGTGTGCGAGACGGCGTCATGGCGTGTCGGGCCGGGCGCCGATGAAGTATTCTCGAAGTCGGTCACTTTCACGGTGATCGGGCGCTTTTCTCATGGACGGGGAAACTCGGGGTCGACGATGGCCGAATTCCATCCTCCGGCGACGCGGTCCGATCCGCTCGGGGCGATTGCGGTAGAGCTGGCCGCGGCCGGCTTCGACGATGCCCACGAAGTCGGACGTGGCGGTTTCGGAGCGGTCTACTGCTGCTGGCAGCGCTCTCTCGAACGCACTGTTGCCATCAAGGTGCTGACTGCCGCTGCCGCGCTCGACTCGGACAATCTCGACCGGTTCCTCCGCGAGCAGCACGCCATGGGCAAACTGTCCGGGCATCCCAATATCGTCAGTATCTTCCAGAGCGGCACCACGGAATCGGGCATGCCCTACATCGTGATGCAGTACCACCCACGCAACTCCCTCGACGCACTGATCCGCGAGGCAGGCCCTGTGAGCTGGCAGGATTCACTGCATATCGGGGTCAAAATCGCCGGGGCGCTCGAGACGGCACACCGGCGAGGCACCCTCCACCGCGACATCAAGCCCGCGAACATCCTGCTCACCGAGTACGGGGAGCCTCAACTGACCGACTTCGGCATCGCACGAATAGCGGGTGGCTTCGAGACCGCCACCGGCCTCATCTCCGGTTCCCCCGCGTTCACCGCCCCCGAGGTACTCCAGGGACAGACCCCCACACCGGCGTCGGATCTCTACAGCCTCGGCGCCACGCTCCTGTGTGCGCTCAACGGTCACGCGGGCATCGAACGCCCCCGAACCGAGCAGACGGCCACCCAGGTGCCGCAGACCCCCGACGGAACGATGTCCGATGCGACGCAGACCGACATTCCCGCCGACGTGCGCTCCGCCATCAACCATGTGATGGCGGGCAACATCGAGGATCGTCCTGCGAGCGCCGCCGAGTTCGGGGAGGAATTGCGGCGGATTCAGCGCCGCCACGGCCTGACCGTCGACGACATGGCGGTGCCCACCGACCTCGGCGACCCCCACGACCGCGACCATCCGCAATCGGCTCGGGCACGGGCAACTTCGGAGAGCAGGCCGGTGACGACACGTCTTCGGGTAATCCTGGCCGAAGACGACGTCCTGCTCCGCGAGGGGTTGGCGAGTCTGCTCACGCGCTCCGGCTTCGACGTGCTGGAACAGGCCGGCGACGCAACCACACTCCTCGAGCTGGTCCGTGAGCGAGCCCCCGACCTGGTGATGGTCGATATCCGAATGCCCCCGACCCACACCACCGAAGGGCTCGACGCGGCCCGGGCGATCCGCGACGAATTCCCCGAAGTCGGCATCCTGGTCCTGTCCGCGCACGCCGACGTCGAACACGCGATGGAGCTACTCGCCAGCGGCCGCGGAATCGGCTACCTACTCAAGAGCCGCATCACCGACGTGGACGATTTCATCGACACCCTCCAGCGCATCGCCGCGGGGGCCTCTGTCGTCGACCCGGCGCTGGTTCAGGAGTTGGTCTCCGCCCGCAGGCGCAACGACCCGCTCGCCGCACTCAGCGCGCGGGAGCGGGAGGTACTGGCCCTCATGGCGGAGGGACGTTCCAACGCCGGCATCGCCCGCCGACTCTGGGTCACCGAGGGCACCGTCGAGAAACACGTACGCAGCATCCTCACCAAACTGAACCTCCCCGAGACCGGCGACGATCACCGTCGAGTTCTCGCGGTCGTCACCTTCCTCGAGGCCCGCTGACCGGAGCCACCGGCTCCCCTTCGGTTCCGTCACCGGCGCCGAGCAGATCCCGGATCGCCTCGGACGACAGCTCGGACTTCGACACGAAACCCACCGCGGGGCTCCCGGCGATCAAGTCCGCCAGGTCCTGCTCGGCGTGGGTGGAAATCAAGATCACCGCAGCCGGGAACGCGTCCTCGTCGAGCCGCTCCGCGAGTTCGAATCCACTCTCCGCGCCGAGTTCGACGTCGACCAGGATGACATCGGGCTGCAACTCCGCGGCCGACCGGACCGCGTCGGCGGTGTTCGACGCCGTGCCGACCACCGTGATGCCCTGCCGCTCGAGCAGTCGCCGAGCAGTATCCGAAAAACGTGGGCTGTCATCGACGATCAGGCACCGTAGACGACCGAATTGCAACACCATGACTTCCATGGTTGACCTGATACTCCCGGGTACGCATTCCCGCTAGCAGGTAAATCCCGTTCGGTCACTCGTCGGCGACCGGGATGGTGATGTCCAGCGTGGTCCCGTGACCGGGGGGACTCGTGATCAGCATGTGGCCGCCAAGGGCCTCCACACGGTCCTGTAGCCCGATGAGGCCGGAGCCCGCACCGGACGAGGCGCCGCCGACGCCGTCGTCCCCGATCACCAGGTGCAGAGTGCCGTCCTCCGCCCGCAGGGACACATCCACCTCGGAGGCGTGGGCGTGTTTGGCGGCGTTGGTGAGCGCCTCGGCGACCACATAGTAGGCGGCTACCTCGACCGATTCGGAGAACCGGCCCTCGATCGCGACGTCGAGAGCAACGGGGACTGCGGAACGACGAGCCAGCGTCCGCACCGCCGATCCCAGCCCGCCCTTCGACAGGATCGCCGGATGGATCCCGTGCGAGAGTTCCCGCAGATCCTCCGACACGCCCGTGAGCCCCGAGGCGACGGCCGACAACTGCTCCCGCACGTCCCCCCACTCGGCCGGCACCGACGCCTCCGCCATCCGCACCTCCAGTCCCAGCGACACCAGCCGCTGCTGGGCCCCGTCGTGCAGGTCACGTTCCAGGCGACGCCGGGCCTCGTCGGTTGCCGTGATGATCCTGGCCCGCGAGGCGATCAGTTCGGCACGGGTCGCCGCATTGGCGATCGCGGTCGCGACGAGATCGGCGAAGTCACCGAGTCGGACCTCGGTGTCCGCGGGCAGCGGCTCGGTGCGCCGCGATCCGACGATCGCCGCGCCCCACACCCGTTTGTCCACGACGATCGGGACTCCCACGATCGATCCGAAGCCCTCGGCACGAATGCGGGTAGCAACGGCCCCACCGACATGTTCGTGGTTGTCGATCCTGGCGCCGTGGCCGGTGCGCAAGACGATCGCCCCGACGTCGTCGCCCTCCGTCGAGATCCTGTCTCCGGTGACGGGCATCCGAGTTTCCCCCGGCTCGTATCGAACGGCGACCAACGTCCCTGTGCCGTCTCCCTCGTAGCGAAGCAACACGGCGTCGACCACATGCAGCCAGAGCGCGAGTTCTTCGGCCACCGCTGTGAACACCTCCGAGGGGCTCACCCCACGCGCCGCCAAGGTCGCCACCCGACGTAGTGCGGCTTGGTGTTCGGCGAGGATCGCGAGCTCGTCCCGGCTCGCCTCCGCCTCCCGGCGGCGCAGAACCGCTTCCGCGGTACGCAATCTGGCCTGGCCCGCCATGAGGTTGGCCACGAGAGCGACCGGCAGGAAGACCACGATGGCCACCCAGTCGCCGGCTTTGGCCGGAAGCAGGGTCCCCGCCACCTGAAGGTGAAAGTAGACGTAGACGAACGCGCTCACCAGAGTCGTCATTACCGACAGCGCGAATCCCCACCGAGCCGAGACCACCAGAACTCCGAGCAGGAACACCGCACCGAATGCATTTTGCGGCGCTACCTTGTCCAGCTGATGCACCACAACGGTTTCCACGGTGATCACGGTGGCGGCGACCACGATCCCCAACCACAACGGCGGGGTCGTCGGACGCACCAGCAGCGATATCAGACGCGCAGGCATCTGGTGCGCGTCCGCGTCGAAAGCCGCCCAGGGGGCCGCCGCGCCGCGCCGCGACAGGGCTCCATGTGACCGCCGTGACCACTTTCGCGTCATCGTGCATGCTCGGATCAGTCGTGGAGTACTCGGACAGACCTCGATGAGCATCATATCGAGCTGCCGGTCCGCTCTCATCCGACCGAGTTCCCGTCACTCGGCTGACACCCGCCGATGTCGCTACGCTGGGCACAGGCCGATGCAGTAAACCTTGGGAGGAAGCGGTGGTAGCCGTACAGATACAGGTGGGTGATCTGGTGCAGGCGTCCGGTCACGCCGGTCCCTGGCTGGTGGTCGAGCTCAGCAAGGGCATGGCCTCGCTGCAGCATCCCGACGGCCATCGGCTCTCGGTCCGGACGACGGCCCTGTCCGTGGTGCACAAGGCGACGAGCCCGGCCGGCGAGGTCGAACCGGCCGACCGCGAACAGCCGGGAGAGGCCCCCACCCTCTTCGACTAGTCGACGATCGTGGTGACGATCGACGTGGCAGCCGGGGTCCGCGGGGTCGAACCGAACCCGAATCGGACGGGCGGTTCCACCGGCTGCAGCGCGCCGAGGTCCCGGCCGCGCCAGGATGCGGACATTCCCACCACCCGCCGCTGATCGACGGCGCCGTAGTACTCCCGGCGCCCGTTGCCTGCGGTGCCGCGGGTACGCACACCGCGGAGAACGACACGGGCGATCGGGTCGCTGACCACACAGAACCACGGTGCACTCGCGAGCGCCCGCGGGATCAGGTTCAGCAATCGTCCGAGCGTGGTGCGGGCGCCGAGCTCGAAACTCACGCGCAGGTCCCCGCCCTCGACGGTCCGGCTGCCGCCGGACCGCGAGCACCGGACGGACGCGATCACGGTCTCGTCGAAGACGTACGTCGCGGTGACGAAGTCGCGGACCACCTCCGACGGGGCGAGCAGCACGCGGTGACCGTCCGCGAGTTCGACCATGACATCCGTGAACTCACCGAGCGGCGATCGCGACCAGTGTCCGACGACGATGCGCACACCCGAGCCGGTGCCCAGGCCCGTGATCTCCCCGTCGAACCGCCATCTGGTCATCCGGTCAGCGTTTGCGCGGTCACTCCGTCAGGTGTCGGTACTTCGCGCCACTCCGGTCCGACAGCACGGTGCGGAGAATGAATCGTGTTTGCGCCGTGATGTATTGGTCCACCGTGTAGCGGGACGCGAAATGCCAGTGCTTGAGCGCCCACCCGTGCGCGAGCATCATCATGTCGAACGTCGTCAGATCGACGTCGAGATCGCTCGCGATGCCCGCGGCGATCGCGGCGTCGAGGGCGTCGTGGAGCGGCTTGGACGTCGCCACCTCGAGTTCCTTGATCCGCTCACGCCCGTCCTGGTCGAGCGTCCGACTTTCCCGATACGTCAGCACGACGGCATCCAGATTCTCGTCGACGATCTCGACATAGCGCCGGAACCCGGCCACCAGCCGCTCGACGGGGTCGGTTCCCGCTGCGTCCATCGCGGGCTCGAGCTGATCGCGGAAGGCGTCGAGGATGTCGACGATCGTGGCGAGGAGGATGTCCTCCTTGCCGCCGAAGTACTTGTAGATCAGCCCGACGCTCACCTGTGCCTCGTCGGCCAGCGCCTGCATGGACATCTGGTGGAAGCCGGTCCGCTGCATCACCGTGACGGCGGCGTCGAGCACCTGACGTCGCCGCGAGCTGACGCGGACGGCGCGGACGGCTTCGTCGAGTGGAACGGCGGACGTGTCCTTCGCCATGACAGATGACCTCTCCTTGCTGGCAGAACCTGCGGTGAACGAGTATTCACAGTATCCCGCGCGGGGCCGGAACCGCAGTCCGGCCCGCGTCAGATCCCGAGATCCTTCGCGACGATCGTCTTCATGATCTCGGTGGTACCGCCGTAGATCGTCTGGATCCGGGCGTCCACGAACGCACGCGCCACCGCGTACTCGCGCATGTATCCGTACCCGCCGTGCAGTTGCAGGCACCGGTCGGCCACACGAACCTGCAGTTCGGTGGTCCACCACTTGAGCCGCGCCGCACGGGCCGGGGTCAGTTCTCCGCGGACGTGCTGCCGGATGCAGTCGTCGAGATAGGTCCGGGCCAGATCGAGTTCCGTGGCCAGTTCCGCGAGAACGAACTGGGTGTTCTGGAAGCTGGCGATCGGCTTTCCGAAGGCGCTGCGTTCCTTCACGTATTCCAGGGTCTGCTCGAGCACTCCCTCGGCGGCCGAGACCGCGCCGACGGACAGCGAGAGGCGCTCCTGCGGCAGATTGTGAACGAGTTGATAGAAACCCTGCCCCTCCTCGCCGAGGAGGTTGGCCACCGGCACGCGCATGTCGGTGAACGTCAGCTCGCTCGTGTCCTGAGCGTGCAGCCCGATCTTCTCCAGGTTGCGGCCCCGGGAGAATCCCGGTGTGGTGGATTCGACGACGAGCAGCGACAGCCCCTTGTGCTTGTCTGCCGACGTGCGCACTGCGACGACGAAGAGCGTGCCGTTCTGGCCGTTGGAGATGAACGTCTTGCTGCCGTTCACCACGTAGTGGTCGCCGTCGAGCACTGCCGTGGTGCGGATCCCGGTGAGGTCACTGCCGGTGCCCGGCTCCGTCATCGCGATGCCGAGAATCGTCTCACCGGTGACGATTCCGGGAAGCCAGCGCGCCTTCTGCTCCTCGGTCGTCATGTCCGTCAGGTACGGCAGCACGACGTCGTTCTGCAGAGAGAATGCGATGCCCGCGGCGGCGGCACCCGCCCGGTTGACCTCGTCGACGACGATCGCGTTGTAGCGGAAGTCCTCGACGCCGGGGCCGCCGTAGGCTTCGGGAACCGGGAAGCCGAGCAGCCCCTGCTTACCCGCGTCGGTGAACAGTGCCGGGTCGAGGCAGCTTTCGCTCTCCCACTGCTCGTGCCTCGGGACGATCCGCTCGCGCACGAAGCTGCGGACACTGTCCCGGAACTGGTGGTGCTCGGACTCGAATTCGATGGTCATGACGGTGTCCTTTACGAGCTGACGGTGTGGGATCCGCGGGCACTCGGGACGACGAACGCCCCGCTCTCGAACTCCCGGCGCGCGGTATCGGTGGCCTTGTAGTGCAACTTCTTTCCCGTCGCCGACACGGGGAGTGACTCCACGAAACGGTAGGCCCGGGGGCGCTTGAACTGCGAGAGCATCGGGTGTCTGCGGCAGAAGTCGTCCAGATCGTCCGCGGACGGGACCGGTGCGGTGGTGACGACGTAGGCGACGACGATCTGCCCCCACTTGTCGTCGGGAACCCCGACCACCAGCGAATCCGTGACCGACGGGTGCCCGCCGAGTGCTTCCTCGATCTGCACGGGGTGCACGTTCTCGCCGCCGGACAGGAGCATGTCGTCCTTGCGGCCGACGATCGTCACGAACTCTTCGTCGTCCCAGGTGGCCAGATCACCGATGTGGAGCCAGCCGTTCCGGAACTTCCGTTTCTCCTGCTCCGGGGCATCGAAGTAGGCGTTGGCGCCTTTCGGTGAGCGGACGATGACCTCACCGATCTCGGTTCCGTCCTTGGCGACCGTCTCGTGAGCGTCGGCGAGGCGGTCGTCGAACAGCCTGACCACGGCGACGTCGTCGTCGATGCAGGCCCGCCCGGCGGTCCCGGCCATCTCCGGCAGATCGGTGGGTCGGAGGAAAGTATTCCAGAATCCTTCGGTGCTGCCGTACCCGTTGAAGATGCGGGGATTCAGCACCTTCTGATAGTGCAGTGCCGCTTCCCGTTCGAGTGGCGCGCCCATCGTCACGATGCCGTTGAGGGTCGACAGGTCCCGGGGCTTCTCCTCCTGTGCGCGAGCGAGCATCGCCAGGTTGGTCGGGGCACCGATCAGGAACGTCAGCCCGTATTCCTCGACGTAGTCGAGGGTGACCTCGGCGTCGAAGCTGCGCTGCGCCACCAGCGAGGCACCGAGATAGAACGTGGGATTCGGCCCGGCGCAGTACAATCCGCCGCGGTGGAACCACGGAGTCATGTTCAGCGTCTTGTCTTCCGCTGTCAGCGGGAAGTGCATGATCACGTCGTGGGCGCTGAAGATCTCGATCATGCTGTTCAGCGGAACCCCCTTGGGCATGCCGGTGGTTCCGGACGTGAACAGCCGTGTGGTTTCGTCCCACACCGTGCGACTCACGTCCGGCGGTGAGGCCGACTCGGCCACGAGTTCGTCGAAGCGAATCACCTCGAAACCGTTTCCCGGCAGTGGTTCTCCGGGTCCGACGGCAACGACGAGTGCGGGCTTGTGTGTGGAGCGCGACAAGGCATCCCGCACCATCTCGCCGATCTCGGTGTCGTAGACGAACACCGTGGGGCGGTTCGCGTCGAGGATGACCGCCGTCTCCCCGGACGCGAGCCGGAAGTTCATCGGCCCTCCGACCGCGCCGCAGGCCTGCCCGGCCAGGTACAGCTGGGCGAATTCGGAACCGTTGAACAACTGGTAGGCCACGACATCGCCCGGAGCGACGCCGGCGCGGGCAAGCCCGGTGGCGAGCCGGTCGACGCGATCGCCGAGTTCTGCGTACGTCCAGCTCTCGCCGGTCGACGGGGACTGCATCGCGAGTCGATCGGCGTACCGGTGAGTGTTGCGCCGGAAGCCGTTCAGATAGGTGAAATCGTGCTCGAAGTACTGACGATAGGCGTGGGCATCGTAGGTGTACGTCATGATGAGTCCTCCGTCCCGGTGCCGCTCAGCCGGCCATGGTGAGGCCACCGCTGACGCTGATCACCTGGCCCGTGATGAACGACGCGGATTCGGACGCGAAGAACAGGACCGGCGCCGCCACTTCCTCCGGGCGGGCGAGCCGCCGGAACGGAATGGCCTTCACCAGAGCCTCTTTGAGCTTCTCCGCCTGCGCCTGGAACAGCGGGGTGTCGGTCGGGCCGGGGCACACGCAGTTGACGTTGATCCCGTACCGGGCCATCTCACGGGCGAGCGACTTCGACAGCGCGATCACGCCGCCTTTCGCACCGGCGTAGATGCTCTCCCCCGCACTGCCGACACGGCCTGCATCGCTCGCGAGATTGATGACGCGCCCGCCGTTACCCGCCTCCACCATGCCAGGAAGGAACGCACTACACATGTGGACGGGCCCGAGGTAGTTGATGGCGACGACCTTTTCGGCGAATTCGGTAGTGGCGTTGAGGAACTGATCGGTGCGGTCCCATCCCGCCGCGTTGACGAGGACGTTCGCGACGCCGACCTCGGCCGTCACCCGGTCGCGCAGGGCGTCGACCTGCGCCCGGTCGGCGACGTCGACGGTCATCGGAAAGAGCCGGTCGGGCCGTTCGGCTGCCGTCTTCTCCGCGGCCTGCAGGTCGAGGTCGGCGACGACCACCGTGTCGCCCTGCTCGGCGAGCGCGAGGGCGATGGCCCGGCCGATGCCGGATCCTGCGCCTGTGACCACTGCGATGTTGTTGCTCATGCTTTTTCCCACTTCCCGTGCTGTCGGACTCAGGCGTTCACGAATTTGTTGAAATCGGGCTTGCGCTTCTCCGCGAACGCCGCCGCCCCCTCGAGGCCCTCGGGTGAGTGCGTGAACAGGTCCAGCGCGGACATCGCGAGATTGCTCAGTCCGGCCTGGTGATCGGTGTCGGCGTTGAACGACTGCTTCAGGAAACGCAGGGTGGTGGGGCTCTTCTCGGCGATCTCCGCGGCGACGGCCTTGGCCTCGTCGAGCAGTCGGTCGGCGGGGACCACCCAGTTGACCAGGCCCCAGCGTTCGGCGGTGACCGCGTCGTACTGGCGGCAGAGGTACCAGATTTCCCGGGCGCGTTTCTCGCCGACGACTCGCGCCAGGAAGGCGGACCCGAAGCCCGCGTCGAAGGAGCCGACGCGGGGACCTGCCTGGCCGAACTTCGCGGTCTCGGACGCGATGGTGAGGTCGCAGAGAACGTGGAGGACGTGGCCGCCGCCGACCGCTATGCCGTTCACCGCGGCGATGACGGGCTTGGGGACGTCGCGGATCAGCTTGTGCAGGTTGCCGATCTCGAACATTCCGCTCTCGGTCGGGCCGTAGTCGCCGGTCTCCGCGCGCTGCTTGACGTCGCCGCCGGTGCAGAATGCCTTCTCCCCCGCACCGGTGAGGATGATCGCCTGCACCGCGTCGTCGGCCCACGCCGAGCGGAAGGCCTTGATCAGCTCCTCGACGGTCTTGCCGCGGAAGGCGTTGTAGCGCGCGGGGCGGTTGATCGTCACGACCGCAGCCGGGCCGTCGACCTCGTAGGTGATGTCTTCGTAGTCGGTCACGGTGATTCCTCTCTGGAGTCTGCAATGAGTTGTTGTTCATGTTTTATGAATCAGTATTCGATTTGAATGAACGTATATTCACACCGGGGAATGTGTCAAGGGTCACTCGACGCTCGGTGGCACTAGAGGAAGGCGCCGACCCCGGTCTCCGCCCGGCCGATCAGCAGCTTCTGAATCTGACTGGTGCCCTCGTAGAGCGTCATCACCCGCGCGTCGCGCATGTATTTGGCGACGGGATATTCGTCGACATACCCGTACCCACCGAAGATCTGTATTGCGTTGTTGGCGGCGCGAACCGCAGCTTCACTGCAGAAGTACTTCGCCTTCGACGCGGCTGTCCCGAACGGCTCACCGCGCTCGATCAGGTCGGCGGCCCGCCAGGTGAGCAACCGCCCCGCGTCGGCGTCGACGGACATGTCGGCGATCAGATCCTGCACGAGTTGGAACGAGGCGAGCGGACGGTCGAACTGCGTGCGCTCGCGGGAGTAGTCGACGGCGGCCTCGAGACAGCCCTGGATGATTCCGACGCAACCCGCGCCCACCGAGACGCGACCCTTGTCCAGGGAGTGCATCGCGATGGAGAAGCCCTGCCCCTCGGATCCGAGCAGGCAGCTCGCCGGCACGCGAACGTCCCTGAAGGACAACTCGGCAGTCGCCTGCCCGCGCAGTCCGAGCTTTCCGCGGATCTCGCGCGATTCGAATCCCGGGGTATCCGTCGGAACCAGAAAGGCCGAAACCCCTTTGGGCCCAGGGCCTCCGGTGCGCGCGAACACCAGGCACAGTTTCGCCCACGTGCCGTTGGTGATGAAGATCTTGGACCCGTTGATGACGTAGTCGTCGCCGCTGCGTACCGCCTTGGTCTTCAGATTGCCAGGGTCGGAACCGTTGTCCGGCTCGGTGAGCCCGAAACAGGCGAGCGCCTCACCGGACGCGATGCGGGGCAGCCACTCGTGCTTCTGATCCTCGGTGCCGTGCGACAGGATCACCTTGCCCACGAGCCCCATCGACACCGAGACGATGCCCCGGACCGCGGAGTCCGCCCGGCCGAGTTCCTCCATGCCGAGGCAGTACGTGATGTAGTCGCCGCCGAGCCCGCCGTACTCCTCCGGAATGGTCATGCCGAAGAAGCCGATGTCGGCGAGCTTCTCGACGATCGCGGTGTCCACCGATTCGGCGCGGTCCCACGCGGCGCGGTGCGGCACAACCTCCTTGTTCAAGAAGTCGCGGGCCAGCTGCCGGAACTCCTTCTGCTCCTCGGTCAGTGCCAGGTCCATGAATGCTCCTCGATGCCGTGTTGAATACACGATCAATTTTTGTGAGTGACTACTCACTTGAAGTGAAGCTATATTCACTCCGGGGCGTCGTCAACCCTCGAGCGCTGGCCCGGTGCCGCGTCGGCTGAGTAGGCTCGACTCATGCCGGTCACCTGGTCGGATGGGGTCGATGACGTCATCCGTGGCGATCTGACCTGCGGGTTCGCGTACATCACGCCCGCAGGCGGGGCCGTGGTGACGGCGGTGGCACCCCTCGGGCTGAGCGACCGCGAGCGGGGAACGGTCGGCTTCACCACCTCGCTGGGGTTCGGACGCAAGCTCGAACGCATCAAAGGTGAGCCCCGGGTGGCGCTCACCTACCACGCCCGCGAGCACGGGATCGGCGACGCCACCAATCAGCGCTACGTGCTCGTGCAGGGTGACGCGACGTTCGACCCCACCCCCGACCCGGAGCTGCTCGAAGACATCGGCCGGCGCTCGACCCCCTACACGGGCGAGCCACGCCGCGGCGTGTTCTGGGACCGGTGGCTCAGCGCGTACTACGCCGACCGGGTACCGGTGACGGTGACGGTGACACGGGTCGTCGCCTGGCCCGACCTGCACCTGACCGGTCGGCCCGAGGTGTTCGGCGCACCGCTGCCCGCCGTCGACGCGGAACCTCAGACTCCGCCGAAGCGGGGCACCGGCCCACGGGTGGATGCGGCCAAGACCGGTGGGCGCGCTGCGAAGCTGTCACACCGGTTGCTCGCCTACCGTCAGGCGGACGGCTATCCGGCCGTCGTTCCGGTCGACGTGGTTTCTGCGAGCAGCGAGGGCGTGCGTCTGACGGTGCCCGCCGGCGTGCCGCAGGGCGGCCGCCGCGCAGGGCTGCTCGCCCACGCCTATCGCGCCGAGCTCGTCGGCCTCGAGTCGCGTCAGAACACCGGCTGGATCGAGGTCACGGGCACCGAGGCGCTGTATGCACCCCATACCCAGGCCGGGTTCGCGGCGCCGCCGAACAAGACCCTCCTGCTCCTGGCCAACGGATTTCTGGCCCGGCGTGGGCTGGCGAAGGCCCGCAAGGAGGGCCGGACCCAGGCCACGGGCGCCTGATTCAGATCCCGCCGTTGGCGTAGACGACCTGGCCGCTGCCCCAGCACGCCGGGCGTGCGAGGAACGACACGACCTCGGCGATATCGGTTGACACGCCTACCAGCCGCCCCAAATGGTCAAGTTTTCTGTCCCCTTTAGTCAAAAATCACCGTCCTGCGCCAGCTATCGTGACATCCATCACCTCAAGTGGTGTGGGCCGGGCAGGTCGCCGGAGATCGAGCATGAGTGGGCCGCTCCGATCTCCGCTGGAAGACGTCACCGGTGGCATCCGGCCGGCTCGTGCCAACCCTTATCCCTCTGATTGGAGTTCTTCATGCATTTTCACGATGATGCCCTGTTCCCGGAGAACCAGGACAAGCTCGTTATCACTGTCGCGCCGTACGGCCCGGAGTGGGAGGTCGACGACTTCCCCGAGGACCTGCCGTTGTCGATGGACGAGCATGTCCAGCAGGCTGTGGACTGCTTCGAGGCCGGCGCGACCGTGCTGCACATCCACGTCCGCGAGCTCGACGGGAAGGGCTCCAAGCGGCTGTCGAAGTTCAACGAGCTGCTGGGCCGGCTGCGCGAGGCCGTGCCGGAGATGATCCTGCAGATCGGCGGCTCGATCTCCTTCGCCCCCGAGGGCGAGGGCGCGGAGGCGAAGTGGCTCAGCGATGACACCCGGCACATGCTGGCCGAGCTCGATCCGGCGCCGGACCAGGTAACGATCGCGATCAATACCGGACAGATGAACATCATGGAGTTGATGACCGAGAACGACACGCGCGGAACGTCGTTGGAGCGTCCGGAACTGGTCGAGACCTACCGGGAGATGACTGTGCCTGCCGGCCCGACCTGGGTGGAGGAGCATCTGCGCCGTCTGCAGGCCGCGGGTATTCAGCCGCACTTCCAGCTTGGGAGCATTCCGCAGCTCGAGACCGTGGAGCGTGTGATTCGGCGGGGCTTCTACACGGGCCCGCTCAACATCACGTGGGTGGCGATCGGCGGCGGGCTGGACGGACCGAATCCGTACAACATGATGGAGTTCATCCGCCGAGTCCCGGACGGCGCCTCGCTCACGCTCGAGACGTTGATGCGCAGCGTGCTGCCGGTGAACACGATGGCGATCGCGATGGGCCTGCACACCCGGTGCGGCAACGAGGACAATCTGTGGGCGCCGCGGGGCGGCAAGATCACTTCGGCGGAACAGGTGCGCCAGTTGGTGCGGGTTGCCGGCGAGCTCGGCCGGGAAGTGGCCACCGCCAAGGAGGCCCGCGAGATCTACCGGATCGGTGAGAGCTACGCGGATGCGGACGAGACGCTGGCGCAGGCCGGTTACGCGCCGAATCGTCGGCCGGGGCAGGTCGGATTCACCCACTACGCCCAGCACCAGAACGTGTAGCAGGAGACCACGAGTGGTTGGGGGCGCGGTGACATTGCCCGTGCTCCCAACGCACTCCCCGTCCGAAGGACCAGCCGACCGGCCCCGCGCTTTCGACACAATCTCGAACTTCTCGAAACAACCCCAAGGAAGTAGGCCATGGTGCTGCAAGATCAACCTGTCGAGGTCGACACCCCAACTCGCACACCCAGCCGGAAGCGACGGTTCTTCCCCTGGGTGGTCTTGGCATTGACCTTCGGCCTACTGCTGTCGGACTACATGTCTCGCCAGGTGCTCAGCGCCGTCTTCCCAATTCTGAAGGCCGAGTGGGACTTGTCCGACTCGCACCTCGCCTCCCTGAACAGCATCGTTGCGCTGATGGTGGGCTTGCTGACCTTGCCTCTGTCGATCTTGGCGGATCGCTGGGGCCGGGTCCGGAGTCTGGTCCTGATGGCCGTGCTGTGGAGCATCGCGACGCTGCTGTGCGCGATCGCCACCAGCTACGAGCAGATGCTCGGCGCCCGCTTCCTCGTCGGCGTGGGCGAGGCGGCCTATGGCAGTGTCGGTATCGCCGTAGCGCTCACCGTCTTCGCCCCCCGCGTCCACGCGGCCCTCGCCGGAGCATTCATGTCCGGCGGATCGTTCGGTTCGGTGATCGGCGTCGCGCTCGGCGGGTTCATCGCGGTCCAGTTCAGCTGGCGCTGGTCCTTCGCCGCCATGGCGATCTTCGGCCTGATCCTGGTGGCGCTGTTCCGCGCCCTGGTGTCGGAGGGCAAGCTGGCCAGATATGCCATCGAGGGCCCGCCTACCGCGATCGGCGACCCAACCACGCCGGACGGTTATCGCGCCCCCCTGTCCAGCCTGTTCACCAACCTCGCAGTCGTGTGGACCTATGTGGGCAGCGGACTGCAGATGTTCACGTCAGCGGTCCTGCTGGCCTGGATGCCAAGTTTCTTCAACCGGTACTACGGCCTGGCCCCAGATAGGGCCGGAGTGGTCGCGTCCGCCTTCGTGTTGCTCATCGGCAGCGGCATGGTGGTCTGCGGTGTCATCACCGACCGGGTCAGCCGCGAGACCCCGGCCACCAAATGGACCTCGGCGATCATCTACTGCGTCATCGCGCTGGGCTGTCTGGGGCTTGGGTTCAGCATGGGCAACGGCCCCGTCCAGCTGGTCCTGATCGGCATCGGCGCCTTCTTCTCGGCCGGCTCCTCCGGCCCGGCCGCCGCGATGGTCGCCAACCTCACGCACACCACCCTCCGCGCCTCCGCGATGGGTGTGGCCACTATCGCGAACAGTCTTCTCGGCCTGGCCCTGGGCCCCTTCGTCATCGGGATCCTGGCGGACCACCTGGGCCTGCTCGACGCACTCAGGCTCTCGCCGCTGGCATACATCCTCGCGGCCTTGGCACTGCTGCTGGGACGACGGCTATTCCCCGCCGGCCTACGCAAGCTCCAGCAGCTGCGGCCGGGCGGCGCCTCGAACATCACCAACTAACTCCGGAGACCGCAATGGCCAACCCTGTCCCCACCGACCCTTCATCCCCCACAGTCGTGATCGTGCCCGGACTCCGGGACCACGTCGACGAGCACTGGCAGACCTTGCTGGCGAACAAACTCGACCGGGTCCGTATCGTGCCTCCTCTCGAGAACGACAAGCTCATTGTGAGCGCGCGCACAGCGGCCCTCGACGCCGTCATCCAGGACATCGACGGTCCGATCGTGCTCGTCGCCCACAGCGCCGGCGTCATGATTGCAGTGCACTGGGCTCAGCAGACGACCCGGCCGATTCTCGGCGCCCTGCTGGCGACGCCCCCCGACCTGGAACAGCAGCCCCCCGAGGGGTATCCGACACTGGAGGACCTCGACAGCAACGGCTGGCTACCCATCCCCCGCCGTAAGCTGCCCTTCCCGAGCATCGTCGCGGCCAGCACGAACGATCCGCTGGCCAGCCGCCGCAGAGTGGCCGGCATGGCGGAGTCGTGGGGCGGTCGGCTGGTCGACCTCGGTGACGTGGGGCACCTGAATCCGGCCTCCGGGTTCGGAAATTGGCCACATGCAGAGGAGCTCATCCAGGAGCTGCTCGGGGTTCGGACGGTAGCCACCTCATGAGCAAGGTATTCGGCACAGCATCCGCCGCGGTGGCAGACATCCAGGACGGAATGTCCCTGGCGGTCGGCGGATTCGGCGCATGCGGCATTCCCGACGCGCTGATCAAGGCCATCGACGCGGCCGGAGCAACGAACCTCGAGGTATTCACCAACAATTGCGGAGTGGAAGGCGTCGGGCTGGGAATCCTACTGGAGGGAAGAAGGATCCGCCGTGTAACGGCATCCTATGTCGGGGACAACAAGGAGTTCGCCCGGCAGTATCTCTCCGGAGAGCTCGAGGTGGAGCTGACCCCACAGGGCACCCTCGCAGAGAAGCTGCGCGCCGGCGGCGCCGGGATCCCGGCCTTCTTCACCCCCGCGGGTGTGGGCACCCCGATTGCGGGCGGAGGGCTGCCCTGGCGCTATCGCGCAGACGGATCCGTTGCGCTCGCGTCGCCGCCGAAAGAGGTCCGCGAGTTCGCGGGCAGGAGGTATCTGCTCGAGGAGTCCATCAAGGCGGAGTACGCGCTGGTGCACGCGCTCGTCGGCGACACCGCGGGCAACCTCATCTTCAGCAAGGCCGCGATGAACTTCAATCCAATCGCGGCGATGGCGGGCGAGGTGTGCATTGCTCAGGTCGAGAGACTCGTCGAGCCCGGTCAGCTCGATCCGCACCACGTGCACCTGCCGGGGATATTCGTCGACCGGATTGTGCAGACCGGGCCGCAGGAAAAACACATAGAAAAACGCACCGTGACCACCGCCAACGGCAAGAGGACCACCTGAGATGACCACGATTGTTGATCCGGCGACCCCCGAGGTCGTCGGCTGGACGCGCGATGAGATGGCCGCTCGGGCGGCCCTGGAACTGTCCGAGGGACAGTACGTGAACCTGGGCATCGGGTTGCCTACGATGATCCCGAATTACCTGCCGGCCGGTGTGACGGTCACCCTGCACAGCGAGAACGGCATCCTCGGAACCGGCGCCTATCCCACGGAGGACCAGGTCGACGCGGACCTGATCAACGCAGGCAAGGAGGCGGTGACCGTCAACTCCGGCGCCTCATTCTTCGATTCCGCGACCAGCTTCGGGATGATCCGCGGCGGCCATATCGACGTCGCGGTACTCGGCGGCATGCAGGTCTCCGCCACCGGCGACCTGGCGAACTGGATGGTCCCGGGAAAGATGGTCAAGGGCATGGGCGGTGCCATGGACCTGGTCCACGGCGCCGCCAGAGTGATCGTACTCATGGAGCACACCGACAAATCCGGCGCGCCGAAGATCTTGTCGGCCTGCACTTTGCCGCTGACCGGGGCAGGCGTGGTACACCGCATCATCACCAACCTCGCTGTCGTCGACGTCACGGACAAAGGCCTCGTTCTGCGCGAATGTGCTCCCGGCGTGACAGAGACCCACGTCCGTGCCGCCACCGCCGCCGCTGTCGTGTGACCCCCATTCGAGTCTTGAAAGTGGGCCTGATGCTCAATTTGTGTCTGGTCGAAGGCGCAGATGGCCAGCTATAAATACCCGCGCCGAATCGAATGCGTCGCGGCGTTACCGATGACAGTGACCGGAAAGATCCTCAGGCGCGAACTCGTCCGCTTTGAGGCTGCCCACTGATCCCGCACCACCCAACCGTTTCGGAGGAATGATGACGCAGAACGAAAACAGCCATCCCGTGGTGGAGGCGATGAAGACCGGCGGCAGCTGGAATCCACTCTGGGATGGGCTCAACGAGATGGACCCGGACTGGACCGAGCTATACATGAAGATGGCGATGCAGCCGTACCAAAGTGGAGTTCTCTCGCCGAAGGTCATCCAGCTGCTGTGCATCGCCGTCGACGCCGCCGCCACCCACATGTACGCGCCGGGGACCAGACGCCACATCCAGGCCGCCCTGGACATCGGGGTGACACCCCAGGAGATCCTCGAGGTGCTCAAACTGTCCACCGTCGTGGGAATCCACTCCTGCAACCTCGGCGTCCCGATACTCGTCGAGGAGATGGCCGCGCACGAGCGCCGTCAGGCGGCCAACTGACCCTGCGGTCAGCCGTCAAGCTGAAGCTGGAGCGGACCGAGTTGGCTGTCGAGAAGCGAACGAGTACCGCAGCGCGGCTAGGTCTTCCGGTGTTGAGAACTTACGAGAGCCGACCAGGAGACGAGAGGAAACCGAGATGAAGCTGCAGGGCAAGGTGGGGGTGGTCACGGGGGCGGCCCAAGGACTGGGGAGAACCATCGCGGTGGCGATGGCCGAGGAAGGTGCGGACATCGTCGCCTGCGACATCCAGGCGGACAAATTGGCGGACGTTGCGGGAGAAATCGAAGCACGCGGCCGACAGTGCCTGCCTGTGAGCTGCGACGTCTCGGACAGCGCCGCGGTTCGAGAGATGTTCGCCCGAACAGCAGCGCGGTTCGGCACCGTGCACATCCTGGTCAACAACGCTGCTCGGGTACCGAACTCCCCCGCCGAGGAGGAGCGGCGCAACCGGCAATACGCTCACCTGACCACGCCGACGCCGCGGCGGTCCCTCGGTATCACCAGCGACCTCACCGACGAGGACTGGCTCAAGTGGTGGGATGTCAACGTCCACGGAACCTTCTACTGCACGCGCGAAGCGTTGAAGTTCATGCAGGCCCAGCAGTACGGCCGGATCATCAACATCGCGTCGATCGCGGGCATCTCCGCGGCCAGCGCGCACAGTCCGGGATACTCCGCAAGCAAGGCGGCGGTCGCCGGCTTCACCAAGGCCGTGGCACTGGATGTCGCCGGCGCCAACATCTGTGTCAACTCGATTGCCTGCGGGGCAGTGATGACACCACCATTCGAGGAGTATCTCGCCCGAGCGACCGATCAGCAGCGAAATAGCTTGTACCAGATCATCCCGCTCGGCCGTCTCGGGCGGCCGGAAGAGTACGCCTCTCTCGCCGTCTACCTCGCCGGGGACTCTCACTACCTGGTGGGCCAGGTCATCAGCCCCAACGGGGGCGTAGTCATCTGACGGACGGTCCACCTGATCCCGCAGGCGCAGAAGAAGACCGGGCGATGGAGGTGGTTGATTGCCGTACTCGGTTACCTGGTCTACGTCTGTGACGGGGCACCGACGACGGGTCGGCGGCGCCGGGTCAGGGCACCGTGGACCTTCATGACGGTGCTCGCATCGTCGTGACAGAGGTGAGCGTTGCGGTGCGGTGCTGCAAGCCCGGATCTATTCCGGGGCAGAGGGGGCGACTGGTCGGAGCGAGCCCTCGGGACGCCGGCGGGTGGGGGTGCCGACCGCGGGAGACGTCGAATCCTGCGCCGCCTTCCAGGCTTTCGGGCTGCATCCGAAGCGGTCTTTGAACCACCGCGAGAACGAACTGAGCGCGGAGAATCCGAGTTCGCCGGCGATGTCGGTCAGGGATCGGTCGTGGCGGGCGACGTAGCGTTGCGCCAGATCGATCCGCACCGAATCCACCAGCGAAGAGAACGTCGCGTCCGACCGGGCGAGGTGGCGGTGCAGTGTTCGCCGATCCATGCCGAGGCTGCGGGCGACATATGCGGCCGAGCACCGCTCGGTCGCCAGGAGCGACTCGACCAGGGTGCGGACGCGATCAACGGTGGTCGTGTCCTCGGGCGGGACGAGCGCCTCCAGGTACTGCCGGGTGTAGGGCCGCAGCAAAGGGTCCGACATCGCGTTGTCGGCATCGAGGTCGCGCGCGTAGACGACGATCCCGTTGAGGGTGTGCCCGAACTGGATTCGGGAGCCGAGGATACGGTGGTGTGTGCCGAGGACCGCCGGAGCGTCGTGCACGAAACACACCGTCAGCGGCTCCCAGTCGTCGTGGAGCAACTCGCGCAGGATCCGGCAGACCGAGGCGACGGCGATCTCGATGCCCTGCCGACCGAACGTGACCCCCGGGGCAGTGTCGACCTGCACGGTGGCCAGCCCGTGCGCTTCGACCAGCCGGGCACGCAGCGCCTCGTTGTGCAGATTGACATGCCGCAGAACCATGCCCAAGGCGCTGCGCACGTCCGGTTCCTCCCGCGCGATCAACCCCACCGGACCGAGGTTGGACATCCCTCGGGCCGCCGCGAGCCGAAGCCCGAAATCCTCGCACCGGGTTTCGGCGGCGGACAACTCGAACAGCCGCGACACCGAGTCGACGGGCAGCCACCCGTCACCGGAACCGAGCGCGGCCGGATCGACCCCGGCCGAGCGCATCACTGGGAGAGGGTCCCGCCCCAGCGTCAGCATGAGATCGACATAGCCGTTGAGCACGGCATTGCGCACCAGATACTGCATCGTCACCCTGTCCCGAACAGTCAAATATTTTGACCCGAGAGGTCAATTCTAGTCGTTCTTGCCGGCCGAACTCGACCGGAACACGACCCATCATCCGTTTCGAGATGCCCGGGTCGACGTGCCCGGGGAAGGTGGATCCCTGCCCTCGTGCGTGCGCGCCCTACCCGGTCAAGGGCCCGGCACGTGGTTCACCGCCGACGCGGTCGTCGCGGTATTCTCACCTCAACCGAACCTTCGGTCGGCTCCCGTGGATGACGGCGCACCGATGCGGTGGAGTTCTGCACCTGGAAGGATTGCGCGCATGACTACGGCACGCCCCGCACGGAAGACCGGATCGCCCGGACGTCCCGGCTACGACCTCGACTCGCTGCTCGCTGTCGCAGTCAAGGTCTTCAACGACAAGGGTTACGACGGCACCAGCATGGAGGTGCTGGCCCAGCGCCTGGGAATCACGAAGTCGTCGATCTATCACCACGTGTCCGGGAAGTCGGAGCTGCTCGAGCTGGCACTGTCGCGCGCGCTCAACGCCCTCTTCGCGGTCACCACCGAGGAGAAGGCGACGAGCGGCCGGTACATCGACCGTCTCGAGTACCTCGTCCGCCGCAGCGTCGAGGTCCTCGCCGCCGAGCTTCCCTACGTGACGCTCCTGCTGCGCGTGCGCGGCAACACCGCGGTGGAGCGTCGCGCGCTCGCCCGCCGCCGCGAGTTCGACGCGTTCGTCAGCGACCTCGTCGTCGCGGCGGCGGAAGAGGGAGACCTGCGGCCCGGCATCGATCCCGCGCTCACGAGCCGGCTCGTGTTCGGCACGGTCAACTCGCTGATCGAGTGGTATCGCCCGCGCACGGGCGGGACGGTCGCGGACCTGGCGGACGCCGTCGTCGAGCTGACGTTCGACGGGTTGCGCCGCACGTGACCACCGTGGCGACCGGCGTCAGCCGCCATCGCTCGGGGACGAACCGGAATCCGCTCCGCACCGCCGCGCCGAACGTCGTTGGGACGGAAGCGCTGTGGTGGTCATGACGATCTCCTGATGCCGCTCGATGCGGCACGTGGTGCATTCGGGACGACTGTTGCCATCTGGTGTCAACAGTGGGGCGAGAGGGGATCCCCGATCGTTACCGGGATCGATGAGACGATGACGGCATGACCGACAGCGAGAACCCACGTGGAGCGCCACGCAAATGGCGTGGCCGGGAGCCGGCCGACCGCCGCGCGGCGAGGCGTGCGGCACTGATCGAGGCCGGCCTGCAGATCATGGGAACCGAGGGAACGGCAGCGACGACGATGCGCGCGACCTGCCGCCAGGCGGGCCTCACCGAGCGCTACTTCTACGAGAGTTTCGACAATCGCGAGGCGCTGCTCGTCGCACTCCTCGACCACGTCGTCCTGGGGGCGAGGGACACCCTGCTCGGGGCTCTCGAGACGGGCCCCGACGATCCCGGCGAACTCGTCCGCCACGTCGTGAAGGCGTTCACCGGCTACATCGCCCAGGACCGGCGGCGGGGACGCGTCATGTTCGTCGAGTCGCAATCCGTGCCGGAATTGGCCCAGCGCGGCGAACAACTCGTCACCGAGTTCACCACTCCCATGACGGCGGCACTGACAATGCTGGGTGTCGACGGCGCACCCCGCGACGCCGTCAACACCCAGCTGAACGCGATTGCCCTGTTCGGGGCGATCGCCTTTCTGTACCAGCGCTGGCTCACCGGCAGCCCGAAGATCTCGCAGAAGCGGATCGTCGAGCACATCGCACTCACCATCGAGGCTCATGCGCCGGTGAACAGCACCCCCTAGACGTGCGCGGCGCGAACCAGCGGTCGCCGCATCGCTTCCAGGCCCGCGACGACCGCCACTGCGATCACCACGTGCATGACCGAGAGCGCGATGGTGCTGGCGGTGTCGAAGTCGGCCTGAATGGTCAGGGCGATCGTCGCGAGCGGCAGCAGGGCGCCGATCACTTCGGCCGGACGGATGACGGCCACCCATTTCAGCGAGATCAGCGCGGCCAGTGTCATTCCGATCAGTATCGGAACGACCGTCAGGATGACGACACCGCCTGGCGCCACGCTGCTGGTCGTGCCGGCATCCGTCATCTCGAACGAACCGCCGGCAGCCAGTCCCAGCAACCAGATCACCAGGTTGGGGACGAGCGCGCCGATTGCGGTCGCGGCGATCGCCCACGGGCGGCTCAGTTCGAGCGTCATCGGGTTGATCCGTGAGGTCGAGGTTGCAGAAATCGTGGTTCCAGTGCTGGACATGTTCATTTCTCCCTGTCGAGTGGCTCGAGTTGCTACTGACCGATCCTGCAACCTCAACCATTGTTTGGGTCAAGGCCTGAAATCGAGGTCTTGTCGGTGAGACCTGAACGGGTAGACCCGGGGAGAACGCAAAACTCATCGCAGTCGGCTCCGGCCGGCCATCTGGGGAAAGATGGTCACCATGAACCCTGCCCCCACGACACCTCCCCGACCGCGGGGGCTCCGCAACCCCCTCCGCCTACTCGCGCGCTGGCTCGGCACCCGCGAATGGGTGATGCAGATGGCGCCGATCATCATCTGGCTGGAGTCGCACCTGCGCGCGTGGACCGGCAACCGGGTGAGCCTCGTCGGCATCGCCGGACTGCAGTCCCTGCAGGTCACGGTCCCGGGTCGCAAGAGCGGCACCCCGCGCACGACGGCGCTGCTGTGCATTCCGTATGGGGACGGGTATATCGTCACCGGCTCGAACTGGGGGCGTCCCGAGCACCCGACGTGGTCGGTGAACCTACGTGCCGCGAACGAAGCCCGCGTGAAGGCCGGATCGCACGAATCCCGCATGAGCGTCCGGATGGTCACCGGGGACGAACGCGAGAATCTCTGGAAGCTGGTGATCGACTACTGGCCCGGCTACCTCATGGAGCATCGACGGTCCGGTGGACGCGAGTTCCGGCTGTTCGTGCTCGAGCCCGCGCAACCGTCTACGGAGATTCGCGAATCCTGAAGACCGGCTCCACGAAGCGTTCGACGGCATGACGCTCGGCGGCCGTGTCGTCCAACGGCCAGGTCAACAGCGACAGGATGACGCGCACGATCCACCCCGCCGCCTCCTCGTCGGGCGCGATGCGGGTGAGCGAGATCGCCACCCGGCCGAGTTCGGGTGCGCGGGCCAGGTACTCGTCCGTGCTTCTCGACCTTGACCCGGTGAACCACCGCGCCAGTGTCGGCTCCGCGCGAATCGCGGTCACCGATGCGAGTATCGCCTCGACGATCCGCTCCGAGTTCTCGAAAGTCTCCAGCGACTGCTCGACGTGGTCCGCCACGGCTCCGGCGGCGCGGGACATCACGGCGTCGACGAGTGCCCGCTTGCCCCCGACGTAGCGATAGAGCGTCGCGCGCGAGCACCCTGCCCGTCCGGCGACCTCGTCCACACCAACGCCGTCGATGCCCCGCTCGCGGATCAGGTCGGCCGCGGCGGCATGAATCCGCTCGACGGCGAGCGCCCGCCGGCTGCCACCGGTCAACCAATCCGCGTGTTCCACCCGCTCCACCGTTCGACACGTCATTCTCACTTTGCCTCACCATGAGACGGATCTCCACACAATTCTAGAACATGTTCTCCAATTCGACTTCGTGATCAGCGACGATGTTTCCGGATCCACTCGCGCTGAGACACCGGCAAAATTGCTGTTGACCCGCGGTGTCGCAGTCCGCGGAACACTCTTGACATCACCCTCCTTCGACGCGAACTGTGGTGATCTATAACAGGTTCCCGCCAACAAGGAGTCCTCGATGACCCACTCGCCGACCCGCGGAATCGACATCTTCGATCCTGTCCATCTCGACGAACCGAACGAGCTCTACCGAACACTCCGCGAGCACTCCCCCGTCCACCGCGTCGCCGGCACCGACTTCTTTCTGGTGTCCCCGTGGGATCTCGTGACCGAGGCGGCGAACCGCACCGACGTCTTCTCGTCGAACCTCACCGGTGTGCTGGTGCAGCAACCGTCGGGACCGCCCGCGACGTTCGACTTGGATGACGGCGGTCAGGCCCTGCACGTGCTGGCCACCGCCGACGACCCGGCGCACCTGCACCATCGCACACTCGTGCTCACGACGCTCGGCCGCCGCATCCGCGCGCTCACTCCGACCGTGCACTCGCTCGTCGACAGTCTGTGGGACGAGGGACTGCGAGGCGGGCAGATCGACTGGGCGTCCGCGATGGCCGACCGGCTGCCACTCGCGATGGTCGCGCATCTCATCGGCCTGCCCGAGTCGGACGTACCCCAGCTACTGACGTGGGCCTACGACAGCACGGAGATGCTCGGCGGGGTCGTCGCCGCGGACCGCCTCGGTCCCCTCGTCACCTCCGCGGCGGAACTGGCCGGCTATCTGCGGGCCGAACTCGTGCGGGCGAGGCCGGACCCACGCGCCGACCTTCTGGGCGTTCTCGCCCACGCGTGCAATGCAGGCGAACTCTCCGAGGACGTGGCGACGCTCGTCCTGGTCCAGCTGGTCGGCGCGGGCGGCGAATCGACCGCGGGGCTGATCGGGGGCGCTGCACGCCTCCTCGCCACCCGCCCCGGACTGCAGACCCGGCTCCGGCAGCAACCCGCCCTCGTCGACGCGTTCCTCGACGAGGCGCTCCGTCTCGAGTCCCCGTTCCGGGGGCATCACCGGTACGTGGTTGCCGACACCACGCTCGGCGGCGTCGATCTGCCCGCCGGTAGCCACCTGCTCCTGCTGTGGGGTGCGGCCAACCGGGATCCGGCCATGTTCGAGCGTCCGGACGAGATAGTGCTCGACCGGCCGCACATCCGTTCGCATCTCGCGTTCGGCAAGGGCGTCCACTTCTGCGTCGGATCGGCGCTCGCCCGCATGGAGGCGCTCGCCGCGACCACCGCACTGCTCGAGCGGACCGACCGCTTCTCGCTCGCCGCCGACGCCGAGCCGCGTTGGGTTTCCAGCCTGTTCGTGCGACGCCACAGCGCGCTCCCGCTCCGAATCGGACAGCTGACATGCGCTGATTGACATTGACGTCAACATCAACACATACTGTGACCGTGACCACAAGCGAGGCTCAGGAGCGGGCGCGGTCGGCGCGGAAAGACAACGACGGTCCCCGCCGCCGCGAACTCCTCCGCGCCGCGAGCGCCTGCTTCGCCGAACTCGGCTACGACCGGACGACCGTCGAGGTGATCACCACCCGGGCCGAAGTGTCGCGGGCAACGTTCTACGCCTACTTCTCGTCGAAGGACGAGGTGTTCCACGCCGTCGCCGCCGACGTGTGCGAGGAATTCCTCGAGTCGCAGCACGTGGAAGGACCGGCGAGCGAGGACCTGCGAGAGGTGCTGCGCACCACGACGAAAGCGTTCGTGGAAGCCGTGTACGCCAACGGACGCGTCCTCGAACTGATCAGGCACCGCGCCCGGCTCGACCCCGAGGTCGGCCGAAGCTGGACCACCGTGCAGACCCGGCTCATCCGCCGCTACACCCGGTTCATCGAGCGCATCATCGCCACGTGCGACGTCACGCCGTGCGCGCCGCCCGCCCGCATCGCGCAGACCCTCGCCGACGCCCAGCTCGCGGGCGCCGCCCGGCTGGTCGACGCGACGGCCCGCGAACAGCGCCGGTACACCGCCGACCTGACCGCCATCTCCGAAAGACTCATCGGCTTCGCCTGACAACGACAATCCGCACAGAATCGGGAGTTCGGTATGCCCACTTCGCCTTCGAGTGACCCCACGGCCCTGGAATCGGCGCTCGCCGAGATACGCGAACTCCAGGACGCCGCGTGGCCACCGCAGGTACCGCGGACAGTCGAGTACCCGATCGAGGGCCGCACCGTGATCGACTACCTGCGGCACTGGGCAACGGAACGCCCGCAGACTGTCGCGATCGACTTCTACGGTCGTGCGATCACCTACGCCGAACTCGACGAACTGTCCGACCGCTTCGCCGGCTGGCTCCTGCAGCGGGGCGCGTCCGCCGGCGACCGCGTCGGCGTCCATCTCACCAACTGTCCCCAGTTCCATGTCGCCATGCTCGGGATCCTGAAGATCGGCGCCGTCCACGTCCCGATCAACCCGTTGTTCCGGGAGCACGAACTCGCGTACGAACTCGACGACGCCGGCGTGGAGATCCTGCTGACGCAGGATTCGTTCGCGGCCATGGTCGAATCCGTGCGCAGCCAGACGGCGCTGCGGCACGTCGCGATCACCGCCCTGTCGGACCTGCTGCCGGCCGAACCCGGCGTCACACCGCCGTTCCCCGCCGCCTCCGTAACCACCGACTGGGCGGAGATCATGGAGTCCCCCCGTGCCGAGCCTATTCCGATGGACCCCGACGCGTTGGCGGCACTGAACTACACCGGTGGGACCACCGGGATGCCGAAGGGCTGCAAACACACGCAGGCGCACATGGTCTACACCGCAGCCACCGCGACACTGGCCGGCGGCAGGCAGGTGGGCGAGGCTCCCCCCGTGGTCCTCGGGTTCCTGCCCATCTTCTGGATCGCCGGCGAGGACTTCGGCATCCTGTATCCGCTGATCAACGGCGGCACCGTCGTGCTCCTCAACCGCTGGGACCCGGAGGCCGCGGCGACGCTCGTCGAAAGTCGTGGTGTGACATCGATGGTCGGGACGGTCGACAACTATGTCGAACTGATGGATCTGCCCGACTTCACCGACCGAGACTTCTCCACCCTGGACAACGCGATGGCCGTGTCGTTCGTGCTCAAGCTCGACCCCGCGATTCGCGGCCGCTGGCGCGACGCCACCGGACACGTGCTGCGGGAGGCCAGCTACGGGATGACGGAGACGCACACGGCCGACACCGTCACGCTCGGTTTCCAGACCGACGACGAAGACCTGCTCAGCGAACCCGTGTTCTGCGGACTTCCGGTTCCGGGCACCGACGTGTTGATCGTCGACGAGGCCGGGGCGCCCGTGCCGGTGGGGCGACCCGGACAGATCATCGTGCGCAGTCCGTCGCTGCTCACCGGTTACTACGGCAAACCCGATGCCACCGCTGCCGCGCTCCGCGGCGGATGGCTCCAGACCGGCGATGTGGGCAAGCTGAACGGCAAAGGCGCACTGCATTATCTGGCGCGCAACAAGGAAATGATCAAGACCAACGGGATGAGCGTGTTCCCGTCCGAGGTGGAGGCACTGCTCATGCTGCACCCCGACATCCAGTCGGCCGCGGTGGTCCCGAAGCCCGATCCGGGCAAAGGCCAGGTGCCGTTCGCGTTCGTCCAGCTCCTGCCGGACCGTCAGGTCTCGGGTGAGGAACTGCGGGAGTGGGCCGCCCGGAACATGGCCACCTACAAAGTCCCTACCGTCGAGGTGCTCGACGCCCTACCCATGACGGCGACCGGGAAGGTCCGCAAGGCCGACCTGTTCGCTCTGGCCGAGGAGTACAAGTGACCCTGCTGGTCGCCAATCGTGGCGAGATCGCGCTCCGCGTCATCCGCACTGCCGAGGAGATGTCGGTCGACACCGTCGCCGTCTACGCGGAGGACGACGCGGACAGCCCCCACGTGCGCGCGGCAACCGAAGCGGTCGCGCTCCGCGGGTCCGGCCCGTCCGCCTACCTGGACCCTCGCGCCGTTCTCGACGCGGCAGCGGAGTTCGGTGCCACGGCAGTGCATCCCGGATACGGATTCCTCAGCGAGAACGCCGATTTCGCACGCTCCTGCGCCGAGGCGGGACTGGTCTTCGTGGGTCCGAGCCCCGAAGTGCTCGACATCTTCGGCGACAAGTCGTCGGCACGCGAGGCCGCCGTGGCCGCGAAGGTGCCGGTGCTCGCCGCGACCAACGGTCCCACCGACCTGGACGGCGTCCGCGCGTTCTTCACGGAACACCCGGGCGGCATCATGATCAAGGCACTCGCGGGCGGCGGCGGTCGCGGCATCCGTGCCGTCCGCAGCGCGGACCGGATCGAGGAGGAGTACCGGCTGTGCGCGTCCGAGGCGCAACTCGGGTTCGGCAACCCCGCACTGTTCGCCGAGGCTCTTCTCGACGGCGCCCGGCACATCGAGGTGCAGGTGGTGGCGGCGCCGCAGGCGGGCGTGACGCGGGCCCTGGCCGTCGGTGATCGCGACTGCAGCGTGCAGCGCCGCCACCAGAAACTCGTCGAGATCGCCCCCGCGCAGGGGCTCGACCCGGGACTGCGCAGCGAACTGCACGAGGCCGCGGCCCGGCTGTGCGCCAGTGTCGGGTACCGGGGACTCGCCACCGTCGAATTCCTGGTGTCGCGGAACGGTTTCGTGTTCCTGGAGGTCAATCCCCGAATCCAGGTGGAGCACACGATCACCGAGGAGGTGACGGGGATCGACCTCGTCGCCGTGCAGATCGACATCGCTCGGGGAGCCGACTACGGAGAACTCTCGCTGCCCGACGGCGTCAGCGCCGTGGGGCTCGACACGTCGGGCACTCCCACTGCCGCGCGCGGAATCGCCGTCCAGGCCCGCGTCAACATGGAGACGATGCGCCCCGACGGTCAGGCCGTCCCCGCCGCGGGCACCCTGTCTGTCTTCTCCCCGCCGACGGGACCGGGTGTGCGCGTGGACACGTACGGGCGGCCCGGACTGTCACCGAGCCCGGGGTACGACTCGCTCCTTGCGAAGGTCATCGTGCATTCGCGGGGCCCGTCGTTCTCGGCCGCGGTGCGCAAGGCCGGTGCGGCGCTCGCCGAGTTCGTCGTCGAGGGTGTCCCCACCAATATCGGCTTCCTCCGGTCGATTCTGGCGGACCCCGGCTTCGCCGACGGCATCGTCGGCACCGACCATCTCGCCGAGCGGATGAGTGCGCTCGTCGACGCCGCGCACGTGCACCAGCCGGCGGAGGTGGCGTCGGAGGCATTCGAGTTGCGGGCGGGTGAGGACGTGCTGCGCGCCCACCTGGCCGGGACCGTCGTGGAGGCTGCCGGAGAAGGTGCGACCGTGGAGTCGGGTGCTCAGCTCGTGGTGCTCGAGGCCATGAAGATGCAGCACGTGATCGCCGCGCCCGCCGGTGCGGTGGTCGAGCGGAATCTGGTGGCGCCCGGGCAGAACGTCAACGCCGGCGACCCGCTGGTCGTGATCCGCCGCACGGGATCGGAGGCCGGCGACGTCGCCGACAGCGCAACCGATCTGGATCGTGAGCGCGCGGACCTGGCGGAGATCCGGCAGCGGCACGAGGTGACCCTCGACGCCGCCCGGCCCGCCGCGATCGCGAAGCGTACGAAGCTCGGGCGGCGCAGCGCACGTGCCAACATCGACGATCTGGTCGACCCCGGCAGCTTCGTCGAATACGGACCACTCGTCCTGGCCGCGCAGCGCAGCCGCCGATCCGAGCAGGACCTGATCGAGAACACCCCCGCCGACGGTCTGATCGCCGGGCTCGCCACCGTCAACGGTGAGGTGTTCGGTTCGCGCGAGGCCCAGGCGGTCGTGCTGTCGTACGACTACACGGTGCTCGCCGGAACCCAGGGCATGCGGAATCACGCGAAGACCGACCGGGTGATCGAACTGGCCGGCCGCAAGCAGGTCCCGGTCGTCCTGTTCGCCGAGGGTGGCGGCGGGCGGCCCGGCGACACCGACGCCGGCCCGGCAGCAGGATTGGACCTGAACACCTTCCGGTCGCTGGCGGCACTGAACGGGAAGGTTCCGCTGGTGTCGGTGGTCTCCGGCCGCTGCTTCGCGGGCAACGCCGCCCTCGCCGGTGTCTGCGACGTCCTCATCGCCACCCCCGACGCGAACATCGGCATGGGCGGCCCGGCGATGGTGGAGGGCGGCGGACTGGGTGTGTACCGGCCGGAGGACATCGGGCCGGTCGACGTGCAGCGGCGCAACGGCGTCATCGATCTGCTCGCCCGGGACGAGGCGCACGCCGTCGAACTGGCCAAGAAGTACCTGTCGTACTTCCAGGGCGCGCTCCCCGACTGGGAAGCCCCCGACGAGCGGCTCGCACGCCACGTCGTCCCGGAGAACCGGTTGCGCGCCTACGACGTTCGCAGTGCCGTGGAATCCATCGCCGATGTCGGCTCGGTCCTCGAACTACGCCGCGACCACGGCGTCGGCATCGTCACCGCGCTGATCCGGGTGGAGGGTGCGCCGTACGGGCTGGTCGCGAACAGCAGCCACCACCTCGGCGGCGCGATCGACGCGGTCGCGGCGGACAAGATGGCCCATTTCCTGGAGCTGTGCGAGTCGTTCGGCCTGCCCGTCGTCTCGCTGTGCGACACACCGGGATTCATGGTCGGCCCCGATTCGGAGAAGGAGGCCACGGTTCGCCGGTTCGGCACACTGTTCGTCGCGGGCGCGCGGATGACCGTGCCGTACGGGACGATCATCCTGCGCAAGGGGTACGGACTCGGCGCGATGGCCATGGCGGGCGGCTCCTTCCACGCGTCCGAGTTCACGGTCGCGTGGCCGACCGGCGAGATCGGGGCCATGGGACTGGAAGGCGCGGTGCGGCTCGGATTCCGGAAGGAGCTCGAGGCGATCGACGACCCCGCCGAGCGCGACACCGCGTTCGCGCAACTCGTCGACGCCGCCTACCAGCACGGGAAGGCCCTCAACGCGGCGACGATCTTCGAACTCGACGACGTGATCGATCCGGCCGACTCCCGTGCCTGGATCGTGCGCCTCCGGCGCCCGTGAGTACTTGTTAACCGCCGCACGTTAATAAGTACTCACGGGGGCGACGGCCACGACGGCCCGGCCCGAGTAGGTGCCGGCCCGCACCTGGTCGATCACCGAGACGACGTCGGCGATCGGAACGTCGTGGGTGATCGACTCGAGCCGGGACGGCGCGAGGTCGGACGCGAGACGGCCCCACAGTCGGCGCCGCTGCTCGATCGGGTACTGCACCGAGTCGATCCCGAGCAGGCTGACACCGCGCAGGATGAACGGCAGGACCGTGGTCTCCAACTTCGGTCCGCCGGTCAGCCCGCTCGCCGCGACCGCGCCGCCGTACTCGATGGTGCTGAGCACGTGGGCGAGGGTGGCGCCGCCGACGCAGTCGACGGCGGCGGCCCACTGGGCCTTGCCGAGCGGACGCGGTTTCGTGTCGGGCTCCGGGAGGCGGCCGATCACCTTGCTCGCGCCCAGTTCGGTGAGCAGTTCCGCCTTCTCCGGCTTTCCGCTCGACGCGACGACCTCGAAGCCCGCCGCGGACAGCAGGTCGACGGCGACGGTGCCGACGCCGCCACTCGCACCGGTCACGAGCACCGGACCGTTGCCCGGCTCGACTCCGCGGGACAGCAGCGCCTCCACGCTCATCGCGGCCGTGAAACCGGCGGTCCCGATCGCGGCAGCGGTGCGGGTGGACATGCCGTCGAGTTTCACCACCCAGTCGGCCGGGACGCGGGCGAACTGCGCGTACCCGCCGTGACGGGCGGTGCCGATGTCGTAACCGTGCGCGACGACCGTGTCACCGACGGAGAACTCCGGGGACTGCGACTCGACGACGGTGCCCGCCACGTCGATGCCGGGCACGATGGGGTACTCACGGACCACCCCACCCTTCGGTGTGAGCGCCAGTGCGTCCTTGAAGTTCACGCTGGAGTACTCGACCTGAATCGTGACCTCGCCCTGCGGCAGGAACGACTCGGCGACCGTCTCCTGGGAGAGGCCGATGGCGCCCTCGTTCTCGCGAGCGATCCAGGCGGTGAATTCCTTCATCAGCTTGCTCTCCTGACCTCGGGGGTGCGTCGAGACCATCATGCGACAGCCGTGCCCCGCAGACGAGGCCGGGGCGACGTTCCCCGGATCAGAACCGCAAGAGCACCTTGCTCGACGAGGACGCATCCCTGGCCGACGCGAACGCGGTGAGCGCATCGGCGACGTCGTACTCCGCCGTGACGATCGGATCCACCACCAGCGAGCCGTCGGCGAGGGCGGCCACCACCTCGTCGATCTCGTCGTTGAACCGGAACGAGCCGACCAGATCCAGTTCCCGGGTGATCGCGATCGACACGGGTACCGGCTGATCCCCCGAGGGAAGCAGACCGACCATCACGACCCGGCCGCCGCGGGCCGTGCCGTGGATCGCCGATGCCAGACCGCGATGGTTGCCGGAGCATTCGATGGTGACGTCCGCTTCCACCGCCGCGACGGCGTCGGCATCGGTGGCGGTGAGTGTCGCGTCCGCGCCCACTGCGCGCGCGATCCTCAGCGGGTACTCGTGCATGTCCACCGCGGTGATCTTCCCGGCGCCCGCTCGCTTCAGCACTGCCACGGCGAGCGCGCCGATGGGTCCGGCACCGATGACGAGGACCGACCGGTCCTTCACCTCCCCTGCCCGCGCGACCGCGTGCCACGCCACGCTCGCCGGCTCGGCCAGTGAGGCCAGACGAAGATCGAGGCCGTCGGGAAGAACCCGGAGCATGCGAGTCGGGACGGCGACGTGGCTGACGAACAACCCGTCCGCGTGCGGGAAGTGCGCCGCACTACCCAGGTACGTGCATCCGGGGGAAATATTGGGGCGATCGGCTGGGTACTTCGCGCTGTCGCCACCGGGGGTCGCGGGGTGGATGGTGACGGGGGTGCCGGCGCCGGGACCGCTTCCGTCCGTCGCGCCGATCAGGACGGTGCCCGACGCCTCGTGTCCGAGCCGCATCGGTGCGCGAAGGATCGACTCGCCGGCGGCGCCGTGCTGCCAGTAGTGGAGATCGGATCCGCAGATCCCGCCGTAGGCGATGCGGATCACCGCTTCGTCCGGCTTCGGTGCGGCGATCGGCACCTCCTCCACGCGCAGGTCCTGCGCACCGTGGGCGACGACCGCCTGTGCGTGCGTCGGAACCTCGGTGGCGTGTGAAGCGGTGGTCGGGCTGGTGTTCATCGGTGAAGTCCAGTTCTGTCGGAGGTCGGAGCCTGTCATCTGGTGACGGGTTCCGCGGTGGTGAGGAGCCCGAGTTCGTCCCGGCGTGGCATGCCCTCCCAGTCGCCGGACACGGTGCACGCGAACGCCCCGACCGTGACAGCGGTTCTCAGACGGTCGGCGGGTGCCTCACCGGCCAGTCGTTCCGCGAGGTACCCGGCGACGAAACCGTCTCCGGCCCCGACGGAGTCGATCACGCTCACCGGCACCGCGGGCAGGGAGTACGTTTCTCCGTCGACCATCGCGAGGCATCCCTGGTCGCCCAGTTTCAGGATGCTTTCGCGTGGTCCGAGGTCGCGGATGCGGGCGGCGAGTTCGGCGGGGGTGCCCTCCCCCACCGCGATCGCAGCCTCGTCCTCACCCGCGAAGACGATGTCCGACAACGCGATCAGCTCACGGAAGACGGGGGCCGCGTCGTCCGGCGACCACAGCGCTCGGCGGTAGTTGAGATCGAACGACACCGGAATGCCCAGTACGCGTGCCCGTTCGACGCAGTGCAGGGTGGTCTTCCTGGCGGTGTCGGACAACGCGGGGGTGATGCCGGTGACGTGCAGCAGGGACGCCGACTCGAGGCGGTCGTCCGCGATGTCCGACATCGTGAGCCGCGACCCCGCGCTGCCGGTCCGGTAGTACCAGACGCGGGTGGCGGTGGCGGTTCGCCGCTCCTTCACCATCAGTCCGGTCGGAGCGTCCGGATCGCGGATGACGTCGGCGGTGATTCCCTCGGCCCGTAGATCCCGTTCGATCAGGTCGCCCAGGCTGTCCTGGCCGACGCGTCCGATCCAGGTGACGTCGACGCCGAGTCGCCGCAAGGCGATCGCGAAGTTCGATTCGGCGCCGCCGATGCCCAGGTGCAGTGTCGATGTGTGGGCGAGGGCACCGGTGTCCACCGCCCTGGTGAGGGCCATCGTCTCGCCGAACGTCAGCACCGTCATCACACGACCTCCAGTCCGGCGACGACGTCGCCGAGGCGCCGGCATCGTTCGGCCAGCTGCCCGAGGTCGCCGCCGCGGAGAGCGTCCCCGATCAGCGGGCCGCCGAGGCTGACCGCCGCCGCTCCGGCCGCGAACCACGCGGGGACGTCGTCGATGCCCACCCCACCCGACGGGACCACCTGGATGTCGGGGAAGGGCCCGCGCAGGTGCCCGATGTACTCCGGCCCGACCACCGATGCCGGGAACAGCTTCACGGCGGTCGCACCCGCATTCCATCCGGTCCACAGCTCGGTAGGGGTGAATCCGCCCGGGTAGATCGGAACTCCGGCACGCACGGCCGTGGCGATGACGTCGAGGTTGGTCGTCGGCGTCACGAGGAAGTCGGCTCCCCCGTCGAGGGCGGCGCGGGCCTGGTCCACGGTGGTGACCGTCCCGACCCCGATCTCGACGCCGTCGGGTGCGTCGAGCCGGATGCTGCTCAGGGACTCGAGGGTTCCCGGCGTGCTCATCGTCAGCTCGACGGCATGCACGCCGTTCTCGGCGAGGACGCCGACCACCGGGGCGTACCGGTCGGCGTGCGCGGCGCGCAGCACCGCGATGACGGAGGTCGTCATGCCGCCGTCACCTCACGGTCGGTGGCGTTGGCGGCCAGCGTGAGGTCGCGGTCGCGGGTTTCCGGTGCCATCGCCGAGGCGATCAGAACGGTCACGGCCATCAGGATCATGTAGACGGCCACGGGGATCCACGAGCCGGAGAAGGCCGTGACGAGCGCCGCGCAGATCAGTGGTGCGACACCGCCGCCGAAGATCGAGGCGAATTCACGGCCGAGCGTGACGCCGGCGTAGCGGTAGCGGGAGCCGAAGATCTCCGGGAAGTAGCTCATGGTGACGCCGACGGCGCCCTGGCAGGCCAGGATGAAGCCGACGATCATCGCCATCGTGATCAGCAGATGTGAGCCGGTGTTCAGGGCCAGGAAGGTCGGCACGGGCAGGATGATCAGGGCGATCACGATCGAGATGTACACCGGCTTGCGGCCCACCCGGTCGGACAGGCGGCCGAACCCGTATGCCGCGATGCCGCCGCAGATGGCCCCGACCAGGAGCACCTTGGGAATGAACGTGGGGTCGACGTGCACGTCGTTCTTCAGGTACGACGCCATGAACACCTGGTACGTGTACGACTGCGCGCTGATGCCGATGGTCATGAACATGACGATGAACAGCGGCTTCTTGCCGTTCGCGAAGATCTCCTTCACGGGCGTCTTCGGAACCTGGTGCTGCTCCTTGAGTTCCTGGAACACCGGGCTCTCGGTGAGCTTGCGACGGATGACGAACGCGGCGACGGTGACGAGCAGACTGCTGATGAAGACGAGACGCCAACCCCAGGACATGAGCTGCTCTTCCGGCAGGAGCTGCGCGGCGATCCACGCGACTGCGCCGAGCGCCGTGCCGAGCGCGGCTCCGGTCATCACCAGGGCGGCGAGCCGCCCTCGCCTGCCTATCTGCGCTGTCTCCGTCAGAAGGGTTGCACCACCGGACTGTTCGGCTCCCGCGCCGAAGCCCTGGAAGAATCGGCACGCGACGAGGAGCGCCGGTGCGAGCAGCCCCACCTGACTGTAGGTGGGCAGCAGACCGATCCCCAGTGTCGCGCCGCCCATCAGCATCAGCGTCGCGACGAGCACCCACTTGCGGCCGAGACGCTCGCCGTACCGCGAGAAGAACAAGCCGCCGAGCGGCCGGGCGAGAAATCCGACGGCGTAGGCGCTGAAGCTTGCGAGGATGCCCGCCGCGGGCGAGATGTTCGGGAAGAACAGGGTGTTGAAGATCAACGCCGAAGCGGTGCCGTAGATGACGAAGTCGTACTGCTCGAGCGTGGTGCCGATGAGCCCCGCCCACGCCGCCCGGCGGACCGCGGACGGGTCTGCCTGGGGTGTACCGCCTGCGCGGCCGGGAGTTTTCGGGTTCACCGTGGGGTCGAGTGTAGTGTCCATGGATTCCTCCATTGGTGGTTCCCGGCATGTCCGGGCAGGGGTGAGGGAGTCAGATGGTCGCGCTGGACTGCAGCGACGGGGTCGTCCCGAGGTCCGGGACCGAGTCGGATGCTTCGCCGGCGGCGACTGCCGGTCCGTGGCGGACGATGATGTCGACGAAGTCGGCGATCCGCGAGACGAAGTCGGTGTGCGAAGCGAGAGTGCTGGGAAACAGACCTCCGTCGACGAAGACGGAGCGAACGAATTCTGTAGTGGAAGCGGCGTTGTCGGCCATTCCTGCCAGGCGCGGTCGAGCGGGGTCGGTCATGGATCGTGCGTGGGGGCCGGGATCGAACCCGGGCGGCGGGGCGATGCAGCAGAGGTATGCCGCCACCGTCAGAGAAAGGTACTGCGGGACGGTACCGCGGCCGAGATGTTCGAGCGCGGGGATCGGGATGCGCTGCGCCAGTTTGACCGATCCGTCGGAGCCGACCTGTGAGGTGCGATGTCCCAGAGCGGTATTGGACCAACGCGAGAACAGCTGTCGGATGTAGTCGTCCGTGTCCACCGATGCGGGAACGGTGACCGTCGGCAGGTACTCGTCGCAGAGGATCCGCCGCGCGGCGTCCTCGACGAACGGCTGCGCAACGGACTCGGGGATGGTGGCGCGCCCGTCGAGTGCGCCGAGGTAGGCGATGAGCGAATGCGTCCCGTTGAGCAGTCGGACCTTCATCAGCTCGTACGGCTCGACGTCGTCGGTGAACAGCGCGCCACCGTGCTCCCACACGGGACGGCCGGCGGCGAACCGCTCCTCCATGACCCACATCGTGAACGGCTCCGCGGGGACGGCGATCGTGTCGCGCACGCCGAGGTGTGCCAGCGCCGCCTCGTTGTAGCGGTCCGAGCCGGACGGCACGATCCGGTCCACCATCGAGTTGGGGAACGTCACGGACGAGTTCATCCAGGACAGCAGGTCGTCGCGGAGAGGCGGGGCGAAGGTGCCGACGAACTCGCGGACGAGCCTTTCGGTCTGACGCCCGTTGGACAGCAGGTTGTCGCAGCTGAGGATCGTGGCCGGGGCGCCGTGCGTGCTCGCCCGCAGGGCCAGTCCGCGGGCGATCTGCCCGATCGTGGTGCGAGGTGTCCGCACCTCGGTGAGGTCGCGGCGAACGACGTCGGAATCGAGGTCGAGGGAACCGGTCTCGGGTGACACCGTGTACCCGTGTTCGGTCACCGTGATCGTGACGATCTTCGTCGCCGGGTCCGCGATCGCACGGACGACGGACTCCGGGTCCTGTTCGGCCACCAGGGTTCCGGTGTGTGAACCCGGGACGCTCACACGAGAACCGTCCGGCGAGATCTCGACGACGCTGTACAGGAGGTCCTGCGCGTTCATCGCGTCGGCGACGGTGCTCGAGCGGCTCGCCACACCGAGGATGCCCCACGGTCCGGGTTCGCGTTCCATCGCGAGCGCGGTGTACACCGCCTGGTGTGCGCGGTGGAAGTTTCCGAGGCCCAGGTGCACGATCCCGGTTCCCTCCGGTACCCGCCGGTGGATCAATGCCGCAGCGGGAACGTTTCGGCGCGAAAGTATCGGTTCGGACATGCGCGTCACCAATCCGTCATGGAGCCGTCACGGCGCCGGGCGACCGGGAGATAGGCCTGCTCGTACGGATACTGCTCCGCGAGTTCCTCGTTCATGCTCACTCCGATACCCGGAACGTCGCCGGGAGTGAGGTGCCCGTCCGAGAACGACCACGCGTGGGGGAAGACCTCGCTGACGAGCGGGTCGTAACCCATGTACTCCTGGATTCCGAAATTCGGCGTCGCGAGACCGAGGTGCAGACTCGCACCCAGGGAGATCGGCGAGACGTCCGACGGGCCGTGCGGTCCGCCGCGAATCTGGTACACCTCGGCGAGCGCGAAGATCTTGCGAACGTGGCTGATTCCGCCCGCGTGGACGATGGCCACCCGGATGAAGTCGATCAGCTGTTCGGTGATCAGGTGCTGGCAATCCCAGATCGTGTTGAAGACCTCCCCGATCGCCAGGGGTGTGGTGGTGTGGTTGCGCACCAGACGCAGTGCATCCTGGTTCTCGGCCGGCGTGACGTCCTCGAGCCAGAACAGGTCCACGTGTTCGACCGACTTCCCCAGTCGCGCGGCCTGCTGCGGGGTGAGCCGATGGTGTGCGTCGTGCAGCAATTTGAGTTCGGGGCCGACGTGTTCACGCACGGCTCCGAGGATCCGGGGTGCATGGTTGAGGTACGCGTCGGTGTCCCACACTTCCTCGACCGGCAGGGCGCCGCGACTCGCGGGCTCGTATCCGGCGGCGCCCTGGTGTACGCCGTACACCGAATCCAGGCCGGGTACCCCGGACTGCACTCGAATCGCCTGAAAGCCCTTCGCGCGCGTGGCGTCGACCGAGTCGAGCAACGCGGGCGCGTCCCACCCGGTCGCGTGGGTGTAGGAGAGCACCCGGTCGCGGACGGCACCGCCGAGCAACTGGTAGACGGGCTGGCCGAGGGTCTTGCCCTTGATGTCCCAGAGGGCGACGTCGACGGCGCCGATCGCGGCCATCGTGACTGGCCCGCGCCGCCAGTACACGCCGCGGTAGAGGTATTGCCAGGTGTCCTCGATCCGCGCCGGGTCACGCCCGATCAGCAGGGGCGCCACATGGTCCCGGAGATACGACGCGACGGACAGTTCACGGCCGTTGAGCGTGGCGTCACCGTAGCCGACGACGCCGTCGGCCGTGGTGATCTTGAGGGTGACGAAGTTGCGGGTGGGGCTGCAGACCAGCACGTCCGCGGAGATGATCTTGTCGGTCATGCCCGTGATCCTTTCGAGCCGACCGCGGGTGCGACGACGTTGCGCAGTTGCTCACCGCGAGCGAGTCGAGTGATGTTGTCGGCGATGTCGTCGACGCGGCCGACGAAAGTCTGTTGTGAGACTCCGGAAGAATGCGGTGTCATCAGAATGTTGGGGAGTTCGGAGAACGGCAGAGCGCTGGGCCTCCCTCGACCGTCGGGTCCGGGATAGTCGTACCAGACGTCGATGGCCGCAGCGGCGATGGTCGACGAGGACAGTGCGTCGAACAGTGCCTGCTCCTGGACGAGAGGTCCGCGGCCCACATTCACCAGCACACCGTCGCTACCGATTGCGCGCAATTCGTCGGCGCCGATCATGCCCCGCGTCCGGTCGTCGAGCGGTGCGGACACCACGACGACATCGGATTCGACGAGGAGACGCCCGAGTTGGGACACGTCGGCCGCCCACTCCAGCCCCGCACTCGCGGCGTCGACGTTGCCGCGTCCGGTCACGGCCGATCCGGTTGCGCCGAAGGCGCGGAACAGATTCCAGGTGGTCGTGCCGATGTGCCCGAAGCCCACGAAGCCCACTCGGGCGCCCTGCAGGGAGTTCGACTGAGACAGGCGGTCGTCGTAGACCGACGTCGCCCACACCCCGCGCCGCAGGGCCGTGTCCTGGGCGACGAAGCCGCGCCGGAGCATCACCGCGGCCGCCACGACGTATTCCGCGATCGACTTCTCGTGATGGAAGGTGTTCGCCACCAGCACGTCCTGCGCCAGGGCATCGAAGTTGATGTTGTCCGTGCCGGCGCCGGCGACGTGGACGAGGCGCAGCCTCTCGGCAGCCGACGCCATGGACGGTGTGAACCTTCCCCCGACATAGACGTCGGCGTCGCGCAGATCCTCGATCAGGGCGGCCTCGTCGAAGCTGCCGTGCCAGGACAGCTGCGATTCGGACGGAACTGCGGCCTCGAGCCGGGATCGGTGCGGAATCAGGTTGCTATCGGCAACAACGATTTTCATCTAGCGGCTCTCTTTTCCGGGGCGAAACACCCGATCGTGCGCCGGTCCGGCCGAAGCCCGGACGACCAGTTGAGTGGGGAGGTGGATTTCTCGGATATCGGAGTCCGGCTCGTTCGCGCGCTGGAACACCAGGTCCAGACTCAGCACGCCGGCTCGTGCCATCGGCACGTTGATGCTCGTGAGCGCGGGGCTGGCGAGTTCGGCCAGCGGCGAGTCGTCGATGCCGACGACGCTCAGGTCGGCCGGCACCGAGAAGCCCATTGCGCGGACGCCGTTCATCACTCCGATGGCCATCGGATCGTTGTGTGTGATCACGGCGCTCGCGCCCGTCGCGATCACGCTCGCCGCTGCGGCGTGACCGCCCGCGAGGGTTTCCTGCTGCCAGCCGAGCAGACTCAGCTGCACATCCCTGGCCTTGCAGAATTCCTCGACCGCGGCGACCCGGCGCTGGTTCGACCAGGACTGCGGCGAGCCCTGGACATAGGCGAGGTGCTCGTGCCCGAGGGCGACGAGGTAGTCGATGGCCTGGCGAATTCCGTCTTCCGAATCCGCCACGATGCAATCGCATTCGGGTGACGAGCGGTTGACGAGCACCAGGGGGGTGTCGCCGGCGAGCTGCACGATGTCCGATGCGGGCAGCCGTGGAGCGCAGACCACGAGCGCGTCGACGCGCCCCTGCAACTCGCCGAGAACCTCACGCTCACGGTCGGCGCTGCCGTCGGTGTCGGTGAGGAGCACGGTCTGGCGCCGGTGCCACCCCTGCGCCTGGGCCGCCTTCACGAAGCTCGCGAACACCGTGTGTCCGATGTCGGGCACCACGACCGCGACGGTGGTGGCGGTGGGGCGCACGACGTCGGTGCGGGTCGGTGACGCCGCCCGGTAGCCGATCTCGTCGGCGACCGCGATGATCCGTGCGAGCGTGTCCGGTCCGATCCGGTCCGGGGCACTGAACGCCCGCGACGCGGTGGACAGGGATACCCCTGCGCGTTGTGCGACCTCGGTCAAGGTGGGTGCCACGGTGCTACCGCCTCGCTGTTCGATGTGACTGCCGACACACACTATCCACCGGCTTGCGCAAGGTTGTCAATAGTTGCGCAAGGCTTGCAGCAAACGGTGTGCGTCGTGCGTGTTCACACGTCCAGGAGTGACAACTGCCGATCGGATTCGAACAGCGCGGCCCGGTCGAACGTCGACGTCGAGGCCAGGAGTTCGTCCGCGCCGGTACGCGCGGCGAGGGCCTCGAGCGCGACCCTCACCTGCTCGGCGGTGCCGTGAATCGACGACGCGATCGAAGCGTCGACCTGTTCGCGCAGCCGCGGAGTCCACGCCCGACCCCGGATGTCCGCGACCGATTCGAGCGGCGGGAACTCGCCGGTCCGGCTCGACTGCGCCAGCGCCCACGCCTCCGGAAGCAGCAGCTCACGGGATCGATCTGCGTCCTCGGCGATCATGACCTCGAGTGAGACGATCACGTACGGGGACGGATTCCCCGCGGACGGGACGAAGCTGTCGCGGTACCGGTCGAGTTCCGGGAGGCGGGCGCCCGGCGCTCCGAGGATCGGCCCACCGACCACCACCGGCAGACCCGCCTTCGCGGCGAAGTCGAGCCCGCGCCGGGTAGCGAGAACGAACATCGGCGGTGGACTCGTCACGTGAGGCCGGGCCGTCACGGCGCCCTCGCCCTCGAGGTAGCTCCGCACCTCGTCGCGGTCGCCGGCGAACGTGTCGGGGGCGTTACGGTCGCGGCGCAGTGCCTCGCGTACCGGCTTCGTGAATCCCAGCGACCGTCCGACGCCCAGGTCGATCCGGCCCGGGTACATCGCCTCCAGCATCAGGAACTGCTCGGCCACCACGAGAGGCTGATGATTCGGCAGCATCACACCACCGGAGCCCAGCCGGATCCGGGCGGTGCGGGCGCCGAGGGCAGCGAGCAGAACCGGCGGCGATCCACTCGCGATGCCCGGCACGGCGTGGTGCTCGGCCACCCAGAACCGATCGAACCCCAGTTGCTCGGCATGCACCGCTCGCTCGATCGTCCCGGTCAGCGCGGCAGAGTCCGGCGCACCCCGGCGCGTGCGGGACCGGTCCAGAATCGACAGCTTCACCCCCGGGGCAACGGTCCGCCGGCCGACGGTATTTCCTCACCCCACCCGCACTCGGTGGACGAGTGTGCCCGCTTCGCTGACATACTGACCGCCGCAGGATCCACGATCGCCGGGAGGTCAATGGTGAGCAGCACAGGGACTATGTCGTACTCGCTGGACGTCACGTCGCGGTCCGCAGCGCAGATGCGGGAGTGCGCAGAGTTCTTCAGCGAGCCCGAGCTGGCCCACCTGCCCACGGCCCGCCTCGCGGACGCACTGGAGTCGCTGGCGGAGACGGGCCGCTACGAGCACACCGTGGAGGAACTGGAAGTCGGCTCGCAGCTGGCCTGGCGGAACCACGCCCGGTGCGTCGGTCGCAAGCACTGGCGCACGCTGAAGCTGATCGATGCCCGGCACGTCACCACCGCGGACGAGATTGCGGAGGCGTGCTGGGAGCACCTGCGCGTCGCGACGAACGGCGGCGCCCTGCGCTCGGTCATCACGGTCGGTCCCCTACCGCTGGCGGACGGACGCGAGTACAAGATCGTCAGCCCGCAACTGATCCGGTACGCGGGCTACCGCCACGCGGACGGGACGGTGACCGGGGACCCCGCCCAGGTCGGAATCACCGAGGCGGTGACGAAGATGGGGTGGCGGGGCGCAGGCACGCCGTTCGACGTGCTGCCACTGCTGGTCAGCACACCCGACGAGACGCTGCGCTGGTACGAGATTCCATCCGAGCTGGTGCTCGAGGTCGAGATCGAGCACCCGGACTACGCCTGGTTCGCCGATCTCGGTCTCAAGTGGCATGCCGTTCCCGCCGTGTCGAACATGAGCTTCTCGGTCGGCGGGCTGACCTACCCGCTCGCCCCGTTCAGCGGGTGGTACGTGAGCACGGAGGTCGGGGCCCGCAACCTCAGTGACGAGGATCGGTACGACATGCTGCCCGCGATCGCCGAACGGCTGTGCCTGGACACGACATCGGAGCGGACGCTGTGGCGCGACCGCGCACTGGTCGAACTGAACCGCGCCGTGATCCACAGTTACCGGCAGGCCGGCGTGCACATGGTCGATCATCACACCGTTGCCAAGCAGTTCATCAGCCACGTCGAACGCGAAGAGTCACTCGGCCGGAAGTGCCCGACCGACTGGTCGTGGATCAACCCGCCGATGTCGGCGGCGCTGACCCCCACCTTCCACCGGCTCTACGACGCCCCCGACATGGACATCCGCCCGAACTTCCTCCCAGCCCCCACGGCATCAGGATGTCCGATCGCCGGCGGGAGCCTGTAGGACGTCGGCTATCAGCTCCCGCAACCAATCGACGCCCGGCGACGGGAGAGCCCGCCGCACGGTAAAGAGCGAAACCTCGACGTTCGGGATCTCGACAGGGAGCGCGAACGTGCGGACGGGCGAGGACCGGGTGAACAGTTCCGCGACCCGGCTCGGCACCACGGCGAGGTGCCGGGTCTGCGCCACCAGTTCCGGCAGCACCGCAAAGTGCGGTACCCGCACGGCAATGTCACGGCGACGCCCCATCCTCGCGAGGGCTTGATCAGCGTCCACGTGCCCGGCGGCGGCGTCGACGACGATGTGCCGTTCGGCAAGGAAATCGTCCAGGCCGGGTTCGACTCCGATCCGCGGATGCCCGAGTGCGCACAGGCCGAGATAGCCTTCCCGAAACAAGGGGTCGCGGCGCAGATCCGGCGCGTCGATGCGCGGTGTGCAGATGACGGCGTCAGCACGACCTTGACGCAGTTCCTCTGCGGCACTGGCAAAATCGAGCGGCGTTACTTGCACGGCGCAGCGGGGAGCGCGGGTTTCCAGCGCCGCGAGTACCCCGGGGAGTAGTGAGATCTCCCCAAGATCGGTGGCGCAGATCCGGAAGGTTCGGTCCGACGTCTCGGCGTCGAATTGACCGACACCGGAGACGGTCTCGTCGATAACCTCCAGCGCCTGATGCAATTGCGGGTACATACTCGCCGCCAGAACGGTGGGCGCCAAGCCGTCCGGCGACCGGATGAAGAGGTCGTCGTTGAACTGCCGCCGCAGTCGGCGGAGCGAATGGCTCACCGACGGCTGCGTGATGAACAGCAGCTCCGCCGTACGGGTGACGCTCCGCGTTTCATACAGCAGCACGAAGGTCCTGATGAGGTTGAGGTCCACGTCGGCCATATCGGTAATATAGACCCTGTCTATGTGCTGATCGACAGCATTCATTGGACCTATAGGACGCGGCTCCCTACCGTGGTTCACGTCACACCGCGAGAACCATGCGAAGAATGGAGAAACCTGATGGCCGACGTCAGCGAAGCGACCTATGACCTACTGCGGGCGCATGGCCTGACCACGATCTTCGGCAACCCTGGATCGAACGAGCTCCCCTTCCTCGCCGGGATGCCCGACGACTTCCGCTACATCCTGGGCCTGCACGAAGGCGCCGTCCTGGCCATGGCCGACGGGTACGCCCAGGCCCGCGGCGGCGCGGCCTTCGTCAATCTGCACGCCGCCGCGGGCACCGGCAACGCGATGGGCGCGCTCACGAACTCGGTCTACTCCCACAGCCCGCTGATCATCACCGCCGGGCAACAAGTCCGCTCGACCATCGGCCAGGAGGTGATGCTCGCCAACGTGGACGCGCAGTCGCTACCGAAACCCCTGGTCAAGTGGTCCTGCGAGCCGGCGTGCGCGCAGGACGTGCCGCGGTCGATCAGCCAGGCCATCCACATCGCAAACCTGCCCGCGAAGGGTCCGGTCTATGTGTCGGTGCCGTACGACGACTGGGCGCAGGAAGCACCCGCCGAGACGAAGCATCTCCTCACCCGCGTCACAACCACTGCCGGTTCCCTCAGTGCGGATCAACTCGCCACCCTCGTCGACGCCCTCGACCGCGCCGAGAATCCGGTCCTCGTACTCGGACCGGAAGTAGATGCCGAGTACGCCAATGACGACGCGGTCCGCCTCGCGGACGCACTCGGCGCCCCCGTCTGGATCGCGCCGTCCCCGTCACGATGCCCGTTCCCCACCCGCCACCGCAGCTTCCGCGGGGTCCTGCCCGCCGCCGTCCAGGGCATCACCGACGCACTGGTCGGGCACGATCTGATCCTCGTCGCGGGAGCACCCGTGTTCCGGTACCACCAATTCGTCCCCGGCGAGTACCTGCCCGACGGCGCCCGGCTCATCCACCTCACCAGCGATCCCGGCGAGGCCGCCCGCGCCCCGATGGGTGACGCACTGGTCGGCGGTGTGCGGGATGCGTTGTCCCGCCTCGCCGACAGCGTGACGCCGGGCCGCCGCCCGGTCCTGCCGCCGCGGCCCGACATCCCGCAGGCCAGGACGTCGTCCGAGCGCGTGCATCCGGAGGAGCTGTTCGAACTGTTGCGCGGCACTGCGCCGGACGACGCCGTGTACGTCAAGGAGTCGACGTCCACCACCGGCGCGTTCTGGTCGCAGCTCGACGTCTCCCGCCAAGGCAGCTACCTCTTCCCCGCATCGGGCGGGCTTGGATTCGGACTGCCCGCCGCCGTCGGCGCCCAGCTGGCGAATCCGGACCGTCAGGTGATCGGCCTGATCGGAGACGGCTCGGCCAACTACGGCATCACCGCCCTGTGGACGGCCGCGCAGTACGACATTCCGGTGATCATCGTCATCCTCAAGAACGGGACCTACGGCGCACTGCGCTGGTTCTCAACGGTGCTGGGATCCGGCGAGACCCCCGGCATGGACGTTCCCGGGATCGACTTCACCGCCATCGCTGCGGGGTACGGCGTGACGGCCACCGCGGTACGGACCGGCGACGACTTCGTCCGCGCCTTCAAGACCGCCCTCGGCAGCGGAAAGCCTGCCGTGATCGAGGTCGAGACCGACCTCACCGAGCCGTGATCGCCCCACTCGTTCCCACGGCAGCAACGCTGCCCCGCATCGGGAGTATGCCCTTGTCCCAGAACCCGCTGTCCCAGAACACAGTTACCTCGATCGTCTCCAACGCCCGACTGCGGCCGTTCCATTATGGTGTCGTGGCCCTGTGCTCACTGCTGATGATCATCGACGGATACGACATGGTCTCGTACGGCACCGTGATCGTCCATCTGATGGACGAGTGGAACATGGACCCGGTCACCGCCGGTACCCTCGGATCCACGGCGCTCGTCGGCATGCTGATCGGCGGACTGTTCGTCGCCCCGCTCGCCGATCGGTACGGCCGTCGTCCGCTCATGCTCATCTGCGTGACGGTGGCGAGCGTGGCGTCGTTCAGCTGCGCCTTCGCCGGCGCCCCGGCGCAACTCGGCATTCTCCGCCTCGTCGTCGGTGTGTCGCTCGGCGCGCTCGTACCCAACTTCACGGCACTGATCGCCGAGCTCGCCCCACGAACGTCGAAGGCACTGCTCGTCACGTTCGTGTCGTCGTTCTACTCCGTCGGTGGCATCGCCGCCGCGGTCTTCGCAATCAACGTGGAGCCGCTCTGGACGTGGCGCGGTGTGTTCTACGTCGCCGGTCTGCCGCTCCTGTTGTTACCCGTTCTGCTGAAGTACCTGCCGGAGTCGCCGGAGTTCCTCGCCATCAACGGTCGTCAGGACAAGCTAGAGGCTGTGCTGTCCAAGGTCGACCCGGGTCGCGACCTGAGCGACGTAGTGGCCACGCCACGTCCGGAAGTTCGGAAGGCACCTGTCGCGCAGCTCTTTACCAACGGAAACGCCCTGAACAGCTTTCTGATTTGGATCTTCTTCGCGATGTGCATGTTGTTGAGTTACGGGCTCAACACTTGGCTACCGAAACTGATGCAGACCGCAGGCTACGCTTTGAGTTCCGCGCTGTGGACCCTGGTGGTGCTGAATCTCGGGGGCATCGCCGGCGCGATCTTCGGCGGCTGGCTGGCCGACCGCTGGTCCTACCGCAACACCCTGATCACGTATTTCTCCCTGGCATCCCTGTCGCTGGTGGGACTGTCCTTCGACCCGGCCGCCGCACTGCTCAATGTGCTGCTGTTCGTCGCCGGTGCGGCGACCATCGGCGCGCTCGCCATCATCCACGCGTTCGCCGTCGAGTTCTACCCGACCGAGGTACGGTCGACCGGCGTCGGGTGGGCTGCGGGCATGGGACGGATCGGTGCGATCGGTGGCCCCACCCTCGGCGGCGCGCTCCTCGCTCTTCATCTACCGTTCCAGCAGAACTTTCTCGCCGTCGCCGTACCGGGAGTCGTCGGCGCGGTCGCGGTGGCAATCGTCGCCAAGCGGAAATTCCGCTCGCCCCGCACCGAATCCGCGGCACCGTCACCCGTACTCGCGTCCTGACCGACCTCACCGAAAGAAGGATCGACCATGAGCCTGCTCGACATCGACTGGGAGAAGAAGGTCTTCACCGGCAGCTGGACCGCCGCCGAAGGCGCGTTCTCCGAGGTCGTGGAGCCCGCGACGGGCAGCACCCTCGGTCACGTCGGCACCGCGACCGCCGCCGACGTCGCCGCGGCCTGCACCAAAGCCGCCGAGGTCCAGCGCCGCTGGGAGAAAACGCCTTTCGAGGATCGGGCCGCGATCCTGCGCCGCGCCGGTCAGCTCTTCGAGGAGCACGCCTCCGAGATCGAGACGTGGATCGTCCGGGAGGCCGGATCGATTCGCGCGAAAGCGAGCCTCGAGACGCACGTCGCAGCGCAGGAATGCTACGAGGCGTCGGCGTTGCCTTCGCATCCCAAGGGTGAGGTGCTCCCGTCCGCCGACGGACGTCTGAGCTTCAGCCGTCGGATCGCGGCGGGTGTCGTCGGCGTGATCGCTCCGTTCAACTTCCCCCTGATCCTCTCGATCCGCGCAGTGGCACCCGCACTGGCACTGGGCAACTCGGTGGTTCTGAAACCCGACACCCGGACCGCGGTGTGCGGCGGTGTGGTGCTGGCGGCCGTGTTCGCGGCCGCCGGGGTACCGGACGGCGTCTTCCAGATGCTGCCCGGCGGCGCCGACGCCGGTGCCGCCCTCGTCGCCGACCGGCACACCCGCGTCATCGCGTTCACCGGCTCCACGTCGGCGGGACGGAAGGTCGGCCAGGCCGCGGCCGCGAACCTCACGCGGGCACACCTCGAACTCGGCGGCAACAACGCCCTCATCGTCCTTCCCGACGCCGACGTCACCAAGGCTGCGTCGGCCGGAGCCTGGGGCGCATACCTCCACCAGGGCCAGATCTGCATGGCCGCGGGCAGGCACCTGGTCCACGAATCGGTTGCCGACGAATACGTGGCGGTGCTCGCCGAGAAGGCGCGAGCGCTCCCCGTCGGCGACCCGTACACCGGCGAGGTGGCACTCGGCCCCATCATCGACGCGGTGCAACGCGACAATATCCACCGACTGGTGACCGAGAGCGTCTCGGCCGGAGTGTCCCTCGTCGAGGGCGGCACCCACGACGGGCTGTTCTACCGCCCGACCGTCCTCGACCACGTGCAGCGCGACACACCCGCGTTCTGCCAGGAAGTGTTCGGCCCCGTCGCTCCCGTGCTCCGCTACTCGACGATCGACGAGGCCGTCGACATCGCGCGCGACACCGAGTACGGATTGTCGCTGAGCGTCCTCGGCTCGGATGCGATGGCGGCATGGGAAGTGGCGCAGCAGATTCCGACCGGGCTCGTGCACATCAACGACCAGACCGTCGGCGACCACGCCCACATCCCGTTCGGCGGAATGGGATCCTCCGGAAACGGCGGACGAGTCGGCGGCGCCGCAGCGAACCTCGAGGCGTTCACCGAACTCCAGTGGGCGACCATCCAGGGGCCGATTCAGCAGTACCCGTTCTGATCGGCCAGCTGACACCCTGCCCTACTCAGCCGCGGTAGGGCGGGGCCACGCCCCAACCCCAGTGCGGGACGGGTGCGTGCTCGACCACCTCGGCACCGGGGCTCGAGTTCTGCAGCGCGAGTCTGGTCCCCCACTCGACGTATGCCATGAACGCGGAACGGAATTCGGGGTCCGACGGAAGGCCGGCGTCGTCGGCGGCGAGGCTCATCGTTGCCGCGAAGCGGTGCCGCTGCTCCGGGCTGATGGCGAGGCCGATGTGGTGCCGCAACATTCGTTCGTAGCCGCCGAGTTGTTCGGTGTAGCCCGGCGGGCCGCCGAACACCTCGCACCACCACAGCGTCACGTTGCGGCGATGCTCCTCGTGCACTCCGCCGGGGAACATCGGCGACAGCAGTTCGTCGCCCTCCACCCGGTCGTAGAAGGCGTCTATCAGCCGCCGGAACGACTGCTCACCGCCCGCCCATTCGTACAGGGACGGTGTTTCCTGATCACTCATGTGAGCTCCCGATTTCCGTCGTCTGTCCATTACAATACACACCAGTATTGGATTGAAAAGAGGATCGAGCATGAGTGTGGCCGGGCGCAGTCGCGACACCGATATCGACACTCGTGTGCTGAGAGTTGCGGGCCGGCAATTGTCCCGGGCCGGATACGACGCGATGTCGATCGCCGCGATCGCCGCGGAGGCCGGCACCACCCGGCAGGCGCTGTACCGGCGGTGGGCGTCGAAGTCGGAGCTCGCCGCGGCCGTCGTGGCGCAGCTGGCCGACGAACAGTCGGGGCGGTCGTCGGCCGATCCCTTCGGGGATCTGGTCCGCGAGCTGACCGACTTCCAGCGTGGAGTGTCGCGAAGCGGCCGGTTGTCGCTCGTCGGCACGATGCTGCAGGACACGACGGACGCCGACGTCCGCGCGCAGTACCGCGCCCGGGTGGTGGCGCCGCGCCGGCGCCGCATCCGCGCCATCCTGGACCGCGCCGCCGAACTGAAGCTGATCGACGCCGACGCCGATCTCGACGTCGCCGTCACCATGACCACCGGCAGTTGGTACGGCCGTGCGTTGGCCGGTGACCGCCCACCCGCCGACTGGCCTGCCCGGACCGCGACACTGATCTGGCGGGCCGTCGGCGGGGTGCCGCCGACCTGACGCTCTTACTACGCCGTCGCCGCGTTCGTCGACCGCCGGTCCCCCATGTTCCGTGACATCAGGACGCCGATGAGGAGAAGAACGCCCGCGACGGCGATGAACCACCCCGTGCGGTGCAGTCCGTCGTCGCCGATCACGTGACCGGCGGTGGTCTGCAGCACGACGGCCGACAGGTTCGCTCCGATGTACTGCACGGTGCGGTACATCCCGATCGCCGTGCCGACTTCCTCGACGGACGTGACCGAGCTGATCAGATTCTGATTGCCGATATTGTTGAATCCATTGGGAATCCCCAGTACTGCGGCCACCAGGAGGAGCACGACGATCGGGGCCGTACTGCTCTCGACCGACGCCAGGAGCAGCCCACCCACCAGGAGCGCACACGTTCCGACGGTGAGCGTTCGGCGCACCCCGTACCGCCGATACGTCCGTGACGCGAACAGCGTGGAGCCGATGCCGACCACAGCGACGGGCAGCATCGTCAGACCGGCATCGGTGGCGCTCATTCCGCGGGAATACTGCAACCACTGCGGGATTCCGAAGAAGACGCAGTAGAACGCCGTGTAGGTGAGGAGGGTGCGGGCGAGTGTGGCGCTGAGCGCACGGTTCCGGGCCAGGGCCCGAACGTCGATGAACGGTTCGTCCGCGCGTCGTTCCCAGTGGACGAACAGGGCGAACACCAGCGCCCACACGGGAATCAGCCACCAGACGGGATCGGTGGTGAGCGACAGCAGGAACAGCATCGTCGACGAGACGAGCCCGAGGAACAGGACGACCCCGGCCACGTCGAGCGCGTGCAGCAGTTGACGACCGCTGACCGACATGCCGCCGACGAAGCCGACCTTCGCGAACTTGGTGACCGCCACCGCGCTGAACACGACGATCGGAAGGTTGATCCACATGATCGACTGCCAGCCGAACGCCCCGACCAGCAGTCCGCCGAGCGTCGGGCCCAGTGCCACGACCGCCTGGCTGCAGATCGCGAGGGTCGTGATCGCGGTGCGCGGCTGCGCGCCGTGTCGTTCCGCGTACCCGCGAATCATCGTCATCGCATTGGGATACTGTGTGGCGGTTCCGATTCCGACGAGGATGCGGGAGAAGATGAGCCAGCCGACGCTGGGTGCGAGCAGCCCGGCGATCGAGCCCAGCGCTACCAGAGCGAGGCCCCCGAGGTAGACCTTCCGGGCTCCGAGCAGCGCGCCGAGCTTGCCTGCCATCGGGGCGGTCACGGCCGTGGCTATGTAGAGCCCCGAGATCACCCATGTGATCCCGGACGAGGAGCCGAACTGGGCGGCGATGCCGACGATCGCCACCGCGATCATCGACGAGTTCAGCGGTTGGAGGATGCTCCCGGTGGCGACGGAGCCGCTGACCCGGAACGGTACGGACGGGGACTTCTGCGCGAGGCCGGTATCGGCGACGGTCGCGCTCACGAGTTCATCAGTGACTCCTGCTGCGGTGCCGGCTCGGGGGTTCCAGCGAGCCGACGGAGCAGCCGTCCGGCGATGAAGAGGAGGTCGCGCTCGGCGTCGGTGCATTCGGCGGCGAGCGCGGCGGTCAGCCACTCGCTTCGCCGCGACCGGTCGTCGACGAGCGTCTGCAACCCCTGCGCAGTGACCGCGACGATGCTCGCGCGCGCATCCTGGGGGTCCACGGTCCGGGAGACCATTCCGGACTCCTCGAGCATCGAGACGGTCCGCGCGATGGACTGCGGCGCCACCTGCTCGAGATCGGCGAGAGCACGTGCGCTCATCGGTCCTTCCCGGTCGAGGTGCGCGAGGGCCTGGAGTTGCGAGGGGGTGAGCAGGTGCCCGGCGCGCTGGGTCCGAATGCGTCGGTTGAACAGAACGACGTCCTCGCGGAGCTGATCGACCTTCTGGTCCATGTGGCTGCCTCCCTCTCGCTGGTCAGGTTCATTAGCCAGTCTAGCTGTTTTATTTGCATAGCTCAATGATCCATCCACAGCGGATAATGGCCGTTCCGGGGCCGAATTTCATCAGCACTGCTGTCTAATGCGTCGAGGGGAGGCGTCGCGCGCTCGAATTCCTGCAGGTGGGGCGGGCTGGGCACGCGTCTCACAGGAAACTCCGAGGCTATCGCTGGCAGTATGAGGACGGCGAGCGCTGATCCCAGATCCGAAAGAAGGTGGTCGTGACTCTTCGCACACGGACAGCCGGCATTGTTGCGGTGGTGGCCCTGACGTTCCTGGCCACGGCGTGCACCATCGGAGACACCGGCACGTCGGAACCCCCGACCACGTCACAGTCCGCGCCCGCCTCGATTGCCGTCCCCGCTGCCGACGGGGCGCCGATCAATCCGACCACCCCGATCGTGGTCACCGCGACAGGCGGCCGGCTGACCGCCGTGACCGTCACGAATCCCGCGGCGCAGAACACGCCGGTCGCCGGGAGTCTCACGCCCGACGGCACGAACTGGACGAGCAGCCAACCGCTGGGCTACGGGTCCACGTACACAGTCGTCGCCGACGCGGTCAACCCCGACGGCGCCCCGAGCGAGCAGACCTTCACCGTCACGACGTTGACGCCCGGCACCACCGCCTACGCGAACGTCGTCCCGGCACCCGAAGTCGTCGCCGACACCGGTATCGGCGTCGGCCAGCCGATGGTCTTCCAATTCACCGCACCGGTCGTGAACAAGGCCGAGGTGCAGCAGCGGCTGCATGTGACGACGACACCGCCGCAGCCCGGCGCCTGGTATTGGACCGACGACCAGAACGCGCACTATCGCGCGGCGGGATATTGGGCGCCCGGTACCAAGATCCACATCGAGGCCGACGTGTACGGCGTCGATCTGGGCGACGGCGTCTTCGGCGCCGAGAACAACTCCGCCGACTACACCGTGCACGACTCGTGGGTGGCCAAGGCGGACGGGGCGAGCAAAATGCTCACCGTTTTCCACAACGGCGTCCAGGAGAACGCGATGCCGATGAGTCTCGGCACACCCGACCACCCCTCGCACGAGGGTCCGCACGTGATCTCCGACAAGCAGCAGAGCATCATCATGGACTCCTGCACGTACGGGGTCTGCGCCGGCGATCCCGACTACTACCGCGAAAAGGTCGATCTCAACCTGCGGATCTCCAACGACGGCGAGTTCGTCCACTCGGCGCCGTGGTCGGTGGGCGATCAGGGCAGCAGCAACGTCTCCCACGGCTGCGTCAACCTGGCACCCGCCAACGCCCAGTGGATGTTCGACCATTTCGGTATCGGCGACGTCGTCGAGATCACCAACTCGGGCGGACCGCTCCTGCCCGTGTGGGACACGTACGGTGACTGGGAGGTCCCGTGGGATCAGTGGCAGGCAGGTAACGCAACGGGATAGGAGGCGCTCGTGAATTCACCATCCGCGGAATGTGTCGCGCAGTTGAAGGCGGTTCTCCCACACCGGGTTCATCTGCCGGACACCGACGACTACCGCACCGCGCTGGGCAGAGTGTTCTTTCCCGAGGCCGCGAGACGCCGTCCGTCCTGCGTCGTCGAACCGGTGTCCGTGGAGGAGGTCTCCACCGTCATGAGGGTCGCACACCGGACGGGCGGCACCGTCACCGTCCGCGGCGGCGGGCTGAGTTCCAACTGCGTCGCCGACGACGCCGTCATGCTCGACCTGTCGGCGCACCTGCACACGGCGAAACCCGAAGACGACCGGGTGGTCGTCGCCGGCGGCGCCACCGTGGGAACCATGCTGGACGTCCTCGCACCCACCGGCCGGGTGGTGCCGGTGGGGATCGTGGGCCACGCCGGCTTCGGACTCGTCACTCGCGGCGGCGTCGGATACCTCACGCGCAGTCTCGGATTGACGGTCGATCAGCTCGTCGAGGCCGAACTGGTGCTTCCGTCCGGCGAGGTCGTCCACCTGTCCGATGCCAGCACCGGCGACGAGGCGGACCTGTGGTGGGCGGTCCGAGGTTGCGCACCGTGCTTCGGCGTCGTGACGTCGGCGGTGCTGCGCACACACCCGGTGGGTCCGGTGTGGGTCGACCGGATGGTGCTCGGACTCGAAGCGCTCGCCACCTACTTCCGCGTCGCACCGACGCTTCCGCGGGACACGACGATGGGCGCGGTACTCGGTTACAGCGCACTGTCTTCCGACGAACCCGTCCTCTTCGTGTACACCGCGTGCGCGAGCGGGGACGAATCCGCCATCGACCGCGCCCGGGCCGCCGCCGCCACGGTCGCCGACGTGTCGGGCACCGTGCTGTACCGATCCGAGACGTCCGGCACGTACCTCACCGGGCTACCCGAATTCGCGCCACCCGGCGCCGACGGCGAAGAGCCCGAACCGATCCGGCTGCCCGAATCGGGCGAGCGCCGAGGGTCGTTCTTCGGGAAGGCCGTCTTCACCGGACCGACCCTCGACTCCGAACTCGCGGAGGCCCTGGCCACCCAGATCCGTGGAGCGCCGACGCGGGAATGTCGTATCGACTTCCAGCACACCGGCGGTGCCCTCGCCGACGTCGGTGACGGCGACACCGCATTCTGGGGCCGAAGCGGCGAGTGGAACATCCCGCTCAACGCCATCTGGTCCGACCCCTACGACGGCGCCGCCTGCCTGTCGTGGGCGGGCGGCACCCTCGACGCGCTCGCACCCCACACGATCGGCGTCTACAGCGTCGAAGTCCGGCCCGGCTTCCCCGAGACCGGCGCCGAGATCGACGCGGCCTACGGCGGAAACCTTCGCCGACTGCGCGAACTGCGGCAGAGGCACGATCCGATGGGGGTGCTGACGCACTATCCGCTCTAGGACATGTCCTAGTCGCCGATCCGCTCCCCCGTCTCCGGGTGGAACAGGTGGACCGCTCCGTCCCGCTTGTGCAGGGACACTGTGTCGGCCAGCCGCGCGGGGGTGCGGGTCAGTGACCGGGCGGTCAGTTGCGTACCGTCACCGGCGATGTGGGTGTGGACGTAGGATTCACTCCCGAGTTCCTCGACCAGGTCCACGATCACCTCGATGCCACCGTCCCCGGTCGACAACTCCAGTTGCTCGGGGCGCACACCGACCGTGACGGTCTCCAGTCCGGCCGCGTGCAGCGCCGACAGCTGGTCGCGCTCGAGCGCGAGCGTCGAGTTCCCCAGGCGCACGCCGTCGCTGACGATGGGCATGGTCATCAGATTCATGGCGGGCGAACCGATGAAGCCGGCGACGAACGCGTTCTTCGGGCGATCGTAGAGTTCGGTGGGAGCCGAGAACTGCTGCAGCTTGCCGTTCTTGAGGACTGCCACCCGGTCGCCCATGGTCATCGCCTCGACCTGGTCGTGGGTGACGTACACGGTGGTGGTGCCGAGCCGGCGCTGCAACGCCGCGATCTGCGTGCGGGTCTGGACGCGCAGCTTGGCGTCGAGGTTCGACAGCGGCTCGTCCATGCAGAACACCTGCGGCTCCCGCACGATCGCTCGACCCATCGCGACGCGCTGGCGCTGACCGCCGGACAGCTTGCCGGGCTTGCGGTCGAGGTAGTCGGTCAGGTCGAGCAGCTTGGCGGCATCGGCCACCTTCTTCTTCCGTTCCTCCACACCGACTCCGCGCATCTTCAGAGCGAAGCCCATGTTCTCGCCCACCGTCTTGTTGGGATAGAGGGCGTAGTTCTGGAACACCATCGCGATGTCACGGTCCTTCGACGGCACACCCACCATGTCCTTGCCACCGATCTCGATGGTGCCTTCGTCGATGTCCTCGAGGCCGGCGAGCATCCGCAGTGCGGTGCTCTTGCCGGAACCCGACGGGCCGACGAGGACGATGAACTCGCCGTCTTCGATGTCGAGGTCGAGAGTATCGACCGCCAGCGTGTCGGCGTTCTCGTAGATGCAGGATGCGCCCTTGTACGCGATGTCAGCCATGATTGCTCCTCTTGTGGGTACCGAAGTCGGGGGAAGTGGTTGCCGGGGTGATCATTTGATCGCACCGAAGGACAGGCCGCGGACCAGTTTGTTCTGCGCGACCCAGCCGGCCAGGATGACCGGCAGCGCCGCCAGCGTCGCCGCCGCCGACAGCCGGGCCCAGTACAGGCCCTCACCGGTGATGAAGCCGACGAGGAACACCGGAATGGTCTGCGCCTGAACGGCAGTGAGGTTGACGGCGAAGAAGAATTCGTTCCACGAGAAGATCACGCAGATCAGCGCGGTCGCCGCGATACCGGGGGACACGAGCGGGAGGATCACCTCACGCACCGACGTCCAGAGGCTAGCGCCGTCCATGCTCGCGGCCTCGAGCAGTTCGCCCGGAACCTCGAGGAAGAACGAACGCATCATCCACACCGCGATGGGGACGTTCATCGCCGTGTACAGGATGATCAGGGCCCAGATGTTGTCGAGCAGTCCGATGTCGTTGACGATCACGTACAGCGGGATGATCGCGGCGACGATCGGGAGCATCTTCGTGCTGATGAAGAAGAACAGGGCGTCCTTCGTCTTGCGGACCGGACGCAGCGACAGCGCGAACGCCGCCGGCACACCGAGCACCAGCACGAGGATCGTCGACATGGCGGTCGCGAACGCCGAATTCAGCAGTGCCGTGCCGATGCCGCTGTCGAGGACCGCCTTGAACTGGTCCAGGGTGGGGGTGAAGAACAGTTTCGGCGGGGTCGTGTAGGCGTCGCCCTCCTGCTTGAACGCGGTGAGCACCATCCAGGCCACCGGGAAGAAGAAGCCGAGCGCCACGATCCACGCCACCACACTCCACGGGCTGAACTTGCGGTGCTTGCGCGCCCGCTTGGTCTCCGGGGCGGTGGGGGTGGACTCCACCGGCGCCGCCGCAGTGTCGGTACTCATTACGCTGCCTCCTCGTTACCGGTAAAGCTCTTGAAGATCAGGCGCAACGCCAGGGTCGCGACGACGATGGTTGCGATCACGACGATGACGCCCATCGCGGCGGCCTGCCCGATGTCGAAACCGAGGAATGCGCGCTGATAGATGTAGAAGGGGAGGTTGGCACTGGCGGTGCCGGGTCCACCCTGGGTCATCATGTAGATGGCGTCGAACGTGTTGATCAGGTAGATCGCGCCCAGGACCGCGCCGAGTTCGATGAACCGGCGCAGATGCGGGAGCGTCAGTTCGCGGAACATCGCGAACGGCTTGGCGCCGTCCACCCGCGCCGCCTCGAGGATGTCGCGTGGCATCGACTGCAGACCGGCGAGGATCAGCAGCATCATGAACGGGGTCCACTGCCACACCAGGTTCACCATGACCGACGCGAGCGGGAACTTGCTGACCCAGTCGACCTGTCCCACCCCGAACGGGGAGAGCACGAAGTTGACGATGCCGAACACCGGGTCGAACATCGTGGTCTTCCACAGCAGCGCACCGGCGACCGGGGTCACCAGGAACGGGGTGATGAGCAGGGTCCGCACGATGCCGCGGCCCAGGAAGGCGCGGTCGAGCAGCAGTGCCAGCAGCAGGCCCAGCACCACCGAGATGATCACGGTCCCGACGATCAGGATCACGGTGTTGACCGCGACCTCACGGAACTGGCTGTCCTGGAACACATCCACGTAATTCTGCAGGCCGACGAAGGCCTGGGACCCCGGTCGGACCAGGTTCCAGGACTGCGTCGAGTAGTACAGCGTGAACAGGAACGGGATCTGGGTCACCACGATCATGAAGATCAGAGCGGGCAGCAACGGCCCTCGGCGACGCCATCCCTCGGCGCGGGAGACGCTGTCGTCCTTGGCCTCCCGCAGTTGCCGCACCCGGTCGGCGGTGCCGTCCGCGGTGGGTTTCTCGGCGATGGTTGTCATCGTTCCTCCCGATACGTCGCGCCGACCACCTCGGCGTACTGCTGTGCCTGGGCGAGCGCCTCGGGCACGGTCTGCTGTCCTGCGATCGCCGCACTGATCTGCTGGCTTACACGGGTTCCGAGATCCTGGAACTCCGGGATCGCCAGGAACTGCACGCCGGTGTACGGAACCGGTAGCACGGTGGGCGCCTCCGGTGTCGCGTTCTCGATCGCCTCGAGCGTCAGCGGACCGTAGGCCGCCGAGGCCTCTTTGTACTCGGGAATCTCATAGGTCGACAGCCGGCTACCCGGAGGCACCCGCTCCCAGCCGAGATCCTCACCGACCGTGCGTATGTATTGCTTGTCGGTCATCCACGAGATGAACTTCCACGCCGCATCGGGGTTCTCGCTGCTCTCGGGAATTCCGAGCGACCAGCTGTACAGCCAGCCGGAATTGTCCTTCACCTCGATCGGCGCGGGCGCGTAGCCGATCTTGCCGACAACGGCGCTCGACGCCGGATCCTCCAGCGTGGACACCGCGGACGTCGAGTCGTACCACATCGCCACCTGCCCCTGAGCGAGCTGCGTGGCGCACTCGCCGAAACCGCTCGTCGCGGCGCCCGGCTCGCCGTACTCGCGCACCAGGTCGACGTAGAACTGCACCGCGCGTTCCACCTCCGGGCTGGTCAGCTGAGCGTTCCAGTCCTCGTCGAACCAGCGGCCACCGAACGTGTTGATGACGGTGTCGAGGGGTGCGAGCAACTCACCCCAGCCCGGCTTGCCACGCAGGCAGATGCCGGCCATGTCGTCGGAGTCGAGTTGCTTTGCCGCCGCTGCGACCTCGGTCCAGGTCGGCTTCTCCGACAGGGTGATTCCGGCCTGCTCGAACAGGTCCTTGCGGTACATCAGGAACGAGGACTCGCCGTAGAACGGCACCGAGTACATGTTCCCCTCGTAGGACAGCGACTCGCGCAGGGTGGGGATGAAGTCGGCCTCGTCGTAACCCTCCGTCGCCTCGGCATACTCCGACAGATTCTTCAACCAGCCGTACTTGGCCCATTGCGGGGTCTCGTAGTTGCTGATCATCACGACGTCGAACTCGCCGCCACCGGTTGCGGTGGATGCCGTGATCTTCGCGCGCGCCTGGTTCTCCGACAGCGTGACGAACTTCAGGTCGATGTCGGGATTCTCCTCCTCGAACTGCGAGGCTAGCTTCTGGGCATCTTGCATCTGTGAGTTCGAGACCATCGCGATGGTGATGGTCTGGTCCGACGCGCCCAGCGATCCGGCGCCCGCACATCCGCTCAGCGTGAGGCAGAGCGCTCCCGCTCCGGCTACCAGCATCGTCGCCGGTTTCCTGTGTTTCTTCACCGATCTTCACCTCTCTTGCGTGGTGCTACTGATCGAGCAGCCAACGCGCGCATTCGATGTCGCAGACCAGCATCTTGGCCAGTCCGCCGTGGAGGGCACCCAGTGCCGCTTGATGTTTGGCGACGCCACCCGTGACGAGGATCGATCCCCCGCACGCGCGGATGTCGTCGAGGGGAACGGACATGGCCCGTTCGTCCAGTGGGCCGGCGACCTCGGTTCCGTCGAGCCGGTAGAAGCGTCCACCGACTTCGCCGACCGCGCCGAGGTCGGTGAGCACCGACAGCATGTCCGTGTCGATGAAGCTGCCCTCGAACAACGTGGTCGACGTGGAGACGGCGCCCGTGCCGAACATCATCATCTCCGCGGTGCGGCCGGCCTCGAGGGCCTTGGAGATGACGGAGTCGCCCCGCATGGATACCACGGTCGACGCGTCCGCGTACAACGGAACAGGGAGCCGAACGGTGTTGGCCTGCAGTTGCTCTGCGCATCTCCCCAAGACGTACTCCGTTCCGGTCTGATAGTTGATCGCACTCACCGAGCCGTCGAGCTGGACGACCGACGCGCACGTGGCCGCCCCGGACGGCAGGCCCTGCGCGACGGCGACCGTCTCGGGCCCCCACGTGAATCCGAGGGTGTCGCCTTCCCGGATCCGGCGCACCAGCAGGGATGCGGCGGCGCGCCCGACGCCGGCGAAGCTGTTGTGGTCGTCGATCGGACCGGCGGCGTCGACGGAATCGGCGACCACCACCGCCTCGACGAGGCTGTACTTCTCCTCGAGCGCGCGCTCCTCGTCCGAGCGCAGCGAATCCCGCAGATGCGCGGGAGCCTGCACCTCGATGCGTACCAGGCCCTGCGTCCGGGCCCGTGCCACCAGCCGGCCCGCCGTCGGGCGGGAGACACCGAGGCGTGTCGCGACCTCGGCCTGCGTCATTCCGTCCAAGTAGTACAGCGTTGCAGCGCGCAACGCGAGGCGTAGATCCTCCGTCGTGGACGGCGGCGGCGACGCGATGAGTGACGGCGTCTGGGCCGTCGGATTGGGGGACGTCACTGATTCTCCTCGCCATGATCCCGAGCCCGTCGTGTGTGTCTTCGGAGCCTCGAGAAACCGTGAGCAAATGATCACTATGCGTTCATCTGCTCAATACGCTAGCATCGAAGTGTGACCCACACAACACTCCCTTCGGATATCCCCAGGACGATGCGTGCCAGCGTGCTTTCGGAGCCGGGCGTGATCGAAATCCGGGAACGGCCCGTCCCCACTCCCGGCCCCGGCGACGTCCTGGTCCGCGTGGCCTCGGTAGGCGTCTGCGGATCGGATGCCCACTACTACCGCGAGGGCCGCATCGGCGACTTCGTGGTCGACCAGCCGATCGTGCTGGGCCACGAGGCGTCGGGCACCGTCGTGGGTGTCGGTGCCGGGGTTCCGGCAGCGCGTATCGGGCAGCGAGTCTCCATCGAACCGCAGCGCCCCGACCCGGACAGCGTCGAATCGCGGCGCGGTCTCTACAACCTCTGCCCGCACATGCAGTTCTATGCCACCCCGCCGATCGACGGGGCGCTGGCCGAATACGTGACCATCGGCTCGGCGTTCGCCCACGAGATTCCCGACGAGATGTCCGAGGACGCGGCCGCGCTGTGCGAGCCGTTGTCCGTGGCCATCGCCACCACCCGCAAAGCCGGCGTGACGGCCGGATCCCGCGTCCTGATCGCGGGCGCGGGACCGATCGGGATCGCCATGGTGCAGACGGCCCTCGCATTCGGCGCCACCGAAGTGGTCGTCTCGGACCTCGATCCCCGGCGACGCGACGTCGCAACGAAATTCGGTGCCACCGCGGTGCTCGACCCCCGCGAGCAGGACGTCACGGGACTCCACGTGGACGCGTTCGTCGACGCGTCCGGCGCCCCGAGCGCGGTGCTGGCCGGGATCCAGGCCGTCCGGCCCGCGGGATCCGTGGTTCTGGTGGGCATGGGCGCCCCCGAGATGACACTGCCGGTCCAGACCATCCAGAACCGAGAGCTGGTGCTGACCGGCGTATTCCGCTACGCCAACACCTGGCCGACGGCGATCGCTCTCGCGCGGTCGGGGCGGGTCGACCTCGATTCGATGGTCACCGGAAGATTTCCGCTCGCCGAGGCGGAGCAAGCACTGAACGCAGACCGGACGCCGGGCAGCCTCAAGGCCGTCGTACGCGTCCAGGAATGAGGAGAGACCGATGCAACTGTGCGCGCAGGCACTGCAGCAGTTCGACGACACCGTGCAGGTGCCGAATTACGATCGAAGCGACATCACCGTAGGGATAGTGCATTTCGGTGTCGGCGGATTCCACCGCGCGCACCAGGCGATGTACGTCGACCGGTTGCTGCGACGCGGGGAGGCCCGCGAGTGGGGCATCTGCGGGGTCGGGGTCCTGCCCGGTGACCGGCGGATGAAGGACGTCCTCGACGCGCAGGACGGCCTGTACACGCTGGCGCTGCGACACCCGGACGGCACCTGGGACGTGAGCGTCATCGGGTCCATCGTCGACTACCTCTTCGCTCCGGACGATCCCGAGGCCGTGATCGAGAAGATGGCCGCGGAGACCACGAAGATCGTCTCGCTGACGATCACGGAGGGCGGCTACAACTTCACCCACGACACCGGCGAGTTCGATGCCGAGAACCCGGACGTCGTGCACGACCTCACCGACGGCGCCGCCCCGCGGACCACGTTCGGACTCGTCATCGAGGCCCTGGCCCGGCGCCGCGCGCGCGGATTGCCGTCGCCGACCATCATGTCCTGCGACAACATTCAGGGCAACGGCGACGTGGCCCGCAAGATGTTCCTGGCCTACGCAGAGTTGAAGGATCCCGAACTGGCGGCGTGGATGCGCGAGGAGACGTCCTTCCCCAACTCGATGGTCGACCGCATCACGCCCGTCACCACCCCCGAGGTGACCGAGGCGCTGTCGTCGCGGTTCGGCATCGACGACCAGTGGCCCGTCGCCGCCGAACCGTTCACGTCGTGGGTGCTCGAGGACGCCTTCCCGCTCGGTCGCCCGGCATTCGAGGACGTCGGCGTCCAGGTGGTCGACGACGTCGAACCCTACGAACTGATGAAGCTGCGTCTGCTCAACGCGAGCCACCAGGGCCTCTGCTACTTCGGCTACCTGTCGGGATACCGGCTCGTGCACGAGGTCGCGCAGGATCCGCTCTTCGCCGACTTCCTGCTCGCGTACATGGACGACGAGGCCACGCCCACCCTGGCGCCGGTGCCCGGGGTCGACCTCGACGACTACAAACGCACCCTGATCGAACGGTTCTCCAACCCCGAGATCCGCGACACCGTCGCCCGCCTGTGCGCCGAATCCTCCGACCGCATCCCGAAGTGGCTGCTGCCGGTGATCCGCGAGAACCTGGTCGCCGACCGGCCCGTTCGACTGTCCGCCGCGATCGTGGCGAGCTGGGCCCGGTATGCCGAGGGAGTCGACGAGAACGGCGAACCCATCGACGTCGTCGACCAGTTGAAGGACTCCCTGGTGCCGATCGCGCGCAGCCAGCACGAGAATCGCACGGCCTTCATCGAGAACCAGTCGGTCTTCGGTGACCTGGCCGAGAATCCGCGCTTCGTCACCGCGTATCTCTGGGCGCTGGACTCGCTGCACAGCGTCGGTGCACGGAAGACGCTTGAGGCTCTGCGTGAGAAGGTGCAGTCATGAGTCTGGTCATCGGTGAAGCCCTCATCGACATCGTCACGGCGAGCGACGGCACCACCACCGAGTACGTCGGCGGTAGCCCGCTCAACGTCGCGGTCGGTCTCGGCCGGCTCGGTCGTCCGGTCGAATTCGTCACCCGGATCGGCGACGACACGAGGGGCGGTGCGATCGTTCGGCACCTCGAGCAGTCGGGGGTGAGCCTCGCGCCCGGCAGTGTCACCGCGCAGCGAACGGCGACGGCCCACGCCACCCTCGATTCCGCCGGATCCGCCACCTACGAGTTCGACATCGAGTGGGACCTTCCCGCCCCCAGCGGGTCATCTACCCCGCCGCTCGTTCACACCGGTTCCATTGCCGCCGTGATGGAACCCGGCTGCGACGTCGTCGCAGACATGCTCGACCGCCGCCGCTCGTCGGCGACCATCAGCTACGACCCCAACGTGCGACCGGTGTTGATCACCGACAAGGCACGCGCCCGGCAGCGGATCGAGCACCTCGTGTCGATCTCGGACATCGTCAAGGTCAGCGACGAGGACCTCCGCTGGTACGACCCCGAACGGGATCCCGTCGACATCGCCCGCGAGTGGCTGACCCGCGGACCGGCGATGGTGGCGGTGACGAAGGGCGCCGAGGGCGCATTCGCGGTCTGCGCGGCCGGACTCGTCGAGGTCGCGGCCCGCAGCGTCGAGGTAGTCGACACGGTCGGCGCGGGCGACGCGTTCATGGCCGGACTCCTCGACGGGTTCTGGTCACACGGCTTCCTCGGCGCTGAGAGCCGCAACGCCCTCCACAGAATCGACCCGGAGGAGGTGCGGAACGTGCTGGACAATGCCGTGCTGATGTCGGGTCTCACGGTCGCGCGTGCCGGGGCGGACCTCCCCACCCGCGAGACACTGGATCGCGCGGCAGGTGTCCGGCAATGACCCTCGTCGCGGGCATCGATTCGTCCACCCAGTCGTGCAAGGTCATCGTCTGCGACGCCGACACCGGTGAACTCGTCCGCGAGGGCAGGGCGTCGCATCCGGACGGCACCGAGGTCGACCCGCAGGAGTGGGCTGCGGCCCTCGACAGCGCCATCGCCGCCGCCGGCGGACTGGACGACGTCGCCGCGGTATCGGTCGGGGCGCAACAGCACGGCATGGTGTGCCTCGACGACGCCGGAACGGTCGTGCGTCCGGCGTTGCTGTGGAACGACACTCGCTCCGCCGACGCCGCCACCCAGCTGGTGGACGACCTCGGTGGTCCGGACGCGTGGGCGGACGCCGTGGGGGTCGTGCCCCTCGCCGCGATCACCGTCAGCAAGCTGCGCTGGCTCGCCGATTCCGAACCGGCGAACGCCGACCGGACGTCCGCGGTGTGCCTGCCCCACGACTGGCTCGGCTGGCAGCTCACCGGCAGAGCCGATCTCGACACCCTGGCCACCGACCGCGGCGACGCCAGCGGCACCGGATACTTCTCCGCGGCAACGGATTCCTACCGACCCGACCTGCTGTCGCTGGCGCTGCGCGGACGCTCCCCCGCCGTGCCGCGCGTGGCTCGCCCGGCCGAGAAGACCGGCGAAACCCGGTGGGGCGCCGCCGTCGGTCCCGGTACCGGCGACAATGCCGCTGCCGCATTGGCTCTCGACGCCAAGGAAGGCGACGTCGTCGTGTCCGTCGGAACGTCGGGTGTCGTATCCGCGGTATCGGTGACACCGGCGAACGATCCGGGCGGTTTCGTCGCCGGCTTCGCCGACGCCACCGGACGCCAACTGCCCCTCGTGTGCACCCTGAACGCCGCCCGGGTGCTCGACGCGACCGCCTCCCTGCTGGGGGTCGATCACGACGAGCTGTCGCGGCTGGCGCTGTCCGCACCGTCCGGCAGCGGCGGCCTGGTGATGGTGCCGTATTTCGAGGGTGAGCGCACCCCCAACCGGCCGAACGCCACCGGCTCCGTTCACGGACTCCGGCTGGCCAATTCGACCCCCGCCCACCTCGCCCGCGCGGCGGTCGAGGGGCTGCTGTGCGGCCTGGCGGACGGCATCGACCACCTGACCGCCCAGGGGGTCACAGTGCGTCGCATCCTCCTCGTCGGCGGCGGCGCCCGCTCACAGGCACTGTGCGAACTCGCGCCCGCCATCTTCGGGGCTCCGGTCCTGGTGCCGCAACCGGCGGAGTACGTCGCGATCGGCGCCTGCAGGCAGGCGGCCTGGACGCTGGCCGAGACCCCGGAACCACCCAAGTGGGATCAGACGTCCACCCGGCGTTACGAGGCCGACCCGGCACCCGAAGTGCGCGAACGGTATTCCTCCGTGAGGCGCTGACGCGCCTGTGCGTGGTTAGCGAGTCTCTGGACTCCTCAACCACGCACGGGTGGCTACGCCACCTTCACCAGCATCTTGCCGACATTTCCGCCGTGCATGAGCTGCAGGAACGCGTCGACCGAGTTCTCGATGCCGTCGACGACGGTCTCGTCGTGAACCACGTCGCCGGACGCGAGCCACGGTCCCATCTTGGCGGCGAACTCGGGGAAGACGTGCGTGTAGTTGCCGAGGGTGAAGCCCTCGAGGGTGAGCCCGCGGCTGATGATATTCACCAGGTTGTCGGGGCCCGGCGTGCGCTCGGTGGCGTTGTACGCGGAGATGGCACCGCAGAGGGCGGCGCGTCCGCCGTTGCGCATGACGTCGAGTGCGGCCTCGAGATGGTCGCCGCCGACGTTGTCGAAGTAGACGTCGATGCCGTCACCGGCGAGTCCGCGAAGCTGCTCGCGCACCGGCGCCTGCTTGTAGTCGAATGCGGCGTCGTATCCGTAACGGTCGGTCAGCAGTGCGACCTTCTCCGCGGACCCGGCGGATCCGATGACGCGCGACGCGCCCTCGAGTCGTGCGATCTGCCCGGCGGCGGTCCCCACCGCACCCGCGGCGCCGGAGATGAACACGGAGTCGCCGGGCTTCAGGTGGGCGATGTGCACGAGTCCGACGTAGGCCGTGAGCCCGGTCAGTCCGAGAATCCCCAAATAGGCCGAGATCGAGACTCCCGGAATCTCTTCGACGACGCGGAACGCCGAGGCGTCACCCTGCGCGACGTCCCGCCACCCGAGGTCGTGAACCACCACCGAGCCGACCGGATGCGTGGCGGCGGTGGATTCGACGACGCGACCGACAGCTCCGCCGGTCATCGTCTCGCCCAGCGCGAACGGCGGGATGTACGACTTCACGTCGTTCATCCGGCCGCGCATGTAGGGGTCGACCGAGACGAACTCGTTGGCCACCCGCACCTGGTCGGGCCCGAGGTCGGGCAGCTCGACGGTCGCGATGCGGAAGTCGTCCTGGGTGGGCCAGCCCACCGGCCGGTTGATCAGCTGAATCTGGGTGCTCGTCGTCACGGGTGTTCCTTTCGATACTTCTGGGGTCACAGCGCCAGTCCGAGCGCGAGGAGGAGTACCGCGAGCAGCGGAAGTGTTCCCTGCGTGATCGCCGCGCGAGCCTTGTTGGGCGACGACAGCAGGAGCACGAGGGCCGCGAGGAGCATGGATCCCGCGCCGGCGAAGACGAGAGCCGCACCGACGGCGGTCGCGCCGATGATCACGGCGACGATGCCGACTGCCGTCACGATCGCCAGGAAGAGGTTGTAGAAGCCCTGGTTGAAGGCAAGCTCCTTGGTGGCGCCGGCTTCTTCGACACTGGTCCCGAACGTCGCGCGGGTGCGCGGAGCGGTCCAGAGGACGGACTCGAGCACGAAGATGTACACGTGCAGCGCACTGGCGAGTGCGGCAAGAACAAGACCCGCGGCGACCATACGAAACTCCTCCTCGTTCTGAACTGACCATTTCAATATATACTGAAATGGTCGTTTCACAACAAGGAGTGAGGATCGTCATGCCGCGCACGCAGGATTTCGACACGGCCGAAGTGGTCGGCCGCGCCCGCGACCTGTTCTGGGACAAGGGCTTCGAAGCCACGTCGATACCCGACCTCGAACGCGTCACCGGACTGAATCGATCGAGCCTGTACAACGCGTTCACCAGCAAACGCGGGCTCTTCGACGCCGCGGTGCACGACTACCTGGACCGGGTGGTTCGCCCCCGGCTCCGCATCCTGACCGACGAGCCGACCCGCCCCGACGCCGCCGAGCGCTACTACCGCAGCCTCGCCGACGCCCTCGCGTCTCTCCCCGACGAAACCCCCGGACGCGGCTGCCTGCTGCTCAACAGTGCCGCCGGTTTCGCCGCGCACGACGACACGCAACGGTCCGTCGTCGACGCATACCAGCGCGAACTGTCCGGGGCGCTCGCCCACGCTCTCCGGGCCCACGACCCGGACGCGTCGACGACCACCCTGGCACACCGGACCCGACTCCTGACGTCACTGTCCGTCAGCGCGCTCCTGCTGTCGCGGGTCAACCGGGACGAGGCCGTCGCGGTCGCGAACACCGCTGTCGAGCAACTGGAGGAGTGGCGGCCCACCTCCTGACGTGAGTGGCAAAGAGTGCCCGGACACACCTTGCCACTCACATGGCGGTGACCCAGTCCGCCATCACGTCTGCCAGCGCCTCGGCGCCGCGGTTGCAGTCGTCCGCTTCGGCGAACTCGTCGGGCGAGTGGGACACCCCGGTGGGGTTGCGGACGAACATCATCGCGGTGGGCACCTTCGCGGACAGGATTCCGGCGTCGTGCCCGGCAGCGGTCGGGAGGACGGGAATGTCACCCAGGTGGGCGAGTGAGCGGCGCAGTCGTTCCCGGGTCGAGTGTGGGAACTCGACGATCGGCGTGACCGATTCGGCGTCGACCTCCAGACCGATACCGTCGGCGGCCGCGTAGGCCTGCGCCTCGGCGGTGATCTGCTGCACCAGCTTCGTCAACGTCTCCTCGTCGGCGGCCCGCGCGTCGAGCCACGCCCGCACCTCCGACGGAATGGCGTTGGCACCGTTGGGAAGTACCCGCACCTTTCCGAACGTCGCGACCGCCTCGTGCAGCGTCGCGGCGGTCCGGGCCGTGTGGACCGAGGACGCGAACGCGAGCATCGGGTCGCGGCGGTCGACGAGCCGGGTGGCGCCGGCGTGGTTGGCCTCTCCGGAGAACACGAACTGCCACCGGCCGTGCGGCCAGATCGACGAGGCCACGGCGATGGGACTGTCGATCAGGTCGAGGGCGCGTCCCTGCTCGACGTGCAACTCGACGTACACGCCGACGCGGTCGACCAGGTCGGGGTCCTCGCCGAGATGGTGCGGGTCGCGGCCGGCGCCGACCAGTGCTTCGCCGAGGCTGATGCCATCGTTGTCCCGCAGCGCGAGGGCACGGGCGGGTGCCACTGCCCCGGTGGACAGTTGCGAGCCGACGCACGCGACACCGAACCGTGCGCCCTCCTCGTCGGAGAAGGCCGCGACCGCCACCGGACGCGTCGGCGTGATCCCCCGCTCGCGGACGAGGTCGATCGCGGCGAACGCGGACACCACCCCCAGCGGTCCGTCGTAGGCGCCGCCGTCGGGTACCGAGTCGAGGTGCGATCCGGTGACGAACGCGTCGCGAGGGTCGCCGTCCCAGCCCTCGGGCATCCACCACGCCCACAGATTGCCGTTGCGGTCCTCCTCGACGCTCATGCCACGAGCCTGCGCACAGTCCGAGAACCATTCGCGCAGCGTCATGTCGGCGTCGTTCCACGCGAATCTTCGGTATCCCCTGGTCGACTTGTGCTGTCCCACATCGAGGATGCTCGCCCAGAGCGAATCGAAGGAAGTCATGTTCTCGGTCCTCTACTCATAGTGTCAAAGCCGGTAGGCGCTTCGCGCCCGTGCGTGGTTAGCGAGTCCCTGGACTCCTCAAGCACGCACGGGCGGCGGAGCCGCCTACAGGGCGCCGGGGATCCAGGTGGTTCCGGCGAGGGGCACGCGGGCCATCGCCGACGCCTCGACGGTGAGGGCGACGAGGTCCTCGGGTTCGAGGTTGCGCAGGTGCGACTTGCCGCAGGCGCGGGCGAGGGTCTGCGCCTCCATGGTGAGCACCCGCAGGTAGTTCGCGAGCCGCCGTCCGCCCTCGACGGGGTCGAGGTTCTTCGACAGTTCCGGGTCCTGGGTGGTGATGCCGGCGGGGTCCTTGCCGGCCTGGAAGTCGTCGTAGAACCCGGCCGCCGAGCCCAGTTCCTCGTACTGCTTCGCGTAGCGGGGGCTGTTGTCGCCCAGCGCGATCAGGGCGGCGGTGCCGATGGCGACGGCGTCCGCCCCGAGGGCCATGGCCTTCGCGACGTCGGCGCCGCTACGGATGCCCCCCGACACGATGAGCTGTACCTTGCGATGCACCCCGAGTTCCTGCAGCGCCTGGACCGCCTGCGGGATCGCGGCCAGGGTGGGGATGCCGACGTGCTCGATGAACACGTCCTGCGTGGCGGCGGTGCCGCCCTGCATGCCGTCGACCACGACGACGTCGGCGCCGGCCTTCACGGCGAGCTTCACGTCGTAGTAGGTGCGGGTGGCGCCGACCTTGATGTAGATCGGCTTCTCCCAGTTGGTGATCTCGCGGAGTTCGATGATCTTGATGGCGAGGTCGTCGGGACCGGTCCAGTCGGGGTGCCTGCACGCCGACCGCTGGTCGACGCCCATGGGGAGGGTGCGCATCCCGGCAACGCGTTCGGTGATCTTCTGCCCCAAGAGCATTCCGCCGCCGCCGGGCTTGGCGCCCTGGCCGAGGACGATCTCGATGGCGTCGGCCTTGCGGAGGTCGTCCGGGTTCATCCCGTACCGGGACGGCAGGTACTGGTAGACGAGGTTCTTCGACTGTCCCCGCTCCTCGGGGGTCATGCCGCCGTCACCGGTGGTGGTGGACGTGCCGACCTCGCTGGCGCCGCGGCCGAGGGCTTCCTTCGCCTGCCCGGACAGTGCCCCGAAGCTCATGCCGGCGATGGTGATCGGGATGTCCAGGTGCAGCGGGAACTTGGCGTTGCGGTCGCCGAGCACGACGTCGGTGTCGCACTTCTCACGGTAGCCCTCGAGCGGGTACCGCGACATCGACGCGCCGAGGAACAGCAGGTCGTCGAAGTGCGGCAGCGTGCGCTTGGCACCCCAACCGCGGATGTCGTAGATGCCGGTCTCGGCGGCCCGCTGGATCTCGGAGATGACGCCGCGGTCGAACGTCGCCGATTCGCGCAGGGCCGGGTTCGGGGTGTTCATGACGGTTCTCCTAGTACGCGCTGGCGTTGTCGACGTGGAAGTTGTAGAGCTTGCGGGCAGAGCCGTAGCGGGTGAACTCGGACGGGTCGGCGTCGAAACCGGCCAGATCCAGCAGCTCCCGCAGTTCCGTCAGGTGCTCCTCGCGCATCTCCTTCTTGATGCAGTCGGCGCCGAGGGAGGCGACGGTGCCGCGCACGTAGATGCGGGCCTCGTACAGCGAGTCGCCGAGGGCCTCGCCGGCGTCGCCGAGAACGACGAGACGTCCGGCCTGACCCATGAACGCGGACATGTGGCCGATGTTGCCGCCGACGACGATGTCGACGCCCTTCATCGAGATGCCACAGCGCGCAGCGGCATTGCCGTCGATCACGAGGAGGCCGCCGTGGGCGGTGGCGCCCGCGGACTGCGACGCATCGCCCTTGACGTGCACCGTTCCCGACATCATGTTCTCGGCGACCCCGACTCCGGCGTTGCCGGTGACGGTTACCGTCGCATGCTGGTTCATGCCGGCGCAGTAGTAGCCGACGTGTCCTTCGATGGTGACGTCGATGTCGGAGTCGAGGCCGCAGGCCAGCGCGTGCGCGCCCTGCGGGCCGGTGACCGTGACCGTCTTCGGGGCTTCTGGGGAGGTGAGCCGCTCGTTGACGGCACGGGTACTCGACGTCTCGAGGTTCAGGACAGTCGCTTCGGTGGTGGCTACCGGTGCCATACGTACACCTCTTCCGGTTCGGGCTCGAAGATTCGGGCGTTGTCGACGCCGGGCAGGTTCGCCAGGGCGCGGTATTCGGAGGCCATCGCGACCCACTGGTCGGTCTCGGCGATGACGGCGGGCTTGCAGGAGATGGCGTCCCGGACCACGGCGAACGAGTCGGCCGTCGAGACGAGCAGGGTGTAGAAGCCGTCGAACGTCTCGTTCAGCATCAGCAGCGCCTTCTCCAGGTCGATGCCCTCGGCGAGCTGCTTGGCGACGAACCGCGCCCCGACCTCGGTGTCGTTGGCGCTGTCGAACACGACGCCGTCACGTTCGAGCTGATGCTTGATGCTCATGTGGTTCGAGAACGAGCCGTTGTGGACGAGGCACTGGTCGGGGCCGACGGAGAACGGGTGCGAACCCTCGGCGGTCACCGCGGATTCGGTGGCCATGCGGGTGTGCGCGACACCCTGCCAGCCGCTCGCCGACGGCAGCCCGAACCGGTTCGCCAGGTCGATGGGGTTTCCGACGCCCTTGAGGACGGTCAGGTCGTCACCGAAGCCGATGCCCCGGGCCGAGGGCACCACACTGCGCACGGCCGCCGCGAGGTCTGCCGCGCCGACGACGCCGTGCAGGATCGTCGTCGGGTGCAGGTCGATTCCGGTGACGGTGGTGTCGAGGGACGCCGACAGCGTTGCGGCGAGTTCCGCTGCGGGGACGGGGCAGTCGAGCAGCGAGACCGTGGACTCACCGACCGGGGACCAGGCCCGGTCCCCGTAAATCGCCATGCCTGCGGAATCGGGTCCGCGGTCGCACATCTGACCGAGCATGTCGGTGAGCAGGGCGCCGAGTTGTGGGTAGAGGGACGGCTCACGCAGGTGAAGTCCGACGATTCCACACATGGATGTCTCCTTTCGGGAGGTCTGTCAGAACGCTGTCAGGTAGTGGTCGAGTTCCCAGGGGGAGACGGTGTTGTGCCAGGCGAAGAACTCCTCGCGCTTGAGTGTCGCGAAGTACTCGGCGACCCCGGGGCCCGCGACGTCCAGGGCGCCCGTCACGACCGGATCCGATTCCAGTGCGTCCATCGCGTGCAGCAGCGTCATCGGCAGCATGTCGCTGGGACTGTCGCCGGATCCGGGGGTGCCGGGGTCGAGATCCCGTTCGATGCCGTCCAGGCCGGCGGCGATGGCGGCGGCCGCGGCGAGGTAGGGGTTGGCCGAGCCGTCGCCGCCGCGCAGTTCCACCCGGTTCTTGTCCGGCACCCGGAGGTAGTGGGTGCGGTCGTTGCCGCCGTACGTGGCGTACCGCGGCGACCAGGTCGCGCCGCTGCTCGTCGACGTGGCGCCGGTCCGCTTGTACGAGTTGACGGTCGGCGCGATCACACCCTGCAGTGCGCACGCGTGCTCGAGGATCCCCGCGATGAACGCGTACGCCGTCCTCGACAGTCCCAGCCCCTTGGGGTCGTCCCCGTCCGGGAACACCGAGCCGGCGTCGTTCCACAGCGACAGGTGCAGGTGCATGCCGGAACCGGTGCGGTCGGAGAAGGGTTTGGGCATGAACGTGGCCTTCATGCCGCGCTTCTCGGCGATCACCGACAGCAGGTACCTTGCGGTGATGACCCGGTCGGCGGTGGTCATCGCGTCGGCGTAGTCGAAGTTCTGCTCGAACTGCCCGTTGCCGTCCTCGTGGTCGTTGGCGTAGTTGCCCCACCCGAGCGCGTTCATGGCCGCGGACACCTCGGTCAGATGGTCGTACATTCGGGTGACGTCGCGGGCGTCGTAACACGGCTGACGGCTGACGTCGGCGGTGTCCGCGGTGGTGAGGGCGCCGTCTCCGGTGCGGTGGACGAGGAAGTATTCGATCTCCGCGCCCACGTTGACGGACAGGCCGAGGTCGGACGCCTTCTTCAGCGTCTCCTTCAGGATCACCCGCGGCGCATACGGCCAGGGCTTTCCCTCCACGTGCGGATCACAGTGCACGATCGCCAGTCCGGGCTTCACGAACGGGATCGGCGTGAACGACGAGACATCCGGTACGGCAACGAGATCGGAGTCCCTCGGCTCCTGCCCCATGTGCCCCGCCGCGTACCCGGCGAAGCCCACGCCGTCGTCCTGAAGCTGCTCGACGGCCTCGATCGGGACGAGTTTGGCGCACGGCTTTCCGGACAGCGTCACGAACAGGGCGAGGATGAAGGTGGTTCCGGTGGCCCGGGCCACCTCGGACAAGGTCTGCGGTGGGGATGTCACGATGTTCTGCGCGGTGAACGCGTCAGCAGTGTCGACAGCCATGGGGAGCTCCTGAACTGGTGGTCTACGGGTGAGGTGGTCTGTGGGTCAGCGCATCTCGCCGGCGCCCTCGTAGGGGTGCAGGCTGAAGAGGAGATCGCCCTCCTCGAAGCGCGAGTAGCGGAAGTCGGACGGCTCGACGTTCGGGAGGGTGGTCGTGCCGTCGTCGAGGAGCATGTCGGCGACGAGGCGCCCGACCGCCGGTGAGATCTTGAAACCGTGACCGGAGAACCCGGTGGCGAGGAACAGACCGTCGACCGGGGCCGGTCCGATGATCGGGTTGTAGTCGGGAGTGACGTCGTACGCACCGACGTAGCTCGACGTGATCCGCGGGTCGGGCATGTCGGGCAGGCGGTTGCCCAGCTTCATGATGTTCTTCTCGATGGTGGAATCGTCGGCGCGGTTGCTGTAGTTGTCGGGATCGATGTACTGCGGCGCGGCGTGGTCGCTGTTCCCGACGAGGAGTTCGCCGTTGGGCTCGCGGCAGATGTACTGCAGTCCGGCCAGGTCCGACAGCACCGGCACCTCCGGGGTGGGGACTCCCTGGTCGATCAGGACGAGCTGCGCCCGTTGCGCTTTCACCGGAATGTCGACGCCGACTCCGGCACCGAGTTCGGGCGCCCACGGGCCGGTCGCGAGGATCACGTGCTCGGCATGCACCTCGTCGCCGTTCGCGAGCGTGACCCCGTAGACGCGGCCGTCGGCGTTCTGTAGCAGCGACGTCACCGGTGTGCTCTGACGGATCGTGACGCCCAGCCTGCGGGCGGACGCACCGAACGCCATACCGGCCATGTACGCCTCACCGCGGCCACCGAGGGGCTCGTACGCGAAGGCGGCGAAGTCGTCGAGATGCAGCCCCGGCCACAGTTCGGCCATCTTGTCGTGGCCGATGTAGTCGACGTCGATACCGAGGCCCTGCATCATCGCGACGTTCGCCTTGAGCGGGTCGATGTTGTTCTCACCGACGCCGACCACGTATCCGCACTGACGGATTGCCATGTCGTCGCCGAAGATCTCGGTGGCCCTGGTGAAGATGTCGACGCCGTACCACGACATCGCCGCCAGCGACGGCGTCCCGTAGTGGCACCGGACCACGCCGCTGGACTTGCCGGTCATGCCCGAGCACAGGGTGCCACGCTCGAGGACCAGAACGTCGGTCTCTCCGCGGTCCGCGAGCGACCACGCGATGGCGAGACCTTCGAGTCCCCCACCGACGATCACGAACTTTGCTGTCTGTGTCACGTTGCTTCCTTCATTCGGCCGGATGATCGGGCGCTGTCGGCTTGAGTAGCGGTTCGTTTCACCTCATGAATCGCCGTTGTTCACTATGAAACAGTTCTACTATGTCGATCGTGTTACGGCAACGTTGTTGGTGCATCACCAAATCACGTCGCTCAAACGCTCTTTCAATATCTATCCTCGCGCTGATCTGCACGTTTCCGGCCTCGCCGGATTGATTTACGTCATCGAAATACGTCTTGTGGTTTCCTGTTGCTACTCCTCGTTTCATACAGGGGAGGTCTCGGACCCAACTCACCACACCTTCAGGGAGAACCCATGACCACGACCGACAAGCCCACCGCCGTCCCGTTCCGCGTCACCGCTGGATTCCACGAGAACCTGCCTCAGATGCCGGTCTCGGAATACCCGGGCACCAAGGGATACATCGACGACGTCTTCGCCAACCCGGACGGCTCGGAGATGTCGGCCGGCTACTTCGAACTCCAGCGCACCGACGCACCGCTCGACTACTACTACGCCTACGACGAGATGAAGGTCGTCCTCGAAGGGGAGCTCACCCTCGAGAACCTCGACACCGGCCAGGTCGAGGTGGCGAAGGCGAAGGATGCGATCTTCTTCCCCAGGGGCTCGCGTATCCGTTTCACCACACCCGACCGCGCACTGGCCTACTTCGTCGGCCACCGTTCCTTCGCTCCCTGATCCACGATGGCGGTATCGATGAGGTCGACCAGCGTCCCACGGTGGCGATCCGACTACTCGGCCGTCGACGACCTCGCAGCGGGCGCTCTCGTCACCCGCTACGTATTGGTCTCGGAGCGCTCGGTCAGCGCGCAGGTCATCCGCGAGCTGTCCGAGCGCGTGGCGCCCGTTTCCACTCGCACGGTGATCGTGGACGACGAGGCCGGATCCGGGTTCGGCGGGCTCGGCGAACTGCTGTCCGAGGCGCGCATCGGGTGCCGGTTCGTCGTGGCGGGCCCCGAGCGCATGGTGGGGGCGGTGCGTGCTCGGCTGATCTCCGCAGGCGCGTTGCCCGCCGAGATCGCCGCGATCATCGACCCCGACGCCCCGGTGCGCGACGTGTTCTGCGCGCACTGCCACACCACGTCGCCCTCGGTGCCGGTCGCCATCGGCGGCCGGACACCGTGCGCCGGTTGCTCCGCCGAACTCACCGTCTACTACCACTACTCCCGACGCCACAGCGCCTACCTGGGATATCGAGCCGACTCGGAGGAACTGCCATGACCACGGCCCTCGAAACAGTTGCGGACGAGAGCATCACCGGAGGGCTCACTCTGACAGTGCGCGAGGCACGGTTGCTGTGCCCGGGTATCCGTCACGTCGTCCTCGCGGACCCGGCAGGCCGCACCCTGCCGTCGTTCACCCCGGGCAGCCACATCGCCGTCACCTGGGCCGAGGGTCGGCAGAATTCCTACTCGCTCACCGGCCCCTCGATCGAGCCGGACCACTACGCGATCTCGGTCCGGCTCGACGAGAACGGCCACGGGGGTTCGCGCTGGGTCCACGACCTCCAGCCGGATCAGCGCATCCGTGTGAGCCTTCCGCGGAGTGCGTTCGCGCCCGTGCTCAATGCTCGGCACCACCTGCTGGTCGCGGGTGGAATCGGCGTCACGCCGATCCTGTCGCACGTCCGAGCCGCGCTCGAGTGGGGTCGTTCGTTCGAAGTGATCTACTCTTTCCGCGACCAGTCGGGAGCGCACGCCGACGAGTTGGCGGCGCTGTGCGGTGACCGGATGATCACGGTCTCCACGCCCGGAGAACTCGCGGACCGCCTCGTCCCCAAGCTGGCGGACCAGCCGCTCGGTACTCACGTCTACACGTGCGGTCCCGCGCCGATGATCGCGGCGGTGGCCGAGTGGGCCCGCGACTGCGGCTGGCCGCCGGGGCGCGTGCACTCGGAGGCATTCGGGGCGGGAGCGCTGCCCGAGGGGGCGCCCTTTGCCGCCACGCTCGGGCGCACCGGAATGATCGTGCCCGTGCCCTCGGGAACCAGCCTCCTCGAAGCGTTGCTGGACAAGGGAATCAACGTCCCGAACCTCTGCCGGCAGGGTGTGTGCGGCGAATGCCGGCTGTCGGTTCGCGGCGGCGAGATCGAACACCGCGACCTCTTCCTCACCGAGGAGGAGAAGGCCTCCGGAGATTCGATCATGCCGTGCGTATCACGTTCCGCAGGAGACCGATTGGAGCTGGATCTGTGACAACTACCGACTCGCGCGCCGACCACATCGCGCGCTTTCCGTTCCCCTTTCCAAGCGACCGGTACCGCTACAGCACCAACGTCGAACCGGCCGGAAACCCCACCGGCACCGCCACCGGTAGCTGGGGTGACACCCGCATCGCCATCGACGCCGACTACCACCGCGAACTCGCCGAACGCGAGCGCATCCTGGCCGAGGATCCGTCGCGGCACCAGTGCCTGCCCCACATGGTCCCCGCCGCGTGGGACGCGATGCTCACGCTGATGCGCATGCTTGCCGACGAATACCCCCGCACCATGATCCTCGAACGGCACGAGGGCAGCTGGTTCTGGAAGAACGACCTCCTCGGGATCGAGCACAGCTTCGTGTTCGGGGATCTCGATACGTTGCCGGCGCCGCCGCTGGTGTACATCTGCGGCCAGATCCAGGAAGACGTCGTGCTGCTCGACCAGCGTGAGGGCGAATTGTGGGGGGACGCCGGACTCGTGACGTTCGCGGCGGACTGGTCCTTCGGATTCGACGTGGGCATGAGCTTCCTCGAAATTCACGGCCCCGTCCCGCGAATTCACAGCGAGAAGATCATCACCCGCGCACACAACTTCCTGATGCGGCTCGAGCCCGGCCAGAGCTACCGGCGCACCAACTGGTCGTTGACCGTGGACGGCAAACTCGACACGTCGACCGAGACCTATCCCGAGTGGGGGAAGGACCGGCGCACCCTCGCCGACGGGCCATTGGACGAAGTCGGGGACCGCCTGTTCCTGAGAACCGAAGTGCAGCATCTGATCCGGCTCGCACACTCCGGCACCGTCATGTTCCTGATCCGGACGTATCTGCTCCCGTTCCGGGACGTCGCGTCCGTTGCGGAGTGGGGCGAGCGGCTGTACCGGGTGCTCGAGGACCTCCCGGTGGACATGGCCGAATACAAGGGCATCAGCCGCACCCGGGAACCCGGCATGAGATGGCTGCTGACCCATGGGAATGTCGCACCGTGACGCTGGCCGACCGGCGGCCGCGGAGGCCGGCATCCCAGAGCGATCAGGCTCTCGACCTCGTTCTCGCGACGGTCTCCGTGATCGCCCGCGACGGCCTGCGCGGTCTGACGACCCAGGCCGTCGCCCGTGAGGCCGGCGTCGCGGACGAGGGCGTCCTGCACAGTGTCGGGTCGACGGACGCCCTCGTCGACGCCGCACTCCGTTACGCACTGGACAAGAGCGCGAGCGTCTTCGCCGACATCGCCGCCGGATCGTCGCTCGACCACTTCGTCGAGCACCTCACCGACCTCGTCGCCCGCGACCCCGACCTCCAGGTCTTCCAGTACGAGCTGATGCTCGAGTCCCGGCGCACGCCACGCCTCGACCCGCACGTGAAACTGCTGTACGCCACGTACATCGAGGCGACGTCCCAGGCGCTGACCCGCCTGGGCATCACCGCCGACGAAGACCTGACCCTGCTGGTGTACTCGGCGATCGAGGGATTCATCATGCACCAGTTGATCGCGAAGGATCGTCCCGCGACGGAACGCGCGATCGAGCGGCTACGCCGGATCCTGTCGACCGCGAGGTAACCCCCGCACGTGAGTGGCAAAGTGTGCCCCGGCACGCTTTGCCACTCACGTGCGGGCGAGGATCTCGGCGATCACGACCGACGCCGGCCCGGACGTGCCGACCGATCCCTGCTCGACGAGGAGGCAGTCACCGGCGTCGACGGGTCCGAGGTCGGTCGTCAGTCGTCCGTCCAGGACCAGTACGAGGACGGCCACCCGACCGTCGGCGGCCACCTCGTGGTCGGGCCCGAATTCGACGACGTCCACCGCGGCGGCGGTCGTGGATCGGTGGACCATGACGTTGAACGCCTCGGTCGGCCCTGCCGCCGCACAGATGGGACCGCGTTCACCGGCGAACGGCGTCGGACGGAGGCGCCGAATCTCGGTCGGGGCACCGCCGAAGTCGAGGGACACCGGGTGGTCGCCGATCACCGTGAAGATGCGGTCCACCTCGGGGAACGGCGAGAACGTCGAACTCCCGTCGAGCGTCGCGACGCTGAACCGCCACCGGGACGCGGCACCGGTGGCAATCTCCGCGGTCGTCCCCGCACCGTTCGCCCACGGGGTGTTCCGGCGATCCGAGCGCCGGATGATGCGGGCCTCGCGAACTGCAGTCACAGATTCTCCTCACGCAGACTGTCTACTGTCACGATACGTTGTTTATCAACAAATAGGTACATCAATCCTTTACGCATTCGTCACGCGGCGCACTATTTTCGCAATCTCCACTTTGGTTCACTGACGATAGACATTGATTCCCAACGGCGGACGCTACATGTGTCCTGCCATCCTCGATCAAGGTGGACGACTATGAACGAAGCAGTCGCTGCGGCCGATACCGCCTGGATTCTGGCGGCCTTCACGGCAGTGAGCCTCATGGTGCCCGGTCTGGCCATGTTCTACGGCGGAATGGTCAGCGTACGCAACACCCTCAACATGGCCATGATGACGTTCGGCGCGTTCGCCGTCGTCGGCGTGCTGTGGATCGTGTTCGGCTACTCCGCCGTGCTGGGTAACTCCCTCGGCGGTCTCGGCGTCCTGGGCGACCCCCTCGAGTACTTCGGCTCCAGCTCGTTGCTGGAGGCCCCCGCCGAACCCGGACTGCCGCCCGCGCTGGTCTCCGGGTTCCAGCTGTTGTTCGCCGGCATCACCGTCGCGCTCATCTCCGGAGCGCTGGCCGACCGGATGAAGTTCGGTGCCTGGATGGTGTTCGCCGGACTGTGGGCCACGTTCGTCTACTTCCCGGTCGCCCACTGGGTCTTCGCGTTCGACTCCGAGGACGGGTCGGTGATCGGTGGATGGATCGCAAACACCCTCGGCGCCGTCGACTTCGCCGGCGGCACGGCCGTGCACATCAATGCCGGCGTTGCAGCTCTCGCGGTCGTCCTGGTCCTCGGGGCCCGCAAGACGTTCCCCGTCTCGCCGCGCCCGCACAGCCTTCCCCTGACCATGCTCGGCGCAGGAATCCTGTTCTTCGGTTGGTTCGGGTTCAACGGAGGCTCGGCCCTCTCCGCCGGAAACAGTGCGTCCGTCGTCATCCTCAACACGGTCGCCGCGTCGTGTGCCGGCATCTGCGCCTGGCTGGTGGTCGAGAAACTGCGCGAAGGCCACGCCACGTCGCTGGGCGCCGCATCGGGCCTGATCGCGGCACTGGTCGCCATCACGCCGGCCTGTGGCGCCGTCTCACCCCTCGGCGCGCTCGTCGTGGGAGGCGCAGCCGGCGCGGTCTGCTGCTTCGCGGTCTCCTGGAAGTACCGGCTCGGCTACGACGACGCACTCGACGTCGTCGGCGTGCACCTGGTCGGCGGCATCCTCGGTACCGTTCTGATTGGCTTCCTCGCGGATCCGGCCGCTCCCAGTGGCGCGACGGGACTCTTCTACGGCGGCGGCGTCGACGTGCTGTGGCGCCAATGTGTCGCCGTGGCAGCCGTTCTCGCGTACTCCTTCGTGGTCACGCTGGTGATCGCCCTGGCACTGAAGAAGTTCATGGGCATCCGGGCCGACCAGGACAGCGAATACGACGGCCTCGACGTGGCCGTTCACGGCGAGACGGCGTACGTGCTCGACGCCGTCGGCCTCACCGGTGCCTCGAAGCACGGCGCCGACGCGGTGCTCGGGGCAGAAGCGATCACCACCAGGGCGGTGGACCCCGCCAAGGCTTGATCCAGCGTCCGACACGGACAGTGGCCCTGCCCCGCAGCACTCCGCGGGGCAGGGCCACTGCCGGTGTCCAGCTAGGTCAAGCTCTGAGCCAGATTCCGAAGCCTCGCGCTGTAGTTGTTCGGCTGAGCGGAAAGGAACTGGCTCAGCACGATCAGGTCGAATTCCTCCATTGCGGCCGAATCGGCAGTAATGGAGGCATGATTCGCCACTTCGTGCTCCAGAAGTTCGACTGCCTCCCGCCACCCGCGGACTGCGGGGCTTTCCAGTTCCATCCGAGTCTCGAATCGCAGGGGTTCACTCAGTGGAGTCCCGAGAATCTCCTGCAAGTGCTCCTCGAGGCTTCGGCGCGCGAGTCGGATGATCAGCTGAGTCTGCCCTTCGTGCCACTGCATGGTTGCCGGGCGGCCCGGCTGCAGAATCGACGCGACCGACATCGTCGAATCGAACTCCTCTGCGCCAGAGGTGATTCGGGCCGTACCCGACAGAGGGATCTGAACGACGTAGAAATCGCCGGGATCGTTCGGGTTCATCCGCGCATCGGTCCCGTAGTCGAAATAGTAGAGGCCGATCGTGCCCGCGGTGGCCAGGTGAACCGGCTCGAGGCGGTCGAAGGGCAGCGCGGCCTTGCCTTCGGACGCTATCTGAACTGTCGTTATCACGGTAACCACGACCTTTCGAACCATCCGCCACTCTACGCGCCGGCGCGGGGGCGAAGGAAGGTCGAAATCCCGATTCTGCCGTCAGTCCTCGTGATGGTCCGGGTACGCCGTGACGGCGAGGAACCGGATGGGCAACCGCACGAGGTCGTTGGGACCGTGCAGACCTTCGCCGTCGAGCAGCAGTGAATCACCCGGCCGCAGTGTGTACTCGGCTTCACCGTGCCCGTAGACCATGACGCCTTCGAGCATGTAGAGCAGTTCGGTGCCGGCGTGCTGGAAGAGCGGAAACGTCTCGCTGGAGTCGGTGAGCGTGACCAGCACGGGTTCGAGCCGCTTGTGCTGCCCGCGCAGGGCGCCGAGAAGTTCGTAGTGATGCCCCACCCGGGTGCCCCGTCCGACGATGACCGCACCGTGGCCCGCCTCGACGTACACGGCGTCGCGTGCGGTGTCGGCACCCCGGAACAGGGAGGTCACGGGCACGTCGAGTCCTGCCGCCAGACGCGCCAGCGTCGACAAACTGCACGAGGTCTGCGAGTTCTCGATCTTGGACAGCATGGCCTTCGAGATTCCGACTTTGGCCGCCATGTCCCCCACTGAGAGTCCACTGGCTTTGCGGAGCGACCGGACCTGCCTGGCGATCACCTTCTCGAGATCGGGCCCGGTCGGCGTATCGGACGGCACCTCACGCTCGACGGGCGCTGGGTCTCCCGTGTCGCGGTGGACCTCGGTCTCGGGTCGAGTGGTCACGTCCGCATCGTAACAGCGCCGTTTACTGTCAGGAAACCGCGACTCACTACACCGGACGGCGAATCGGTGCGCATACGAGCAACAACCATGCGCATGCGTGCAAGACGACGCCGCGCCTCCGCCCGCATGCTTGTGACAGCCATCACAACATCACCGGGAGAGTTGACGCCATGACCGCAGTACACGAGAACGTCAGTGCCACAGGACTTCCTGATGGAACCGCGACCGAGTTGTTCATCGGCGGGCAGTGGCGCGCGGCGTCGGACGGCGGGACGTTCACGGATCTGAATCCGGCCACCGCTCGCCCCCTCGCCCAGATCGCGTCCGGCACCGCCCAGGACATCGACGACGCGGTCCGGGCCGCCCGCACGCAGCTGAACGGTGAATGGGGTTCACTGCCCGGCGCCGCCCGCGGACGAATCCTGAACAAGATCGCCGACCTGATCGAACGCGACGGCGAACTCCTGGCCCGACTCGAGGCCCTCGACGTCGGCAAGCCCGTCGGCCAGCCCACCATGCTCGACATCCCGATGGCCGCGGGCACGTTCCGTCACTTCGCCGGCTGGGCCGACAAGATCACCGGCCAGTCCATCCCGACCGCCGGCTACTTCGGCCAGCCCACCCACTCGTACACCGTCCGCGAACCGGTCGGCGTGATCGGCGCGATCGTCCCGTGGAACACCCCACTGATGATCTCGGCGTGGAAGATCGCCCCCGCGCTCGCCGCCGGGAACACCCTGGTGGTGAAGCCGCCGGAGGACGCACCGCTGTCGATCCTGCACCTCGCGAGTCTCCTGGTGGAGGCCGGACTGCCCGCAGGCACCGTCAACATCGTGCCCGGACTGGGCGAGGTCGCCGGCGACGCGCTCGCGGCCCACCCCGGTATCGACAAGATCAGCTTCACCGGCAGCCCCCGCGTCGGCCGGATCATCGCCAAGCGCGCCGCCGACACGTTCAAGCGGACCACCCTCGAACTCGGCGGCAAGTCACCGCAGATCATCCTTCCCGACGCCGACCTCGAGGCTGCCCTGAACGGCACCGCGATGGGGCTGTTCTTCAACCAGGGCGAGGTCTGCGCCGCGGGCACGCGCATCCTGGTGCACCGGTCGCTGTACTCGCAGGTGGTCGACGGTCTCGCCGCCGCCGCGTCCGCCCAGGTCCTCGGCGACCCGTTCGATCCCGCCACCACCATGGGAGCCCTGGTCAACGCCAAGCAGCGCGACGCCGTCCTCGGCTACATCGAGGCCGGACGCAGCGAGGGCGCACGCGTCGTCGCCGGCGGTGGCCGCCCGGACCTGGACGGGTTCTTCGTCCAGCCGACCATCTTCGCCGACGCGAACAACGACATGAAGATCGCGAAGGAAGAGATCTTCGGCCCCGTCGGGACCGTCATCCCGTTCGACACCACCGACGAAGCGATCGCGATCGCCAACGCCACCGACTACGGGCTGGCCGCGACCATCTGGACGCGCGACGTGTCGCACGCCCACACTCTCGCCGGCAAGGTCCGTGCCGGAGCGGTCGGGGTGAACGGCTGGGCACCGATCGACCCCGCCCTGCCGTGGGGCGGCATGAAGACCAGCGGCACCGGCCGCGAACTCGGCTGGGCCGGAATCGAAGCCAACACCGAGGAGAAGGTCGTCACGATCGTCCTCTGATCCCCACCGCATCGACGTCGTCGGACAGGAGCAGGACTTATGAAGACCCAGGCAGCAGTGCTGTGGGAGCCCGGTCAGCCGTGGCAGATCGAAGAACTGGAACTCGACCCGCCGAAGCACGGTGAAGTGCTGCTGCAGTTGGCGGCGTCGGGGATGTGCCACTCGGACGAGCATGTCCGGGACGGCAGCGTGCCGCTCGAGTACTACCCGTTCATCGGTGGCCACGAGGGCGCCGGAGTCGTGCTCGAGGTCGGGCCCGGTGTCACCAGCGTCGAGAAGGGCGATCACGTCGCTCTCGGATTCATCCCCGCGTGCGGCCGGTGCCGGCAGTGCGCGACCGGCCAGTCCAGCATCTGCGACCTGGGAGCCCACCTGCTCGAGGGCTGGCAGATCTCGGACGGCACGGCGCGGCATCACGTTCGCGGCAAGGACGCCGCCATCCAGTGCCTGATCGGGACGTTCTCGCCGTACACCGTGGTCAACGAGGCGTCGTGCGTCAAGATCACGAAGGACATTCCCCTCGACAAGGCGGCGCTGGTCGGCTGTGGTGTCACGACCGGCTGGGGGTCGTCGGTGTACGCGGCCGGCGTCCAGGCCGGTGAGACCGTCGTCGTGATCGGCATGGGCGGCGTCGGGTGCGGGGCGGTCCAGGGCGCAGCGCTCGCCGGGGCCCGGCACGTCGTGGTCGTCGACCCGTCGGAATTCAAGCGGGAGCAGGCCAAGATCTTCGGCGCGACCCACACCGCGGCGAGCATCGACGAGGCGCTGCCGCTCCTCCAGGATCTGACGTGGGGCCAGCTCGCCGACAAGGTGCTCATCACCGTCGCGAACGCGAGTGGCCGCATCATCGCGCCGGCGATGAGCCTGGTGGCCAAGGGCGGCACCTGCGTCCACGTGTCGGTCGGCGACATCACACAGAACGACGTCGACCTGAATCTGTTCGATCTGACGGCGATGCGCAAGACGCTCAAGGGCGCGTGGTTCGGCAACGCGAACATCCGGTTCGACATCCCCCATCTGCTCCGCCTGTACATGGAGGGTCAGCTGAAGCTCGACGAGATGATCACGAGGACATACACACTCGATCGGATCAACGACGGCTACGAGGCGATGCGGAAGGCCGAGAACGTCCGCGGCGTCATCATGTACTCGTAGATCGGCACGGCCGGGAGCGGTAGGGCGATGCACGCTCCGCCGCTCCCGGCATGGTTCCCTGTCCCCATGCCGTACGTGTTCCTGATTGCCGCGATCGCCGCCGAGGTATTCGGAACGAGCCTGTTGAAGTCCACCGAGGGCTTCACGAAGCTCTGGCCGACGGTCGGGTGCCTCACCGGGTACATTCTCGCGTTCGTGTTCCTGTCGCAGGCGGTCAAGACGGTGCCGGTCGGCATCGCCTACGCCATGTGGTCGGGGCTCGGGACGGCGGCGATCGTCGCGATCGGCGCGGCGTTTCTCGGCGAGCCGCTGACCGCGACGAAGGTCTTCGGCCTGGGTCTCGTCGTCTCGGGAGTGGTCGTTCTCAATCTCGGCGGAGCTCATTGATACCGTGGTCGCATGATCGCTGGTGGGGCAGGTACGCGTCGTGCCTAAGCTCGTGGATCACGACGAGCGTCGGCGCAGCATCACCGCCGCCGCCTGGCGGCTGATCGCCGCCCGCGGTATCGACGCCGCCAACATGCGCGACATCGCCACCGAGGCCGGCTACACCAACGGCGCCCTGAGTCACTACTTCGCCGGCAAGGACGAGATCCTCCGGACGTCGTACGAGCACATCTCCGAGGCCACCGACCGCCGGATCGCGGAGGCGCTCGGCGACGCGACCGGGCTCGACGCGCTGCGCATCCTGTGCCGCGAAGTGATGCCGATCAACGAGGAGCAACTCCTCGAGGCCCGGATCGCCGCCTCGCTGTGGCCGCGGGCCATGTACGACGAGCAGATGGCCGCCACCAACCGCCGGACGATGGACAATTGGCGCGAGCAGATGGCCGTCTTCCTCGATCAGGCGCGCGAGGACGGCACCGTTGGCGACATCGACGTCAGCATCGTGGTCGAGCAACTTCTGAACATGATGATGGGCATGCAGATTCTGGGTGTCCTCACGCCGGGCGAAACGTCGGCGGCACGTCAGCTGGAGATGCTCGAGCAGTTCTTCGCCGCGCTCTGAGCCGTCAGCGGCTCCACCAAAAACCTTGCCCCGGAATCTGTTAACGCGGCATTATTGACCGAACGGTCAGTATGTTCGGGCGCGAAACTCACTGTTTACACGAGGGCACCTCGGCTGTAACGTACGTCACTAAGCTTTTTATTCAACATCCGTAGAACCAAAGGATCGCGACATGCCCACCCTTTCCCCTGCGCGTATCGACCACCCGCTGTCGCTGCCGACCGTCGAAGAAATCGCCTCCCTCCGCGAGATCCTCGAGGCCGCCGACGCGCTGACCGAGCAGACGAGATTCGTCTACGTCGGCCTCGAGGAACCGGACAAGTCGACGCTGTACACGGCTGAGTCCCCGGAGACCGATCGCCGATTCCGCGTTCTGCTGCACGACATCTCGTCGCCGAACGCGGTGGACGTCGTGGTGTCCGTGACCCAGCGGTCGGTGATCAGCTCGGTGACCCTCGACGCCGCCCGCGACGGTCAGATGCCCGTCCTGGACGAGGAGTTCGAGCTCGTCGAGCAGGTACTGGCCGCCGACGAACGCTGGCTCGCCGCGCTCGCCGCCCGCGGACTCGACGTCGCCGACGTCCGGGTCGCTCCCCTCTCGGCGGGTGTCTTCGACTACCCCGGCGAGACGGGCACCCGGATCCTCCGGGGGCTCGCGTTCCGCCAGGACCACCCGAAGGACCATGCCTGGGCCCACCCGATCGACGGGCTCGTCGGATTCGTCGACGTCATGAACCGGACCGTCACCGATGTTCTCGACCTCGGCGCCGTCCCGATCCCCGAGGAGTCGGGCAACTTCGACGATCTCGCCGTCACCGGCCCCCTGCGCACCACCCAGAAGCCCATCGAGATCACCCAGCCCGAGGGACCCAGCTTCGTCGTCGACGGCAACCACGTCGATTGGGAGAAGTGGTCCTTCCGCGTCGGTTTCGACGCCCGTGAGGGTCTCGTCCTCCATCAGCTCGGATTCGCCGACGGTGACCGGGTCCGCCCGATCATCCACCGCGCGTCCATCGCCGAGATGGTGGTGCCGTACGGCGATCCCTCGCCGGTCCGGTCGTGGCAGAACTACTTCGACACCGGCGAGTACATGGTGGGCCGCTACGCGAACGCCCTCGAACTCGGCTGCGACTGCGTCGGCGACATCACCTACTTCGACGCCGTGATCGCCGACGAGTTCGGCACCCCCAAGACGCTGAAGAACGCCGTGTGCATGCACGAGGAGGACTTCGGCGTGCTGTGGAAGCACACCGACCTGTGGGCCGGCTCCGCCGAGACTCGCCGCCAGCGCCGTCTCGTCATCTCGTTCTTCACCACGATCGGCAACTACGACTACGGATTCTTCTGGTACCTGTACCTCGACGGCACCATCGAGTTCGAGGTCAAGGCCACCGGCATCGTCTTCACGTCGGGTCACCCGGGCGGCGACTACCCGTACGCCTCGGAGATCGCCCCCGGCCTCGGCGCCCCGTACCACCAGCACCTGTTCAGCGCCCGCCTCGACATGATGATCGACGGCGACCGCAACTCCGTCGAGGAAGTACAGACCAAGCGGGTGAAGATGGGCCCCGGGAACCTGCACGGAAACGCATTCACCCTCGAGCGCACGCCGCTGACGAAGGAATCCGAGGCGCAGCGCCTCGCGGACAACAGCGTCGGACGCGTGTGGCACATCAGCAACCCCAACAAGCTGAATCGTCTGGGCAAGCCGGTGGCGTACGCACTCCACCCGGAGGGGCAGCCGATCCTGCTGGCCGACGACGACTCCTCGATCGCGGCGCGGGCGACGTTCGCCACCAAGCACCTGTGGGTAACCCAGTTCGACGAGAAAGAGCGTTACGCAGCAGGGGATTTCGTGAACCAGCACGCGGGTGGCGCCGGTCTGCCCAGCTTCGTGGCCGGCGATCGGGATCTGGAGAACGAAGACGTCGTCGTCTGGCACACGTTCGGCCTCACCCACTTCCCGCGACCGGAGGACTGGCCGATCATGCCCGTCGATTACACCGGCTTCACGTTGAAGCCCAACGGCTTCTTCGACCGCAACCCCGCTCTCGACGTTCCCCGCACGACGTCGAAGCACTGCGCGACCGGAGGCGGCAGCTGCCACGCGGACGGGGGAACAGATGTCTGACACCACCACGGGTTCGGGAGCCGGCAAGTTACGCGGATCCATCGGCGTCGTCGGGATCGTCTTCCTCGTCATCGCTGCCGCCGCGCCGCTGACCGCGATCGGCGGTGCTCTGCCCGTCATGATCGCGATCGGCAACGGCGCGGGCGCCCCGACCGCCTATCTCATCGCCGCACTGGTCCTGCTCGTCTTCAGCGTCGGTTACGCGGCCATGAGCAGCCACATGGTCGACACCGGCGCCTTCTACGCCTACGTCGCCAAGGGGCTGGGCGAATCCTGCGGGCTCGGGGCCGCCGGCCTCGCACTTCTGACCTACACGGCCATCCAGGCCGCCGTGTACGGTCTGGCGGCCGCGACGATTCAGGGCCTCGTGGTCCAGTACGGCGGACCCGACCTGCCGTGGTGGATGTGGGCGCTCGTGCTCATCGCACTCGTGGCCGTGCTCGGATACCGCAGCATCGACCTCGGCGCCAAGGTCCTCGGGGTTCTCCTCGTGCTCGAGATCGGCATCATCCTGGCGCTGTCGTTCGGCGTGCTGGTGCGGGGCGGGGCCGCGGGTATCGACTTCGCGTCGTTCACCCCGACGTCGTTCTTCAGCGGATCCCCCGGTGTCGCATTGATGTTCGCTATCGCGTCGTTCATCGGATTCGAGGCGACCGCGATCTACGGCGAGGAGGCCCGCAACCCCCGGCGCACGATTCCGATCGCGACGTACGCCGCCGTGATCGTCATCGGACTGGTGTACGCGCTGGCGAGCTGGGCCGTGGTGCTCGCGTTCGGCAGCGACGACGTCTCCGCCGCAGCCGCCGCTGACCCTGCCGGTCTGACGTTCGCCGCCGCCGCGCAGTTCCTGGGCGGACCCGCGGCCGACGTCATGGCAATCATGCTCGTCACCAGCCTGTTCGCCGCGCTCCTCGCCTTCCACAACGCCATCTCCCGGTACGTGTTCGCCCTGGCCCGCAAGGGCGCGGCTCCGCGCGCACTGTCCCGCACCCACACCAAGCACGGTTCCCCGCATATCGGCTCGGTCGCCCAGACGATCTCCGCGACGGTGGTCGTGGGGGTGTTCGCCCTCGTCGGCGCGGACCCGGTGCTGGAACTGTTCACCTGGATGGCGGGTCTGGCCACCGTGAGCATCCTGGTGCTGATGGTGCTCACCAGCGTCGCGATCATCGCCTTCTTCGCCCGCACCCGGCTGGATACCCGGCTCTGGCACACGCGCATCGCTCCGGTGCTCGGATGCGTGGGTCTGGTGGCCGTCACCGGGCTGGTGCTCGACAACTTCACCACGCTGATCGGCGGTTCGGAACTGCTCGCGGACATCCTGCTGGCAGTGATCGCTCTGTTCTTCGTCGCCGGACTGGTCGTCGCCCGGGTCACCCGGCAGAGCCGGGCGGACGTCGGGCAGCGTCGCGAACTCACCCCCACGATCTGAGTTCGACGATGTTCGAGATCCCTGCCGTGCACGCGGCGATGCTCGTCGGAGCGGTCGGGGCCGTCGTGCCGATGTGGCGGGCGCACGGAACGGACTGCCGGGTGCGGATCGCGCACGGTGCGATGGCGGTGTCCATGGTCGCGATGATGATCCCCGGCGTGCCGGCGGGGATTCACCTGCTCGAGGGTGCCGTCCTCATCGCCCTCGCCGTCTTCGTCACCGGTGAGACCATGCACCGCCGGACAGCCGTTCCCTGCGCGGTGGACCTCACCGCCATGGGGGTGCTGCTGCTCCTGGCCCCGACGTCCGCTCCCGCCTCGACGGCGTCGGCGCCGGCACCCTCGGGTCACCACCACGGTGGCGCAGGGATCTCGACGGGCTGGTTCCCCCTCGCTGTGCTCGTGTGCTGGGCACTGGTGACACTGCATCTCTTTCGCTCCACCCCGCGCCCCGAACACGGGTCCGGCGTCAAGACCGCGGCGACGGGATCCGCACTGATGATCCTGGGCATGGCTCCCATGGCCGTCTGACATCCTTCCCACCGACAGCAACCTGGAGGAACCGATGAGTTACGCCGATGCCGTCTACATCCACGGCAAGGTCTTCACCGTCGACGAGAACTTCACGATCGCCACCGCCCTCGCGGTGCGTGACGGACTCGTCCACGCGGTGGGCAGCGATGCGGAGATCGAAACCCTGATCGGACCGCACACCGTGGTCACGGACCTCGGTGGGAAGACGATCCTCCCGGGAATCAACGATTCGCACCTGCACGCCATCGCCTACGGGCTCGACACTCCGCCGCTGTCGCTGGATGTGTCGTTCCCTGCTGTCCGGTCGATCGCGGACGTCCGTGAACTCGTGCGGGAGGCCGCCGCGGCGGCCGAGGACGGCGAGTGGATCATCGGAACCGGCTGGGACGACGGGTATCTCGACGAGTGTCTCGCCGAGGCCGGTCGCACGCCGACCCGCTGGGACCTCGACGAGGTGTCCCCGAACAATCCCGTGTTCCTGCAGGACTTCTCGCGGCACACGTCGTGGGTGAACACCGCGGCGCTCGCGCTCGCCGGGGTGGACGAGACCACCCCGTTGCCGCCGGGCAGCCTCATGCCCGTCGGCGAGGACGGCCTGCTGACCGGCATCGTCATGGAGGGTGCGCAGGCCCTCGTGCAGCGTGTTCTCCCGGCCCTCACCCGGGAACGCCGGGAGGAGGCACTTCGCTCGGCGGTCTCGATCCTGCAGAGCGAGGGCATCACCAGCTTCACCGATCCCGCGATCGGCCCCGGCGGCGAGGCCCTCGCCGGTGGCGCGATGGGCGCCGAGGGACTCGCGGTGTATGCCGACCTCGCCCGCCGCGGCGAACTGGGCGCCCGCGTCAACCTTCTCCTCCTGCCTACCGGAATGTCCGGATCGGCTGAGGATTTCGGACGCAACCTCGCCGAAATCGACGTTCCGGAATCGGTGGATCCGCGGATGTTCCGGGTACTCGGAGTGAAGGTGTTCGCCGACGGCATCCCGCCGAGCAAGACCGCGTGGATGCACGAGGAGTACGTCGGCGGCGGCTGCGGCTCACTCTGCGTCGGCGGCGACACCGACGAACGTCAGGTGTACGAGGTGACCGAGATGGTCCGCATCGGCCACGAGGCCGGCTACCAGATCGGTGTGCATGTCACCGGTGACCGTGCCATCGACACCGTCGCCGACGCGATCGTCGCCGCGCAGAATGCGCACCCCCGCGAGGATGCCCGGCACTACCTGATCCACGGCGACTTCATCAGCGAAGCCACCCTGAAGCGCCTGGCCGAGAACGGCATCGGCGTCAACATGAACCCGACGATCAAGTGGACGATCGCCGACTTGGAGGTCGGGGTAGTCGGGACCGAACGAGCCGCCTACGAATGGCCGTATCGCAGCGCCGTCGAATCCGGGGTGCACCTGATGAGCAGTTCCGATGCACCGGTCACACCGCCCGATTGGCGCCAGGGCATCTCGACGATGATCCTGCGCGAGAGCAAGGCCAGCGGCGCGGTGAGCGGGCCCGACCAGTGCATCGGGCTCGCCGACGCGATCCGCACGTACACGATCAACGCGGCCTGGCAGGACTTCGCCGAGGACTGGAAGGGATCCCTCGAGGTCGGCAAGGTGGCCGACCTGTGCATCCTCGACGGCGACCTCGAGACCATCGACCCGCACGACATTCCGGCAATGCAGGTCGTCTCCACCGTGCTGGGCGGGGAGGTCGTGTTCCAGCGCGTCGCCGAAAGCGTCGCGTAAGTCCGGTACCGATACGTCGGAACAGCCGGTTCGCCGCTCGGTCGGCGAACCGGCTGTTGGACGTCTATCCGATCCGTCGATTCACTGAGCCCATGCCGCCTCGGCGATCCAGTACTCGCTTCCGTCGGCGCTGATTCCGCGTTGCCAGTCGGTGGTCCGTCTCAGGTTCGGCTCGACACGCGCGGTAGCCGCGTCGGCGCCGTCCGGTCCGTCCTCGCGGGTCTGCCAATGGACCCAGTTCACTTCGTTGCCGTCCTCGTCGTGCACGAAGAGGTCGACGTGGTGCCACCCGTAGCGGTGGGTGTCGGCGTAACAGGTCAGGAATGTCCGGTGATGGTGCGAATAGTCCACGAGGTACCTCCGGGCCGCGGTGGTGTTTCCCACCACGCTAGAACCGGATCGTGCCCAACGGAATCCAAGAAACCTTTACCCGCGTGAGGGTCGGCCGCTCAGCGGTTCGGATCGGCGGGCAACGTGAACGTGAAGACGGCCCCGTGCGGATCGTTCTCGCGCGCGGTGAGTGTCCCACCCTGGCGAGTGATGATGCGGTGGCTCAGTGCGAGCCCGATACCAAGGCCCGTGGACTTCGACGTGAACGCGCCGTCGAAGATTCGGCCGTCCGGGATGTGCGAGAGCCCCTTGCCGTGGTCCTCGACGCTCACGACGCCCTCCGTCGCGGTAACGTCGGTGCGTACCGTCACGATGCGGTCGGCCGCCGGCCATTCCGCCATCTCGTCGATGGCGTTGAAACACAGATTCAGGATGACCTGCCCGGTGAGCACACGTTCGCACACGACGGCAACCGTGTCGTGCGCACGGAGGTACTCGACGTGAACTCCCTTCTGCCGCGCACGAATGTCGATGAAATACGCGCATTCGTCGACGATGTCGTTGAGATCGACGATCTGCTGGGACTCCTCGAGTTGCGTCACGTATTCACGCAGACTCCGGACGATCTGATTGGCCCGGTCGATCTGCTTGCGCGCCTCCCCCAGGCCCCAGCTCACCTCGTCGTGACCGCTCCGGCCGTCGTCGAGGCGGCTCTGCGTTCCGGCGATGAAATTGGTGGCGGCCGCGAGCGGCTGGGCCAACTCGTGAGCGATGGCCATGGCCATGTCGCCCATCGCGTTGTAGCGGGCCAGGTAATTGAGGTACTGCGAGTCCCGTTCGTGCTCCTGCTCGGTGCGGACGTGTTCGGTGACGTCGTGGAAGAGCAGGAGGTGGCCGCTCAGATCGTTCTCGATACCGATGTGCTGGCAGCTTCCCGCATGCCACCGGCGCTCCTCGGCTGACAGTTCCACCTCGTAGCGCAGGCTCTGGGAGCCCCCGTCGGCGGTTGTCAGTTCCAGGGCGCGGCGCACGCTCTCCCGTGACTGCCCCGCCCGGCAGAACTCCGTGAAGCGTTCGCCGACAAGCGATGCCACCGAAACTTTCAGGAGCTGCGACGCCGCCTCACTCGCGTACGTGATACGGCTGTCGTCGTCCAGGACGAGGATTCCTTCGGCCATGTTCCGCAGGAAGGCGGCCAGGCGGGCCTCGGTGCGGGTGAGGTCGGCCTCGGTGCGGGTGAGGTCGCGACGCATCGACGTTTCCTGCTCGATGTCGCGGAACTGCACCATCACCACGGTCCGGGCGCTCAACTCGACCCGGATCGCGATCGCCTCCGTCAGGACTTCTCGCCCGCTCTTCGCACGATACGTCCATTCGATGACCGCCGCCCCGTTGACGACAGCCTCCTGCAGCCACCGCCGTCCCACCGAACGGCGGTACCGCTTCGCCGGGGAACTCATATCGGGCGCCTTGAGCGGTTTGAGTTCCTCGACCGTGAACTCGAGCAGTTCCGACGCAGCCCGGTTCGCCCAGAGGATGTCCTTGGTGGCCGCATCGTGGACCAGGACGCAGTAGCGAAGGGACTCGACGAGTCGTTCGTAGTCGGACGGCGCGAGATCGGACAATGCGGCCTCCTTCGGCTCATCTCGAGTCTACTGAGCGGACGGACCGCGGACACGATAGGGAAATCCTTTACTCCGAGGCGACATCTCTGCACGTCCGCGGGAGGAAGCCCCGATTGAGTGATGCCCGCCACCGCAATAGCGTGAATTCGACACGAAAAACGCCACACCCCTTCTACTTCGCGTCGATCGGAGTATTTGATGACCAACGCACCGACCCTCGACACGACGGACACCGCCGCGAACGGGACGCTGTCGTTCGAGGACGTCCTCGAGCACGTCGCATTGCGGCGGGAAGAGTTCGCTCGCCAGAAGTTCGTGCCTCGCGACATGATCGACGAGTTCAAGCAGATCGGCATCTACCGCGCGGCGACCCCCCGCCGGTTCGGTGGCGACGCACTGCCCCCGAGCGAGTTTCTGCGGATGATCGAACGAATCTCCGCGGTGGATGCGTCGGCGGGCTGGGTTGCGAGCTTCGGTTCCGCGCTCGTCTACCTGGCGGCACTGCCCCTCGCGACGCAGGCGGAGTTGTACAAGGACAGCCCGGACCTCGTCTTCGCCGGCGGATTGTTCCCGGTCCAACCCGCCGAGCAGGTGCCGGGTGGTCTGAAGATCACCGGGCAGTGGAAGTTCGCCAGCGGATGCAAGGGCGCCGACATTCTCGGTGTCGGAATCCGCGGCGGCGACTCCACAGCCGGAAAACCCCGCACCGCACTGCTGTGGCCGAAGGACGTCGAGATCGTCGAGAACTGGGACGTGGTCGGTCTGTCGGGTACCGGAAGCCACGAACTGAAGGTCGACGGCGTCGTCGTACCCGAGGATTGGACGTTCATCCGGGGCGGAACCCCGACCGTCGACGAACCCCTCTACCGCTACCCCTCCATCGCCTACGCCGCCCAGGTCCTGGCCGTCGTCAATCTCGGAGTCGGCCGCGCCGCGCTCGACTACGCGATCAAGGTCGGTGCGGGACGCACGGGAATCACCGGAGCGCCCAAGCTCGCCGATCGCGCCTACTACCGCATAGACCTGGCCAAGGCCGAGGCGACGCTGAGGTCCGCGCGTGCCTTCTTCTACGAGGTCACCGACGAGGCGTACGCCACTGTGGTCGCCGGCGATCCGGTCCCGGACAAGCTTGCGGCACTTCTTCGCCTGTCCTCGACGCACGTGGCCAAGGCGGGCGCTTCCGCCGTCCACACCGCATTCCAGTTGTCGGGGACCGGCGCGATCTACGACGGCAACGCGATGCAGCGGTACATGCGCGAGGCCCTGGTCCCGCCGCAGCACGCCTTCCTCGGCGACGGCATCTACGACAGCGCCGGTGCGGTGCTCATGGACATCCCGCCGTTCCCCGGCTTCATCTGACCACCCCGTTCGAATCGAGGAGATCATCGTGAGTGACACCAAGACCGCACCGCTGCGAGTACTGTTCTGCATCGGCATCAATCAGAACTTCTTCGACCTCCCGACCGGCCAGGGCGGGCTGGTGTGGAAGGCGTTCTCCGGGATGATGGACGCGGTGGCCGAGACACCGGGCGTCCGGGTGATCGGCGACATCGACGACGACAGCCACATGGTCGGACCGTCGGACGGCTGGCCGTGGACCTGCTACATCCTCGCCGACGTCGACACCCAGGAGACCGTCAAGGCCGTCTGCAACCTCTTCCGCACCACCCCGGTCGGCGAGTACACGCTGTGGCGATACGCCAAGATCGAAGCCCGCATCGGCCGTGCGCTCACCGTCCGCGAAGACGTCGACCTCGGCGTGTGAGCGAAATGCACTCTGCGACCGCGACCGAGCGCATCGAGAGCCGCGAGGCCGTTCACCGCGTGATGTGCCGCTACATGGAACTGTGCGATGTTCCCTCCGTGGAGTTTTCGGTCGAGGAACTCGCCTCGCTGTTCACGCCCGACGCGGTGTGGGAAGGCATCGGCGCCGAGTACGCGCACAAGTTCGGCACGCGTCGGGGCCGGCCGGAGATCGTCGGAATGCTCACCGCGTACCTTCCACCGAACTCCCATTTCCGGGGAAATGTACACCTGCTCGGGAGTGAGCAGATCGACGTGGACGGCCCCGCAGCGCGGGGGCGGTGGATCATGCAGCAGCTGTCGCGATACGAGGACGAATCGGCCGAACTGCTCGTCGCACGCATCACCGCCGAGTGTGAAGTGCGGGGCGGTATCGCCCGAATCAAGCACTTCACGACCGAGAAGCTGTTCGTCACTCGCCTCGACGAGGCGACACGACTGCTCGAATCGAATGGAAAGAGAACGTGATGACCACTTCACTGGATCCCACCACCACGGACACCAACTTCGCGGACCTCGCCACGGACGACCGCGTGGACGGATCGCTGTACACCGACCCCGACATGTTCGAGGCGGAGCTCGAGAGGATCTTCTACCGCACGTGGGTATGGGTTGCCCACGAGAGCGAGATCCCCGAGGCCGGAAGCTACAAGATGGCGACCATCGGCCGGCAACCGGTGATCGTCAACCGCGACCGCAAGGGGAACTTCAATGTCCTGCTGAACCGGTGCCGCCACCGCGGGGCCAGCGTCTGCGAGGTCCCCAAGGGCAAGGCGAACGGGTTCACCTGCCCCTACCACAGCTGGTCGTACGCCCTCGACGGGCGACTGCGCGGAATCCCGTACCCCGACGGCTACGACGAGGACCTCGACAAGAAGGACCTGCCCCTGCAGAGCCTGCGGGTGGAGTCGTACGCCGGGATGATCTTCGCCAGCTTCAACCCCGACGTCGAACCCCTCGACGACTTCCTCGGTGACGCGAAGGTATGGATCGACCTGTTCATGAAGCAGGGCGCCGGATACCCCATCAAGACGCAGGGCGAACATTGCTTCCGCTTCCGCGGAAACTGGAAGATCCAGTTGGAGAACACCACCGACGGATACCACTTCCCGATCGTGCACCGGTCCTGGATGTCCTCCGTCGACGCCGAGACCGCAGACATGCTCTCCTTCATGACCGACGACAACGCCGTGACCCACGCTCTCGGAAACGGCCACAGCGTCGCGATCATGGTGCCGGAGCACGTCGACCTGGACCACGACGACGGCACCGAGAAGATTCAGGCCCGTTTCGACCACATCGTCGAAGAACTGTCGAAGACGATGCCCGCCGACAAGGTCCGCCGCATCGTCCGCTCCATGCACGGCGCCGGGTTCAACCTCAACATCTTCCCCAACGTCGCGATGTCGATGTCGTTCTTCCGGGTACTGCGCCCGATCTCCGTCGACGAGACCGAGATCCGGCACATCGCCCTCGGGATGGACGGTGGACCGGAGATCGTCAACCGCGAACGCCTCCGCATCCACGAACACTTCCAGGGCCCGTTCGGGTTCGGGAGCCCCGACGATTCCGAGGCCTGGGACCGGGTACAACGCGGCTCTCGCGGCGCACCCGGAATGCCGATCATGGTGAACCGCGGTCTCAATCGTGAAGCGCTCGACAGCGACGGACACCGCACCTCACACGTCACCGACGAGACCGGCATGCGCGAGGCCTACGCAATGTGGAAGAGGATGATGACCGATGAGCACTGATCTGATGACCGCCCAACTCGCCGACACCCGGGTACTTCAGGCGATCGAACTCATCTGGCACGAAGCGGCCCTCCTCGACGCCAAGGACTACCAGGCGTGGGACGCCCTCTGGACCGACGAAGGCCGGTACGTCATTCCCATCGACCCGGACACCGACGACTTCGACGGATCGCTGAACATGGTCAATGACGACACTCGCATGCGGCGCATGCGTATCGAACGTCTGACCTCCGGATACTCGATGTCCGCGCTCGCCGCCGCCCGGACGGTCCGCACCGTCTCGCGGTTCACGGTCGAGGAACGGACCGAGGACTCGATCACGGTGAAGTCCGCGCAGATCCTCGTGGGTTTCAAGCGTGACGATCAGCAGACCCTCGCCGCCGACGTCACGCACCGCATCCGCTACACCGAGAGCGGGCCGCGGTTGGATCTCAAGGTCATCCGGTTGGTGAACTCGCAGGCAGCGGTCAACGCCTCCGGCTACCTGCTCTGATCAGCATTTTCCGAACTTCATCGACCGAACAGGAGCTCGACGTGGATTCTGTCGCAGTAGTCACCGGCGGCGGACGCGGCCTCGGTGCCGCGATCGCACAGCAATTGCACGACCGCGGATACCGCGTCGCGGTCGCGGACATCGACAGCGGTGCCGCGAAACAGACCGCAGCGGAGCTGGATCCGAACGGCGACACGGCCATCGGCGTAGAGTTGGACGTTCGGAAGCGGAAGAGTTTCGAAGCCGTACGTGACCGGGTGATCCAGGAGTGGGGCGGCATCGACGTCCTCGTCAACAACGCCGGCCGGTCGCAGACCGGCTCGCTGATGGACATTGCGCCGGAGGAATTCTCCGACATCGTCGAGATCAACCTCAACGGCGCCTTTCTCGGCTGCCAGGTGTTCGGAAGTTACTTCGCCGAGAAGCGATACGGCAGAATCGTCAACATCGCGTCGCTGGCGGGACAGAACGGTGGCACGGCGACCGGCGCGCACTACGCCGCGGCCAAGGGCGGCGTCGGCACACTGACCAAGGTCTTCGCACGCGAACTCGCCCCGTCGGGTGTCACGGTGAACGCCGTCTCCCCGGGGCCTCTGGATCTACCGGTCGTGCGTGAGACGGTGCCCGCGGACAAGCTGGCCGCCATTCTCACCACGATTCCGGTGGGCACCCTGGGCTCGCCCGACTTCATAGCCGAGACCGTCGCCCTGCTCGCATCGCCGACGGCCGCGTCGGTCACGGGAGCCTGCTGGGACGTCAACGGCGGCCTGTACATGCGCTGACCCCGCTCCAGGGCGACGGGTCGCAGCACCGGAGGAAAAATCACCATGAGCATGTTCACTGTCACCGTTGCGGACATTGTCGAGGAAACGCCTGATATCAAGTCGTTCCGGCTGGTTCGGACGGACGGGTCACCGTTCGACCCGTACCCTCCCGGCGCCCACATCGACATCCTCGGTCCCACCGAGGTCCTCACCCAGTACTCGCTGTGCAGTCCGCCGCACGAGTCCGACTCGTACGTGGTCGCCGTCAAACGCGAGACCGGGCCCCGCGGTGGCTCGGCCGCGCTGCACGATCGTGTGACGATCGGCAGCGAGTTGCAGATCAGCCGGCCGCGCACACTGCTCACACTCGCCGAGGGCGCCGATCGGCACATCCTCGTCGCGGCGGGCATCGGGCTGACCCCGATGCTGAGTCTGGCGTTCGCGTTGCACCGGCAGGGACAACAGTTCGACCTGCACTACTTCGCGCGGACGAGGGCGCAGGCCGCGTTCGTCGACCTGCTGGAGGGTGCGGATTTCCGCCGGGACGTGCACCTGCACTTCGGCCTGACGAGGGACGACCAATTATCCGCCCTCGAGAAGATCCTGGCGGACGCGTCCGCCGCCACGCACGTCTACACCTGTGGCCCCGAAGGTTTCATGGATCGGGTGCGTGGGTTGGCGGAACCCGCGGTCGGTGAGGACGCGGTCCACTTCGAACACTTCGAGGCGGCGACGCCTACAGCGACCGGATCTGACACGGCGTTCGAGTTGGAACTCGACACGGGCGAGGTGTTCGAAGTGCCTGCCGGGAAGTCCATCGCCGACGTACTCGAAGAGAACGACATCGAGATCGACACGTCGTGCCGGGAAGGTATCTGTGGCACGTGCGTCATGGACGTGCTGGAGGGCGAGCCCGACCACCGCGACAATTGCCTCACCAAGAGTGAGAGAAAGGCGGGAGACAGAATTGCCGCGTGTGTGTCGCGCGCGAAATCCGGGCGACTACTCGTCGAACTTCCCTGAAAAGTGCTGAATCATTTCAGGTCACGGCAATTCCGGCCTGCAGAATATCGCGTACGAGAACCGCGATGCTTTCTGCTCCGGTCTTTTCCTTGATACGGGTGCGATGCACGTCGACCGTCTTCACACTGATTCCCAGCTCTTTCGCAATGTTCTTGCTCGGCAATCCGTCGAGGACGAGTGCGAGGATTTCCTTTTCTCGCACCGTCAGCGCGTCTATTCGTCCCTGCAATTCTGTTCTCGTGCGACGCTCGCCGAACCGTTGACGCGCAACCCGGAGCGCGTCCTGAATGACGTCGAGCATGTGCTGCGGATCGTAGGGCTTCTCGATGAATGTCAGCGCGCCCCGCTGGAGGGCCCGCACCGACATCTTGATGTCACCGTGCGCCGACACGAAGATGATCGGGATCGGGGATTCGTCGGCGAGGAGTGCCTCCTGGAGTTGGAATCCCCCGACTTCCGGCATGCGGACGTCCAGAACGAGGCAGGCCGGGATGTCGCGGCGGTACTCGTCCAGGAACGACTGAACGGAGAAGTAGTACTCCGACGTGATGTTGACCGAATCGAGTAGCCACGCAAGCGATGCGCACAACTCCTGATCGTCGTCGACGATGTAAACCCGTGTTTCTTGCTGATCCATCGAATCCTGCCTCGCACAGATGGCTTGCTTTCTCGTCCAGTCAACACCGACCGTAACGGAAGCGGTAGGCAACTGAAGGAATCCCCTACTCGGATACGCGACTTACTGCGAGAAAGTAGCGTCGCCGCCAATGTTCCAGCGCACGACGCGCGTCATATCCTTCTTGCAGGAACGCCGGCGCAACGTGGTGACACGACTTCCTGTTCCAACTCATGGAGGCGAAATGCCCGAACTCACAACCATGCAATCGAGCTTCCGCACCGCCATGGCGAATCTGCCGGCCGCGGTCAACATCGTGACGACCGACGGCCCTGCCGGGCGCTGCGGAATGACGGTGACCGCCGTCTGCTCGGTGACCGACTCCCCGCCCACCGCACTCGTGTGCGTGAATCAGAACAGCGCCATGCACAACGTATTCCAGAACAACGGCCGAGTCGGCATCAACGTGCTCTCCGGCGACGACGAAGAGCTGGCCATGCATTTCGCGGGCGCAACCCAAGTCGCGATGGCGGACCGGTTCCAGTGGGACATCTGGGAAGAAGACACCGACGACGGTGTTCCGATCCTGCGCGCCGCACACGTGGTGCTCGCCGGCCGGATCGCGGACAGCAAGACCGTGGGTTCGCATTCGGTGATGTTCGTCGAACTGGACCGCGTGCAGACCCGCGAACACGGCGACAGCCTCGTCTACTTCCAACGCAAATTCCACCGTTTGTCGGTTCCGGTCGAGTCCCCCGACTGGCTGTTCTACGACGAATGGTCCGATCCGATCACCGTGACGCCCGCCCTCGTTCCCGCCGCAGCCGGAGGTAAATAGCCATGGTCACCTCGTCACCGCCCGAACAAGTCCCACAGAATTCCGACCTGCAGGTGCTCGCAGACACGCGTGCCGCCTTGACGTTTCGTCTCAGCGCCCTGGTCCTCGCACTGTTCCTGCCCCTGCCGATCCTGGGTGGTTTCACCTCGCTGCTGGACGGCGTCGTCTTCAGCGGTGTCACCGTGGCGTGGCTCTACGCGGTCGCGCAATTCGTCGTCGCCATCGTCGTGGCCCGGTACTACATGGCGCGGGCAGCCGAACTCGACTCCCGGACCACCTCGCCGGCGAAAGGATAACAGCCATGAACCTCGTCTCCGCATCGCTTTTCGCGGCCCTCGTCGCTGTCACCCTGATGATCACCGCATGGGCTTCCAAGAGGAACAAGTCGGCCGCCGATCACTACGTCGCGGGCGGCAGCCTCACCGGCAGGCAGAACGGTGTCGCCATCGCCGGCGACTTCATCTCCGCCGCCTCGTTTCTCGGAGTCACCGGTGCGATCGCGCTGACCGGTTTCAACGGGTTCTACCTCGCGGTCTTCGTGCCCGTCGCGTTCGTCCTCGCGATGCTGCTGATCGCGGAACCCCTGCGCAACCTCGGCCGCTTCACGCTGGCGGATGTCCTCGCCACCCGGTTCCCCGGCAAGGACGTGCGGTCGATGATGGCGATCAGCACGGTGGTGATCAGCGTGGTCTATCTCGTGTCGCAGCTGGTCGGTGCCGCGCTTCTGGTGTCGTTGCTGTTCGACCTCGACTACGCCGTGGCCGTGTTGATCATCGGAACACTCACCACCGCGTACACGTTGGTGGGTGGAATGCTCGCCACCAGCTGGATCCAGATCATCAAGACCGGTCTTCTCATGGTCTGCGCCGTGGTGCTGTTCGTTCTCGTGCTGGTGCGCTTCGACTTCAATCCCTTCGGCCCGTTCAGCACCGCGCTCGCCGAGTTCGGGCAATCGTTCGTCGCGCCGCAGCGCACGTCCGGTGCCGCCTCGTTCGACCAGTTGTCGCAGACCGTCGGGCTCGTCCTCGGCGTGCTCGGCCTGCCGCACGTGATGATCCGATTCCTCACCGTTCCGGACGCGAAGCAGGCGAGAACGTCCGCCTACACGGCGATCTGGATCTTCTTCGCCTTCTACCTGCTGGTTCCCGTGCTCGGTTACGGCGCCGCCAAGCTGGTCGGTGTCGAGGTGATCAAGTCCGAGAATCGGGGCGGCAACCTCGCGGTCGCGCAGCTCGCCGAGACAGTCGGCGGCGGAGTCCTGCTGGCGTTCGTCGCGGCCGTGGCGTTCGTGACCATTCTGGCCGCACTGTCCGGCCTGGTGATCGCGACCTCCGGTGCGATCGCACACGACCTGTACGGGCAGGTGATCAGGAACGGATCGGTGTCGGCGAAGGCTCAGCACCGCGCGGCCCGGGTCGCGACGGTGGCCACCTGCGTCATCGGTGTCGCCATCGCATTCGCGGCGCAGAAGCAGAACGTCGCGTTCCTCGCGTCACTGGGCATGTCCATCGCAGCATGTGCGAACCTGCCGGCACTGCTTCTGACCATGTACTGGAAGCGCATGACGGCGCGCGCCGTCATCTCCGGCATCGTTGTCGGGCTCGTCCTGTCGGTCACCGTCATCCTGCTCAGCCCGGTCGTGCAGGGACCGGACTCCATCCTCGGATTCTCGAACCCGGCACTTGCCGTGGCACCCCTCTCGCTGGCGGTGTCCGTCATCGTCGCGCTGGTGTCGGCGCCGTCCGGGGAGGCGAAAGCACGAGCCGATCGCCTCTTCTCGGTGATGCGCACCCGAGCACTCACCGGGCAGACCGAGACGACGAACGACGACACGATGGTGGCGATGCGATGAAGACGGAACTACGGTCACCGAGCCCACTCCGGGACCTGGCGGAGCAGCTGGCGACGGGCGGGACGACGCCGATCGACGTGGCTGAGGCGGCACTCGCACGGATCGCGGACCTCGAGCCGGATATCCACGCCTGGGCCGACCTCGACGCCGACGCGGTGCGGTCCGCGGCCGCCCGGATCCAGGACAGCGGCCCGGACGGCGCGCTCTGGGGCGTACCCGTCGGCGTCAAGGATCTCATCGATGTCGCCGGTATGCCGACGCGCTGCGGCAGTGAGCTGCGGAGCACGGATCCGGCGACGGCGGACGCCGACTGTGTGGCGCGAGCGCGCGCCCTCGGCGCGCTCCCGTTCGGCAAGACCGTCACCACCGAGTTCGGGTATTTCAAGCCCGGCCCGACCCGCAATCCCCGCACCCTGGGTCACACCCCCGGCGGGTCGTCGAGCGGCTCGGCGGCAGCGGTGGCCGCGGGCATGGTGCCGCTGGCGTTCGGCACGCAGACCGCGGGGTCGCTGACGAGGCCCGCGTCGTTCTGCGGAGTCGCAGGTTTCGTGACCGCCCACGGCGAACTTCCGACCGCGGGCATCACCGGGCTGAGTCCCAGTCTCGACACGGTGGGGCTGCTGGCACGAACCGTGTCCGATCTCCACTTCGCGTGGACCGCACTGCGCGACGGCACGCCGGCGCCCGTCCTCGAACCTTCCGCTCCGCGCCGGCTTCGCCTGTGGAGTGGGTTCGAGCTCGGCGAGGTGTCCCGAGAGATGACGAAGACGCTCAGGACGACCGCTGATTCCGCCGAGTCGGCGGGGATCCGATGTCGTGAGTTGGACGCCGCCGCAACGATCGTGGCACTGACGGAACATCACCACACAGTGATGGCGTACGAGGCGGCCAGGGAACGCGCCGCAGAGGCCGCGCAGACCGACAAGATCAGCGCACCCCTCGCCGAACTGTTCGCCGCGGGGGCAGCGACCGCAGAGGTCGACTACCGTGCCGCCCTCGCCGGAATCCGCGAGACCCGGCAGCTGCTGCTCTCGGCGTTGGACGAGGACGAAGCCATCCTCGGGCCCGCGGCTCTCGGCGCCGCTCCACACGGTCACGACGCGACGGGCACGCCCGTGCTCAGTCGGCCGTGGCAGGCCATGGGTCTGCCGGTGGTCACGATCCCCGGGAAGCGCGACACCGCAGGGCTTCCCCTCGGATTGCAGTTGATCGGACGTCCCGGCGCGGAGCAACGCCTGTTCGAGACAGCCGCATGGCTGGAATCCGCACTCTGACAATGACAGAAGGTCGTCAGGCGACGAAGATCGACGGTTGGCGATCCTTCCACGGCGCAGCCTGTTCCAACTGCGCGGCCACCTGCAGCAGCAGATCCTCTCTGCCGGTGGCCGCGACGAGTTGGACGCCGATGGGGAGGCCCTCCCGGCTCAACGCGAGCGGCAAGCTGATAGCGGGATTCCCGGACACGTTGAACGGTGCCGTGAACGGTCCGAACTCGAAGATGCGGCGTAACCACGAGCGCACACTGTGCCCGGGGTCGTCGTAGTCGAGGGTGCCGTGCGGCACCGGCAGCCAGGCGACGGTCGGGGTCACCAGCAGATCGAATCGGGTGAAGAACAGTCCGATGGACCGGGTCACCCGGTGTTGCGCGTCGAGTGCTGCCGCGACGTCGAGCGCCGTGAACGCCTGGGTCTCCTGCAGCACGGTCCGCGAGACCGCCTCGAGCAGAGCGGGATCGGGCCTGCGTGGAGCGCGCAGGATCGCCGCGCCCGTGGCGATCGCGGTGAGTGTCGACGCCTCGACGACGTCCTCCGCGTCGAATTGCGGACGCGTCTCGGTCACGGTGTGGCCGATCCATTCGAGGATCTTCCCGGCGGCGACCGTGGCCGCCGACACCTGCGTCTCGACCGAACTCCCGCCCCACGGCTCGGTCGTCAGGGCCACCCGCAGACGGCCGGGATCGGCGCGCATCGTGTCGGCGTAGCGACCGGACTGCGCCGGGGCGGTGTACTTTTCACCGACCGGCGGGGCGGCGACGGCGTCCAGCAGTTGGGCCGTGTCGCGGATGGTCCGGGTGAGGGCGAACTCGTAGATGTGCCCGAACCCCGCCTCGCCGACCAGTGGGCCGCAGGGGATTCGGCCGCGGCTCGGTTTCAGGCCGACGAGCCCGCAGCACGAGGCCGGCACCCGTAGCGAACCGGCGCCGTCGTTGCCGTGCGCCAACGGAACCGCCCCGGCGGCGACGAGCGCAGCGGATCCACCACTCGACCCGCCGGTGCCGCGACCCAGCCCCCACGGATTGCGCGTCGGTCCGTACCGCACCGGCTCCGTCGCGAAGTTCAGCCCGAACTCCGGCGCTGTCGTCTGCCCCAGGGCCACCAGTCCGGCGGACCGGAACCGGGACATCAGTTCGTGATCCACACCGGCGACGGCGCCGCGGATGCTGCGGCTACCGAGTGTGAACGGCACCCCCTTCGCGAACGGGCCGCTGTCCTTGATGACGAACGGCACCCCCGCCAGTGGCCCGTCGGACCGGTGGTCGAGGGCCGGATCGAACATCGGCATTGTCAGTGCGCCGAGGTCGGCATCGGCCTGCGCGATCGCGACGCGCGCAACGGCTTCGACCTCCGTTGCCGTCACCTCACCAGCGCGGATCAGCTCACTCAGACCGACGGCGTCGAGCCCGGTGTACTCGTGCAGTTCCAGCAGTCCCACTCCTCAGGTCGCGACGACCGATTCAGTGTGACCCGGAGGGCCGTGCGGCGCGACCGAATTTCTGCCGCCGTCACGCGGTGATCGACAGCAGTTCCTGTTCGCGGAAGGCTCGCGGCGAGACCCCGTACGTCTCCTTGAACAGCCGCGAGAAGTGCGACGAGTTGACGAGACCGTATCGGGCACAGATGGTTCCGATGCTGTCGCCGCGGAATCGGACGTCCTTGAGATCGCGGCGGCACTTCTCGAGCCTGCGGTGGCGGATCCACCCGGCCACCGTGTGTCCGTCCGCCTCGAACATCTTCTGCAGGTGCCGCGTCGACACGTGGTGGTGGGACGCCACCGTAGCGGTGTCGAGTGTGGGGTCGTGCAGGTGCGCGTCGATGAACGACCTCACCCGGAGTAGCAACGACGCGCCGGGAGCGGTGGCGTCGGCGGGCGCCTCCGATTGCACCGCGGCACTGAGCAGGTCGAGCACCGCGTCCTCGACGAGGGGGGTCGTCGGCATGGTGCCGGTGACGACGGAGTGGTGGAGGTTCGTCAGGAACGGCGAGACGAGCGCGCCCATGCCGGTGCTGCCGCGGATGCGGCGCGCGGAGACGGTGCCCAGTTCCCGCGAGGCGATGCGCAGTAGTTCGCGGGGAAACATCAACACGAACATGCTGAAGTCGCCCGCGAAGTGCAGGTCGTACGGCTTGCTGGTGTCGTAGACGGCGAAGTCGCCGGGCCCGAGCACGGCCTCGCGATCGTCCTGGACGATGACGCCGCTGCCCGACAGTTGCAGGCCCACCTTCACCAGGCCGGGGTCGGACCGCTTGATCGACGTGCGGGTCCGGCGGACGTCGACCGCGTGTCCCCCGACCTCGCTGAGCTGCAACCCGCCGAGCGCGGTGGTGCGCAGGGTCCCGGTGAAGCGCCCCGGCCCGTCCTCCGCCGTGGACATCACGGCGAGCGGGACGAACGCCGTGGAAACGGCCTGACGCCAGTGCTCGAACTGCCCGTCGTCACGCGCGGGCCCACCACCGAGACGCACCTTCGATCACCTCACAGAGCTGAGCGGTTGTCGATCAGTCGACGTGCCTTACCGAGTGAGCGTTCGAGGTCGCCGGGAGCGACGACGTCGACCTTCACGCTCACGCCGATTCTATTCTTCACCAGCTTTTGCAGTTCACCCGCGGCCCGCGCGTGGTCGTCGATCACGGCATCCGGACGCGATTCCACCCGCACGGTCAGCTCGTCCATGCGGCCCGGGCGGTCGAGGATGCACTGGAACTGCGGGGCCAGCGCTGGCACCGCGAGGATCAGTTCCTCGATCTGGGTGGGGAACAGATTCACCCCGCGCAGGATGATCATGTCGTCGGTGCGTCCGGTGACCTTCTGCATCCGCCGCACCGACCGCGCCGTGCCCGGCAGCAGCCGCGTGAGGTCGCGGGTGCGGTACCGGATGATCGGCATGGCCTCCTTGGTCAGCGACGTGAAGACGAGTTCGCCCTCCTCACCGTCGGGCAGCACCTCCCCGGTGACCGGGTCGATGATCTCCGGGTAGAAGTGGTCTTCCCAGATGTGCAGGCCGTCCTTGGTCTCGACGCATTCCATCGCCACACCCGGGCCCATCACCTCGGACAGTCCGTAGATGTCGACGGCGTCCATGTTCAGCTGCTTCTCGAGTTCGGTGCGCATCTCCTCGGTCCACGGCTCCGCACCGAACACACCGGTCCGCAGCGACGTCTTCGACGGATCGATGCCCTTCTTGATCATCGCGTCGACGATCGTGAGCATGTACGACGGGGTCACCATGATCGCGTCCGGCTCGAAGTCCTCGATCAGCTGGATCTGGCGGTCCGTCATGCCACCGGACATCGGGATCACCGTGCAGCCCAGCCGCTCCGCACCGTAGTGCGCACCGAGGCCACCGGTGAACAGGCCGTACCCGTACGCGACGTGCACCTTGTCCGACGGCTTCACCCCACCCGCCCGCAGGCTCCGCGCGACCAGATCGGCCCAGTTGTTCAGGTCGCCCGTGGTGTACCCGACGACCGTCGGGCGCCCGGTGGTCCCGGAGGAAGCGTGGATGCGCGAGACCTTCTCCTGCGGCACCGCGAACATCCCGAACGGATAGTTCGCCCGCAGGTCCGCCTTCGCCGTGAACGGGAACTTCGCCAGGTCGGACAGGTCCTTCAGGTCGCTCGGGTGCACACCGGCGTCGTCGAACGCCTTCCGGTAGTGCGGAACGTTGGTGTACGCGTGGAGAAGTGACCACTGCAGGCGTTCGAGTTGCAGCGATGAGATCCGGTCGCGCGTGGCGAACTCGATGTCCTGCGAGGGGGTGGCGATACTGGTCATTCTAGTCTCCGGGGTGGGCGGGCTGGGTATGGTCAGGCGTCGAAATCGACGGTCACGTTGTCGCTGACCGGGAAGGTCTGGCACGTCAGCACGAAGCCGGAGTCGACCTCGTAGTCCTCGAGCGCGTAGTTGCGGCGCATGTCCACGTCACCGCAGGTGATCTTGGCGCGGCACGTTCCGCAGACGCCGCCCTTGCAGGCGAACGGAAGGTCCGAGCGGTACTTCTCGGCGGCGTCGAGGATCGATTCGTCCCGCGGCAACGTCGCGGTGGTCGAGCGACCGTCGAGAACCAGGGTCACTTCACTGCTCGGCCCGGTGACGCCGGGCTCGCGGTGGGTTTCCATGGGCGGGGGCACGTCGTCGACGAAGAACAACTCGTGATGCACGCGGCTCTTGTCGATCTGCAAGTCGCCGAGAACCGTCTCGGCGTCGGTGACCATCCCGTACGGTCCGCACAGCCAGAAGTGATCGATATCGGCCACGGGGACCACGGCGTCGAAGATGGCCCGGAGCCGGTCGGCGTCGAGACGGCCGGTGAACAGCTCGACCTCGCGGGGCTCGCGGGACAGGACATGGACGATGTCGAAGCGCGACCCGTACGTGTCCTTGAGGTCGGCGATTTCCTCGGCGAACATCACCGAGCGGGTCCGCCGGTTACCGTACAGGAGAACGACTTCGGCCTCGGGATTCGCGAGCATCGATGCGGCGATCGACAGCATCGGCGTGATGCCCGACCCGGCGGCGATCAGCACGTGGCGACCACCGGCCGCGGGGTCGGCGACGAACGTTCCGCTCGGGCCCTGCACCTCGATCCGGTCGCCGGGGCGGACGTCGCGCACGAGCCACGTCGAGAACAGACCGTCGGACACCTCGCGCACACCGACCCGCGGCGCGGAACCGGCAGGGGCGCAGATGGAGTAGGAGCGGCGGTGTTCGACACCGTCGATCGTCCGCCGCAGCGTGAGCGACTGTCCGGGGCCGAACGCGAACTCGTCGGCGAGCTCGGCAGGAACGTCGAACGTGACCGCGACCGCGTCGTCGCACAGGGATTCGACGTCGGCGACGGTGAGGGTGTGGAACGCCCTGTTGCGCAACGCCGCACCGGGTTTCGGGGAGACCGCTGTGGTCATGGTCAGATTTCCTTCACGTGATCGAAGGGTTCGAGGCAGTCGAGGCACCGGTAGAGCGCCTTGCACAGCGTCGCCCCGAATTCCGAGTCGAGCCGGGTGTTCGCCGAGTTGCACTTGGGGCACGCCACGGGTCGCGGCTTGACGGTGAGCGTCAACGGCACCGGACCCGATGCGCGTCGCGGCGCGGGACCGGGTGTCGAGTAGCCGTTCTCGCGGAGCTTGCGCCTGCCGTTCTCGCTGATCCAGTCCGTGCTCCACGGCGGCGACAGGACTGTCCTGACCTCGACGCTGCCGAACCCGGCGTCCTGCAGGGTGTGCTCGATGTCGTCCCGCATGGTGGCCATCGCGGGGCAACCGGAATAGGTGGGGGTGATGGTCACGACCACCGACCCGTCGGCGTGTTCCTCGACGTCGCGCAGCACACCGAGATCGGCGAGCGTGAGCATCGGCATCTCGGGGTCGAGCACGGATTCGGCGAGGCGACGGGCGTCGCTGCGCACGGCGGTGGTCATGTCACCACACTCCTTCGGGATGCGCCCGGGCCACGCTCTGCATCTCGGCGAGCAGCAGTCCGAGCGCCTCGGTGTGCAATCCCTGCCGTCCGGCCCGGCCGCCGACGGTGCCGACGGTCCGGCCGGTCGGGGCGGTGAGCTCGGCGGCGTGCAGCACCTGCTCGAGCACCGAATCGAATTCCTCACGCACGTCCCGCGGGTCGACGCCCACCCCCACCGCCGCGAGCGCAAGCTCCTCGGTGGTCGGGACGAACAGTTCCTCGACGAACGGCCACACGTGGGTAAGCGCCGCTGCCATCCTGGTCTTCGACTCCTCCGTGCCGCAGCCGAGCGTCACAACCCAGCGGGCCGCGTAGTCGCGGTGGTAGGTGAGTTCCTTGACGCCCTTCACCGCGACCGCCGCGAGGACCGGGTCCCGGGACGTGCGGAGACGATCGAACAGCGCGAGACGCCACGTCGAGAACACCAGCAGTCGCGTGATCGACTGAGCGAAGTCGCCGTTGTCGAGTTCGGCCAGCCGGGTGTTGCGGAACCGATTCTCGTCCCGGAAGAACGCGAGCGCGTCCTCCGCGGGAACCGGGCTCGTGTCCGAGATGTACGGCACCACCGACGCGTCCGCCGCGGCCGCACGGGCGAGCAGCAGTCGCGCCTGACCGAGCAGGTCGAGTCCGACGTTCGCGAGCGCGACCTCCTCCTCGAGTTCCGGTGCGCGCGTGCTCCACTCGGCGAGACGCTGTGAGCTGATCAGTGCATCGTCACCGAGCATCAGGCAGTAGCCGGCCAGCGCGGAGAGGTCGACATCTTCGGGAACCGTGGTGTCGACACCCGCGAGGGGGTCGTCGAAGCTGGTGCCGAACGCCCACTGGCCGTGGCTGTCTTCGTCGACGAGGCCTTCGTAAGCATTGTCGTGGTCGGTCATCGTCAGCCTCACATGTGGGGAACGTTGTCGGGGATCTCGTAGAACGTGGGGTGCCGGTACACCTTGTCGCCGCTGGGCGCGAAGTAGGGATCCTTCTCCGACGGGCTGGACGCCACGATCGAATTGGACCGCACCACCCAGATGCTCACGCCCTCGTTGCGGCGGGTGTAGACGTCCCGGGCGTGCCGGACGGCCATCTCGTCGTCGGCGGCGTGCAGGGATCCGACGTGAACGTGGTTGAGTCCGCGCTTGCCGCGCAGGAACACCTCGTACAGGGGCCAGTCCGCGCGCACCGCGTTGTCGTCCGTGCTCATCGTGCGTTCTCCTTGCTGCTCTCGCGGCGGGCGAAGGCCGTCGCGGCCTCCCGCACCCACGCCCCGTTCTCGTGTGCTGCCCGCCGGTTGGCGACGCGCTCGACGCTCGACGCGCCGTTGCCCTTGATCACCTGCATGAACTCGCTCCAGTCGGGCTCGCCGAAGTCGTGAGCGCCGCGCTCGGCGTTCCACTTCAGGTCCGGATCCGGGAACGTCACGCCGAGCACCTCGGCCTGCGGGATGGACATGTCGACGAACCGCTGACGAAGTTCGTCGTTGGTGTGCCGCTTGATGCGCCACTTCATGGACTGCTCGGAGTTGGGCGACTGATCGTCCGGCGGTCCGAACATCATCAGCGCCGGCCACCACCAGCGGTTCACCGACTCCTGCACCATCTCGCGCTGGGCGTCGGTGCCGCGCATCATCGTCATCAGCAGTTCGAAACCCTGACGCTGGTGGAAGGACTCCTCCTTGCACACCCGGATCATCGCCCGCGCGTACGGCCCGAAGGAGCTGCGGCACAACGGGACCTGGTTGCAGATCGCGGCGCCGTCGACGAGCCAGCCGATCACGCCGACATCGGCGTAGGTCAGCGTCGGATAGTTGAAAATCGAGGAGTACTTCTGCTTGCCCTCGATCAGCTTCTCGGTGAGGTCGGCGCGGTCGGCTCCGAGCGTCTCGGCCGCCGAGTACAGGTACAGGCCGTGTCCGGCCTCGTCCTGGACCTTCGCCATGAGGATCGCCTTGCGACGCAGCGACGGCGCGCGGGTGAGCCAGTTGCCCTCCGGCTGCATGCCGATGATCTCCGAATGCGCGTGCTGCGCGATCTGCCGGATCAGCGTCTTGCGGTAGCCGTCGGGCATCCAGTCCCGCGGCTCGACCCTCTGGTCGGCTGCGATGGTGTCATCGAAGAGCTCTTGCAGCTCATCGGAAGCGTGTGACGTGGTCATATGTCCTACCTCTATTACCGAATGATCGGTTGGTATCAAGTATGCATGTCAGCTCCCGCCCACACAAGGGCAGGAGCCGAATTACGTCAGTGGCCTTCGAAGGCGGGCGTGCGCTTCGCGAGGAACGCGTCGACCGCGCTGCGGTGATCCTTCGACCGGCCGAGCTGCTCCGCGGCCTCGCGCTCCCGCTCGAGCGCCTCCGACAGCCCGCTCGACGCCGCCGAGACCAGCGACTTGACCTGCGCGTACGCGGCCGTGGGACCGTCAGCCAGCTTCCGCGCCAGCGCAGTGGCCGCGTCCCCGAGTTCGGCGTCGGGAACCACCCGGTGCACCAGCCCCCAGTCCAGCGCCTGCGCCGCCGTGAACCGGTCGCCGAGCATCATCAGCCCGGTCGCCCGGCTCGGTCCCAGCGCCTGCACCAGGGTGTGGCTCAGCCCGGAATCGCCGGCCAGCGCGATCCCCGTGAAGGCCGTAGCGAACTTCGCGCCCTCCCCCGCGATCCGGATGTCGGCGGCCAGGGCGATGCCCAGCCCCGCCCCGACGCAGGCCCCACCGACCGCGACGACGACCGGGACGCGGACCCCGGCCAGCGCCCGGAGCAGCGGGTTGTAGTGCTCGGCGACGGTGTCCATCGCGTGCGCGGCGTCCGCCTCGAGGCCGGCCACGTGCTCGGCCAGGTCCTGGCCGACGCAGAAGTTCTTGCCCTCCGCCTGCAGCAGCAGGGCACGCACGCCGTCGTCGGCGGCGACCTTCTCCACCGCCGCCAGCAACTGTTCCTTCACCGCGCGGTCCAGGGCGTTGGACGCGCCCGCGCGGCGCAGGGTGATGGTGGCCAGTCCCGCGTCCACGGAAAGTCCGACCACGTCGTCAGTGCTCATGAGAATGTGCCTCCTGCTGGTTGTGGTGTGCGTGGCCCGGTCAGGACCAGGTGAAGAACCCTTGGCCGCTCTTACGGCCGAGTTCGCCTTTCGCGACCTTCTCCCGCAGCAGCGCGGGCGGCGCGAACCGGTCGCCGAGCGTCTTCGCGAGGTGTTCGGCGATGGCCAACCGGACGTCGAGGCCGACGAGGTCGGTGGACCGCAGCGGACCCATCGGGTGCCGGTAGCCGAGTTCCATGGCCCGGTCGATGGACTCGGCGTCGGCGACGCCTTCCTCCAGCATCCGGATGGCTTCGAGCCCGAGGCACACGCCGAGCCGGCTGGTCGCGAAACCCGGGGAGTCGTTGACCAGCACCTCGGTCTTGCCGAGCTGAGACACCCACTCGCGCACCCGGTCGACGACAGCCGCGTCGGTGGCGGGGGCGCGGACGATCTCGACGAGCGTCGACGCCGGAACCGGGTTGAAGAAGTGCATGCCGATCAGCCGGGCCGGGTCGGTGAGGACATTGCCGAGTTCGGCGATGGAGATCGAACTGGTGTTGCTGGCGATCACCGTGGACGGGTCGACCGTCTTTTCGACGACAGACAGCACGCCGAGCTTGAGGTCCACCAACTCCGGCACCGCCTCGACCACCAGATCCAGGGCCGGCGGAAGCGCGTCGGGGGCGGCAACCGTGGACACCCGTCCGAGGATCGTCGCGGGATCGACGTCGCCGAGCTTGCCGCGTTCGTGCGCGCGGTCCAGTCCGTCGGACACCCGCTGCAGGGCCGCCTGCCGGTCGCCGCTCTCGGCGATGGTGACGGTGGAGCCGAGGGTGGCGAAGACCTGCGCGATACCCGCGCCCATCCGGCCGCCGCCGACCACGCCGACGTTCTTCGGTGCTGTGCTCGTCATCTCTTCTTCTCCAGAAACGCAGTCATGCGGTCGTGTTTGTCGCGGCTCTCGAACAGCACCGCCTGGGCGATGTCGTCGGCGAACGGGTGCGAGCCCGGCGCGTCGACGATCATCTTCGTGAGCTTGAGCGCCAGCGGCGCCGACCGGGTGATGCGGTCGATGATCTTGTGCGCTGCATCGATGTGCTCGCCGGGTGCGACGACACTCATCACGAGTCCGCTGCGCAGCGCGTCCTGCGCGTCGAGGTTCCGGCCGCCGAGCAGGACCTGCTTGGCGACGGACTTGCCGACCAGTTCGGGCAGCCGGTAACTGGCCCCGGCCGCGGCCATGATCCCCAGTCCCGGCTCCGGGTTCCCGAAGACCGCGGTCTCGGTGGCGATGCGGATGTCGCACGCGTAGGACAGTTCGGCGCCGCCGCCGAGCGCGTACCCGCTCACCGCCGCGACGGTGGGCAGCGGCAGCTTCGCGATACGGTCGAACAGATTGCGGTTGATGCCGGCGAACGCCTCGTCGCGGCCGCGTTCGCGCAGTTCGGCGATGTCGGCGCCGCCGGCGAAGTGGTCGCCCTCGCCAGTCAGCAGCATCGGCTTCGGGGTCGCCTCCAGCGACGCGCACACCTGGTGCAGTTCGCCGATCATCTCCGCGTTGATCGCGTTGCGCTGCGCGGGACGGTGCAGCGTGACCACCATGCGGTCGTCGCGGTCCTCGATCTTCAGTGTGTTCACGGCGCCTCGATCAGCATCGCGACGCCCTGGCCGACGCCCACGCACAGCGTGGCGAGCCCGCGGCGGGCGCCTTCGCGTTCCATCCGGCCGAGCAGCGTCAGCAGGATCCGCGCACCCGAGCAGCCCAGTGGGTGGCCGAGTGCGATGGCGCCGCCGTCCGCGTTGACGATCGACTCGTCGAGCTTCAGCTGCCGGATCACCCCGAGCGACTGCGCCGCGAAGGCCTCGTTGAGTTCGGCGGCGCCGAGGTCGGAGATCGACCAGTTGGCGCGGGCGAGCGCCTTCCGGGTGGCCGGGACCGGGCCCAGCCCCATGACGTTGGGGGCGATACCCGCGCTGGCGCTGGTGACGATGCGGCCGCGAACGGTCAGGCCGTACTTCTCCACCGCCGCCTCGCTCGCGACGACCAGTGCCGCGGCGCCGTCCGAGAGGGAGGACGACGAACCGGCGGTCACGATGCCGTCCTTGCGGAACACCGGTTTCAGCGAGCCCAGCTTCTCCAGCGTTGTTCCCCGCCTGGGGGTTTCGTCGGCGATCAGTTCACCGTCGCGCACCGGCACGGCCACGATCTCGCGCTCGAACCGGCCGGCGTCGACCGCCGCGATCGCCCGCTCCTGGCTGCGCAGCGCGAAGGCGTCGCTCTCGGCGCGGGTGATGCCCTCGAGCGCGGCGACCTCCTCGGCCGTCTCGCCCATCGACAACGTCACCTTGCGGACGTCCGGTCCGGCCCCGGCCGGAACGTCCCGGTCGGTGGCGGTGAATCGCGGGTTCGTGAAGCGCCAGCCGAGCGAGGTGTCGGCCACCTCTCCGGGGCGTGCCCACGGGGTGCCGGGCTTGGCCATCACCCAGGGTGCGCGGGTCATCGATTCGACGCCGCCGGCGATGACGATGTCGGCCTCGCCGCTGCGGATGGTGTGCGCGGCGGACGCGACGGCGGTCAGACCGCTCGCGCACAGGCGGTTCACCGTGTAACCGGGAACGCTGTCGGGCAGGCCCGCGAGCAGCACGGCCATGCGGGCGACGTCGCGGTTGTCCTCGCCGGCCTGGTTGGCGGCACCGAGGATCACCTCGTCGACGGCGTCGCCCGGGATTCCGGCCCGGCGGGCGGCCTCGGCCACCACGAGACCGGCAAGGTCGTCGGGGCGCACTCCTGCGAGCGCTCCGCCGTATCGACCCTGCGGGGTACGGGCTCCGTCCACCAGAAACACTTCGGCCACAGTCTTCTCCTTCACGGGGGTGCCGTCTATTAATAACCGAATCTTCGGTCGGTACGCAAGAGGAGGTAGCGCACGAAAAGTTGCGATCCTCCCTTGACAACCAGCGGCAGAAGCGACGATTGTGTTAACCGACCGAACGTACGGTGAAATGGAGTTGTCGTGAGCAAGTTACTGGAAAGCTACGCCGCCGGACGCTGGCACACCGCGCCGGACGAGGGAACGCCGCTGCTGAGCGCGGTCGACGGCTCCGAGGTGGCGCGCATCTCCGCGACCGGACTCGACCTGGGCGAGATGGTGACCTACGCCCGCGAGGTGGGCGGACCGGCACTCGCGAAGCTGACCTTCCACGAGCGCGCCGCCGCCCTCAAGGCGCTCGCACTCACCCTCATGGCCGGCAAGGACGAGTTCTACGCCCTCTCCACCTCGACCGGCGCCACCAAGCGCGACTCCGGCGTCGACATCGACGGCGGGTTCGGCACCCTCCTCAGCTATGCCAGCAAGGCCAGGCGGGAACTGCCCAACGACACCGTCTACCTCGACGGCGCGTTCGAGCAGCTGGGCAAGAAGGGCACGTTCCTCGGCCAGCACGTCTACACCTCGCGCCGCGGCGTGGCCGTCCAGATCAACGCGTTCAACTTCCCGGTGTGGGGCTTCCTCGAGAAGCTCGCCCCCGCGTTCATCGCCGGCGTCCCGTCGATCGTGAAGCCCGCGAGCCAATCGGCCTATCTCACCGAGCTCGTGTTCCGTCGCATCATCGAGTCCGGGCTGCTGCCCGAGGGTTCGGTCCAGCTGCTGTCCGGGAGCGCCCGCGGGCTGCTCGACCACCTCGGCGGGCAGGACTCCGTGGCGTTCACCGGATCCGCCGACACCGCGGCCACCCTGCGGGCGCACCCGAACGTCGTCGGTGAGGGCGTCCACTTCAACGCCGAGGCCGATTCGCTCAACGCGTCGATCCTCGGCTCCGACGTCGAGCCCGGCAGCGAGGAATTCGACCTCTACGTCAAGCAGCTCGTCACCGAGATGACGGTGAAGGCCGGCCAGAAGTGCACCGCCATCCGGCGCGCCTTCGTGCCGACCGCACTGATGGACGACGTCATCGCCGCGGCCGAGGCCCGGCTCTCGCGCGTCGTGGTCGGCGCCCCCGACGCCGAAGGCGTCACGATGGGTGCGCTCGCCAGCCTCGAACAGCGCGACGAGGTCCTGAAATCGCTGCGCGGCCTGACCAAGACGGCGCAGATCGTGGTCGGCGACCCGGAGAACTTCGAGGTCGTCGGCGCCGACAAGGCGACGGGCGCATTCCTGCCGCCGATCCTGCTGCGTTCCGACGACAAGGACGCCACCGAACCCCACGACATCGAGGCCTTCGGACCCGTCAGCACCGTCATCGGATACGACAGCACCGACGAGGTCATCGAACTCGCCGCCCGCGGCAAGGGCAGCCTCGTCGCCTCCCTCGTCACCCGCGATTCCGCACTCGCCCGCGACATCGTGCTGGGCCTCGCCCCGTTCCACGGCCGCGTCCTCGTCCTCAACCGCGACGACGCGAAGGAATCCACCGGCCACGGCTCACCCCTGCCCGTCCTCGTGCACGGCGGCCCCGGACGCGCAGGCGGCGGTGAAGAACTCGGCGGCATCCGCGGCATCCTGCACCACATGCAGCGCACCGCGGTCCAGGCCACCCCCGACATCCTCACCGCGGTCGGAAACAAGTGGGTCACCGGTTCGCAGCGCAACGACGACGGCATCCACCCGTTCCGGAAGAACCTCGCACAGTTGCGGATCGGCGACACCATCGTCGGCGGCCCCCGCCAGGTCACCCTCGCCGACATCGACCACTTCGCCGAGTTCACCGGCGACACGTTCTACGCCCACACCGACCCCGAGGCCGCGGCCGCCAACCCGCTGTTCGGCGGCATCGTCGCCCACGGATACCTCGTCGTCTCCCTCGCCGCCGGCCTGTTCGTCGAACCGAATCCCGGTCCCGTCCTCGCCAACTTCGGCGTCGACAACCTCCGGTTCCTCACCCCCGTCAAGGCCGACGACAGCCTCACCGTCACGCTCACCGCGAAGCTCATCACCCCGCGCAGCAGCGCCGACTACGGTGAAGTCCGTTGGGATGCAGTCGTCGTCAACCAGGACGGCGATCCCGTCGCAACATACGACGTTCTCACCCTCGTCGCCAAAGGAGAAAACGCATGAGCTTCAAGGTCGCCGTCTGCTACGGCCAGCCCGATGATCCCGAGGCGTTCGACGCCTACTACCGCGACACCCACATGCCGCTGGCCCGCAAGGTCCCCGGCCTGACCGACTTCACCTGGGGCAAGTGCAGTGCCCTCGACGGCGGCACGCCGCCGTACTACGCGGTGGCGAGCCTCGTCTTCCCCGACGCCGCCACCATGAAGTCCGGGTTGCAGTCCGAGGAGATGAAGCAGGCGGGCAAGGACGTCCGCAACTTCGCCACCGGCGGCGTCACCATGTACGTCCAAGAAGAAGAATCCGTCTACAACCAGTAGGAGAACCATGACTGTCGACGCATCCGCGGAATGCCGTATCGCGCGGAAGATGTTCGAGGCCGACAACGCGTCCCAGGCGCTCGGCATCGAGATCCTCGAACTCAGCCCCGGCCACGCGGTCGCGTCGATGGTCGTGGGTGAGACCATGGTCAACGGCCACGGCATCACCCACGGCGGCTTCGTGTTCACCCTCGCCGACACCGCATTCGCGATGGCGTGCAACGGATACGACTCACCCGCCGTCGCCGCCCGCGCCGACATCCGATTCCTGACCGCCACCCGCCTCGGCGACACCCTCGTCGCCGAGGCCGTGGAACGGGCCCGCTTCGGGCGCAACGGCATCTACGACGTCACCGTCCGGCGCGGCGACGACGTCATCGCCGAGTTCCGCGGCGACAGTCGTGCGCAGCCGCGCCCGTGAGTACTTGTTAACCGCGGGACGTTAACAAGTACTCACGGGCCGAAGGCACGCGACAAGTCCGATCTCCAACGCCGCCCAGACCGCACCGTCCGGTCCCACGGCGATCCCGTGCGGTTCCGAAGACGGTGTCGGCAGGTCGTATTCGGTGATATCGCCGCCCGGCCCGATGTGTCCGATGCGGTTTGCGCCCCATTCGGTGAACCAGCAACCGCCGTCGGGGTCGGCGACAATGGCGTGAGGTCGAGCGGAGCGGTCCGGGAGTGCGAACTCGTCGATCCGGCCCTGGACGGAGATCCGGCCGATCTGCCCGGCGCCGATCTCGACGAACCACAGCGCGTCGTCGGTCCCGCGAGTGATTCCCACCGGCCCGGCGGCGGGCGTGGGCAGCGAATGCACCGCGACGTTGCCGTCGACGTCGATACGGCCGATCGCGTTCGCCTGGTTGAGCGTGAACCACAGTGCGTCGTCCGGACCCAGCGTGATCGCCGAAGGGAACCCGCCGTCCGTGGGCAGAGGAAACTCGGCGATCTGCCCGTCAGTGGTGATCCGCCCGATCCGATCGGCATTCGTCTCGGTGAACCACAGTGCGTCGTCCGGGCCGGCGACGATCCCGAACGGACCGCTGTCCGAGGTCGGGGTCGGGAAGGAGTCGATCGCACCGTCCGACGTCATCCGCCCGATCCGGTGGTCGTGGAATCGTGTGAACCACAAGGCGGCGTCCGGGCCCGGCGTGATGATGGTGGGCCCACACTCCGCAGTGTCGAGAGGATACGTCGCGACTTCGCCGTCGACGGTGAGGCGCGCGATCCGACCGGCGTGGACGAGCGTCACCCACAGGGCGTGGTCGGGCCCGGTCGTGATCGCATACGGCCCCGACGTCTCGTCGGAGACGGCGAACTCCTGGATTCTCATGCGCTCCGCACCTGTGAGTACTTGTTAACCGCGGGACGTTAATAAGTACTCACGGGCGCGAAGCGCCTATCGGGGCCGCGTGCTTTCCGCGCTCGGACGCGGCGGCGTCGCGCGCTGCCCGCTCGGTGGCGGCCGCTTCGATGGCGATCGCGTGATCCACCGCGTGCGGCGCGATGCCAAGGTTGTCCAGCGTGTCCCACAAACTCGACAGGGCAGCCTTCGGGTCGAGGTAGTACTCCGACTCGCGGACGCGCCAGAACGTCCAGCCGCACCGTTTGAGTTCCTGTTCGCGTTCGAGGTCCGCGATCCGCTGTTCCGGGGTGGTCGAGAACGCGTCGCCGTCGCATTCGACGGCGAGTCTCATGGTGCCGCCGGTGACGACGAGGTCGATGCGCCGATTGTTCACCTCGACTTGGGAATTGACGTGGTAGCCGCGGTCGGCGATGTCGTTGAACACCCGCTGCTCGAGCAGATTGTCGAACGGCGGGATCCGGACGTCGCGGTCGACGTCCTGCGGCATGGGGTCGGCCGGTGCCGGCGACGTCGACATCATGTAGCTGAGCAGGGAGTTGCGCAGGTCGGCCCGCTTCAGTTCGTCGACGGTCACGGAGTGGAACAGCCACAGCTGGTCCTGTGCGCGTGACGCCGCGACGTTGAACCGTCGCTTGTACTGGTTCGCCGTCAGTGGTGCGAAGTTCTGCTCGGGTCCCACCACCATCGACAGGAAGACGACGCTCCGTTCGTCGCCCTGGAAGTCGGGCGGCGTCCCGACCCGCAGTCGCCGCTGCTCCCACTGTTCGATGCCGATGCGCTTGACGAGCTCGGTTCGGATGGCGTCGACCTGGGACTGTCCCTGCAGCACCACGATTCCGAACGTCTTGCCGTCGTAGCGGGGGTCGACGAGGCATTCGATGAGCTGGTCGACGAGGGCGGCGGCCTCGACGTGGTTGGTCAGCGTCGCGTCCTTGCCCGCCACGGTGGCGTCGGATACGTACGTATGTTTCAGTGGCGGAAGCCGGTCCGCGCCGAATTGCCGCACCGGGACGAGCGGCAGTTCGCCGTAGAATTGGGTGCTCGACCAGTTGATGATCTCGGGCATCGAGCGGAAGTGCTCGCGGAGCCGGACCACCTGCCCGAAGCTGGTGCGCAGGATCGAGAACAGGCTCGACCGCGGCGTGAGTGTGGCCTGGACGTACTCCGGAAGGTCCGGCAGGTAGGCGTCGAGCCGGGTGAACACGTCGTCGAGGGTGCCGGTGGTGGGGATGTCGGCGGGTGCGCACTGTTTGTCGTCTCCGACGACGATCACCCGCGGCGCCAGCCACAGCAGGAACAGGTTGGTGATGTCGGCTTGGCTCGCCTCGTCGACGATGACGACGTCGAAGCTGCCCGGTACGGGCGGGATCGACGCGAGCACCTGCTGCAGCGGCATCACCCACGCGGGCACCGCGCCCTGCGCCTCGCCCATCGCGGATCGTGCTGCGCTGCGGTACTTCTCGGCATACTTACCGGCACCTGCGCCGATGCTCGAAATGTGTTCGCGGTACGTCTGCAACGCCCGCACCTGATCCGCCGTCAGATGTTCGAGGCAGTCGCGCCAGGCGGTGGCCGCCGCGAGCCGCGCCGTCAGATGCGCGAGATCCGCGTCGACGGCGTTGAGTTCGGCTTCCAGTTCCTGCTCACGACCGGCACGATGCTGCTCGGTGACCCATTGGCGGGCACGGCGCCACGCCCACGCCTCCGACATCTGCCAGCTCATCTCGTCCCACTCGGTGAGCGCCGCCGTCCTGCGCACCAATTCGTACAGTGCCGGGGCGACGGGTGAGAGTTTGTCGGACAGTTCGTCGAACAGCCGCTGATCCTGCTGTTCGACGCGGGCGATCGCGTAGCGGCTGAGGGCATCCGAGAGGGCCGTGTTGTCGGCCTGATCGAGCGCGGCCACCAGGGCGGTGCCTTCCGGTGACGGTCCCGCGTCGACCTCGGTGGAGACGGTCGAGACGATGGCGTCGAGTTCCGCACGGGCACTGTCCACGTCGGCACGCGTGGTGATCGCCTCTGCGGCCCCGGCCACCGCGACGGCGTCCGCGAGAGTACGGATCCGCGGCGCGTTCGGGGACAGCGCGAACAGTTCGCGGGCCAGCGCGTCGCGGGCGACGAGGAGGGCGCGCACCCGGGCCACCCGGCCGACGATCATGTTGAGGCTGTCGACCTGGACGGCACGGGAACCGTTCATGTCCACCGGAATCCGGAGATCCGCCAGCAGGGTGGCGGCGGTCTGCGCGGCGTCGTGGGCGCGCAGGTGCTCGGTCACGAGCCGCACCGTGGCGGCGGTCGTGGCGGGTGCGCCGTCGACGGTGGCATCGAGGCCAAGTTCTTCGACGGCCTTCTGCTCTTCGCTGCGACGGAAACGTGCCTTCCACTCGACGGCACCGGATTCCATCGCGACGGCGAGTGCACCGACCGCCTGCAGTGCGGGTCGGGTCATGACGGCGCACTGGACGTCGTGCGCACCGATGTAGCGGTCGGCGGCCGCGGCCGCCTCGACGATCGCGGGCAGAGCGTCCAGCCGACCCCACAGGTGCGTCGCCCGGCCGGAGAGGACCGTGTCGGCGAGGCTCTGGAACTGACCGTCGAGATCGAGCACGTCGTGAGCGCGCGCCTGCAGTTCCTTGCAGTGCCGGCGAACGGTGTACGCGGTCTCGGGGTCCACGCCCCCGAGGACCTCGAGCAGATGCGCCGACTGCGGGGTGTCGATGGGGACGCTGGTCGACGCCCGCGAGCAGAGCCGTTCGAGTTCGGCCCGGTTGGGCAGCAGCGAGTCGAGCGCGGGAAGCGTCTGACGGGACCGCTGCGCCCGTTCGGGGGACGCCGTCACCGACAGCCGGCGCAGCGTCTCGACCTCGGTGCCGGTGAGGGGCGGCTGCTCGCTCAGCAGCGGACCGGGAAGCCACTCGAAGGCGTCCTGCAGGCCCATGACCTTGCGGACGATGGTGGCGGCGGTGCCCTCGTAGCCGTCCGCGACAGCGTCGTGGAGGTAGGTCTCGGACTCGCGCAGCGCCTTCACCTGCTCGAGCACGACGGCCCGCTTCTGCACGGCCTCGTCCCGCTGGGCGCGGAGATCGGCGATCTTCTGGCCCTCGCTGTGCGGGTTGAACGACGACTTCCGTTCGGCGATCGTCGCGACGCTGCGGGTGAGCTCGTCGGAGCCGCCGCGGGAGAGGTCGGTGATGGAGACGCACAGTTCCTGCATCTCGGGTGGGAGCTTGTCCCTCAGCACCCGGAGCGCCTGCGCCTTCTCGCTCGTGACGAGTACCCGCTGGCCGCGCGCGAGCAGCGCTGACACCAGGTTGGCGATCGTGTGGGTCTTGCCCGTGCCGGGCGGGCCCTCGACCACCACTCCGCTGTCGCCGCCGAGCCGCTCGATGATCTGCGACTGCTCGGCGTTGGCCGGGAGCGGGAAGAGCGGGTCTTCGGCGAGCGTCGACGAGGTGGCGGCGCCGGTGCGCTCGAGCCACGACAGCCGGTCTGCCGGTTCGATCGCCTCGACCAGCTGCGCGAGCCCGAGGGGAACGGTCGCGCCGTCGCGTTCGAGGTGGGAGATCATCTGCTCGTAATATTCGACCAGGGCGAACGCACTGCGCTTCCGCAGGACCAGGGCCGGTGACAGGGTGAGGGTGCCGTCGGCGTCGGCGTCGGGTGGCCGGACGCCGTCCCGCACCGTGACAGGCGTCATCAGCGACTTCGGTGCCCACTCCGCGAGCAGTGCGCGAACGCCGTCGCTCAGCGGCGACGCGGCCGTGTCCTGCAGTTGCTTCTGCAGCGGCATCGCGTGCGCGCTGTCGTAAATGTCCAGTCCGGTGAACAGCTGGGAGTCCTCGAGCCGGGGCTGGGAGCCCGCGATCAGCCGCACCAGCAGGTCGCCGGTCCGGGGGTCGCGGTGGATGCTCGCGGACTGGGTGACCAGGTGGGTCTGGACGCCGTCGACCGGACCGGCGCCCGCCAGGGTCAGCAGGCCGGACGCGAGAACGAGTTCGATCGACTCGGGGCGGGCGTTCAGCTCCTGCAGCATCCGCTGCAACGACTGGTACAGATCGGCGTGCGGGCGACGCTCCCGGTCGGCCTTCGCCCACGCCTGCCAGCGCGGCACGTAGGCGTCGAACGCCTGCCGGACGTCGTACGCGCGACGCACGTCGTATTCCTCGTCGGAGTCCTCTGCGTAGGCGTCGGACGCGTTCAGTTCCAGATCGGAACGCGAGCTGTCGGAGCGGGCCGACGCGTCCACCCAGCCGGCCAGGACCGCGGGTAGTTCCGGCGGATCCTCGACGCCGATGAGGGGCACACGCAGGACGATGTCACCCTGCGCGGCGTCGGAATCGAGTTGGATCGTCCGGCCGTCCTGATGCAGCCATTCGACCTGTTCGTGCTGGTCGACGCGGAGAACCGGCTTCGTGCGAGCCCTGACGATCTCGCGCAGGAACTGCAGCAGGCGCTGGACGCGGCCTGCGAGCTCGGCGTCGTTTTCGGGACTCGACAATGTAAACCTCTGCGAATTCTCGGTGATGACGTGCGCTTGCCCCCGCCGTGCACACTATCGGGTCGAGGGGGTGAAGTTCGAGGCGTCATCCCCTGGCAGAGGGACTGGACGGTCGCTCGAGCTGCCGATCGGACCTCGATGCGTACCGGTCGGTCTCCACTGTTCACCCGGGCCGGCGGTGAAGTCCCCGGCCTGTCGCGGAGTTCGGGACGGAACGGCAGCAGCGCCGGGATGTGGTCGTGGAAACGTGGGTCGAGCGCGCGGACGGCGGCGGCAGACGCCGATCCCGAGGAGGACGCGGACGGTCAGCGTCCGCCACGTCGCAGGGTCACGCGGTAGGTGTAGTGCTCGGGCAGGAAGTAGCTGACCGCCAACTCGACGGTCCGCCCTTCCGAATCGGAATAGAGGCGGTCCACCCGCAGCATCGAATGGCCTTCGGGGCAGCCGAGTTCGCGGGCCACGTCCGCGGGGGCGGGCGCGACCGTGATCGATTGGGCCGCCTCGATGATGGGGCTGCGCAGGTGCGGCTCCAGCAGACCGATGATCGTGTACGCACTGACGGCGCCCTCGGACATCTCGGGTGCGTCGACGACGAGCCGGGCGATCTCGTCGGGAAGGTACACGGTGGTCAGTACGAACGGGGTGTCGTCGTGGCGGCGCCGGAACACGACCGTGTGGACGAGGTCGGTGTCGAGGCGGAGCCTGCTCGCGGCCTCGATGTCGACCCGGCGGCGCAGCGGCGAGACCACCTCCATGGTGGTGTCGGTGGACAGATTCATCAGATCCTCGATCGACCCCAGCTGACGCAGGTATCGGCCGTCGGACTCGGCTGCGAACGTCCCGCGGCCCGGGACCCGGTAGACGATGCCCTCGGCTACCAGGTCCTGGAATGCGCGTCGCACGGTCTGCCGGCTCACGCCGTGCTGTTCCGCGAGCTCGAATTCGGTGGGGAGCTTGAGGCCGCCGCGGTACTTGCCCGCGGCTATGTGTTCACGGAGCTGCTTCGACACCAGCTGGTACGCCGGCTCCGTCTCTCGTTCTCGTTCCCTACCGTTCATCGCGCACCGATCCTACGTGCAGGTTGCCGGACTACAGACCGCCCCGCGACACGAGTTGCGAGACGATGACGTTGCGCTGGATCTCGTTGGTGCCCTCGCCGACGATCATCAGCGGGGCGTCGCGGAAGTACCGCTCGACGTCGTACTCGGTGGAATAGCCGTAACCGCCGTGGATGCGCACCGCGTTGAGGGCGATGTCCATCGCCACCTCGGACGCGTACAGCTTGGCCATCCCGGCCTCCATGTCGCACCGGTCGCCGCTGTCGTACTGCTCGGCCGCGTGCCAGGTCAGCTGCCGTGCCGCCGTCAGCTTGGTTGCCATGTCGGCCAGGTAGTTGCCGATCGACTGGTGCTTCCAGATCGGTTTGCCGAAGCTCTCCCGCTGCTGCGCGTAGGCGAGGGAGTCCTCGAGCGCCGCCGTGGCCACGCCCAGCGCCCGGCAGGCCACCTGGATGCGGCCGGTCTCCAGGCCCTTCATCATCTGCGCGAACCCCTTGCCCGGGGTGCCGCCGAGGATCGCCGTGGCGGGGGTGCGGTAACCGTCGAACGACAGCTCACACGTCTCGACGCCCTTGTAGCCGAGCTTGGGCAGATCTCGGGACACCGTCAGACCGGGGCCGTGTTCGACCAGGACGATCGAAATGCCCTTGTGCTTGGGGGTCGCGCTCGGATCGGTCTTGCACAGCAGCGCGATCAGGCCGGATCGGCGGGCGTTGGAGATCCACGTCTTCGAACCGGTGATCACCAGATCGTCGCCGTCGGTCTTGGCGTTGGTGGACATGGCCTGCAGGTCGGAACCGCCACCGGGCTCGGTCAGCGCCATGGTGGCCCGGATCTCGCCGGTCGCCATCTTCGGCAGGTACTGCTGCTTCTGCTCCTCGGTGCCGTACAGCGACAGCAGCTTCGCGACGACGGTGTGCCCGCCCATCGCCCCCGCCAGGCTCATCCACCCGCGGGCCAGTTCCTGGGTGACCTGCGCGTAACAGGGCATCGACACCGGTGATCCGCCGTACTCCTCCGGGACCGCCAGACCGTAGATCCCGATCTGCTTCATCTGCTCGATCCACTTCTCGGGGTACTCGTTGGCGTGTTCCACCGCCTGCACCGTCGGCTTCACGTCGCGGTCGATGAAGGCGCGCACCGTCTCGACCAGGTACGCCTCTTCCTCGTTCAGCTTGCCCATCACTCCACCTCGCACTCGCACAACATTTGTACGGCCATAATCCGATAATGTCTGCCTAAAGTCAACGATCGGTCTTGACATGACGACTACGCCGCTGCCAGCATCAGCAGCGCAGCCCCTTTGGGCTGGCCGTACATATCAGCCCGACCCGGGCTGTACATACCAGCCCGACCCGGGCTCCCAGACGCTAGGAATGAAGCATCGTGCAGAACCTCACCCGCAGGCGCGCCGTTCTGGTGGCCCCCGGATCCGACGAACGCAAGGCCGTCAAGGCGCTCCGGTCGACCGCCGACGAGGTGGTCCTCGACCTCGAGGACGCCGTCGCCTCGGCCAGGAAGGCCGACGCCCGCGACCTCGTGCGCCGTCTCGTGCGCGAGTCGGACGGCTCCCGGGCCGTCTCGGTCCGCATCAACGCGCTGACCACACCGTGGGCCGAGGACGACCTCGCCCTGTGTGCGTCCCTCGGCGCCGCGCTCACGAGCATCGTGGTTCCCAAGGCGGAGACAGCGCAGGATCTCGCGCACGCCGATCAGGCTCTCGCCGGTACCGACATCGGATTGCAGGCTCTCGTCGAAACTCCGGTCGGGGTGCAGAACATCGGCGACATCACCCGGTCCGTCGCCCGGCTCGAGTCCGTCATCATCGGCTACGCCGATCTCGGGGCGGCCCTCGGCCGTTCCCGCTCCGCCCTTCCCGAGCACTGGCTCGCGATCCAGGACGGCGTCCTCGTCGCCGCCCGCGCCGCCGGCATCCAGGCGATCGACGGCCCGTTCCTCGGAATCGCCGACGACGACGCCTTCCGCCACTCGGCAGCATGGACCAGCGCACTCGGGTTCGACGGGAAATGGGTCATCCATCCCGCGCAAGTCGAATCGGCCGCTTCGGCGTTCACCCCCACCGACACCGCCGTCGAGGACGCACGCCGCGTGATCGACGCACTCGCCGCCGCCGAGGCCGCGGGCAGCGGGGCCGCGCAACTCGACGGACAGATGCTCGACGAGGCCGTCGCGGTGGCCGCACGACGGGTCCTCGCCCAGGTAGGTGCGCAGTGACGATCACCCAGACGTACGTCGGTGGACCGTACTTCGACGAACTCGAGGTGGGGCAGGTGTTCGACACCGCCCCCGCCGTCACCCTGACCAGCGGCCTCACCGCCGCCCATCAAGCCATCCTCGGCGACCGCCTGCGGCTGCCCCTCGACGCGCACCTGTCCCGGGCCGTCACCGGATCCGGGGACGCCGTGGCGAACCCCGGCCTCGTCTGCGACGTCGCCATCGGACAGTCCACGCTCGCCACGCACCACGTGAAGGCCAACCTGTTCTACCGCGGCCTCCGCTTCCACCACTTCCCCCATCTCGGCGACACCCTGTACACCCGCACCGAAGTGGTGGGCCTGCGCGAGAATTCGGCGAAGCCGGGACGCAAACCCACCGGGCTGGCGGCACTCCGGATGACGTCCACCGACCAGGACGGCCGCACCGTTCTCGACTTCTACCGCTGCGCGATGCTCCCGTTGAGCGAGAACCCCGACGACGACCGCGTCCGCAAGTCCGACGACCTGTCCGCGATCGGTCCGCAGACCGAGCAGGCCTTCGCCGCCCCCGTGGGCTGGGACCTCGCCCGCTACCGCGACAAGGTTCCCGGACAGCACTTCTCGACCGACCTCGCCGGCGCGGTCCTGCGGAGCAGCGGCGATGTGGTCTCGAGCGCCCCCGAACTGGCGCGCCTCACCCTCAACATCGCGGCCACCCATCACGACGAACGGGTCGGCGCGGACGGACGGCTCGTCTACGGCGGGCACACCATCGGCATCGCTCTCGGGCAGGCCACGCGCGCGCTGCCCAACCTCGTCACGGTCCTGGGCTGGAAGTCCTGCGACCACACCGGTCCCGTCCACGAGGGCGACACCCTCACCAGCGAACTCGAGATCGAGAGCGCCGAGGCGTTGCCCGGCGGTGGCGGCGTCGTGCATCTGCGTTCACTCGTGTTCGCGCACAACGCCGCAGCCTCCGACGTTCCCGTCCTCGACTGGCGTTTCACCGCCCTCATGGCCTGACCTCCACCATCAAGGAGCTTCTCTCGTGACTGCCCACACTCCCCTTGCCGGACTTCGGATCGTCGAGGTCTCCAGCTTCATCGCGTCCCCCCTGTGCGGGCTGACGCTGTCTCAGCTGGGGGCCGAGGTGATCCGGGTCGACCCCGTCGGCGGCTCCGCCTGCTACAAGCGCTGGCCGGTCACGAGTGACGGTGAGAGCATCTACTGGACCGGTCTCAACCGCGGTAAGCGGTCCGTGGCCGTCGACATGCGAAGCCCCGAGGGGCAGGAACTCGTGCAGCAACTGGTCACGGCACCCGGTGCGGGTGGCGGAATCCTCGTCACCAACGCCGGTGGCCGTGACTGGCTCGCCCACGACGCGCTCAGCGCCCTGCGCTCCGACATCATCACCCTCGAAGTTCTCGGTGGCACCGACGGTTCCCCCGCCGTCGACTACACCGTCAATGCGGGACTCGGTTTCCCGTCCATCACCGGTCCCACCGATCATGCCGGCGTCGTCAACCACGTCCTGCCCGCGTGGGACGTGGTGTGTGGGCTGTACGCCGCGCTGGCCGTTGCCGCCGCCGTCCGGCACCGTGACGCCACCGGGGAAGGCACCCACATCCGCCTGCCGCTCGAGGACGTCGCGCTCGCCACCGCCGGTACGCTCGGCTACCTCACCGAAGTCCAGATCAACGGCACCGGCAGGCCGGCGACCGGAAACTCGGTCTACGGCACGTACGGAACGGATTTCACCACCAGCGACGGCGAACGGTTCATGATCGTCGCCCTCACCCCGCGTCACTTCCGTGACCTTGTCGCCGTTACCGGAACCACCGCCGCGGTGGAGGCACTCGCCACCGCACTCGACGTGGACTTCGCGCGCGAAACCGATCGCTTCACCCACCGCGACGTCCTCACGGCCCTGTTCGCCCGCTGGTTCCGCGAACACACCGCAACCGAAGTGGCCGAGGCACTCTCGAAGACGTCCGTACTCGCCGAGCGCTACCGCACCTTCGAGGAAGTCGTGAAATCCGGGGAACTCGAGAAGAACCCGATGTTCACTCCCCTCGATCAGCCGCGCATCGGCACCTACCTCGCTTCCGGGCATCCCGCGTCGTTCGACGGCCACCACGCCACCGTCGCACCCGCCTCCGCAGTCGGCGACGACACCGGCAGCGTGCTCCGGGACCTCCTCGGCAGCTCCGACTCCGACATCGCGAAACTCCTCGACAGCGGCATCGTCGGAGGGAAGTAACACGGTGACGAGGCGACGCTGCGGAAAACTTTGTTCCGCAGCGTCGCTCGTCGGCCGAGCGTTACCCGCTGATCACGGGAGTGCTTGCGCGGGAACTCATCCGCTCGGGTGTCGTCGCATCGACGGTGAACGGGTCGCTCGAATCGTTCGTCAAGGCTGGTGAGGTGACCCCGCCCGGCGATGTCGCCGAGACCATCGCGTTCCTCGCATCCGGACGCGCCCGGCACGCCACCGGAACCACCGTCGACATCACCGGCGCCGACTACGTCCGGTAGATCCGACAACCCTCCCGCACGAACGCCCCGCTCTCGAAAGGATCGAATCCTCCATGGCTCCAGACCATTCGCCCGGTCACTGGGTCACCGACTCCGACCTGGTAGTCGCCGCCGCAACCATCGTCACACGGTGGTGGACGACGCGGTTCGGGTAACGCCCTCGACCGAACGAGTCGGGTTCGACATTCGGCGAGGCCGGCGGTGAGCGGCTCATCAAAGAGTGCCTCCATCCGACGGAAGCTCATGGCAGGAATGTACTCATGAATGTCGTTTCTGACTCTGGGCGGGGAGGCCTGCCTCCGTCACAGTGGTTCCATGAGCGAAATGACGGAAGCGGTTGTGAGGACCGCAGTCCAGGTCGACGGCGAAGCGGCCAGCTACCTGACCGTCGAGCAGGACGGTCCGGTGGTGTTGCTGCTGCACGGAACGTATTGGAGCCGGGTCTGGCTTCCGGTGCTGGGCAGCCTCGCCGAGGCGGGGCTGCAGCCGATCGCGGTCGATCTCCCCGGGCTGGGGCGTTCGGGAGGCGAGCTCACCCTGGAAACGGCAGCCGTCCCGGCCCTTGCGGATTGGGTGGTGCGATTCGCGTCGGCACTGAAGATCTCCGGGCCGATCGCCGTGGCAGGTCATGACATCGGCGGCGCCGTCGCCCAGCATCTCCTCATTCACGATGGGCTGGAAGTGTCGCGGCTGGCGTTGGTCAACTCGGTCACCTACGACTCCTGGCCGGCGCCCCACGTGGCGCGGTTCCAGGGCCCGGGAGTCGACGCGGGAACCACCGTCGACGACGTTCTCGCCGCCCGCCGACAGGCGGTGACGGCGGCGCTGGCCGGCGCCGCCACCGAACGGCGGATAGCGGACTATCTGGATCCGTGGTCGGCTGCGCGGGTTCGCCGTTCCTGGATCGCTCTCGCGGGTGCGGCCGACAACCGCTACACCCTCGATCTCGTTCCAGCGCTGCGGCAGTCCACGACGCCCAAGTTGCTGATCTGGGGTGAGGACGACGCCTTCGAGACAGTGGAGTACGCCGAGCAGTTCGCCTCGGAGATCCCGCACACCACGCTTATCCGCATCCCGAATGCGGGGCACATCCCCACGGAGAACGCGCCCGAACAGATCGCACGCGAACTCATCGACTTCTTCTCGGCGTAGAATCTTCACCCCGTTTCAGTCTTCGTGATCCGGTGGTGTCGGCGAACGTGATGATCGACCGCCGATAGACCTCCGGTGAGCGCGCGAGTCGAGCCGAGACAAAACCTGGCCCGCACCAAACAAATTCACGAACCAGCCGCCACTTTCGATCCCTGTGGCCGGCACCCGTTCGTTGACGATGTTCATTCCGCGGCGCGTGGCCGGAGCGCACTGGACCTGGCTTCGAGCCCGTCGACCTTCCGCTAACCGATTTTTCGACATGCCGAAATGGTGCGTGGCATCTGCTGCCCGCACCTCTGTCCGACCGAACTCCCTGGACGTTCTGCGCCTTGACAAGCGCCTCTCACTGTGACCACCATTACTGCATCATGTGATAGAGGTTATCACAGTATGAGAGGAAATTATGAAGGTTGCGATCCTCGGCTTGGGCGAAGCCGGAAGTCTCTACTCGTCGGGATTCCTCGCACAGGGCTGGGAGGTGACCGGGTTCGACCCGGCCGACACCGCCACCCCCGCGGGAGTGCTGCGCTTCGACGACGTCGCCGACACCGTGCGGGGTGCGGATCTGGTGCTGAGCCTGACCAGCGCAAAGGTTGCGGTGCGGGCGGCGACCGACGCCGCACCGCATCTGTCGGACGGTTCCTGCTACGCGGACATGAATGCCGCGCCGGCCGAGATCAAGGCGCAGGTCGCCGACGTGGTCACCGCGGCCGGCGCTGCGTTCGCCGATGTCGCGGTGGTCGGGTCCGTCCCCGCCCACGGGGCGCGTACCGCCCTGGTGGTCAGTGGCGACGGATCGGCTTTGGCGGCAGCGTATTTCGAGGCGCTCGGCGCCGCGGTCGAGGACATCACCGGCGCTCCCGGGGACGCCTCGAACCGCAAGCTGCTGCGCAGCACGTTCATGAAGGGCCTCGGCGCGTTGATCGTCGAATCGGTCGATGCCGGGGTCGCCGCCGACGCCGAGCAGTGGGTGCGTGCGCAGATCGCCGGTGAGCTGTCCGGCAGCTTCTCAGCCCTCGACCGGCTGCGGGACGGCACCCGCAAGCACGCCGCTCGACGCACGGTGGAGGCGGCCGCTTCGGTCGAGCTCCTCGACGCGCTCGGTGTCCGCCCAGTTCTCGCGTCCGCCACGGCCGAGGCGCACCGCACTCTCGCCGACGCGAATGGTCGCGCCACCGACGAGTTGCTCGAGGCCTACGCCGGCCTTCCGGTCGCCAACATCGGCGACGCCCGCCAACGCATGGGCATGGTCGATTCGGGTATCCACGCAATGTGGAAGGGTGCACGCATCGTCGGCCGTGCTCGCACGGTATGGACCCGGGCCGGCGACAACAAGGCGCTGCACGAGGCGCTGGCAAAGGTACAACCGGGTGAGGTGATCGTCATCAACGGACAAGGCGACCAGAACCGTGCCCTGATGGGTGAGCTGATCGCCGAACGCGCCCGCTCCCGCGGCTGCGTCGGCATGATCATCGACGGCGCCGCCCGCGACATCGACGTCCTGCAGGAAATCGGGTTCGGCGTGTGGGCCCGTGCGGTGAACCCCTCGGGCCCCTACAAGGACGGCCCCGGCAAGATCGACGTCCCGATCGCGGTCGGCGGTGTCGTCTGCGCCCCCGGCGACCTCGTCGTCGCCGACGACGACGGCGTCATCATCATCCCGGCGGCCGAAGCGTTCACCAGCCTGGCGGGTGGCCGGGCGGTCGAAGCCGACGAGGCGCAGCGTCGCGCCGCGATCATCGCCGCCCGTAAGGTCGCGGCATGATTGCCATCTGGGCGTTGCTGGCGTTCATCGCGTCCATCGTCTTCTGGAATGCGGTGCTCAAACGCAACATCGGTGAGGCGATGATCGTCGGGTTCGTCGTCGTCGGTGCGTTCGCCGGCCGTGACGCCCCGAAATACATGTGGGAGGGCTTCGTCAACTCGATGCAGGAGGAAGTGACGTTCGCCGGGCTGGCGTTCATCTTCATGAGCTTCATCCTCGCGAAGACCCCGGTCCTCGACCGGCTCATCGACATCCTCAACTCGTTCCTCGGCCGCCTGCGCGGCGGTCCGATCTACACGTCCACCGTCGCCGGCGGCATGTTCGGTGCCATCGCGCATGTCGGCGCCTCGGTCACCGCCGCGGTCGGCTCAGTCACCGTGCCGTGGATGAAACGCTCCGGCGTCAGCGGCGAACTCTCCGCCACCGTCGTCGCCGGCTGCGCGGGCATGGGCGTGACGTTCCCGTTCAGCGCGACCATGTTCATCCTGGTCGGGTCCAGCACCGTCACCGGGATGATGGCCGCCGACGACATCATCGTCCCGCTCGCCATCGCCGGCCTCTGGTGCCTCGGCTACCGACTGGTGCTGAGCTACTACCTGGTCCGCAAGAACGGCTTGCAGCCGATCGCCCCGGAAGACCGAATCCCGGTGAAGCGGAGCCTGCGGGTCGGGTGGACCTCGCTGTTGCTGTTCGTCCCGATCCTGATCCCGCTACTACTCACCCGCGGTCCGATCGCCGCACCCATCGCGCACTACACCGACCTGGTGATGTCGAGTGCGCTGAGCCTGATCACCTGGATCCCCGTCCTGATGATCCTGCTGGTGCTCTTCCTCGGGCGCCGGCACCTACCCAAAACCAGCACGGGCTGGTGGAAGGTCCTCGGCGACGCCGCCCCCCAATTCGGCGTCATCGGTATCACCATCGTCGCCGCGTTCTCCGCATCGGCGGTGCTCGCCAAGCTGAAACTGCCTCAGCAGCTGACCGCGATGCTCGAAAGCCTCAGCGCACCGTCCTGGCTGATGGCGATCCTCGTCGGGATCATCATCGTCATCATCGCGATCCCGCTGACCGCCTCTGCCACCATGGCCTCGGTCGGTCCCGTCGCAGTCGCCGCCCTGGTCGGCACCGGCATCGCCGCACCCGTCGCCGCGGCCGCCGTCCTGGTCTTCGCGTCCACCGAGGGCGCCTCCCCACCCTCGGGCGCCCCCATCTACGTCGCCTCCGGGATTGCCCGGATCGACCCGTCGAAGATCTTCATGCCGCTCCTGAAGTACTACTGCATTCCCATCCTCGGCATCGGGGTACTGATCGCCCTCGGACTCCTCCCCGTCTAATCCCGCGACAGGACACATCATGTTCCAGAAATGCTTCTCCACCCTATTCCGCATCAGCGTCGTCGCATTCCTGCTCGGCGGATTGGCGATCGTGCTCGGCCAGACCGTCGGACTGATCCTCGGCGACGGCGTCGTCGTCACCCACGTCGAGGAACTGCTCGCCCCCTACGCCTACGGCGCCGCGGGCATCGCCGGACTACTCTCCTTCGTCCTGTCGTACTTCCACCACGGCGGAGAGGAGGACGCCCTCGGAAACGAGGACTCTCCCGCCCGCACCGCCGAACACGTCGGATGACCAGGCCCGTGGACACGATCGGTGCCGACTCCACCTACGCCGACCTGTGCGCCCGCACCGACGACGCCCCGGCCGGGTCGAGCTGGGGCATCTTCGACAACCGGGACCGCGGGACGGCGAACTTCGCCGGCCCCGCGCAGGTCCGCGACGCCGCCACCCTGGTCACCCGGGGTGCGGTGTTCGCCCTCGACTATCCGCTCGGGGCGTTCGACCCACCGATGGCCCGGTCGCGCACGGCGCCGAAGCACACCATCGTCTCCGCGCACGCCGAATCCCGTGACGACCTACTCGACGGCTTCTACCTGCAGGCCAGCAGTCATCTCGACGGATTGCGCCACCGGCGGGTGTCCGGGCACGGCTTCTACGGCGGCGTCCCCGACGACCGGATCACCGAAGGTAGTCCCGCTCTCGGGATCCAGGCCTGGTCGCAGGACCCGATCGTCGGCCGTGGGCTGCTCCTCGACCTCGAAGCGCTCCACGCCGAACGCGGGCATCCGCTCGACCACGCCCAGGGTCCGGCGCTCGACCCGGCCGATCTGGACGCCGCCGCGCAGCGCCAGGGCTGTGAGATCCGCGAAGGTGACCTGATTCTCGTTCACACCGGCTGGGCGCACTGGTACCTCACCGCCACCGACGACCAACGCAACGAGGTCCGGACCGGCCGCCGTGCCACCGGCTTCGCACAGAGCCGCTACCTCGCACAGTGGTTGTGGAACAACAAGATCGCGCTCTTCGGCACCGATACCTTCGCCGTCGAAGTTCTCCCCGTCCTCCCCGACAGTCCGTTCGCCGAGTCCGCCCCCGAGGACGCCGGCATGATGCACCAGGAACTGATCGGCAAACTCGGCGTCCCGCCCGGCGAACTGTGGAACCTCACCGCACTCGCCGAGGACAGCCGCCACACCCACACCTGGGACGCCCTGCTCACCGTCAAGCCACTGAACTTCGTCGGCGGGGTCGGTTCGCCCTGTAACGCGACCGCCATCCGCTGACAGGTTTATCGCACAATGATAAGTTTCATCGAAAGTAGGTGTATCGAGGAGGAAACATGGCGGCGCCGACCAACAACATGCGTTCCCTGGACCGCGCGTTCGACGTGCTCGGCGTTCTCCAGGAGGCCAAGCAACCCCTGCGACTCAGCGAGGTCGCCCGCCACGCCTCGCTGCACGTTGCGACCGTGCAGCGGATCCTCGGCGTGCTTCTCGAACGCGGGTACGCCGCCCGCATCGGTGACACCTACACCGCCGGCCCCGCTGCGCTCGCGGTCGCGCACGCTTTCATGGTCACCAATCCGCTCAGCGTCCTTGCCCAGCCCACGTTGCAGCAGCTCGCCGCGAGTACGGGGTTCACCGCGTCGATGTACGTGAAGGTCGAATCCTCCCGAGTGCTCATCGCCCGGGTGGAAAGCGACAACCCTCTCAACTACATCCTCCCCGTCGGAGAGCGCCTGCCGCTCTACCTGGGCGGCGCCGGGAAGACGATCCTCGCTCATCTCGACACCGCGGAGGTCGAGGAAATCGTCAGCGGTATCGGCGACATGGCATTGGCGAGCGGTGCGACCCTGTCGAAAGCGGAACTGTTCGCCCAACTCGACAAGATCCGCAGCGACGGCTTCGCCGTGTCGGTCAGCGAACGCCTCTACGGCATCGCCTCCGTCACCGCCCCCGTCCGAGCCTCCGACGGCACCCTGGTCGCCGTCCTCGGCGTCACCGGACCCGCCGACTCCCTCACCGACACCCGAATCGCCCAACTGATCCCCGAAGTCCGACGCGCAGCCACCACCGTCGGCACCCGGGTACCCGTCGCCGGCTAGCAGGACGACTTCGACGACGTCCATGGCTTGATCCCGGCGCGCGGATTCGAAACACTCACGCTCACAACCCCAAATCATCACTCGAGCCGCCACTTCCGTGCAGAACAACTTGGTGTTCTGGACGCGGCGACCGGCTTTCCGAAAACCCTTGCGGTCCTGCACGTATGCGGTCGCGTGCCGGATCGCCGCCTCCGCGTGCGCCGCTGCGAGTTCGGCCGTGTCCTGCTGGCGAAGTCCGATCTTCTTCAGGTTCCGCCCGACCGAGAATCCCGGACTGTCCGTCGGCGGCCCGAGCCCGAGTGGCGCGGGTCGCCTGCCGGTCAATCGTCAGTCATTATTCGTCCCGGTGACACGATTCCGGTGGCGGTCGCCGGGCCCGCCGCGATCGTGGCCCGGTGCGATCCGGACGAGCGCCGCGGGATCAGGGTGGGCATCGCGCGCCGGATCGGTTCGGCGACGGGGGTGGTGGCGAGCATCAGGTCGAGCGCGGTGGCGGCGATCTGGTCGAACGATGTGCGGACCGAGGTGAGCGGGACCGGAAGACGTTGCGACAGGGGGATGTCGTTGTAGCCGACCAGGGCGACGTCGTCGCCGACGGTCAACGAGCATCGGTGCGCGGCGGCGACGACTCCGAGCGCGAGATTGTCGTTGGCGGCGAAGACGGCAGTCGGACGGGACGCGGAGCGGAAGAGCCGGTTCCCGGCCTCCTCGCCGTCCTCGATGCCGAACGTCGTTTCGACGATCCACTCGGGCACTTCCGCGATTCCCGCTTCCCGGAGCGCCTTTCGCGCCCCGGCCAGACGACCGACGGCGGTGGACGCGAATAACGGGCCCGACAGGACGGCGATGTCGGTGTGCCCGAGGTCGATCAGATGGCGGGTGGCGAGATAACCGCCCGCCTCGTCGTCGCCGACCGAGGAGGGGCTGATTCCGTCGGTTCTGAGCACGAGAGCGTGGGGCACGCCGCGCTCCCGTAGCTCGCGCGGCAGGGGGTCGTCGCGCCGGCTCGAGGCGACGATCAGGCCGTCCACGTTCCGTGCGAGCAGCGTCCTCGCCGCGTCGGACTCGTCGGCGGGGTTGTCCCCCGTCGTGGCGACGACCGTGAAGTAGCCGAGGCGGGTCGCGGCTCGGCTGATCGCCTCGTACATCAAGGCCATGACGGTGTCGCTCAACCGTGGGACGAGGACGCCGATCGTCGCGGTCTGCCCGCGGCGCAGGCTGGAGGCGAAGGTGTTGCGCCGGTAGCCCAGTTGATCGGCGACCGCCCGCACTCGTTCGGCGGTCGCGGAGCGGGACGGCGGCACGCGATCGTCGAGCACTCGGCTGACGGTCGAGGTGCTCACACCCGCTGCGTCCGCCACTTCACGCAGCGTCACGACGTGCTTACCGTCCCGCGCCCGCTGGGGCGCGCTCCCATTGGCTTCCATGGTCTTCCTCTCTACCGCCTCGGCCCGGTCCTCCGCGCGTGAGGTAAGGCCTGATCACATCCGATTCGGAACGTGACCCTTGACACAGACACGATCGTATCGCACGATGAAATCGTTCACGGGAACGTTCCCGGGAACGTTTGCAAAAGTCTCCTTCGATGGAAAAGAGCGATCATGAGCACACTCGACCTCCGCGGCCTCACCCCGGCGCCGGTGACACCCTTCACCCGTGACGGCGACGTCGACTACGACGCCATCCAGCGCCTCGGCTCGTGGCTCGGCAGTGTCGACGGCGTCAAGGGCCTGGTCGTGCTCGGACACGCCGGCGAGGGCACCTTCCTCACCCAGGACGAGCAGGTTCGCGTCATCGCCGCTTTCAAGGACTCCGTCGACGGCCGGCTGCCGATCATCGCCGGTATCACCGGCGAAGGCACCGCGGTCTCCGTGGAGGAGGCTCGCCGCGCGGTCGACGCGGGCGCCTCGGCCGGCCTGGTGTACCCCTCCCACGGATGGCTGCGGTTCGGCTACCAGGACGGCGCCCCGCAGGATCGGTACAAGGCGATTCACGAAGGGTCCGGGCTGCCACTGATCCTGTTCCAGTACCCCGACGCCACCAAGGCCACGTACAACCTGGACACCCAGCTCGAGATCGCCGCCCAGCCCGGTGTGTTCGCCACCAAGAACGGTGTGCGGAACATGCGCCGCTGGGACCGCGAGATCCCGGTCCTGCGCCGCGAGAACCCCGACCTGCAGATCCTGAGCTGCCACGACGAGTACCTGCTGCACACCATCTTCGACGTCGACGGCCTGCTGGTCGGCTACGGCGGACTCGCGCCCGAGCCGCTGGTCGAACTGATCGCGGCAGGCAAGGCCAAGGACTACCCCGCGGCCCGGGCGATCCACGACCGCCTCCTGCCGGTGACGGCGAACGTCTACCACCGCGGCTCGCACATGGAAGGCACCGTCGCCCTCAAGGAAGGACTCGTCGCCCGCGGAATCCTCGAACACGCCACGGTGCGCTCACCGCTGCTGCCGCTGGCCGAGGGCGCAGGTGCCGAAATCGCCGCTGCGCTGCAGTCGGCCGAGCTGACCTCGGTCGTCGCCCACGCCTGACCCCGCTCGACCCGTCACTTCGGATTCACCGAATCCGCCGCACGCGGTGCCACCGCGTCGCGTGCCGGTTCTGCCGCCCGGCCCGGACACCCCGGGCCGGCCGGCACCGCCCGCAGCAGACCCGGCCCACTCCCGGCCGCAGGTTCCGTTCGCCCCTTCCGAGCCGGCAGCGTCGGATGACCCTCGTCAGTTGCGCCACACTCCTCGTCTGCGGTTCGAACACCAGAAAGTAGGCTCATCGATGAGTACATCAGCCGATCCCGTCGGAGGCGGTTCAGTGGTCGCAGACACCCCTCCGCCGCCCGGAGGTCGCGTCCGTCCCCAGCGCCGGTACTGGGTTCGGACCCTGGCCATGGCCGGTCCTGCGTTCATCGCCGGAGCGTGGCAGTTCGGGCCCGGCAACCTCGCCAGTGCCGTCCAGGCCGGCAGCGAGTACAGCTACTCCCTGATCTGGGTGATCGCCGTCTCGACCATCTTCATGCTCGTCTACGCCGACATGAGCGTCCGCCTCGGCATCCGCACCCCCGCGTCCATGATCAGCTCGGTCAAGGACATCCTGGGCCGCCGTGTCGGCGTCTCCGCCGGCGTCGGAGTCTTCATCATCACCCTGTGTTTCTCCGTGGGCAACGCCGTCGGATCCGGCCTGGGACTGTCGATGGTCTTCGGCGGGTCCCCGATAGTGTGGTCCGCTGTCTGCACAGTCTTCGTCGGACTGATCCTCTTGTTCCGCAACGTCTATCGAACCGTCGAACGCGTCCTGCTGGTGATCGTCGCCCTCCTCGCAGCCACCTTCGTCTTCAGCGCCGTCATCGCCCAGCCCGACTGGCTCCAGGCCGTGCACGGACTCGTCCCGAGCATCCCGCCGGGTGGACAACTGCTCGTCGTCGCCCTCGTCGGCACCAACTTCTCCCTCAACGCAGCTTTCTTCACTTCCTACGGCACCCACGAACGTAAGCGCACCGCAGCCGAATACCGGCAAACCACCATCGCCGACACCATCCCGGGCATCGTCGCACCCGGCATCATGACCTCGCTCGTGATCATCGTCGCCGCCGCCGTCCTCGGCCGCCAGAACACCGAAGCAACCACCCTCGCAGGCCTGGCGAAGATCTTCGAACCCATCGCCGGCCCGATCGGATCGACGATCTTCGCGCTCGGGCTGTCCGGGGCCGCGTTCTCCGCGATGGTCGCCAACGCCACCGCCGGAGGCACCATGCTCTCCGACGCGCTCGGCAAAGGACCGTCCCCCAGCACACCGACAGCCAAACGCACCAGCGCCGTGATCCTCGGCTTCGGACTCATGATCACGATCCTGTTCACGAAATCCCCTGTCCAGCTGATCATCTTCGCCCAGGCACTGACCGTGCTGATCGCACCGTTCCTCGGACTCCTGCTCTTCGTGATGAGCAACAACCGTCAGCTGATGGGCAACCTCCGTAACACCTGGTGGAAGAACATCATCGGCGCTTTGGGATTCCTCTCGATCCTGTCCCTGTCCGGCCTGCTGATCTACGAACTGCTCGGCTGACACCGACATGGGGCGGCACACTGCGCACCGCAGTGTGCCGCTCGACTGCTGCATCCACCCCTGAGGCAACCCCGAGGAATCAGAACCCATGCCACTCTTCGTCGTCGACTACACCTACTCAGCCGAGACCGCCGCAGGCCGTGACACGTACCGATCCGAACATCGAGCATGGCTCTCCGAACTGGTCGACCGCCGGACAGTCATCGCCTGCGGTCCGTACGCCGATGACAGCGGTGCCTTCATCCTCGTCGAGTCCGATACGACCGACACGGTCGCACAGCTTTTTACCCACGATCCCTTCGTCATCCACGGCCTGGTACCGGAACATCGCATCGTCGAGTGGACGCCGGTCATGGGTCGTCTCTAGAACTGGGACAGGGCACGATTCGGGGTCGATCACGGTGTGTTCGACACGTAGCTGGGGTCGTAGAGTTCGTCGACGGTGGGCAGTTCGTCGTGGACCGTCCCGTACTTGTCGGTGAGGTCGAGCCAGGTCTGCAGGCCTTGCTTGTCGACGAGCCCGTCGGTCGAGTAGTCCGGCATCGCGAAGTCGTAGGCGTCCTTGGCAGCGTCGTAGCTGATCTGGCTGTCATTCATCAGGATGGAGACGGCTTCGTCGGGGTGGTCGACGACCCACCGGGCGCTTTCCTTGTACGCCGACAGGAAGGCGCGGAATTCGTTCGGATTGGGTGTGAGGACTCGCTCACTGGCGGCGAACACCTGCGGGGTGAGCTTCGGGAACATGTCACGGAACTCGATGATCTTCCGTGCGCCCTCCGTACTTGCGGCGAGGGAGTATGGGGGAACGAGGCTGGCGCCGTCGACCTGCCCGGCCGAGAGGGCAGCCACCTGGGTGGCGAGGGGTCCGGAAGCGATGTAGGCCACGGTCGATGGATCTACCCCCATCGCCGCGAACAGGCCTTTGGCCAGGGTTTCTCCGCTGCCAGGTCCGCCGGTCGCGAGCTTGCGGCCGGCAAACTGTCCGATGGAGTCGATGCCCGGCTTGCTGTACAGCAAGTACTGCTGCTCGGTGAGGAGATTGGCGATGATCTTCAGATCCGAACCCGATGCCCGGGAGGAGATCACGCCTTCGGTGAGCATGGCCGCGACGTTGGCCTGCCCACTCGCCACCGCCGCGGTTGCCTCTGCTGTGCTCTTCACCCTGATGACCTCGACGTCGATGCCGTTCTTGTCGAAGATCCCCTGCTCGATACCGGCGGTCACGGCGAGGAACGAGCTACCGGTGATCGACGACGCCAGCTTGATCGTGGTACGGCCGTTCGCCGCGGACAACTCCGTGCTGTTGGCACAGCTAGCGACGAGGGCGAGCAACCCGGCACACGCTCCCGCCAGCAGCGCGCGTCGCTTCATCGCTGTCCTGCCGAGGTCGCGTGTAGTTGCCTCAGCAGGTGCGCTCGCCGGGCCGAGCGCGTGGGCACGTCCGGTTGACGCCGGCGGGTACCTCTCATGCATCTGACGGTGTGGTGAGCTTGCCGAATCTGCTCCAGTGCTGTGCTCATGTGCCTTGGGACTCCTCGTACGTGCGCGCTGTTGGCAGTTGGGCGGCGCTGGACACGGGCCGGATGAACCGCAGATCAGCGCATCGGTGGCGGAATGCGACGGTAGGTCGCGAGGTCGATCACGCGATTGTGGTGTCTCGCCAGGGTGCGAGTTTCTTTTCTACGACCTTGAGAAGCCCCATCATCACGACCGAGATGACGACCATGATCATGACTGCGGCAAGGTATCGAGAGGTGTTGAAGACCTCCGCGTCGGCGCGGATGCGGTAGCCGATGCCTTCGGTTGCTGCGATGTACTCGCCGACGACCACAGCGATCATTCCCTTGCCGATCGCGAGTCGAACACCGGTGATGAAGAAAGGAATCACGGAGGGGAAGGTGACATCTTTGTAGATCGACAGTCCGCTGGCGCCGAAGGAGCGGGCAGCGCGCAGCAGCACAGGATCGACGGTTCGCACGCCTTCGATCATGTTGATGATGACCGGGAAGATTGCGAGGATCGCGACGTTGGCGATCTTCGATCCCATGCCGAGACCGAACCAGATCACCAGCAGAGGGGTGAGGACGAGGATCGGGGTCGAGTACAGGGCGTTGATGATCGGGTCGAAGGCGTGGTTGAGGCGGCGATTCGAGCCGAGGAGCAGTCCGATCGGGACGCCGAGACCCAGGGCTATCGCCATGCCGATGGCAAACTCGATACCGCTCACCCGCAGATCTGACCAGAGCGGGCCTTCCGTCAAAGACGTGAATCCACCCCAGATCTCGCTCGGTGAGCTGAAGAACAGCGGGTTCCACAGGCCCATCCTGCCCAGTATTTCCCAGACCACGAGAATGATGACGACTGTGCCGATCGGCAACCAGTAGCGTTCGTAACGGCGCCAGGTGCTGGGCTGCCGTGCGGGTGTCGGGTCCTTCTGCGACCGGTCGGATCGGTTGGCTGCTGTCGTGGTCATCGGGTAGGTCCTTCTTCTTCACGTGCGCGGGTCTCGTTGACCTCTTGCCGAAGGTGCATCCAGAGTTGCTTGCGGTAGGCCTCATAACGGGCCGGGTAGTCGTCACTGTCTTCGTCGGGGAGGTCGACGGTGACGGCTTCGCGGATCCGGCCGGGGCCGGCGGTCATCAGCAGGATTCGGTTGGACAGCTGCAGCGCTTCGTCGAGGTTGTGGGTGACGAAGACGACCGTCCGCTGCTCCTCTTGGACAAGGGCGCGAACATCTTCCCTCAAGATCTCGGCGTTCTGCGCATCGAGCGCGCCGAAAGGTTCGTCCATCAGAAGAATTTGCGGTTGCACGGCAAAGGCGCGGGCGAGTCCGACTCGTTGCTGCATGCCTCCCGAAAGGTGCCGAGGGTACAACTTCGACGATCGGTCCAGGCCGACCTTCTTCAAGTACTCGTGCGCGATGTCATACCGCTCCTTCTTCGCCAGATCTCTGCGGCGATAGCGCAACCCGAGCTCGACGTTGTCGAGCACGGTCTTCCATGGCATCAGCGCGAAGTTCTGGAACACCATCGAGCGCGAGGGCTCGCCTGGTAGTGGCCTTTGCCCATTGACCCGCACGCTTCCTGCGAGTGGTTGCGCCATTCCGTCGAGCAACGTCAACAGGGTGCTCTTACCGCAACCGCTGGGCCCGATGATCGAGATGAAGTCGCCGGCTCGGCCGTCGAAGCTGACGTTGTCGATGATCGTCTCAGCTCCGTAGCCGAAGACCACGGAATCGACTTCCAGGATCGGCGGAACACTGCGGTCGGTCGTGGCCACGCGCGTTGATGCCGCTGCGGGGATTTTCGTCGGTGCAGTCATTGGTTCTCCAAGTTGGTTCCATGCCGGCGGATCGGCTCGGCAGGATGGTCAGATCGGACCATCAGGTCCCGCAGATCTGAGGACTTCGCGAATACTCGGGGAGTGTGCGGAGGTGTCATGGCCGGGGAACAGGCTAGGGCGCGTCTTGCGTGTAGGTCGGGTCGTAAAGTTCTTCGACGGTGGGTAGTTCGTCGTGGATCGTCCCGTATTTGTCCGTAAGGTCGAGCCAGGTCTGCAGGCCTCCCTTGTCGACGAGTCCGTCGGTCGAGTAGTCCGGCTTCGCGAACTCGTAGGCGTCCTTGGCAGCGTCGTAGCTGATCTGGCTGTCGTTCATCAGGATGGAGATGGCTTCGTCGGGGTGGTCGACGACCCATCGAGCGCTTTCCTTGTACGCCGACAGGAAAGCGCGGAATTCGTCCGGGTTGGGTGTGAGGACTCGCTCACTGGCGGCGAACACCTGCGGGGTGAGCTTCGGGAGGATGTCGCGGTACTCCACGATCTCCTTCGACCCCGATTCTGCCGCGGTCAGATCATAGGGCGGGACGAGGCCGGCGCCGTCGACCTGCCCGGCGACCAGTGCAGCCATCTGGGTCGACGCCGCACCGGACGGAATGTATTGCACGCTTGCCGGATCCACCCCTGATCGTTCGAAGAGTCCCTTGGCGAGGATCTCGGTGCCGCTGCCTGGTCCGACGATGGCCAAGCTGTGGCCGACGAACTGTTCGATGGAGTCGATGTCCGGCTTGCTGTACAGGATGTGCTGATCCTCGGTGAGGAGGTTGGCGATGATCTTCAGGTCCGAACCCGATGCCCGGGAGGAGATCACGCCTTCGGTGAGCATGGCCGCGACGTTGGCCTGCCCACTCGCCACCGCCGCGGCTCCCTCGGCGGTGCTCTTGACCTTGATGACCTCCACGTCGATGCCGTTCTTGTCGAAGATCCCCTGCTCGATACCGGCGGTGACGGCGAGGAACGAGCTACCGGTGATCGACGACGCCAGCTTGATGGTCGTGCGGCCGTTCGCCGCGGACAACTCCGTGCTGTTCGCGCAGCCGACGACGAGGGCGAGCAGTCCGGCACAGGTACCCGCGAGCAGCGCGCGTCGTTTCATCGCTGTCCCACCGCTGACGGATCCGCGGGCTGGGAGTCGGCGGCGTCGACGGCGGCCGGTGCGGGGTCGCTGAACAGGCGTCCGCCGCGGGCCAGGTCGTGGCGTTCGATCTCGAAGAAGGTGATCCGGACCCCCTCAGGGGCGATACCGAAGGCGTCGACGGCAGCCTGGGTGATTCCCTGGACGAACTGACGACGCTGGTCAAGGGTGCGGCCTCGGAAGATTTCGACGGTGATGTTAGGCATTTCGGGGTCCCCTTCAGAGTGCGGTGGTTGCGGATTCGAGTTCGGTCGGCGAACTCGGGAAGTGGGGTGTGCGTGTGGATTCGGCCAGCACCTCGCGGACGTTCGTGCAGTGCTCGAGGTTGCGCAGCCGGGCGAGCAGTTCGGTGCCGTCCCAGACGACTCCGGGGACGGCCATGCATTCGGCGAACTTGCCGTCGAGCTCACTGTCGGTGAGCGGGTCGTGGGTGTAGCCGTGCGGCATGTCTCCACGTGCGTGCACCGTCTCGCCGTTCTTGGTAGTGATTTGTACTGTTGCGTACCATTTTTCGTACTCACCGGGCCCGACGGGAGGGGTCGTGGATTCACAGGTGTCGACCAGCGGGACGAGGTGTTGGATCTTCTCGTCGATCACATGGGTGTCGGTGAAGGTATCGAGCCCGAGCCGGCCGTCGACCAGTGCTGCCGCCACCGTGTATTCCATGCTGAACTTCGCCTGGTTTCCCGTGGTCGGGCGATGATGGATTGGCCCGGTCAAGCCGGTGGGCTGCACGGTGACCTTGATCGCCGCGACATCTCGGGTGTTCAGTCCCGCCTTGGCGAGATCGACTGCGGCATCGCCCGCGGGGTGGACGGCATAGCACGCCGGGTACCGCTTGACGTTGAGGCCACGGGTAGTGACTGTCCACCGTTCTCCGAGCACCGACTCGACCTTCGACAGGTCCGAGTCGACACCGAACAGGTGGAAGAACCCGATCGGGGCTTCGAGCTGATCCGGGTCGGCGTCGATACCTGCCGCCGCGAAGCGGGCGGCGAGCAGACCGTTCATAGCCGCCATTCCCGCATGGACCGGCTTGACGCTGAACCCGCAGTTCTGCCGGCTTCCCGCCGCCATGGAGGCGGCGATTCCCAGCGCAGACTGGATCTCGCGGATGGTCAGGCCCTCGAGCCGTGCCACTGCGGCAGCGACACCGAGCACGCCGACAGTTTCGGTCGCGTGCCATCCGTGAGCCCAATGCGGCCGGACCGGCAGTGCTTCGGACACTGCGCACATCACCTGATGGCCTACGACGTAGGCCTCGAGCATCGCACTGCCGGACAGCCGGTTCTCCTCACCACTGGCGAGGATCGCCGGCACCAGCACCACGCTCGGGTGCCCGTTGACATCGGACAGGTGGTCGTCGAAGTCCAGTGCATGACCCGCCGTGCCGTTGATCAGTGCGGCGTGCGCGGCGGAGACACGCTCCCCGCTGGTCAACAGGGTGGCTGCGCGGTTCGACGATCCGCCCTCGGGAACCATCACACTCTGCGCCGCGGACACCACCGGCTCGTGTGCACCGGCGACCGCGACGCCCACGGTGTCGACGAAGGCCCGAACCGCCATCCGAGCGGCCTCGGCATCGAGTGGATGCGTCGGTGCGGCCGCGACGAACTCGGCAATCTGACGGGTAACGGGAGGGATCATCGGGTGCCTCCGGCGACCGGCTGAACAGCCGGGCTGCGGTCGAGCGCGGAGTGCAGCACCGACGCCGCACCCGACATCAGCCGCGCCTGTGACGCCAAGAGGAAGGTTGCGCCGCACTCGGCTGCCGCGGCAGCGTCGGTCGGGGAACTGGCTGACATTCCGATGGCCTTCCCACTGGTACGAACGGTGTCGATGATCCGGTCGATCGCCGACTGGACCTCCGGATGATCGCTGCGACCGATGTGGCCCATCGAGGCGGCGAGATCCTGGGCGCCGACGAGAACGATCCGGACCTCGTCGATCGCGATCAGATCGGGCAGCGAGGCGATCCCGTCCAAGGATTCGATGTGGACGATCAGGGACACCGACTCGGCCACGTGCCGGAACTGTTGGTAGCCACCCGGGTAGTGCCCGAAGCGGTTTGCCCTGGACCGTCCGATGCCGCGGGTCCCGCGGGGGGCGAACCGGGCGCAGTCGAGGATCTTCTCTACTTGCTGCGCGGTGTCGACGTGGGCGAGTTGGAAGTGCGCTATTCCGAGGTCGAGGCAGTTCGCAACCAGTTCGGGTGAGTGTGGAACCCGGGCGATGACGGTGGCCTCGGTGAGCTCGCACGCCCGCACGATGTTTTCGACGGTGTTCCAGTCGGGGTTGCTGTGCTCGAAATCGATCGCGATCGCGGCGAACCCGTTGTGCGCGAGAAACTCCGCGGTTCCGGGCGTGGGGAAGTCGAGGGTGACGGCGGTGACGTGACCGTCGAGATCGTGTCGGTGCTGCAGGGTGTGCATGAGAGTCAGGCCTTGTTGCGGAACGGGTGCAGCAGCAGACCGGCGCTGGGCCAGTCGGCGCTCAGAACCTGGCCCTTGTCAGAGTCGGTCACGATGAGCTGCTTGTCCGGTGAGATCGCGACGTTGGTGTACTTCGTGCCTTCACCCGGTGCGATGATGTCGAGAAGCTTGCCGTCGGGACCGTAGACCTGCAGGTCGCCCGGCGCGGTACCGGTGATGGCACCGATCACCATGTTGCCGTCGACATCCCAGGCGAATCCGTCCGGGCGGCCGTGAGCGAGTTGGACGAAAAGCTCGGGGGTACCGAGCTTGCCTCCGGGAGCGAACGGGAATCGCAGGATGCGGCCCTCGGCGCCCTGAGCGACGTACATGGCGTCGTCCTCGCGGCCGAATCCGATTCCGTTCGGGTACCACGCAGTCGACGTCAGGAGCTCGGATTCGCCTGTGGTGACATCGATCCGCCACAGCCGGCCGTCGTCCCGTCGCGGGCCGCGGCTCGGGTCGGTGACATACAGGAATCCGTCGGGTCCGAAGCAGAGATCATTCGGGAAGCACGGGTCGGTCGAGATGGTCCGAACCAGGCCTTCGGGGCTGATCGCCTGAACGCCGCCGGTGACCCCCGGCCACCGGTGGGCCGGGAACTGGCCGCCGTTCTGCGCGACATAGATGCTGCCGTCGGCACCCTCGGTCGCGCCGTTCGGTCCGGCACCGGTCAAACCCAGCGTGGAGGTCTCGCCGTCCCGGACGAGGTACACGCGGCCTCGGTCGATGGAGGTGAACACGATGTCACCGGCCTGAGTGAAAACTGGCCCTTCGGTGAACCCGACATCGGTTGCAATGGTATGAAATTCCACGAGATCTCCTGTGATGTGAAGCCCAGCTACGTCTCACTGGTGCTGCACCTCACACTATTTTCGAGTTCCCTTCGGTACAACCGGCATTGGGCGATAGCTGCATCGGAAATTCCGATAGTTTGTCAGCTGGCGCGGCGGCGGAGTTCGGCACGACCCAGCCGTGCGTTGTGCAGCAAGGTGCGCACCGCCGGTGTCTCGAAGGTCGGGCTCCACGCGAGTTGCAGCGCGACCTTGCGCACCGCCTCAGACAAGGGGACGAAGACGACGTCGTCGCGGGATCTGTCCCGGAACGACTCGGGTTGAACCGACACCCCCAGACCCGCACCGATGAAAGCCATCTGGGTTTGCATGTCGGAGCCCTCGATCATCTGGCTGGGCACACAGTCGTGCTGGTGGCACGTCGAGATGAGCTGGTCGTAGAAACTGGGGTTACGACCCCGGGGCCAGAACACGAAGGGTTCACCGTTGAGGTCGGAAAGGGACAGCGTGTCAGCCTGCGCGAGGCAATGATCCGAGGGCAAGACGGCCCACAGCGCCTCTTCCATCAGCGTTTCGACACGCAAGCCGCGGCGCCTGACGAGGCCGCGCACGAACCCGACGTCGAGCTCACCGGCGACGAGCTTGCGTACCTGCGCCTCGGTCGAAAGGGTGTGAATGCTCACGGCGAGATCGGGGGACGCTCGAATCAGTCGCCGCAGGATCAGGGGGACGGCCCGGTGCAACGCCGGCCCGACCGCTCCGACTCGCAACTCCCCCGATTGTCCCATCGCGTGCTTGCGGACGACCTCTTCGAGTCGGCTCAACTCGGCGATCGTGGTTCGGGCTCCCGCCAGCAGCGCTTCCCCTGCGGAGGTGAGGCGCACGCTGCGGCTCGATCGCAGGAACAGTTCGGCATCGAGATGCTTCTCGAGCAGGCGGACCTGTTCACTGATCGTGGACTGGGCGACACCCAGCCGTGCGGCCGCCTTGCTGAATTGCTCGTCCTCGGCCACCGCTATGAAATATCGCAACTGCCGCAACTCCATTGACCGTTCCTTCCTCTCTGCGCTCTCCAGGTACCGGGCAGCCCTTCTGGCTCGTGCCCAGTACCTGGAGGGATCGGAACGGTCTTGGGGAACCGGGTGGTGGAGGACTGCGGCCGCTATTTCTTCTCGACGAGACGGTGCTGCCCGGCGGAGGGTGCGCTGCCGTCGGAAGCGGACGGCCCGTTCTCCGGAGCCCCCGACGACTCGGATGAGACGGCGCCATCCCCTTCGCGCCTGGCTCGCGCGCGGAACAAGCTGACCACGGAGTAGCAGATGATCGCGGCGACCAGCAGAAGGATCGTGAGCGAACCCGGTCTGGTCACGAAGATGTCGAAGCTGCCTCCGGAGAGGATGAGCGACTGACGCAACGCCGATTCGAGGATTTCCCCGAGGATGAATGCGAGGACCATAGGCCCGAGCGGGAACCCCCACAGCCGCATCAGATATCCCACGACGCCGAACGTGATGGCCACCCACATGCTCCAGGTGTTGTTGTCGATCGTGTAGAGGCCGATGAGGCTGACCGCGACGATCAGCGGGGCAAGCACGCTGAACTTCAACCGCAGGATCTGCACGAAGACACCGATCAGCGGCAGGCTCAGGATCAGCAGGACGACGTTGCCGATGTACATCGAGGCGATGACGCCCCAGAACACGTCCGGGTGCTCGTCGACCAGTTGCGGCCCGGGCGTGATCCCGTGTACGAGCAGGACGCTGAACAGTAGGGACACCGTGACATTGAATGGGATTCCCAGACTCAGCAGCGGCACGAACGCCGACGTCGAGGAGGCATTGTTCGCAGTCTCCGGCCCGGCGACACCCTCGATCGCTCCCTTTCCGAACTCTTCGGGATGCTTGGCGACCCGGCGTTCGACGCCGTAGCTGACCAGCGAGGACACGAGACCACCGCCGCCGGGGACCAGCCCGACGAGCGTGCCGAGAACGGAGCCCCGGCCGATCGCCCCGCGGCTGCGCCGCAGATCCGCCCGGGAGGGGAAGACCCGGCCGATTTTGGTGGTGACCGTATCGCCGTCCTCCTGGGACCCTGGGCGCAGGTTGTAGAGCACCTCACCGATACCGAACAGTCCGAGCACAATCGCGACGACGTCGAAGCCGTCGACCAGTTGCAGGGAATCACCACTGAACCGCACGGCGCCGGAGATCGGATCCAGGCCAACAGTGGCGAGGAACAGCCCCGCGCCGGCGGCGACCATGGCCTTGGAGAATGAACCCCCGCCCAGGTACGCGATGAGCATCAGCCCGAATATCGCGAGGGTCGCGTATTCCGGTGGGCCGAGATGAAGCGCCAGGTCGGCCAGTGCCGGGGCGAAGAAGGTGAGCCCGACGAGGGCGACCGTCGCACCGACGAAGGACCCGATCGCGGAAATCCCCAGAGCCGGTCCGGCGCGGCCTCGGCGGGCCATTTCGTACCCGTCGATTGCCGTGACCACCGACGCCGCCTCTCCCGGAAGCCGCAGCAACACCGAAGTGACGGTGCCGCCGTACATTACGCCCGCGTAGACGCCGGCGAGGAGGATGATCGCCGTCGCCGGCGACATCGCGTAGGTGAAGGGGATGAGGATGGAAATGGTGGTGATCGGGCCCAGCCCGGGAAGCACCCCGACGACGATGCCGAGAATGCAGCCGAGGAGCACCGCGAGAAGGTTGATGGGCTCGAACGCAACGCCGAACCCGTGGAGGATCGCATCCATGGTGACTGTCCTTCGATTACGGAATCGCCGTCAGCGGCGCCGGGAACGGCGTCGAGATGAGGACTCCGAAAAGCAGATAGAGCGCTGCGGTGCCGAGCACTGTCCAGATCACCACGGAACGCCAGGGGAGTTTGCCGAGCAGTCGGGTCCAGAGCGCGAACACCGCGATCAGCGCCACGATGACGCTGACGAAGCTGAACAGCAGCACGAACACGATTGCCAGCGCGACACCGAACGCGGGCCGAGCCGATCCTCGCAATGATTCGACGCGCTCCCCCAGTGCCGTCTGGACGATGGTGGCCACACCGGCCGCCGTCATCAATGCACCTGCGGCCAGCGGCCACAACCCGGGCCCAGGCTTGCCGAGCGTCCCCACTCCGAGGTCGATCGCAAGCCATATCGCGATCACCCCCAGCAGGGTCACCCCGACATGGACGAGCAGGGACGCCGTCAGACCGAACAGATCCTTCGACACCTCGACCTCGCGCGGCTCATCGAGGGAAGCCACGACATCGTTGTGCTCGCGCCGTTCGGCTTCTTCGATCCGATCAGATGAGTCCAGCTTCATGGAGCACCTCTCCTGTCTCGGAGTACTCACGGGCAATGTCCGCGCGGTACTCCTCCGGGCTCCCGAAATTGGGGACTGCGCCGGTCAATTCGATCTGCTTTCGGATCTCCGGGTCTTCGAGGGCATCCCGGATCGAGTTGGATATCTCGCGTAGGTAGGGCTCGGGGAGATCTTTCGGAGCGATAAATCCTGACGTGATGTCCGTCGCGACGTCGTATCCGGATTCTTTCAGGGTGGGCACGGAGGCGTACTCGGCACCCTTCACGCTGCCGAGGTTGGCGAGAATCCGGAGGTCGCCGGAGCGAACCGAGGCGGCGAAACCGGATGGAGAGCCGGCTGCCCCCTCGACGTTTCCGCCGAGCAGGGCGGTCACCGCCTCGGCGCTGCTTTCGAACGGAACCTGGGTCGTTTCGATGGCTGCTGCTGCATCCAGCTTCTCCATGGCCAGGTTGGCTGGATTTCCGGCGCCGGTCGAGGCGTATCGGAACGAGCCCGGATCTTCTCGCACGCTCGCGATCATGTCGCCCACCGTCTGCCAGGGCGAGTCTGCCGGCACAGCCAGCACGATCGGTGCCACCGCGACACGGGCGACCGGCGTCACATCGTCAAATGAGTAGACGGTGCGACCGTAGTGCGGCTGCACCGTCAGCGGCCCGCCGGCAATGAACCCGAGGGTGTACCCGTCAGGGCTCGCAGCAACGACTCGGGTGGTGCCGATCGTTCCAGCACCGCCGGGTTGGTTGAGCACCACCAGTGGTTCGTCACCGAGACCTTCGGCCACCGGCTGTGACAGCGAGCGGACCATCTGGTCCGTCGCACCACCGGCCTCGTAGGGAACGACTACCTCGATCGTGTCCGAGGGATACTTCCCCGCGTCGACCGGACCCGAGCCGGAGGCCCCACCCGGGCCGACAGAACACGCCGTCGACACGGCGGCGACCGTGGCGAGCGTCGCCCACGACAGGACCGCGTGAGATGCGCGCGGTCGTTGGTGTATTCCGAGCATGCGAACTCCGTTGTTCGTCAGATTGAACCGTAAGCTCAGCTGTAGCGCTTACGGAAGAGGGGACGCAACTGATCGATGGGGGCACCCTCGATGATCATCTTGGCCATCGTCTGCTCGGCTTCCGCAATTCTCTCGACCTCACTGATTACGTACTCCGCATGCTCGAACGGCACCACGCATACACCGGAGTCGTCGGCGACGATCAGGTCGCCAGGTTCCACCCGAACGTCGTATAACGTGACCGGCCCATTCATCTCGATGGCCTCGATCCGGAACTTTCCGGTAATCGGGGTCACGCCGCTGCTCCACACCGGGTACCCCATGTCGCGGATCGATCCGGCGTCGCGGATTGCGCCGTACACGATGCTGCCGGCGAGACCGCGCGATTTCGCAACGGTGCAGGACTGCGCGCCCATGTTGGACACCGAAAGGTCTCCGGCGGTGTCGGTCACCAGGACGTCGCCTGCCTCGGCCAGGTAGTAGATGTCGCGCGTGGACATGCGAATGAAGTCCTTGTCCACATAACCCTGGGTCGGCGTCTTGCGCTCGACGAGATTGCGGATGGTCACCGCGGGGCCCACGATCTGCTGCCCGGGAGCCAGTGGCTTGAGGAACGAGGCGGGGACCGCACCGATGATGCCGAGTGAGTCGAGCACGTCCGACACCGACGTCGTCAGGTCCTCGATTGCGAGGTAGCGATCGACAACCTCCTTCGGCACGCGCGGGAACTTGATCTTCTTGATCCGCTCACGATCGACGAGACCCCAGATACGGCCTTCTGCAAGGTATTCGTCGTACTCGCTCGCGAGAGTTTCCGTCGTAGTCATTGAGATAGTTGTCCCTTCAGCGGTTGGCTCGCCCAGTTGGCTAGATCACTTCAACCAGACAATGTGAGCGTAAGAGGCCCGAATTCATAAAACAATGCCAGATTCAGGCATGCATTTATTATCAAAATCTATATGCCTTGTCCGGTGACTCAGACACAATCGATGCATGATGAACATCCGCGACCTGCAGTACCTCACAGTGCTGGCCGACGAACTGAGCTTCAGCCGGGCCGCCGACCGGTTGAATATCTCGCAGCCCACCCTCAGCCAGACCGTCAGGAAGCTCGAACGGCTCATCGGTGGGCCGCTTGTAGAACGGACGACGCGGCGGAGCCGACTCACGACAGCCGGTGAGACCCTGGTCGAAGGATCCCGGCAGCTACTGGCAGATCTGATCCGCCTCGAGCAGGTCACCCGCGACGCGGCCGCCGGGCGCACCGCAGCGCTACGAATCGGTGCGGTGAACCCAGCAATGCGGCTGCTCATGCCTCGAATCCTGTCGTCCGTTCGCGCCGAGGTTCCCGATGTTCGAATGACATTGCACCCCATGAACAGTCACACTCAACTCCGTCAGCTGATCGACGGACAACTCGAAGCCGGGATCCTCCGCAGCCGCAGCACTCCACCGGGTCTCGCGGTCGACACCCTCATGGACGAGCCGCTCTACGCGGCCGTCACCAGCTCCCACCCACTGGCAACTCGCGGCCTCGCCTCCATTGCAGACCTCAACGACGAGGACTTCATCATGGCCCCACGCGACCGGAACCCAGCCTTCTACGACGAACTACTCCGCCTCGTCACCGACAGTCAGTGCTCACCTCGAAGAATCGTCGAAGCCGACGACATGTGGGCTCAACTCGCAATGATCGGCGCCGGCGCCGGGGTGGCCGTACTGCCACTATTGTTCGTCGATCACACCCGAGACGACATCACATTCCTCCCCCTCGACAGGAAACTGGGACTAGGGCTCCCTCTGGTACTCGTCTACGCACCGAACTCACCGACGGCCGCACTCACTGCAGTTCGCCGGGCCGCTCGAGCAGAAGCAGAACACCTCCTCGAAGCCAGTTCGCGGCAGTCAACCGAACCGTAGGCCCGGCCTATGGCTTGCTCGGCAGCCGGGCGGCGTCATTGAGAGCAGGGTCGCGCCGCGTTAATCAAACACCACGCCCACAGGTCGCAATCTCGAATAGGCCTTGTTCACAAGGGATCTCGAATGCACCAGAGAGAATGCGTTGTTTTCACAGCGTCGGGATACACCTCGAAGGCCCTTGGAGTGGGCCAAGAAGCACACGGCGGAGTGCTACACCTACCTGCCGCGGACCGAAGTACCAAGCCTGAGAGAACTGCAGATGCTCCAGCAGAACACTGCGTTCCACGCAAACACCTGCGGCTTGCCGCGTCACGTACGAACCGTGTGTGCCTGTTCCAGGGTCGGGTAGTCCGTGTATCCGCGGTGGTCGCCGCCGTAGATCCCGATCGGTTCCGGGGCATTGAGCGGGGCGCCTCGGCGGATACGCTCCACGAAATCCGGGTTGGCAAGGAAGCCGCGGCCGAAGGCAATCAGGTCGGCCCCGCGTCGGAGCCAGGCATCTGCGGCACCGACCTTCGTGACATCGTCAGGCCGGCTGAGTGTCGGCGACACCACGAGAGCACTCGGCCACAGGCCCCGGATTCGGTCGTCGAGGTCGGCGTTACCTGCCTCGACGAGGTGCAGGTAGGCCAGCTCCTCCTGTGCCAGCTCCTGAACCAGCGATGTGTAGGTGGTGTGCGGGTCGTGATCGATGACGTCACCGAATCGGTTGCCGGGGGAGATCCGCAGCCCCACTCGATGCGGGCCTATGGCCGCGGCGACCGCTCGTACGACGTCGACCGTCAGCCGGATGCGGCCCTCGTTGGATCCGCCCCAGTTGTCGGTGCGCAGATTGGTGTTCTCGGCGAGGAACTGGTGCAGAAGATAGCCGTTGGCGGCGTGGATCTCGACACCATCCAGTCCCGCTGCCATCGCCCGCTCGGCTGAGCGGGCGAAGTCCTCGACAATGGTCAGGGTCTGGGCTCCGGTGAGCTGCTGCGGGCGGACGGCCAGTCTCCTGCCGTCTGCGGTGTACACCTCCGCCCGGGCGGCGATGGCCGAGGGCGCCACGGGATACACCCCATCAGGCAGGAAGGAGGGGTGGGCGAGACGTCCCGCATGCATCAGCTGCACGAAGATCCGGCCCCCAGCGTCGTGCACCGCATCAGCTACACGAGACCAGCCGCGCCGGTGGGCGTCACTGTGCAGGCCTGGCACGCCGGGTCCGAGTCGGCCGGCCGCGGTGGGGTGGGTGCCCTCGGCGATGATCAGTCCGGCGCTGGCGCGCTGTGCGTAGTAGGTGCTCATCAACGCGCTGGGCGTGCCATCCGAGGCGGCGCGGGATCGAGTCATCGGAGCCATCACGATGCGATTGGGCACGGTAAGGGCGCCCACTGTTGCGCTGTCGAAAAGCGGGGAGTTCACAGTGCCGGGCGCCGAGAGGGAGCCGGATGTCATGCGGTCTTCAGCTCGGCGAGGAGTTCGTAGCTGCGGATGCGGTCCTTGAACTCCCAGGTCTCGGTGAGAACGATGAGTTCGTCGGCCTGCGTGTGCTTGACCAGTTCGTTGAGGCCGTCGCGGACCGTGGCGGGCGAGCCGACGCAGGACGCGCGGAGCATGGCCCCGACAGCTGAGGCTTCTTGCGGGGACCACAGTTGGTCGATGTCGTCGACGGGTGGCAGGTTCTGCAGTTCGCCGCGGATCAGGGTGAGGAACTTGCGCTGGAGGGTCGTGAAGATGTGCTCGGCGCTGCGGTCGGTGTCGGCTGCGATGACGTTCACGCCGACGACGGCGTGCGGCTTGTCCAGGTTTTCGGAGGGGCGGAAGTTCGCACGGTAGATGTCCAGGGCAGCGGACAGCTGGTTGGGAGCGAAATGTGAGGCGAAGACGAAGGGCAGGCCTTCCTTCGCGGCCAGGGCCGCGCCGAAGGTGGAGGACCCGAGGATGTACAGCGGGACATTGGTGCCCTCGCCGGGGATGGCGCGGACCCGGCGGGTGATTTTGCCCGGCGCGAGGTAGCGGCGAACGTCGGCCACCTGGGCCGGAAAGTCCTCGGCGGTGGCGTCACCGCGGCGCAGTGCCTGGGCGGTCCACGGGTCGGTGCCCGGTGCGCGTCCCAGACCGAGGTCGATGCGTCCTGGGTAGAGGGCGGCGAGGGTGCCGAACTGTTCGGCGACGACGTACGGGGCGTGGTTGGGGAGCATGATGCCGCCGGAGCCGACCTTGATCCGCTCGGTGGCAGCGACCACCTGTCCGATCAGGACGGAGGTCGCCGCGGAGGCCACGGCGGCCATGTTGTGGTGCTCGGCGATCCAGTAGCGGTGGTAGCCGAACTCCTCTGCCTTGCGGGCAAGTTCGATGGTCTCGTGCAGCGCCTCGGTGGCGGTGCCGCCGTGCCGGATGGGGGCGAGGTTGAGAAGGGAGAGCGGGATATCGCGGAGGTGGTTCATGACTGTGCGAGATTGCCTTTCGCGTGCTGCAGCGGATGCATGGATTGATCGGCGCGGATGCGTGATCACGCCTGGATATGTGCGGGTGACGGTGGTGCAGGTCAGTGGTGCTGACCGAGCTCGGCGAGTTGGTGAGCAGGGGTGGGCTCGTCCTCGTTGCCGGGGCGGGCGATGACGGCCGACGTCGGGCGGCGAGGGAAGGCGGACGTGCGAGCGAATAGGGCGATGAGCAAGGCGACCGCGGTGAGTGCAGCGGCCGCACCGGGCACGGCGGCTACGCCGATGTGATCGAGGACCTGACCGCCGACCAAGGAACCGCCGCCGATGCCGAGGTTGAAGCCGATTATGAACAGCGCGGAGGCGGCGGCCGGCGCCGCGGGCGCTGCTTTGAGTGCGGCGGACTGCAGGAAGGTCGGTAGTGCCGCGTAGGCCAGTCCCCACAGCACAATCAGTGTGATCGTCGCAGGAGTGAACCAGCCGACTGCCCCCAATCCGGTCAGGGCCAGAACCACGATGCCCACGGCGCTCAGCAGGGCGCCCCGCGGGCGCCGGTCCACCAGCATTCCGGCGCACCACACCCCGGCGATGCCCGCGACGCCGAAGGCGAAAAGGACAGGGCTGACCGCGCTCTCGGAGATGCCGGCATCCTGCAGGAAGGGGGCGACATAGGTGTAGAGCGTGAAGTGACCCAGCATGACCACGGTGGTCGTGACGGCGATGGCCAGCACTCCGGGGATCCTGAATGCCTTGGCGGCCGACGAGTCGGCGGAGCGCGTGCCAGGAACCTGAGGCAACAGGGCGGGAGCCGCGGCCATCACGAGGACCGCCACCCCAGCCAGGACGACGAAGGCCGCTCGCCAGCTCAGGGCGTTACCCAGTGCCGTACCCAGGGGGACGCCCAGGGACAGGGCTGCGCTGTTACCGGCGTAGACCGTGGCGACGGCGCGGCCGGCGCGGCCGGGAGCGACCATCTGGGTGGCGTAAGCAGCCATCATCGACCAGAGCACACCGTGCACCAGCGCCGCGATGAGCCGGCCGATAATGGCCACGGGAAAGGTGGGGGCGAGGGCCATCAACAGGTTGCTCACGGCGAAGGCCGCCATGATCACCAGGAAGAGTCGACGGCGTGGCCAGTTGGCGGTCCACGCGGTGACCGGCAAGGTCACGAGCATGACCACGAGCGCGTAGATCGCGACCAACAGTCCGACCTGCGACTCTGATGCCCCCAGGCCTTGGCCCATCTGCGGCAGCAGACCCATGGGCAGGGTCTCGGTGGTGATGGTCATGAAGGCGGCCACGAACAGGACGCCGAGGCCGCCCCGTTTTGTTCTGGAGGGGTCGTTCATTACGTCGGTCACGCCATTGACGCTAAACTTGTACATTGATGTCAAGGTCAAGCCGAAACGGAGTGAAGCACATCACCATGAAGATCGGTGAACTTTCCCATCGCACCGGAGTCGCCACTCGACTCATCCGCTACTACGAACAGCAGGACTTGCTGCACCCCGACCGTCTGGCCAACGGCTACCGGGACTACCCCGAGAGCGCAGTGCAGCGCGTCCAGCAGATTCGCGATCTGCTCCAGGCGGGGCTGAGCACCGGGGTCATTCGCGAGATCGTGCCCTGCTTCCTCGGCGCCGGCGCCGCCTTGCGCCCGATGGTCGACGCGGAGTTGGCCGCCAATCTCGCCCGCGAGCTCGGCGAGATCGAGCGGCGCATCGACACTCTGACGCGCAATCGGGACGCCATCCGCGCCTACCTTACGGTCGCCAGCCCGGCCGCCTGAGAGGCGAGAGGGATGGCCGCCCGCCGCTGACAGGGTGTTGATCTCAGGTTTCCGAGTTCGGTCGAATTCCGTTCTGCGCGTTTGCGCCGCGCGTGGGTGGTGACGTGCTTCACTCCGGATTCGCTTGACCTTGACATCAATGTCATTGATTAGCGTCGACAACATGACCCGCAACAATGGATTGATCAAATCGGAGCGAGGCCGCCTCGACCCAGTATCAGGACAAAGGCCGATGACCCCGACGGCCGAGGGGGCACTCGCGGCGTTGGACATCTTCGTGGCAGGTTGGGCCTGCAGCGACCAGGACGCCTTGACTACCGTCTTCGCCGACTCGAGCGTCCTGCACTCCAGTGCGCATGGCGAGGCCCGCGGAGCCAGGGACATCACGGCTCTGTTCAGCGCCGATTTCGATCCCGCCATGCCCCTAGACATAGTCACCACGAACCACTTCGTCGGCGGCGACGACGAGCGGGCCGTCCTTACCTCCTACCTGTACGGTTTCACACCGCAAACAGAACCGGCGCCTTCGACGTTCGGCGCGACACTTGTGGCCGACCTCGTCCGGACTGAGTCCGGTTGGCAATTCGAGGTCCTGCGGCTGTCCATCCCATGGATCGACGGGGACGAGGCTCGGTTCGCGAAATGGAGCATCCCCTCCCCCGAAGGATGGAAGATCGGCGACGCGACGCCCAGCATCGTGAGCGAATTGGACTCACCCTGGGCCCGCGGCATCCCCGATCTCGACCCCCACGATGCCGTGCGGCAGGTCGCCGACTTCTACTCGCGCTATTCGTGGGCCATTGACCAAGGGGACATCACGCTCCTGCATGGCTGCTTCACCGAGGATGTCTTCGGGGCGTTCCCCCCGATGGGTGACCTGCAAGGACGCCATGAAGTTATCGGACAGATGAAGTCCTTCCGTCGCCTGTGGCCGTGGATGCAACATTTCGGCCGTCCGCTGCAGATCACGGTCGACGAAGCTCGCAACACCGCTCACCTTGTGGTCGGCCGCATCATCCCTCAGCGGCCGGCTACACCGAATGGGCAGGATCTCTACGGAGCCCACTATCAGTTGGATCTCCGCCGCGAAGACGACACCTGGAAGATCTCGCGTTTCGAATACATACCCGGCTGGATCACCGCGACGGAACGGTAGACCGTCCCGCCGAGGTCGCGGCCGCCGTGCCGCCTCCCAGGTGTCTCCCCCGTCCTAGGAACCCCTCACGCACTCGCACCCACTCCTAGACAAGAAACGGCACGCGATGGATACCCTTTCCACTCCTCCGGATCGTCCGGCACTCTCGCTTCTCGATCTCGCACCGATTCGTCACGGCCACACTGTCGGTGACGCATTGCACCGCACCGTCGAACTCGCCGCCTATGCCGAGCGCCTGGGTTTTCACCGCTACTGGCTTGCCGAGCACCACAACATGGCGCCGATGGCGAGCTCGGCCAACATCATCCTGGCCGGCGCCGTCGCCGCCGGAACCCGGACCATCCGGGTCGGCACCGGCAGTCTCAATCTGTCCAACTACGCGCCGCTCGTCGTGGCCGAGCAGGTCGGCACACTGACAGCCCTGCACCCCGGCCGTTTCGATCTCGGGCTGGGGCGCGCACCGGGAACGGACCCGTGGACAGCGGCCGAAATCCGTCGCGGGCGACCGGCGGACCAGGAGTTCACTGCGCAGTTCGCCGAACTCCTCTCCTACCTCCACGGCACACGACCACAGGTGCGGGCCATCCCGGGAGAGGGCGCCGTCACACCCATCCACCTGCTGGGTTCCGGTGTCTACAGCGCGGCCTTGGCCGCGCGTCTCGGGCTGCCGTTCGTCTTTGCCGGGCACTTCGCCCCGTCTCGGTTGCAGGAGGCAGCGGACCTCTACCACTCCACATTTCGCCCTTCGCAGACGCTTTCCGAGCCGTATGCGATGGTCTCCGTGAACGCAGTCCTCGCCGATGACGACCGAGAGGCGGCCCGGCTGTTCACTTCCGTCCAACAGCGGTTCCTCGCAACGGTGCGCGGCCGGATGCAGCCGCTGGATCCACCGGTGGACGACATACATCAGCTGTGGACCCGGGCCGAAGCCGCAGCAGTGGCGGAGCAGCTGAGCCAGTCCTACATCGGTACGTCTGAGACCGTCCGTCCTCGACTCGAAGCGCTCGTGGCTCGGACGGGCGCCCGCGAGCTCGTCTTCATGTCGGAGACCTACGACCAAGCAGCACGTATGCGCTCGTATGAGCTCATAGCCGGCCTCTGGGCGCCGGCACGGTAGCCCGACAGAGCGAGGGCTGCGGCCTGGGCTGACCGATGCGCAGTCCCAGGGCGCCGACTACATCTGGCACCCCATTCGGCGCATTTGATGAAGGCAAGGCAGACGAATCACGTTGCAAGCGAGCTTGATACGGTAGTCGACCGCGAGCAGCGACGGAAATCTGCACGATCCCCGCGGTGCCGCCGAAAGCCGCCAGTCGAAGGTTATTTGGGCACAACAATTCCCGAATCCCGTAACGAGTGCGATGGGTCAGTCGTCCGCAGGTCGGAATCCCTGCCGCACTCCGGAGCGGGGCAAATTGCGGCCGAGGGACGAAAGGTACCACCGGCTGCTTGTCGCGCTGCCGTGCCGCAGCGGTGTCGGTCGGACGGTCCACTCGCCGACTGCGGGTGGACGAACAGTGCGAGCGCTCCTCGCTCTCGACTCGACGGCACACCGACCTCGACCTCGGTTGACCGCGCGGGCCGAGCGAACTGGCTACTCACCGACGATTCGAGGGTTCGGGTCGGGGTTATGCTCGCATTGACGCTGGAGAGGTGATGTGCATGACACCGCGATTGCGGACACCGAGGCACGGGATCGAGGTCGGCCGTGGCCGAATACGATCCAACGGCGACACAGCGTGATCTGACCCCGGATATCGCCACGGAGTTGGCCGCGGCGGGGTTCGACGATGCCCAGGAGGTCGGTCGGGGCGGCTTCGGCATCGTCTACCGCTGCCTGCAGCCATCCCTCGACCGCACCGTCGCAGTGAAGGTTCTCACCGCCGATCTGGAACCGGACAACCTCGAGCGGTTCATTCGTGAGCAACGGGCCATGGGCCGGCTGTCCGGACATCCGAACATCGCCAACATTCTGCAGGTCGGTGCCACCACCAGCGGGCAACCGTACATTGTGATGCACTACCACCCGCACGGTTCGCTGGCGACACGGATCCACCGCACGGGCCCGATCGAGTGGCAGGAGGCGGTTCGACTCGGTGTAAAGGTCGCGGGCGCGCTCGAGACCGCGCACCGGATCGGCACCGTACATCGGGACGTCAAGCCCGCGAACATCCTGCTCACGGACTACGGGGAACCGCAGTTGACCGATTTCGGGATCGCACGCATCGCGGGTGGCTTCGAGACCTCGACGCGCGCGGTGGTCGGCTCACCGGCGTTCACCGCCCCCGAGGTGCTCGGGGGCCGGCCCCCCACCCCGGCATCGGACGTGTACGGCCTCGGGGCGACGTTGTTCTGCGCGATTACCGGGCATGCCGCGTTCGAGCGGCGCAGCGGTGAGCAGGTGATGGCCCAATTCCTGCGGATCACCTCCCACCCGGTGCCGGAACTGCGTGGGGAGGACATCCCCGCCGACATATGTGCGGCGATCGAGAGGGCGATGGCCCGGGAGCCAGACGATCGTGCGTCGACTGCGGCCGAGTTCGGGGAGGAACTGCGCGAAGCCCAACTCCGGAACGGCCTGCCCGCCGACGAGATGGCCCTACCCACCGACCTCGGCACGCAAACCCACGATGAACCTCGCCGAGGCGCCTCGACCAGGACCGCGTCGGGCAGGTCCGGCCCGATGACGACGGCAGGCCGGAACGATGCAGCGACGACAGGGACGCCGCCCGCCCCCTCCACCCGATTCCGCCCGCCGACGCCGACCCGGCAACTGGTCGAGCGTAGACAACTGATCGACTCCCTACGCGCTGGACAGCGGCGCCGGTTGACGGTCATTCACGCGCCGGCCGGATTCGGCAAGAGCACCCTCGCCGCCCAATGGGGTGAAGTGCTGACAGCGGAGGGTGTGGCGGTCGCGTGGCTGACGGTCGATCACGACGACAACAACATGGTGTGGTTTCTCTCGCATCTGGTCGAGGCGATCCGGCGGGTCCGCCCGACCCTGGCGCGCGACCTCGGGCAGGCGCTCGACGAGCACGGCGACGAGGCCGAGCAGTACGTCCTGTCTTCACTGATCAACGAGATCCACGCCCGCGGTGAGCGGGTGGCGATCGTGATCGACGACTGGCACCGGGTCATAGACGCCGGGACACGCGGAGCCATGGGATTCCTGCTCGACAACGGCTGCCACCACCTCCAGGTCGTCGTGGCAAGCCGCACCCGGGCCGGCCTTCCGATGAGTAGAATGCGCGTGCGTGATGAGCTTGTCGAAATCGACTACACAGCATTACGTTTCGATGACAATGAGGCACGATCCTTCCTGGTCGACCTGGGCGGACTGGAGCTGGAGCAAGAGGATGTCGCGGACCTGCGGGATTCGACCGACGGGTGGGTGGCAGCGTTGCAATTGGCGTACCTGTCACTGCGCGGACGCGACGACCCCACCGAGCTGATCGGGCACATGTCGGGTCGGCATCACGCCATCGGCGAGTTCCTCGCCGAAAACGTGCTCGACACGTTGGAACCGGAGATCCTCGATTTTCTGCTGGCGACGTCGGTTACCGAACGGATCAGCGGCAGCCTCGCGGGCGCGCTGGCGCACGTGTCGCGCGGGCAGGCGCTACTCGAAGTAGTCGAGGAGCGGGACTTGTTCCTGCGACGGGTGGACGAGGACGGAGTGTGGTTCCGGTACAACCACGTGTTCGCCGAGTTCCTGCAACGCCGACTCGAGCGTGATCAACCCGAGCGGATCGACGAACTTCACCGCACGGCATCAACCTGGTTCGCCGATCACGAGCTGCTCGGCGAGGCCGTCGATCATGCACTCATGGCTGGGGATCAGGTCCGGGCGGCCGAGCTCGTCGAGCGCGATGGGATGCACCTGATCGAGTACTCGCACATGACGACCCTCCTCGGGATGGTTGCGAAACTCCCACCTGCACTCACGGAGTCGCGCCCGTGGTTGCAACTCGCCGTAGCCTGGGCCAATATCATGCTGCATCGCGCCGCACCCGCACAGCGAGCACTCGACCTCGTCGAATCAACGCTCGACCGTGTTCCCCCCACCGACGAGGTCGCCGACCTGCGTGTCGAGGCGGCTGTGATGCGAGGTGTTATTCGGTTCCGCGCGGACCGAATCGACGGCGCGGACGAGTTGGTCCAGGCATGCCTGCCGCGGCTGGACACGTTGCGGCCGTGGGTTGTGTCGAGTGCCGCGAACATGGCAACCTATCGCGCGACATACCAGTTCGATTTCGACGAGGCACGCCGACTGCAGGAATGGGCCTCCACATTTCATGCGCGAACCAACGGTCCGTACCTGGTGATGCACGGGCACTGTTTCGCCGGCCTTGCCGCCTACGAACAACTCGATGTCGCCGCGGCGGAAAGCAGCTTTCGGGCGGGGGTGCGTGTGGCGAGCAAGTTGGGTGGCAAGCACTCAGAGGCCGCGCGCCTGGCCGATTCTCTCCTCGGCGCGTTGTTGTACGAACGGGGCGAGATCGACCAGGCCGAAATCTTGCTCGACGAAGGCTACGAGCTTGGGGGCGAGGGCGGTCTCGTGGAATTCAAGATCCCTCGGTATGTCCTCGGGGCGCGTATCAAGGCCCTGCGGGGCGACCGAATAACGGCAGCGCAGCGACTGGATGAGGGGGCGAGGATCGCTGTGACACTGTCTCTTCCGCGGTTGCGCGCCAACGTCGAGAACGAACGGATCAGGCTGGGGCTTCCCCTGAGTCCCGACATCCCGGTCTCGCGGCCCGCAGAATATTCCTCTCGTCGTCGACCGGTCGACGGTATCGAGGCACTGACGGCACAGATCGAGGAGGCAACAGCCATCAGACTGCTGCTCGACGAGCATTCACCGGACCAGGCCGTGCTCGCGTGCACATGGGCAAAGGAGTGGACGAACCGACTCGAGGGCCGCGGTGCACACCGACTGTTGCTGCAGGCCAGAAGGTTGCTCATAGCCTGTCTGTCTGCCTCGGGTCGTATCGACGAAGCCAAGGAACTGCTCACCGCGATCGCGGCACAATGCGCCGAGCTGGGCATGATGCGTCACCTTCCCGATGGTGGACCACACATCGTCTCGCTCATCGCGGCGCTGCGGGAGGATCAGGTCGCCGGGACGTGGCGCAGCGATTGGGCGCAAGTCCCGGCCACATTCCTCGCGGACCTGGCGACTGCCGACGCGCCCCAAAGGATCTGAATCGTCACTGCACTCGGTTCCAGCAGCCGGCCAGCACGGCAATCCTTGCGAAGACGACGCAATGTGAACTCGCCACATGGCATGTTGAAGTTCGGTGCCTGTCTCCTTCATATGGACTCGCCCACAAACCTGTTCAGCGACGATGTTATGTACATCGGGCGCAACGTATACCATCCAACACGCTTGGCCTACCAAACCGACCCGTGATGGTCGCGACCTGCACAAGGGCGGCGCCGCGTTTGACGTGGCGCACTGAGTAGCCTAAGGAGCACTGTGACAGTAGATTTCGCAGTGCCGATCGGTGAGGAAGTACGCGAGGGCGAGGGCGGGTAGGACTACACCGGTGAGTGCGGCGGCTCTCCATCCACAATGGGCGTATACGAAGCCCCCAACGGCGGACCCGAGCGCGCCGCCGGCGAAGAATGTGGCCATGTACAGGCCGTTGAGGCGGGAGCGTAGCTGAGGGCCGAGGGCGTAGATGGCGCGTTGTCCCAGGACCACGTTGGTCATGACGCCGAAGTCGAGCAGGATTGCCGCACCGACCAGGATACCGAGGCCGAGGGCGGTTCCGGTGGGGACGAATGCGGCAGCCAACAGGGAAGTAAGTACAGCGAGGATGGCGATACATGTCCACGGTCGGGTCAGTCCGTGGTCGGCTAATCGGCCGGCGAGCGGGGATGCTGCGGCGCCGACGGCGCCGACTAGGGCGAACATGGCAAGTCCCAATTGGGACAGACCGAATGCCTCGCTGGTAAGAAGCAGGGGAAGGGTTGTCCAGAAGACACTGAAGGATCCGAACAGGCAGGCATGGTAGAGCGCGCGGCGCCGCAGCACCGGGGTTTCGCGCATGATGCCCGGAAGCGACCCCAGCAGCGCGCGGTAGCTCACCGTGTAGTCCGGGCGGCGAGTGGGCAACGTACATCGGATTGCGATGGCAATTGCCATGACGAGGAGGGCGGACATTGTGTAGACGGCTCGCCAGGACCAAACACTGGCGATGAGACTGGCGACCAGTCTGGCCAGCATGATTCCAAGGGTGAGTCCACTCATGACGGTGCCGATGACGCGGCCGCGCCGATGCTCGGGGGCATAGTGCGAAGTGAAGGGCACCAGCACTTGCACGGCTACCGCGGCGAGTCCGATCAGTCCCGAAATCATCAGGAACGGGATCGGCGCCCCACCGATGGCGGCAGCGACGAGGACCAGGGCTTCGATCGTCAGCAGAACCGAGATCAGGGCTCGGTTCTCGAACACATCGCCCAACGGTACGACGAGGAGAAGACCGAGACCGTAACCGATCTGGGTGAAGGTGACGATCAGCCCGGCGGTCTGCGGCGACATCCCGAGGGATGCGCCGATCTCGCTGAGAAGTGGCTGCGAGTAGTAGAGGTTGGCGACGACCACGCCGCAGGCCGTCGTGATCAGCACCATAAGCCATGCCGGCATTGCAGTGTTGGCGTTGTGAGCCGGGAGGTCGGTGACGCGGCTCATCGGATCTCCTCTCCACAATGAGCAGGTGGGCATCGCTTTGTGCGTCCGCACGCGGTGCACTCGGCAGGACCCGCACGTGAGCCCCGGCTACCTGAAATCGTCGGTCTGGCAGGGCCGAAGTCCGACTCGGACGCCGGTTGATGGGTATGGGCTCGTTGCGTTGCCCCGCAGGGTGGGCCGTGGTGTCGGCGACTGAATCAGGCGCGGCGGCCGTCCCCACCAAGTCGATTCTCAGGCGGCCGCACCGCCTACTGAATAGTCCAACCCCCGTCTGCCATGTATACCGCTCCGTGTACGAAGCTGGCTTCATCGCTGGCCAGGAAGAGCGCTACGTTGGCTAGTTCCGAGGGTTGGGCGTGGCGTCCGGCGGGTGCCTTGCGCAGTGCCTCGACCACAGGCAACTCTTCATTGTTGAGGATGTCCTTCGTCATTTCGGTCTCCACCGCGCCGGGGGCAATGGCGTTGACCCGCACGTTTTGGTGGGCGTAGTCGAATGCCATTTGCTTGGTGAATCCGATAACCCCATGCTTGGAGGTGGTGTAAGCGATCCCGCCGCCGCCTGCGATGAGCGCTGAGACGGAGGCGGTGTTGACGATCGCTCCGCCCCCGGCGGCCAACATCGAGGGCAGCAGAGCCCTGCTGACCAAGAACATTCCCTTCAGGTTTACTCCGACCACTTTGTCCCACAACGCGTCGTCCGTCTCGAGTGCGGTGGCGTAGTCATCGAGGATCCCGGCATTGTTCATGATCACGGTGACTTCACCGAGGATCCGGATCGACTCTTCGGCCGCCGCCTCTACGCTGGCCGTGTCAGAGATATCGACCTGTACACCGGCTGCATCGCCTCCGCAGTTCCGAATGAACTCGACCGTTTCGTCGATGCGCTCCTTGTTCAGATCCCAGATGACGACGCGTGCACCTTCCATCGCGAATCGGAGCGCGCTCGCGCGGCCGATCCCCGACGCTCCCCCGGTGACGACCGCCTTACGGTTGGCCAAACGTGTGCCCTGGACGAAGCCGGTTTCACTCATGAGTCATCTTCCTTCGATATATCGGTAGCGGACAGCATTCTCGAGGTGTAGTGGTCGACCCCGGTACGGGAAGCTAGGGCACAGGGGTGGATGCAGATACCGTCGTCTGCGTGCGGGGTGTGCGCGAGGACCGCCGGGCAATATGGAATCTGCGGAGCGACTGGCCGATCGGAGAGGATCCGTTCGCGATGTCCAGGACCAGAAATACGAGCAGGACCGCTCCGGTCGCAAGGCTTGCCGCCCAGAATGCGGCGCCGTGCAATGTCAGACCGGAGAGGAGGAACTGCAGGGTCAGAACGCCGACGAAGATGCCCGACATGCTTCCCCGGCCGCCGTACAGGCTGATCCCGCCGATCAAGGCTGCCGTGACGGCGGCGACAAGCAGCGTTTCGTGTCCACTTGGAGTGGCACTACCGGACCGCAGGGATGCCAGCGAGCCCGCCAGAGCAGCCAGCCCCGCCGAGAGAGCGAAGGCCAGAACGAGGGGCTTTGAGGGTGAGATACCGGCCGCGCGGGATTCCTTGCGCGCACCACCTATTGCGTAGATCTCTCGGCCGATGCGGGTGTACCGGAGGACGTACCCGACCGCCACCACGAGGGCGATCATTGTCAGACTGAACGGGGAGAAGATGACGAACCGCTCGCGCAAGGCGGTTGTGATCGCAAGGTTGGACAGGTCCATCGTCACGGTCTGCTCGTGTGAGAGTACGTATGCCACACCGCGCAAGGCGATGAAAGTCCCGAGTGTGAACACCAGTGAGGAGATGTTCAATCGGGCGATGAGGGCGCCTTGAACGACACCGAAGGCGACCCCCGCGATAGTCGCCGCGGCAACCGCGACCACGACTCCGGATCCGGACATCTGGACTGCGACGATTCCGGCGCAGGCGGCGATCGAGCCCACCGACAGATCGAGTTCACCGGCCAGCATGGTGACACCGAGTCCGGCGGCGACGATGCCGACGAGGGCACAGGATTCCAAGATCGCATAGATGTTGCCGCTGCTTGCATAGCCTCCGGTGGTGAGGGCGAAGAAAAGAAACACCAGCACCGCCAACGCGATGCGCAGTATGAGGTCATGGTGAAGAATTCGAGACCGCATCATTTAGCTCCCGCTCTGCCACGAACCAGGTGGAAGGACACCACAACAACCAGGATGAAGGCACCCATGATGGTCGTCCTTATTCCGAAGGACCAGCCCAGCAACAACATGTAGTTTTGAAGCATCGCGATGAAGACCGCGCCCAGCGCCGTTCGAGTCGGCGAACCCTGCCCACCTTGAATCGCGGTGCCACCGATGAGAATCGCTGCGACAACGTCGAAGTCGAGGCCGCCGAACTCGCTGATCCGGGCCTGGCTGAACTGCGCGGCGCCGAATATCCCCACGATGCCCGCCGCTACGCTCGCGACGACGAAGACTACGGTCGTGACCTTCCAGACCGCGATTCCGGAATTGAGCGCAGTGGCCCGGTTGGCACCGGTGACCACCGTTTGCCGCCCGAATCGTGTCTTGCTCATCACGAACCACGCAACGACGATCAGGATCAGGAACGCCCAGGTCTGCGTCGGCACCCCGAGCGGACGAGCGTTCCCCCACCACTCAACCGAGGTGCTTTCGATACGGACGTTCTTACCGCCAGTCGCGAGACCAGCGAGACCCGCGAGTAGTGCCCCGGCCCCCAAGGTGGTGACGATCGGGTTGGCACCCATCGAGACCAAAGCGCCCTGCACGGCACCGAGTATCAGGGTTACGATCAGCGTCGCGACGACAGCGAGGGCAAACGGCGCACCGTGTGACATCAGCAGAGCAAAGGTCACTCCGCCGAATACCGCTGTCTGCCCAAGCGCCAGTGAGAAGAATCGGCCGGCGACGGTGATGAACGTGGCACCGAGGGCAACGATTCCGGTCAGGGCCGCGGACCTGAGGATGGCCAGCGCGTTCGCTGTGGTGAGGAATGCCTCGTTGGTCAGCCCCGCGACGATGATCGCCGTAGCCAGCGCCACGGCGGCCCCCGCCAGCGGGAGGTATCTTCTCGCTGCCGGGGCGTCTGCCGACGCGGGCGGATCTGCGGATGTGACCGTAGTCGTGCCGACCGCGCTCATATCTGTGCCTCCTCGGGGTGAGTGATGTCCCGCAGCACTTCATGTGTGCTGATGGACGTGGCAGGAACCGTGCGAATGAGACGACCACGGAACATCGTGACGATGGTGTCGGCGAGGCCGTGAACCTCCTCGAGGTCTGACGAGGCGAACACGATCGCCAGGCCCTGCTCGGCGAGCGTCCGCAAGTGCTGGTAGATCTCGGCACGCGCACCGATGTCCACGCCGCGGGTCGGTTCCTGCACCAGTAGCACTTTCGGTGCGATACCCAGCCACTTTCCTAACGCGACCTTCTGTTGGTTTCCACCGCTGAGAGTGCCGGTCTTGTGGGGCATCCGGGTCGGGCTCAGAGCGACTTGCCCTGCGATCGCGTGGGTCAGTTCCCGGACCCGGCGTCGGCTGACGAGTCCGTTCGGCGAGATCGACTTGATGGCAGGAACCATCAAGTTGGTCGAGACGGTCAGGTCGGCGAAGATGCCATCCAGTTTCCGGTCACTCGAGCAGTACGCAATCCCGGACTTGATGGCGTCGGTGAGGGTGTGCGCCGGTGGTAGTAGCGCACTGTCGATCACGATTGACCCGGACTCGACTACGTCCACACCCGAAATCGCGCGCACCAACGCACCTGAGCCGGAGCCTAGCTGACCGGCCACCCCGATGATCTCCCCTGCGTGCAGTTGCATCGACACGGGATTGGGAAGCTCTCGGGTCGTGATGCCGGCAACGTCGAGGATGGCAGCTCTGAATGATTGGGCGCGTCTCGGGAACATGTCTTCGAGGGGACGACCGATCATCGTTTCGATGACCTTCTCGAGGGTGACGTCACTGACGTTGCAGGGAGGGTTGCTCCGGCCGCTGCGGAATATGGTGATGCGGTCGGCGATCTCGAAGACCTCACCGAGCCGGTGGGTCACGTACACGATGCTGTGCCCGGCGGCCGCGAGCCGCAGTACCGTACTTTTTACTCGTTCGATGTCGCTATCCGACAGTGCCGCAGTGGGTTCGTCGAGAATGAGGATCTTTGCATCACGAGCGAGCAGACGGCCGATTTCGATGAGTTGGCGCTCTGCCACCGACAGCGTCTCCACCGGGGTGCGTGGATCGATGTGCTCTAGCCCCACGGCATCGAGATGCTTGCGCGCTTCCTTCGCGAGCCTCGCGGAGGTCCACGCGCCCTTGAACGGTACGCCGCCGAGGAAGATGTTCTCCGCGGCGCTCAGGGGGCCGATCACGCTCAGCTCCTGCTCGGCGACGGCGATACCGGCAGATCGTGAGCGCCGGGTGCTGCCGAGTTGAGTCGGTTCGCCGTCGACCAGGATCGTTCCCTCGTCCGCGGATTCGAGGCCTGCGAGAATTTTCACCAGGGTGCTCTTGCCCGCGCCGTTTTCGCCGAGGAGCGCCATCACTTCGCCCTTGCGCAGAGTGAAGTCCACTCCGCGAAGGGCGTGCACCGACCCGTAGGACTTCTTGATGCTTCTCATTTCGAGGACAGGCGGCGCGGCGCCGTTGTCGACAGAACCCATCGTTCGCTCTTCCGTCTCTGATTGTGAGGCTCGAATAGTTACACCGCTGATCTGCAGGGGGTAGTTCAGCTGTAGTTGCAGAGCTCCGATGCCGGCCTGCCCCAGATGGTCGTGCTGTCGAACGATGCTGCGGTGCCGTCGAGTTTGGTGTTGGGCATGAAGTTGCGCTTGTGCGGCGGGGTGTCGATCGACGGCGGTGCGTCCGCGGACAGGTCTGCATCGCCGTCGAGGACCGAGCCGTTGTTCAGGTAGGCCGCCAGCGCGTAGATCGCGGACTGCCCCTCGACGAGCGGAGATTGGATCGCCGAGCCGACAAGTTCACCATTTATTACCGCAGCATTGGTGTTGGCGTTCATGCAGGTGCCTCCGACGAAGAGCGCGTCTTTGCCGGGAAGGATGCCGTTCTCTTTGGCTGCGCGGATGGCGCCGAGCGCCAGGGCATCGTTGACTCCGTACACCCAGGTGAATTTTCCCTTGTTGGCTGGGATGACCTGGGAGCCGATGCTGTAGCCCTCGGCTTCGAGGAATCCGCCGGATGTCACATCGCTGAGAACCGCTGACGAGGGAGAGCTCTGCTTCAACTCGTCGGTGAATCCGGCGACTCGTTGCTGGGCGGCCGTGTGGCCGGCAACTGTGTTGACGATCAGACCGTCGCCGAGGGGGACGCCGGCCTTTTGGGCGCCAGCGATGAGCAACTGCGCTGCTGTTCGACCGCTGCCGTAGTCGTTGACGCCGGCGTACGCGTCGAACAAGGAGTCCTGCTCCTCGGTGGGAACCTGGTTGAGAATGACGAGCGGAATTCCGGCTGCTTTGATGGCTTGTTCGGACGCTACTGCCGCTTCTCCGGAAATGGGGTTCAGCACAACGCCGACGGGCTTGGCGCCCTGAGCCAGCATCTGCTGGATTGCAGAGTCCTGTTCTTCCTGCGTCGACGCCTCGACATAGGAGACATCCCAGCCGTACGACTCTGCAACTTCACGTGCGCCGACCTCGTTCTGTCCGAAGTACGGATTCTCGCGGGACTGACCGAAGAACATCACCTCACCGGATGAGGGCATGCCGTCGGGCGCCGATGACGTGCTGCTTTGAGCGTTGCCGCACGCGGTGAGCAGGAGTGTGGCGGCTGTGCAACCGGCGACGGCGGTGAGGTAGGCCCGTTTGCGCTGACGGTCTGCGCGAGGTGGGAATTTCGACATGTTGACTCCTGTTTGGGGACTTGCCGGGGGGCACTGCCGGTGGGATGGGTGGGGTGAGTACGCGATCTCGCCGAGCTGCGGCCTGGGGACCCTGCGATGTGCGCGAAGGATCGGACTTCGAGCAGCAATATCCGGCCGCCGGTATGACCGGATCGCCATGGGGAAGCGGGCCTCGATTGTCCGGGGATCATCCTCACCCGGTCAGACAGGGCGCCGAATTACCGTGCCTATTTGTCGGACCAGACGACTCGAAGCCGGGTCAAGGTAAGCGCGGAGAACTTCCATTCCCCGTCCACGCGCTCATACTTCTCGTGGTAGTGACCGTAGCCGTGCATGACCTCGTCGCCGTACTCCAGACGGTCGTACATCGACCAGCGCCCCACAGCGCGATTCGGGCTGATCAGCTCAATTTGTGGGTCGTGTCCTTGATGAACCGAGATGACCTCGGAGACTGCACCCGCGATGACCCGCGCCGTCGCTTCGCCGCCACTGACGATCCAATCGTCAGGGTTGATGTCGGCTGCAGTCACCCCGTGGTGTCCGATGTGATGTTGACCTTCACCACCGAAATCGACGCGTGCGTCCGTGGTGAAGAGCGCCTCGATGCCTGCCCAGTCCTTCTCGTCGACGACCTGGAAGTATCGTGACTTCAGCTGGCGAATCTCCTCGATGGCGCGCAACTTGTCGATAGGGCCTGGAACATAGCGACTCTTCACTTCTCGCGTGTCCGCAGTTGATGACTCTGAAACGATCACGGATCCTCCTCGCCTAGGGATACCTATCCGGTCCAATGGGAGCGCTTAGCTGGATCTGCCGCGGGCCCTCCGTGTTTTGCTGCGGATACGTCGCGCAGCCGGAAGGTCGGCCGACGATTCGAACGGCGCGTCAGGAGCGACAAGTAGATGTAACGAACGGGGTAATGCCTACAAACGCTCGTTCGTTGGATGTAACGTAGATCATAGTTCGCGGGGGCGCAAGAGACTGCGCACACCGATCAAGCATCCCGCCGGCGCCGTTCCGCTGCCGGACATCCGCGCCCTCACTGCGAGTGCGGCCGTTCGAGATGAACGACTCCCCACACCGGAGCAGCCACATCAGGCCTGATTGCCACAGCCTGTGACACGCACCCGACCATGCGTCCCCCTGTGAGGGTTGACACATCGACCGATACCACCAATACTTACGAACGTCCGTACGTTTTTGCACGGGAGAGGCACTTCGACCAATCATCGATCGCACACGGGTCAACGAAGACATCATGCGAGACACCAACCCCACCTGAGCATTACCGGATCCGACGATTCGTCCTACGACACCGTTCGATGAGTCCCGAACAGGGCTCTTTCGTCGCAACCTCGGGCCTCGCTGCGCCAACGAGACTGCGCCCTTGGGCTCGGCCGACGACGGCACCACCAAATTCACGCGCACCAGACACCGAAAGCGCGGTCGACAACCAACCGTGCAAATGGCAGTGCTTAGTACTGATGCAAGCCAAGCGATAACCGGCGGACAAACATCCCCACAGTAAGGAGATCTCAGGTCATGTTGTTCGAGACATACAAATTGGGTTCACTCGAGCTGTCGAATCGAGTCGTCATGGCACCCATGACGCGGGTTCGCGCCTCCGAGACGGGACTGCCGTCCCAGAGTGCCGCGCTCTACTATGCGCAACGTGCCAGCGCAGGGCTCATCGTCAGCGAGGGCATTTCGCCTTCGAAGCAGGGACAGTCCGAGCCGAATATTCCCGGTCTCTACAACGATGAGCAGGAGGCTGCCTGGCGCCCGATCACCCAGTCTGTTCACGATGCCGGCGGCCGGATCTTCGCCCAGCTCATGCACGGCGGCCGCGTGGGGCACCCGGAGATCAACGGTATGCAGCCGCTCGGAGCCTCGCCCATCGCCGCCCAGGGCACGATCTTCAACTCCGGTGGTCGGCTCGCGTTCGTCACGCCCGTCGAGATGACCGTCGAGCAGATTCGAGAGCAGGTCAACGTGTTTGTCGCGGCGGCGGAGCGTGCGATCGCCGCCGGCTTCGACGGTGTCGAGATCCACGGCGCCAACGGCTACCTGATTCAGCAGTTCCTGTCGGACAACAGCAATCAGCGCACCGACCAGTACGGCGGGTCGCATGAGAACCGGGCACGCTTCGCGGTCGAGGTCGCTACCGCCGTCAGCGCCGCCATCGGCGCCGACCGGGTGGGGATCAGGTTCTCACCCGGCGGGAAGTTCCACGATATGAACGAGAGCGATCCCGAGGGCCTCTACACCACGCTTCTCAACGCCCTGAATCCGCTGGGGTTGGCGTACCTTCACATCCTCGAGACTGCGTCGGACGATATCAACGACCGGATCCGGGAGATCTGGACTGGTCCGCTGATCGTGAACCCTGCGATTGTCGGAAGTGCAGACTTCGTCGACAAGGCGAATGCCGATCGGTGGTTGTCGCGCGGCGGCGACCTGATCGCATTCGGCCGGTACTTCATCTCCAATCCGGACTTGGTACGTCGCCTGCGCGATGGCCTCGAACTGACCATGCCCGATCTCGACACCTTCTACTCGGGCGGGGACAAGGGCTACATCGACTACCCGGAGTGGTCGGACAGCGCCGTCAGCTGACAATGGTTGGGCGTGGCCGGGCCGGAGGTGTTCCGGCCCGGCATGGGGTGCTGTGTTGAGCTACCAATGAAGTTGCACCGCCACAGATGCTGTCGGCGGTCATGTTGGGCCTCCAATGAGCGATGCCGGAGGGCGCGTGCGTTCGAGTTGCCTGCCGGTGTGCGCGATTCCACGACTCCGTAGGCCCCTCAAGACCCCGCCGCCCCGCGTTGTTGTGGCTCGAAAGCTTATCGTTCACCCGACGAACATCCACGTGATTGGGTCTACCGCCCGCGCCAGCCGACTTCCAAGACGGCCTCGGGGTCGACGGCTTCGCGCTCTGTCAGCCAGGCGGCAACGTGGACTCGGGAGGTGAATCCGAGTTTGTTGAGTATCCGTTCGACGTGGCCTTGGGCTGTGCACTGCGAAATGACCAGCGTCTCGGCGATCGCCTTGTTGGTCGACCCCTGCCTGATCAGCTGGGCGACCTGCCACTCACGCGGGGTCAATAGATCACCGGATCGGGTGCAGCGCTCATCTCGGTCGGGTTGTTCACCGAGTGCGTACGCCACGGCCTGGTCGAGGCTGAAGCGTCGCCCTCGCTGCTGCGCTTGGGATTGCTCCCGCTCGCCGAGTCTCAGCGTGGTCCGTGCGCGCACATCGTCGAGGTTTGCCGGTGCGCCGGTCGGGATGCGGCCGACACGGTGTTGCCATGCAGCTGCGGCTTCGAACAACACAGCGGCGCGTTCGGCGTGGCGGTCGGCGGTGAGGTTCGCGGCGATATGTAGGAGGTCGGCTGCAAGGACAGGACTTCGCAGCTGTCGTGTCAGATGTAGAGCAACTTCGAGGTGATGAGCTGCCCGTGTGGGTGCACCCGTCTCGGAGATAGCAGCGAGGGCCGTATGAGCAACGGCCCGGTTCACCGATTCGCCGTGTGCGTCGGAGATTACGAGGGCTTCTTGGAGGTAGGTGGCTGCGCTCTCGAGGTCGCCGTTGTGACCGAGAGCGCGACCGAGTCCGGTCAGTGCTTCCAAGCGTGCGGTGTCGTCCCCGGACGCATCAATCGCCTCGAGCGTGATTTCAAAGAGCGCGGCCGCCGCCGTGGCATCGTCAGTCGCGAGCGACACTTCGGCTTCCGCACGTAGAACGAGTTGCCCTACGCCCGGATCCAAGTTCAGGGCGGCGAATCGACGCGCCTCGGCGAGCAGATCGAAGGCCTCGCGAGATCGCCCCTGTAAGCCGGCCAGTGTGCTTTCGGCGCACAGCGCGGTGACCTGTGCGAATGAGCGTCCCGGGAGTTGGTGGGCCCGGGCGTGGCTCAGCCAGTGTCGGCCCTCGTCGAGGAGACCGCGTGTCACCCAAAAACGCCGGAGAGCGATCGCGATGCGAAGTCCGCACGGTGCGTCGCGCGGCTCGTCGAGGCAGGCCGACATCACGGCATAGAGGTTGGCCCGTTCTCGGGCGAGGCGATCGATGAGTTCGACCTGCCGAGAGCCTAGCCAACAGGCGTCCGCGTGGAGGGCGAGTTTGATGAACCAGTCTCGATACCTGTGGAGGACGGTCGTGTGCCGGTCGGTTGCCCGCAGCTTGTCGAGGCCGTAGTGGCGCACCGTCGCGAGCATGCGATATCGCACTAGACCGCGGGTCTGTTCGGGGGTGATGATCGACTTGTTGATCAGCGAGGTCAACACGTCGAGTAACTCGCCTGAGGTGGCGTAGCCGGCGCATACTGCTTCGGCGGCGTCGAGGTCGAATCCGTCTTCGAAAATCGACAGCACCTCCCACAGACATCGCTCGGCCGCGGAGCACAGGTCGTAACTCCAGTCCAGGCTCGAGCGCAGGCTCTGCTGGCGGGCGGGCGCTCCCCGGCTGCCGAGGGTGAGGAAACAGCACGGGTCGTCGAGGTGTTCGAGGATCTGCTGTGCGGACAAGGCCCGCAGCCGCCGAGCCGCTAGCTCGATGGGTAGGGGAAGCCCCTCGAGACGCTGGCAAATCTTCACGACGGCGAACTGATTGTCCTCGGTGATCCCGAACCCGGGCACGGCGGCGCTGGCCCGATCGGCGAACAGGGCGACCGCCTCGTAGCTGGGGAGCCCGCTCGGTGAACTCGGGCAGTGGCAGTCGGGGGTCGCCAACGGTCGCAGCGCCAGGGTGGCTTCGCCGCCGATGCCCAGACATTCCCGACTGGTGGCCAGGATGCGCAGATCCGGGCAGACCCGAAGCAGTTTGCCGACCACTACCGCAACGTCGTCGACCAGGTGCTCGCAGTTGTCGAACACGAGTAGCGCGCGTTGTGCCGCCAGGTGTTCGGTCAGATCGTCGAGAGAGGGCGCTGTGATCTCGAGTGCCAGTGACTCGGCGAGGGTGCCGATCAGTTTCCAGGCGTCGTGCACGTCGCCGAGTTCGACGAGCCGGACACCGCCTGTGAACGTGTGCGCGACGTCTGCCGCCACGCGCAACGCCAGACGTGTTTTCCCCACTCCCCCTATTCCGGTCACGGTGACCAACCGGTGAGTACCGAGGAGTCGTTTGGCGTCAGCGAGTTCGGTGCGCCTCCCGACAAAGCTGGTTAACTCGAGCGGGAGGTGCACTGTTCGATCCCCAATGGCAAGCGACATGGAACCGCTTCTTTCAGTGGAGTTGCTTCGGTACCCGACACTCGCTTAAACTTACGAGTGTTTGTTTGCTTTAGCCTACGACCCTACCCGGCGGATGACAAGGATCTCCCTGTCGGCCAACCATTTCAGGCCGAGTTTGAGCAGGTCTCGAAATCCGCGTCGGAGCGTCCATGGCTCGGTTGGACCCGGAGGTTGCGGAATCGATGACGATGTACTCCGAGCTGAGCCTGATCCTCGACTTGCTTCACTCTCAGCACGTGGATGACCGGGCGGCACGCCTTCGTGCCGCATCGGCGCTGGAGAGGGTCCTGCTCTCCGGCGGCCGCGCCGATTCGTGTGTTCACACCGGACTCCCGGCCCGCGGCGATACCGCGCGCCCTTCCGATCACGATGAGCCGTTGACCGGTCGCGAGCACGAGATTCTGGGAATGATGGCCGATGGTGCGTCGAACGCCGAAATTGGTCGTGACCTGTACATTTCGAGGAATACGGTCCGATTCCACGTCAGCAATATTCTGCGCAAGATGTCGGTGAACAATCGCACCGCGGCGGTGGCGAGAATGACAACCGGAATCGGCGCGCGCTGAACCTCTCCCCCGACTCGCCCCGTCTCGGCGCACCGAACAGCCGATATGTGTTCCGCCGCCCGACACACCGAAGTCCTCCGGCCGTGATTCGGCCGGAGGACTTCCGTGGATGGAAACTATCGAGCCGCAGGAGAGGATTCCCTGCGATGAAGCGGTGGCGGGAAAGTCAGTGCGCCTCGGCGTGGGTTCCGACACGGACGTATCCGGCGAGAGAGCTGTCGTCTACCTCGGGCAGATTGACGACGATGTTCTCGGGCGTGCGGGTGGTGAGCCAGATGAGTTCCTCGGTGGTGCTCATGTTGGCTTCGACGTGCGGCATGAAGGGCGGGACGAAGACGAAGTCCCCTTCCGACATGTCGATGTACTCGCTGAAGTTCTCGCCGAAATAGATTCGCGCCTTGCCGGTGAGAACGTACCCGCCGGTCTCGGCCTCACCGTGATGATGCGGCAGGGACCGATATCCCGGCTCGTTGAAGACCTTCCCGAACCAAATCTTCGTCGCCGGCGTGTGCTGGACACTGACTCCGGACACACGCACCGCGCCACCCGATTGGCCCGTATTCTGCGCTTCCTCTCCTTGACGAGTGACTACCGGCTTGTCATGTTCAGCCATGCTCAATTCCTTTCAAGAACAAACGTTCGCTTGCAACGCAGCGTACGAGTGCGCCCGTGATCACACAAGAGTGCGCGAGGGTCGCAATCCGTCACCTGCATGTCGTCAGCAAAGCGCCTCGGGACGTCGGCGGATCATGAAGCTGCTCCGGAAGGTCATCACGGCTTCACCCCGCTGATTGAGCGCGCTGTAGGCGAAAGACCAGATGCCCTGGTCGGGCTTCTTGGTGGGGCGGGAGGCAATGAGTTCGGCTTCAGGATGCAGGGTGTCGCCGATGAGCACCGGACGCACAGCGCGCACCTCGTCGAGGCCGAGCCAGGCGACGACATTGTTGAAGTATCCGGTCTGCGTCGTCAGCCCCAGGGCGAGCGACAGCGTGAACGGCCCGTGCGCGATCCGCTGTCCGAACTGGGTGCCGGCGGCATACTCCTCGTCGAGGTGCAGCGAGACGATGTCGCAGGTCAGCCCTGCCCAGTGCACCAGGTGCGCGTCGGTGACAGTCATGCCGGGCCCGCGGAGCACGTCCCCGAGGTCGAGGTCCTCCCACCAGCGATCAGGCTGCCCGATCACTCGGGCGGCAGTGCTGACGTCGTTGATTGTCATCGAAACTCCTCATAGCGCCGGCGCCGCCGGCCGTGTTAACGTACGAGCGATTGTTCGTTTAACAGTACGGGCCGCCAACCCGCTGGTCAATCATTTGGTCAAAGCCTGCACCACGATGTCTGGATGTGACGCGATGCCGCACACCACAAGGTCCCGCGCCTCATTCGCGGTGGGCGCGGATTTCTCCGGATGGCCGGTCCGGCGATCGGCGGTATCACCCGGGACCGTGTGGGGAATCAGTGACGCCCCCGCACCGGCGGTGCCCTATCGAGTGAGGAAGTAATGCGACCCCTACGTTCCCTCCAGTTCGTGCCAGCCCATCGTGAGGGCTGGGCGCAGAAGGCAGTGCGTGCCGGCGCCGACGCCGTGATCCTCGATCTCGAGGACTCGGTTCCCGAGCCGAGCAAGGCGGATGCCCGCGCAATGGCAGCCGAGACGATCGACGCCCTGCGCAGTGACCATCCGGATGTGACGGTGCTGGTGCGCCCGAACCCGCTCGACACGGACCATTTCGGCCGAGATCTCGCGGCTGTGGTGCGCGCAGGACTCGACGGGTTGCTGTTGCCGAAGGTGTACGGAGCCCGTGAGGTCCTCGACTTCGCTGCGTTGCTCGAGCACTTCGAGATCGAGGCCGCCCTGATCCGGGGCAGCGTCGAGGTGATCCCCACCCTCGAGACCGCGAAGTCGCTGGTGAACTGCGAGGCGATCGCCGCCGCGCATCCGCGGGTCGCGTCGCTGATGGTGGCCGCCGCCCGCGATGCCGACGTCTCGCGCGAGGTCGGTTTCGAGTGGACCGCTGAGGGCCTCGAGACCTTGCATTACCGCAGCAAGGCGGTGCTCGCCTGCCGTGCCGCCGGATTGGCCCACCCCATCGTGGGGCTGTGGCAGGAGATCGCCGATCTGGACGGTTTGCGCCGATTCGCCGAGGGCAACCGTCGGCTCGGCTTTACCGGCCAGGTCCTCATCCACCCCTCGCACATCGAGACAGTCAACGACGTCTACGCCCCGGACCCGAAGGTCGTCGACCGCTTCCGGCGCATGATCGAGGCTTTCGAACAGGCCCAGGCGAAGGGCCAGGCCGCCGCCCTCTTCGAGGGCGAACACGTCGATATTGCGCACGTCAAGACCGCCCGCGGCGTGGTCGCCCTCGCCGAATCCATCAGTTCGCATTAACCGCAACAACCTCGTAAGGAATCGACAATGAGTGGACTGTACTTCGAAGAACTCGAGCCCGAGCTCGTCATCAAGCACGCGGTGACCAGAACTGTCACCGAGACTGACAATCTGCTGTTCACGACGCTCACCTTGAACGTCCAGCCCCTGCATCTCGACGCCGAGTTCGCCAAGAACAGCATGTACGGCGAGCGTATCGTCAATAGCGTCTTCACCCTCGGCGTCGTGGTCGGCATCCCGGTGCAGGAAACCACCCTCGGAACCACCCTGGGCAATCTCGGTTTCGAGGAGATCGCCTTCCCGGCACCGGTGCTGATCGGTGACACCCTTCGGGTCGAGACCCAGATCCTGTCGCGACGTGAGTCGAAGTCGCGCCCGGACACCGGCATCGTCCGGTTTGAGCACCGCGGCTTCAACCAGAAGGACAAGTTGGTTTGCCGCGTGCAGCGGTCCGGCCTGATGCTCAAGAAGCCCGCCGAGGTCGCTGTCTCATGAGGCTGGCCACGCTGCGCCTGAACGGATCGACCTCCGCCGCACGGATCGACGGCGAAACCGCGGTGCTGATCGAGCCCTATCCCAGCCTCTCGGATCTGCTGCGCGACCCGCACTGGCAGCGCATCGCCACCGAGGCAGCCGGGCAGGTCGTCGACCTCGGTGCCGTGGAGTACGCGCCCGTGGTTCCGCATCCGACGAAGATCGTGTGCGTGGGCCTGAACTATGCGAATCACATCGAGGAGATGGGACGCGAACTCCCCCGCTACCCGACCTTGTTCGCCAAGTTCCCCGAAGCACTCATCGGCGCCTACGATGACATCCACGTCCCGGCCTACGCCGATCAACAGGTCGACTGGGAGGGGGAGCTCGCCGTAGTCATCGGCAAGACGGCGAGAACGGTACTGGCCGACGACGCCGGCGAGTACATCGCCGGCTTCGCGGTCGCGAACGATGTCACCATGCGCGACTACCAGTATCGAACGCAGCAGTGGCTGCAGGGCAAAACCTTCGAAGGAACCTGTCCGCTCGGTCCAATGCTGGTGACCCCGGACGAGTTTTCGCTCGGCGCCCCACTGACCACCCACGTCGACGGCGCCGCCGTCCAGTCGGACTCGACCGGCGACCTGGTGTTCACCCCCGCCCGGTTGATCGAGTACATCTCCCACATCGTCACCCTGCAGGCCGGGGACGTGATCTTGACCGGAACTCCCGGCGGGGTGGGCCACCCGACCGGAACACATCTGTCCGACGGCCAGGCGCTCACCACGGAGATCACCGGCCTGGGCACACTGCACAACACTGTGCGCGTTGCCGCTCCGGTCGCGATCGGCTGACAGCCGCTCTGCACTCCACAATCGAATACGACACGGCCACTAGCCCTCCCAGTCCGCCACGGACCGGGAGGGCTAGTGGCCGTGCCCCCCTCGAGTCCTCCGATCCCTGCTGCACAGATCGCGCACGTTGGTTTCGGGTGTTTGCACGCGACAGCGAACTCCACGGCCGCAAGGTCCACGAGCGGTTATTCACCGACGCAACAGGGTTGGTGAGTCGACGATGGGGCGGGCCAGGCGCGGCACAGTCCCATTGACGTGTGACGGCTACGAAGTAGCCAATTTCCCCTGGAAGCAGCATGCCGTAGATCACCCGTTGACGAATGATGTGCTCTACGCCACAATACAAAGAAACGAGCAAACGTTCGTCAGTATCTGGCAGAAGAAGGAAAATCCATGAACGCTCTTTCTTGTCGTCGCGCAGCCCTTGCCGGAGTTGCCCTCAGCGCAGTCCTCAGCGTCGCGGCGTGCACGGCTAGCGCCCCGGCCGAATCGAGCGGTACTTCCGGGGGTTCGACGAGCGACGGCGGCCAGGCCCTGCCGGTCGAACAACTCTGCGGCGATCGCCCGCTGAAGATCGCGCATGTAGCTGGCTTCGGCGCCAACTCCTGGCGCAAGATCACGCAGGCCGAACTCACCGACGAGCTCTCCGCGTGCCCGAACGTGACCCTCGAGTACACCCAGGCCGACAACGACCTGCAGAAGTACATCACCGCGATCAACTCGTACACCGCACAGGGCTTCGATGCGATCGTCACCTACGACGACTTCGGCAGCCAGGCGCTCAGCGCCCTGAAGAACGCTCATGACTCCGGTGTCGTCGTCGTGCCCTATATCGCCGATCCCGGTGGTGAGGTCGGTGTCGACTACGACGGATACGTCCAGTACAACTTCGATGTCGAGGGCGACGCGATGGCCAAGTGGCTGGGCGGCCAGGTCCAGCCGGGCAGCAAGATGCTCTTCAGCGGCGGCCTGCCGGGTGGCAGCCCCTCGACCGTGGCGCTGTGGGACGGAATCAACGAGACCTCCAAGGAGCTCGGTGATCCCTTCACCCCGCTGACCAACGAGCCGCAGCCGTCGAGCTGGGACGCGGCATACGAGCAGCGCGCGATGGCCGGGGCGCTGACCAAGTACCCCGAGATCGACGCTCTGGCATCGGATTACGGTGTCGCGTCGAAGGGCGGGCTGCGAGCGTTCATCAACGCCGGCCGGCCAATCCCGCCGCTGGCGACGTCGGCGACCGACAACGAACTCGGCTGCATGTGGTTGCAGTACCACCAGGCCAACCCGGATTTCCAGTTGCTGACCCTCGACGGCACCACGACCGTCGTGCGCATCGCAGCCCGCAAGGCATTGGCCGCGCTCAACGGACAGCCCGATAACGAGCCGGAGAACTTCGAACTGCCGACATTCGTCGACACCCTGGGCGGCAAGCTCCCGACCTGCCGCGAGGACCTGCCGCCGGACGCCGATCTGTCCTCGGCGCTCTCGCCCGAGCAGCTCTCGGCCGTCTTCCAGTAGCGGCCGGGCGCAAGGGACGAGGAGTGGTCAACTATGACTCAGCAAGAGATCGTCGAGGATGTGATGTACGTGAGTGACGTGCAGGTTCAGGAAGATCCGGTCCACGAGATCGCCGATCAGGACGTCGTCCTGCGGCTGGACGCGGTGGACAAGAAGTACCCGGGCGTCCACGCGATCAAGGGTGTCTCGCTCACCGTGCGGCGCGGCGAGATCCATGCGCTGGTCGGCCAGAACGGGGCGGGCAAGTCCACCCTCGTCGGCATTGCGGCCGGTTCGATCACCGCCGATTCGGGGACGGTGGAGATCGGTGGCGTCGCCGCTACCGACCCGTCCCCGGCATGGTGCCGGGAGCAGGGGCTCGCCATCGTCTACCAGGAGCCGGCGCTTCTTCCGGATCTGACGGTGGCCGAGAACATGCGCCTGAGCATGCCCGAGGACCGCCGCCCTTCGGTCGGCGAGCAGGTCGGCTGGGCGGAAGGCATCCTCTCGCGGTGGAGCAGCGTGGCCTCGATCGATCCGCGCACTCCGGTCCGCGAGTTGCAGCCCGATGCGCGGTTCGTCGTCGAGATTGCGAAGGCCATGGCGGAAGAGCCCAAGGTCATCGTCCTGGACGAACCCACCGAGCATCTGCTGCCGCCCGCGGTGGCAGAGTTGTTCCGCCTGGTGTCGGAGTTGATCGACGCCGGTGGGGCCGTCGTGTACATCTCGCATCGGCTCAACGAGGTCAAGCAGATCGCCCACACCGTGTCCGTGCTCCGGGACGGCGCGCTGGTCGGGACGTTCGACGGCGCCGAGGTCACCGAGCAGGACGTGGTCAACCTCGTCGTCGGCCGTGAGCTCACCCGCGCGCACACCCGGGCCGAGACCCGCACGACTGCACTCGGTGACACCTTGCTCGAGGTCACCGGATTCTCCGGTACAGGGTTCGACGACCTGGACCTAACGGTCCATGCCGGCGAGATCGTCGGGTTCGCCGGCGTCGAGGGGCAGGGACAGCGCGAGGTACTGCGTGCGCTCGGCGGCTTGGTCGCCGGGCGCGGCACCATCGAACTCGGCGACCGCACGGTCAAGACGTCGAGTCCGACGGCCGCGTTGGCCGGGGGCATCGCCTACCTGCCGCACGATCGGCACCACGAGGGCATTCTGCCGGGCCTGAGTCTGCGGGAGAACGCCTCGCTGTCGTCGCTGGGGCGGTTGTCTCATCTCGGCGTGCTCTCTCGCCTGCGCGAGCGCAAGGCCACGTCCGAAACGTTCGCGTCGATGCGGGTCAAGGCGCCCTCCGCCGAGGTCGATATCGCCACTCTCTCGGGCGGAAACCAGCAGAAGGTCGTGCTCAGCCGAGTGCTGATGACCGAGTCGAAGCTTATTCTGGCCGACGAGCCCACCCAGGGTGTCGACATCGGCGCCCGCGAGGAGATCTACACCATCCTGCGGGAGGCGGCGGCCCGCGGCGCGGCGATCATCGTGCTTTCCTCCTCTGCTGCTGAACTCGAGCAGCTCTGCGATCGGGTCATCGTCTTCTCCCGTGGCAAGGCCGCGAAGGAACTCGTCGGCGACGACCTGTCCGAGCACGGCATCGCCCAGGCCGCACTCAGTGCCACCGGCAGTCGTAGCCGGGTCGGTACGACACTGCGGAAAGTCACTTTCGGTCGGAAGCTGGCCCGCAACGACCTCACTCCCGCGGCGATTCTCGCGATCGCGACCATCCTGCTCGCGGGTGTGGCGATCAGCCAGAGCGAGTTCTATCTCACCGCACGCAATTTCGGGCTGATCTTGCCACTGCTGGCCACCTTGGCGTTCTTCGCGATGGCCCAGCAGGTGGTGATGATGGTCGGGGGCATCGACCTGTCGGTCGGACCGCTGGCGGGCCTATTGGTCGTGGTCGGCTCGTTCGTCCTGTCTGCGTACAAGACGCCGATCGGGATGATCATCGGGCTGATCGTGCTCGCACTCGTGGCCGCGGTCGTCGGTCTGGTCAACTGGACCTTGGCGGTGGTCGTCAAGATCAACCCCCTGATCGCCACCCTGGTGACCTATACAGCGATCCAGGGCATCGCATACCTGCTACGACCACTGCCGGCGGGCAAGATCGACCCGATCTTCCTGTCGTACGCGTCCACCAAACTCGGATTCATCCCGATCATGATCGTCTTGGCGATCGTCGTCGCGGTGCTGCTCGAGTTCGCGATGTACCGGACTCTGTTCGGTATCCGCCTGCGCGCCACCGGATCCGCGCATGCAACCGCAGATCGGATCGGTGTGCGCACCAAGCGGATCACTCTCATCGCGTATGTAGGATGTTCGGTGCTGGTCGTCCCGGCGGCCGTGCTGCTGATGGCGCAGGCCGGTACCGGAAATGCCAGCATCGGCGACAGCTACACCCTCGCCAGCATCGGTGCCGCGGTACTCGGTGGCGCCTCGATCTTCGGTGGGCGCGGCTCGTTCATCGGTGCCTGCCTCGGCGCGGTGCTCGTGATCCAGATCAATACGGTTGTGCAGTTCATCGGCTTGCCGCTGTACTGGCAGCAGTGGCTGCTCGGCGGTCTGACCATCGCCGCGGCCGCCTTCTACTCCAAGTCCCGAACCCTCGCAGAGCGGAGCTGACGCCGTGAGCGCAATGCACGCACCACAAGCACTCCCGAACACCGAACCGAAGGACTCCGGTTCTCGCCGCTGGACGCCGACCTGGAACAGCACCAGCTCGGTCATCGCGATCACCGTGGCCCTGTTCGGTTTCAGCTGGCTCATCGCACCCGGCAGCGTCTCCGGCAGCGCGATCGACTCGCTGCTGCCCTTCGCCGGAATCCTGGCGATCGCCGCGATCGGGCAGACCATCGTCGTCATGCTCAAGGGCATCGACCTGTCACTGCCCGGCATGATGACGATGGCCGCCCTGGTCAGCAGCCAGTACGCCCAGGACCACGGCAGCATCCTCACCGCGTTACTCATCGTCGCCGCCATCGCCGTCGTCGTCGGACTGGTCAACGGCATCGTCGTCTCGGCGTTCTCGGTGACCCCGCTGGTGGCCACCCTGGCAGTCAACGCCGTCCTGATGGGCGCCGCCCTCGCGTACTCCGGAGGAACCCCGACCCGCGCCCCTCAGAGCGTGTCCGACTTCGCACTGGAAAAGACGATCGGTGTCTCCAATACGGTGTGGCTCGCGATCTTGCTGGTGATCGTCACCGTCTTCGCGACCGGCCGCACCGCCTGGGGACGCCGGGTGATCGCCGTCGGGTCGAACGAGCGGACCGCGCACGCCGCGGGTGTGCGCACCTCCCGAATCAAGATCAGCGGATACGTCGCCGCGGCACTGTGTTACAGCGGCGCCGGTGTCCTGCTGGCCGGGTACGTGAGCACACCGAACACCAACGCCGGCACCAGCTACCTCCTGCCGGCCATCGCGGCAGTCGTCGTCGGCGGCACCGCGCTGACCGGTGGCCGCGGCAACATCATCGGCACGGCCGTCGGGGCCCTGTTCCTGAGCCAGCTCACCCAGCTGGTGCTCTCCCTCGGCGCACCGTCCTCCACCCAGTTCCTCGTCCAGGCCGTGGTCATCGCCGTCGCGGTGGGAGCACAGCAACTGGACCTGCGCCACATCCTCCACCGTCTGATTCCCGGAAAGGAACATTCATGACACACATCGGTCAGCGACTGAACGGCAAGGTGGCGTTCGTGACCGGCGCCGCCCGCGGCCAAGGCCGATCGCACGCTCTCACCCTCGCGGACGAAGGCGCGGACCTCATCCTGCTCGACTCGGTACGCCCGATCGACCAGGTCAGCTACGCAATGCCCGAGCATGCCGACCTGAAGGAAACCGCACGCCTGGTCGAGGAACGGGGCCGCAAGGCGGTCGTGATCGAAGCCGACGTCCGCGACGAGTCGATGATCGCCGCGGTCGCCGAGGCCGCCGCCGAACTCGGTCGACTCGACATCGTCGTCGCCAACGCCGGCGTACTCGGAGCAGCCAAACCCTCCTGGGAGCTGACCCGTGCCGAATGGGACACCCTGATCGACATCAACCTCACCGGCGTCTGGCAGACGATGAAGGCGGCGCTGCCGCACATCATCGCCGGCGGCCGAGGCGGGTCCATCATCGCGATCAGTTCCATCGCGGGCATTCGCGGAGTGCCGCACGTGGCGCACTACAGCGCCGCCAAGCACGCCCTGGTCGGACTGGTCGGCTCGGTCGCGAACGAGGTTGCTCCGCACAACATCCGCGTCAACACAGTGCATCCGACCAACGTTCGCACCGACATGATCGACAACCCGACGGCGGCGAAGATCTTCCGGCCGGACCTCGAGGACCCGACCCTCGACGACGGGATCGACGTTCTCGGGCGGATCAACCTGCTCCCGGTGCCGTGGGTGGACTCCTCCGACATCTCCGAGGCCGTCCTGTGGCTGGCCAGCGACGAGTCACGGTACGTGACCGGCACCGCGCTTCCCGTCGATGCCGGAATGCTCGCAAAGTACCCCGGCTGACAACACACTTCCCTCCAAAGACCCCAACAGAGAAGGAAAATCAATGACAGTCAATGGTGGACCGGTCCGCACGATCGCACTGATCGGACGCAAGCCGGGTATGTCGTTCGCCCAGTTCGACGAGTACTGGCGAGAAAAGCACGCCCCGCTCGCCGCGCAGGTGCCCGGCGTGATCCGCTACGTGCAGCGGCACGTCGTTCCGCAGGAAGGTGCCACCGAACCCGACAACGGATTCGGGATCGACGGTCTGGCCGTTCTCGACTACGAGAGCGCCGAGGCGATGGAGGCCGGTTGGGCATCCGAGGCCGGTCAGGCGGCACTCGCGGATGTCGAGAACTTCATCGGCAAGCACTACGTCGTGGTCCTCGAGGACCACGTCGTCGTCGACGACGCCTGAACCCGTCGGCGTCCCTTACACGCAGACACTAGTTAGGAGCCCGTCATGGATGTGGGCGTCGTTTACTTCTTCACCGATCAGGGTCCGGACCCCATTGAGTTCGGGCAGGCCGCGGAAGGGTACGGATTCGAGTCCCTGTTCGTGCCCGAACACACACATTTCCCGGTGTCCCGGAAAACCGACTACCCGATCCCCTACGGCGGGCCCGAACTACCCGGGTTCTACCTACGCACCTACGACCAAATCGTCACGATGTCGATGATCGCCGCACACACGCAGACGATCATGCTCGGGACCGGCATCTGCCTGCTCGCCCAACACGATCCGATCGCCAAAGCCAAGCAGATCGCCACCCTCGACCACCTCTCCGGCGGCCGCGTCATCTGCGGCGTCGGAATGGGGTGGAACGTCGAGGAGGCCGAGGCACACGGCGTCGTGTGGAAGCAGCGCTATTCGACCGTCCGCGACAAGCTCAAGGTCATGCAGGCACTGTGGACCCAGGAGGAGGCGAGTTACGACGGGCAGCGGGCGTCCCTCGCCCCCTCCTGGGCGTGGCCCAAACCCGCGCAACCGAATGGTCCACGCACCTACCTCGGCGGCGCCGGTCCGACCACGATGCGGCACGCCGCCGAGTGGGCCGACGCCTGGTACGTCGTGCCCTCAGCGGAGGATCCGACTCTGTCGAAGACAGTGCCCGAGTTCCGTAGGGTCGTCGAGGAGTCCGGTCGTGATCCCGAGTCCGTGGGTATCGCGGTGGCCTCGGCGCCGCCAGATCCTGCAGCACTCGAGAGCTATCGAGAATTGGGGATCGAACGGGCAGTGCTGTGGGTCGATCCGGCAGATGACCCGGGCGAGGGCATGCGCAACCTCGAGACGGTCTCCAAGGTCCTCGCACAGATCTCCTGACAAACCTTCCAGAACTCAACCCTCACAGGAGGACTCGAAACCATGAACACCACTACCGCGGATGTGAGCATCGCCGAGCTCGCCGAGCGACTGATACGACTCGAAGACGTCCGCGCAATCGAACAGCTCAAGTACCGCTACGCCGGCTTCTGCGACAACGGCTACGACCCGGAGGGCATCGCCGGCCTGTTCGTCGAAGACGGCCGGTGGGTCGTGGACGGCGAGGGTGGATCCATGACCGGCCACGAGGAGATCAAGGCGCACTTCCGGGCGTTGTCGGACAAGATCACCTGGGCGCTGCACTACATGATCGCCCCACGTGTGGAGCTCGCCGACGACGGCCAGAGCGCAACCGGATACTTCTACCTGCTGTGCCTGTGCACCATCGAGAACAGCCAGGACGCCACCAAGAAGGACCCGGTCATCCTGACGATCAACTACACCGATCAGTTCGTCAAGCGCGACGGCACCTGGTATTTCCAGGAACTGCGCGGACGCACCCACCAGGTGTCCAATTGGGACCAGGGCTGGGTCAAGCAGCCCTTCCGCGACTGAGGCTGCGGCAGCACCCATTCGGCCGCTCCGGCCATCCCGAGCGAGGCCGAGTTGTCAACGTGCGGGGCTACGGGGTCACCTCCGTCGCCCCGCACAGCGGCGCATCCCACCCGCGACGGAAGTGGCACAACACCTTATCCGCCGGTCCGCTCCTTTCAATTGTTCGACGGGTGGGCCTCACGCTTTGTGGGCCGCGATCCAGGAATCACGCAGTGCAGCGCATTTGGAAGTTATCGCCATGCAGCCCAGCAGATTCGGAAAGATAGCGTCGACTGATGTCGACGCACAGGTCGAGCGTTATAAGCGACTGCGGCGCAAGAAGCGGGACGGCGAACGTAGGAGGTCGCGTCCTCCGGCGGAAACCGATGCGCACGCGATGGTTCGTGTGGCGCTGGCCTGGCTGCCCTACGGCGGCGTTCCGGCCGACGAACTGCTGGTGCACTTCGGACTGACGGAAGATCAGTTTGTCACCGCACTCTGGCAGATCATGACCGACGGTCACTGTGCTCGAGAGGATGCGCGGGACATTGCCGAGCATTACCCGCGGTCGACGAACAACTGAGGAGCGCCGAGTCCGCACCGATCCGGTGCGTGGCGGCATGGGCGGCCGGTGCGATAAGTGGCTGTGTATTCATCATCAACGTTTTCAGGGGAGGAAATTGTGATCGAAACTGCCAGTGGAACCGGGACTCGTCTTGCCGATCGGACGGCGGTGATCACCGGCGGCGCGTCGGGGATCGGCCGGGCCAGCGCTCTACGATTCGCGTCCGAAGGCGCTGAGGTCGTCGTATGGGACCTCGATCCGGTCGGGATCGATGCCGTGGTCACCGAGATCCGCCAGGCAGGCGGACGGGCTCACGGGGTGGCGGTCGACATCTCCGACGCGTCGGCGGTGGCAGCGGCGGCCGCCGAGACCGCGGCCGTGGCGGGTGAGGTGACGGTGCTGATGAACAACGCCGGTGTGCTCGACGATTATGCCCCGCTCCTCGACACCGACGAGGCGCTGTGGGACCGCATCATCGGCGTCAACCTCAAGGGCATGTTCCTGGTGACCCGCGCGGTGTTGCCGTCGATGATCGCCGCTGGCGGCGGGTCGATCGTCAACACCGCCTCGGTCGCCGCGTTCATCGCCGGTGGAGGTGGTACTGCGTACACCAGTTCCAAGCACGGTGTGGTCGGGTTCACCCGGCAGATGTCGTTCGACTACGCGCACCAGAATGTGCGGGTGAACGCGATCGCGCCCGGTGCGGTGGAAACCGGGATGTCCAAGGACATCTTGTACAACGAGGATCTGCCGGTCGTGGAGGCGCTGCGTAGTGCACCGGCGGGCCGGCATGCGCAGCCCGAGGAGTTGGCGAACGTCGCGCTGTTCCTGGTCAGCGACGAGGCGAGCTTTGTGCACGGCGCGGTCTACGTCGCGGACGGCGGCTGGACCATCCGCTGACTTCCCTACTTCGACGACAAAGGGGGCTCGGACCGGATCGCGGTCCGAGCCCCCTTTGTCAGTGCTCGTCCCGTCATGCGAGGCATCTCGGGTGTTGTCGAGCACGACCCGCAGAGTGCGCGGGAGTGCTCTCCGGCTCCGGACTCGCGCCGCCGTCGTGTGAACCGCCCGGAACCGGAGAGCGTTTGGGAGCCGACCCGCAAGGATGACGCAACGGCTGGTATGCGGTCTCGCGGGTCGGCGATCAGGGGGTTGAGTGTGGGTCTACAGCCGGGAGCGGCGGGCGCACTCCACGCTCAGCAGGCCGAGGACTCCGATGGTGACCATGGCGTAGGTGGCGCTGCCGGTGGCGTCGATGATCAGCCCCAGCATCGGGGCGGCCAGGACGGCGCCGACATTGCTGACGGTGACGATGAGTCCACTCGTCTGGTAATTCGCCTGCGGCTGAGACAGTTCCGCCGCCCATGCCCAGTAGGTGCCACCGTAGAGCGATGCTGCCAGGAACATCATGCACAGGTAGATCCCCAGAGTGCTCGCGGGAATCCCGGGCAGAGCGACAACCATGACGCCGGCCAGACCGGCACCGATCATGTTCGTCTGGAATCGCTCGCCGCGGAAGAGCCGGTCCGACATCAGGCCACCGACGGGAGCCGCGACGAGTTTGAACATGAAGGTGACGCCGATGATCGCCGAGGCTTCGAGCAGCGTCATGCCGCGGTCTTGTTCGAGGAACAAAGGCAGGGCGTAGGAAAGCCCGTAAAGGGTGATCGCCGTTCCTGCCCCGTACAGCGAGGACCACCACACACGGGAGCTGCGCAGCGCCTCGGCGAGCGATCCCGGTTTGGGGAGCGCATCGAAACGGGTCGAGTGCGGGCGCCGGAGTCCGACAGGTTCGGCAACGAGGGCGTCCATCGAGGGCACACCGGGGTGGGCCTTATGGAAGTCCTTGACAGTGAGCACGAACAACGCACCGCAGGCGACGCTCGGGACCACGGTCAGCCACATCGAGGCGATCTCCCACGACATGCCGCTGTCGGTCAGCAGCGGTCCGGCGAACGAGGTGATGGAGAAGCCGACGCCGAGGAAGCCCATCAGCAGGCCGGTCGCGAAACCGCGACGGTTCTTCGGGAACCACAAGGATGCGTGGGTGGCCAGGGACGCATTCATCACGCCGCCGCAGCAGCCCAGGAGCAGACGCAGCACGAGCATTCCGGTGTAGGACTCACCGACCACCGGGATCAAAAGCGCCGAAACGGCGTTGCAGAGCAGGCCGATGACGACGATCTTCTTCACCCCGATACGGGCGGCCCACTTGCCGGCGAAGACCGGAACCACGCAGAACGTGAGCATCGATGCGGTGGTGAGCAACGACAGTTGGGTGGCGTTGATTCCCCAGTCGTCCTGGATGACCGTGCCGAACACGGCGACGGTGTTCAGGCCGATGAAGCAGCACATGAAGCACAGCAGGCTGACCAGCAGGACCCACCAACTGTAGAGGGGTGCACGTGTGTAGGTCACTCGCGCGCCGGTGAGCGTCGATGTTGTCATGACGTGGCTCCTGGTATCTGGATTCTCCGCCGACAAGGCAGGAGGCGTCTTCGGGTGGGTGCGGTGAACCTAAGTGCACACGGCGCGCGGCGGATTCGACCGCCAATTGCAGTCGGAACAAATGCAGGCGGTGGCGCAAGATGGGGCCACAATCCAATAAACGAACGTACGTATGTTAGTTCAGTCTCGGTTGTCGTGTCAACGATCACAACGAGAGTTGGTGCCGAACAACCCCGCAGCGTCCAAGTAGTGGGGTCGAACCGGCTTCGGCCACAGAACACGCGCACGCCCGGCTGGTGCACCAGCCGGGCGTGCGAGGGCTTCGAAAGGTGTCAGGCGAGCGAGACGGTGACCGCCTTGCTCTGCAGGTAGCCGTCGAGGGCTTCGCCGCCCATCTCCTTGCCCCAGCCGGACTGCTTGAAGCCACCGAAGGGCAGAGCGGCGTCGAAGACGTTGTAGCAGTTGACCCATACCGCGCCGGCGTTGACCGCCTCGGCGAAGCGGTGGGCGCGACCGACGTTACTCGTCCACACTCCGGCCGCCAGACCGTAGGTGGTGTCGTTCGCGCGGCGCAGCACCTCGGCTTCGTCGTCGAACGGCATCAGCGAAACCACCGGGCCGAAGATCTCCTCCCGGGCGATGGTCATGTCGTCGTCGACCCCGCCGAGCACGGTCGGCTCGAGGTAGTAACCGGGCTCGCGGGTCTGGGCACCACCGGCGATGATCTCCGCTCCGTCACTGAGCGCGCCCTCGACGAGGGTCTTGACCTTAGAGCGGTGCTGGTCGGAGATCATCGGGCCGACCAGGACGCCGCGCTCGGCACTGGGCCCGATCTTGATCTGCGGCACCTTGGCGGCGATGCGGGTCTGGACCTCCTCGTAGACGTTGCGCTGCACATACAGCCGCGACCCGGCCGTGCAGGCCTCCCCCTGGGCGTAGAGGACCGCACCGAGCACTCCGTCGACGGCGATGTCGAGATCGGCGTCGTCGTAGATGACATTGGGAGATTTGCCGCCGAGTTCGAGGGTCAGCTTGCTCAGGTTCGATGCGGCCGCGACGACGATCCTCTTGCCGGTCTCGACCGAGCCGGTGAACGCAACCTTGTCGACCTGCGGGTGACCGGCCAACGGAGCTCCGGCGTCCGCGCCCGTTCCGGTGATCACGTTGACCACTCCGTCGGGCACACCGGCTTCGACAGCCAACTCCGCCAGGCGCAGCGGGGCCAGGGAGGCGAGTTCGGCGGGCTTGAGCACCACGGTGCATCCGGCGGCCAGCGCCGGGGCGAGCTTCCAGACCGCGGCGAGTGCTGCGCCGTTCCAGGGGATGATCTGGGCGACGACGCCGACCGGCTGACGCCGGGTGTAGGAGAAGAAGTCTCCGGGGTTCTGCCGCGACAGCGGGATGGTGCGTCCCTCGAGCTTGGTGGTCCACCCGGCCATGTAGCGCAGCAGGTCGGCCATGTTCGGCAGGTCGATGTCGCGGATGAACGCGTAGGGCTTTCCGCAGTCCTGGGTGTCGATGAGGGCGATCTCGTCGGCGTTGGCCTCGATGAGGTCCGCGAAGCGGTGCAGGATCCGGGCGCGGGCCTCGGCCGGCATCCGCCGCCACGGGCCGTCGTCGAATGCGCGGCGGGCAGCCTGCACCGCCAGTTCGACATCGCGCGGGCCGCCTGCGGCGATCTCGGCGAGCTTTTCTCCGGTCGACGGGTTGAAGACGTCGACAGTGCCGCCTTCGACCGGATCCACCCACTTACCGTCGATCAGCAGTTGATGACGGCTGGGGCTGGTCTCGGACATTTTTTCTCCTTCAGGTAGCGCTGCTCGGCGAACACACGAACGCTGGCGGCGATGATGCGGCCGTGGGTGCCGCCCGGCGCGCGGAAGTCCTCGGGACCCGGCACGCCTACCACATACGAACGATTGTTTTCTTACGGTACCGGGTGGGCACCCATCCATGTCAACGATCGCGCCCACCAGGAGATCAGGGGATGTTGCCGCGGTAGCGGGCCGACTGGTACGGGGTCGGCCAGTCGAGCGTGTCCTCGACGCCGAGTTCCTTTGCCGCCTTGAGCGGCCACATCGGCTCGCGCAGCAGGTTCCGTCCGACGAAAACAGCGTCGGCGGCTCCGTCGACGAGGACTTGCTCGGCCTGAGAGGAGTCGGTGATCAGTCCGACGGCCGCGACCGGCAGGGATGTGTCGTTGCGGATCCGGCGAGCGAACGGCACCTGGTATCCCGGTCCGACGGTGATCTTCTGCTCCGGGGTCAGGCCGCCGCTGGAGACGTCGACGAGGTCGATCCCGGAACCCTCGAGCGAGCGGATCAGTGCGACGCTGTCGTCGACGTCCCAGCCGTCCTCTGCCCAGTCGGTGGCGGAGATCCGGAGCAACAGCGGCAACTCCTCCGGCCAGACCGCGCGGACCGCGGCGATGATCTCCCGCAGCAGCCGGGCGCGGCGGTGGGGGTCTCCGCCGTAGTCGTCGGTGCGCCGGTTGGTGATCGGGGACAGGAACTGGTGGAGCAGGTATCCGTGTGCGGCGTGGATCTCGACGACCCGGAATCCTGCGGCCAGGGCACGGGCGGCGGCGTCGGCGAAGTCGGTGACCACTTTCGCGATGTCGGCGACGGTCATCTCGCGCGGCACTGCCTGGTCTCCCCAGGCCGTCGCCGACGGACCGACCGTCTCCCAGCCGCCCTCGCTGATCGGGAGGGTGCCGTCGCCCTCCCAGGGAACCTGCGCGGAGGCCTTGCGACCGGCGTGCGCGAGTTGGATACCGGGGATCGATCCGTGCTCGGTGACGAACCGGTTGATGCGGGCGAACGCCTCGAGCTGCGTGTCGTTCCACAGCCCGGTGCACTTGGGGCTGATCCGCCCTTCCGGGCTGACCCCGGTCGCCTCGGTGAGCACCAGGCCGGCCTTCCCCTTGGCGAACGAGCCGAGGTGCACCAGATGCCAGTCGTCGGGTATGCCGTCGTCGGCGGAGAACTGGCACATCGGCGCTACCCAGAGGCGGTTGCGAAAAGTCACACCGCGCAGGGTCAGCGGCGAGAACAGCCGCGTGCGATGAATGGTGGGTTGAGACAACACGAGCTCCTCGGGTCTGGTTTGGTGGCCGTCATTCCAGCGTGGAGCCGGCGTTCGGGCCCTCGAGGAACTTGTTGGGGGTCAGGAAGAAACACAGCACCAGGGCCCCGTTCGGCGCAGAGGCGCGGTGCTGGTTGCCCTGCGGGCGCCACGAGAAGTTCCCGACGGTGGTCTCGCCTTCCTCGTCGACGATGCTTCCTTCGAGCACCCAGGTCTGCTCGATCCGGACGTGCTCGTGCAGCGGCAGGACCGATCCGGGCTGCCAGCGGAACAGGGCGGTGAGCAGACCGCTCTCCTCGTCTTTGAGTAGCACCTTGATATCGATGCCCTCGTACCCGGAGGGGCGCCAAGGAAGGGCGTCGACGTCGACGTAGCGCGAGGCCAGCGGCGGAAGTGCGTTGAGTTCGTCGGCGAAGGGGGTGATCGCGGGCATGATGGTGTTTCTTTCTGTGTAGTGGTGTGCGGGTGCGCGAGTCAGAACGACCGCGGCAATCCCAGGTACTTCTCACCGATGTGGTTGCGGAGCATCTCGTTGGTCAATGGGGCGAAGGTGTAGAGGCGGGCGTCGCGGAACAACCGCTCCATCGGGTATTCCTTGCTGAACCCGGATCCGCCCATCAGGCGCATGCCGGCGTCGGTGACGGCGACCGCCGCATCGGAGGCGGCGACCTTGGCCATGGCGCTGAGAATGTCGGCGCGTTTCCCGGTGGCGGTGGCCTCGGCGGCCTGGAGCATCAAGGCACGGGCCGACTCGATCGCGATGGCGCCGTCGACGAGCCGGTGCTGGCCGGCCTGGAAGCTGCCGACCGGACGCCCGAACACCTGACGCTGGCGGCCGTAGTCGACGGCGGCTTCCAGCGCGCCCCGCGCGATCCCGAGTGCGGCGGCGGCGGCGTTGAGTCGTTCACCGTTGAGAGTGCCCAGCACCTGCCGGAACCCCTGGTCGACGTGCCCGAGGACGGCGGAGGCATCGATTTCGACGTTGTCGAAGGTGACCTCGCAGGTGTCCAGGCTGTGGATGGCGAAGGTATCGAGTTCCCGCACGGTGATGCCGGGAGTGTCGGTCGGGACCACGAACATGGTGATGCCGTCGATCGGAGAGGACTCGGGCGTCGAGGTCCGGGCCAGGACGATGAGATTCCTCGCGTGCTGCGGACCCGAGATCCAGGTTTTAGCGCCGTTGAGAATCCACCGGCCGTCGTCGGACTTCTTCGCCCGGGTGCGCATGACGCGGGCGACGTCGGTGCCGCCGTCGGGTTCGGTCAGTGCGAAGGCGACCCGCTCGCTGCCGTCGAGGAGCGGGGCAAGGACGGTGCTGCGCTGCTGGTCGCTGCCGTACTCGGTGAGCAGTCCGACGCCCATGTACTGCACGACCAGGCACACCGCCATCGAGGTCGGACCGGCGGCGAGCTCTTCGAGGACGATGATCTGGAGTCTCGGGTCGGCGCCGCTCGTGCCGTCGGCCTGGGCGTCGAGTCCGATCAGCCCGGCCTCCCCGAGCGCCCGGTACAGCTCGAGGTCGAACGCGTTGGCGTCGTCGAGTTCCCTGACCCGCTGCGGGGGTGCAAATCGTTCGATGATCTCGCGCACCATCTCGCGCAGATCCGCTTGCTCCGTGGTGTCCGGCAGGGTGCCGCTTCCGATCATGAGACTCCTCCGACTCGGGGTGACCGCGGCCTTCAGGGCGCAAGGGTGCGGCCGCCGCGCTGTGACCCGGTCACCCACCCCACGATACAAACGAACGCACGTTTTTCCAAGAGGTCAGAAGCTCCTTCGTTTCGCCTGGACAAACAAACACCCGTTCGTATAGCCTGTGTGATGCCCATTACAGAGGGCGTGCAGACCGTTCGGTCCCACACGCGACCCGGTCCGCCCTCACTCGTCGTGAACTCGCGGTATACGCGCGAAAGACGGCACCGACCAGCACGAGAAAGGGTGACCATGCCTCCCACCGAGACCTCCGTCGACTGGAGTCGACTCTGGTCGGATCCGTCGATGCTCCGCCTGCGACGTGACCGCCGAAGTTTCTTCACCGTCGCCTGGAGCGTTTTCGCGGTGGCATTCTGCGCGCTCGTCGGCTTCGCCGCCTTCGCCCCGGAGATCATCGCCAAGCGTCCCGTGTCGGGGCTGAGCATCGGGCTGATCCTGTCCCTGACCTACGTCGCGACCGTGATGGGACTCGGCGCCTGGTACGTGCGCCGCGCACGCCACTGGGACACCCTGGCCGCGGCCGTGCTGAGCGTGCCCGCCACCCGAGAGCGAGAGGTCGCGGGCAATGTCTGACGGATTCAACACCACCGCCGTCGTCGTCACGATCCTGCTGCTGGCGACCACCTTCGTGGCGACCTACTTCGCCTCGCGCCGCACGAAGACGTCGGCGGAGTTCTGGACGGCCGGCGGGGGTATGACCGGACGCAAGAACGGCACCGCCATCGCCGGCGACTTCCTGTCCTCGGCCTCCCTGCTGGGTTACGCCGGGCTGGCCTACCTCTACGGCATGGACGGCATCGTCTACGCGATCTTCGCGTGCGGGATCTTCCTGATGGTGATGTTCCTGATCGCCGAAAAGCTGCGCAATCTGGGGCGTTTCACGTTCGCCGACGCGCTCGCCACCCGACTGAGGTCCGGTCCGGTCCGCATCGTCTCGGCGATCTCGACGCTCTTCATCTGTGTCTTCTACCTACTCGCCCAGATGGTTGCCGGCGGCGTGCTGATGGAGGCCCTCGCCGGAATCGACTTCTCCTGGGGCGTGGTGATCGCCGCGGTCCTGATGCTGACCTATGTGCTCTTCGGCGGCATGCTCGCCACGACGTGGCTGCAGATCATCAAGGCCGTGGCCCTGATGAGCGTCGTCGCACTGCTGGTGATCCTGGTTCTCATCCGAATCGATCCCAACCCGCTCAACATCATCGAGCAGGCGGTCTCGCAGAGTAAATTCGGCGATCACTACCTGGCCACCGGCAACTCCTTCAAGGGGCCCTGGAACATCATCTCCATGGCAGTGGCCGTGACGTTGTCCGCGGTGGGCCTGCCCCATGTGCTGATGCGGTTCTTCACCGTTCCCGACGCCATCGAGGCACGCAAGTCCGCGATCTGGGCGATCAGCCTGATCGGTGGATTCAACGTCCTCATCGCGTTCCTCGGCATCTCGGCACGCGCCGCCCTCGGCGCCGGCGGGGAGGAAATCGCCGGCAAGGGCGGCAATCTCGCCCTACCCGCCTTGACCGTCTGGCTCGGCGGTGGCGACGGCTTCGCGTCCGACCTGCTGCTGGCGCTGGTGGTCGCGGTCTCGATCGCCACGCTGCTGGCGGTATCGGCCGGCCTGGTGCTCAGCGCGTCGAGCACGATCGCCCACGACCTGTGGGCCAAGACGTTCCACCGTCCCGAAACCGAGGAAATGACGGTCGGCCGGATCGCGGCAGTGGCGTTGGTGATCGTCACCGTCGGTGTCACCCTGGCCATCGGCGGCACCCAGAACGTGACCTTCCTGGCCACGCTGGCGACCTCCACCGCGGCCAGCGCGAACTTCCCCGTCCTGATCATGACGCTGCTCTGGCGGCGGATGCGTACCCTCGGCGCCGTAGTCGGGGCGCTGTCGGGTCTGCTGACGGCGCTGGCGCTGATTCTGACAGGTCCGCTGGTGTGGCCGAGTCTGGCTCCGCTGCTGTCGGATTCACTGACGACCACAGCGCCCTTCCCGCTGGCCTTCCCGATCCTGCTGTCGGTGCCCGCCGGATTCCTCGGGTGCATCGTGGGCAGCTACCTCAGTCGTGAGCCCGCAAATGACGCCGCCTTCGACGAACTTCAAGTGCGAGCCCTGACCGGGGCAGGTCTGGACAAGACGAAGACCCTCGCGCACTGAATCCCCTCACGGCGGCGTTCGACCGGAAGCTGTCATCTCCGGCCGAACGCCGCCGTGCATTCCCGATTGGTCGCCGAACTTCTACCGTCGCCGACCCCGACTGAAGGAGAAATGTATGTCCGTCAAGATCGTTGCGCTGATCACGTCGAAGTCCGAGCTCTCTCGCGACGAGTTCCTCCGGTACTGGAACGTCGAGCACCCCCAGTACGTATGGAAGCTCCCGGAACTCGAGCGCTACGTGCAGAACCCGGCGATCGAGCATCGCACGGAATGGGCCTACGACGGGATGGCGGAGCTGTGGTTCCCGTCCGTCGCCGCGGTGGCCCAGGCGTTCGCCTCGCCGGAGGCGGACGCCGTCCGCGAGCACGAGGAAGAATTCATCGGGGACATCACCTGGTTTCTCGCCTCCGAGTCGGAGATCGTGCCGGTCTGAACGGGGCCGTCGAGATCAGGGTTCGCGCAGGATGCCCTCCTGGGACGCCGAGGCGACGCGAAGACCCGCCTCGGTGGTGAAGTCGCAGGTGCACAGGCATCGGCCACCGGTGGCGATCGGGCTGACCTGCCGACACAGCATCCAGTCGTTCATCGAGAACCGGCGGTGAAACCACATCGCGTGGTCGATGCTGGCACCGGCAATCACCCGGTTGCCGTACCAGGAGCGCCCGTGGGGCATCAGCGCAGGATCGAGCAGTGTCAGGTCGCTGATGTACGTCAGCAACGCGGTGTGCAGCAACGGCTCGTCCGGGACGTGCGCGGCCGCGCGTACCCAGAACAACTGTTCCGGGACCCGGGTTCCGGCCGATGCGAGCGCTTCAGGATGATCGACGAAGCGGAAATCGAACGGATGCGGATCCGACCACCACGCCGGCAGCATGGCAAGGTCCGGTTCGAGTCGTTCGCCCAGCGGCGGCAGCTGACCCGGTGTGGTGCCGGGCGGCGACGCCGACCACTCGTGCTCAGGTCCGGTCTGCGCGGTGGCGAACGACAACTGCAGCGTCGCCAGTACCGCACCGCCCTGCGTCGCTGTGACGGCGCGGGCGCTATAGGAGCGGCCGTCGCGCAGGATCGTCACCTCGTAGACGACCGGCGCCTCGGGGTCTCCGCCGCGCAGGAACAGCGCGTGCAGGGAATGTGGGGTTCGACCGACGGTCACCGTCGCACCGGCGGCCATCAGCGCCTGGGCGAGAACCTGCCCACCGAAGAGCCGCGGCAGTTTCCGGGCCGCGGTCGGTCCACGGAACCGGTTCCCACCGGTGGGGGTCACTCGCAGAGCGTCGACCAGCAACTCGAGTTGTTCGGCAGACGCAATCACCGTCCGTGTCCTCTCTGTCGTCGACCCCACCTCACGGATGCGGCGGGGACCATCGTTGACCGTTACCACATCTGACGGTACCGTAAGCGAACGTACGATTGTTTGTCTAAGCGACATGGTCTTACGAAGGCGACCCCACACCGGGGCGTCCATCGCACAGGTATTTCGAAACCCCAAGGAGTCCGGGCATGTTGTCCAAGGTCCTCGTCGCCAACCGCGGCGAAATCGCGGTCCGCATCATTCGCACGTGTGCAGAGGCCGGTGTAGCCAGCGTCGCCGTGTACTCGGAGGCGGACGAGAAGGCACTGCATGTGCGACTGGCCGACGAGGCGGTCCTGCTCGGCGCGGCCTCCGCGTCGGAGTCGTACCTGGCGATCGACAAGATCATCGAGGCAGCCAAGAGCACCGGTGCGCAGGCCGTGCACCCCGGCTACGGCTTCCTGGCCGAGAACGCAGCGTTCGCCAAGGCCGTGGAAGACGCCGGATTGATCTTCATCGGGCCCCCCTCCTCGGCGATCGAGGTGATGGGTTCGAAGATCGCCGCCCGCGATCTCGCCGCGAAGGCCGACGTCCCGCAGGTCCCCGGCTCGCAGGGCACCATCGCCTCCGTGGCGGACGTGATCGCGTTCGGTGACGAGCACGGCTACCCGGTGGCGATCAAGGCCACCTACGGCGGTGGCGGCCGCGGCATGCGCATGGTCGCCTCGGCCTCGGAGGCCGAATCCGCGTTCGCCTCGGCCAAGCAGGAATCCGCTGCCGCGTTCGGTCGTGACGACGTCTACCTCGAGCGGTACCTGTCCAGCGCTCGCCACGTCGAGGTCCAGGTCTTCGCCGACACCCACGGTAGTGCGGTGTGGATCGGCGACCGCGACTGCTCGGTGCAGCGCCGACATCAGAAGCTGATCGAGGAAGCACCCGCTCCCGGCCTGTCGGATGAGCTGCGCCGCGCCATGGGCGAGGCGTCGGTCCGCCTGGCCAAGCAGGTCGGCTACGTCGGCGCCGGCACCGTCGAGTTCCTCGTCGAGGCCGACCGGGAGGCCTTCTACTTCCTGGAGATGAACACCCGCATCCAGGTCGAGCACCCGGTCACCGAGATGACCCTGGGCCTGGATCTGGTCGCCGAGCAACTCGCCGTCGCCGCCGGCGAGCCGCTGTCGATCACCGAGTCCGGCGCCGTCCCGCGAGGGCACGCGATCGAGGTCCGCGTCAACGCCGAGGACACCCGCGGCGCCCTGTTCATGCCCAGCCCCGGACCGATCGCCACCGTGCAGGCACCGACGCGCGCCGGCGTCCGCTGGGACGGCGGCTACGAATCCGGCGACGAGGTCCAGCCGTACTACGACAGCCTGGTGGGCAAGCTCATCGTGTGGGCACCGACCCGGGACCGCGCCCTGGACCGGCTGACCCTCGCCCTCGACGAGCTGATCATCGACGGCGTGCCCACCACCGTCCCCGCCGCACGACAGATCATTGCGCACAAGGACTTCCGCAACGTCGCCATGCACACCAACTGGCTCGAGCGCGACATCGACTTCGCCTCGCTGCTGCCGCCGGTCGAGGACCTGTCCGACACCGATGCCGAGGACACCGAGGAGATGCTGCCCCGCAACGAGGTGTGGGTCGGTGACCGCCGCTACGTCATCCCGTTCTTCACCCCCGCAGGTCCGGCCGCTGCCGCGCCCGTCGCCGAGCCGCAGGCGCGCCGCGCCGCGACCGGCGGACCACGGAAGAAGCGGGGCGGCGGCGCCGCGGCGAGCGGTGAGGCCAAGAGCCCGATGCAGGGCACGGTCGCGCAGATCGACGTCGAGGTCGGCGCCCAAGTCGAGGCGGGGCAGGTGCTGATGGTGCTGGAGGCGATGAAGATGCAAAACCCGATCCGTGCCGCCGTCAACGGTGTCGTCGAGTCCTTGCACGTCGAGGTCGGGCAGGTCGTCGCGGCCGGAGCATCCCTGGCCACCGTCGTGGCGGCAGGTGAGTGAGATGACCACACCCGCAGGGCCGCCGGTCGCGGTCGTCACCGGCGCCGGAGGCGGACTCGGAGCCGTCACCGCCACGGTGCTCGGCGAACTCGGCCTGGCGGTGGCCTGCGTCGACATCGACGAAGTCGCGGCCAAGCGCACCGCCACCGAACTGGGCAACAACGGGGTCACCAGCGCCGCGTACGGCGTGGACATCACCTCCGAATCGGCGGCCGGCTCGTTGGTCGACGCGGTGCACGCCGACCTCGGCCAGGTATCCCATCTGGTCAACATCGCCGGCATCCTGCGCCGCACCCATCTCGCCGACACCACCGCCGACTCCTGGCGGCAGGTCATGGACGTCAACGTCACCGCCCCGTTCCTGCTCACCCAGGCCTTCGCGGACGATCTGAAGGCCGCCGAGTACGGACGAGTGATCAACTGCGCCTCATTCGCCGGCACCCGCGGCTACGAGTACTCCGCCTACGCCGCCTCCAAGGCCGCACTGATCAACCTGACCAGCTCCCTGATGTTCGACTTCTGGGGCACCGCGGTCACCGTGAACGCCGTCGCCCCCGGCGCGATGGTCACCCCCATGCTCGACCGCCCCGCGGCAGAGCGGATGGCGGCCAAGACACCGACCGGACGCATCCTCGACCCCGACGACGTCGCCGCGGTGATCGGGTTTATCGCCGGCCGCGCATCCCGCGGGGTCAACGGCACCACCACCGTGATCGACGGCGGCGCCTCCCTGCTGTTCAGCTACAAGTAGCGCCCCCACCGACGATTCGTAATCCACTACCTCCGAAACAGTTTGGAAAGATCATGACTGACATTCTCGACGAGAAGACCACAGCGGGCCCGGTAGGCCCGCATGAAGAGCTCGAGACGCGGCTGGCCAAGGCTCGGCTCGGTGGCTCGGAGAAGCAACGCCAGAAGCAGATCGATGCAGGCAAGATGCTCGTGCGCGACCGGTTGGAACTCCTGTTCGACAACAGCTGGTCCTTCGAGGACGGCCTGCTCGCCCGCTACGACGAGGGTCTGCCCGGCGACGCCGTCGTCACCGCGGTCGGCAAGGTCGACGGCCGCGATGTCGTCGTCATCGCCAACGACTACACCGTCAAGGCCGGCACCTGGGGCAAGCGCACCTTCGAGAAGATCGTCCGCGCCCAGGAACTCGCCGACTCCACCGGCACCCCGATCGTGTACCTGTTCGACTCCGCCGGCGCCCGCATCGACGAACAGTTCGAAAGCTTCGTGGGCCGTCGCGCCTGGGGCAACATCTTCTACAACCAGGTCCAGATCTCCGGCCGCGTCCCCCAGGTCTGCGCCCTCTTCGGCCCCTCCCCCGCCGGCTCCGCCTACGTGCCCGCACTGTGCGATCTGACGATCATGGTCCGCGGCCACGCCACCGCCTACCTCGGCTCGCCGCGACTGGCACAGATGGTGACCGGTGAAGACGTCACCCTCGAGGAAATGGGCGGCGCGGAAATGCACTCGACCGTCTCCGGCCTGTCCGACGTCCTCGTCGAGGACGACGCGGAAGCCATTGCCGCCGTGCGGGTGTGGCTGTCGTTCCTGCCGTCGAACTGGCAGCAGGAGCCCCCGATCACCGCACCGGCGGAACCGTCCGGTGCCCGGACCATCAAGGAGATCGTCCCCGAGGTCGAATCCGAGATCTTCGACATCCACGAGCTGATCGACTCCCTCGTCGATGACGCCAGCTTCTTCCCGTACAAGGACCTCTTCGCCCCGGAACTGGTCACGGGGTTCGCGCGCCTGAACGGCCAGAGCGTCGGCATCGTCGCCAACCAGCCCACCGTGAAGGGTGGAGTGATCTTCCCCGACTCTTCCGACAAGGCCGCCCGGTTCATCTGGATCTGCAACGCCTACAACATCCCGATCCTGTTCCTGGTCGACATCGCCGGCTACATGATCGGCTCGGAAGTCGAGCGTCAGGGCATCATCCGGCACGGCGCGAAGATGATCTTTGCCGTCTCCGAGGCCCGCGTGCCCCGCATCACCGTGCTGCTGCGTAAGGCGTACGGCGGCGGTTACCTCGCGATGTCCGGTGCCCCGATGCAGCCGGACGCATTGATCGCGCTGCCGACGGCCAAGCCTGCCCTGATGGGGCCGGACGCCGCCGTGAACGGCATCCACTACAACCGCATCCAGGCCATCGAGGATCCGGAGGAGCGGGCCGCGTTCATCGCCGAGAAGCAGGCCGAGTACGCCGCCGGCATCGACGTGTTCAAGATCGCGAACGAGAACGCCGTCGAAGCGGTCGTGCCCGCGAACGAGCTGCGCGACGAACTCACCCAGCGTCTGGCGCTCTATCGCAAGCGGGACCGCACCGCACCCGCCCGCCGAAACGGCGTCACCCCGGTATGAGCGCGCCGGTGCTCGCACCGCGGCGGGAAGGTCTCACCGGTGTCGTCACCGGTGCGGGCACCGGGATCGGTCGGGCCTGCCTCGAAGTGCTGGTCGACCACGGCGCCCGCGTCGACGCGTGGGATCGGAGCGACGGGGCCCTGGCAGATCTTGCCGGGCGTGAGGATGTCGCTGCCCGTACCGTCGATGTCACCGATGCGGCGGTCGTCGCATCCGCAGCGTCGGCGGCGTTGAAGCATTGGGGCCACATTGATTTCGTGATCAACTGCGCAGGCGCGTTTCTGGTCGGTCCGCTAGCCGATGTCAGTGCCGCGTCGGTGCGTGCGCTGTTCGAGGTGAACGTGCTCGGGACGACGGTGGTCACGCAGGCGTTGCTCCCGGCGCTCGAGAGCAGCAGGGGGTCCATCGTGAACGTGGCCAGCTCGGTTGCCCTCAAACCGACCGCCAGTAACGCGCACTACGCGGCGTCGAAAGCGGCGGTCGCGCACCTGACCCGGTGCTGGGCCCTGGAATTGGGCCCCAAGGGTGTCCGGGTCAACTCCGTCGCTCCCGGACCGACGCCGACCGCGATCTACCGGACCGCCGGGATGAGCGCGGAGCAAGAGTCGACGCTACTCCGCGAGCGGGCTGAGGCGATTCCACTCCGCCGGGTCGGCGATCCCGTCGACACCGCCCGGTGGATCGCACGGTTCGCACTCGAGGACGACTGGACGACCGGCGTCGTTCTTCCGGTGGATGGTGGGATGGCGCTCTGACGCCGCGCATCCTCGCCATTCGCTTTCAGCACCCGGATCCCGGGCCCTCACGACGAGGGCCCGGGATCCGGTGCCTCCCGTCGGATCAAGTCAACCTTCGACTCCGAAAGCGACCTATCCCGCAGTGCCTGATCATTCGGACCACCACATCGACCGGGACTGGCAGCACCGCGCCGCCTGTCGCGGCACCGACACCGAGAGGTTCTTCTCCCCCGACGGTGAATGCGGCAGCGTCCGCGCCCAGCGTGAGCACGCCGCCAAACAGATCTGCCAGGACTGCCCCGTGCTCGCCGAATGCCGCACCCACGCCCTCACCGCCACCGAGGCTTACGGCATCTGGGGTGGCATGTCCGCAAACGAGCGCGCCCGCCAGACCAGACGTACCCGCCTCGCGTCCCGGCCCGGGGAGTACGTCGCGCCACCGGACCCTCGAACCGCGCCGGACCCGAGCACGTCATGAGGTAGAACAGTCACGGCCACCCACTACGACGCACCGAGAGTCATCGAATCCGGCGAGTCCGCAGGAACGTCCCTCGAACAGAGGTCGGCCAGCAGGGAGGACGCGCAGTCACCCGTCGTGTACGTCGAGGACGTGCGTGATCCCGACACAGTCCGACGAATCACCTGCACCGGCCATCGGGCCCGTATGAGGCACCCTCACTGAGCAGAGGCGCGAAGACACGCAGCGCAAAACCCACTGCCCCTTCACCCGCGACGGAAACGTCTCGGGTGAAGGGGCAGTGGGGATGGTCCCGCGGCCAGACTTGGACCGGCCACGGAATCCGACGGCTTCTAGCCGCCGACCTTCTGACTTGCGCCGGCGTCGATGGGCAGGTTGATTCCGGTGATGTACCGCGATTCGTCCGAGGCCAGGAAGAGCACGGCGTTGGTGATGTCGATGGGTTCGACCCACGGGATGTTCGGGAGCGAGTGCATCGTGGCGAACGCGTCGCGGGAGTCCTCGAGCGTCGGGTGCGCGAGGTCCGGACGGAAGAGTCCGTAGAAGGTCTCGTTCTGCAAGAGCTTGGTGTTGACGTTCGTCGGATGGACCGCATTGACACGGATCCCCTTGGGGCCCAGCTCGTTCGCGAGGGTGTGCATCAGTCCGACGATGCCGTGCTTGGCGGTGACGTAGTGGCCGACGTTCGGGTAACCGTTCAAGCTCGACGTCGATCCGGTAAAGATGACCGAGCCACCTTCGCCCCGCTCGACCATGTTCGGCACCGCGGCCTTGACGGTGTGGAAGACACCGGTCAGGTTGGTGTCGATCATGTCGTTCCACTGCTCTTCGGTCAGGTCCAGGACCTTGTTGGCCGAGATGATGCCTGCGTTGGCGCAGACGATGTCGATACGGCCGAACTCAGCGAGGCCGTCGGCGACCGCAGCCTCCATCTGCTTCAGGTTGCGCACGTCGGCCTGCGCGATGACGACGCGGCGGCCCAGCTCCTCGACCAGTCGCGCCGTTTCCTTCAGGTCGTCGAGCGACGCCATCGGGTACGGCACACTGCCGATCTGGTCGGCGATGTCGATGGCGATGATGTCAGCGCCCTCTTTGGCCAGCCCCAGTGCGTGTGAACGGCCCTGGCCGCGTGCGGCCCCGGTAATCAGGGCGACCTTGCCCTCCAAGCGGCTCATTGAGTTTCCAATCTCTCGATGTACGACCCTGCCGATGTCGGCGGAGCAACCAACAAACGTACGTGCGTTTGTTTAATTAGAGTGTGATGTGAGCGACAGCAAATGTCAACCATGCGTGCCGGGTGAAGACGAGGGCCCGTGCATGCGCCATGGCGGCAGACGAGCACCACAAAATGATCAACAGAGTCCGGGAAGCATTCTCCGCGAGAGCATTACCGAGACAACGGGACGAACAGCGCAGCGATCCCACGTGCGTACGCGGCCGTAGCCATCGATCGGGGACGACCGCAACCACGCACCGCTCCGGGGCATTCGTTGGGTGTGTGTCACCAAACTTGTCAGCCCGCACCCCGGGCCGGTGCCCCGGGCGCGGGCTGAACGGAGATACGGTCGGGTCAGCCGGCGTTCTCGACGCCGAGCTGGCGCAGCGCCATCTTGATGTAGGTGTTGACGACCTTGTCGAGCGACTTCGGGCCGCCAGGCTTGTACCAGGACGACACGTGCGCACCCTGAGCCAGTATCGAGTACGTCTGCAATTTGGCATCGAGGATGTCCGCGCCGGTTTCCTTGGCCACATCCTTGATGAGTTTCTGCAGCAGGCGCTCGTACTCGGCACGCTTGGCGAGGACCAACTCCAAGTCTCCGTCGCTCAGGGCCCGGAGCTCGGTATTGCCGATGAACGTCTCCCGCGCATGCTCCGCGTGATAGCGGATGTGGCAGTCGACCGCCGCCTTGAACCGGTCCAGCGCACTCCCATCGACGCTGACGAGCGCTTTGTTCACGGCTTCGAGGAGTTCGTCCATGACCGACACCATGATGTCGGTCAGCAATTCTTCTTTGCCGCTGATGTGGTTGTAGAGGCTGCCGACCTGGATGCCGACCTCGCTCGCAACGGTGCGCAGCGACGTGGCCTCGTAGCCGTGCTCGTAGAACAGGCTGGCCGCGGCCTCCCGTATAGCGACGTTGGTGCGCTCGCCGCCGCGTGTCACCCGAGTTGCTCGCGTCACTGTGCCCCCTCCGAGGTAAATTGGACGGTCCCCGAAGGGGCCGGCAAGCGGTCTCAGGAACAATCGTACGTTAGTCGATCGCTATTCTCGCTGATTGTCGGCACGGTTGTCACCAGCCCATCGTCGCCCGGATGTTCGTTTTGACAATCTTGCCGCTGGGATTCATCGGCAGGGCGTTCGGGCCCACGAGCGCGATCATCTTCGGGACCTTGTATCCAGCCAAGTGCTTGCGCAGGAACGTGGCGATCTCCGTCTCCGTGACGGTCTGACCCGGCCGAACGGCGATTACCGCTCGCACTTCCTCGTCCCACTCCTCACTCGGCACGCCGAGGACGGCGGCTTCCATGACAGCCGGGTGCGTGTGGAGCAACTGCTCGATCTCCGAGCTGTACACGTTCTCGCCACCGGTCTTGATCATGTCCTTGGCCCGGTCGCGGAAGTACAGGTAGCCATTTTCGTCGCGAACCGCCAGGTCACCGGTACGCAGCCACCCGTTGTCGAGTACCTCCTTGGTGGCCTCCGGTCGACCGAAGTATCCGGTCATCAGATTGGGGCCGCGGACGCAGATCTCTCCGATCTCCCCCACCGCGGTCGGGGCACCGTCGTAGAGATCACGCAACTCGACCTCGGTGAGGAGGTATTCGGTGCCGATCGAGCCGTCGATCTCCGGCCGGAGCATGTCCTGCGGGAGCAAACGGGTGACCATCGGCCCGGCTTCAGTGAGGCCGTAGCGGAAGAAGAGGTCCACGTCCGGGATCAGGGACGACACTGCCAGCTTGTCCGGCATGCGCAACAACCCGGCACCGGTGTGGAGAGCCTTGAAATTGTTGCGGAACCCATCGGTGTCGAACGTGCCCGACTTGAGCATGCGCCGGATCATGTTGGGCACGAGGAACATGTTGGTGATCGACTCGCGGGCGACGAGGTCCGCGATCTCCTCTTCCACGAATTTGTGGACGAGGACCGAGCTGTTCCCCGTGACGTAATGGGGCAGGAACCAGCACAGCAGTGCGGCGGAGTGGAAGAGCGGGGTGACGACCAGGCCGCGATCGTTCGGGCGGCCACCGATCCGGCAGTCGGCGATTTCGTTGACTGCGTTGGTCAGGATCGCCGAGTGCGAGAGCACGACCCCCTTGGAGAAGCCGGTGGTGCCGCCGGTGAACAGGATGCAGGCAGCATCCGATGCTTGAACCGGCACATCCTTGATCGGTTCCGATCGCAGCAGGTGATCGAATTCGTCCCCCTCGTGCACCACGGCGACCGGCGCTTCGAGGTCATCACCGGCCAGGACCTCCGCGATGGCGGCGTCGAAGCCATCGCCGACGAGTACGACACGGGCGCCGGTCTCGTTGATGCCGTGGGCCAGCTCCTCGGTTGCCCATCGCCAGTTGTATGGGACAAAGGCGGCGCCGGCGGCGACGATTCCCAGGAAGGTTTCGATGCCGAAGGCGGTGTTGCCCGCCAGCACGCCGACGGTGTCACCGGGTTTGACACCCTGCGCCCGAAGGCCGGCGGCAATCCGCCACGCCCGGTCCGCGAGTTCTCCATGGGTGAGCCGGCGCGTACCGTCGAAGATCGCTTCGCGTTGAGGCACCAACCGCTCGTTGCGACGAATAGCGTCGACGAGAGTAAACATCGTTCTCCTTAGCCGTACAAGGTGTTGCTGTGGCCTTCAACACTACGTTAGGCGTACGTACGTTCGCTAGTCCCACGGCTCTGGAAATTCCCGCCAACTTCCAGCGAATGCCGAATGACCGCTCAGGACAAGACAGCGAATGGCTTGCGCTCGCCGGCGTGCGCCGTCACTACCACGAGCGCCCCGACGGAAGGGCCGCCTCGGAACACCTCACCCGGGGCACCCCTCGAGTGACGGCCGTACCTACCGCGAGTAGGTGGGTCACACGCCACCGATCAGCCGACGGCCGTTGCCGTACAGCGAGAGGCATCACGAAGGAGATTGATCCAACACTGAGGCAGGCAGGTTTGGAGCCCTACCGCTGCCGGCTTTCCGCGATCCGCGCTTCCGCGATCGCGGTCATTACGCGCTCAGTCATCTCCGGCCATGGCGGTCGCCGTAGCACCGCGATGGTGCTGATCACCGCAGCCGCGAACCCTGTGCATACCCCGATCAACGCGTGCCGGCTGGTGTCGACGGCCGGGATCCACGCGGTATTTTCTGCGCTGACGGAGTAGATGCCGACCGGACGCTCAGGCCGAGAGCCCCAACCTTTACGCGAAACGGTGACAATCACGGTGCCGTTACTCGCCTCGTATGGCTCGCCGAAGACCAGCAAATCGAGTCCTCCCGTCGGGGGTTGTCAGTCTACTGCGGGAACCTGTGCCTGGGCCGGATTCAGAATGATCGTTGACGCACGCAGGGGCACGGTCGATCGACCGTGCCGACGGGACGTGTTTGCTGTGACCGATCCCGACCATGTTCACGTGGTAGTTCCCCCCGACTGCTGGTTCCGACAGGGAATGTCGGAAGTTCGGTGGATTTGATGCTGGCGCAATCGTTACCAGAGACAAGGAGAGCCTGCGGACCGGTGGGGCGAGTGAGCGCAATGGTGCACTCGCCCCGCCGGCCCGTCGTCTCAGTCTCGCGCGTACACCTCGACGCCGCCGACAAACGTTGATCGGACACCGATTTTCGAGATCTGGTCGTGCGGTACATCCAGCGGATCCTCGTCGAGGACCACGAAGTCGGCGAGCCGGCCTGCGGCGAGTGTGCCCTTGCGGTCTTCCTCGCCGGTGGCAACGGCTGATCCTGCCGTGTAGATCGCGAGGGCTTCGGTCGGCGAGACTCGTTGCGACGACCCGACGAGGGCACCGTCCCACCCGGTTCGAGTGACCATGCTCTGCATCGCCAGGAGGGGTTCGACTGCTCCACAGGGGAAGTCGGAGGACCCCGCCACGGCCACTCCGGCATCGAGGAACGCCCGGTGGGCAAACATCCGCTCTACCCGGTCCTCGCCGTACCAGTCGATCAGATGGCTGCCATGTTGATGGACGTAGTTGCCGAAGGGGACCGCGATCGCGGAAAGCTCGTTCATGCGTCGCAAGATGTCCTCGTCCACCACACTGCAGTGTTCGATGCGGTGCCGCAGTCCGGGTCGCGGCATTTTCTTCTGCGCGGTTTCGAATTCGTCGAGGACGAGCCGGATGGCGCGGTCGCCGTTGGCGTGGACGCAGACTCGGTTGCCGTCACCGTGCACCTTCTGGACCACCTCCGCGAGTTCCTCACGGGTGAGCACCTGGATGCCGTGATGCCCGGTGTCGTGGTCCGGCTCTTCCAGCAGGAGGGTTCGTCCCCCGACAGCGCCGTCGACGAGCGCCTTCACGCCGACGAAGCGCAGGTAGTCGTCGCCGAAACCCGAGCGGAGGCCGAGCCGGTGTACTGAGTCGTAGTGCTCGGCGGCGAGAAGGAATCCGACACGCATCGTCAGCAGGCCCTGCTCGCGAGCTGCCTCGAACAGGCGGACATCCGCGGGCCCGGCAAATGCGTCACAGACCGATGTCAACCCTGCTGCGTGCCAACGGCGAATCACAGTCCCTAGCGCTGCTATCCGCTCGTCGAGCCCCAACTCCGGTACGACCGTCCTCCCGTCCACATCGCCCTGGGCGTAGGCGAAATCGGTGAGAGCGCGCTCATAGAGAATGCCGTTGAGCCGACCAGTTCCGTCCCGTCCGAAGTCACCTCCGCTGGGCGGCTCCGAATTGTCGGTGATACCTCCCGCGGCGAGCGCTGCGGAGTTGACCACTCCCCAATGACAGGCGACATGGAGGACGATCGTGGGAACGTTCCCGGTGACGGTGTCCAGGTCCCAGCGGGTCAGAACGCGACCTTCGGGCATCTTTGCGTCGTCGTAGCCCACCGCGCGGACCCAGCCCTGTGCAGGGTCGTCCTTGGCCGCGGCACCGACTTTGTCGAGTAGCTGCGTGAGCGTGGATGCGTGCGCGGGTGACACGTCGAGCTTCAGTTCGTTCTCGGCGGCCATAGCGAGGTGCAGGTGTGCGTCGTGAAATCCGGGTGAGATCACGGCGTCTCCCCTGTCGTCGACCCATGCGGTGGGGAACTGTCGGTGCAGATCGTCGGAGTCGCCGAGCGCAACGATACGGTCACCGATCATCGCGATCGCGTTGGCGGATTCCGCAGCGGAGGTGAGGATTCGACGTCCGCGAACGATGCGCGGTCGTGCGGGTGTATTCATGATGTGCTCCTTGGATCGTGGTGGTGATGGTGGTGTTCAGTCGACTTCGGCAACGACGTGACGGTCGGTCGCGACGTTGAGGCCGACATCTGTGCGCTCCGAGTGAGGGGCGGGCCGAGTTCGCGTTCGCCGGGCGAGCAGGACCACACACGCCAAGGTGAGCAAGGTGAGTGCCACGTGGTACGACGCCACCATGGCGATGCCGCTGCCGGCGAGGAGCCACTGAGCGATGAACGGCACCATTCCGCCGATCAACGTTGCCGACAACTGGTAAGCCAAAGAGATACCGGTATAGCGGATCCGGGCGTCGAACGCTTGCGCGAGAAAGCCGGCCAACACGGCAAAGTACGCCGGACTCGTCAGAGCACCGAGGGCGAGGCCGACGTAGATCAGACCAATCTCCCCTGTGCTGACCAGCGCATAAACAAGCGGAGTCAAGATCACCGTGGCGACCAGCGCCGTCACCATGACTCGCGTCCCCCCGAAGCGATCCGCCAGGAGTGCGCCGATGGGTTGGACGAAGAACTGCACGACCGTTGCCAGCAGCAAAGCCGACAAGATCGTCGATCGGCTGACACCCAGGTCCGTGGTCGTCCACGCAACCATGAATGTGCCCATGAAATATGCCCCACCGACACCGATCGCCGCGGCTCCGATTCCGAGAAGGAGCGGGACGGGAGCGGTTCGGACGGTTTCGAGTGCCGGCGCCTCGGAAATTTCCCCATGCTCCTTCGCTGCAAGGAATTCCGGTGATTCCTCCACACCGATTCGAATGATCAACCCGACCAGAAGCAGTACCGCCGAGAAGAGGAATGGGATCCGCCAGCCCCAGGAGGCGAAATCGTCGGCCGGGAGTGTGCTGACGCCCAGAAAGGCCAGGGTCGCCAAGATGTTGCCGACGGGCGATCCCTGTTGCGCGAAAGCGCCGAACAGCATCCGTCGGCCGGGCGGCGCGTGCTCGGCGGCGATCAACACCGCACCACCCCACTCGCCGCCCAACGCGAGTCCTTGAACCATCCGGAGCAGGATGAGCAGAACTGGGGCGGCGATGCCGATCGACGCATATCCGGGCAAAAGTCCGATGGCGGTACTGGACAGACCCATCAGGACGAGGGTGGTGATCAGCGTTTTCTTCCGGCCGATCCGATCGCCGAGATGGCCGAAGACCACACCCCCGAGAGGACGGGCCAGGAAACCTGACCAGAACGTCGCGAACGAGGCGAGCAGTCCCACGGTCGGCGATGCCGACGGGAAGAACACAGGCCCGAAGGCGAGTGCGGCCGCGGTACCGAAGATGAAGAAGTCGTACCACTCCACCGTGGTGCCGATCAGGGCGCCGAAGCCTGCTCTCCGAGCCCCGCGAAGGTTCGGGACGGCCTCGGAATCCGGGCCGGATATAGCGTTCATGCCTTCTCCTCGAAAGAAACGGAGCCATGAGCCGGCTCACAGTCACGTGCGTGGAGATAAGTGTGAAGAGTGCTGCTATAACCGTCCAATATCCATTTCGCAGCAGGCCAATGCCTAGGAGGCATGGTGGAGATTCGTGTACTTCGATACTTCCTCGCGGTCGTCGACCACGGGTCGGTTACGGCGGCCGCCCGCGCGGTGAGAGTGGCGCAACCCTCGCTCTCGCGGCAACTTCACAATTTGCAGCAGAAGCTGGGTGTCGAGTTGTTTCGCCGCGGACCGGGCGCCTTACGGCTGAGTGTCGCAGGCGAACGTTTCCTGCCGCTCGCGCGCGACCTCGTGGCGCGGGCCGACCAAGCGAGCTCAGTACTCAGGCACCTCGCCCGAGGCGGCGACATCCCGCTGACGATCGCGGCGCCGGCGACCACCATCGCCGACGTCCTCGCACCGTATCTCGCTGGTCGATACCTGAGGTCAGGACTGAACGACATCATCGAACGGGATACCCGCACCGTGTACGACGTGGTCCAGCGCGGAGATGCCGACATCGGCATCTCGACGTTCCCTCCACCCGGGTCGATGGAGACCCGAGTCATCGGCCGCGCCCCGGTGTGCGCGCTGGCATCACCGGAACATCCCCTGGCCGGACGGACCCAAGTCCCCTTAGCCGACCTCGCTCGAGAATCGCTCATCCTGATGCACCGCACCAACGCCGCCCGACTCGCATTCGATACCGCCACCGCAGGCCAAGGGCTCGCCTACGTCGACCCCCGAATTGTGTCGGTGACATCTGTGGCCAGAGCACTCGCCGCATCGGGCCAGGGGGTTGCCGTACTGACCGACCAACCGCTCTTCGACCTGGTTCGAGTGCCGATCCGGATCCCCGAGGGCTTCCTTGCCGTCACCCTCTATGCGGGCTGGGATCCCGAACACTTCGCCGCGCCCGCAGTGTCGGCACTCGTCGATTCGATCACCGACTACCACCGAAACGTCCTGACGCCGACGGCGGAAATCACGATCGCCGACCTACTGCACACTCCCGACCGACCGTGACACCGGCACTCACTGCGCGAGGAAGTCGGCGAGAGCCTGCGCCACGAGGTCGGGTTCGTCCTCGGTGAGGAAGTGCCCGGCTCCGGGGACGAGCGTCGCTCGCGCCCCGGGGATGCGGCCCGCGAGATCGTCGGCGAACGAACGGTCCAGCCATTCGTCGTCCGCACCCCACAGGATCTGCACCGGCACCTTCACGCTGCCGAGTTTGTCGACGACCTCGAGGGTGTCGCGTTCGTCGAAGTATTGGACCTGGTCGAGGTAACGCTGCTGCCCGCTGGGACCTGCGAAGGGACCGAGGTAGGCCTCCGCGACGGACGACGGCAGCCGACGACGGGTCGCGGTGTCGAGGTGCGCCTCGGTGATCCGCTGGAAGATGTGCGTCGGCATCGTGCGGTACACGTCGAGGTGGCGTTGCATGTGCTGCGCCACCGGCGTCACCCACGGTGAGAGCACCGCCGCGTCGAGGAGGGCGATGCGACGGACCGGGACTCCCTCGACGAGGTGTGCCCGGAGCACCGTCGCCGCACCGATGTCGTGGCCTACCAGCACAGGCCGTTCGAGCCCCCAATGCTCGACCAGCCGGGCGAGCACGCGCGCGTGCGTGCGGATCGCCACCGGCTCGCCGGGAACCGGCGGCGAGTCACCGTAGCCCGGAAGGTCCCAGACGTACACCGTGTTCCGCTCGGCGAGGCGGGGAATCACCGCGCGCCACAGATACGACGACGAGGGCGTGCCGTGCACGAGAACGACGGGCGGGCCGTCGCCGGAGACTCCGGCCGCGACGGTGGCTCCGTCCACCGTCAGCCGGTCGGGCAGGCGCCACCGGTCGGTGTCGGCCGTGTTGGAGATCTGCTGTCGAGTCATGATCATCCTCCCGAGACGTAATGGTTAAACTGGCTTGGCAACCATTACGCTAGACGGAGGATGTAAGTGATACAACTGACTTTCACCGATTACACCTTCGGGGCATCGGTGGCGACTGCGCTCGTCCTCACCGCCCCGGAGGTGCTCGTCGCGACCGGTGACGCCCTCACCGACGGCGAGTCGCTGCACGCTTTCCTCACCGAGCACGGCATCGTCCCCGGCGACCGGCCGGCGACCGGCGCCGATCTGGACGAGGTTCGTGCGTTGCGGACACGCGTACGCGACATCGTGGCCGCGCCGAACGAAGAGGCGATCGTCGACGGGGCCAACCAACTCCTGCGCGTCGCGCGCACCGTCCCCTTCCTCGGGCGCCACGACGGCGCATGGACGTGGCACCTCGAGACCGCACCCGAGTCGACCCTCGCCGACGACCTGGCCGTCGTCATCGGAACGGGCCTGCTCGGAACCGTGGCTTCGCTGGGACCGAACCGGTTCCGGTCGTGCGAATCCCCCTCGTGCAACGGAATTTTCGTCGACACCAGCCGGGCGGGCCGGCGCCGGTTCTGCATGCCCCAGGTATGCGGAAACCGCGTCAACGTGGCGAACTTTCGCGCCCGACGCCGTCGCGAACAGCAGGATCGCCCCGGAACGGGCCCCACAGGCGCCGGGTGAGGAGTCGATGTCGATACGACCACCACCACCGGCGCCGGGTCATCGTGTGGGAACAGCGAGGAGTTGCCTAGGCTCGGGCCGCCGCGGGAGACGCGGTGAACCCGGCGCTCGGCGTGAACCGTGCCAGCACGTCGTCGGCAGGTTCTCCGGCCGCGGCGGCGATGAACGCGAGAACGTCCTCCCGGGTGTCGAGACCGATCAGCGTGTCGGGTTCGGAGAGGAACCCGAACAGGGCCGCGGCAACCGGTTCGCTCACGGTCGCCGCCGGGAACAGCAATTCGGCGTGAACCGCGTACTTCGGGTCGCCGAGGAACAGCCGGGTGACCTCGGCGGCCGCGTGGCCCCGTGTGTTCCAGTGCTTCTCGAACTGCTCGGACAACCAGTCGGCGGTGAACTCGCCGTCGTGCCCGCGTGCCGCCTCGACGAGCGCGGCCACCTGCACGGCGGTGTTCTGGGCGCCCTGTCCGGCGAGGGGATCGAACGCGATCGCGGTGTCACCGATCGCCGCGACCACGTGGCCGCTCCTGGTCGTCCCGACCGCGCGCCGCACCGTCGGGGTGACCGCCCCACTCAGCCACGAGTGCGGGTCGGACTCGATCACCTGCAACCGCTCGATCTCGGGGGCGTCGTGCGGGAAGTAGTCGCGGTAGAAGTCGACGACCGTCTGCCGCGCGGAGTGCACGTCGGTGACCGCCGCGAACCGCTCCTCCCACGGGCTGCCCGGTTTCGCGAAGCCGAGGAAACTCCATGTGGCGCCGGCGTCCTTGTGCAGGTACGGGCCGAGCCAGGCCTCACCGAAATCGGTGTGCAGGTTGAAGAGATTGTGCGCGCCGCCCGCCGCGGACCGGTAGCCGAAGGTGTCCGGGCCGTGCCCCAGGCCCTGCAACGTCACCAGCAGCAGTCGGCGCTGCGGTTCGCTGTACACGGTCCGTTCGGCGTCCACCGGGAACAGCGTGGACAGCCCGCCCTTTCCGGTCGCCACGAGCGTCAGGTCGTGGTCGGCGGCGATCGCGTCGAGGTCGCCGGGGTTCACCGCTTGGACCTCGAAGCGGCCGCCGCGGTCGAGGAACCGGCCGAGCCGGTCGTCGGCCCGCAGTCGCACGTCGACGCCCTGCGCGACGTACCGGAAGTCGGGGTCGAATTCGAGGACGTCGGCGCGGGTGTCGCCCTCCCCCGTGTGCAGACGGGTGCTCATCCCGGTCGAGTGCGGACCGTCGGCGTAGAGGTCCTCGATGATGCGGGCGTCGGCCTCGCGGGACTTGCCGAAGTAGACGGCAGTGCCGGTGGCCGGGACGTCGTTGCGCAAGGCGTCGCGGTCGCGGTCACTGTAGAGGGTGACGGCGAAACCGGCGTCGACGAGGCCGAGCGCGGCGGTGGTGCCGGCCAGTCCGGCTCCGACGACGGCGGCGGTGCGGGGTGTACTCATGGGTCCTCCCGGTGGTTGTGGTGGTCGTTCAGGTGTTCGTGTACGCGCGGTAGCGGTCGGTCCGCGTCGAGAGGTCGCCGCCGAGGCGGTACCGCGCGCCCCGGTGGTCGCTGGGAAGCCGGTCACCCTTCCCGAACAGCTTGTGGCGCAGGGTTCCGTCGGTGTAGCCCGTCGGGTAGGCACCACGTGCCTGCAGCGCCGGCACGACGTGGGTGACGACATCCTCGAACGATCCCGGCGTGATCGCGTACGCCAGGTTGAACCCGTCGACGTCGGTGTCGGCCACCCACTCCTGCAACTGGTTCGCGACGGTCTCACCGGAGCCGACGAACCGCGGCCCGAGACCGCCGATGCTCGCCCACTCCGCGATGTCGCGCACGGTCCACTCACGGCCGTCGTCGGCGGCCTCCTGGAAGGCGGCGACCGCCGACTGGATGGCATTGCTCTCGACGTTTCCGATCGGGTCGTCGAGGTCGTACCGCGACAGATCGATCCCCATCCAGCCGGACGTGAAGACCAGCGCGCCTTCGAGGTCCGCGTATCGCCGATACTCCTCCTGCTTCGCGGCCGCGGCCTCGTCGGTGCTGCCTGTGATGACGGTGGACAGCGCGTAGATCCGCGCCGAATAGGGGTCGCGGCCGGCGTCCACGAGGGCCTGCCGGATCCGTGCGACCGTGTCCTTCAGCACCCGCTTCGACGGTGGCCCCACGAAGATCGCCTCGGCGTTCTCGGCGGCGAACCGGACACCGCGCGGCGACGCCCCCGCCTGGTAGATCACCGGCGACCGCTGTGGTGACGGTTCCGACAGGTGGATGCCCGGGACCGTGAAATGTGTTCCGCGGTGGCCGATGTGGTGCACCTTCTCCGGGTCGACGTACACGCCGCGGTCGGTGTCGCGGACGACGGCGTCGTCTTCCCACGAGCCTTCCCACAGCTTGTAGAGCACCTCGAGGTACTCGTCGGCGTGGTCGTACCGGGTGTCGTGGTCGAGTTGGTCGGCGTCACCGAAGTTCCGGGCCGCGGACGGCAGGTAGCCCGTCACAACGTTCCACCCGATTCGCCCCCGGGTGAGGTGGTCGAGGGTGGACAGTCGCCGCGCGAACGGATACGGGTGCTCGAATCCCGTACCCGTGGTGATGCCGAAACCGAGGTGTTCGGTGACCGCTGCCATCGCCGAGACGAGCAGCAACGGGTCCGCGACCGGGATCTGGGCGCCCTGCCGTAGCGCAGCCTCGTCGGTTCCGCCGTAGACGTCGTAGGTGCCGAGCACGTCGGCGATGAACAGGCCGTCGAACAGCCCGCGTTCGAGGAGTCGGGCGAGGTCGGTCCAGTAGCCGAGGTCGGTGTAGCGGTGCGACTGGTCGTCCGGGTGCCGCCACAGGCCCGGCGACTGGTGGGCGACGCAGTTCATGTCGAACGCGTTGAAGCGGATCTGCCGGGTCATGCCGGCGCGTCCGTGTCGCGCACGCTCTGTCGCTGCCCGGCGCTCCAGGCGTACGGCAGCGGATCACCGTTCAGGACGTACGCCCCCACCGACTGCTGCTTGTAGATCAGAGGGTTGTGGGCCGAAATGGTGCGTGCGTTGCGCCAGTGCCGGTCGAGACCGAGTTCCGAGGAGGTGATCGACGCGCCACCCACCTCGAACAACTGCGCGGTCGCGTCGAGGACGAGGCCGATCACCACGGACTGTGCGCGGGCTGCGGCGGCCTCGGCGCGGTCCAGGAGCTCAGGGTCTTCACCACCGGCGTCGAGCAGTCGGTCGAGGTCGTCGGCGACGGCGAGCACGGTCGCGCGGGCACCGTACGCGGCGGCGGACAGCTTGCCGATCACCTGCTGCACGAGCGGGTCGTGCCGGGGCAGGTCGGCAGCCGCGTGGGTGAACGTGCGGGTACGGGCACGAACCCATTCCGCCGTGTCCGTCTCCGCGCGGCGGGCGATCCCGGCGAGGACGGCCAATTGCACGAGCTGCAGGTAGGACGTCGCGTAGGTGCGGCCGGGCGCGCCGTATCCGGGCCCGAGGATCCGATCCTCTGGCACCCCGACACCTGAGAACGTGGTCGTACCGCTTGCGGTGAGCCGCTGTCCGAAACCGTCCCAGTCGTCGGTCTGGGTCACGCCCGGAGCGTCGGCGTCCACCAGAACCGACACCCGCTCGCCGTCGCGATCGGCCGCGACGAGGATGTGATCGGCGTAGAGACTGCCCGTGCTGTAGTACTTCACGCCGTCCAGGACCCAGGTGCCGTCGTCGCGGCGGCGCAGCGTCGTCTGGTACCGGTCGGCGGCTCCTACCCCGGGTTCGGTGATCGCGTTGCCGACAAGTGTTCCCTCAGCTGCCGCGCGCAGCCAACGCTCGCGGCTGACGGTCGGGTCGGCGAGGCGCTGGTCCTCGACGAAGCTCCAGTGCACCCGAAGCGCCTGGGGCAGATTGGATTCCGCGGCGGCCAGATCGACAAGCAGACCGAACAGCTGTCGGACGGACGCGCCGTACCCACCGAACTCGACGGGGACGCGCAGGGCACCGAACCGCGCGTCCCGAAGCAGACCCACCTCGTCGAAAGGCAACCGGCGATCCCGTTCCCGGCCCAGCGCGCCCTCGGCGATTCGGTCGAAGATCGGATGGAACCGACCTTCCAGTTCGCGGTCGGTCACTGCCTCGGCCTCGATCGTTGAACTGCTCACGTGCCCTGCTCCTCGGTGCGTCGACGATGTCGACACCACCATGGGCGAACCAAGCGCGTGGGGGCACTACTTACGATCGCAGAGAGTCGAACGCGCCTGGGGGCGCTACACGTAGACGAGGATGGGGTCGTAGGCCGTCCCGCCGCGGCACGGCTCCCGCGCAGCTACGCTAGCTTCCCGACCCGACGTCGATCGGCACACGAGGCGCCGAACGGTGATCACTGGCGATGGTTACCACGCATTCCACTCGCGTACCGAGAAGTGAACGAACGACGGTGGGCTCCTCGATGCCCTTCTCGTCGAGAGGCTGCTCGTCGATACTCTGCTCGTCGATGCTCCGCTCGTCGATGCTCTGCTCGTCGAGTGCCCCGCTCACTATTGGACCTTCGACGGTTGCCTTCGGTTCGCGCGTCGCCAGCCAGCACAGGATTGCCCCGAGGCACACCACAGCAGTTCCGACCCAGAACGTGAGACCGAGTGCCGTGGCCAACATCAACGATGAGAACGCGGCGGACAGTACGGGCGTGAAGTAGGAGGCAGCGGCGAGCAGTGTCATGTTTCCGCGAAGAATTCCGACATTCCACAGGGCGTAGCCGAAGCCGATCGCGCACGCCGCCACCAACGTCGCCGCGATTGCGGTGAAGCTCAGATGCATCGGCTCGTGATCCGAAAGGAGGTACATGCACCAGAACGACACGGCCGTCAGCACGAAGAACGGAGTGATGCCGTTGTTCCCGTTGGCGAACATCTTGGTGACGGTGCAGTAGCCCGACCAGATCACTGCGCCGGCGAACGCGAGCCCATAGCTCAGAGGATTCGAGCGCACGTTGTCGACGGTGCCTGCGACGTCCAGTCCGGCGTCACCGCCGAGAACGACTGCAATGCCGACGACCGACAGTACGATGCCGGGCAGGATCAGGCGCGAAGCCTTCTGTCCGGCGAACACGATCGCGAACACCACCGTCAGGCTCGGCCACAGCTAGTTCACGATTCCGACTTCGATTGCCTGCCTCGGAGTGTCCGCCAGTCCGATTGCGAGGGCAAAGCACACCTCGTACGCGGCAAACATCACGGCACCGGTGACGAGATACGTCCGGCTGAAGTCTTTGAACTTGGGCCATCCGACGGTCAGCGACAACAGAATCGCGCAGCACGAGTAGATCATCGCAGCGCCGCCGATCGCCCCCAGGCTATCGGTGACCAGACGAATCATTCCGACCATCGAACTCCACAACACAATCGCCAACAGCCCCGCCGCGGTGGCACTTCGGCTCGACTTGGCCGCTCTCACAACAACACTCCTCCTCTTCCCTGCTCGTGAACTCTCGGTGACACCGTCACTCGTACCGATTCGACCGGAATGCAACGAGTTTCGGGCGCTCGCGCTAGTCGCCGGGAAATGAACTGTCACCGCAACCCAAGGTTCGTGGTTGCACACCGGCGGTCGATGACACCGCCGCTTACATTGCGGTAATACGAATGTAATCTGTGATCACATATGTGACAAGGTCGACGATGCGTGAGACACACCACTCACGGGGTACGAAACGTTCAGACCGATTGAACTCGCGGGGATTTCGACTCTCGAGCACCGGAAGAACACTGAATCCGCGCAGGAACGAGACATGAATGTTGTTGGCACGTCCGCGTAGCCGGTGACTGGCGTCATCGGACAGAACACGCGTAGAGCGGCCGAGAACCGCCCGATCGGCGTCGCACTCGCGACACCGTCGAAGAGTCGCGCCCCGTTCTCGTAGTCGGAGACGACGGCGAGGAAGTCGGCCCCGAGGTCTACACACGCCATCCAGCGATGGGGTTGTTCAGACGATGGCCCATCCGCGACACCATGGCGACTGCCCGCGGCTCACGGTCCCCTGCGACGGTGAGCGTCGCAACTTTCCCGAGAAGCGTCTACAGCACGGGGAGACCGCTGCCGTCGGGAGAGGACGAGCCGACGGCATGCACGATTCCCGAACGCTCCGGACAACTGAGCGTGAGCGTGCAGGTCTGGCTCATTTCGGACTCCTCGATGTTGATATATCAGCGCAAGGCTACAGGGTTATCAGCATCGCGCAAGGTAGAGGGGTCGGGAGATGCGACACCGGAGCCGCCGCGTCACCCCGCGGCCACGCGCGTCCAGGTCGCATGAAATCACATCGAGGGTTGTGTGATCTGTGATCTCATCCTATTCTCTGTGACGAGGCGCACATCACATCGGCGTGATGGTCTGAACCACGATCGCCGGCGTGGACGAAGTTCGATCTTCACCGCGTCTCGTGGTGCAGAGTCCGCTGCCATTCAGTGCACCGCGATTCACCAGAGCGCCAGTGCAGGACAGTCGCGCTCGAAGCTCGACCCATCTCTTTTCACATCGACCGCGACAGGCACCCCGAACCCACGTCGTACAGGGGTCCCACGTCAAGCCAAGACCGACTGAAGACGTCAACGAGGAGCTCGATATGGTCACCAATCCGCTGGACGACGCGCCACTGTCCAGGTTTCACAAGAAGCTCGCCGTGTTCTCGTCGGGAGGGCCGTTCCTGGACGGATTCGTCCTGTCCATCATCGGTGTCGCGATGATCCAGATCGCGGATCAGTGGGGCCTGTCATCCGTGGAGCAGGGACTGGTCGGCGCATCGTCGCTGATCGGCATTCTCCTCGGTGCGTTCGCCGGCGGTTGGTTGACCGATCGTTTCGGGCGAGAAGTCTTGTTCACGGTCGACTTGATCGCGATCGCCGCGTTTTCCGTCGCACAGTTCTTCGTCCAGGACGTGATCTGGCTGATCGTCCTTCGCCTTCTCATCGGCATGGCCGTCGGCGCGGACTACCCGATCGCCACGTCGCTGCTGACCGAGTTCACCCCTCGCAAGTACCGCGGTCCGTTCCTCGGCGCGTTCGTCGCCATGTGGTTCGTCGGCGCTGCCGCGGCGTACGTAGTGGGCCAGATTCTTGCCGAAACAGGAAACGACAACGCCTGGCGCTGGATGCTCGCCAGCGCCACGGTGCCTGCAGTTCTGATCGTCGTAGCCCGCGTCGGCACTCCCGAGTCACCGCGTTGGTTGGTAGGCAAGGGCAGGATCGACGAAGCCAACAAGGTGCTGCGTAAGGTGTTCGGACCCGACGTCTCCGTCGCCGACCTCCCCGCGGAGGACGAGAACAGCGTCAGCGTCAAGGAACTCGTCCGGTCCGGATACGGAAAGCGGATGGCGTTCATCACCCTGTTCTGGACCTGCTCGATCGTCCCCTTGTTTGCCGTCTACGCGTTTGCGCCGGCCATTCTCAGCGCCCTCGAGCTGGAAGAAGATGCGGCACATATCGGTTCCGCCGTCATCACGATCCTGTTCCTGGTCGGATGCATCATCGCCCTGTTCCTCGTCAACCGCATGGGACGCCGCCCCCTCCTCATTCACAGCTTCCTGTGGGCCGGTCTGGCACTGCTGCTGATGGGAGTGTTCCCCGAGGCCCCCACCTCGATCATCATGGTCTTCTTCGCTGCCTACGCCGTACTGATCGGCGGGACGCAGATCCTGCAGTGGGTGTACCCGAACGAGCTCTTCCCCACCGAGATCCGTGGCACCGCAGTAGGCATGGCCTCATCTCTCAGCCGCATCGGTGCAGCTGTCGGAACTTTCCTCGTACCACTGTCCCTCAGCGGCCTCGGCATCGGCGCGACGATGCTCATCGCAGCGGTGATCACGTTGCTCGGAGCGGTCCTGTCCCACTTCTGGGCACCGGAAACCCGAGGACTCTCGTTGACCGAGAGCGCCTCTCTCGGGATCGCCGGCTCACCGGTATCGCCCGCACGAGCGTCCCGGTCGTAACATCTACGCCTGCTCCCGGTGTTGCGCTTCGAGGAGAGCCCGGATTCGACCCGTCGCGTTGACGAGCGAATCGTGATTGACGCTCGCAGCTGCGACGTCGTCGCCTCGAAGCGCAGCCTCGACGAGACGCTCCTGAAAGACCAACAACGACTCGACGTCCCCCGAGTCCAGCGTGCCCCGGGCACCGACGATCTTGTATGCCCTGCAGTGGTGCCACAGATTGCGAATCATGGTGACGAGCACCGGGTTATCGCTCGCACGATAGAGAATCGACAGGAGCTCCTCGTCGTGATCCAACAATTCGACGACACGGCCCTCGACGATCGCGACCCTCATCGCCTCTAATTCGGTCTTCATGTGCTCGGCGTCGGCACGGGTGACTCGAGTGGCACCGAGCCGGGCAGCCTCGACCTCCAACAACAGTCGGACGTCGTAGACATGGACCAACTCTGCGAAGCTCAGTCCCTTCACGACGGCACCCCGGTGCGGGACCCGCTCCGCGAGACCTGCCTCCTCGAGCCGGCGGATGGCTTCTCGAACCGGCATGACACTCGTCCCGACCTGGGCCGCGAGGTCGCGGATGCGCAGTCTCGTCCCGGCAGGCATATCGCCGTTCATGATCGATTGATGGATCATCGAGTACACCTGATCCGTCAGGAGAGTCGGCTCGACTTTCTGCGGAACGGTCACCTGGGCGATCCTAGCGGGGCCTGAGCAGGACTCTCCCTGACGCTGAATCGCAGCTCGTTCGCCCTCACGAGTAACCGGTTCCATCGCAGTCATGTGGCCCTCGCCCTTCGCCCTGATCTCGACGTAGCCCTGTCGGGCCTTCGCGCACGATGCGCCGCCGATCACATCATCCGCTTGTGTGATCTGTGATCACACTTTATCCTCAATGGAGCGGGTATGACCGGCATCACTGTTTTATCCCGGAGAACGACGCGTCCGGACTGCGTGTATCGCACGCAACCACTGCACTGCAGGTGCGCGCGTCCCGAATCACAACTTGCCACGAACACGCCACCAACCCCCGGCGAGAGACATGGCCCCAGTGAAGGAGATATCGAAGTGCGAGATGTAGTTGTAGTCGGTGCCGGCCTCGCCGGTCTGTCAGCAGGCTGGCGGTTGCGTCACTGGGACACACTTGTCCTGGAGTCCGAGGAGCGCGTCGGCGGACGTATCCGTTCCGAACGTCGCGGGTCGTATTGGCTGAACTGGGGCGGCCACGTGTTCGCCGGTCCCGGATCGTCCACAGAAGCCCTGCTCAACGAGGCCGGAGTGATGTCGGTCGACATCCCAGGGTCGCTGCAGGCCCTCGCGATGAACGGGAAATTCCTCCGCAAGGGGCACATCGCCACATATCCGTTCCGGATCCCGATGTCGCTCTCGGCTCGCGTGGCAACCATGCGCGCCGGCATGAAGGTCGTTGCAGGCGTCGGAAAGTACACCGGAGTGGTGCGCAAGCGCGCCGGTGAGTCCGGAGCGATGCGCCAGCAGCGGATCTACGACTTCGCGAACGACGAATCCTTCCTCGACTTCGTCGGGGACTTGCCGGAGGACGCGGCTGCGCTGTTCAAGACCACCGTCACCCGGTCCGCTGGAAACATGGACCAGATCTCGGCGGGCGCGGGCATCGGATACTTCAGCCTGGTGCTCGGCTTCGGGCAGGGCCTCAGCCGCGGCATCGTCGGCGGGCCGTCCACACTCACCGAAGCCCTCGCCGCCTCGCTGGGCGACCGCGTTCAGCTGGGTGCCGCGGTTCAGGAGGTCGTGCACAAGAAGGATTCGGTGATCGTTCGCTACCGCCAGGACGGACGCGACCACGAAGTCGAGGCGCGAACGGTCGTTCTGGCCACGACCGCGGACGTGTCCCACCGGGTCGGAGTCGACCTGCCGCAGGAGCTGCGCGACGCGCTCTCGCAGATCAAGTACGGCCCCCACGTCAGCTCGGCGTTTCTCACCGACGAAACGACGGCGCAACCGTGGGACGACATCTACGCCATCGCCGCCCCCAAGCGTTCGTTCGCCATCGCGCTCAACCAGGCAAGTATCGTCCGCGGCACCGAGTCCGTCCGGCAGCCCGGCGGCAGCTTCATGACGTTCTCGCCTGCAGCACTGGGTAGCGCACTGCTCGACAAGAGCGACGACGAAGTGGTGAACACTCACCTCGCCGACCTCGAGCAGATCCTCGGGCCCGGGTTCTCCGACACCGTCGTCGAAGCCAAGGCCGCACGGTGGAAGAACGCGTCGCCCTACAGCTTCCCCGGTCGCGCCAAGCTTCAGCCCACATTGACGCGCGGTGCCGGCCGAGTCTTCCTGGCCGGCGACTACCTCGGCACCCTCTACACCGAAACGTCGATCACCTCCGGGTTCTCCGCCGCCCAAGAAGCGGCCAGTGTGCTCGCCACCCACCGGCAGACCCGTCAACCCGGCGAGCTCACCGTGCACCCCGTCAGCGCCTGACACCGTCCCACACCAGAACACTCGTCAACGATCTAGGAGTTAATTTCGATGTCCACGCAACTCAGCGGTGTCCTCACCGCCTTGACCACCCCGTTCGACGCCGACGAGCTCATCGACATCTCCAAGCTCGAGACTGTGGTGGACCGCTCGATCAAGGCCGGCGTCGACGGAGTCGTCGCCGCAGGATCGACCGGTGAGGTCGGGGCACTGTCGTCGGACGAACGCCTCCGGCTCGTCGACACGGTCATCGAGCACGCCGACGGCCGGGTCCCCGTCATCGCCCAGACCGGTGCCACGACGACCGCCGAGGCCATCCGGCTCTCCCGCGCCGCCGAAAAGTCGGGCGCCGACGTGCTCATGCTGATCACACCGTTCTACGAGCCGCTCTCGACCGAAGAGACGGTGGCGTACATCAAGGATGTCGCTTCCGCCGTGGAGTTGCCGGTCATGCTGTACAACATCCCCGCGGTCACGGGTGTGAACCTCGACCCCGGCACTGTTCGCTCGCTGGCCGAAGAGGTCGACAACATTCGGTACATCAAGGACTCGAGCGCGAACTGGGAACAGGCACTGCAGCTGATCCACCACCACAGCGACGTGATCGGCACCTTCATCGGCTGGGACTCGTACATCTACAGTGCTCTCGTCGAGGGCGCCGCCGGAGTCATGGCCGGTGCCGCCAATGTCGTTCCGGACGAGATCGTCGCAGTGAACCGGCTCATCGCCGAGGGCGACCTGCACGGCGCCCTCGCCACATGGAAGAACCTGTACCCGGTGATCGACGCGATGATCTCCGTTCCCTTCATCTCCGCCGTCAAGGCAGGTCTCGCGCTGCAGGGAGAACCGGTAGGAGCGCCCCGCCGGCCCACTGCAGAACTTCCCGCAGCTCAGGTCGAGAAGATCGGACAGGCACTGCAGACCCTCGCAGGGCGGACAGGGTAAATCATGGCAAGCCTGGACTGGGCCGAGATGCTCACGACCGTGGCGGACGCCATCTGGGGACCGATGGCCTACGTGGTCCTCGGCCTCGGGGTGGCGTACACCGTCGCAACCAGAGGCATTCAGTTCCGACGCATCCCGGACATGATCCGACAGCTGAAGGAATCCAGCGAAGGCGAGGGAGGACTGTCCTCCTTCCAGGCGCTTGTACTCGCGCTCGCCAGCCGTGTGGGTGTCGGGAGCATCGCCGGTGTCGCAACAGCAGTCGGCGGTGGCGGACCGGGTGCCCTGCTGTGGATGGCCGTGACAGGACTGGTCGGCTGCACCGTCGGGTATGCCGAGGCAACCCTCGCGCAGGTGTTCAAACGTCAGGTCGAGGACGAGGACCGCAAGAAGGCCAACGAGGACATCGGCGGCATGCCGTACTACATCAAGTACGGACTGAAGCTTCCCAAGGTCGCGGGCCTCGTCGCGTTCCTCGGCCTGGTCGGCTACGGCTTCATGTTCCCCGGATTCCAGGTCAGCACCATTGCCTCGAGCGCGGAGCTGGCATTCGGAACACCGACCTGGATTCCGGCAGTGCTCATCACCGTGCTGATCGCTCTGGTGATCTTCGGAGGCACCACTCGAATCGTCAAGGTCACACAGACTCTTGTACCGATTCTCGCAATCGGGTACCTCACATTGGCGCTGGCGGTGATCGCCGCGAACATCGAGAACGTGCCGGAAGCGATCACGCTCATCGTGAACTCGGCGTTCGGTATCGACCCTGTGCTGGGCGGCATCGCAGGCGCCGCAGTTGCATGGGGCGTGCGCCGGGCAGTCTTCGCATCGGCGAACGGAATCGGTGAGGCGACGTTCGCCGCGGCGGCGGCGCGGACGTCTCATCCCGGCAAGCAGGGTCTCGTCCAGACGTTCAGCATCTACATCGACGTGCTGCTGATCTGCATGGCAACAGGGCTGATGATGGTGGTGTCCGGGCAGTACAACGTCTCCGATGGTTCGGGCGGCTACCTCGTCCAGAACATTCCGGGCGTGGAGGCCGGTCCGAACTGGGTCCAGAAGGCCATCGACACGTTGGTGCCCGGGTGGGGCGCAGCGTTCATCGCAGTAGCCGTGTTCCTGTTCGGCTTCACCTGCCTCATCGTGTACTACTACGTAGCCAACTCGAACCTGTTGTTCCTGTTGAACGGGCGGAAGGGGCCGGTATCCAAGCTGGTCCTCAAAGTCGGCACGCTCGCGATCGTGTTCGTGGGCTCCGTCGTGAACGCAGGACTGGTCTGGGCGATCGGCGATATCGGGCTCGGGCTCATCGCCTGGGTCAACCTGATGTGCCTGGTACTGCTCTTTCCGCTCGTCTACCGGGTCTACCGCGATTACGAACAACAGAAGAAGCGTGGACTCGACCCCACGTTCGATCCCACATCGCTCGGCATCGAAGGAGCCGAGTTCTGGGAATCGAACACCGTCACCGGACACAGCGTCTCTCGCTGAGGCGTTTGCCGCACCTGTCCGTCACGCGAAAGCTGATCTCCCAGCGCAACCCCGTTGCGGGCCGGCACTTCTCGCGCCGGCCCGCAACATCCCAAGTCGATTTTGGAGGTTCATCCAGATGCCCAACACGACCCTCACCGGACATGTCGCCGTCAGCCGAGCACCTGGAGGTTCCTTGAACGTCCGGGACGACCTGCCGCCGACCCAGCACTACATCGCAGGAGCGTTCGACGCCGTCGACAACTCCGGTCCCCGCACCGACGTCGTCGACCCGAGTACCGAACAGGTCATCGCCGCGGTACCCCAGGGGACCGCGGCCGATGTCGACCGAGCGGTCGCAGCCGCGGTCGCAGCCAAGAACGACTGGGCCAGACTCGTTCCCAAGGACCGATCCCTTCTGCTTCACCGCATCGCGGACCGAATCGAGCAGAACGCCGAGGTGCTGGCGCGCCTCGAATCTGCCAACACCGGAAAACCTTTCGAAGTCTCGAACGACGACGTCGCCGGTACCGTGGACACCTTCCGGTTCATGGCGGGCGCGCTGCGTGCGACCACTTCGATGGCCGCCGGAGACTACGCCGAGAACCACCTGTCGGTCATCCTGCGTGAACCGCTCGGTGTCGTCGGCGTCGTTACCCCGTGGAACTATCCACTGCTGATGGCGGCGTGGAAGATCGCCCCGATCCTCGCAGCCGGAAACACGGTGGTCATCAAGCCGTCCGAACAGACCCCCCTGACGACACTGAAATTCGCCGAACTCGTCGGCGACCTGCTTCCGGCGGGCGTGTTCAATGTGGTGTCCGGACTCGGACCGACCGTGGGAGCGCGGCTGGCCGAGCATCCCGACATCGACATGATCGCCCTGACCGGATCCGTCGGCAGCGGCAAAGCCGTCGCGCGCGGGGCCGCAGACACGCTCAAGCGCGTCCATCTCGAACTGGGCGGCAAAGCACCCGTGGTGATCTTCGCCGACGCCGATCTCGACGACGCCGCGGTGTCATTGCGTGCGGCGAGCTACTGGAACTCGGGCCAGGAATGTGGCGCAGCATGCCGGATTCTCGTGCACGAGTCGGTCGCCGAGGAGTTCACCCGGAAGCTGGTCGAACAGGTGAGCACGTTCGTGGTCGGCGAGCCAGGAGCAGGCGACACCGTGGAAATCGGGCCCCTGGTCTCGAAGGCGCACTTCGAGCGGGTCACCGCATATCTGGAACGTGCTGCGCAGCAGGGAATTACAGCGGCAATCGGTGGAGCTGCACTGGACGGGCCCGGGTACTTCGTCGCACCGACCGTGCTCGTCGGAGTACCCGACGGCGCCGAATGCGCTCGCGAAGAAATCTTCGGGCCGGTGGTCACCGTCGAGACGTTCACCGACGAGGACGAGGCGATCCGCCGCGCGAACGACGTTCCGTTCGGCCTCTCGGCATCGATCTGGACCGAGAACGCCCGCCGCAGCCACGAAGTTGCCGCGCGGATCGACGCCGGAACGGTGTGGGTCAACTCCCACCTCGTGCTGGCCAACGAAGTTCCGTGGGGTGGCTTCAAGGGATCCGGCTACGGACGCGACCTGTCGATCTATGCACTCGACGACTACTCGCGCACCAAGCACGTCATGCACAACCACGGTCGATAGTTCATCCTGAGGTTCGTCCTGCCCGGCCTCGACCGTCGTGCGAAACGTGGCGCCCGCCCTGTTCTCCGAGTGGGGCGGGCGCCACAGTCGTACCCGGCATCGTCCACCTGAGGGGGCGGGGCCCCGCCGTCGATATCGCTGCCGCTCACACCATCTGGACAAGATCGGAGTAGTCATGAAGTCCACCGCTCTGACCACACACCTCTACGCGCCCTCGACCGATCTGTGAGATTGGCAGATGAACGCCACGTGCCGGAGCATGGGAACAGATCTGATCTTCTCCCCCGCAGGTGAGGGTGTGACTTCGACGTCTCTGCGGCGCAGTGCTTGTGTGGAGAACAGGCCTCCGAAGCCGATGCCGACGGCGGGCGGTGGTGCGTGCGTTTCCGGTGATGATTCCTCCGTTCACGGCTGGAACTTGTTGCCCCAGAGGTTAGGGTCGTCGACGTTCGCCCGTGTGATGAGCTTCGGCTCTGCGAGCTGCTGCTTCGGCACCTGCTTGCCGTCGAGAATCTCGATGAGCGTGCGCAACGCCAGCGCTCCCATGATGTAGGGGTCCTGATCCATCGCTGCGTCCTGTGACCCGTCGCGGATGCGCTGTAGCGCGAGCGGTGTGCCGTCGATGCCGATGAGCGGAATGTGGCCTGGCTGCCCGGAGACGATGCCGCGGACCATCTCGTCGTTGTGACTGAACAATCCGTTGATCGAGGGGTTGGCGGTGAGGTTGTCCACCGTCAGTGACAGGGCTTGGGTGGCTGTCCACTCCGAGTCCCGGCCGATCACTGAGATACCGGGGCGACTGCCCGATGCCCTCGGTGAAGCCGTCGCCGCGTCGGATTCGGCCCCCGCCGCGGTCCGCATCGTCGATGGGCAAAAGAGCTACGACCATACGACGGTGGCCCACTCCTCGTCAGTGGTCGAAGGCCAGGTGCAATGCGAGGAGGTCCTTCCCGTAGTCATTGCCGTTGGGGGTACGGATGATGGCGTGGATGTGACGCTGAGTCATCCCGGCAGGCCACCCCATCGCTTTTCCGATGGGCCCGAGGTCCTGGGAGTCGAGCTCGATGAGGAGAACTGGGCTGTGGACGCGGTAGTACATCGGTACGTCGTCGGCGGTGCTGCCGTGCCAGGAGAAGTGGGTCTCGTCGACGTACGCCCTGGCCTCGACCATCTTGACCTCGGCGTGACCCTCGTTGACGTTTCCGACAAACAGCTCGACGATCGTCCACAGCTTCGCCAGTTGTGCGGAATCGAGTTCGCTGGCCTTGATGCCCTCGTAGGCCATGACCGCGTTGTCCGAGTACGCACCGGCCGTCAGGTCCCTGTCGCTGGTGGCGCTCGTGGTGATCGCCACCGACTGCTGGTCCGGGCTCAGCGAGCGCACGAGGTCGTATCCGGCCGCGAGCTCGTCCTGGAAGCTCTCCGTGCCTTCGTACTTGCTGCCGATCTCGAAGTTGGCGACGGTGGGCTCGGACCCCATGAAGGTCGGGGTCATCACGACCTGGTCGCCGAGGACGAAGTAGTTGATCACCAGGTGATGACCTTCGAACTGCCAACCCCACGGCTCCGTGCCTGACGGGGTTCCCATCATGGTGAGCCAGTACAGTTCGTCGTTGAACTTGTCGGTCATGTTGGCCAGCTGCCCTCCGTACAGGTTGAGATGCCGTACCTTGTCGGCATTCTCGAGCCCGCGCGCACTCATGCCCGCCGCCAGGACCGACAGCGCCTTGGTGCGCTGGTCCTCCGTCATGTCCTGCAGGCTTATGCCTGCGTCCCGGCTCCCGTCCACGTTGGTCCACAGGCGCCACTGGTCCTGGGTGTATTCGGACACCTCCACGGGGAAGGTGATTGACGTACGCTGCGCGTCCGTGAGGGAGGCAAGCCATGCCTCGGCCGCGGCCACGACCTCCCCCGTGGACACGCCAGTCTGGTGGATGCTGTAGAGGTCCGTGATCACGGTGCCGTCCGTGGTCACGCCCACGAATGAGTCCTTGATGCCCTGGCCGCCGCCACCTCCGGGCCCACCGCCCGGCGCACCCGGGGACGCGGCAGACGCACTGGCCATCGATAGATCCGACGACGCGTCCGATCCGCACGCGGCGAGCATCGTGGAGAACGCGGCGCCCCCCGCCAATGCGAACGCCTGAGTCATGAACCGGCGACGCGAAACGAATCCAGGCGAACCGGGCTCGTGGTGACGGTGTCCGTGGACATGCGAACCTTCGCGGTCGCTGCGTGATCCGGTCATAGAGAGTTCCTTTTCCAGTGTTGTCCAGCCTCACGATGGCGAGGCTGCCTTTGCGCTCGTTGAGCGGCTCAGCTCGGCGGCGCCATGCCACCTCGCCCGGCAGGCCCGCCGGTGCCTCCACCCAACTGCGCAGCTGCCTGCTGTTCGACGCTGCCCGCGTAGTCGTTCGTCGGGTCACGGTAGATCGTGTGGATGTGTCCCCAGCCCGCCGTGACATAGCCTGCGACGTCGGTTCCGGTCGATGACTGCTGGTTGGCGAACTCGGTATACACGTCCGGACCTGAGATCTGGAAGTAGATGCCACTTCCCTGCGTCATGTCGTATGCCGTCGCACCGGACCAGTTCACGTATGTCTCGTCCAACGACGATTCGATCTTGTCGAGAGTCTCGGCCGTCGTCTCCGCGTCCGACATGCCGGCCCACTTCGAAATCAAGGCCAGTAGGCACTGTTTCTGCTCGTCATTCAGATCGGAGCCGGCTATGCCTGTTCCTGTGGGGAAATCGCAGGTGCTACCGGGAGCACACACGAGGTCTTCGACGGCCTCACCCTGATACAGCTGGCTTCGCTGTTCCTCGGTCAGGCTGTCGTAGAAGGCAAATGCGGCCGTGTAGATGCCGTCGAACGGTTGCACCTCGTTTCCGCCGGCATCGGCGTACACCGCGGGCTGGGCGCCCAAGTGCGTCGGCGCGAAGGTGATGGTGTCCTCGGCACCGCTCAGAGTGGCGTTGATACCGAGGTGGTGCCCACCGAATTGCACCTCCCACGCGCTCGTGTGCGACGGGTCTCCGAAGAAAGCAATGTAGTACTGGCCGAGCGCGATTTGTTCTGTGTCGCTCGCGTTTTCTCGTAGAAATTCGTCACCGCCCATGATGCCGGTCACCGTCGCATAGGCTTCGTCACTCAGCAGTCCTTCCAGGACCGTGAGCGCGGCAGTGTGCTGCTCCTCGCTCAGGTCGGTGAGGTTCAGCCCGGCGCGGTCCACGATGGTCACCGGGAAGTTAGACCACGACGTCGATTTCGTTTCGTCATCGTAGGAGTAGGTGACCTGCTCGCGTTGCTCCTCCGACAGTGTCTGCAGGAATGCCTCGGCGGCATCAGCGGTAGCAGCAATGGTCTCGACTGTTGTCGTCGAATCCGCGCTTGTCGTGGAATCGATCGCGTCAGACGCGTTCGTCATTTCGGACGATGCAGTCGTATTCGATCTCGTGTCACTCGATGTCGCTGTTTCGTTCGCGCATCCGCCGAGCACGAGACCCCCGACCAACACCAAGGACGCCAGAGCAGTACGGCCACGGTTGCCAACGGTTGCTCGGTATATGAATGAACTGTGGGCCGCATGGCACGAATGAACTGTGGGTCGCATGGCACGAATGTTATAGGCGCAAACTGCTCACTCCCTGCGAGAAAGCTGGGTGGTTCCTGCAAGTGATTGTCAAGGCATAACCTAGATGATGCAGAGGATCTCGGCGGATTCAACCTCGGGGTAGTCGTGATGCCGTTCTCTTCTGCTGATCAGTCGAACTGGTCTCTACACGGTGGCAAGAATCAGTCTCGCGACGATGGCAGGAGCGTGCACCCCGGCCCATCGACGAATGCACCGACCACACCCCGGAATCGGTCGGTAGTGTCAGTGCGCTGAACTCGGTCAGGCTCAGGCCTGCTCGCAGCTCACACGCCCATTCCACGTGGGTTATGACGAGGCGAATGAGCTGTTCATCCGACGAGGGACACGCGATCAGTGTCTCTCGCAGTATCTCTCGGCTCCTGCTGCGGCCCACATCTTGAAGGTCGTCGGTGCTCTCGGCTCGCGCGAGTGCGCGACCAAGCTCGGCCACGCGAGTGTCGACGTCCCGCCACGTGGCAGCGGCTTCCGTTTCCGGTACCACGAGCGCGACGGAGTTCTTGATGCTCTCGAGAGCAGTTCTACTGTTCGCGACTAAATCATTGAACTGACATCGTCGGCGTTGCCCAGGTCGGCAGCCTCTTCCAGAGCCCGTTCCACACGCCGAGGTTCTGGTATGGAATCGGGTCTTTCAGCTTCAGCGTGGCTATGAGGCGGAGAAACTTGCGACGATTCTGCTTGTACTGCCGATCGTTTTCAGTCAGTTGTTGAGAGCTGTGTACTCGCGTGGACTAGAAGTCCGACCTGAGCGTCAAGCAACGCGAGGGCCTCAAGCATGGGAACCGATCTGTTCTCTACCCCGAAGGTGAAACGCAGGAGGCCCGGCGGTACCGGGAAAGCTTCGCCACCCGGATCTGCCAGACCTGCCCGGTGCTCGAGCAATGCCGTACTCACGCGCAGACGGTGCGCGAGCCGTTCGGGATCTGGGGTGGTACCACGGAGTCCGAGCGTCGGTACGGTGACGACGTCAGGCCCGGGTCGGTGAAGGCGGACGCCGCCGCTGGTGGGCGCACAAACCCGTCCTGCCGGAGGACGCCTGACGATCTCCGGCACCCCGGGCCGGGAAGACGTCACCGGCAGACGTCGTCATCGTCGACGGTCCGATGACTCCTCCGCGGGGCGGCGTCAGAAGGTGGGGAACAGTCCGAGGAATCTGCCGAGCACCAGACCGATCGGGAATGGGACGGGAGCACGCCGGGAAACTCCGCTTCACGATGTGGCTGTTCCCCTACCTGTCAGTCGTGGCCGCGGCCGGCATCATCGCGGTACTCGTGTCGATGTTCTTCGTCGACTCCACACGATCGCAGATCATCCTGAGCCTCGGCGCTCTCGGCGTGACCTTGCTCGCCTACCTGTCACGCAGATGGTGGTCGGATGACAGCACGACGCACACCCCGAACGGGCCTAGTGCACAGCCGATCGCTCCCGACGCCAGGGCAAGCCACACGGCGCTGAACGAAGAAGTTCCCAGTTGACAATCCTCGTTCCGCGAGCGGGCGGTGCCCCCCGGCGAACAGACGCCGCGGGTCACCGCTTCCGGGCGTTGCTCCGGCACCTGCCCTGCGTTGCTTCGGCGCCGGGGGAAGTCAGAGGAAAGCCGCCGACGCCTTCCCCGGCGTCAGCGGCTCCTCATCCCTTGCGGGAACGCTACGCAATGTAGGTCTTACCCGGTCAAGGGGTGACAGTGACAGTGACGCCATATCGCCTCTCGGCAAGTGATCGCTCGCAGCGACTTTCTGGTGTGGTACCCGGGGTATGCGCGCCACCGTCAGCCAGTTCAACAGCGGGCTATCCAGTGGTATTCCGAAGCGGGCGGTCCTTCATCTCGGACTCGAACACATGCCGGCGTCCGTCACAGCCCGCTGCACGCGCACGCTTCACGGTCTCGAGGCTTCGGAGAGCTTGCCGGCAGGGCGTTCTTCGCTCTGCCGACGTCACCACGCCCGTGCGCCGATCGTCGGCCGCCGCTCGGTCGTCAGTGGGCGTCGCGGAAAGCCTGCTCGATGTCCGCGGGTATCCGGCCGCGCGAGGAGATCTCGTAGCCCTGCTGGACTGCCCATTCCCGGACTTCCTTGGCCGTGCCGCCGCCCCGGGGTCGTGGAGTGCGGGGACGGCGCCTCGGCCGTTCCTCCTCCTCGGGCTGCTCGGTCTCTTCGCCTTCGTCGTTCTCGCCCGTCGCCTCGGGCTGCTCGTCTCCTTCGTCCTCTGTGGACTCGTCACCCGCAGGTTCTTCCTCGCTCTTTTCCGCCTCGACAACGTGGAGGTCGTGGTTCTCGCCCGACCTCCGCCTGGTGCCGGCCTCCTCGGCCACGCCACCCACGAGGTGTCCGGCGCTCGACTGGAGCCGGTTGTTCAGCGAATCGATGCGCGAACTGGTCGCGGTGACCGCCGCGGCTTTCGCGGCGGTCATCAGCTCTCCCCGAATAGACTCGGTCAGCTTGGCGACCTCCGGGGAACTCGCGAGCTTCGCGGTCCAGCCCCTCAGTAGAAAGCCGGCCCCGACCGCCACCACCACACGACCTCTGGTTTTCATCGCCCTCACCCGCAGTTGCCCAGTTGTAACACGGCACCTCGGCGTCGGTGGGCGGCGAAATACATCATGGAACCGTTCCCGGCGGCGGTGCGTAAGCCGTGTTTACCCCAGACAGGGGCGCTTAATCATCATCACCTGGCGCTCATAGGAGACCAACGCCAAACGCCCGCCCACTCGATCGGCGCGTCCGGGATCTAGTCGTAGATAACGGCAAGTCCCCGGCGCTCGAGGTCCGCCAGACCGTCCCGCATGGCTTGAAGCTGTTCGGGCGAATGCCCCACCCAATCCGTGATCTCGCCGACAATTCTCACGGGCTCCCGTGTGCGGTAGGAGCGGGTCGGATTTCCGGGAAATTTCTTGTCCGTGACGTTGGGGTCGTCCTCCAATGCGCCTTCCGGCTCCACTACGTAGATGCGACCTCTGCCCTCGCCTGTAGCCAACTCAGCTCCCCACACTGCGGCATCCAATGTCTGCGTCACATAAACGTGGTTCGCGAGGCGCCCTACCCCGTAATTCGACAGGTACCCGGGCACCAGCACATCACCCACTGAAAGGTCCGCCTTGGTGCCGTGAAGGAGCGCACCCGACTCGTGCACTTCGAAAGGTTTCGTCACAACAACCCCATCCATTGTTCTTGTCAGACGATTGTGCAGCACGTCAGGGGCCTTGCCGCAAGCCCCACTCACCGCCATATAGTGAGAGTGGGAGAACACGTAATCGGAGTTTCTGCCGTCGGCACAGGTACAAACTCGAGCATGAGTTCGGGGTGCTCACCGAAGTAGTTGTATCCGCGGAATCGCTCTGTGGTGCCTTCGATCCAGAACTCTCGGGGTGGCGTACACCGTCGCCACCAAAGGACCTCAAATCCGACGCATCCCGGACCTGACGCGCTCACATCGCATGGAACGGCGCCGGAGTGAAGACGGCAGCGTCGCTACTCCATCGGGATATGAATGTAATTGTCGGCGCAGCACTCTCGAATCTCGGACAGGGTGACCTGCGATGTTCAACCCGGCATCGAACTTCAGCACGGATCCTCGCCGCGGTGCCTGTCGGCACGAATCCGAGGTGGTAGTCAAGGTGCGGGTTCTGCGCGGCCCATCGAATGTATCTCTGATGTAAATATTCCAACCGGGGGTTGTGCGATCTGTGATCACATCCTAGTCTGATCTACGAGACGCACATCACATCAAGACTCAGCACACCCGCACGGCAGCGGCTTCGGAGGGAGCAGCTCCCGTTCGACACCCGAAGTCTCGCTTCCCTCCGCATCGCCGGTACCACTTGGTCTGACGCCTCCCGAGGCCACATTCACCACTTCGTGAGCCCCGGGTTTCCTCGCATCCCACCGACGTCTATACCTCTGTCACCTAGGAGATCGATATGACAACCAATCCGTTGGACGACGCACCGTTGTCCAGCTTCCACAAGAAGCTCGCGGTGTTCTCCTCGGGAGGGCCGTTCCTTGATGGTTACGTGCTGTCCATCATCGGCGTTGCGATGGTGCAGTTTGCCGATCAACTGAGTCTGTCATCGATCGAACAGGGCCTGGTGGGCGCATCATCGCTGGTCGGGATCTTGCTCGGTGCCTATGCCGGCGGATGGTTGACAGACAAGTTCGGTCGAGAGATTTTGTTCACGATCGACCTGATCGCCATCATCGTGTTCTCGGTGGCCCAGTTCTTCGTTCAGGACGTCGTCTGGTTGATCATCCTGCGACTGTTGATCGGTATGGCTGTGGGCGCGGATTATCCAATCGCGACTTCGCTGCTCACCGAGTTCACGCCACGTAAATATCGCGGCCCGTTCCTCGGCGCATTCGTTGCGATGTGGTTCGTCGGCGCGGCAGCTGCCTACGTCGCTGGTGAAATCCTGGCGCGAATCGGAAACGACGATGCATGGCGCTGGATGCTCGCCAGTGCAGCGATACCGGCGATTTTGATTGTCGTCGCCCGAGTCGGCACACCGGAATCCCCCCGCTGGCTCATCAACAAAGGAAGAATCGACGAAGCGAACGAGGTCCTGCGAAAAGTCTTCGGACCACACGTCAGCATCGCAGACTTGCCCGAAGAAGAGGGATCGAACGTCAGCGTCAAGGATCTGCTGCGATCGGGTTACGGCAAGCGGATGGCCTTCATCACCTTGTTCTGGACATGTTCGATCGTCCCCCTGTTTGCCGTCTATGCCTTTGCCCCCGCTATTCTCGGTGCACTCAAACTCGAGGGCGACGCAGCGCACTTCGGATCGGCGTTCATCACAATCTTGTTCCTTGTCGGTTGCGTCGTTGCACTGCTGCTGGTGAACCGGATGGGCAGGCGCCCACTTCTCATTCACAGCTTCCTCTGGTCCGGACTCGCCCTGCTGATCCTCGGATTCTTCCCCGAGGCACCGTCGACGATCATCATGGCTCTGTTCGCGGTGTATGCAATAGTCATCGGCGGCAGTCAGATCCTGCAGTGGGTGTACCCGAACGAGCTGTTCCCCACAGAGATTCGTGGTTCGGCTGTCGGTATGGCGTCGTCGCTCAGCCGTATCGGAGCAGCAGTCGGAACGTTCCTGGTGCCACTGTCACTCACCGGTCTGGGGATCGGTCCCACCATGCTGATCGCCGCAGCTATCACCATCATCGGCGCAGTTCTCTCGCATTTCATGGCACCTGAGACCCGCGGGCTCACTCTCGCTCAGAGCGCCGGTCTGACCTTTGAGGCCGATGCGAAAGCAGCCGCGTCCTCGAAGGCCGCAATGTCGCGAAGCTAGAAGCCGAACCGGTCCTCAACAGGTCGTACAAGGAGATTTCCCATGGGCATCGTCAAGAACGACGATCGGAAGTTCAAGCTCGGTATGCACTCGTACACGCTCCACCTGAACGGCTGTGGTGAGAGTTGGGGGTTCAAGCAGGATTACGAATTCGAGAAGAAGATCGACTTGTATCAGATGATGGACCTTGCGGTGGAGTGGGGATTGGACGTCCTGCACATCACATTGGTCGATCTCGACAACGACGTCAGCGCCGAACACCTAGCCCAGGTCAGTGCGGCCGCACGCAATCGCGACCTCGAGCTCGAGTTGAATGTGTCGATCAACGCACCCTGCGATCCACGTGTGAACGCTTCAGTCGAAGCGGCATTGAACATCGGGCATGCCATCGGTGCGCAACTGGTGAAGTTCAGTTTGGACATAGAGCGTCCTAAACCGATTTACGGTTCCTGCATGCATCCCGATGTGGTCGTTCAGCTCGCGGAGCGCGTACGTGAGTTCCAGAAGAATATTCCACTCATCGAGAAGTGCGGAATGAAGATCGCGCTCGAGAATCACTGCGATCTGTTCGCCGACGAGGTCATTTGGGAGATATTGTCAAATCCTGTGGATGAGGTTGTTTCAAGCGACCTCCGATCCGGTGCTTGCGGGCTCGATCGCCCCGGCGTTGGGGCTGATATCGGTGGGTCGTTCGAGCAGTTTGCCCTTGTGGAACACCGCGCCCGCACGAACGAGCGCGACCAGATGTGGTGCGTTGACCGCACGCCAGCGCGCCTGGGCGGCGTCGATCAGCTTGTAAGCCATGGCAAGTCCCGCCGCACGCGAACCCGGCCCCTTGGTGACCTTCGTCCGGAGCCGCACCGTCGCGAAAGTTGACTCGATGGGATTTGTGGTGCGGAGATGTACCCAGTGCTCGGCCGGATACTTGTAGAACTCGAGCAACACATCCATGTCGTCGGTGATCTTCGCGACCGCCTTCGGATACTTCGCGCCGTAGTCGAGCTCGAAGGCCTTGATCGCCACCTGGGCCTTGTCGATGTCCTCGGCGTTGTAGATTTCCTTCATCGCCGCGAGCGCCCCCGGATGCACCGACTTCGGTAGCGCAGCAAGAACATTGGCCTGCTTGTGGAACCAGCACCGCTGCTCCCGGGTTTCCGGGAACACCTCCCGCAACGCCCTCCAGAACCCCAGAGCGCCGTCACCGACCGCGAGAACGGGAGCGGTCATACCGCGGCGTCGGCAGCCGCGCAGCAGGTCCGCCCACGACTCGGTGGACTCGCGATACCCGTCGGTGAGGGCGACGAGCTCCTTCCGGCCGTCCGCGCGGACCCCGATCATCACCAGCAGGCACAGTTTGTCCTGCTCGAGCCGCACCTTGAGGTGGATACCGTCGACCCACAGATAGACGAAGTCGGTGCCCGAGAGGTCCCGACCCTGGAAGGCCTTGGCCTCGTCCTGCCACTGGGTCGTCAACCGGGTGATCGAGGCCGCCGACAGCCCGGCACCGGATCCGAGGAACTGCTCGAGCGCCGGCCCGAAGTCGCTGGTGGAGAGCCCGTGCAGATACAGCAAGGGCAGTACCTCGTTCATCTGCGGGGACTTGCGCACCCAGGCCGGCAGGATCGCCGACGAAAATCGCTGCCGCTCTCCGGTGTCCGGGTCGATGCGTTTGTCGTTGACCCGAGGGGCTTTCACGGTGACCGCACCGGCGGCGGTCAGTACACCGCGTTCGTGGTGGTAGCCGTTGCGCACCACCAGGCGGCGACCGTTCTGGTCGACCTGGTCAGCGAACTGTTCGATATAGGCGGCGACCTCCGCCTGCAGGGCGGCTGCGAGCATCTGCCGGGCACCGTCGCGGACGATCTCGTCGAGTAACGACCGCCCGTCGTCGTCGTTGGTCCGGTCGTCGTCGTGTACTACCGTGAGCACGGGCGTACCTTCCCGCCAGCGTTGCCGCGCTGGTCTTGATCAGAGTTCGGATACCTTGCAGATCATCTTCCGGGAAGGTACGCCCTCCCCGATCCACAAGTTCTGATCATTTCTCAAGTCATTTGGGTCGTCGAGCAGTTGCACCACCCTCTGATCGGCGCATGCCTCGACACCATGAACTCGCTGGTGCTGATGGAAGGTATCGAAGAATGCGTGAAGAAGATGGCGCCGTATGCCTATTGCTGTCATTTCTGTGACATCGAGATCGTCGTCGATGCCGATGGCACTCATTCCATTGGCACAGCGATCGGGCAGGGCGACATCGATTGCGTGAAGCTGATCCAAGAATTACGTGCGAATGCACCCCAGGCTCTCGACACGATCATCTTCGAGATCGAGCTTCCGATGAACGGTCGGCCCATCGAAGAAGGACGCGAACTCGAATTGCAGGCTGCCAAGGAGAGCATCGACTACATGCGGAGCGTCCTGAACGTCGGCTTGAAGCAATAGAGTCGCGGGCTGAGACGTGGGGTACGTGGTGCGGCCGCATCACGTACCCCACGTGGTCGTATGAACGCAAGGAAAAATTGTTGCTGTACACCGCTATTCGGCGACGGTTTCCGATGCCAGAAGTGCTTTGATACGGTCCGTCGCGTCGACCAGCGAGGAGTCGTTGACCGCAGCAGCAGCCTTACCGTCATTCTTCCGGGCGGCAGCGATCAGGTCCCGCTGATACCGCCACAACGACTCGTCGACAATGGAGTTCAAGGTTCCTTGCGCACCCACGATCTTGTAAGCACGGCAATGGTTCCATAGGTTTCGAATCGTCTGCAGAAGCACAGGATTCGCCGCAGCGGTGTAGAGAATCGACAACAACGCCTCGTCGTGGTCGAGGTAGGCGACGACACGTCCTTCGCTGATCGCGGCCCGCATCGAGTCGTATTCGTGCTGCATCCTGTCGCAGTCCGCGGTGGAAATCCGCTCGGCGCCTAGTCGCGCAGCCTCGACCTCGAGGAGGAGGCGTACGTCGTAGACATGCACCAACTCCGCGAGTGTCAGGCCCTTCACCACCGCGCCCCTGTGCGGGACGCGTTCGGCCAGTCCGGCTTCCTCCAGCCGTCTGATTGCCTCGCGCACCGGCATGACGCTGGTTCCGACCTGGTCGGCGAGATCGCGTATGCGCAGACGGGAGCCGGTCGGCAACTCGCCGTTCATGATTGCCTCGTGAATCGTCGCGTAGACCTGATCGGTCAGCAGTGTCGACTCGGCGCGCTTGGATATGACCACGGAACACATATTAGCCCTGCTCACCCCTGCCGCAGACGGGTACGGGTTCAGAGTGTGACTGTTCCGGGGCGGACAGTCCCGAACTCTCGGACAACGACAATCCCCGAGTTTCGGGGGCCCACAAAACCGCGATCACCGCACCGAAAGCTGTGATCGCGGCGCCGAGGAGCATAGTCGTACCGACTCCCAGCGACGTAAGCGAAACTGGCACCAGATAGGTGCCGATCGCAGCTCCGATTCGGCTGAGCGAGGTAGCCAGGCCGTTGGCCGAGCTTCGAATTTCAGTGGGAAACAGCTCGTTCGGATAGACCTGCTGCATGATCTGAGTCCCACCGATGAAGATGGCGTATGCAAGGAACAGGGCCATGACCGTCACTGTCGACGAGTTCGGGAACAGACCGAGAATCACCAGCGCGATCGCCGACCACAGGAAGCTGTGGATCATGAGTGGACGACGTCCGATCTTGTTGACCAAGGAGGCAGCAACGATGCATCCCACCATGAACGTCACAGTGATGACGGCGGAGCCTATCTGCTCCATGCCGTTCCCGAAACCAAGATCGTCGAGGATGGCTGGAGCGAATGCATAGACAGCGAAGAGAGGAACGATCGAGGCGGTCCAGTATGCCGTGACGAACAGCAACCGGCCTCCGTAGCCGGACCGTAGGAGGGCACGAAGATCGACGTTTGTTGCCCGCTCGTCGGGAATGTCCTCGACAGTGACATCAGGCCCGAATGCTTTTCGCAAGGCGTCGTTCGCACGGTCGATCCGGCCGTTGCTGGTGAGCCACCGAGGAGATTCCGGTGTCCCAGCTCGTGCAAGCAAGAAGAGCACGGCAGGAGCAGCGGCGCTCACGAGCATCCAGCGCCAGCTGTTTTCGCCGAGCTGTGTCAGTAATTGTCCGCACACGTACGCGGCGGCGGCACCGACGAACCACATGACGACGAAGTAGCCGAGAATGGGCCCCCGATGCTTGTTCGGTGAGAACTCGGTCAACAGTGACGTTGCGATTGGATAGTCGGCCCCGATGGCTACACCTATGAGAACCCGAAGTACGAGCAGCAATACGAACTCGTCCACGAAGACCTGGAGTACTGAAAGGGCAGCGATCGAGCCGACGGTCACCGTATACGGGATTCTTCGACCGAATAGGTCGGAGATACGGCCACCTAGGATGCCCCCGACGAAGATGCCCAACATCGACGAGATCCCGACAACGCCTTGCTCCGCGGTGGTCAACCCCCACTCGGTGGACAAATGCACCATTGCGACCCCGATGATCGACAACACGTAACCGTCGAGGAATGGACCGCCCGAAGCGGAGAACGCAAGCCGCTTGTGGAATGCGGACAGCGGGGCATCGTCGAGAGCGTTTGTCGTCGTCATCGAGTGTGTCCTTGTCGAAGTAGGCCTTCGCAGTCGTCGAACCCCGGTGAACTTTCGATTTCCGAGGGCATCCAGATTAGATCACAGATCACACTGGAGGTGTGCCACGCCCCATTGGCGCAATGGTTGGACTCGTCGATCACAGGGCATAGATCCGCGAGGTCGCCGAACGCGGGGGAGACTCGGGCGATCATCAGTGACGTACGCGCGAGAGCAGATCTCGCTACGGGACTTCGGTGCGCAGACGCGAAGCCATTGCACACCCATGCGAGGTCGAACGAAGATGGAACGGTGATCATCGAACGCAGCTCGGTCGTCGGCGCACCGATCGGGCAGGTGTGGGCGAGGGTCGTCGACCCGGAGGGGATCAACGATGAAATGCGTCCGTGGATGACGATGAGCATCCCGCGGGGTCGGGAATCGATCACCATCGACTCGGTCCCGATCGGCGAACCGCTCGGGCGAGCGTGGCTGCGGCTGTTCGGGCTCGTCCCGTTCGACTACGACGATCTGACCATCGCCGAACTCGAACCGTGTCGGCGGTTCCACGAGAAGTCGACAATGCTCAGCATGCGCCGGTGGGAGCACGAACGCACGCTGCGGCCATTCGACGACGGGAGCACCGGCGTCCACGACCGGATCACGTTCGAGCCGAGGCTGCCGCTGGTGCCGCTGACGCCGGTGCTCGCCCGCGTCCTGGGCGCGTTCTTCGCGCACCGGCATCGCCGTCTGGTGCGGCACTTCGATTGACGTCCGCGCCCAATGTCACACCGGTGCAGTCGGACCGAACGCGTGTGACATTGGGCGACACGAAAGGTCAGTGCGCCGTGTACCCACCGTCGACGACGAGTTCGGTGCCGGTGGTGAAGCCGGACTCGTCCGAGGCGAGGTAGAGCACCCCGTACGCGATCTCGTCGGGTTCCCCCTGCCGCGGGAGGGGGTTGCCCGAGACGAGCTGGCGGTAGTACTCCTCCGGGCCGATCGCGCTGCCCTCGGCCGACCGCTGACTCATCGACGTCCGCATCGACCCGGGGTGGATCGAGTTGACGCGAATTCTGTGCGGCCCGTAGGTGACGGCGTCCGCCTTGCTGAGCAGTCGCACAGCACCTTTCGACGCGTGATACAGCGGGACGTTGGAGCCTCCCGTCAACCCGTGGATCGACGAGAAGTTCACGATGCTGCCCTTCTTCCGACCGATCATGTGGGGCACGACGTACTTGGTGGCCAACCAGACACCCTTGACGTTGACGTCGAAGATCTGGTCGAACTCGGCGACCGACGCCTCGTGCGACGGCGCGGGCCTGCCGATGATGCCGGCGCAGTTGACCAGGACGTCGGGAACACCCACGGTATCCACCACTGCAGCGACGGCCTCGGCGACGCCGGTCTCGTCGGTGACGTCGACCGCGAACGACGTGATCGTCGCCGAATCCCACGGCGCATCCGGCACTTTGAGGTCGAGGGCCGCAACAAACGCCCCCTCTCGTGCGAGCATCCGCGCGGTCGCGCCGCCCAGATCACCGTTCGCCCCCGTGACGACGGCGACCTTCCCTGCCACTCGACCCGTCATGACCTACCTCCCACTGCTGCGACGGCCCACGGGCCGATCATCGGAATCCACTCGGTGATGTCGTACGACGCGACGAACCCGTGCGTCCGGAACGGGTCGCCCTCGACGACGTCGACGACGTCCTGCTTGCCGGCGGCCTCGTAGATCATGGCCGCGCCGGGGTCTTCTCCTGCCGCGAACGGTCCGGACCCGAGGATCAGTCCGCGGTCGGCGGCGGCCTGCAGGTGGCTTTTGTGTTCGGGACGGTGCTCGTCCCGGCCGGCCGTGTCGCCGGTGTATGCGTAACGGACGAGGAAGAACGGCACGTCAGACCTCTTCCAGGACGGTCGCCGCGGCGGATTCGCTGCGCAGCGATGCGAGGACCTCGGCGTCCCGGCCGATGGTGTATCCGAAGACGAGGGCGGGCCCGATGTTGGCGCCGTAGCCAGGGTAGCCGCCGCCGAAGATGCTCACGGCCGCGGAACCGGCGGCGAACAGGCCGGGGATCGGCTGGTTGTCGTCGTCGAGGACCTGGCTGTGCCGGTCGACGGCCAGGCCGGAATAGGCGCCGAGGTCTCCCATCTCGATCTTCGCGGCGTAGTACGGCCCCTTGTCGAGCGGCTCGAGGTTCGGGTTGGGCTGGTGCTCCATGTCGCCCTTGAAGTGGTGGAACCAGTTGGATCCGCGATTGAACTTCGGGTCCTCGCCCTTGGCGGCTCCCGCGTTGAACTCGGCGAGGGTCTTCTTCAGCCCGGCGGCGTCGACGCCGATCTCGAGGGCGAGTTCCTCGACCGTGCCTGCCTTGTGGAGAAATCCGGTCTTCTTGAAATAGCCCTGTGGGATCGGCCACGGCTTGGCGTAGCCGATGCCGTACTTGTTCATGGCTTTCGAGTCGGCGATGATGTAACCGAATGTCTCGTCCTGACCGGCGTTGTCCTGAATCATCGCCATGCCGAAGTCGTGGTAGGAACTCGACTCGTTGGCGAAACGTTCACCCTTGCGGTTCACCGCGATCAGTCCGGGGAGCCCGAACGCCCGCAGGTGCGGGAAGATCCGCTGCTGTCCGCGCAGACCGGTGAACACCGTCACCGGGGCCCACGCGGCCGGCTCGTGGACGTCGGTGTCGACGTGCCCGCCGAGCGGCGCGGCCAGGCGCACATTGTCGCCGTCGTGCCCGACCGTGGGAGTGAAGTGGTTGTCCCCGTGCGGATCATGACCCCAGTACTCGGCTCGCAGCGCCGGATCCGAGGAGTAGCCGCCGGCTGCGATGACAACGCCGAGCCGCGCCTCGACCGTTCCCGCGTGCACTCCCCCGAGCACCGCCCCGGTGACGACCCCGTTCTCCGACTGCACAATCTTCGTCACCGGCGTCTCGGTCCACATCCGGATGCCGAGCTTCGCGGCGGACGACACCATCCGCACCATGAGCGAATTGCCGTTGGTCCGGTCGAACGATCGGCGGCAGAGGACCGTCTCGACCCAGGTCTTGAGAAGCTTCTTCGACACGTAGGCGAACGATTTCCACGACTGGTTGGCGTGGAGGAACTGGGCGATGTCGGGCCCGACCTCCGGCATGTAGCCGAACACGGTGTAGGTGTCGAGGTAGGGGCGCAACCGCAACCGGTTCTCGCCGAGGGTGCGCGCGTCGACGACCTTGCCCGAAATCGCGCGTCCCGACGGCTTCGCGCCCGGCGCGTCCATCTGATAGTCGGGAGCCATTTCCGGATAGACGAATTCGACGTCGGTGTCGCGCTCGAGCCAGTCGATGGCCTCGGGCACCTCGTCGAGGAACGTGTCGACCATCTCGGCCTTGTAGCAGTCCTTGGCAAGTGCGCGGATGTAGGTTTCGATGTCCTGACGGGTGTCACCCTGCGCGACGCCCTGCTTGTTGCCGGGCACCCACGCCCAGCCTCCTGAGATCGCGGTGGTGCCGCCGAGCCACTGCGACTTCTCGGCGACGATGACGCTGTGCCCCTCGCTCGCCGCCTTGAGTGCGGCGGCCATGCCTGCGGCCCCGGATCCGATGACCAACAGGTCGCATTTGACAGTTTTCGAGCTCATGCTTGGACCTTCCCTGGAGAGTCGGCACTCGATCAGGCATCGGCGAACATTCTGGTGTGCAGTGACTTTCGGATCGCGATGCGTGATCGGTGACGGTGTGTTCGTGACAACCACTCTGACCGACCCGAGACCCGAGTCACAGCGCGACTCCAATGGATGGAAAGGGTTTCTGTCAGTGCCGCGATCCGCGCGTCATCGCCCGGGTGATGCCGCGCGACGCCGTCGTCAGCGCCGCGACCACCGACTGCGAGTTGGCCTGATCGTGCGGTATGACGACGGACAGGGCGGCGATCACCCTGCCGCCGTCGGTGTCCCGCACGGGCACAGCGACTCCCGTCGCTCCGGGTGTGATCAGACCTGCGGCTACCGCGAAGTGCTGGTGCCGGACCTCGGCGAGAAGACGTCGCATCTGCTCGGGATCGGTGACCGTGGCGTCGGTGTAGCGCTCGAGCGGCTGCGACAGCAGTTCGTCCTGCACGTCGCGGGACGCGTTCGCCATCAGGACCAGACCGGACGAGCAGGCATGCACCGGCAGACGCCCGGCGATCTTGGTGACGTTGACGACGGACCCGCGCGTGGAGAGCCGTTCGACGAACAGCACCTCGTTGCCGTCGAGGATGCCCAGCTGGGTGTGTTGTTTGATCGCGGCGTTCACGTCTTCCATGAACGGCATCGCGGCTTCGCGCAGGCTCAGGGTGTGCGAGCCGCGGGACCCCAGTTCCCACATCCGCACGCCGATGCTGATGCGGGTGTCGTTGCGTTCGAGGAGTCGGTACTTCACGAGTTCCCCGACAATGCGGTGCGCCGTCGCGGCGGGGAGGTCGGACCGACGCGCGATGTCGGACACCGACAGGGACGGTGTGTCCGCGTCGAATGAGGACAAGACCCTCACGACTCGGGCAGTGACCGATTCTCCTGTCGGTGTCCGTGACATCGCCCTATTGTCCTCCGGCTACTCCCGAGGGGTCGACGGACGCCCGAGTTCGGCCAGCGGCACCCGGTACGTCTCACGGGCGGTGAAGGCGGCGACGGACGAGACCAGCATGCAGAGGGCAGTGAACACCGCCACGGGGACCCACGCGTTCACCCCGGTACCGAGCAGCGCCCAGCCGATCGCCGGGGCGAAACCGGCGATGAGGAAGCCGATCTGCGTACCGACCGCGAAACCGGAGTAGCGCACGGGCGCCGCGAACATCTCGGTGAAGAAGCTCGGCCACAGGCCGTTCACCATCGAGTAGAACAGCGTCATCGTGAGCAGCGCGGCGAGGAAGATCAGTGGAATGGAGCCGACGGAGATGGCCCAGAAGTACCCGAAGATCGTCACGGCGCACCCGAGGGCGCCGGTGATCCAGACGGGGCGGCGTCCGACGCGGTCCGACAGCTTGGCGAGCAGCGGGATCGCGACGATGGAGCCCGCGATCGACACGGACGACGCCCACAGCATCGTGGTGCGGTCGATGCCGACGTCGGGTCCGGTGGCGTAGGCGAGCCCGAAGACCGTGAACACGGTCTGCCCGACCGCGAACAGCGAGCAGAGCGCGATCCGCAAGACGTCCCGCCACTGGGTGGTCACGACGGTGACGACCGGCAGCTTCTGCACTTCCGCGTGCTCGCGTGACTCCTCGAACACCGGGGTCTCGTCGAGCTTGGTGCGCACGAAGTAGGCCACCACGAGCATCACCGCGCTGCACCAGAACGGAATTCGCCAACCCCAGCTGTCGAGTTGATCTTTCGGCAGCGCGGCCACGGGAATGAAGACGAGGGTCGCGAGGACCATCCCGGCGGCATATCCGGTCATCGTGAAGCTGGTGAAGAACGCCCGCCGCCCCTCGGGTGAGTGCTCGAGCGTGAGGGTGCTGGCTCCGGCGGCCTCACCGCCCGCGGAGAACCCCTGCGCGAGGCGGCACAGCACGAGGAGTATCGGGGCGGCGATGCCGATCTGCTCGTACGTGGGCAGGAATCCGATCGCGAGACTGGACAGACCCATGATGAGCAGGGTCAGCAGCAGAATCTTCTTGCGGCCCAGCTTGTCTCCGAAATGTCCCAGCACTATTCCGCCGACGGGCCGGGCCACGTAGCCCACGCCGAACGTCGCGAGCGCGGCGACCGTGCCGATCGCGTCGTTGCCGGCCGGGAAGAACGTGTGCCCGAAGACGAGGGCGGCGGCGGATCCGTAGATGAAGAAGTCGTAGTACTCGAGCGCACTGCCGAGGAACGACGCGAGCGCCGCCTTCTTCGGCGTCTTCGCGACCTCGGTGGGTGTCGCGGTCGTCGGGCTGTCGTGCGTGACGGCGGATACGTTCATCGACTCTCCTGCGATCGGGCCTGGCGTGGTGTGACACAACGTGCCAACCGCGCCTACGCGTGCGCAACGTCACATCCATCCATTGGAAACCCGGCCTCGTGCCCCGGACGAACGGGACGGTCGTTGCGTCAGATCGAACGAGCGTCCCGTTCGTCCGGGAACGGCAACCACTACCGCTACGGATGCGCCGGGGACAACTCCCAGCCGGTGCTCATGTCGCGGGCGAGGTCGGGCACCCGCCGCAGCACCCGCTGGCTCTCGACGAAGTCGCGGAACGGGATGGCCAGCAGGGCCCGCAACTCGCCCGGACGAACCTCGGCCAGCCGCTGGTAGGACGACGCGATGTCACTGACGATGTACTGCCAGCGCGGTTCGCGATCGGCCCAGTTGAAACCGGGCAGGGGCGTGCGGAGACGGTAGGCCGAGCCGTTCACGTCGCAGTCGACCGCCATCGGCACAACCTGTCCCGGTGCCCGCGAACCGGGAACCGAGGGTTGCGCCGCGAGTGTGGTGGCGTACGTGAGCGCGCGGCCGACGCCGTCACGGGCTGCCGCGGTGACGTCCCACTGATCGGCGATGATCTGATTCTGCTCGCGCGACGCCATCCGGAACAGCGCGTCCGCGTACCCGGCCTGAGTGCCGGAGAAGATGCCGTTCCATGCGATCTCGGCGTTCTCGTCGAGCAGTCCGGCGGCGGCCATCTCCTCCACAGCGGCCCTGCCCTCGTTCAGGTACGCCTCGTGCATGGGCACCATGTCGAAGTAGATGTGCTTCTGCATCATCAGCAGGCGCTTCTGATACCAGTCCACGTCCTCGGCGGTCATCGCCGGGCCGACGGTCGCGAGCGTTCTCGGGTCCGCGGGCAGGAGCGCCATCGCCTCGCCGGGCAACCCACGGACCGTGGACGCGACAGCGTTGCCGAGCGTGTGGACGGCATCGACTCCGAGCACAGTCCGGCCGAGGTCGAGGTCCCAGAAGCCGGCGGCGAACGAACCTCCCGCCAGCCCGGCCATCCCGGACCAGTAGAGCTCGGCGCGTTGGAGTTGGTACCGGCCGTAGTTCTCGTAGACCCGGTCGACCACCGCGGCGTTGGCGATCAGCCCCGCGTTCGGATCCCACGCGGCCAGGTCGATGCCGGACGCCTCGGATCCACGAGCGAGCCAATACTGTTGCAGAAGGGCGGAATACCGCTTCGGAGCGACACCGTCGGAGCGGGCGGCCGCCAGCGCGGCGCCGAGGACAGCGGACTCGGTGGGCAGCCGGGGGTCGAGTCCGCCGATCGACTCCGCTGCCGCGTTCGCCGGCGTGATGTCGAGCAGGCCCTCGTAGCCGGCGGCGTGCGCGAGGAGCGATGCCGGCGTCGCGAGGGCGGCCACCCCGAACAGCGCGACGAGCACCGCGCGGATGGTCGTGTTGCGGACCCACGGTGATCGGCAGTGCACAGCACTGGGCATGTCAGGTATTTAACAACATATATGTGTTGGCGTCAGGGGTTTGCCCGGATTGCCGCCGGCGCACGCAATCCCAGGTCAGCGCATGTGAGTGGCAAAGCGTGCGCCCGGACGCCGCGCCACTCACATGGGCTGGGGACCGAGCTGCCCCAGGACGGCCGAAAGGATGGTGTGCGCGCTGCCGATGACGGACTCGATCGGCTGCGGGTTCTCCGACAGCACCCATTGCTGGGCGATCATCAGGACGGCTCCCACCAGGCCGGTCGCGAGGGTGCGCAGGTGGAAGTCGGGAAACGCGGTCCGGTCGACGGCCGGGCCGATGACGACGAGAACGGCGTCCACGAACGACAGGGTGACGCGGCGGTAGGCGTTGTCGACCTCCGGCCCGACGCCGAGGACCTCCTGGAATGCGATCCGCGGGATCCGCGGGTCGTCGGCGACGGATCGGAAGAACGCGGTCAGCGCACCGCGAACCCGTGCGTCGAGATCGGTGCCGCCCTCCCCCGCACCGCGCAGGACGCTGTCCCGCAGGCGGTCGGTCACGCTCGCGTACGCGGCCAGGAGCAGGGCCTCGCTGTCGTCGAAGGACTCGTAGAAGTAGCGCTTGGTGAGCCCGGCGGTCGAACAGATCTTCTCCACCGTCGCGGACCGGTATCCGCTGGTCCCGAACACTTCGACGGCCGCGTCGACGAGGCGCACGCGGCGCTCTTCCTGACGCTGACGCGGACCCGCACCGCGGTAGGTGCGGCCCGTTCCGTCGAGCTTGGGCGAACTCACGCCCCCATATTGACACCGCACAGTTCCAGATACAAACTGACACCGAACGGTGCCAGATCACACGCCAGGAGATCCCATGCCCACGCTCAGGAACAAAGTCGCACTCGTCACCGGAGCCGCGCGTGGCATCGGCGCGGAAACGTCCCGCGCCCTCGCCCGCAAGGGCGTGAAACTGGTTCTGATCGATCTGGACGCCGAGCCATTGAATGCCCTCGCCGCCGAACTCGGCGACGACGTCGCGCTCGCCGCGACCGCCGACGTCTGCGATCTGGCCGCCGTGCAGAAGGCAGTCGACGCCGGTGTCGCGAAGTTCGGCGGCATCGACCTCGTGCTCGCGAACGCCGGCATCGCCAGCTACGGCTCGGTCATGCACGTCGACCCGGCCACGTTCAAGCGGGTCATCGACATCAACATCCTCGGCGTCTTCCACACCGTCCGAGCTGCGCTTCCGTCCGTGATCGACCGCAAGGGCTACATCCTGGTCGTGTCGTCGCTCGCCGCGTTCGCGCCCGCACCCGGGCTGGCCGCGTACAACACCAGCAAGGCCGGCATCGAGCATTTCGCCAACACCCTTCGTCTCGAAGTCGCGCACCACGGCGTCACCGTGGGCTCGGCCCACATGTCGTGGATCGACACACCGCTCGTTCAGGATGCGAAAGCCGACCTCACCGCGTTCAACCAACTTCTCGCCGCTCTACCGGGACCGCTCGGCAAGACGACGTCGGTGGACTCGTGCGTCGACGCGTTCGTGGACGCCCTGGCCGGGCGGAAGCGCCGGGTCTACGTGCCGCGGTGGGTCGAGCTCGTCGGCTGGCTGAAGGCGGTGGTGACGTCGCCGATCGGGGATCGCAACCTGCTGCCCCACGTCCCCCGCATCCTTCCGCTGATGGACGAGGAGGTCGCGAAACTCGGCCGGTCCACCAGCGCACGTAATGTCGCTCTCGGCGACGTCGCCGTAGACCCGAAGTAACCACCAGTCCCCGCCAGCGAGAGAGTGTTCATGTCACACACCGATACCGCCGCCGAGACCACCGGCGCGAAGGCGCCCGTCGAACACGTCGACGTGCTGATCATCGGGGCCGGACTGTCCGGGATCGGTGCCGCGTACCACCTGCAGGACAATTTTCCCCGACGGACCTACGCGATCCTGGAGAGCCGCGAATCGATCGGCGGCACCTGGGACCTGTTCCGCTACCCCGGCATTCGCTCCGACTCCGACATGTACACCCTCGGCTACCGGTTCAAGCCGTGGTCGGGTGAGAAGTCCATCGCCGACGGGCCGTCGATCCTCGAGTACGTCCGCACGACCGCCGCCGAGCACGGGATCGACCGGAATATCCGGTTCCAGCACAAGGTCGTTCGTGCAGAGTGGTCGACCCCGGACGCCCAGTGGACGGTCGACGCCGAGCGCACCGATACCGGTGAGACGGTCCGGTTCACCGCCAACTTCCTGATGTCCTGCAGCGGCTACTACCGCTACGACGAGGGCTACACCCCCGAGTTCCCGGGCCTCGACCGGTTCGCCGGGCAGGTCGTGCACCCGCAGAAGTGGCCCGAGGACCTCGACTACGCGGGTAAGCGGGTGGTCATCATCGGCAGTGGGGCCACCGCGGTGACGCTGGCTCCGTCGATGGCCGCCGAGGCCGCACACGTGACCATGTTGCAGCGCTCGCCCACCTACATCATCTCGATGCCTGCCAAGGACAAGCTGGCGAACCGGCTCCGCCGGCACCTTCCCGCCAAGCTCGCCTACAGCCTCACCCGCCTGAAGAACGCGTCGGTCGCAACCGCGATCTACCAACTGTGCCAGCGCTATCCGGACTTCATGAAGGGGCGCATCCGGCAGATGCAGGAGAAGTGGCTGCCGAAGGGCTACGACATCGACACCCACTTCACTCCCCGGTACAACCCGTGGGATCAGCGACTGTGTCTCGTGCCCAACGGGGATCTGTTCCGGTCCATCCGGAACGACGAGGTGTCGATCGTGACCGACCACATCGACACCTTCACCGAAACCGGTATCACGCTGAAGTCCGGTGAGGAACTGCACGCCGATGTCGTCGTCACCGCGACCGGCCTGAATCTGCTCGCGTTCGGCGGAACGACGCTCGTCGTCGACGGCCGCGACATCGACCTCACCGACACCATGGCGTACAAGGGGATGATGCTCAGCGGGGTGCCCAACTTCGCGTTCGTCATCGGGTACACCAACGCGTCCTGGACGCTCAAGGCCGACCTGGTGTGCGAGTACGTCTGCCGTCTGCTCGCACACATGGACGCGAACGGGTTCGCGCAGTGCGCCCCGGAGCGTGACAGTTCGGTCGAGGAGGAGCCGTTCCTCGACTTCGCCGCCGGTTACGTCCTGCGGTCGGTGGAGTCGTTCCCGAAGCAGGGGTCGGAAGCGCCGTGGCGGCTGCGGATGAACTACTTCCGCGACCTTCTGACATTGCGGCACGGCAAGGTCGTGGACGACGCAATGGCGTTCCGCCCGTGAGTACTTGTTAACCGCCCGCGGTTAACAAGTACTCACGGGCCCGGAGGGCCCACGTAGCGCCCTGCCCTCCTGCACGTATTGCTCGTACTTCTCGGCGTTCTTGTCGGAGACCCGCGTGTCGCGAGGCGGCAATTGCAGTTCGTCCTCGGCCGGCATGCCGGCCTGCAATTCGCGTCCGCGTTCGAGTTCGGCATCCAGTTCGGCACCGAAGAGCAACGCCAGATTGGTGATCCAGAGCCACAGCAGGAACACGATCACGCCGGCCAGGGAGCCGTACGTCTTGTTGTAGCTGCCGAAGTTGGCGACGTACAGACCGAACAGGACCGACGCGAGGATCCACGTCACGATGGCGAGGAACGCACCGGCGCTGACCCAACGGAACTTCGGTTGCTTCACGTTGGGCGTGACGTAATAGAGGATGGCCACGGCGACCACGACGACGCCGAGGACGAACGGCCAGCGGGCGATGTTCCAGACGGTCAGGGCGGTGTCGCCGAATCCGATCGCGTCACCCACCGAGCGTGCGACGGGGCCGCTCAGCGCGAGCATCGCCGCAGCGGCGGCCACCAGGACCAGACCGACGATGGTGACGGCCAGCATCAGCGGCCGGAGCTTCCACACGGGACGCCCCTCCTCGACTTCGTACATGCGGTTCATGGCGCGTCCGAACGCCCCGATGTAGCCGGACGCCGACCACACCGCGCCCAGCAGGCCGAGGACCAGCGCCATGCCCGCGGTCGGTGTCTCGACCAACTGCGCGATGGGTTCACGCAACGTGTCCACGGCGGAGGACGGCCCGAGGTCGTCGACCATCTGCAGGACCGCATCGGTGGTGCGCTGCCCCTGCCCGAACACTCCCAGCAACGAGACCAGCGCCAGCAGCGCAGGGAACAGCGACAGCACCGCGTAATACGTCAGTGCGGCGGCCAGGTCGGTGCACTGATCGCGCGTGAATTCGTGCGCCGTCTTCCTGATGACGTACCACCAGGAAGGTTTCGTCAGGTCCGCAGGCGAATCCGGCTTCCGCGGATCGTCGGGGTCCGGTTCGGCGTGCTGATCGTCGTTCATCGGTGACGCCTACCCGGAACCCGGCTCAGGGAAACTGCGGCATTCCCTTCGGCTCTACTCGCGGTCGGTGCCCGCGGTGAAGTTCGCGACGACCTCCGCCGCGATCTCCCGAAGTTTGACGTTGCGATTCTGCGAATAGGAGGCGAGCTTGTCGAAGGCGGTGTCGGCGTCGCACTGGAACGCGGCCATGGTCAGCCCGACAGCTTGGCTGAGGGTGGTGCGGGTATCCAGTGCCGTGCGCAGATGTGTCGACTCGAGCTCACTGTCCGTGATCAGAGTTTCACGAAGCCAGGACATTTCGAGATGAACACGCACCCGCGCGACGAGCTCGCTCGGCTGGAAGGGCTTGACGATGTAGTCGTCGGCTCCTTGGTTCAGCCCGTCGACGGTCGACTCCGTTCCCGCGCGGGCGGTGAGCAGGATGACCGGCAGCCTTGCCGTCGACTGCTCCGACCGCAGCTCGCGGAGGAAGTCGATGCCGTCGCGACCGGGAAGCATGACGTCGCTGAGCACGAGATTCGGTGTGCGGACGGCGACATGCTTCAGCGCGGACTCCGCGTCGGCGACGGCGTCGACGTCCCAGCCCTGCTCCTGCAGCAATCGGGTGAGGTACGCGCGCAGGTCCGGGTGGTCTTCGACGAGCAGGATGCGGTGGCCGTCCGCTCCGCGTTCGGTCGAAACCGCGACCTCGACGGACGGCTCCCGCTGTTCGACGTCACCGTAGGAGGTCACCGCGCCGATGGGCTGGTCGTCTGCCCGCGGGGTCGCGCCGTCCGGCGCCGGGATCCGCGGTACGCGGACGGTGAAGGTGCTGCCCCGGCCCGGGACGCTGTCGAGGTCGACGGAACCGCCGAGCGCCGCGGCGAGATCGGACACCAGGGAAAGGCCGATGCCGACGCCCCCACCGCTGCCCGACCCGCCGGCCTCGACGCGATGGAACCTGTCGAATACGCGTTCCCGTTCTTCGGCGGGAATCCCCACACCCGTGTCGGTCACGCTCAGCACCAACCGGCCGGCGTCCTGGCCGAGCGCTACGGACACGGATCCGGACCGGGTGTACTTGACCGCGTTCGAGACAAGATTCAGCACGATCTTCACCCACATCTCGCGGTCCAATTCGACCAGGCCGGAGACGTCGTCGAGATCGGTCCGGAGCGCGAGCCCCGCCTGCGCGGCGGCGGAATCGAACATGCTCACGCAGTCCGCCGTCAATTGGCCGATATCGGTCGGCTCCGTGTGTGGCAGAAGCTGGCCGGCTTCCGCCTTGGACAGATCGAGTAGGCCGTCGACGAGCTGCTGCAGCCGGACCGCCGCACGATAGGCGGCCGCGATCGCTTCGCGCCGATCTGCGGGCGACTCGTCCTCGGACTGCTCGCGCAGAGTCTCGAGGGGCCCGAGCAACAGGGTCAGCGGGGTACGGAACTCGTGACTGACGTTCTGGAAGAACCGCGTCTTCGCAGCGTCGAGTTCCGCCAGCGCAGCGGCGCGGTCCCGCTCGAACTCGTAGGCCAGGGCGTCCGTGATCAGCGTCGACACCTTCGCCGTGACCAGCTCGACGAAGCCCCGATACGCGTCGTCGAACGCGCGGTACGGACTGATCCCGAGCACCAGCACACCCACCGGCTCCGCGTGACCCGTCACGATCAACGGGCACAGCCTCACCTCGGTCACCGCCTTCGACCCGGCGGGCTCGGACTGCTCGCCCGACGCCCGGACGCGGTGGTGGGTGACGTCGGTCGCCGGGATCCGGGCGGGCCTGAACTCGCCGTCGTCGTCCACCCCGGCGGCACCGACGAGCACGAGGTCTTCGGACTCGTCGTCACCCGAGCCGCCGACCTCGCGGCGAAGATAGATCGCGGCAAGCGGAACGTCCTGTCCGTTGCCGCCGAGTACCCGCACGACCGCACGGCAGGCATCGACGAGCGGATCGTCGCCGCCTGCGGTGGAAACCGTGCCCAGTTGCCGCAGAGTCTCGAGTCGGCGCTCCCCGAGCACGGTCGCGGTCACATCGGTCGTCGCCACGAAGATCCCGGCGACGTTCCCGTCCTCGTCCTGCACCGGACTGTAGGAGAACGTCCAGTACGTCTCCTCGAGGTACCCGTGCCGCAGCAGGTACAGCGGCTGATTCTCCGTGTAGGTCGCTGCGCCGCCCGACATCACCTGCTCGGCGAGCGGTCCCACCTCGTCCCAGATCTCCGCCCAGCACTGCGCCCCGGGTTCACCGATCGCCGCTGGGTACTTCGCACCGAGGACCCGGGTGTACGCGTCGTTGAAGATCTGCACGAGCTCAGGTCCCCACCAGAGCAACATCGGGACCTCGGAGGGCAGCACGGTCCGTACCGCCGCCCGCAGTTCGACAGACCAGGTCTCGACCGGGCCCAGCGGCGTGGCCGCCCAATCGGTGCGGCGTAGCCGCTCCCGTGTCTCGCCCGGACCGGCGAACAACCGATCCGCCGACCAGGAGTTATCGAAACCCGAGCCAGTCACATCCATGGACCTTTCGCCCACTGCCGGTCGCCCGGTCCCCATCCAGTTGTCATCACTGAAATGATCACCCAGCACCGCATCCCACCGCCACTTCTGTATTCCGACATTCGGAAGTGAAGTTGGAAACGAGTGACCTGTCCGCCACGGTAGGTGAGTCGTGAGCCACATCACAGCCCACCTCCGAGGAAGAACAGGTCCCGCGCATGCAATTCGACCTACGCGAACGCATCGACAGCAGCCCTATGACGCGCTACCAATGGGGCGCCATCGCCATCTGCGGTCTACTCAACGTGCTCGACGGCTTCGACGTCCTCGTCATGGCGTTCACCGCACAGTCGGTGTCGCAGGAGTGGGATCTGTCCGGCTCGGTCGTCGGCCTCCTGCTCAGCGCCGGACTGTTCGGCATGGCCGCGGGATCGCTGTTCCTGGCACCGTGGGCTGACACCATCGGCCGCCGCGCCATGATCCTGCTGTGCCTGGCACTCGCGTCGACGGGCATGCTGCTGTCGGCGGTCAGCCAGAACGCGATGCAACTCGGCCTGCTCCGCGCCCTCACCGGCGTCGGCATCGGCGGAATCCTCGCCAGCAGCAACGTCATCGCCAGTGAGTACGCGTCGAACCGCTGGCGCGGGCTCGCGGTGAGTCTCAATTCCACCGGTTACGCCGTCGGCGCCACCCTCGGCGGAATCATCGCCGTCGTCCTGCAGAACTCGCTCGGCTGGCGTTCGGTGTTCCTGTTCGGCGGGCTGTGCACGGCGGCGATCATCCCCGTCGTCTACGCCCGGCTTCCCGAATCGATCGACTTCCTGCTCGTCCGGCGACCGGCCAACGCCCTCGACCGGATCAACGCCTTCGCCCAGCGGGCCGGTCAGCCGCGACTCGACGAGCTGCCCGCACCGCGTGCCGCCGCCACCGCCGACGCCGGATTCGCGATGCGCGTCCTGCTGTCCCCGCAGCGCCGCCGCAGCACACTCCTGGTGTGGTTCGCGTTCTTCATGGCGATGTTCGGTTTCTACTTCGTCACCAGCTGGACCCCGAAGCTGCTGGTCGAGGCGGGCATGTCCGCGAACCAGGGTGTCACCGGCGGAGTGCTCCTCAACCTCGGCGGCATCTTCGGCGCCACCCTGCTCGGGGCGCTGTCCGCACGTTTCGCCCTGAAGCGTGTGCTCATCGCCTACATGGCGACCGCGGGCGTTCTGCTGGTCGTCTTCGTCCCCGCCACCGCGTCCATCGTCATCGCGTTCGGACTCGGCGCACTGATCGGCGTCTTCGCCAACGGCTGCATCGCCGGGCTGTACGCGATCACGCCGTCGGTCTACTCGCCGGCCGTCCGGGCCACCGGCGTCGGCTGGGGCATCGGCATCGGCCGCGTCGGCGCCATTGCGTCCCCGATCGTCGCGGGCGCCCTCCTCGACCGCGACTGGTCGCCCACCCAGCTGTACATCCTCGTCGCCGCGTCCTTCGTCCTCGCCGGACTCGCCGTGTCGCGACTGCGATTCGAGAAGACCGGAGTGGACACCGGGGACGCCACCGCGGACGCACCGCTGACCACCCACTGAGGCGGCTCCGCCACCCGTGAGTGGTTGACGAGTGCAGAGACTCGTTAACCACTCACGGGCCCGGAGGGCCTAGATCCCGACCTTCGACAGGATCGCGGTCATCGCCGCCTGGACGCCGGTGGACAGGGTGGGTTCCGCGACGGGGGCGAAGAACGGTGAGTGGTTCACCGGCACAGGCTTTCCGCTCTCGAGGGTCTCCGCGGTGTGGCCACCGAACATCCAGAACACCGACGGCACGCCGATCGCCTCGGCGAGCAGACCGAAGTCCTCCGAACCCATCATCGGAGACGACGGCTTGACGTTGTTCTCGCCCAGCACCTTCTGGAGTTCGGCGACGAGTTCGGCGGTGGCATCGGGATCGTTGTAGTTGCGCGGGAACGTGTACAGCGCTCCTCGATCAGCGGCTTCGGCGCCCCGGATGCGGCAGCCTCGGCGTAGATGATGCGGCGCAGCGCGGCGTTGACCTGCTCGCGCACCTCGGGGTCGAGGGTGCGCACGTTGATCGTGAACTCGGCCCGGTCCGCGATGATGTTTTCCTTCAGCCCCGCGTGGAACGTGGCGACCGTGACCACCGCCGGCTTCATCGGGTGCACTTCGCGGGACACGATGGTCTGGATGCGGTTGATCATGTTGACGCCCTGGATGATCGGGTCGATCGAATCCTGGGGCTGGGAGCCGTGCGACCCCTGGCCGTAGACGGTGACCTTCAGCGAATCGGCCATGGCCATCGCGTCGCCACTCGTGACGTGCACGGTGCCGGCCAGCATCGGACCGACGTGCTGCCCGAAGACGATCTCCGGCTTGGGTGCCCGGTCCCACAGACCGTCCTCGACCATCGCCTTCGCCCCGGCCGCCGTTTCCTCGCCCGGCTGGAAGAGGAACACGATCGTTCCGGCCCACGCCTCCCGCGCACCGGCGAGCAGCTCGGCGACGGTAAGGAGGGTGGCGACGTGCGTGTCGTGGCCGCAGCCGTGCATCACGGGCACCTCGGTGCCGTCGTCGAGGCGCCCGGTGGCCGCGCTGGCGTAGTCGACGCCGGTGTCCTCCGCGATCGGCAGCCCGTCCGAATCGGCGCGGAAGGCCACCGTAGGGCCTTCGCCGTTGGTCAGGACACCCACCCACTCCGGTGCCGCCGCACACGAACGTGTCGATCCCGAGGGCGACGAGGGAACTCTGGATCAGCTCGGCGGTCTTGTGTTCCTGCATCGACAGTTCCGGGTTCGCGTGCAGGTGGCGGTAGAGGTCGAGCATCTTCGTCCGCAGCTCGTCGGTGAGCGCGATCGGCAGGTCGGTCATGAAGCCTTCTTTCGAATCAGGTGAAGGTGAGATGTCTCCGCGTATCGATTCTTACTCGATGGTCGCGAGCTCGGCCGGGCTCTGGTCGTTCTTGTCCCGGAGGAACCAGGCGAGGACCGCCGTGACGATCACCGCGATGGCGGTGGACGACAGCGCGAGGCTCGGCATCGCCGGAACCACGACGAACGTGATGATCGCGGCCACCAGCAGCGCGACCACCGTGGCCCGGGGCTGCTTCATCGACACGATCGCCTGCACGAGGACCGCCCCCAGGACCGAGGGAAGGATGTAGGAACGGGTGACGGTCACGATGTCGGTGGGAATCACGCTGACCAGCCAGGTGCCGAGCAGCCCGACGAACACGGCCAGCGACACGAGGTGCACCATCGCGGCGCCGCAGATCGCCAGGACCGCAGCGAGTTCGGCCCGCTTGGTTCCCGGTTTGGCTCCGATGTTCGTCTGCGCGATCAGCGCGGCAGGCAACAACTTGTTCGCGATGTTGCCGATCATGAACGCCTGGTACATCGCGGCCGGACCGAGGATGGGGAAATAGGTCAGGGGTTCGACCAGCCAGATGATGAAGAATGTCCCGGCCACCGCGGCGAACGCGGTCCACAGCTTGCCTGCGGTGACGTCCACCTCACCCGAGAACACCAGGTACAGGGGCGCACCGATCGACAGGAGCAACCCGACGATCATCGTGATACGACCCCAGCGGGATGTCGTCTTGTCGAACTCGGCGAGTTCACGGGCGCCGGTGGACACAGTTACGGCTTCGTCGGTAGTCATCGAAAAGTCCTTTCCGTGCGAGTCGTGAATCAGGAGGTGACCAGGTAGGTGACGGTGAGGGCCACGAGGATCGAAATGCCCAGCCCCCATTCGCGGAGCCAGCTCTTGCCGAATGTCCGGGCCACGAAGAGGCAGATACCCATCGCGACCGCGGAGGCGGCGAACGCGACGATGTGATAGCTGGACTTCGTCAATTCCTGGAATCCCAGCGACGCAAACGCGCCGATCAGGGCCGCGGACGGAACGACCGCCATCAACGCCGGATTCACCGTGCGGATCTTCGCGTCACCCCGCTCGAGCAGCGGGGTGAGGATGAGCGCGGACAGCATCCACATCACGCCGCCGATGCTCATCGCGAAGAAGGCGACGACGAAGACGTTCTGGGTGTACGTGTCGGCGCCGAGTTTCGCACCCATGGAGTCGGCGGCGATGCTGGCCGCGGACACGTCGTACGCGGCGGAACCGATCAGGCCGATGCGGGCCAGGACAGCGGGCGTGCCGAAGAGGGCGAGGAGGGCAATCGCCACGAGGCAGACCGCCAGGGACGGTCCGATCGCCGACACGGCACCGGAGCGGAACGATACCTTCATGTCTTCGGGTGACATGTCCGCGACGGGTGCCACCTTGCGGACCGCGGTCATGTAGATCGCCGACTGCACGACGATGACGACGAAGATGCCGGCAACGGCCACCCAGAGAACCGGCGAGTTGGCGACAGCCATGATGTCCGTGGATGCCCCACTAGCAGTCACATTCATGGATCTCCCAGGAAGAGTGAGCAACCGGCGAACCGATCACTCGAGCGATGTGAGGGTGATCCGGTGGATCACCTCGGCCGACACCCGCTCTGTTCCGTAACCTGAGAGTTTGGAGACACACTCGTGCGAGTGGTCATCGTGCCCCGTCGGTGAACGTGCCGTTACAGCCGACACGCTGCTCTCCAGAGTTCCCGACCCTGATTGTCCTGGTGCCTGAGAGTTTGTGGGTACTTGCTCCTTCGGCGCCCGGGACACGGTCCCGGGACTCTCCAGCCAGGTTCATAGGGAGAAACCATCGAGATGGTTCCGAATCGAACTGACTCGGGACGTACTGTTCCGCAGACGTATTACGAAAGCATGACTTCACCGTTCCGGTGTGTTAACTCGCACTCCCGGGCGGAAATCACCAGTGCGCGTTCGCATACCGAACACCCCATGTGAGTGGCAAAGCGTGCGCCGGCACACTTTGCCACTCACATGGGGGTCAGGCGTGGACGTGGAGTGGTTTGCCGGCCACTGCCATCAGCGCCTCACCGAGCGCCTCGCCCTGGGTGGGGTGGGCGTGCACGAACTTCGCCGCCTGCGCGGCGTCGACCTCGAAGTTGTAGAGCAGCTGCGCCTCACCGATCAGCTCACCGACTCGGTCGCCGACCATGTGCACACCGACCACGACCCCGGTCGGCGCCACCACGAGTTTGACCGCCCCCGACGTCTTCAGGATCTGACTCTTGCCGTTGCCGGCGAGGTCGTAGGTGACAGTCTCGACGTTCTCGCCGAACTTCTCCCGGGCCGCGGTCTCGGTCAACCCGACGGACGCGACCTCGGGGTGGGAGTAGGTGACACGAGGGATGCCGGTCTCGTCGATGACGTCCGGACGGAGCCCGGCGATTTCCTCGGCCACGAAAATGCCCTGTGGGAACCCGCGGTGGGCCAGCTGGAGCCCGGGGACGATGTCGCCGACCGCGAAGACGTTCGGCACCGTGGTGCGCAGTCGATCACTGGTCACCACGAAGCCCTTGTCGAGCATCACTCCGGTCTCCTCATATCCCATGGACGCGGTGTTGGGTCCGCGCCCCACCGCGACCAGCAGGACGTCGGCGTCGAGTACGTCGCCGGAGTCGAGGGTGACGGACACCGCGTCCTCGTCCTGCGTCACCTCCGCCACCCGCACACCGGTCTTCGCGGCGATCTTGCGACGACGGAATGCCCGCTCGAGGTACTTGGAGATCGTCTCGTCCTCGTTCGGCACCAGCCGCGGCATCGCCTCGACGATCGTCACCGACGCACCGAACGACGCCCAGACACTGGCGAATTCGACGCCGATGACGCCGCCGCCCAGGATGATCGCCTTCTTCGGGACCGACGGCAACACGAGCGCCTGGTCGCTGGTGACGACCCGGCCACCGATGCCGATGCCGGGCAGCGTTTTCGGCGACGACCCCGTTGCCAGGACGACGGCGCCGCCCGTGATCAACTCGTCGTCGACCTCCACTCCGTTGGGTCCGACCAACCGTCCGCGGCCGTTGACAACAGTGATGCCGTACGAGTCGACGAGGCCCTGCAGTCCCTTGTGCAGGCGGGTGACGATCGTATTCTGGTAGCTCAGCACCTTCTCGAGGTCGACACCGTCGAACGTGACGTCGACACCGAACTGCGAGGCCGTGCGCGCACTGTCGGCGACTTCGGCGGAGTGCAGCAGCGCCTTCGTCGGAATGCACCCCTGATGCAGGCACGTGCCGCCGAGTTCGTTCTCCTCGATGAGAATGACCGAACGGCCCAGTTCGGCCGAGCGGATGGCGGCCGCGTAGCCGCCGGAACCGCCGCCGAGGACGACGACATCTGCAGATCGGTGGGACATGGGAACTCCTTGCTGGAACGGAAGAGAATGGGGTTCAGTGAACTGCGGACGCGGCGACGGCCTCCGCGTGCAAGCGACCGGCACGGTAGGAGGAGCGCACGAGCGGACCGGACAGGACGCCGAGGAATCCGATCTCGCGGGCGATACCGTCGAGCATGACGAACTCCTCCGGTTTCGCCCACCGCGCCACCGGGTGATGCCGGGCCGACGGCCGGAGATACTGCGTGATCGTGATCAACTGGCAGCCGGCGGTATGCAGGTCCCGGAGGGCCTGGATCACCTCGTCCGTGGTCTCCCCCATCCCGAGGATCAGGTTCGACTTGGTGATAAGACCGTCCTCCCGAGCCCGCGTGATCACCGCGAGGGACCGCTCGTACGTGAAGGCGGGCCGGATACGACGGAAGATCCGGGGAACGGTCTCCACATTGTGCGCGAGTACTTCCGGGCGGGTGTCGAACACCTCGCGTAGTTGCGCGGCGTCGGCATTGAAATCGGGGATCAGCAGTTCGACGCCGGCGCCCGGGCACAGTTCGTGAATCTGCCGGACCGTCTCTGCGTACAGCCAGGCGCCGCCGTCCGGCAGATCGTCGCGGGCCACGCCGGTGACAGTGGCGTACCGAAGGCCCATGGTCCGCACCGACTCCGCGACCCTCCTGGGTTCGCCCCGATCGAGTGCGGCGGGACGGCCGGTGTCGATCTGGCAGAAGTCGCACCGCCGGGTGCACTGGCTTCCGCCGATGAGGAACGTCGCCTCACGGTCCTCCCAGCAGTCGAAGATGTTGGGACATCCCGCTTCCTGACACACGGTGTGCAGGTTCTCGCGATCGACGAGGGCGGCGAGGTCCCGGTATTCGGCGCCCGTCCGCATCTGCACCTTCATCCACGACGGTTTGCGTTCGACCGGGGTCTGGGCATTGCGGACTTCGAGGCGGAGCAGTCGGCGGCCGGGAGGGGCGAGCGGAGCGACGGGGGGTGACTCAGGGACTGTAGTCATGGGTGACTCCTACGACCGGTCGAAACCGGTCGGTATGTGACGTCGGGGCGCGCGGTGGACAGCGCGGCACCGGGGAAGGTGAGCGGGAGGGCGAGCACACATCGACAACCGTTGCGGCTGCGGGCATCTGGGCTCTCATCTCTCGGCGTGTGCGGTCACGTCCGAGCGAAGATCCATCGAGGATGCCAAACGACGAGGACTTTTGGCAACACCGTCGGTCCGAGGAGACAAACCCGCGGCGCCTGTGTACTGTTTGGCAAATCACAACTGAAGACGCCGTTGACGCGCAGCGGGAGAACCTCCGTTTCGGAGGCGCCGTAGGAGCAACTTCCTCCCCGGGAATCTCTCAGGCCCCAGTACCGCAGCGCAGAGGCAACTCTGGAGAAAGTATCGGCCGCACGGCCGGAACTTACCGAAGGTGAAGAGCACGCCGCAGTTGCGGTGCGCCCAAACTCTCAGGTTTCAGGACAGAGCGGGGAGGTGCCCCCTTGTCGATGTCCGGTGCGGTCCGGACTCAACGAAACCGGAGTCACCTCGTGCCAGCAGAACCCCGCACCGCCACTCACGGCGCGCCCCTCACCAGCGACTTTCCGTCCCGCCACATCGGTCCTGATGCCGCCGCGTCCCGGCGCATGCTCGACGCCCTCGGTTATGACAGCCTCGCGAACCTGATCGACAGCGCGGTGCCCGAGCAGATCCGCAGTTCACAGCCCTTGAATCTGCCGACGGCGAGGTCCGAGCAGCAGGTTCTCGCCGACCTGCGCACACTGTCGGAGCGCAACGAGACCCGCGTCCAGATGATCGGCCTCGGATACTCCGACACCATCACGCCTGCGGTGTTGCGGCGGAATATGCTCGAGTCCGCCGCCTGGTACACCGCCTACACCCCGTACCAGCCGGAGATCTCCCAGGGCCGGCTGGAGGCACTGCTGACGTTCCAGACCGTCATCGAGGATCTCACCGCCCTTCCGCTGGCCGGGGCATCGCTGCTCGACGAGGCCACCGCCGTGATGGAGGCGGTGCTGCTGATGCGGCGCGCGAACAAGTCGAAGGCCGCCAAAAACCGCGTCGTCCTCGACGCGGACTGCCTGCCGCAGACACTGGCCGTCGTTCGGGGACGAGCGAAGGCGCTGGGCATCGAGGTGGTGGTCGCGGAACTGTCCGGGGAACTGCCGGACGGTGACATGTTCGGGGTGGTCTTCCAGGCGCCCGGTGCGAGCGGCGCTGTGCGCGACCTCGCTCCGATGATCGCCGCCGCGAAGGCGCGCGGCGCGCTGACCACCGTCGCGGCGGACCTGCTGTCGCTGACGATCCTGACGCCGCCCGGCGAGCAGGGTGCCGACATCGCCGTCGGGTCGGCGCAGCGTTTCGGTGTGCCGTTGTTCTTCGGCGGACCGCACGCCGGCTACATGGCCGTGCGCGGCGGACTCGAGCGCATGCTGCCCGGCCGCCTCGTCGGAGTGTCCGTCGACGTCGACGGGAAGACGGCCTACCGGCTGGCTCTGCAGACCCGCGAACAGCACATCCGGCGTGACAAGGCGACCAGCAACATCTGCACGGCGCAGGCACTGCTCGCCAACGTCGCCGCGATGTACGCCGCCTACCACGGGCCGGAAGGGTTGCGCGCCATCGCGAACCGGGTGCACGCCCACGCGACGACCATCGCCGGAAGCCTGCGCGCCGCCGGTCACACGATCGTCCACGACAGGTTCTTCGACACGGTTCTCGTCCGGGTCCCGGCGGGCGCCGGGGCGATCGTGGAGTCGGCCGACCGGGACGGCATCAACCTCCGTCTCGTCGACGCCGATCACGTCGCGATCGCCTGCGACGAGTGCACCACCGACGACATCGTCCGGCGGGTGGTTACCGTGTTCGGTGCGCAGCCGACGACCGTCGCGGTGCTCGAACTGCCGTCGGCACTCGCCAGGACGTCGAGTTACCTGCAGCACAGGGTGTTCCACGATCACCGCTCGGAAACCGCGATGCTCCGCTTCCTGCGCACGCTGTCGGACAAGGACCTCGCCCTCGACCGCACCATGATCCCGCTCGGATCGTGCACGATGAAACTCAACTCCGCTGTCGAGATGGAACCGATCAGCTGGCCCGGGTTCGCGTCCATCCACCCGTACGCCCCGGTCGCGCAGACGGCCGGCTACCTCGAACTCGTCGCCGACCTGGAACGCTGGCTCGGCGAGATCACCGGCTACGACCGGGTGTCGTTGCAGCCCAACGCCGGATCCCAGGGCGAGCTGGCCGGGCTGCTCGCGATCCACGGCTATCACGAATCCCGGGCCGACTTCGGACGCAACGTCTGCCTCATCCCCCAGTCCGCGCACGGAACGAATGCCGCATCCGCGGTACTCGCGGGCATGAAGGTCGTCGTCGTCGCGACCGCGGAGAACGGCAACATCGACGTGGGCGATCTGCGCGCGAAGATCGCGGCGCACGAGGGCGCGGTGGCCGCGATCATGTTGACCTACCCGTCCACGCACGGCGTGTACGAGAACGACGTGCGGACGGTCTGCGATCTGGTTCACGAGGCCGGCGGGCAGGTGTACGTCGACGGCGCGAACCTCAATGCGCTGGTCGGTCTCGCGCAGCCCGGCAAGTTCGGCGGCGACGTGTCACACCTGAACCTGCACAAGACGTTCTGCATCCCGCACGGCGGCGGCGGTCCCGGTGTCGGGCCTGTCGCGGTGCGCGAGCATCTGGCGCCGTTCCTGCCCGGCAATCCGCTGGGCGGTGACGACCTCGGCACCCCGGTGTCGGCCGCCAACTACGGATCGGCGGGCATCCTGCCCATCACCTGGGCGTACATCGCGCTGATGGGTCCGGACGGGTTGACGAGTGCCACCGAAACCGCGGTGCTCGCCGCTAATTACGTCGCCAGGTCACTGGATCAGCACTTCCCCGTCCTGTACACGGGCCCTTCCGGTCTGGTGGCGCACGAGTGCATCCTCGACCTCCGGCCGGTCACCAAGGCGACCGGCGTGACCGCCGAGGATGTGGCAAAACGGTTGATCGACTACGGATTCCACGCACCCACCCTGTCGTTCCCCGTCAACGGCACACTGATGGTGGAACCGACCGAGTCCGAGGACCTCGCCGAACTCGACCGCTTCATCGAGGCGATGATCTCGATCCGCCGCGAGATCGACCTGGTCGGTGACGGCGTGTGGCCGCTCGAGCGCAGCCCACTGCGTCAGGCCCCGCACACCGCCGAACAGGTGACCGCGGACGAGTGGAATCTGCCCTACCCGCGCCACCTGGCCGCCTACCCCGTCGCGTCGCTTCGCACCGCCAAGTACTGGCCCCCGGTGCGCCGCATCGACGGCGTCCACGGCGACCGCAATCTCGTCTGCTCGTGCCCGGCGCCCGAGGCCTTCGAGAACACCACCGACATCGACGCTTCGGCCATCGCCGAGACCCCCGAGGAGGCCTTCGCATGACCCTCACCACCACGCCCGCGTCCCCGCTGCTCGGCGAGCACGGCGCGCTCGGAGCCCATTTCACCGACTTCGCCGGCTGGCAGATGCCGCTGAAGTACGACAGCGAACTCGCCGAACACCACGCCGTCCGGACCGCGGCAGGGTTGTTCGACCTCTCGCACATGGGCGAGATCGCGGTCACCGGGCCCGAGTCCGGAGCGGTACTGGATTACGCTCTGGCCGGCGAACTCTCGAAGATCGGCGTCGGCCGGGCCAAGTACTCCCTCCTGTGCAATGCGGACGGCGGGGTCATCGACGATCTGGTCGTCTACCGTCTCGCCAACGAGCATTTCCTCGTGGTGGCCAATGCGGCCAACGCGCCGACGGTGTACCGCGAACTGGCGGCACGCGTCGAGGGCTTCTCCGCCAAGGTCGACGATCAGTCCTCGGAGACCGCGCTGATCGCGGTGCAGGGACCGGCCGCCCAGGACATCGTGCAGTCCCTCGTTCCCGCCGAGCAGGTCGAGACGGTGGCGGAGTTGAAGTACTACGCCGTCACGCGCGCGGTCGTCGCCGGCATCGACGTCCTCCTCGCCCGCACCGGGTACACCGGGGAGGACGGCTTCGAGCTGTACGTGCCGAACGAGCTGTCCGCGCCGTTGTGGCGCGCACTGCTCGACGCCACCACGACCCGCGGCGGCGTCCCCGCCGGCCTCGCGTGCCGCGACACCCTCCGCCTCGAGGCCGGAATGGCACTGTACGGCCACGAACTGAACCTCGACACGAATCCGTACGAGGCCGGGCTCGGCAAGGTGGTCCGGCTCAACAAGGACTTCGTCGGCCACGATGCCCTGCAGACGTTGTCGGATCAGGCCCCGCAGCGGGTGCTCGTCGGACTCGCGGGAACCGGCCGCCGGGCCGCGCGTGCCGAGTACACCGTGTTGGACGCGTCCGGCGAGTCGCCGGTCGGCACCATCACGTCCGGGGCGCTGTCTCCGACGCTCGGGCATCCGATCGCGCTCGCGTTCGTGGACGTCGCGTTCCGCGAACCGGGCACCCAACTCACCGTGGACATCCGCGGCAAGAAGGAACCGTTCGTGGTCACCCCGTCGCCGTTCTACCGCCGCTCCTGAGCCGTTCCCACCCACTTCAGCCCCGAAAGGGTCACACATGTCTTCGCACGCCTTCCCTGACGACCGCAGCTACACCGACGACCACGAGTGGGTCCTGATCGAGCCCGGCGCCACGCTCCCCGACGAACCGGTCCGCGTCGGCATCACGTCCGTCGCCGTCAACTCGCTCGGCGAACTCGTCTTCGTCGACCTGCCGGAGGTCGGTGCGACCATCGTCGCCGGCGAATCGTGCGGCGAGGTCGAGTCCACGAAGACCGTGTCCGAGCTGTATCCGCCGGTGAGCGGCCGGGTCACCCTGATCAACACCGCCGCCGTCGACGATCCGGGACTGGTCACCTCCGACCCCTACGGCGAGGGCTGGCTGTTCGCCGTCCAGCCGTCCGCCGCCGGCGAGCTCCTCACCGCGGCCGAGTACGCCGAGAAGAACGGGGTGCAGGCATGAGCGTCCTGAACCGCGACCTCGCGGATTTCGATCCGGACGTCGCCGCACTGATCGGCAAGGAGCTCGAGCGTCAGCGCACCGGCCTCGAGATGATCGCGTCGGAGAACCACGCACCCCTTTCGGTGATGCAGGCGCAGGGTTCCGTGCTGACCAACAAGTACGCCGAGGGGTACCCGGGCCGGCGCTACTACGGCGGCTGCGAGCACGTGGACACGATCGAGCAGCTCGCCATCGACCGCGTCAAGTCGCTGTTCGCCGCCGAATACGCCAACGTGCAACCGCATTCGGGTGCCACCGCGAACGCGTCGGTGATGCATGCGCTGATCAAACCGGGCGACACGATCCTCGGACTCTCCCTCGCCGACGGCGGCCACCTCACGCACGGCATGCGCCTCAACTTCTCCGGCAAACTCTACAACGTCGCCGCGTACGGGGTGTCCGAGCAGGACTACCTCATCGACATGGACGAGGTGGCGAAGGCGGCGCGCGAGCACCGGCCGCAACTGATCATCGCCGGCTGGTCGGCCTACCCCCGGCACCTGGACTTCGCCCGCTTCCGGGAGATCGCCGACGAGGTCGGCGCGTACCTGATGGTCGACATGGCCCACTTCGCGGGCCTGGTCGCCACCGGGTTCCACCCGTCCCCCGTCCCGCACGCGCACGTCGTCACGTCGACGACGCACAAGACCCTCGGCGGACCCCGCGGCGGCATCATCCTGACCAGCGATGCGGCCATCGCGAAGAAGATCAATTCCGCGGTATTCCCCGGTCAGCAGGGCGGCCCACTCGAACACGTGATCGCGGGCAAGGCAACGGCATTCAAGATGGCGGCCGAACCCGAGTTCGCGGAGCGTCAGGAGCGCTGCCTGGACGGTGCGAAGGTACTCGCCGAACGGCTCAGCCGACCCGACGTCAAGGAAGCCGGAATCAGCGTCCTCACCGGCGGCACGGACGTGCACCTCGTCCTCGTCGACCTGCGGGATGCCGCCATCGACGGGCAGCAGGCCGAGGACAGGCTGGACGCGATCGGAATCACCGTCAACCGCAACGCCGTCCCGTTCGATCCGCGGCCGCCGATGGTGACGTCCGGTCTGCGCATCGGCACACCGGCACTCGCCGCCCGCGGCTTCGGCAGGGACGACTTCGTGACGGTCGCCGACCTGATCGCCCGGGCCCTCGTCGCGCCCGCCGACGCGGACACGTCCGGGTTGGCCGCCCAGGTCCGGGCGCTCGCGGACAAGTACCCGCTCTACCCGGGCTTGTAACTCGGTGACAATATTTCCCGCCTCGACCCTTCCATCCGCTCCTCACTCCGTTCCTCGCTGCGCTGCGGTACTCGTTGCGATGCTCCGGAAGGACCTCGCGTGACGATCAGTGTGTTCGACCTGTTCTCGGTCGGTATCGGACCGTCGAGTTCGCATACCGTCGGCCCGATGCGGGCGGCGGGCACGTTCGTCGACGACCTCGACACACTCGGCGTTCTCGGGGACGTCGCCGGTGTCCGTGTCGATCTGTACGGATCGCTCGCGGCCACCGGCGCCGGCCACGGCACGATGTCGGCGATCCTCCTCGGTCTCGAGGGGTACCGACCGGAGACCATCGCCACCGAGGAGATGGAGACGCGGCTCGCAGCGGTGCGGGCGAGTCGGCGGATCCGCCTCGGCGCGACGGTCGACATCCCGCTCGCCGAGGACGAGATGGTGCTGCACCCGTTGACGGTCCTGGACTTTCACCCCAACGGCATGACCCTCACCGCCACCGACGTCAAGGACCAGAAACTGCACGCGCAGACGTACTTCTCGATCGGCGGCGGGTTCGTCGTCACCGGCGACGAACCGGAGCTGTCCGTCGCCGCGGGCGCGAATTCGCTGTCGTTCGGGTCGGCGCGCGAACTGCTCGCCCTGAGCGAGCACTACGGGCTCACGATCAGCGAGGTCATGCTCGAGCACGAACGTGCCCTCCGGCCCGAGCCGGAGGTCCGGGCGCGGCTCCTGCACATCCGCGACGTGATGGTCGAGTGTCAGCGACGCGGAATCGGCCGGGACGGGTATCTGCCCGGCAGTCTACGGGTGCGCCGACGCGCCCGCGGCTGGTACGAGCGGCTGAACGTGGAGGATCCGGGTCGTGATCCCGCGTTCGCCGAGGACTGGGTGAACCTGGTGGCCCTCGCCGTCAACGAGGAGAACGCGTCCGGCGGACGCATCGTCACCGCCCCCACCAACGGGGCGGCCGGCATCATCCCGGCGGTGTTGCACTACGCGCTGCACTACACCCCCGCCGGGAAGGCCGACCCGAACGGAACGACGGTGCGATTCCTTTTGGCGGCCGGCGCAATCGGATCCCTGTACAAGGAACGGGCCTCGATCTCCGGGGCCGAGGTGGGCTGTCAGGGTGAGGTGGGTTCCGCGGCGTCCATGGCCGCCGCCGGGCTCGCCGAGATCCTCGGCGGCAGCCCGGAGCAGGTGGAGAACTCGGCGGAGATCGCGATGGAACACAGTCTCGGTCTGACGTGTGATCCCATCGGCGGCCTGGTGCAGATTCCGTGCATCGAGCGCAACGCCATTTCGGCGGGCAAGGCGATCAACGCCGCCCGGATGGCGCTGCGCGGCGACGGCACCCACCGAGTCAGCCTGGACCAGGTGATCGAGACGATGCGGGCCACCGGCGCCGACATGAGCTCGAAGTACAAGGAGACCTCCACCGGGGGGCTCGCCGTGAACGTGTCGGTGAATCTCGTCGAATGCTGACGCAAGTCCTCGAGGACCAGTGAATGGACGCGGTACCGGGGATCCGATCGGGATCCCCGGCACCGCGGTCACGCATGTGCGGGCTGCAACAGACCGATCCGGTCGAATCGCTCCGCACGGTCGGAGAGTCGCTGGGTGGTGTCTGCCGCATCGAGGAGCGACAGCTCGCGGTGGAGCACCGCACCCACCCGGGTGCAGAATGCCGTGGATTCTTCTGCAGCATCGGGGAATTCGGGAATCACCTCGTCCACGATGCCGCTCGCGAGGAGATCGGACGACCGGATTCCCTGCCGGGCGGCCATGTCCGGAGCGTGCGCGATGTCGTGATGCAGGATCGCGCTCGCACCTTCGGGCGGCAGGGGCGACAGCCAGCCGTGCTGGGCCGCGAGCACCCGATCGGCCGGGATCAACGCGAGCGCGCCGCCGCCGGTGCCCTGCCCGAGCAGCAGGGAGATGGTGGGAACGTCGAGCGAGACCATGTCGGCGATGCAGCGCGCGATCTCACCGGCCAGACCGCCTTCCTCCGCCTCCTTCGACAATGCCGCGCCCGCGGTGTCGATGACCGTCACCAACGGCAGGTTCAGTTCCGCCGCCAGCCGCATTCCCCGGCGGGCCTCCCGTAGCGCGCCCGGGCCGAGCGGCGACCGCGTGGTCTGCCCTCGACGGTCCTGTCCGAGCAGGACGCACGGCATGTCACCGAACCGGACGAGAGCGAGGATCAAGCCCGGATCGACCTCACCCTGACCGGTTCCGTTGAGCGGAAGAACATCCGACGCGGAGTGGAACATCACCTCACGCACACCCGGCCGGTCCTCGCGGCGTGAGGCGACCACCGAATCCCAGGCGGGGACGTCCGGCAGACTCTCGTGGACGGGGGCGTCCGCGAGCGACGGCCGGCCACCACGGCCGGAGGTGATGATGCGCAGCGCGCGGTCGACGATCTCGGCGAGTTGGTCCGGCGGCCGCACCGCGTCGATGAGTCCGTGCGCGTGGAGGTTCTCGGCGGTCTGGACGCCCGCCGGGAACGGCGACTCGTACAGGGCCTCGAACACCCGCGGTCCGAGGAAGCCGACGAGCGCTCCCGGTTCCGCGATGGTGACGTGGCCCAGCGATCCCCAGGACGCGAATACTCCACCGGTCGTGGGGCTCCGGAGGTAGACGAGATACGGCAGGTGCGCCTCCTTGTGCTTGATCACCGCCGCCGTGATCTTGACCATCTGCAGGAACGCGGTCGTCCCCTCCTGCATTCGCGTGCCTCCCGACGTGGGCAGGGCGAGCAGGGGAAGGCGTTCGTGAGTGGCGCGCCGGATCCCGGCGACCAGACGCTCGCCTGCGGCAACGCCGATGGAGCCGCCCAGAAAGCCGAATTCGCAGACGAGGATTGCCGTTCGGCGGCCGCGGATGGTGGCCACCCCGGTCAGCACCGCCTCGTCGAGGCCGGTCTTCTCCTGTGCGCGAAGAAGTTCGTCGGCGTACTCGGAGTCCGCCGCGACCTGGATCGGAGGCGTGTCCCACGACTCCCAGGTGCCGGCGTCGACCACGAGATCGAGCAGTTCGGGAGCTGTCAGGCGAGCCATCAGCTGCACTCTTTCAGCCACGACATCACGATGTCGTTGTCCGCGCCGAGGACCGGTGGTGCGGTGTGCCGGGTCTCGGTGACCTCGGTGCCGTCCGGTTCGAAGAACCGCAGGGGCGGGCCCGGCAGCGTGATGTTGCCGAGTGTGCGGTGGTCGACGTCGACGAGCAGTCCCTGCGACTTGGTCTGCTCCCATTCGTAGACTTCGGAGATCGTCCGGACGCGTCCGGCGGGCACCCCGATGCGGTCGAGTTCGCTGAGAAGTTCGTCGCTGGTGTACGCGCCGAACGCATCCTCGACCAGTTCCAGGACCTGCTTGTGGTTCTCGACGCGTTCGGGATTCGTGGCCATTCCGGGGGTGTCCGGATCGAGGTGGAAGCCCGCGCAGAACCGCTTCCACAGTCCTTCGCTGCCGACGGAGATCTGGACGGCGCCGTCGGCGGTGCGGAACAGCCCGTAGGGCGAGATCGAGGGATGGTGGTTGCCCTGCGCCTCGCCGACCTCGCCGGCGACGGTCCACTTCGTCCCCTGGAAGGCATGCACGCCGACGACGCTGGCCAGCAACGACGTTCGCACGACGCGGCCCCGTCCGGTGCGCTCACGTTCCTGCAGGGCGGCGACGACGCCGAACGCCCCGTACATGCCGGCGAGCAGGTCCGCGATGGGCACGCCGACGCGCTGGACGTCGTCGGGATTGGGGCCGGTCAGCGACATCAGTCCGGCCTCGCCCTGCGCGATCTGGTCGTACCCCGCGCGTCCGCCTTCGGGTCCGTCGTGACCGAATCCGCTGATGGACAGGACGACCAGGCGCGGGTTCAGCTCCGCGAGCCGTTCGGTGGTGAATCCCAGCCGGTCGAGGACGCCGGTGCGGAAGTTCTCCATGAGGACGTCGGCGCGCCGGACGAGGGATTCGAGGGTGGCCCGTCCGTCTTCGGCCTTGAGGTCGAGGGTGATCGACTTCTTGTTCCGATTCGCGGACAGGAAGTACGTCGATTCCCGCTCGGCGTCCGCCGGCTCCACGAAGGGCGGCCCCCATCCGCGGGTGTCGTCACCGCCGTGCGGGGTCTCGATCTTGATGACGTCGGCGCCGAGGTCGCCGAGCATCATCGCCGCGTGGGGGCCCGCGAGTGCGCGGGTCAGATCGACGACGACCACTCCTTGCAGCGGACCTGTGCGCTCCATCGTGTTCGTGGACATGTGAAACCACCCGTTACTTCCTGGCGAGAGCCGCGAGAGCTGGACTGTTGGTGCAGTGACCTAGTGGACTAGCCAATTAAATGAAACATCTGATCCGACCGATGTCAAGAGGTGAAAAATCGACTCAACAACGCAGGGAGGCGGGCCGGGTCGCCTCCCCGCCGACCGTCAGAGCCAGCCGGGCACCACGAGAATCGCCCAGGCCACGAGCGGCCCGATGGCGACGACGAGGGCGCTGTACTTCAGGATCTGCTTGTAGAAGCGGTCTCGATCGACGTTCTGCGCGTTCGCGAGGACCAGCGCCCCGTTGGTCGAGAACGGACTGACGTCCACGATGGTCGAGGAGATGGCGAGGGCGACGATGACGCCCACCGCGCCCACCTCGCCGGCGAGGAGGAACGGGACGGCGAGCGGAATGGTCGCTCCCAGAATCGCCGTGGACGACGCGAATGCGGAGACGATGGCGCCGATGTAGCAGAGGAGAAGGGCGACGAGGAGAGGCATCCCGAGGCTGGCCACCGCGTTTCCGACGTACTCGACGGTGCCCGCCTCCTGCAGTACTCCCACGAAGGTGAGCACGCCGCCGATGAGCAGAACCGTCGACCAGCTGATCTGAGCGATCGCACCCTTCTGCGCCTTCGGCGAGGCGAGTGCCAGGACGACGGCCACCGTCATCGAGATGAATCCCACGTCCAGGTCGAGGATCAGCGAGAACACGGCGAGCGCGGCGAGACCGACCAGAGTGAGGGCCTGATCGAATGTGACTCCGGAGCGTGCGGGTGCGCCGGCGAGGGTCGCCGTCGGGCGCACCTTGGTCGCGGTGGCCCCTCCCGATCCCGAGTCGCCTCCGGTCGCGGGCACTCCTCCACCCGAGACGCCGCCGGCTTCTGCCGTTTCCTCCGGGCCGTCGTCGTGCACGCTGCGGCCGATCAGGTCCCGTCCGCCGAGGAAGACGAAGAGGAGCACCCCGATAGCGGCGTTGAACAGGAGGCTTCCGAGGAACAGGGTGAGCGGGCTGTTGGTCAATCCCGCCTTGGACGCGATGTCGTTGACCGTGACGCCGTAGATGCTGATCGGCGAAAAGCCGCCTGCCTGCGCTCCGTGGACGACCATCATGCCCATCAGGAGGGCGTTGATCTTGTAGCGGGCGGCGAAGCCGAGAGCGATCGGCGCGACGATCGCGACGGCGGCAGGGCCGAGCGCGCCGATCGAGGTGAGTACCGCCGTGATCCCGAACATCACCCAGGGGATCAGCGCGACACGACCGCGGACCAGCCGGACCGCCCCGCGGACCATGAGGTCGACGGTCCCGTTGTTCTGGGCGATCGCGAAGAGGTAGGTGATGCCGACCAGCGTCAGGAACAGGCTGCTGGGGAATCCGGCAATAATGTCGTCGCTGCTCATGTGCAGTGACAGTGTTCCGACGAAGAAGGCGGCAACGAAGCCGAGAGCGCCCATGTTCACGGGCAGCACGGTCGCCGCCAGGAACATGACAGCGAGCGCAAGTATGGGGATCAACTCGGTCGACATGAAAGTCTCCGGTTCTGTGGCAGTGGCATCTGGTCTCGACCGCCGCCGGCGAGCAAATTGACTCAGTGGCAGATTGGCCTAGCCACTTCATAAAAGCAGTGTCGTGGATCACTGTCAATAGGAACTGTGGGTGCGGTTACATGCATATGCGAGATACCGTGGAGTAGTTTCAGTGGAATGGAGAGTGGGTGGCCCAGTGGCTGAGCAACTGCGTCCGGTAGCACGACCGCGGCTGTACGAGGTAATCGTCGAACAGCTCTGCGCCCATATCGCCGACCACGAGATGACGCCGGGCGACCGCCTCCCCGCCGAGCGTGAACTCGCCGCTCAACTCGGTGTGAGTCGCGCTTCCCTGAGTCAGGCGCTCGTCGCCCTCGAGGTGCAGGGCGTGGTGTCGGTGCGGCACGGGGACGGTGCCGTGCTCGTCCGCCGCCCCATCGAGGAACGAGCGGTCAAGGCGCTGCGGGAGCACGCCGATCGCCTCCCCGAGGTGATCGAGGCCCGTGAGGCGCTCGAGGTGAAACTCGCCGGGCTCGCCGCCGAGCGCCGGACCGACGCGGAGATGGCGGCGATCGATTCCGCCCTCGCGACGATGGAAGCCGAGGTCGCCGCGGGCGATCGCGGCGTCGTCGGCGACGAGCAGTTCCACGAGGCCATCACCGTCGCGGCGCACTCGTCACTGCTGGCCAAGCTGATGCACGAGATTTCCGGGCTGATCCGGGAGACCCGGATCGAATCCCTGTCACAAGCCGAACGCCCGCGGGCCTCGCTCGAAGGGCACCGCCGCATTGCGACGGCGATTCGAGACCAGGACTCCGCGGGCGCTTCCCGTGCGATGGCCGATCACATCCGGATGGTGTCCGACGTCGCGTTGCTGCGCGAGGGCGGGTAACCGGGTCTACCCGCCGACCACCGACTGCGGCCGGTGGGCACCGAGGATCTCGTCGGTGTCGGCGCCGAGTACCGGCGGCGCGGACGTCAGATGCGGGCGTTCGCCGGAGAAACTGACCGGGAACGCGATCTGCTGCAGGCTGCCCAGCGTCGGGTGGTCGACCATGCCGATCATTCCCAGTGCCGCAGTGTGCGGGTCGGCATAGATCTCGTCGAGATGCCGGATCGGTGACACGGGCACGGCGTGCGCGGTGAGCGTGTCGCACCAGTGCTCCACGGTGCCCGACGCGAAGGCCGTCGACAGTTCCCGCTCGAGATCGCCGCGATTCGCGACGCGGTCACGGTTGCGCTCGAAACGCGGGTCTGTCGTCAGGTCTTCGCGTGCGATCGCCGAGCACAGGCTCCCCCACTGGCTGTCGTTGCCCACCGCGACGACGAAGTATCCGTCGCTCGCGGGAAATGCTTGATACGGAGCGAGATTGGGATGACCGGAGCCCAGCGGGCCGGGACGCTCGCCGGTCGCGAAATAGTTGGTCGCCCAGTTCACGTGCAGGGCGAGCTGGCACTCGAACAGCGACGTCGTCACGTACTGCCCTCGGCCGGTCCGCGACCGCTCCACGAGGGCAGCGAGCACGCCGATCAGACCGAAGAGCGCCGCCCCCAGATCCCCCATCGCGAATCCGGCCTTCATCGGCGCCCCACCCGGCTCGCCGGTCAGCGACATCAGTCCGCCCGCGGCCTGCGCGATCATGTCGTAGCCCGGTTCGTCGCGCAGCGGCCCCGCCTCCCCGAACGCGGAGATGTGCAGCACGACCAGATGCGGGTACCGATCGGACAGCGTCCGGTAGTCGAAGATCCGCTGCAGCCCGCTGCCGGGCTTGAAGTTCTCGACGACGACGTCGGTCTCCTCCAGAATCCGGTGGATGACGTCCTGTCCCTCTTCCGATTTGAGGTCGACGGTCACCGACTTCTTGCCCCGGTTGATCGCGAGGTAGTACGTGGCGTCGGGGCCGACGAACGGCGGACCCCACGACCGTGTCGGGTCGCCGCCGTCGGGATGTTCGACCTTCGTGACGTCGGCGCCGAGGTCCGCGAGCGACATGGTGGCGTACGGTCCGGCGAGGATCTTGGAGAGGTCCAACACCCGCACCCCCGCGAGGGGCGCCGGTCCGGTGTGGGTCGTGGTCACAGGAGAACTCCTGTCGCAGAGTCGGATCGGGGTGCGGCGGCCTGCGCGGCGTCCGCCGCGACGGCGGTACCGTCGACGACGGCCGCCAGGTGGTCGAGGGCGGCCCCAGGGAGGTGGCCGGCGTCGCCGGACAGGTAGGCGTTGGCGACGAGCAGCGCCCGGTAGCCGCTGCCCGAGGTGATCGCGAAATCGGCGAGGTCGTAGAGCAGGGTGGCCATCGCCGCGCGGGCCAGTTCGTTCGCGTAGCGCGCGCACCCGGCCTGCGCGGTGTCGTCGTCTCCGGCAACCAGCAGGTCGCCTTCCGCGACCAGGTCGTCCCAGCGTCTGCCGAGAACGTCGGCGCCAGGGCCGCAGTCGGGTCCGAGTCCGGCGAGGATGCGGCGCATCGTGTCCGCCAGCCGGTGATGCGCACCGAGCTTGCGCATGCACCGCAGCACGTCCAGGGCGATGACGTTGCTCGAGCCTTCCCAGATCGACCCCAGGTGGGCGTCGCGGACCAGACGGGCGTGGGCCCATTCCTCGATGTAGCCGTTGCCGCCCCGGACCTCCATGGCCTCGCCGGTGACCACGCGCGACCGTTTGCAGATGTAATGCTTCGCCAGCGGGGTGAGGACCCGGATCAGGGCACGTGCGGAGTCGTCGCCGGCGTCCGCCGCCTGCAGGCACTGCGCGCTGTACGCCACCAGGGCGAGCGCCGCCTCGGCGTCCAGCGCGAGTGGCAGCAGGGTTGCGCGCATCAGGGGCTGGTCGAACAGGGCCTTGCCGAACACGACCCGCTCCCGGGTGTGGTCGACGGCGTCGCGCACGGCTCGTCGCATCAGCGCGCTCGACCGCATCGCGTTCGACAACCGCGACGTGTTCACCATCTCGGCCATCTGCCGGAACCCGCGGTCGAGTTCGCCCACCTGAAGGGCGTACGCACCGGTCAGCGACACCTCACCGCTGGGCATCGAGCGGGTGCCGAGCTTGTCCTTCAGCCTGTCGATCGTGTAACTGTTGCGTTCGCCGTTCGCCAGAACCTTGGGCACCATGAACATTCCGACGCCGCGGGTGGACTGGTCGTCGCCGCCGGGGAACCGGGCCAGGGTCACGATGACGTCGGCGTCGGGATTGGACGCGAACCACTTCTTCCCGGTCAGCCGCCACGCGTCGCCGTCACGCTCGGCCCGGGTCTCCGTGCGGGCGATATCGGTGCCGGCCTGCGGTTCGGTCATGAACATCGCGCCGGTCATCGCGCCGTCGGGGTCTGTCGAGGTCAGTGCGTCGATCCACGGTCCGAACACGTCCGGGTCGCCGAACATGCGCAGCGTGCGGGCGGCGGCATCCGTCATCGACACCGGGCACGCCAACCCGAACTCCGCCTGCACGAAGACGTACGACGCGAGGTACTTCACCAGGTGCGGCGGGACGTCGTCCCAGCCGTGCAGGCCGCCGCGGTGCGACAGTGCCGACAGTCCGTATTCGCTGTATGCGGCGCGGCACAGTTCCTGGTAGGAGGGGTGGTACGCGATCCGGTCGATGCGTTCGCCGTCACGGTCGAACTGCTGCAGCACCGGCGGATTCTTGTCGGCGGTGGCAGCGAGGGCGTCGAGTCGCCCCCCGGCGTCGGCGCCCAGCCGGTCGAGCAGGGTGTTCAGCTTGTCGCGGTCGGACGGTGCGGTCCACCGGTCGACGACGGCGCGTAGGGCGGGATCGGTGTGAGCGAAATTCATGAGTGAGCAACATCTTTCCGGGTCGAGGACTGTTCGGGACGAGATTCGGCGTCGGTCCCGCCCGAGCGGGCTTTCCCACGGCGGAGCAGCAGGGTCATGCAGGCGAGCGAGAGCACGACGTAGCCGAGTCCGAGGGCGACCACCGGCCAGATCGAGTCGGTGTGGGTGAGCAGGAACTGGCAGAGCATCGGGGCGGTTCCGGCGAAGATAGCCGTCGACAGCTGATACGACAGCGAGATTCCGGTGTAACGAACGTTGGTCGGGAAGACCTGAGCGAGGATGCCGGCAAGGGCGGCGTAGTACATCGCGTGCGGGGCGGTGGCCAGCACCATGCCGAGCATGGCCAGGGGCACCGACCCGGTCTGGACGAGAAGGAACATCAACGGCAGCAACACGAGTTCGGGCAGCAGCATCCACCGGATCGCCCGCGACGGATCGATTTTCGTGGCCAGCACGGCGCCGAACGGCTGCACGAGTACCTGCGCGACGAGCGCGATCGTGATCACGAGGAGGAAGTCCCCGCGGTCGAATCCGAGGTCGGCGGTGGCCCAGGCGAGTGCGAACGTGGTCTTCACGTAGGTGATGGCGACACCCGCGACCACGGCCCCCACGCCGAGGGCGAGTTCGACCGGGTGCGAGCGCAGTACCTCGACGAGCGGCGTCCGGGTGCGCTCCTGGGCGACGACGGCCTTCTTCATCTCCGGCGTCTCCGAGATCCGCAGCCGGATGTACAGCGCGACGACGACGAGCGCGGCGGACGCGAGGAACGGCAGACGCCAGCCCCAGGACTCGAACATGCTGTCCGACAACAGCGTCAGCGCCAGGAACGCGAGGGTCGCGAGCAGATTGCCGACGGGCGATCCCTGCTGCGCGAATGCGCCGTACAGCACCTTCTTGTTCGGTGGCGCGAATTCGGTGGCGATGAGCACGGCGCCACCCCACTCACCGCCCATCGCGATGCCCTGGACCACGCGGAGCGCGACGAGGAGGATGGGCGCCCAGATCCCGATCTGCGAGTAGGTGGGGAGGCAGCCGACGCCGACCGTTCCGATCCCCATCAGGATCAGCGTGATGATGACGGCGTTCTTGCGTCCGAACTTGTCGCCGAAGTGGCCGAACACGATCCCGCCGAGTGGGCGGGCCACGAAACCGATCGCGAACGTCGCGAATGCGGCGAGGGTGCCCACCGCGGGCGAGGCGTCGGGGAAGAACAACCGGCCCAGCACGAGTGCGGAGGCGGTGCCGTAGATGTAGAAGTCGAACCACTCGATGGTGGTGCCGACGAACGCGGTGACACCGGCCTTGCGGGCCTGCTTGGTGCTGTATTCGGGTGGTGCCGCGTCGCGGCCGGGATTCGGGTTCACGGTTCTCCCTGACTTTCGTGCTCTTGGGCGTCACACCGAGGTAGGGGTGGTGTGCATCACTATGGTCGGGATTCCGTGTAGAGTCCAAGACTTAATTCAGCTTATTTAGGTGATTCAGACACATAGTTTCGAGGAGGGGTCGTGGAACTCCGTCACCTGCACGCCTTTCTTGCCGTCGCGGAAGAACTGCATTTCGGGCGGGCCGCCGAGCGTCTCCATGTGGCGCAATCGCCGCTCAGCCAGACCGTGCGGGCCCTCGAACGGGAGCTCGGCACCGACCTGTTCGTCCGCACCACCCGCTCCGTGCGGCTCACTGCCGCGGGCGAGGCGCTGGTGGGTCCGGCCCGGACCATCGAGGCGCAGGTCGGGATCGTGCGGGGAATCGCGCAGGCGGCGGCCGCCGGGGAGACCGGCCGCGTGACCGTCGGCTTCGGCGGTGCAGGCGGATACACGGTGCTGTCCGTTCTCGCCCGCTCCCTCGCCGACGCCTACCCCGGCATCGAACTCGACTTACGCCCGCAGATGTACTCGGGTGAGGTGCTCGACGCCCTCACCCGCGGAACCCTCGACATGGGCATCGTGGGGTTGCCGGTCCCGCGGGGCTTCGCCACCCACACCGTGCTCGAGGAGGCACTGATGGTGGCGGTCCCGGCCGGGCACCGTCTCGTCGACGCGGGCGCCGTCGTGCCGCAGGAACTGGCGAGCGAACGGTTCGTGATCTACCCCGCCGAACACGGTTCCGTGGTCCGCGACGCCACGCTCGCCCTGTGTGCTGCGGCAGGATTCGCCCCCGTCGTCGCGCACGAGGCGCCCGACCCGTACAGCCTGCTCGCAATGGTCGGCGCCGGTGTCGGCGTGGCCGTCGTGGTGGATTCGACCGCACGCCTCACGATGGACGGCGTCGAATACCTGCCCATCGCCGGCGACGCCCCCACCCTCCCCATCGCCATGGCCTGGCAGGACTCCAATCCCTCACCTGCGGTGCAGACGGTCACCCGGGTACTGCGCGACGTGATCGGGGATGTCGACCCTTCAGACGCCTGACCGAATTACTCTTGTGTCAACCCGCTGCCGCTACGGGCGTTGCGCACGATTTCCTGGGCGGCGCGACCTCGGAGTCACCGAGGTCGCGCCACCCTTCCACAGCTCGCAGCACGATCACTAACCGGTCTGCACCCCATCCTCGTGCGCCATCCAGTGCACGAAGCGATGCAGCGGATACATGGCATCGTGAGGGTTGCCGATCGTGCTGGGTCCCGCCTCGCCCAGCCGGACGATGCGCTGCGCGCCGGCGCTTGCCAGCCGGTCGCGATAGTCCGGCATCCGCTCGAACGGGTAGCAGCCGACGGTCTGCGTCGCTACGTTGACATATTTCACCACGTCGTCGAGCGAGTTGACACGAACTACGTTGGCGGTCTTGTTGATCGGGTGGAAGTCAACGGGTTCGTCCGACCGGATCACCAGACCCTTCCCGTCGGTCCTGCCCCAGACGTGGAACTCGTCACTCATCATCGCCAGCGTGTCGACCTGCTCACGCAGGTCCAGGTCCATCGGCCGCGAGTCGCCCGAGGCGGCCGCCTTCTCGGCTATGCGTGTGTGCAGCCGTTCACAGAAGCGGTCGGCATCTTCGTAATTCGCCTCGACAAAAATGAAACGGCTTGCGACGCACGCCTCCTGATTCAGAACCATGACATCAGTGGCCGCCAGCTCGGCGACCGCCTCCAGCGCCGCGCCGGAGGCGAACGCTTCTCTACCGACCATGGAGATCGACGTCTTGGGATCGAACGACACCAACTGGAAGCCCGGACCGAGGTACTTGACGACGTTGTCGATCGCGTCGCCGCCGCCCCATGCGACGATCTTGTCGAAATACTGGGGCCGATACAGCACCTGCTCCACCGCATCGTCGCCGCCGCGCCAATAGACGGCCGACATCGACCGCACGATGGGATGGTCCGGATCGATACCGGCCATGGTCCGCAGGATCGCGACCGTCGTGAAGGGATCACTCGACGCCATCTTGAACAGATTGACGGCCTTCACCAGTGCACCCTGGGCGATGGACTTCACCGCCACCCCGGGAGAATTGCCCGGCAGCACATGGATCAGCCGCGGCGCGAAGGCGCGGACGAAGCTCTTGCGACCCTTGAAGTCCTGCTTGGGAACCCATTCATCCAGGGCCCTCGGGTCGGGGAAGTTCTGCTCGACCACGGTATGCAGAAGCCGTTTGTCGAGATATGCCGTCGCGCCGTAAACCTGGTCTCTCAGCACCCCACGCGGCAGTACGTGGGTGGCCGCCATGCGGTCGATGCACTCTTGCACGAAAGGATTCTGCGGATCACGGATCCGCTCGCCGGTCTCGACCAAGAAATCGATGATCTCCGAAAGCGGAACGTTGAGCAGCGGCGGCACCTCGGTCCGTGGATGCACCACACGGTCCAGGTCGATCGCCGGCGTCGCGAAGACGACTCCCAGGTCACGCGAGCGGTGGGTGACCGACTGGTCTTCCATCAACTCGCCACGCAGGAAGAACGGTGCGGCGACAACAGGTTCGGTCATGGTCATGATAGGCCCCTCACGTACGCGTCGACGGTTCCGGCGCAGCCGATTTTGTCGTCGTCTTTGACATCCGAATAGCGAACAATGTTGTTGCGGATCGACGGTCCCGCGCAGCCGCAGGCACAGGGGTCGAAATCGAGCGAAATCTTGTCGCCAGTGATGACGCCGCCCCACCGTCCGTCGAGGGAGAGGTCGAAAAACGCCGCGCGGCCCTCGATCTCACCTGACTCGTGCGGCAGCAATGTCTCGCCCTTCTCGTCGAGAATGAAGGGCACGATCCACGGAGGAACGTGATAGCGATCGCCCACTTGACATTTGGGCATACCCGAGTTGAGCTCCTGCATGGAGTAGTTCTGGAAGTTACGGTTGTCCGGGATATTGAAGGTCTCGTGGACGAATTCCCGGTAGTCCGGCGGCAGTTGCGCGCGCTTGAGTCCGCCGCCGACGTATATGCAGTTGTCCGGGTGGAAGTCTTTCGCCGAGAACCCACGCTCACGAACGATCTTGGCGACCTGGTAGAGCGCATTCCACATGCCCGAGACGAACAGCTTGTCGGCGCGGTACTCGATGAGTTGCTCGGCGGCCACGATCATCGCCTTGTCGAGGGCCTCCTGCCGCTCGGCCGAGGTCCGCTCGAACTCGGCTAGTTCCTCGGGCCGCGCTGTGCCGTCGGTGATCTTCTTGCGAAGTACGACCATCGTGGTCAGCGAGCCCACGGTGATCGGCGGAATCGGCAGGCGGAACGCCGGTTTGTCGGGATCCCCAAACGCCGCCGCCTGCGCGTCGCCGATGAGGACGTTCTTCGGCACCGCAGCGATGGGCGCGACACCGATCCTGCGCCGGTCTTGCGCCGGCGCGACGCCCGAACCCCAGGCGAAGACGTTGACCGTGTCCTTACGCGACCAGTCCATGTCCTTGTCCGAGGCCAGCAGCATCGCCGACTTGCCGGTCGTGCCGCTGGAACAGGAAAGGAAGTGCCCCTTGGCCTGCAGACGTGCGATCCACTCATCGATATCGGCAATGTCCGACGTCTCGATGGGGCTGATCGGATAGGGCGAGACGGTGCCGAGCCACACGCCGAGCCGATCCCAGCGTTGCTCGGTCAGGAAGCCTTCGGGGTAGCTCTTATAGGCCGTGTGAGGGAACAGCAACGGCACCATGTCGGCGCGGTCGCGGACCTCGGTGATGCCGCCTTCTCGTGCTCGATGTCCAAGCAGCTTGATGCGGTCCCTGCGCTCCTGGAACTTTTCGTTCAACGCCGCGACCTGCGTCTCGCGGAGTTCGGAGTGGGAGTACCGGAAACGGTCCTCTGCGTCGACCAGCCGAGTCAATTGCTCGGGGGGTGAGTTCACGGGGCTTCCCTTCGGTATACGTTGCCATAAATAGCAACTCATGCGTATCATTAATTCGGTAACCTCATAATGACGAAGGCAAGGGTGTTATGCAAGAGCGATTTTCGGCGAGGCCGACTTGTCGAAAGTGACGCCGCCCGCGCCGCGGCGTCGGGCGCCCCACCCCCGAGCAGGCCGAGGCACGCCAGGACGATCTGCTCGATACCCACACGCGACGACGTGGACCAGGGGTGCACCTCGCCGTTCATCCACTACTCGACGGCCTCAGGCCGCGCTCAACACCTAGGGAGAATTCCTTGCATATCGATACGAACAGACCGGTCGCGGTCGTCACCGGAGCCAGCTCGGGCATCGGCGAATCGACCGCCCGCCAACTCGTGGAACTCGGCTGGCAGGTGATCGGCGTCGGCCGCGACCGGGAGCGCAGTGCCGCCGCCACCGCGCGTATTGCTGTCGCAGCCCGCGATGGCGGCACCTTCACCATGCTGCGTGGCGACTTCACCCTGATGTCGGAAGTCGAGCGGGTCGCGGGTGAGATAGGGGCACTCACCCCTCGCCTCGACGTCCTCGTCAACAACGCCGGCGGTGTGAGCGATCAGCGGATCGTCACCGACGAGGGCACCGAGGCGACGTTTGCCGTCAATCACCTCGCCCCATTCCTGCTGACGCGGAGGCTGATTCCGCTGCACGGGGAATACGCGGCAGCTCGGCCGGGCCGCTCCGTCCGCGTGATCGCCGTGTCGTCGAACGCGCACCGCATGATCCAGGAATTCGACTGGGACGATTTACAGAGCCTGCACGAGTTCGATCCCATCGTCGCCTACGGCCGGGCGAAGCTCGCCAATATCCTCTTCACCCGCGAGCTCGCCCGGCGTGGAGACGCAACCGGGATTATCGCCCAGGCCATGCATCCCGGCGTGGTGGCCAGCAACTTCGCATCCCACGGGACCGAGGCACTGCAAGCGCACATGGCCACCGCCGACACGGTCTCGGCGGACGAACCGGCTGAAACGCTGGTCTGGCTGGCCACCGCCCCCGCGCCTGGCCGCGACGGCGGCCGCTACTTTCACCGTAAGGCCGAGGCGACACCCACTGCGGCCGCACAGGACGATGCCGCCGCCACTCGTCTCTGGAACGAGAGCGAAAAAGTTTTGGCCGAACTCGGCTTCCGGATCGCGGATACTGCCGAGTCAGGACAGAAGTAGCAGTTCTCAGGGCAACGTCGGCGACCCGAAGCTTCCGGCTCGTCCTCGCAGACCCGGCGGGCCCTGCTCCCAGATCGGACAGCACGTCCTCGCCGGGATCGTCCATCTCGGCTTGCTCGGCTCAAACCGTCGGCATGCCAACTCAGACGAGATATAGTACGCCATTGACGCCGAGCGACTGCCCAGTCACGTAACCGGCCTCATCCGATGCCAAATCCGGTCCTTCGTCAGCCCCTTGCACAGCGCGATCACAACCAATGGGAGCTTCACACATCCTTGGCTTCGGTTCCGGCCAGAGCCCACCGGGCGATCTCCATCTGGTCCGCACTCGCCCCCAGGTCGGCGTCGGCCTGCGACCAAACCTGTACCGCCCGGTCACCGAGTGCTGTGCCGATCCCGAGTTCAGCTGCCAGGCCCGTGGCAATACGCATGTCTTTGAGCATGAGGCGCAGTGCGAAACCGGAGTTGTAGGTCTCGGGGAGGACGAAGCTTGGGAACTTGGATTCACTCGCCGCACTGCGCCCACTCGCCGCGTTGATCGTCGATACGATTACCTCCGGGTCGAGGCCGAAGCGGCGGCCGATCGCGAAGCCTTCGGCAGTAGCCAACAGTTGAACCGCCGCGAGTAGATTGTTGATGGCCTTGAGAGCGTGCCCCGCACCGGTATCGCCCACTCGGAGCCAAGTGCCCAGTGGAGCCAGCATCGAACTAATTTGCGCCACAGCGGCTTCGTTCCCCGCAGCCATGATTGTCAGTGTGCCGGCCGCGGCGCCGCTGATGCCGCCGGATACCGGTGCGTCGATCAATGTGACGCCTCGTTCAGCCAGTTCGAGAGCAAGACGGCGGGTCGATGTGGGCTCAGACGACCCCATATCGATGATGATGGTGCCGGAGCGCAACTCGTCGAGCACGTCGACGTCGTCGAGCACGGACTCCACCACAGTGGAATTCGGCAGCATGAGGATGACAATGCCTGCTCCGGCCACGGCCTGCGCTGGAGTTGGGGCCACAGTTCCCCCCGTCTCGGCAAGTGATCGGCGGGCGGCCTCCTGTAGGTCGAATCCTATTATCTGGAAGCCGGATTCGACCAGTCGGCGTGACATGTGCGCGCCCATGTTGCCCAGGCCGATGAAGGCGATGTGTCCGTTGCTTGTTTCAGGCATCAGTGCGCTCCGACAGGATTTCGTCAGCAATGCGGAAGGATTCGATGGCGGCGGGGACGCCGGCGTAGACGGCGGTCTGGAGGAGGACCTCACGGATCTCTTCGTCCGTCGCCCCATTGGTCAATGCGCCGCGCACGTGGGTAGCGAACTCCTTGGGCCGGTTGAGAGCAGTGAGCATCGCCAGGTTGATCAGAGATCGGGTGCGGCGGTCGAGGCCCGGCCGGGTCCAGATGGCACCCCAGCAGTACTCGGTGACGAGATCCTGTATAGAAGAAGAGAATTCGCTGGCATCGACCAGGGCGCGGGTGACGTACTCGGCTCCGACGACCTCGCGGCGGACTTGCAGACCCGCCTCGTAGGTCTCGCGGTGTGTGCGATCAGTGTGCATGTTGTGAATCCTTCGATCAGTCGAGGAACAGGTCCGGGGCCGGGTTGAGGTCAGAGTTTGACGATCACGGTCTTGGTCTCGGTAAACGCGTCCAACGCCTCGTACCCCTTCCCACGGCCGTAGCCGGACTTCTTGAAACCGCCGAAGGGGAACTCCACCCCACCACCCGCCCCATACGTGTTGACATAGACCTGCCCGGCCTGAATACCGGCAGCCAACCGATGCGCGCGCGAAAGATCCCGCGTCCAGACCGACCCGAGCAAGGCATATTGGGTCCCGTTCGCCAACGCGAGTGCCTCCTCTTCGGTGTCGAAAGTGTTGCAGACCAACACCGGACCGAATACCTCCTGCTGAGCGATGTCGGACCGCGGATCGACACCATCGACCAGCGTCGGAGCGAAATAGGCGCCACCCGCAAGACCGGGTTCGTCGGGAATCGAACCGCCGGCGACGACCTCTCCCGTGCTCAGATCGCTCAGGAATCCCTGGACCCGGGCCTGCTGTTTGAACGACACCAATGGTCCGAGGTCCATGTCGGCCGAACCGGGTCCGATACTCACCGCGCCGAACCGCTCGGCCACCAAATCCAGAACCTCGTCATGGACCGAGGCATGCACCAACAGACGCGAGCCCGCCGAACACGTCTGCCCAGCGTTCTGCAGAACCGCCTTCGCCACGAACATGGCCGCCAGGTCAAGGTCGGCGTCGGGGAAAACGATCTGAGCTGACTTGCCGCCAAGCTCGAGAACGACCGGCACCACCCGATCTGCGGCCGCGTGCGCGATCACCGACCCGATCTGGGTGGACCCGACAAACCCGATATGGTCGACCCCGTCATGGGCGCTCAACGCGGCACCCGCCTCGACTCCGAGACCCGGCACGACATTCAACACACCCGCCGGGATCCCCGCCTCGATCGCCAACTCGGCGATGGCGACCGCGGTACGTGGCGTTTCATCTGCGGGCTTCGCCACACAGCAGTTGCCGGTAGCAATCGCCGGAGCCACCGCACGCGCGAGAAGCTGCATCGGATAGTTCCAGGCAACGATATGACCCGTCACACCGTACGGCTCGCGGCGCGTATAGGCATGTATATCAGGACCCAACGGGATCGTGATCCCGTAGTAGGAATCGATCGCGTGACCATAGAAGCGGAAGTAGCGAGCGCACACGACCGCATCGGCTCGCGCCTGCCCCAACGGTTTACCCGAATCCTCACTCTCCAACAACGCCAACCCTGCCGCGTCACGTTCGATCAGATCCGCCAGCCGGGTCAACAACTTGGCACGGGTCTCCGGCGACGTCTCCCGCCACGACCGCTGTGCGGCCCGGGCCGCACACACCGCCCGATCCACTTCGTCAGGCCCGCACCTGACCACAGCCCCCAGCGACACACCGGTCGACGGATCGATGTTGTCGTAAGTACCCGACGTGAGCACCCGACGTCCATCAATGAAGGCCGCAACTGTCTCCACCACTCAACACTCCTCACTCTTCACTTTCATGGATGCACGACGGCCTCGAAGACACGTTCAGACTCGTCGGCTTCGAACCGTTGGGTTGTCAATGCCCCGGCGACATCCGGCGATCCCGCCGGGCTCGACGACGGAGGCGTCCTCGAGGCACAAGCAGTCGGGTGGTGGAACCAGCATCGCCGGCGGCGCCGTGAAGTACTCCGACAGGCTGCCCGGCCCGTCATGCCGAGAATGCCGATACCTGATTCGCGGCACAGGTTGCATAGGCCGCTGTCGCACGATTCGCAGCCACCGTCGTCGCGGCAGCCCGCAGCGGCCCGAAATCTCCGGCCGCGCGGGCGGCGGCGGCGGCGCTGGCCCCACCGTCGACCAGCAGGTCGATACCGTTGAGGAAGCTCGCCTGTTCCGACAGCGCGAATGCCACCACGGCGGCGATCTCCGCGTCATGCCCCCTGCGCTGCACGATCCGATCGATGCACGAGTGTTCGGCAGTCTCCGACCGCACCGGCGACCTGTCGATGTTGTCCGTGGACACGGAACAGATGCGCGCGCCCACGGACCCGAGCCGCACCGACTCCCGCCGAACTAAGCGTTCCAAGCCACGCTTGGCCCAGGTGCGGGCCGTGGCCGGATCCTCGATGTCCGGTCCGAGCGCCTCGCGCAGCCGGTGTAGGAACTGCTGGGCCAGCGGGTCGTCGAGGACGGTCGGCTCAGCCGCGTCGGAAGTATCCGGGCTCGGCATCGACGACATACCCGCCAACACCACCATGGCGCTGCCGTTGTCGGCCAGCGGCCGGAGAGCAGCCGCGAGCCGGGCAGTGGCGACGAGGTCCACGGTGAGAATCTGCCGCCAGTCGGCCGAGGTGGGCGAGCAGGCGTCGGCATGCGCGACTGCCCGCAGCGTGCCCAGGTCCCCGATTCGCGCCACCAGGTGCGCGAGATCCTTGCGGTCGGTGAAGTCGAGAGTGAACGGCACGGCGTCCACACCCGCATCGTTCACGAGTTCGCGGGCCACGGCCGCAGCGGCGTGCGGGTCCCGGTCGGTGAGCAGTAGTGTTTCCACATGATCGACGAGCTGCCGCGCGCAGGCAGCTCCCAGTCCGTAGCCAGCGCCGGTGACGACACCCACGGTCGTGCTGTGGAGTGTGGATTGCTCCGTGGGTGCGTTCACGGGGCGTCCCTTCGGTAAACGTTGCCACAAATAGCAACTCGTGCGTATCATTAGTTCGGTAACCTCATCATGACGAAGGCAAGGGTGTTATGCAAGAGCGAATCTCAGCGAGGCCGACGTGACCAGAGCGACGCCGCTCCCGCGCCGCGGCGCCGGACGCCCCACCCGCGAGCAGGCCGAGGCACGCCAGGACGAACTGCTCGATACCGCACTCCAGCTGTTCCTCGAGCACGGCTTCGAAATAACGACGATCGAGATGATCGCCACCCACGTCGGCATGACCAAGCGCACGGTCTACGCCCACCACCCCGACAAGGCGTCGCTGTTTCTCACCGCGGTGCGGCGGGCCATCAACCGGCAGATCGTGCCCCACCATGTCCTCGAAGACTTCGATCGAGGTAATCTCACCCAAACACTGGAAGCGATCGCCCGGCTGCACATCGGCCAGGTTATGACGCCCGACGGTCTGCGCCTGCAGCGGATCATCAACACCGAAAGCTACCGATTCCCGAGCATATTCGCCGAAAACTACGAACAGCGCTCCAAACCGGTGCTCGACTTCGTCGCCGGCCTGCTCGACCGGGCCATCGCCGCAGGCGACATCGCACCCACCACAACCGAACTCGCCGCCATCGCGTTCATGAACATGGCGGTCGGCGGCTCCGTGCGCTCGATCGTGAGCGGCCAAACACCCACCCGCGACGAAGTCGATCAGAGGGTGCACTTCACCGTTCATCTGCTACTCGACGGCCTCAGGCCGCGCTGAACACCTGGTAGTGCCGGATTCAGCTTGCGATAGTCGTGCTCGAGACGCCAGCGAATCTCGGCGCGCGCGCTGGAATACTCGAGTCAGCTCAATGCGCGTGCGATATAGGCTCTGCGGGTTTGCCCCGCAATCTTGGAGATGTCTGACGTGACGACTACTTCGAATCCGTGAAACGCACCGGGCCACACGTGCAGTTCAGCGAGGACACCGGACTGGGATAGGCGGGCCGCGAAGTTGATGACCTCATCGCGGAAGGTCTCGACCTGGCCGACATCGAGGAATGTCGGAGGTAGTCCGGAGAGGTCGGTGGCGCGCGCCGGCGCAGCATAGTAGGACACGTCGGGTCCGCCTGCTGCATCTCCGAGGAGAGCCCCCCAGCCTGTCTTGTTCGAGGTACGGTCGAACACTCCGATACCATCGAGTTCCTGACTCGATGGCGTAATTCCCCGATCGTCGAGCATCGGACACCCCAGCACCAAGTGGGAGATTGCCGGGCCGTTGTGGTCGCGGGCAAACAAGGCGATTGCCGCAGCCAGTCCGCCTCCTGCGCTAGCGCCCATGACGATGATTCGCGAGGAGTCTATGCCCAGGTCTTCCGCGTTCTCTGTTATCCATACCAAACCCGCGTAGCAGTCTTCCACGGGTGCGGGGTACGGGTTCTCCGGGGCGAGCCGGTATTCAACTGAAACTGCCACTACGCCAAGTTCGTCCACCAAATCGGCCAGGCCATCTACTCCAGTGAACCTGGTTCCCATGACCATCCCCCCACCGTGGATGTAGTAGATCGTCGGGGAAGGGACAGTCCGCGGGTTCGTCGGCGCCATGATCAACACGGTGATATCGGGTCCGCCGAGGGGGCCAGGAACTTCTCGTTCGGTGACCTCGATGCTGCCATCGCGACGCAAGCGCTCGAGTTGGACATCACGATCGGGCAGCTGATTCAGGCGGCGTTCTCGAGCTTCGAGGATTTCGTGGGGGTGGAGCGTGGAGGACATGAATGGGATTCGTGCGAGCCCTGCTGCGAGTTCCGGGTCTAGCGGCGGAGGGGTACTTGTACGGATGGCGTTATCGAGAGTCATCGTGTCTCCTCAGAATTTGCGATGTCCTCCCACTATCGGGTTTCATCGCCGCCGACGCTACCGCCGATCGTCTGTTCCTGGCCGCGATGCGTCAGACGACTGTCGGTGCGAGCTCTCCGAGGCGCCGGTCCGCTACTACGATTCGCCATTATTCAGAAAATGTAGGGACTGCAGTGCGATTCGGGCTCGAAGTATTCCGTCCGGTGTGCCAAGATCCCACCCCAGTCGCTCCTCCGCTCGTGTAACCCGAGCCGCAATTGAACTGTGGTGCATATGCAGGGAGTTCGCGGCCAGGCGGAGCGATCCAGTGCGGCAGAGAGCGTCCAACGCACGTAAGTCGAGTTTCCCACTCTCTGTCTCCGAAATGGCCTGGAGTGCGACCACGTCCACGTTTGCCGCGATCTGACTTATCGGAACATCGGCAAGCAATGTGAGGGACCCGAGTAATGCATGGTCGACGACCGCCGAGTTCTCGCCTTGAACCGTGAATCTCAACGCCAAGAGTGCTTGCAACCACGAGGTACGAGCATCCTGCGGCGAGACCAGGTTGCCAATGCCCACCCGCAGGTCCAAGCTCCGCCCTGATCCAGGATCTCGCTCTTGAAGGCGATCTCGGACGCTGCCTTGGAGGTCTGAGACGACGAGGTCGGCGTTCTGACGTGGCTGCAGGATCAATCCGGCGGTCCGCCCAACCGTGGCCACCCGCAGTGGGCGCACCGGAGTGCGGGTTCTGGCTACAAGCGCTACTGCTTCCGTTCCTGGGTCCCGGTCCTCCGATGTAGAGACGGCAACGATGCGTATCGGGAGGTTCGGCACGAGGCCGAGAAGTTGAATTGCGCGCGCCCGTTCCTCCGTTCCGGCGGACTCCGAAATCAGCAGTTCGGTCAGTGCTGGATCAGCAATAGTTGCGGCAGAAATCACGCGGGGCGGAGTAACCAGCACCCGAGTCGCCAGAGCAAAGCGCTCGAGTATGAGGTCGTCCAGGGCCTCCGCATCACCTTCGCGTTCAATCCAGACTGCCCGGCCATCGCCCAAGTCGATACGACTGCGTGGAACATCTCGATCCGAAGAATCGACGGTCCCGTTGTGAGCGACGCGCAATGCAGTCCCATCGAGCAGATGCATCCCGGCAGTGCATTCGGCAAGGGCTGCAGTCGCTCTGGTCAGGGTCGATGCCGAAACCCGGCCTTCGACCAGAGCGTCGAACGCCGCGATGACTCGAACGGCTGCTTCGGCTCGTGAGTCGATCTCGGACAATCGCGCGAGCAATCCGAACATGGGTCCAATCTCCGCTCTCATCCGATTGTCTGTAGTAAGTTGTACTGCCTGTTTCAGCTGTTCAACACTTATGTGCTGATCCTCGCGACGGGAACACTGGTCAGCGATAGTGGTCGCGCGGGGCCCTTCCCGGGCATGGGCACTCGAACACCCACCGGTCAGTCCACTACTCTAGATCCCGGGGGTCAATACCACGCGGGAAGGTGAGGTGCCGTGGTTCGATCCGCGTCCCAGCCGAAGAATGACTCGACTTCTGCCGGCAATGCCGAAAACAACGGCGTCGACTCCACCCGCCGACGCAGGGTGCCGATCGTGGACGAGATCACCGCTCTCCTACGAGAGCGTATCTATGCACAGCACTACGCAACCGGCGTATGGCTGAAGCAGGAGCAGCTATCCGACGAACTCGGGGTCAGTCGCACACCGCTGCGTGAGGCGCTGCGGCGACTCGAGCAGGAGGGCCTGGTTCGTTCCGAAGCCGGCAAGGGTGCCCGCGTCATCTCCGGGGATGTGCACACGCTGCTGTCGGCCTACGAACTGCGCGCTGTCGTGGATGGTCTGGCAGCGCGGTTGGCATCCGCGAACCCGTCTCCGGCACGCGTGCGGGAGATGCGGCAACTCATCGACGCGCAGCGCAAAGCAGTCGATCCGTGGAATCCGCGCGGGTACTCCAAACTCAATGTCGATTTTCACGAGCTCATCGTGCACATGACCAATAACGAGTTTGTCATTGCGCAGACCTCGATTATTCGCATGACAGCGCAGGTGTTCGCCCCCGTCGCGATGATCGAACCGAGTAGCGCTCTGCGTGCCATCGAAGAGCACGCAACAATCGCCGACGCGATTGAAGCGGGAGACGGTGTCACCGCGGAGATCGTCGCCAGAAGACACATTGAGAAGACCATCACGCAGCTCAGATTTGGGGCCGCGCGCACCGACAGTATCCGATAACGGAAGCGTCGTATACAGGCCGGTTGGGCGGGCGTGGAAGGTGCGTTCAGATCGCCGCCATCGCGGTCATGATCGAGCCTTCCCGCCTACCGTGTTCTTCGACCGAGCCCGTCACGATCCGGTCGACGATCCGGTCGCCGATCTCTTCCGTACTCGCGCCCATTCCGGGGCCCGCCAATGCCGACAGTTCGCCGAGCACCGAAGCTGTGGCGGTTTCCAGAGCCAGCGCAGCCATCCCCTGCCCGAACGATGCAAGACATAGGGCGGCAGAGAGCACGGCGGCAGCTGGATTCGCCCAACCGCGCCCCGCAATATCTGGAGCCGACCCGTGGACAGGCTCGAACATGCTGGGCGCCCGACCGTCCAGATTCAGATTGGCACTCGCGGCTACGCCCAGCCCTCCCTGGATGGTCGCGCCTAGATCCGAGATGATGTCGCCGAAAAGATTGTCGGTCACGATAACGTCGAACCGCTCCGGAGCCATTGGCATGTGCTGGCACATTGCGTCGGCGTGAACGTAATCGACCTCGACCTCGGGGTAGCGAGATGAGTGCTCGTCGACAATGTTCTGCCACAGTTCACCCGCGTGCACAAGAATATTCTTCTTGTGGCACAGGGTAAGTTTCCGGCGACGTTGCTGCGCGAGTCGGAAAGAATAGTCCACTACGTCCGCGATGGCCCGGGCTGTGTTGACCGATTCCTGGAGCGCCACGGCATTCTGCGTACCCTCATGGACAGTTGAACCACCGCCGACATACAAACCCTCGGTGTTTTCGCGGACGACAACGAAGTCGCACCGCTCGGGATCGAGGTCCCGGATCGGCGTGTGGACACCGGGATAGAGACGCACTGGCCGAAGGTTCACCTTCTGCCGGAAGGCTCGACGAATGCGCAGAATCACGCCGCGCTCGAGGATCCCCGGCGCGACTCCAGGATCACCCATGGCGCCGAACAGTATGGCGTCGTGGGCTTGTAGACGGCCGATGATTTCGTCGTCGATCAAGCGCCCAGTATCGAGATAGTTTTGCGCACCCAGCGCGTAGTCGGTTGTTTCGAGACCGAACCCGAATCGAGCGGCGGCAGCTTTCATCGCCGAGAGTGCTTGCTGGTTAACCTCCGGCCCGATTCCGTCCCCGTCGATGACGGCCAGGTCGTACGTAGTCAATGTGGAATGCCCCTTTCGGCAAAGAGAATGAAAATTGCGGCAGTTCGACCTCGGCGTGAGAATCTCCTGTTGGCGTTCAGCCGTGACTTGGCGTTGTCGACCACGATCCGCCCGGTGCGAGCCTCACACGAGGCATCAATGGTTGACGTCGGTCCGCTCCTCTCCGAAAGCACCGTCTGCGCGACTTCGATCCACTGCTGCCGCTCGCCGTTCAGCCCCCGAGGCAGCGTTCGAGGCTTCTCGTGGATCCAAGAACAGATCATGGCTCAACTACGACATCACGTCAATGCTATTCAACTACCCAGCGGGATGAATACCCTTATGAATGCGTGTGATTGCCGACGACTGCTTCCGAGGCAGAATCCGCCGTGGTGTGACCGGGGCCCCGGGAAGATGCCAGTCCCTCTCCACCGGCCTTACCACTGGACGAACGCGAGTGCAGAATGATTGGATACGAACGGGTCAGGGACGGCGTGAGGAGTTGCAAGTGGCGGCCAGGTCCGAGTCGGCACAGCCGGCGCGTGTCTATCAGCAGATTGCAGACGCGATCGAGAACGCGATCTTGTCTGGCGAGTTGAACCCCGGCGATCACCTTCCCAGCGAGCGGGAACTCGTCGAACGATATGGCGTCAGCCGTCCGACAATTCGGGAGGCGCTGCGGGTCCTCGAAAGCAATCACCTTGTGAAGTCGCGACTTGGAGACCGACGTGGGCCCATCGTACTGTCTGCAAGCTCGCACCTTCTACAGAAGTCACTTACCCGCCTCACTGCAGGCGAGGTTGTCGGGTTGGCCTCGCTGCTGCAGTTTCGCATGATCATCGAGAGCGCTGCTGTTCTCCTGGCCGCCAGCAATCGTAGTGAATCGGACTTGGTAGAACTCGAACGTGCAAATGCCCGGATGCGCGCCGGCATCGATCTCGGATACGCAGAGTTCAGTGCCGCTGACCTCGACTTCCACCGAACGGTTGCGCGCACCTGCAGCAATCCCCTGCTGGAGTTCTCCGGCGAGGCGGTCCGTGAATCAGTCCTCCGCCTCACACAACAACGGATCACTGACTCCGGCGACAGTCGAGCACAAATGCTGCTGTCTGTTCGCCACCACGAGGACCTCCTCGAAGCTATCAGGAACAAGAACGGCCCTCTCGCCTCATGGCTCTTGCGTGACGGCTTATATTGGTATTACGTCGATTACGTAGATCCCGCAGACCTTCCAAGCCTCCGCGGCCTCGCCGACGAGGTACGCCCACGTGAGTAAACGGATCGTCCGGGTCAGCCCGACATATACGGGCTTCACCGGAGTTCGCGCCAACTGTCCTTCGGTACTGATCGACACTCGACTGAGAGATAGGTCGCCTCTATGGACGCTTGATCCCGCCGAAAATATCGACCCACCTACGACTCGGAGCTGACAATGACCGCCTCCGCGAATCTTGAATTCCGCACATCGAATTCGCTCCCAGAAGAGCAATCGACGACCGACGCCGTGACCTTCTCCATCGAGTGCATCGATTCGCGCGGTCTTGTGCGCCAACTAGGTGGACTCTTCCACCGCCACGGTGTCGAACTGATCGCCTTGTCTTCGTGGTGCTCGTTGCGAGCTGACCGCCATGGAATAACGGTATCGGCCGCCCTTCCGCCTGGGGTACAGACGGAATTGCTGGTGAAGAAGATGAATCGCTTCGTCGATGTTGTGAAGATCCGCCTCGATACCAGGGAAGATGATGTTTACCGGGATGTCTCCTCACTGGAGGTAGTTGCGACCGGGCCATTCGTCGAGAAGGTGGCACTGGTGGGCTATCAATTCGGCGCCGGCGTGGTGGATCATAGCCCACACAGGATCATCCTGCGTCTCAACGACACCCGCGATATTGTCGGCGCGTTTCACGACCGCCTTCGGCAACTCGGCCGAATCCGGTCCCGCGGGGACATCAGAGTGTCTCCCATGCACCCCAGTGGCAGTTTGAGTTTCGACTGAAGCAATAGCTCCTTCTTGCGTTGTTGCCCGGTCCTTCTTACCGGCGTTCAAGGCATTGCTCGGTTGCTTGCCATCGTTGAATCGCTGCTCCCAGCGATCCGACGGGTCGTGGAGGAGCGTGATGCAGCAGTCGTTGTCGTGGAACAACACGGTTGTCCCGCACCAGGTTGCACGATAGTGCGGCAGCGGCGAGGGCTACGGTCGACGACCACTGTCAGGCGCACTGTGGGCTTGCTCGACGACCCATGCCGCGACCTGAGCCCTCGATGTGAAGCCAAGTTTCGCCAGGATGTGCTCCACATGTCCTTGGACAGTTCGATCCGACAGCACCAGTTTCGCCGCAATCGCCCTGTTCGTCATGCCTTCTGCGACTAGGTCCGCGACCTGACGCTCTCGCTTGGTCAGACGTACTGTGGGACTGACGGGTTCAGCGCCGGAGGGAGCTTGTTCACCGAGCGCGAATGCTGCAGCCGCGTCGAAATCCATGAGACGCCCTTGGCGGTGGGCAGATTCGAATGCCCTCTGTCCTAGTGCCGAGCGAGCGATTCTCTCACATTCGTCGTGGTAGGTCATCAGGTCGGGAAACTGGACGGCGCCACCGACCGACCGCCCCAGTTCTTCTGCAGCTCCAAGAAGCACTGCTGCACGTTGCGTATCTCGGACCTCCGCAGAGATCCAGGCGATGGACTCGAGACATGATATGGCAATTCGGACAAACCGTGCGGGCCACGTCAACTGCAACGATTGTTCGAGTAGTTCCCTTCCACGACTGGGGTTTCCCTCCTGCCACACGGCAAGGCCCATTCCCCACAAAGAAAACGATCTACACAAGGTTTCGCCGTACTGTTCGGTGAGTTCCAGGACTTGTTCATGGCATTCGATCGCCCGTACCATGTCCTCACGTAACTCGTGTGCCATCCCCAGCATGCCTAGTGGGCCGACGCGGTAGATGGGTTCTCTCCGGGCGTCGGGCTCCGCTACCGCTTTCTCGAGGTACGCGCAGGCTTGGGTGAGATCACCGCGGAGCAGGGCTAGGAGCCCGTCGACATGTGCGATGAAGGCGTGTAGTCCAGGGTCGTTGATGGATGCTGCAAGTGTGTGCCCCCTCTGTACCGTCATCTCGCTCGTCTGACTGCCGGTTTGCGCCGCATCGAAGAAGGCACCGCCGAACAGCGCCTTTACGAGCTCGACGGTGGGTGGGCCTGCGTATGCGGCCAGGAGTCTGTCGAGCCAACTTCTACCCTCGCTGTAGTATCCCTGGGAACTCCACAAGCCGAATAGCGCGCCCGCGATGCGGAGCCCGGCAGCCGGATCATTGGACACACAGAACTTCAGGGTTTCTCGAATGTTCGGTAGTTCCAGCCCCGTGCGTTCAATCCAGTCGAGCTGTCGTGCACTCATCCAATTGGACGCTGCTTCGAGAACCAGCGATTCGTACCACTCCAGATGCCGACGGTGAGCGGTGTCGTCGTCGATCAGTGCGAGGATCTCGCGGCCGTACTCCCGCACTGTCTCGAGCATTCTAAACCTCACCTCGGCACCGGATTCCTCTCTGAGGAGGATCGACTTCTCCACCAGTGAGGTCACCGCGTCAAGCAACTCGTCCGGAGGGATACCCGGACCACCGACGTGCGCCGCCGCGTCGAGCCCGAAACTCCCTGCAAAGACCGATAACCGCGTCCAGAGGTGCTGTTCCTGTTCCTCGCACAGGTCGAAACTCCAGTCGAAGCACAGTCGAAGAGTCTGTTGTCGCGTAGGGGCGCCGCGTGTTCCGCGCGTCAGCAGCGCATAGCGGTCGGACAGGCGCTGGAGGATTTGTTCGGGCGACAGTGCGCGCAAGCGGGCCGCTGCCAACTCGATCGCCAGCGGCAGACCGTCGAGCCGATGACAGATCTTCGCCACTGCATCTTTGTTGTCCTCGGTGAGTTCGAAATCGGGAACCGCCGTGGCAGCGCGTTCAGCGAACAGCGTCACCGCGTCGTACCTCGGCAATCCTTTCAAGGCCGGCTGACGGTCAGTGGATGGGACTGTCAGTGGTGCTACTCGCAGTACGGCCTCTCCGGGTATACCGAGAGACTCCCGGCTCGTGCTGAGAATCTTCAGCGAAGGACAGACCTGCATCAGCGTCGCGGACAGCTCGGCTACACCGCCGACGACCTGTTCACAGTTGTCGAAGACGAGCAAGAGGTTCCGCGTCTCGAGGAACTCTTCGAGTACCTCACCTAACGGCCTCGCGGAGATATAGCACAGCCCCAATGCGCCGGCCACCGTGTCGATCAGCAAGGATTCGTCATGAAGTTCGCCGAACTCGACCAGCCATACACCGTGCTCGAACTCCCGTTGCATGCTTGCTGCGATTCGCAATGCCAGTCGCGTCTTGCCGACGCCACCGGGTCCGGTCAGCGTCACCAAAGGTGAAGACGTCAACATCTTCTTCGCTTCGGTCAACTCCCGGCGACGTCCCACGAAACTCGTCAATTCGAGAGGCAGATTTCCCGCTATGCGCGGGCGGCGATCGTGCGATCGGCGTCCCCCGATTGCAGGCGGGGGGCCACGGTGTTGTTCTTCGCTACCAGCATGCAGGGCCATGTCGTCGACAGTGAATCCATGGTGATGTTGCAGTCGTTGCAGGTCTTCACCGAAGCTTGCGGCGGTGGCATGGCGCTGGCCCGGTGCTCGAGCCATGGCGCGTGCGACCGATTCGGCAACATCGTCGGGGATCCCCTGTTCGCGCAGGTCGGGCACAGGTTCCGTGGTAATCCTCAGGAACTGCGCTACAACCTGTTCTCCGCTCTGTCGTTCGAACGCGGCGTGCCCGGTGACTGCGCTGAAGACGGTGGCGCCAATGCCGTAGATGTCAGTGGCCGGTGTCGGTGGATCGCCGGCCAATACCTCGGGCGCGGTGTACGCCGGCGTGCCTGTGACTGTTCCGGTTGCGGTCTCGAATCCGCCCGCCACATGCGCGATACCGAAATCGGTCAGCACTGGCTCACCGTAGTCGTCGAGCAGGATGTTCGCGGGTTTGATATCGCGATGAAGTACTCCGAGCCGATGCGCAGTCTCGACTGCTCCTGCCACCCTGATCCCCAAACGTAAGGCTTCCGGCAGCGACAGCGGCCCACCTCGGCGAAGTCGCTGGTCGAGAGAGTCCTGCGGGTAGTACTGCATCACAATGTATGGAAGGCCGGTCCCGGTCTCGCCGACCTGCAAGATGTTGACGATGTTCGGATGCCCGGTGAGTCGGCCCATCGCGCGTTGTTCGCGAAAGAACCGCGCTCGGTTCTCCTCGTCGAGATCTACGGTGAGCACCTTGACGGCAACAGTGCGGTCGAGGGCACTTTGCGTACAGCGATAAACCACGCCGAATCCGCCTCGACCGATCTCATGTGCCGCATCGAACCCCGCACCCTGCAGCTCTGCAACGACGTCGGGTGACCCGTATCGCTGGGTGCCCAGTGGATCCCCGTCACGCATCGGATCACTTACCCGCGCCGTCGAACATCGGTGAACGTGACGACCTAACGAGATACGACATACAAAACCTCTCGACACCTACCCTTCAGGGTATCGCTCGAGCGCTGGTCAGGAGTGCCGTTCCTTGCGGTCTCCTCGGTCGGAAGAACCCGAGGGGAGAACCGGGCGGGGCCACGGGTGCCCGGTAAGGCGCTCGATGTCGGTATTGAATCGCTCGAGCCAACGGGCGAACTCGGCGACCTCGCCGGGATCCCAATCAACCAGTACGCGTTCCAGGCCCGCAATGGCCCACTCGCGGTCGGCCTCGAGATGGCTGCTGCCTTTCTCTGTGATCCGAAACTTGCGAGCGATCCCGCCCTCCGGATCAGGGATGCGCTCGACGAAATCGGCCTTGAGGAGTGCGGCGGTCTGCCGGTTGAGCGTCGAAGTGTCCAACGCGAATGCCTCGCTGAGCTGGCTGATGGACATCGGCCCCTGCACGCTCAGACGGCTGAGCACCGTGTATGCACTGCGGTCCAATCGCTCGGGAGTATCGCGCCTCGCCGGACCAAGAAAGTGGAGGTGTCGGCCGAGCAGCATCGTCTCGAACTCGATCAGGTGTGTGGGCTTGTGCATGTGTCTCTTCCGTCACTTCAACCAGCGGCCGTATGGCACATCAATGTGCACTATGCATATTCTATGCGCAATACACATTGTATGCATAGGGCACCTCGCCCGATTCGAGAGTGGAGTCTGATAATGAGCAATGCGGTGACAGCCGAGGCCCGCTCGGCACCACCCGGCGTACGGCCAGGCGCCCTGGTCGCCGTTCTGGCCTTCACCGGCATTACGTCCGCTTTGACCCAAACCCTGGTCGTTCCGCTCATCGCAGACCTTCCGTCGATCCTGAACACGACCTCGGCGAACGCATCATGGGTGATTACTGCGACGCTGCTGGCAGCCGCTGTCGCCACCCCGGTTACCGGACGGCTCGGCGACATGTACGGGAAGCGACGGATGCTGCTGCTCTGCACCCTGCCGCTCATTCTGGGTTCAGTGGTGTGCGCGCTGTCCTCGTCGCTGGTGCCGATGATCGCCGGCCGCGCGATTCAGGGTCTGGGCGCCGGCCTGATCCCCCTGGGAATCAGTGCAATGAAGGATCTACTTCCGCCGGAGCGCCTGAACTCCTCGATTGCGCTGATGAGCGCTTCGTTGGGAATCGGAGGCCTCCTCGGCCTCCCACTCGCCGCCATTGTCGCTCAGAACGCGAACTGGCGAGTGCTGTTCTGGGTCGTCGCCGTGCTTGGCGTCGTGATCTTCGGTCTGTTATGGCGAGTCGTTCCCGCGATCCCCATTTACGGCAATTCCGGCCGATTCGACGTTGTTGGTGCAATCGGCTTGGGTACGGCGCTGGTATGCCTGCTGCTCGCCGTATCCAAGGGCGGTACCTGGGGATGGACGAGCACGATGACACTCGACCTGTTCGCCGCCGCGGTCATCGTGCTGCTCCTCTGGGGATGGTGGGAACTGCGACGGCCCGACCCGCTCGTAGACCTACGGGTAACTGCACGCCGGCCGGTGCTTCTGACCAATGCGGCCTCGATCGTGGTGGGATTCGCGATGTACGCCCAGTCACTGATCGTGCCGCAGCTCCTTCAGCTGCCCGCTCAAACCGGCTACGGACTCGGGCAGTCGATGCTCGCCATGGGTCTATGGATGGCGCCCGCGGGACTGGTGATGATGGCGGTATCCCCGATCGGCGGCAAGCTCTCCTCCGCCCGCGGGCCGAAGATCACTCTGTTCATCGGCTGCCTCATCATTGCCGTCGGCTACGGCTCTTCGATGCTACTCATGGGGTCGACATGGGGGCTGGTGATCGTAACGTGCATCGGTACAGCAGGAGTCGGCTTCGCGTACGGCGCGATGCCCGCGCTGATCATGAGCGCAGTACCACAGTCCGAGACGGCCTCGGCCAACAGCGTCAATACCTTGATGCGTTCGGTCGGAACATCGGTGGCCGCAGCCGTTGTCGGTCTGGTCCTGTCTCAGATGAGCATGCAGTTCGGTGAACACAGTGTGCCCTCGGAGGCCGGATTCCGTACGGGCATGCTCATCGGCTGTGGCGTTGCGCTCGTCGCAGCCGCGATCACACTGGCGATTCCCGCCCCTCAACGCAACCACTCTCCGATGGCCGAGGCCTGAGGGACACGACGGACGGCACCAGTCGGGCTGCCCGCCGCCGAGGGCGGCCCGACCGGTGGCGTGAATACACAGATCGAGAGCCGTGGAAGCACTTCCACTCTGGGGACTTCTCACTTCCGCGAGCAGCACCGAATACCAAGTGCTGAAACCCGAGCGAACTCGAACGCAGCAGTCATCCCACAGTCGACGAACAGATCTGCAACACAATCCTTCGCAGGCAGCAGAAGTCGAGTGGCGTGGCCGATGGTGAACCGTATGAAGACATCATCACCCAAGGGTTCGAGGGGTCATCGACGTATTGATCCTTCTCTGGCACAGCGTAATCAACGCACTCTGAGTTTCGGGATCAATCCTGGGTCCGGCCCCCTGCAGAAGTATGGTCAGCACTCGCCGGTAGAAGGTGGCCACAGAGATCCCGAAGTCCGGGAAAATGTACTCGTCACCGCCGAACGGGCCCCAGCGAATCGCAAAATCAACCATCTCGGCGGCACGCGTGGTCCCAGGTGTGGGCCCCTGCCGTTTCCCATTCCCAGTTCGAGACGACAGCTGGAGGCCTGCAGTACGTGCGCTGCCCGGTGCCGAGGTGTCCATGAGATTCCCCAAGGTTGTGAGTTCGGATACGACAATCGAGATGGTGGGCTGACGATTGAGGAAGCGAGGCGACCGTCGAGTGGGCGTTCCAGGCGTCCGTTTCTCTCGGAAGCTCGAGGAGCAGCCGCCCGACTCGATCGCGAGTTTCTGTCCTGATGTTCAGCGACTCGGGCCGGACGCACCTACAGCGTCGAGTGAATCGAGAATCTCCTGCCGGTGGAGACGGACTTGCTTGGGCATGTTCCACCCGAGGACACCGGTGACCCTGCCATTGCTGCGATAGCGGGCGACGAATCGACGGCTCGAGACCTCACCGTCGACGATGTCGACCTCTGCGTCGATAGGCAGAGACCCGTAGACCTGGAGCTTGACGTCGAACTGGTCGGTCCAGAAATAGGGCACCGGCACGTACGGCTGATCTGCACCAAGGATTGTGAACGCAACGGCGGCAGCTTGTTCGGTGGCATTGGTTCGGTTCTCGAGCCGGACCAATTTGCCGAGGTGCTCGTGATGCCACCGGGCGACGTCGCCGACCGCGTAGATGCCTTCGGCGGCCCGGCAGCGCGAATCGCACACCACCCCGTCGTCCAGGGTCAGTCCGCTCTCGTGGAGCCAATCTGTCGCGGGGACAGCACCGATCGCGACGACCACCACATCGGCGGGCAGCACCTCCCCGGTACCGAGTTGCACCCCGCTCACGCGTCCGTTGTCGGCAGTCAGGCTGGTGACCGTGGTTCCGAGGCGCAGCTCTACCCCACGTTCGGTGTGTAGCTCCGCCAGTAGACCCGAGACGAAGGGGCCGACCTGCAACGCCATCGGCGCCGGCTGCGGTCCGGTCATGGTCACGTCCAGTCCAAGCGCACGGCCAGTGGCTGCAATTTCGGCGCCGAGGACGCCTTCCCCGACCACTACCAGCCGCGACCCGGCAAGCATGTCGGACCGCAGAGCCAGGGCATCTTCGAGAGTGCGCAGAACGTGCACCCCGGATAGTCCGTTGTGCTCGGGCAGCACCCGTGCACGCACGCCGGTGGCAATCACGACGGCGTCTGCCTCGAGCCGACGTCCGGACTGCGTGAGGACAGTCCGGGCACGTGGGTCGAGGGCAACTGCTCGGTCGCCGAGGATGAAATCGGCGGTCAGCTCCGAGAGGGCCTCCGCGGTCCGCAGTGCAGACCGTTCAGGCGCCCATACCCCCGACAGGACTTGCTTGGACAGCGGCGGTCGGTCGTACGGGGTGTGCAACTCGTCACCGACAACGGAGATGTCACCCGTGAATCCCTGGCGACGTAGGGTCTCTGCCGTGCACAACCCGGAGGCCGATGCGCCGACCACCAACACCCGTTCGGGTGTTGTGGCGGTCATGCCATGCCTCCGACCGCCGCAGACGACAGGCACTGTTGTGGCAAAGTTCGAATCTCCCTCGAGGAAGCCCCTAAGGGCAGCGCCGTATGACAGGCACCCGCTTCTTTCCTGCGTTCGTCAAGCCTCATGTGCAACTCCCGCTTCCACTTTGGTGTGCAGCGCATCAGTTGAGTAATTTAGACTAATCGGTCAGTACAATCAATGATGGCGAAATCATCCGTTACGCGGAGTGCCGTGTGCTAGCCTACATAAGATGTACCGATCGGTCGAATTATCGACTGATCGCGTGAGACCCGCTCGGCAAGAGGTCTCCTCACAACGGCCCCGACGCCGAAATGGACGGTGGGATAGGAATGATCGTGGACACACGGACATGCCGGAGACCCCTGCCGACCTCCCCTGAAGCAATCTTTCCCGGCTTCAGAAGACTGTCCGATTCATTGCCGCAGACCTAGGAGGTCTTCCCAATGCGCTTGCTCATCATGGACGCTGCGATTGCGTGCGCCACCCTGATCGCGCCTCGCCGAACAGCCGTGTCAATAGAACGAATCCTCACGGATATCGCGGTCGCACGAGCCAATGCAAGGTGGTTGGCTATGGTCGCGAGCACACCGGAAGAGACATTCGCCAGCCATTCTTCTTTTCAAAGCGAACCGGCCGAGCCAAGGTCCGCGACCCGCTAGGCCGGCATCCCACTGAGCCATAGCCCGACCTCCGCCGATTCCCACAAGGGAATCGGCTTGGCCCCAGAAGAGCTCTCGCCCTCAGCAGCACTCCCCCGCCGGTCGCGCGGTGCCGGCAAAGATGTTGGACCACCGCACATCACGAACCGTCAGGGCGCAACTTCACTGACGATCAGCTCTGCGAACTCGTCAGCGATGAGTTCTTCGGTAGGGTTCGGTGCCAGCGGTATCAGAACGACCCCGTCTGCGATCCCCACCGCACAGATGTCCTGCATCAGGACGCTCAACCCCTGGACGGTACCTATGTATCTCATGGGGCGGCGACGCCGGTCGCAGGCATGCAAATCCGTGGGGGGAATTTGTCCGGCATCTTCGAGGCGGGCAAGCGCGCGACGCGCCTCGCGGGCTGTCGTGTCGATGAGCACCTCGATCTCGAGCAGTAGAGGGCTGGCCTCCCGGTCCTCGATCGGAATCGAGCTGGATTGCCGTTTCGCGTCACCGAGGTCGGCTGCTGTCAGCCGAGTGTTGGATGGGCTCACGCCTTTGCTCGGGTCCCAGACAATCTGAACTTCGTCTCGGTGCGTCATGTACACCACTGGCTCGGTCTTCATCTGCATGGCACCCATCTCGATTGCGGATCTGTCGGAAAGGCTTGACGTCGCGCGGCCCTTCAGTCGGCTAGGAGTTGATTGTGTGGTGGCAGCGATATGCGGACGCGGCTCACACAAGGGACACCCCGTTGAGCGCACACATCGCCAGCCCGACTCCCGCAACAATCGTTCTCGCACAGAGTATCTGCGCTCCAGCATGACCTGTCATCCGAACGGTGTGCACTCCGTACGAACGAGCACAGCCGCCGGGTGGCCCCGGCGAGAGCATCCCCGCCGGGGGCACCTGATGTGCGGTACATCCCAGTCAGGGCCGGAAACCGATGTACTCGTCGGACCGGCGGCGGAGAAGCCAGTGTTCTCCGGACACCTCGAACTGATCGTGGTAGCGCGCGACGATCGCCACCGACCACCCGACACCGTCATTCTTGAGCATCACGACGTCACTCGTTGCCTTCGCCTCACGGTCGTTCCATTCGGTGAGGACCGTGTTGGTGACCACGTGGCGCTGCGGTTTTGCGGGATCCGGGCGCCAGCCCGGTTGTGAGAACGCCGCCCGGATGGCATCGGCGCCCTCGAGCGTCGGGAATCCGGGTATCTCGACCACCCCGTCCGGCCAGTACAACGCGACCATGTCGTCGACCCGGCCGTCGTCCTGTGCCTGGGCATGCGCGGCGATCGTCGCCTGAATCCCCGAGTGCACCTGTGCGTATGTGCTCATCGGCCGGCCGCCTACTTGAGCACGATCGGGGTGACGGGGGATCCGGCGGAGTTGGTGACCTTCAGCCCCGGAGCACAGAACAGGAACTCCCACACCCCATCCGCCTCACAGTCCACCGCCAACTCCTCGAGATTGAACATCTCACCGAGCGTCAGACCCATGTCACGGATGACGACCTGATGGAACGGAATCGTGGCACCAGGAACCGGACTGGGCCACACCTCACCCGAATGATTGTCGATCGCCAACGCCGCCACCTCCCGGTCGTAGAGCCACTGACAGGTATCCAGACACGGACCCGGAGCGTTACCCAGGAAATGCTCACGGTCACCCTCGAGGAACCACCGGTAGGATCCGGTCCGCAACAACACCACATCACCGGACTCCACCCGCACCCCCTGACGCTGCTCCGCCGCCAACAGATCCGCCTCGGTGATCTCATACGAGTCCGCGAGCCGATCCACACCCTTGAGCCCGGCAATGTCGAGCAGAACCCCCCGCGAGATCAACCGATCGACCGCCCTGTGGAACGAATTACGAGACGCACCCACAAAGTTGTTGACCGCCCCCGCAGGCACATCGTTGTAGAACTTCCCGCCATACCCCACATGAGCGAGCCCATCCCACTGCGTCGCCGACTGCAGCCCGGTGATGATCATGTCGTCCGCCGAGATCAACCCATCCGCGGTCTTCGCCGTATCCGACGGCAGCAACGTCATGACGTGAATCGGATTGGTCCGCAACCCCCCACCCTTGAACGGGCCGTCCTTGTCGAACGGCATCCCCAGATCGAACGCCTTCCCGGTCCGCACCAACTGCGCCGCGGAAACCCGTTTCTCGGGGGTGACGAAGTTCAGCGTGCCGATCTCGTCGTCGTCGCCCCACCGCCCCCAGTTGTTCAGCTTCCGACCGAGTTCATGATGCGGCCAAACCTTGTCACCGCTGCCATCGCTCATGGTGTCGTCCTCCTCATCGGTGTGCCATGTAGTGCGTCACGCAATCCATCAGACTGCCGGGAATGTAGAAATCGGACCGATCCGTGATCCGCGCCATTCCGTCGACGACGTCCGAGATGGTCACGCTGTGCGGATCGGGATGCAGGTACCCCTCCGTCACCCCCACGAACAGGTGCGCGAACCGCCCGGCCCCCGCAAGGTAGGTCTGCCCGCTGACCTCACACGCCTCGTGCGCGAGGTAACCCACCATCGGGGCGACGAGCGCAGGGTCCATGTCCGACTTCGGCTCGTCCCGCCCCTTGCGCATCTGGTCCATGCCGTCCGACGGGGCGCCACCCATCCGCGTCATCGCATTCGGTGCGATCACGTTGATCTTGATGTCGTGCTCCCCGGCCGAGAGGGTCATGCTGTTCGCCATCCCGATCACCGCCGCCTTGGCGGTGGCATACCCGAGGTTGTCCGGCAGCCCGAACATCCCGATCGAGGTGGTGATGACGATGCGCCCGTAGTTCTGCTCGAGCATGTGCGGCCACGCCGCGTGGGAGGTGTGGAAGGCGCCCCTGACGTGGACGGCCAGGTGACTGTCGATGTTGTCCGCATCCACCCCGGGCAGACCCCCGAACCGGACATTGCCCGCATTGTTCACGACAACATCGATCCGCCCGAAATTCTCCAATGCCGTGTCGATGGCCTGCTTGCCACCCGCGACGGTCGAGATGTCGCTGACGTCGGCGACCGCGATGCCGCCGGCGTCGACGATCTCCCGGACCACGGTCTCCGCCGGACTGCCATCGGCACCGGACCCGTCGATCGTGCCCCCGAGGTCGTTCACCACGACCTTCGCGCCCAGCCCGCCGAGTAGGTGCGCATAGGCCCGCCCGATCCCGCGACCGGCACCGGTCACGACCGCAACCCGGCCGTCGAACCTGTACTTCTCCATCGCCAATACCTTCTGTGTTGGTTGCCGATTCACGACAGGAACCGCGCGTACTTCGAATCCAGAACCTCGCTCATCGCCTCACGCAGCTTCGGCCGGCCACCCGGGTTGAGCAGAAAGCTGCGGGGCTTACCCGCAATGTTGGTGCCGTAGAAATAACTGGCCTCCCCGAACGACGAATGCACGGCGAGTTCCTCGACCATCTGGTTCCACTTCTGTTCCAGATCGGCGGGCACCTCCATCACCGTGTGCCCCCGCTCGCGCATGTACTCGAGCGCATCGGCAACGAAGTTCACCTGATCCTCCGCATACCGGGGATTGTTCCCGGCCGCACCGTGCGGCCCACCCGGGAAGAAAAAGTTCGGGAACTCCCGGCACATGGTGCCGGCGAACGTGCGCGGACCACCCGCCCAGTAGTCCTCCAACGCCAGACCACCACGCCCACGAATACCCATCCTCGTCAGCGCCCCGGTGCCGAAGTCGAACCCGGACGCCCACACGATGATGTCGAACTCCCGCGGCCCGTCCGCGGTGTCGATCCCGGTCTCCGTCACCCGAAGGATCGGAGTCTCCGACAGGTCGACCAGCGAGACCTTCGGGTTGTTGTAGGCCTCGAAGTAATCCGTCGTGAACGGCGGCCGCTTCGCCGCCCAGCCGTGGTCGCGGGGGATCAGTTTCTCCGCAGTTTCGGGATCGGTGACGATGCCCCGGATCTTCTCCGCCATGAACCGGCACCAGTCCTCGTTGGCGGCGGAGTCGGTCATCGTGTCGGCATAGTTGCTGATCACCTTCGAAAAACCCGGGCTGGTCCACATCTTCTCGTAACGCGCCCACCGCTGCTGCTTGCCGTCCTCGAACGCCTTGCGGGTATCACGCTGATGCAGGAACCCACTGACCGACGCGTTCAGAATCTCGCGCATCTGCTCGAAGTCGGCCCGCAGCTGCGCATACTGCTCCGCCGAGATCGGCTCGTTCGACAACGGCGTGCACCAGTTCGGGGTCCGCTGATACACCGTCAACGACTCCACCTCGTCGGCGATGACCGGAATGACCTGCACACCACTGGCCCCGGTCCCGATCACCGCGACCCGCTTACCGGTGAAATCGACCGGCTCGTCCGGCCACAACCCGGTGTGATGCGCAATCCCCCGGAAGCTCTCCCGGCCCGGCACCCCCGGGAACGCCGGGACCGACAACACACCCGTCGCGGCGACGAGGAACCGCGCCCGCACCACCGTCCCGTCACTGGCGCGCACCAGCCAAGTGGCCGTGCCCTCCTCGAAAACAGCGGAGGTGACCCGGGCACCGAACCGGATGTGCCGACGCAGATCCAATGCGTCGACCACATAATTGAAGTACCGCTCGTTCTCCGGCTGACCGGCGAACCGCTCGGTCCACTCCCACCCCTCGAACAACTCCTTCGAGAACAGGTATCCGTAGGTGTAACTCTCCGAATCCAGCCGCGCACCCGGGTACCGGTTCCAATACCACACTCCACCGACCCCGTCACCGGCCTCCAACGCCAGCGTCGAAAAACCCGCCTCACGGGCCCGGTACAACTGATGGATCCCGGTCACCCCCGCACCGACCACCAACACATCCACGGTCACCACATCACCGGAGGTGACAGCATCGAACGCACTCATCAACATTGCCTCTCGTCGCTACTCGCAGTCATCCCACATCCCGCGGATCGCCCGGCGTCAGGGCAGTGGTGAAAACCCACGGAATCCCCAGGCTCGAAACCGGATCCGTAACGATGACCTCATCGGTACGCACCCGCAGGTCCACACCCTGCTCTTTCAAATGCCGCTCCACCCGATCCAGATCCACGACCTTCCAGGTGATCGCATGGTAGGTATCGTTCGGCGCCGCCCCCGCCCAGTCCACATACGCCGCGGTCCCCGCATCCGGAACCGCATACTCGAACACCGCATCCGCGAGATGCACATACGTGCTGCTCGCACCGAGCACCTCGTTGCGGCCCCGGTGAATCACGGTGCCCCCCAAACCGTCCACCACAACCCGCAACGCTCGCTCCGGGCGATCGGTCAAAACCGTGTGATGCGAACACCGCTCGATGCCCAACGGATCATCATCGGACACGGCCGGCACCTCCCAGCCCGGCACCAGCCGATGATCCAACGGAAACGGAATCTGCGGCAAGAACTCGTACCGCAGACCCGCACTCTCGGGCACCGTGAAAAAGATCGGCATCGGCGAACCCGGCGCCGACGGCGGATTGTCGCCGTCGGCAACCTCCCCCCGCTGCCCCACCATGGCGATGCCGAGTGCCTTGAGTCGGCGATAGGCATCGGCGATCCCGTCGACATACCACCCGAACCCCTTCAGATGCGGACCGTCGACACTCGCGTACTGCTGAACACCATCGAGCACATACCGTTTCGGATCAATCGTGTCGAACAGCACATCACTGATCGGAGTGAACGTCGAATAGTCCGTAGGATAACCCTCGCTCGCGGGAGCATTGCGGGTCATCTCGGAGATGGGTCGGCTCGGACGACCGAAGACCCGCCCGAACCACACCTCCGCCTCGCGGAGATCGGTCACATGGTGACTCGGATGATACAACCGCGTCAGATGAAACTGTTGCTTGTCAGCGTCCGACATGGACGTCCTCCTCCACTTCGCTTCGGGCGTATGGCCGCCCGGTAGCATTTCGTGATCAAACGGGTGTGATCCCTTGTGACCGAGACCGGTCAGTCGATCGCCACCGAGGTCTCAGGTCTCCTCATGGCCGTTGGTGTGTGGCCAATGCAGCTCGGTGCGAATTGGCACCGAAACCGAGTGTGCCGATCAGCGAACTTCGCGACCCATGCGACCCGAGATATTCTCTGCACCAGACGGACACAGGACGGAAGCGGGTTCTACCAGGCGACCGGTAGCTCGTAGATCCCGTACGCCTGCGAATCCTCCTTGAATTTCAACTCGGAGATGTCGGCGTCGAGCCGCAGCGTGGGGATACGACGGAAGAGCGTGCTGAAGACGACGTGCAGCTCGATACGAGCCAGCTGCTGTCCGACGCACTGATGCGGGCCCCACCCGAAGGCGAGATGATGCGACGAGGTACGGGTCAGATCCAGCTTCCCGGGTTCGGGAAACGCCTCGGCGTCCCAGTTCGCTGCCGGAAGCGAGACGATCACGCCCTCGCCCGCCCGGATGGTCTCGCCTTCGAACTCGATGTCGTCGATTGCCGCCCGGCGCGCCAGCAGATGGGGAAGGGTCAAGTAGCGCAACAGTTCCTCGACGGCGTTGGTCACGAATTTCGAGTCGTCGGATCGCTCACGCAGGACTGCGAGCTGCTCTTCATTCTGCAGCATCAGTGCGGTGCCCAGGGTGATCATGTTGGCGCTGGTGTCGTGACCGGCGACGAGCAGGATAAGCCCGAGGCGAGAGGCCTCGTCGAGCGTCAGCTCGCCGTCCTTCACGCGCATCCCCAGGTCGGACAGGAGGTCCTCGGCGGGTTCGCCCATCTTGGCGTCGATCAGCCGCGCTATGTAGCGGCGAAGTTCGGCAACCGTTTCGGCCGCTTCCTCCGGGGTCTTGTTCACCGAATTTGTGACGCCGGCATGCCTATGGAAGAACTCGTGATCCTCGTAAGGCACTCCGAGAAGCTCACAGATCATCAGTGACGGCAGCGGCAGCGACAATGCCTCGTTCAGTTCGGTCGGGTTGGGGCCGGCCAGCATCTGGTCGATGAGGTCGTCGGTGATCTGCTGAATCGCAGGCCTGAGCTTCTCCATCCGACGACGGGTGAACGAACTCGTCAGCATCCGCCGCCAACGACTATGCTCCTCTCCGTCGGTGTTGTTGATCGACGGTTGCATCTCGCCGGCATGCGCCTTCATGGCAGGGGTAGTGTGCGGGTACCCCGGGCGCCAGATGTTCGCACTCACCCTCGGGTCAGTCAGTATCTGACGCTGAGCTGCGTGACTGGTGACAAGCCACGGTGTGCTGCCGTCCCACGACCTCACGCGACGAATGGATTTTTCGTCCTCGTGCAGCTCGAGCAAGCCCGGGGGTGGCGCAAACGGGCATTCGCCCGACCTGGGCATCGGGTATTCCGGGATCTCCGCAGCGAGAGCGGTCTCCGTCATGTTTGTCCCTTAATCTTTGTCGTCTTGTCCGAATGGCGATCGCGGAGCCGGGCTATTCCTCGATACTGATGGCGAGAGCCGGACACACCGCCGCTGCCTGCCGGACGTCGTCGGCCAATTCGGCTGGAGGAGAGGGATTCAGGAGCACGACGATTCCGTCCTCGTCGCGCTGGTCGAATACGTCCGCCGCAGCGCTCACACACTGTCCGGCAGCGACGCACTTCTCCTCGTCAATGACAACCTTCATGGTGCTCCTCGTGATCGTTCGGTGAAATGGGGGGTGAGGGTCACGAGCGCAGCAATCTCCACCCGTCTTTGACGCGTCTGCTTTGGCACAGTCATTGCGATACCGATCGACGAACTGTCCAACGGAGAGAGATCCCGGGGGTGCGCGAAGCATCTCTGGCCCAGGTAGTCATCATCGACTTCCCTCCGACATCGTTGCGATTCAAAACGTGATCGCGATCATATCTCGACCGGTCGGTCTAATCAATAGGAGATGCATGGAGCCTCCGACTCGATCAGAATTTCAGCTGCCGATGTCCTCAGACGAGGTAGCGGCCGCCGTTGACGCTGAGCGTCTGCCCGGTCACGTACGCAGCCTCCTCCGACACCAGGTAGGACACCGCGTGCGCGATGTCCTCCGGCTTCCCGGGGCGCTTCATCGGCATCTTCGCCGCCACCTCGTCCAGATCGAAACCCTCACGGAGCAGAGGCGTGTCGACGAAGCCCGGCGGGACGTTGTTCACCGTGATCCCCCGTCCGGCGAACTCGATGGCCAGCGCCTTGGTCAAGCCGATGACACCGCCCTTCGACGCCGCATAATGGCCGAGCGCCGGCGCGCCGGTCTGTGCGGACGACGACGAAATGTTCACGATCCGCCCCCACCCGGTCTCCAACATGTCGGGAACGAACTCCCGGGTGACAAGGAACGGCCCCTTGAGGTTGATCCGCATCATGTGATCCCAGGACTCCTCGGTGAGGTCCGTGAAGGGCACGTAATTGGTGATACCGGCATTGTTGACGAGAATAGTGATCGCACCGAGCTCCTCGCGGGTGCGGGCCGCCGCCTCCGCCACCGCGGAGGCATCGGCCGCGTCACCGGCAACGGAGATCGCCTTTCCGCCGGCCTCGCGAATAGCGCTGACCGTTTCCTCCGCGCCGGCGGCGTTGATATCCCACACCGCCACCGTCGCACCTCGACCTGCCAGCACCGTAGCGATGGCACGCCCCAGCCCCCGGCCACCGCCGGTCACGACCGCATTTCTTCCATCCAGCGTCATCATGGTTCCTCTCCTGTGATTGAGCCGCCGCGCCGGTTATTCGCCGAGCGCCTCACGCGCAGCCTTCCTGGCAGCCATCGACCGAGGGAATCCGGCATAGCCGCCCGCGTGGTAGATGACCTCAGCTATTTCATCCCTGGTCAGACCGTTGTTCAACGCGATCCGCACGTGGCTCTCGAGCTCGTCGCTTGCGCCCAGGGCGATGAGAATGCCCAGTGTGACCAAGCTGCGGTCGCGTCGCCCAAGCCCTTCGCGGGCCCAGAGAGCCGACCACACACTGATCAAGCCGATCTCGACGATGTCCTCACCGAGACGTCCATCGCGCAGGTCGCCGTCCCCCATCGATGATGCCCCGGGCACGATCGAGCGCATCGTCTCGAGCCCCAAGGCACGCAAGTCGGTCGACTGGGCGCTCTCAGAGATGCTCTCAGTCATTGCTCAAGTCTCCTGTCGCGCAGTGTTTCCGGTGCGGCACGTTCACGCGGGGTGCTTCCAGCCGATTGAAGGCCGCCGTGAAGCTTGGCGACGCATAGCCCGAATGACTCTTATACCGATCGGTCGAATTTATTATCGATCCGACCTTACGGGAGCGTGGCGGGTACTTGCAATGCCCGCGGTAGGGCAAATTTGTTGAGGCACAGTTGAAGCGGACGAGGAATCGTGAACCTGTCCGGCGAGTCAGCCATAGGCCATTGATTGTATCGACCAATGAATCTATGATCACCGATGCCACGTTGTGCGCCTCGCGTGTCCGCTGCTGACGGATGATCGTGCTCGGTGAGCACCGCTCGGGGTCTCCCCAGCGGCCGACCGGGCCGGTGCGCGTGCCGACGTCCGGCGACATCCGCCCCGACTTGCGCCACTTCCGGCGCCGGCCCGACGACACCCAGGAGCCCCATGACCCTCACAACTGCGCATGGACCCGAAGGCCAGACCGACGCCGAGGTCGCCGAGGGGGTTCGTCGCGCAATCGCGGCGTACTGCCACGCCCTCGACGACGGCCGAGTCGACGATCTCGTCGCGCTCTTCACTTCCGACGGCAAGTCCGCGTTGCCGGGCATGGACATGGCCGAAGGACACGATGCGCTGCGGGCACTGTATCGAGCACTGGTGCCGCAGGTTCCCCAACGACATCTCGTCTTCAACACCGTCATCAGCCATCAGGATGACGGGCGAATCGGCGCTCTCAGCGACCTCGTATTCCTGAGCAAGAGCGAATCCGGCTGGACGATCACCCTGGTCGGCCGGTACGACGACCTCCTCCGCCGTGAGGGGAGGCACTGGCGTTTCGAGCATCGCGCGCTGGCGTTCACCGCACCCTGACGGTCTGGGTGGCCGACTCCCTCCTGCGACACGCCGCCAGATGAAACCGAGAGGGTTCGCCATGCCGGCGGAGACCGCATAAGCTCATAAGCCATGCCAAGACCACCAGGGCACGGACCAGGTTACGAGATCAAGCGCCAGGACATCATCGATCAGGCCGCCGCGCTGTTCGCCAAGAACGGCTACGCCTCCACCGGCATCGCTGAGATCATCGAAGTAACCGGTCTGGCCAGGGGCGCCCTGTACTACTACATCGGGTCCAAAGAAAACCTTCTCGTCGAGATCCAGAACCGGGTGATGAAGCCCCTGCTGGTCTCGGTACGCCGCATTGTCGCCCTCGACGAAGACCCCGTCCTGTGTCTCCGAATGCTGTCCCAGACCCTCCTGGAAAACATCCTCGCCAGGCTCGACCACGTCTGGGTCTACGAACACGACTACCGCAACCTGCGGGGAGCCAACCTGTCACGGATGCTTCGGCAGCGCCGCGAATTCGAAGACCTCGTCGAGGAACTTCTCGTCGCCGCGATGGAAGCCGGATCCTTCCGCAAGATGGACCCTCGCCTGGCTACACGACAGTTCCTCAACATGCACAACCATACGTACCAATGGGTAGAGCCCGGCGGCGATTGGGATGCGGAAATGCTGTCCCGGGAATACTGCGCGACCCTCTTCTTCGGATTCCGCAGCCCGGACTACCACAACGAGCACCTCGACGACCGCATCCGCGAATACAACGCCAAACGACAGACCGCCGTCCCGCAACCGGTCGCCTCAAAAGATGAGCCCACCAGCGCAGGTGCTCACGTCGAGCAGCGAGGAGAGCACGGCGCGCGGAGCAAGAAGCGCGGGCAAGCAGGTGCTCCCCGTTCGGGAGGTCGCGCCCGACGCGCTGGTCCGGCCTGACGCTGCCGTCTGCGGTTCCTCGGCCGCACCGTGAAGTAGCCGAACTCTCCCCGGGCCACGTATCGCGCAGGGGGCAAACTCGTTCTCCCACAGTGGCCTTGCATCGCACGCGACTCGGACTCTGCGCCCAAGATTCGGCGGTGCGCGAGCGACGTTGTGGCCCCGATCATTCCGTGAGGGGTCCATTGCGTCTGTCCGGATGCGAGCTCGAGCGCCAACATGATTCCGGCGGTCGCACACAACGACGTCGAGCCGGCCGAGTTCATCGACCCCGCGCCTCACGGACGCGTTCAGCGCGGGGTCCTCGGTGATGCCAGTCTGGCTGGAGACGCCGAGACCCGGCGGTCCAGTTCGCTGCCGAGTACGACCTTCCGCAGACCGAAGAGATCGGTCCTGAGCGTTTCAGCTCAGTTCGCTTGCAGTTCCCGCTGAGCGATCAGGTCCAAGGCGATGTCGATCAGCATGTCCTCCTGTCCACCGACGAGGCGGCGGCGACCTACCTCGACGAGCAGATCGCGGGTGTCTACCCCGTACTCGTTCGAGGCGTTTTCGGCGTGCCGCAGGAACGACGAGTAGACGCCGGCATATCCGAGTGTGAGGGTCTCCCGGTCGACTCGGACCGGCCGATCCTGCAATGGGCGGACCAGGTCGTCCGCCGCGTCCTGGAGTTTGAACACGTCACAGCGGTGGTCCCACCCGGTGAGGTCCGCGACCGCGATGAAGGCCTCGATGGGGCAGTTGCCCGCTCCCGCACCCTGTCCCGCCAGCGACGCATCGACCCGGTAGGCGCCTTCTTCGACGGCGACGACCGAGTTGGCGACCGACAGTGACAGGTTCTCGTGTGCGTGGATGCCCAATTGGGTCGTCGGGTCGAGCACATCACGGTATGCGCGGATGCGGTCGCGGACACCATTCATGGTCAGTCGCCCGCCGGAGTCGGTGACATACACGCAGTGCGCTCCGTAGGACTCCATGAGTTTGGCTTGTTCGGCCAGCTCTGCCGGTGGTGCCATGTGCGACATCATGAGGAAGCCGGACACGTCCATCCCGATGTCACGGGCGGTTTCGATGTGCTGTCGCGCGACGTCGGCTTCGGTGCAGTGGGTGGCGATACGAACCGAACGCACTCCGAGGGAGTAGGCGGTTCGGAGCGACTCCGCGGTGCCGATGCCAGGGACGAGCAGGGAGGTCAGTTTTGCATTCTTGATGGCCGCGGCCGCAGCCTCGATCCATTCCCAGTCGGTGTGCGATCCCGGGCCGTAGTTGATCGATCCGCCGCCGAGGCCGTCACCGTGCGTAACTTCGATGGCATCGACACCGGCGTCGTCGAGCGCCGTGACGATGCGGGTTACGTCGGTGGGATCTATGCGGTGCCGGATGGCGTGCATACCGTCGCGGAGAGTGACGTCCTGGATGTAGAGATCAGTCATGCCCTGGCACTTTCTGTGTGGTTGGCGTTCAGCCGCTCGGCGATCCTTTCGCCGGTACGGAGCGCCGCGGACGTCATGATGTCGAGGTTGCCCGCATAGGCCGGCAGGTAGTGCGCGGCACCCTCGACTTCGAGGAAGACACCGACGCGGTGGCTTGCGCGGACCTCGCCGACGCCTTTGCCGATCAGGGTGTGGATAGGTTCGCCGTCAGGAATTCGGGTGAATTGGACGGCTTGCTTGAGGCGGTAGCCGGGCACGTATTCGGCGACGGCCGCGACCATCTCCTCGATCGACGCGCGGATCTGGTCGAGTGTGGTTTCGTGGGGGTCGTCGATGAGGCAGAACACCGTATCCCGCATGATCAGGGGCGGCTCGGCCGGATTGAGGATGATGATCGCTTTACCTGTCCAGGCACCGCCCACAGCTTCGATCGCGTTGGCGGTGGTTTCGGTGAACTCGTCGATGTTGGCGCGGGTACCGGGACCGGCGGACTTGCTCGAAACCGAGGCGATGATCTCCGCGTAGGGGACGTCGGTGATGCGGGAGACGGCGTACACGATCGGGATCGTCGCCTGACCACCGCATGTCACCATGTTGACGTTGTCTTCGTCGATGGACACCTCGCCGTTGACCGGTGGCACGACGAACGGGCCGATCGCTGCCGGGGTGAGGTCGACGAGTTTCTTGCCGAACGGGGCGAGTTTGGCGGCGTTGGCGCGATGGGCGCCCGCCGAGGTGGCATCGAAGATGATGTCGATGCCGGCGAACCCGTCCATGGCGATCAAGCCGTCGACTCCCTCGGCGGTGATCGGAACTCCCAATCGGGCGGCGCGGGCGAGTCCGTCCGACGCCGCATCGATGCCCACCATCGCGGCCACCTCGAGTGATTCCGAAATCCGGATGACCTTGATCATCAGGTCGGTGCCGATGTTGCCGGAACCGATAATGGCGACCTTGGTCGTCCCTGAGCTTCCAGTTCTCATATCTACTCCTTGGAGAAGTTTGTGGTCACAGAGCCGAGACCGCTGACCGTCGCGGTCACGAAGTCACCGGGCCGGACTGTCGCCATTGGGCCGAGTGCCCCGGAAAGGATGACCTGGCCGGCGCGTAGCGGATCCCCGAAGGTGCTTGCTTGGCGTGCCAACCACACGACGGCATTGATCGGATCGTCGAGACACGCGGCGCCGTTGCCCTCGGACACCTGTGCTCCGTTGACGGTCATGGTCATCTCGACGTTCACTGGTTCGATCTCGTCGAGTGTTTTGCGCGTCGCGCCGAGGACGTAGAGTGCGCTCGACCCGTTGTCGGCAACCGTGTCGCCGAACGTGATGTCCCAGTTCTGGATTCGTGAGTCGACGATCTCGATGGCAGCTGTCACGTAGTCGACCGCCGCGCGGATCTGCTGCTCGTCCAGCGGTCCGGTGTCGAGGTCGCCTTTGAGGACGAATGCGACCTCGGCTTCGACCTTCGGTTGCAGGAGTCGGCTCATCGGGATGGTGTGGCCGTCACCGTAGGCCATGTCGTCGAACAGGTAGCCGAGGTCGGGCTGATCCACACCGATCTGTGCCTGTACGGCGCGTGAGGTGAGACCGACTTTCCGGCCGACGACCTTCGCGCCGGTGGCGAGCCTGACCGCTGTTCCGCGGGCCTGCACAGCGTAGGCCGCGGCCATGTCCGTAGATCCGATCAGATCACGGACGGGCTGACAGGGGACCCCGGTTGCGGATGCCGCCAGCAGGCGGTCCGAGGCCGTGTCGATCTCATACGAGCGAGTTTGCATGGAGCCCATGCTGGATGTTGCACCGATCTCGCGCCACCAATAAGTTCCTCTCAGTGGAACGCGCGCATAAAATTGTTTGTGTGTCCGTGGATTTGGATCCGTCATCGGTGCTCGGAAAGGTCATGGTGATCTTGCACGCCTTCGCACCGGAAGACCATGGAGTCGGTTTCGCGGAGTTGCAGCGTCGCACGGGCCTGCCCAAGGCGACGCTGCACCGAACGGCCGGCGATCTGGTCGCCGCGGGGTTGCTGGACCGGGTGGACGGCGTCTTCCACCTGGGCTCACACCTGTTCGAACTGGGGATGCGCGCATCCGTCGAGCGCACTCTCGTCGAAGTGGCGACACCGTTCATGGAGGATCTGTACGAGCGCACCCACGAGATCGTTCATCTCGGGGTCCGCAACGGCGCCGATGTGCTCTACCTCGCCAAGGTGACCGGCCATCGTGGCCCACGGGCACCGTCTCGGGTGGGAGGCCGGATGCCGGTGTATGCCACGGCATTGGGCAAAGCACTTCTCGCCCACGCACCCGAAGCCGAGCGAATCGAGGTGCTTTCGGCGCCGCTGCCGCGGCGAACCCCGCGCACCATCACTTCCCCTGATCTGTTGCGGCAGCAACTCGACCGCGTACTCGAGACCGGGGTCGCGTTCGAACACGAGGAAGCGACGGTCGGTGTGCTCTGTGTGGGCGCGCCGATACTCGGACCCGACGGCCGACCGGTGGCCGCAATCAGCATCGCCGGCCAGGCGACCCGGTTTCGCCCCTCCGATCACGTCGCACCCGTTCTGGCCGCTGCCGCCGGCATCGCTGCCACGCTGAAACGACGCGCCGAGATGTCAGAAGGATACTGACCGTGAGCCGTTCGAGTAATTCCAGACCACCGGGCGGTGCCTCGGCACGAGCAAAATCCCGACCCAGATGACCCGAATGTCCCGCTCCCGGCTAAGCCGATGGCGGCGTCAAGGTCGACACGACAGACCGGTGAGCGATCTCGTCAACGAGACCCCACGCGAGCGCAGTATGGGCATCGAGAGGAGCCCCGGTCGAACTCAGCCAAAACGCACGCCATCGACCGATTCGGCGTGGCACGCTCACCGTTCCCCCTGCTCCGGGGATCAGCCCCATCGACACCTCCGGCAGCCGGAAAACAGCGTCCGGAGAAGCCACGATTCTGCCGGCGAATGCCGGAACCTCTATTCCGGCTCCAACACAACTACCATGCACCCGGACCTCGATTCGGCCGGCTATTTGCGCCATCAGCCGTCCGGCGCCGGCGCGAGTGCGGATGAGGTGAGCAGTCGCCAGATCGGGGGTGGTGCCGAACTCGTCGAGATCCCCACCCGCCGAGAACGACGGCCCAGACCCGGCGAGAATGATCTCAGAGATAGTGTCGTCCGTGATCGCCAGCCTCAGCGCTTCGACCAGCCCGTCTCGGACCTCGGCACCATAGGCGTTGCGGCGCTCCGGCCGGTTGAGAGTGATCGACAACAGATTGTCCTCCCGCCGGAGCAGCACAGGTTCCTGCGGCGATGGCGGCGGCAACGGACGCGGGCCTCGACGTTCGAGCCAGCGCCGAAATCCCGGGGTGCCGAGAAGGGTGGAATAGGCCAGCGATTCGACGTCGATTGCCTGTCGCACGGGAAGTCCCTCGGACAAGCGCAGAACCTGACCGAGCAGCATCGCAGCGTGCACGTTGGCGGCCACTACCTCGAATAGTTCGGCGATCGCAGCGTCTGGATCGATCGCTCCGACGAGCCGACGGTCGCTCGGCATGACCTCACCGACGATCGTGGTGTCGAGAGCGGAGACGAGGCCTTCGACCACCTCCGGCAATGGGCCCGGCTGACGGCGCACCCCGACAAGCAGGCGGTCGGTACTCAGTGCTCGTTCAGTCGCACGGGCAGCGGTACCCGCATCGACTGCTGCGTCGAGATCCACGATCATCATCGGAGTGACAACGGCCGCTTCTTCGGCGAGCAACGCGGCATCGGCGGCACCGTCCGCGAGATCGCGAGGAGAGACTGAAGCCTGCGCAGTATCCATACGGAACAGCTTGCCAGCATAGGATCGAGCAGTGTCACCTACTCCGTCGCTCACGCACTCGGCGCAGGATCCGGTACGGGACTGGGCCCAAAGCGGCGTCGTAGCCCTTACGGGCCAACCGAACGGGCCACCGGTGATCCCACCGGGTCGGGCTGCGACATTCGCAAGAGAAATGTCATCGTGGATTGCAGACACCAGTGCCATCAGTGGTCGACGCATCGATATCGACGGTGCCAAGATGCTCTCGGAGCGTGCAGCCTTCACGGGTTTCCGGCGGCGCGGGAACGTGTCTGTGGGCGGCAGCTGTCGCCTGCTGCCCACCGCCGACGGGTGGGCGGCCGTGTCGTGCGCCCGCACCGACGACGCCGCACTACTGGGAGCGTTGGTCCGCGAAGTAGTCGACGAGTACAACCCCTGGCCGATCGTCGCCGACTGGCTCGCGCATCACCGCGGTGCCGACTTGGCCGAGCGGGCCACACTCCTCAGCATCGCGGCAGCCCCGATCTCGCGGGCAACCACGCCCCCACCTGCCCCCGAGCCATTACAACCCCGCCCCGTCGACGGATTACTCGTCGTCGACTTCAGCGCCCTGTGGGCAGGCCCATTATGCGCGCATCTTCTCGGACTCGCGGGCGCCCGTGTGGTGAAGGTCGAGACACCCGATCGGCCGGACGGTGCCCGCCGCGGAAACTCGCAGTTTTACCACCTATTGCATGGTGGTCACGAGTCAGTTGTCCTCGATCCCAGTAGATCCGAGGGGCGCAGGGCCCTTTCCGCACTCGTCGACGCCGCCGACATCGTGATCGAGGCCTCCCGCCCACGCGCTCTCGCCAGATTCGGACTCGATGCCGACGCCGCGGTCGCCCGGGGTGCTACGTGGGTGTCGATCACAGCAGCTGGACGAGCCTCCGACCGAATCGGTTTCGGCGACGACCTTGCCGCCGCAGCTGGACTCGTCGCAACCGATCGCGACGGCAGCCCTCTCTTCGTCGGCGACGCCATCGCCGATCCGCTCACTGGACTTACCGCCGCGGCACTGGCGATGTCCGCCCCCACAGAAAGTTCCGGACACCTCTGGAACTTGTCCATGTCCGACCTCGTCGCGTCGACCTTGACCGACCACTCCGCGCCGACGCCTCGATGGTCAGGCCGCGAGTGGATCGTCGAGACAGCCTCGGGCGTCGTCCCTGTCGCCGAGCCGCGGGAGCGGGCACCCGCAGGACGCGTCGCCGTCTCCGGCGCCGACACCGCCTCCGTGCTGCGCACACTGAAAATCGCGGCGCCGTGACCGACCTTGTGATCCGGAATGCGGAGGTCGCCGGTGTTCCCGGCATCGACGTCGTGATCTCCGGCGGACGGATCAGGACCGTCGGCCCGAACCTGTCCGCCCGGCTCGGTGAGGCTATAGACGCCGATGGCGGCGCTCTGATCCCGGGTCTCCACGACCACCACCTGCATCTCCACGCAATGGCCGCCGACGCCGCCTCTGTGCGCTGTGGGCCGCCGGACGTTCGTGACGCTGCCACCCTCGCGGACGTTCTCGCACACACGCCGGGCGACCAAAACGGCTGGGTCCGCGGCGTGGGATACAGCGAGACTGTCGCCGGCGATCTCGACGCGGACGGTCTCGACCGCCTCCACTCCGTCCGACCGGTCCGGATACAACATCGCAGCGGCGCGATGTGGGTTCTCAATAGTGCAGCCATCGCCGCTGCGCACCTCGACGGGGCATCCCATCGCGGCGTCGAACGCACCCCGGATGGCCGACCGACCGGGCGCGTATGGCGCGCCGACACCTGGCTGCGCGACCGACTCCCCCGGTCGCAGCCGCCGCGTCTGGAAGCGATCGGCACTGCACTGGCCCGATTCGGCATCACCGGAGTGACCGACGCAAGTCCGGACCTCAGCCCGTTGTCCCAGGCAGCGCTCATCGCGGCCGGCGCGAGCGGTGAATTTCCTCAACGAATGCACCTGCTCGGGACACCACTCGACGGATCGATTTCTTCGGTTGAACGTATCTCGTTCGGCCCCTACAAGATTGTGCTGGCAGACTCGGGACTGCCTGACCTCGAGAATCTGACTGACCGGATCAGGGACGTCCACAGCCGAGGCAGAGCGGTCGCCGCGCACTGTGTCACCCGCGAGGCACTGCTGATCCTGCTGGCGGCGCTCGACGAAGTCGGAACCCTGCCCGGAGACCGGATCGAGCACGGGGCCCTCATCCCTCGCGAAACGATCGACGACCTCCGCCGGCGTGACCTCCGGGTCGTCACCCAACCCGGATTCCTCGCCGACCGCGGCGACGATTATCTACGCCGAGTCGACCAAAGAGACCAACCGGACCTGTATCGCTGCCGGTCGCTACTGGACGGAGGTGTCCGAGTTTCGTTGTCGAGCGACGCCCCATACGGACCGGCGGATCCATGGAGCGTGATAACCGCCGCGGTGGTGCGGCGTGCCCCGACGAACGAGATAGTCGGACCCACTGAACGCATTACGAGCACACAGGCATTGGCCGGATACCTAGCGGCCGCCGAGGACCCCGGCGGGGCTCCACGCCGCATCCGGACGGGTGCGATTGCCGACGTGGTTCTCCTTCGCGCCCCGCTCGCCGACGTCCTCGCCGCGCCTTCGGCCGACGCAGTTCGCACCACAGTGATCGGTGGGACGGTCGTCCATCCCGCCACCACTTGCGCTTAGGGTCCGCACGCGCAACAAGCTCAGTGCTGCAGCAGTCGGCCATGTCACCACGCATCCCGGCCTTATCGCGGTCGTCTCGCTCACGGCCTTACGGTGGACCCGTCGGCAGGCCCCATCGTCTGGGCCTACCGCCCGGCGCGGTCCGACCGTCGAGGCGCACCGCACGCCCACTCTCATAGGCGCAGCGACCTCATCTACGCGCAGATATCTGACGGGTCACCGCGCGGGCTTGACATGCCGACGTAGGGATGTGATCCTGCTTACAAGCAAAAAAGTGCACTAATTCAAGATCAGCTCCCGGTTTGCCAGTCCCGTTGGCCAGGTGCTGCTGATGTTCGCTGAAATAAGTGACCTCGATGGAAGGTGGCGGCAATGTCGTTAAACTTGAAACTGGTTACCTCCGGACTCGAGGTCGAACCAACCGAGGGGCCACTGGACGGACCCGGCGGCTCGATCACCGGCAGCCACGCCGCAACGGGCAACGGGCAACGAAATCCGGAGCGCACTGTCCTCGGACGGATCGCGTCGATCATGGAGGCCTTCGACGGCAGCCGACAGGTGCTCGGCCTCGGCGACCTGAGCGAGCGCACCGGCCTCCCGAAGTCGACACTGCACCGGCTGGCAGACCAGCTGTGCCAAGTCGGATGGATGGCACGGGATTCCGGCGGGTACCGACTCGGCATTCGAATGTTCGAAATGGGGAGCCTCGCCATCGAAGAGAACACGCTCCATGAGGCCGCACTGCCGCACCTTCAGACCCTCGCCGCCAAGACCGGGATGTCGGTGCACCTCGGCATTCTCGATCGGGCCGAGGTCGTCCACCTCGAGAAGGTCACCGCCGGACCACCTCGCCTCACGGCGCGCCGAGGAAGCCGCGCGCCCGCCTACTGCACTGCACTCGGCAAGGCAATCGCGGCGTACGACGACGATGCCCTCCGCACCATCCTGGCGTCGCCGATGCCACGCCGGACCGCGAACACCATCACCGAGCCCTTCACTCTCCGCACCGAACTCAGCCAGATCCGCAAGAGCGGAGTCGCATTCGACCGGGGTGAACTTCACGACAAGATCGTGTGCGTTGCGGCTCCGATCGGCCAGTCCGGCGACACGCTCGGCGCCGTCTCGCTGACTGGAGTTGCCGGCCGAATGCGCTGGGGCCTCGCTGCCGAGGCCGTCCTGAGCACAGCCTCCGCCATCTCGAACGCGACCTACAGGTGCAGAAACGTCGGAACTCGACTGTAGCCTGGACCTCCGGCTCGAACCCGGACCCCGATGCCGACCGTTGGGCTCCTCCGTGGGCTCGCAGGACCGCGTCGGCACCGCTGCGGTTGGACCGAGTTCACCGACAGACGGTAGGCCCTTTTCGGAGCGAAACCGCCAACCGCGTCCCCGGCGGCCTGCGTCGCCTCCTGCCGTCTCTACACCCAGCCGCGCACCGGAGATCGCGTTTTCAAGCGAATAGCGGTGCTACTCAATGGAACAGATTGATCACCGCATCGCGGTTGTGCGGTCCGACGAGTGCCTCCGTGTCGCGTCGAACTCTGTGCCGATGGTCGCGAAGACGAATTGTTGAACGCGTGGCCTGCGTAGAGTGCTGTCGCAGTCGCATCGTGCGGAGTTGGTCCGACTGGTCACGGTTGTGGCCGACAATCTCCGCGGCTTGTCCTAGGTGCCCTCTCCAGTGCTTATCGGCACCATCGCGCCACCGACCTCGAAACCTACGGTCGTCACCTAGTTAACTAGATATAGCATCTTTGCTAAAACAACAGTCGATACGGAGCGCTCACATCGGTGCGCGACTCGAACGGGCGCGGCCCGCCCAGCGAGCAACGCAAGGAGCTCCGATCCCGAGATGCACCCTTCTGAAGTGCGCATACAACACACGAGACGGCCGAGTGGCGATCCACTGAACGGAAAGCTGCAGTGGCGCACACAGTAGCTCCTGCTAATATCCAGATCGCTAGACAAGTAACCGTCTTCTCTCTGCGTGATGCGGACAGTTCAGGAGGATTCGTGCCGCTGCAAAACCATATGCACCTGATCGCCACGGGCGATCATCAGATCGAGCACCCGAGACTCTGATCGGTTCCCGAGGAAGATCCTCGACGCCGGCCCCGGGATCATCGAGATGGGGCAAGCCTCGCTCGGTTCATGCCGACGACGGTGGCAGCGGTAGAGCCGGAACCACACTCGTCGAGGTGTGGTGGTCCTGGGTCGCCTCATCTCATCCACCAGCATCACAGGAGCGAACATGCGAGTCAGAGAAGCAGTCATCGTCGAAGCGGTACGCACTCCCATCGGGAAACGCAATGGCGCCCTGAGCAGCGTCCACCCGGTGGACCTTTCCGCGCTGGTGCTGAACGAACTGGTCACACGGACCGGCGTCGATCCAGGTTCGATCGATGACGTCATGTGGGGATGCGTCACCCAACTCGGTGATCAGTCGAGCAACGTCGCACGGTTCGCCACCCTGGCCGCCGGCTGGCCGGAGAGTGTTCCAGCGGTCACCATCAATCGTGCCTGTGGCTCGGGTCAACAGGCGATCGAGTCCGCCGCGCACGCCGTGATGTCGGGGGCCTACGACATCGCCGTCGCAGGTGGTGTCGAAACGATGTCCCGGGTACCCCTCGGGGCGGCACGCGCCAGCGGGTTCCCCTACGGTCAGACCGTGCTCGACCGGTACGAGACCGATCACCTCGACCAAGGCACGGGCGCCGAGTTGATCTCCGAGAAGTGGGGCCTGTCGCGGCAGATGCTCGACGAGTTCGCGTCTCGGTCGCATCAGCTCGCAGCAGACGCAATCGACCGTGGCGCCTTCGATTCCCAACTGGTCCCGGTCGCCATCGGCGAAGCGAAACTCGACGTCGACGAGGGCCTGCGACGCGGCACGTCGCCCGAAACTCTCGCCAAGCTGAAGCCGTCGTTCAGTGCGGACGGTGTGATCCACGCGGGCAACGCTTCACAGATCTCGGACGGCGCATCGGCGGTGATGATCACGACGCCGGAGAAGGCGGCCGCACTCGGTCTCACGCCCATCGTCCGCCTGCTCGCGGGCTCGGTTGTCGGCGCCGATCCGGTGATGATGTTGACCGCCCCGATTCCCGCGACGCAGAAAGTCCTCGCGCGAGCTGGCCTCGTCATCGACGACATCGGCGCGATCGAGATCAACGAGGCCTTCGCACCCGTTCCGCTTGCCTGGCAAATCGAACTCGAAGCCGATCCCGAACGCGTCAACCCACTCGGTGGCGCCATTGCCGTCGGCCACCCGCTGGGCGCGTCCGGGGCCATCCTCACGACTCGACTTATTCACCACATGCGGGATCAAGGAATCAGGTATGGGCTGCAGACCATCTGCGAAGGCGGGGGAACCGCCAACGCGACAATCTACGAACTCGTCGAGTGAACCGGTCGAAGCGACGCAACTGATCCGCCGGGGCCGTTCCGGTGTCCACGCTCGACCATCGGAACGGCCCCGGCGATCACGAGGTGATCGACCGACCTACCTGGTCTCCCGGCGCCAGCCACGAACGGAGCAGATCGTGCGCAGAGGAGGCATCGTCGCGATATCCGATCGGAAGACGTGGCGTCCACCCGCCCCTGCCATCCGTGGCGAGGATGTCACGATCACGAACCTGCGGATGCTCCGGCGCCTCCGCCAGGCCGAGAACCGGTGTGAGGCAAGCATCGGTGGGGCCGGCCAGCTCGGCCCACTCGTCCCGCGTCCGAGTCAGTACCGCCGCAGCGATGCGCTCGCGGAGAGCGGGCCACGACGCCGGGTCGTGCCGGCCGTCCGCCAGTTCGGGTTCGAGTCCGAGAACCTCGAGCAGTACCGCGAAGAACGGATCCTCCAGCGCGCCGATGGCAACGAACTTTCCGTCGGCGCAGGGATACACATCGTAGTAAGGGGCACCTGTGTCGAGCCTGTTGGTGCCTGGTTCGTCGGACCACCGCCCAGTGGAGCGGTACTCGTGAAGCATCGACGTCAGATAGGTCGTCCCGTCGAGAATACCGATGTCGAGCACGGTCCCTCGACCGGTGCGGTCACGCTCGTACACAGCCGAGAGAATCGCAGTGACGAGATACAGTGCACCACCGCCGAAATCGCCGAGGAGATTGGCAGGCGGCATCGGCGTACCGCCTCGTCGCGTCGCGGAGTGCAATGCACCCGACAGTGCGATGTAGTTGATGTCGTGACCGGCGGTGGATGCCAGCGGTCCGGACTGCCCCCATCCGGTCATTCGGGCGTACACGAGTCGCTCGTTCGCAGCCGACAGGTCGGTCGGTCCAAGCCCGAGTCGCTCCATCACTCCGGGCCGGAATCCCTCGACGAGGACGTCCGCGGCTTCGACCATCTTCCGGACCAGGCGAAGGGTATCCGCGTCCTTGAGATCCACCTCCAGAGTCGAGCGGTTACGTACCAGTGCAGGAAGTTCCGACCCGGGTCGACGCAGCGTCAGCACTTCCGCTCCGAGGTCGGCGAGCATCATGCAACCGAACGGCGCAGGACCCAGACCGAGGAACTCGACAACTCTCAAACCCTCGAGTGGTGCTTGATATTTCATGGTTTCCAATCCTTGGAATCGAATTCGCCTGCCAAAAGGATTGAACATCAAGCCCGACACGTCGACAAGCTGGACACCCAACAAGCAGAAACCGAATGATCCAAGGAGAATCCAAGTGCCTCAGACTTTCTACAACGAAGATCACGAAGGCTTCCGTGAGGTGGTCCGTGAATTCGTCAAGCGAGACGTCGTCCCCAACCTCGACCAATGGGAGGAGGATCGCAGCACCGGCCGTGAGGTCTGGAAGTCCGCGGGCGCACACGGCGTTCTCGGCATCCGAGTAGCCGAGGAGCTCGGCGGAGGTGGGATGCGAGACTACCGTTTCCGATGCGTGGTTCAGGAGGAGCTCGCAGCGGTCGGCGCGGCTTCCCTTGCCTCCGGCTTCTCGATCAACGAGGACATCGTCGCCTCTTACCTGACGACGTTCGGCACCGCGGAGCAACAGCGCCAGTGGTTACCCGGGATGGCCGAGGGCACGATCGTCGCATCTATCGCGATGTCCGAGCCGGCCGCCGGTAGCGACCTCCGCGGCATGAAGACCACGGCGATCCGCGACGGCGACGAGTGGGTCATCAACGGCGCCAAGACTTTCATCACGAGTGGATTCTCCTCGGATGTCGTGCTCGCCGCCGCTCGCACCGGCGAGCACGAAGGACGCCCCCGCCTTTCCCTGATTCTCGTCCCCACCACCACCGAGGGATTTGTTCGCGGACGCAAGCTGCGTAAGCTCGGACTGCATTCCCAGGACACTGCCGAGATCGCCTTCGACCACGTCCGGGTCCCGGTCTCGAACCTGGTCGGCGAGGAGGGCCGCGGATTCCACCACCTCACCGCTCAGCTTCCGCTCGAACGCCTCTCGATAGCCTGGCGTGCACTGTGCGCCGCAGAGGCCGCACTGAGCTGGACCGTCAAGTACACCAGCGAGCGAAAGGCTTTCGGTGAACGCATCATCGACTTCCAGAACACACGTTTCCGACTTGCGGAGATGACGACCGAGGTCGACATCACGAGAACGTTTCTGGAGCAGTCCATTCTTGCCTACAACGACGGCACCTTCGACGTCACGCAGGGCGCGAAGGCGAAGTGGTGGGCCACCGAATTGCAAAACCGAATCGTCAATGGGTGCCTGCAGCTACACGGTGGATACGGGTACATGGACGAGTACCCGATCTCGCGGGCCTACGCCGACGCCCGCGTGCAGACGATCGTCGGCGGAACGACCGAGATCATGAAGGAGATCATCGGCCGTGAGATTGCCGGTCGGTACCCCGCATAGCCGGCCGCCCCTACTGATATCGCACATCCACAGAAAGCCTGACTCATGCAACTGAAAGACAACACTTTCCTGGTGACCGGTGCCGCTTCCGGGCTCGGTGAAGCGACCTCCGCCGCGCTCGTCGCCGCGGGCGCTCGCGTCGTCATCGCCGATCTCGCCACCTCCGACGGTGCGGCGACCGCGGACCGTCTCGGCGACAGGGCCACGTTCGCCCCGATCGACATCACCAACGAGGCCTCGTTCTCCCCCGCCCTCGATACAGCGGAGTCGTTCGGTCCCCTACGCGGCGTGGTGCACTGCGCCGGCCGAGGCGGCGACCGCCTCCGCATCCTGGACAAGGAAGGCAATCCGAGCGACCTGGACAGCTTCCGCAACATCCTGGAGATCAACCTCATCGGCACCTACAACGTGTTGCGTGCCGCCGCGGCACGGATAGCACGCAACGAGCCCGTCGACGGCGAGCGCGGCAGCATCGTCCTCACCGCCTCCGTCGCGGCGTTCGACGGCCAGATCGGTCAGACCGCCTACACCGCCTCCAAGGCGGCTGTCCACGGCATCACCCTCGTTGCCGCACGCGATCTCGCAAGTGTGGGGATCCGCGTCAACACGATCGCCCCCGGCACGTTCGACACGCCGATGCTCGCGCGCCTGCGCTCGGACATCCGCGAGGGCCTCGCGGCAGGAGTTCCCTTCCCGAAGCGTCTCGGCCGTCCCGAGGACTATGCCGGCATGGCACTTGCCCTCTTGGAGAACGGCTACGCGAACGGTGAGACGATCCGTCTCGACGGTGCGATCCGGATGCCTCCGCGATGACCACAACCGCTGCCAGTGAGGTTCTTGTGGAGGCCGATTCCGGAATCCTCACCATCACCATCAATCGACCCGAACAGCGCAATGCGATGAGCCTGTCTGCGGCCACCGTCATCGCGGAAGCCCTGACACGCCTCGACGACGATCCGGAACTGTCCGTGGCGATCCTCACCGGAAGCTCCGGAACATTCTGCGCCGGGATGGATTTGAAACGATTTCGGCTGGGTGAACGCCCGATCGTCAAGGGCCGCGGCTTCGGCGGACTCGTCGAGGCGCCGCCGGCGAAGCCACTGATCGCCGCAGTCGAAGGGTGGGCGCTGGGCGGCGGCTTCGAGATGGTCCTCGCATGCGACCTGGTCGTTGCCGGTACCGGTGCCCGGTTCGGACTTCCGGAGGTCAAGCGGGGGCTCGCCGCCCGCGCCGGAGGCATCTTCCGCGCGCCTCGGGTCCTGCCCCGCGCCGTTGCACTCGAAATGCTCCTGACCGGGGAGCCGATCACCGCCCAGGATGCGCAGACTCACGGACTCGTCAATAGAGTGGTCGAAGACGGTGCCGCCGTCGCGACCGCGCGCGCCCTGGCCGCATCGATCACGGCGAACGCTCCCCTCGCGGTTCGCGCGAGCAAGGCGCTGGCCCTCGATTCCAGGACGTGGACCGACGAGGAATCGTTCGGGTGGCAATCCACCTACACGGACCCGGTGTTCGCATCCGCGGACGCAGAGGAGGGTGCCACCGCCTTCGCCGAACGTCGCGCACCCCGCTGGCAGGGCCGCTAGGCCATGTTTCGCATGCAGTAACGACGGAATATCCGGATCCGACCACCCGAGAGTGGTTTCGCACGCGATATGCACCCTTCACACCCGCGGCACGAGCGTCGACAGTTGGTGCGATGCGCCGCCAGGTGCCAGGTCTGCCGACGCCGGCGGACCTGGCACCATCCATCAGTCGAGGGGGTAGTGGCAGGCTGCGTACTGACCGGGCCGGACTTCACGCATCACGGGCTCCTCGACAGCACAGTGGTCCTGCGCCATCGGGCAGCGCGTCCGAAATCGGCATCCTCGCGGTGGCCGCAGCGGTGACGGGATATCCCCCTGGAGAGCCGGACCCGCAAAGCCGTTGTCGGGGTCGGTCAGGGGCACCGAATCCAGCAAGGCCCTGGTGTAGGGATGTGCCGGCCGGTCATACACCTCGACCGAGTCGCCGAACTCGCACACCTTCCCGAGATACATCACCAACACGTTGTCGCTGACCGTACGCACCACGCCCAGGTCGTGAGCGATGAACACGATCGTCAGATCGAACTCCTGCTTGAGTTCCTCGAGCAGATTCAGGATCTGTGCCTGCACCGACACGTCCAATGCCGAGACCGGCTCGTCACAGATGAGAAGCCGCGGATTGAGCGCCAGAGCGCGTCCGATCGCGAGCCGCTGCGCCTGCCCGCCCGACAGTTGACGAGGCACCATGTCAGCGAATCGATCACCGGGGAGACCCACTTGGTCGAGCACCCGCTGGGACGCGGCCGCCTGGTCTGCGGCCGTCGCCCCGTCGATCGCCAGACCCTCGACGACGATCTCCTTGACCGCCCGACGGGGATTGAGCGATGCCACCGGATCCTGAAAGATCATCTGCATCTCACGACGCAGCCGCCGCATGCGCCGCTCCGGAACTGCTTCTATCCACTCGTCCCCGTACCGAATTCGACCGCCGGCGATGGGATCGAGACGCAGAACAGCCCGTCCGGTCGTCGACTTGCCACACCCGGACTCACCGACGATGCCGAGCGTCTCCCCCTTGCGGACATCGAAACTGATTCCACCGACCGCCTTGAACGAACCGCCCTTCGTGCTGTATTCCACCTCGAGATCTTGCACGCTCAAAAGCGTGTCATCTCCGCGCAGGTGCGCGGTTCCGCTACCGGCCAACGAGTTCACCTCCGAAAGCTGTTTCTCTCACCGCGGGTGCGGTATTGGTACACGCAACTGCGTGGTCCGATCCGACCGAGACCATAGCGGGTCCGGGGTCGATGCATGCCGACTCCACATACGCACACCGTGGAGCGAAACGGCAGCCCGGCGGCGGATTCGTCGGTGTCGGTAGCGAACCAGGAATCAGGTTCAACGGGGCATGACGTTCATGGTCGATCGTGGGGGTCGCGCCGAGCAGCGCATGGGTATACCGGTGCCGTGGAGCATCGAAAACTTGCCGGGTGGAACCGATCTCGGCCAGTTTACCCGCGTACATCACTGCGACGCGGTCGGTCCGGCCGGCAACAACCGCAAGGTCATGGCTGATCAACATCAACGCCATTCCCCGCTCCATCTGTACCTTGCGCAGCAAGTCGAGGATCTGCCGCTGAATCGTCACATCGAGCGCGGTCGTCGGTTCATCGGCGATGAGAAGATCAGGCTCGCAGGCCAATGCGATCGCGATCATCACACGCTGACGCATTCCACCCGACAACTCGTGCGGATAGTTTCGCAACCGACGCTCAGGATCGGGAACACCAACCTCCCCAAGCAGATTCAATGCACGATGGCGGGCCTCGGAGCGGGAGACGCCGAGATGACGCCGCATCCCTTCCACCAACTGCCGATCGATACGCACTACAGGGTTGAGAGATCGACCCGGGTCCTGGAACACCATCGCGATCTGCTTGCCCCAAATCCCTTCGCGTTGTTTCTGATTCAACGCCAGAAGATCACGGCCCTGGAAATAGACTTCGCCGGTTTGAGCCGCCTGCGCCGGCATCAGTCCCATGATGGCTCGCGCCATCACCGACTTTCCGGATCCCGACTCACCCACAATGCCCAGCGCCTCCGACGCAGCCACTCCGAACGACACATCATCGACTGCCCGCACCACACCTCGCGGCGAGCCGATATAGGAATGCAGATTCTTCACCTCGAGGAGGGGGGTTTCACTCATCGTTTCCTAGCCTTTCGTCGGCGAAGGCGAACATCGTCTTCAGTCATACCAGTGCCTACTTCTGTATCCAGAGAGTCTCCGGAAGCACCGACCCCATCCCGTACTGCACGATCCCACCGACCTCGGTGCCGGCGATGACTCCCGGTGCAGCGCGGGAGTAGAAGATGACGGGGTTCAGTTCGACGAGGCGCTTCTGGACGGCCTCGTACGCCGCCGTGCGTTCTGTTTCGTTTCCGGCAACGCGGCCTCTGTCGAGGGCCTCGTCGAGTTGAGTGTCCTTGATTCCGCTGTAATTGCCGCTGGAGGTGCTGTGGAATCCGAACCACAACCGCGGCTCCGGGTCACTGAAGACGACCGTACTCGAGATGACGTCGTAGTCCTTTTTGCCCAGAATTCGACCCACCTGAGCGAGATCGATGGTGCGAACGTTGACCTTGACGTTGTCGAACACACTCATTTGGGTCTGCACAGCTTCGCCGAGGGATTTTCCTGTGGGGTACAGGGAGAGGGTGAACTCCAACGGCTCCCCCTCACTGGCGAGTTCGTCGAGAAGTCGCTGTGCTTCGTCGTGGTCCGGCCGCGACAGCGAAATATCCTTGTAGAACGGCGAGGACTCGTCGAACAAGTGCGCTGGAATCTTCCCCGTTCCCTCGTATACCGCGGTGTTGAGCGTATCGAGGTTCAACGCGGTGGCCAGCACCTTTCGTGCCCGCGGATCGTCGAACGGTGCCTTGGTGCTGTTCAACACCAGGGACGTTCCACCACCGAGCGGCGCGACGGAGCTTTGCAGCCCGGTGTTCGTCGCCTTGTCCAGATTCTGCCAGATGCCCTCCAGGGCGAAATCAGCTCCACCACTGAGCACGGTGTTGTAGCGCTGTTCCGCGTCGGAAATCGCTCGGATCTCGAGTCTGTCGAGGTACGGACGTGGGGCGTCGTAGTAATTCGCGTTGCGGGTGAGGCTGATGACGTCCTGTCGCGACCAGTGCTCGAGCGTGTACGGCCCGGCACCGACGGGGTTGGAGTCCTTGTGCGCCTGATCGGCTGCGAGAGTCTCCGGTGAGGCAATCCAGTTCAGCGAGGTCTGGAGGATCGCATTCGCGAAATTCGGAACCGGGGTCACCAGGTTCACCCTCAGCGTGCGTTCATCGACGACGTCGCTGCTGTCGATGAGTCGCGCCTGCGGAATATCCGGAGACGCAGTAGCCGGATCCTTCACGTGTTCCCACGCAGTCTTCACCGAGTGAGCGGTAAGGGGGCTTCCATCGGAAAACCTCAACCCGTCTCGAAGGACAAGGGTGAACGTCTTCCCGCCGTCGGTGGAGAAGAAATTCTCCGCCATCCTGTATTCGATGGCACCAGACTCGATGTTGTTGATCATGAGAGTGCCGTACAGGGCATTACCCAGAAGCGGGGAATTCGCCCACGAGTTGGAAATCAGGGCCGGATCGAGACTGCGCGGCTCCGCCATTTCGACGATTCGCCCGGTTCCACCAGCAACGGGGTCGCCCGAAGGTCCCGCGACCGCGATCGCGCCCACTGAATGACCACTGCCGCAGGCGCTCGACGCGAGCATCGCCACAGCACTCACTGCCACGAGCGCGTGCCTTCTGAGGAACATGTCCGACCTTTCATTGACTTCCGAGCAGTAAGTCAGTCCTGCATGGAGCGGTCGAACCGCAGGCGCAGGTGATCACCGATCTGATTCAGAGCGAAAACAGTGAAGAAGATGACTGCCGCCGGGACGAACACCATATGCGGCGCAGTGGCAATCGCAGCCTTGCCGTCGCTGATCATTCCGCCCCAACTCGGCTGTGGCGAAGGGATACCCATCCCCAGAAAGCTGAGCGACCCCTCAGCGACGATCAGCGCCGCGATCACGATCGGGAAGAACGCTCCCAACGACGGCACGACATTCGGGAAGATCTCCTCGAGGAGGATCCTGCCATCGCCGGCACCGAGATTCTTCGCAGCACGTACGAATTCGCGCGACGACCAGGAGATGGTGGTGGCCCTCGCCAAACGTAGAAACGCCGGGATCGTGACGAGTGTCAGACCGATGAGAATCGTCGTGACACTCGGAGTCAGGATCGAGGCCAACGCGAGGAGAAGAATCAGAGGCGGGAATGCCAACATCGCGTCCGCGACAAGTGACAGGCACCAGTCCGTGCGCCCGCGGAAGTAGCCGGCGAGCATTCCCAGACTGGCGCCGATAGCCAGACCCGTGAAGCCGGCCACGACACCCACCACCAACGACACTCGCGCGCCATGGATGCACCGGGACAGGATGGACCTCCCGTAACTGTCCGTGCCCAGCAGCAAGTCGAGTGAACCCCATTGTGGTGGAACACGTGAACCCCCGACGGGGACGGAGTATTCCGCAATCGGAAGCAGGTTCGCACACAACGCCAGAAGAATCACCGCTCCGAGCCAGAAGTAGCATGCCCAGACGACAACCGAACGCTTCTTCGTGGGTGGCGCAACAACTGGCCGTCTTGGCGCCGCGCCGACTGCGGAGGCCTTGACCACCGGGCTGGTGAGTGTCACGCGCGAACCGCCTTTCGGACCCTCGGATCAAGGAAGCCGTAACTGGTATCAACGAGCATGTTGACGACCACATAGACCAACGCGATGAAGACGACAATGCCCTGGACCGTGATCACGTCACGAACAGTGATCGACGACGAGACGAGCTGGCCCAGCCCGGGTAGACCGAAGAGAATCTCGACAACCACGGTGCCGCCGATCAACCGCCCCAAACTGATGCCGGCCATGGTGATCAACGAGAAGGACGAGGGCCGCAGCGCATGCCGGAACAACACGTATGTCCGCGGCATCCCCTTCGCCCGCGCCGCCGACACGAAGTCCTCCCGCAGCGTGCTGACCAGATCCGTCCGAAGCAACCGCTGGAACGTCGCAACCTCGACCAACGCGATGGCCACCGCAGGCAGGAAGGCATGCTGGAGGTTCGCTCCGAGGCCATCACTGATTCGCGACCACCCCGAGACCGGGAACCAACCGAGCTGCACGCCCAGGAAATAGATCAACACCGGACCCGCAATGAACGCCGGAACCGCCAAGAACCCGGACGAGACAGCACTGATAGCGCGATCCACAGCGGTTCCCTCAGTCGCGGCGGCCACGACGGCCAGCACGATGGCGATGGCAACGCCGAGGAACAGGCCCATCACGGCCAGTTCGATCGTCACGGGAAGACGATCCAGGATCGCCTGGGTGACGTCCTGACCAGTGATCGGCGACGAACCCAGGTCGCCGTGAAGTGCAGATCCGAGCCAATCCACGTACTGACGCCACAACGGCCGATCCAGGCCGAGCTCAGTATTCATCTGGGCGACAGCCTCGGGGGTGGCGTTCTCGCCGAGAACCACATCAGCGACAGATCCGGGCGCGAGGCCGAGTAATCCCACCACGGCCACCGTTACGAGGAATAGAACGAGAAGGCTTCGACCCACTCTTTTGGAGAATATGAGCGCCATGGCGATCGCCTTCGACCCTTTCCGTATTCGCGCGACAAAGCAAGGGATGGAGCGCCGCGGGCGTCGGGTCCGTGGACTCGGACGTTTTGTTGCACGTTGAGAGAACCCGACTTGGGCAAAGTCCGTCCCGCTTCATCGGCGCCTGCACTGTGCGCAGCTGCCATTGGCGTCGAGATCCGGGTGATCTGTCCGACCACGAGATTCGACTCCACTCCTGGCGCACGCTGTGCGCGAGCAGCATAGGCACCGCATCGGCACCTCCCGTTTCTTCACCACAAGGCCAGGGCTATGACCTGCGTCACGCAAAGATAGACCAATTGCTCAAAACAATGCAATAGGGGAACCCCAGGTCGACGAGGCAGACATTCACCTGCAGCGAGACAGGTGCCGCCGAGCGGCAAGCCTGCGCGGCGTCGCCGGGCGCCGCAGCCTCAGCGCGCCTCTCACAGACCCCAGGTGCACGAGTGGTCTGCACGGGGTGGTACGGCGCGGCGCCGGCGAGCACCCTCCACTCGAGGAGTGGATGGGGACTGTCGGTCGGTGTCCTCGACAGGGGTGATGGCGGAGATCGCCAAGTGGGGTCGCTCGGAGGCGACGCGCGATGGAAAAGGGGGCCAGTCGACCCCGGACGAACCGGCAGCCACTCGCACCACACGATCAGCGCGGCAGCCTGTCGGAGCGCAACAGATCAGGTGCGAACAGACCGGATCACGGTGCGGGCAATCACGTTGCGCTGGATCTCATTCGTACCCTCGCCGATCTCCAGAACCTTCGCGTCCGCGTAGAATCGAGAGATCTTCGATTCTCGGATGTAGCCGTAGCCTCCGTGGATCTGAACGCTGGCGCTGGCGGCACGGTTGGCCACCTCAGATGCGTACAGCTTGGCCATCGCAGCCTCCTTGCCGAACGGACGACCGCTGTCTGCGAGCCACGCAGCGCGATAGACTAGGCTCCGTGCAGCTTCGACTTCGGTGGCCATGTCGGCCAACTTGTGCTGCACCGCCTGGAAGTCGGCGAGACGCCTGCCGAACTGTTCCCGTTGCGTCGCATGCACAGACGCGAGATCGAGTGCCTCTTGAGCGAGCGACAACCCCAGTGCAGCAACACTGATTCGGCCACCGTCCAGTACGTCGAGGAACTGCCGAAGCCCGCTGCCCTCTTCTCCGATCAGATTATCGGCCGGGATCCAGCAGTTGTCGAAGATGAGTTCCCGCGTGTCCATCCCGTGCCAACCAAGCTTCCGCAGGGGGCGTCCGACTGTGTATCCGTCGGTTCCAGTGGGAACGAAGAACGTTCCGAATCGCTTGGATCCGTCGTCATTCGTCCCAGTGACGGCGAGTATCGTCACGCCGAGACTCACCTCGGTTCCGGCATTGGTAATGAACATCTTTGCGCCATTGACCAGCCAACCGCCGGCATCCTGCCGCGCTGCCGTCCTGATTCCCGACGCATCGGATCCCGCAGTGGGCTCCGTCAGTCCGAATGCCCCGATGTTCTTGCCAGAGGCGAGGGGAGTGAGCCAGTTCTTCTTCTGTTCTTCGGTGCCGAACACAGCCAGCGGAAGCGACGCAATCGTCGAGTGTGCATTCCAGGCTGCTGCGAACGATTGATCGGCAGCGCCGATCGCTTCCATCGCCGCCACGTAGGAGACGTAACCTGCATCAGTGCCACCGTACTCGTGCGGAATGAGCAGCCCGGTAAGGTCGAGTTCTCCCATCTTCAGGAACACGTCGGAAGGGAAACGCTCCTCCTCCGACCAGGACTCGGCGTACGGCTCGATCTCCTTCTCGGCGAAGTCACGGCACAGTTTCTGAAGCTCGATCGCCTCGGCAGGCAGGTCTAGATCCATGTCGGGTCCGTCCTGTGAATAGGTCGCCGACGGCGACTCTTGTTTTTTAGAACAATCGGTATAATATTGACCACACTGTGCCCCAGTCAAGAGTCGACTCGTGCGCGAGTCTCCACACCGATCGGCGAAGACATAATGACGCTTGCTGAAACAGGTTCGACAGCAAACTTTTTCGATGACCCCGCAACTCTGGCCGTGTTGTACCGGCGGATGCTGAGGATCCGCCGATTCGAGGAGCACGCCTCCCGACTGTATCGCGCAACCCAGATACCGGGCTTTCTGCATCTGTCCATCGGTCAGGAGGCCACCGCCGTTGGCGCCTGCTGGCCGCTCGACGACCGGGACGTCATCACGTCCACACATCGCGGACACGGGCATTGCATCGCCAAGGGCCTGGATGTCGACGGCATGTTCGCGGAGTTGATGGGAAAGGAGACCGGCACCTGCAAGGGCCGCGGTGGCTCGATGCACATCGCGGACCCGAGAAAGGGGATCTTCGGTGCCAACGGCATCGTCGGCGCCGGAATGCCGATCGCGGTGGGTGCCGGCACCGCAGCCCAACTACGCGACGCGGGCGGGGTTGTGGTCGCCTTCTTCGGCGACGGTGCCGTGGCCCAAGGGGTGTTCCACGAGTCGGTCAACCTTGCAGCGGTGTGGGACCTTCCGGTGATCTTCTTCTGCGAGAACAACGGGTACTCCGAGTTCTCCCCCGCGGTAGACCAGCATCGCGCGACGCTGCGTGAGCGAGCAGTCGGCTACGGGGTCGAGTTCCACCAAGTCGATGGCAACGACGTCACGAAGGTCGCCAGGCTTCAGCGAGAGCTCGTGCACCGGCTTCGGGCGGGCGGCGGTCCGGCAATCGTCGAAGCCACAACCTACCGATGGCACGGCCACTACGAGGGTGACCCGGAGAGCTATCGGAGTGCAGCCGAACTCGAGGAGTGGAAGAAGAGGGACCCGCTGATCGTCCTCGGCGACACGATGCGTCACCTTGGGATGGCCTCGGAACTCACTGCGATCGAAGCTGAGGTCGAAGCGGAGATCGAGCACGCCATCGCGAAAGCGTCGGACGCCCCGTATCCGGCGGACGAGACGGTGGCGGAATATGTTTCGACCCCTCGCCTCGTCGTGCCCGAGCCTCCCGTTCCCACCGAAGGTTCGACGAAGGTCATGCATGCGATCACCAATGCCTTGACCTACGAGCTGGAGAACGACCCGACGGTCTTTCTGGCAGGGATCGACGTCGGCAAGGGCGGAAATGTCTACGGCTTGACCCGCGGTCTGACCGAGAGGTTTCCCGGACGAGTTCGGGATACTCCCATCTCGGAGAGTGCAATCATGGGAACGGCGGTCGGCGCGGCCATGGCAGGCTTCAAGCCAGTGGTCGAGTTGATGTACTTCGACTTCATCGGCGTGTGCCTTGATCAGTTGATGAACCAGGCCGCCAAACTGCGTTTCATGACAGGCGGGGCCGTATCGATGCCCCTCGTTGTCCGTACTCAATTCGGTGCCGGAAAATCCTCCGGCAGCCAGCACTCGCAGAGCCTCGAAGCCCTGTTGGCACATATTCCGGGCCTGACGGTCGTCATGCCGTCGACGCCGGCCGACACTTACGGACTGCTGCGAGCCGCCATCCAGGATCCGAACCCGGTGATCTTCGTCGAGAACCGTCTTCTCTACGGCAAGAAGGGGCCAACGCCGCCGGCGGACCATGTCGTTCCGCTCGGCAAAGCAATCGTGCGTCGGCCCGGCCGCGACGTCACTGTGGTGTCCTATTCGAAGATGATGTACGACTGCCTGGCAGTCGCCGATCGCCTCGCCGACGACGGAATCGACGTCGAAGTCATCGACCTTCGCACCATAAGTCCGCTGGACTTCGACACCGTGCTCGCGTCGCTCAGCAAGACCAACCGCCTCGTCGTCGTCCACCAGGCGGTCGGCGAGTTCGGTGTCGGAGCGGAACTCGCAGCTCGGGCCGTCCGAGAAGGGTTCTGGCACCTCGATGCCCCCGTGATTCGGGTGACCGCAGGGTCGACGCCTGCACCGTACTCGCCGCCCCTCGAGCAGAAGTGGTTGCCTGACGAGGCCCGCATCGAGGACGCAATCCGGGAAGCGCTCGATGCCCACCCCTGAAGTACCGCTGCGACCAGGACAACCGAGATCGATGACACCGTCGGACTCGCGAAGGGCGTCCTGGACCACTGACACACCAATTGTTCGTCTGGGACCGAAGGACAGGAGTGCGCAATGAGCGCTAAACTCGAGGGAAAGACCGCTGTTGTCACAGGAGCGGCTGGTGCACTGGGAGCAGCGGTGGCCACACACTTCGCCACCGAAGGCATACGGGCAATCGTTCTCGCCGACATAAATCTCGACGCTGTCGGCGCCCTGGCGGAAACGCTGCGAGCACAGGACATCGAGGTGGCCGCAGAACATCTCGACGTCGCGGACGGGGACGAATTCGATGCGCTGATCCACAATGCAGCAGTAAGATTCGGAGCGATCGACACCCTGGTGAACACCGCTGGCATCGTCTCGCCGAATGCACGCATTCACAACCTCTCCACAGCGGACTGGGAGCGGTCGATGTCGGTCAATCTCACCGGTACGTTCCACGGCATCCGAGCGGTCGCACGCACCGCGAGGAAGAAGACGAACGTATCGATTGTGAACATCGCATCGGTCAGTGGACTGACCGCGTGGACATACGCCGCTCCCTACTGCGCATCAAAAGCCGGCGTGATCCACCTGACCCGAGTTGCCGCTCTCGAGTACGCGAAGGAAGGAATCCGGGTCAACGCCGTATGCCCCGGCACCTTCCCCACCGCACTCCATGACAGCTTGCCGGCTGACGCGCTGACTGCGATCGAAGACAGGCATCCACTGGGTTTCGGCGCACCCACAGACCTCACCGGCGCAGTCGCCTTCCTCGCAAGTGACGAATCACGCTGGGTGACAGGACACTCACTGGTCGTCGACGGCGGGTACTCGCTACCCTGACGAGCTCACCTCCGAGGACGCGCAGGCGGAAACCCGGTTTCCGGACGGCCATGGTGCAAATCGTCGGAATCAAGAAAATTCAGCTATGTAGCCTGACCAGTACGTTCAACCGGCAGCTACCGACCCGATCGAGAGCCTCACCGTGTTCAACTTTGCCTCCGTGCTCGAACGAAACTCACACCGATTCGGCGACAGAATTGCCGTTTCGGAGGGCGATCGCGAGCTGACCTACCGTGACCTGCAGTCGCGCGTCCAGTCCGCCTCCGTCGCCTTGCGCGACCTCGGAGTGACGCCGGGCGACATCGTCGCCGTTCTGTTGTACAACCGGATCGAGTTCATCGAAACAATGTTGGCAGCCAACAGGATCGGCGCCGCCATCCTGCCGCTCAACTATCGGCTGTCTCCTTCCGAATGGCAGTACATTCTCGAGCACTCGGATGCCGCCACCATCGTCACTGAGGCAGAGTTCGTCACGGCCGTCGACACGATTGCAGGGTCACTGCCGAACCTTCACCACAAGGTGACGCTGGACCTTCCAACGGATTCCACGTGGCGCGAGTACGACACGCTGATCAGCAAGGGCCATGGGCAGACAACGCAGATTGTCGATGTCAGCCCGGGCTCGCTGCAACGACTCATGTACACCTCCGGGACCACATCGCGACCGAAGGGCGTGATCATCTCCCATGAAAACCTCATCTGGAAGAATCTTGCCCACATCCTCGAGTTCTCCCTCACCGCGGGAGACAACACCCTCATTTGCGGACCGCTGTACCACGTCGGAGGCATGGATCTGCCGGGTTTGGCGACGTTCCACGTGGGTGGACGACTGAGCCTGCTCCGCAAGTTCGATGCGGCCGGCGTCGCGAACTCGATCGAGACCCTACGTCCGACCAACATCTGGCTGGCGCCTTCGATGATGAATGCACTGCTGCAACTGCCGGACATCTCCGATCGCGACACTTCGTCGATCCGCTTCATCACCGGCGGGGGAGAGAAGATGCCGATCCCGTTGCTCAACCGTATCTCCGAGGCCTTTCCCGGCGCGTGGTTCGCCGACGCATACGGGCTCACCGAAACAGTGTCCGGCGATACCGTCAACGATGCCGCACACATGCGATCGAAGGTGGGTTCGGTCGGACGGCCGGTGCCCCACGTCCAGGTGGCCGTGGTCGACGAACTCGGGACACCGGTCGAGGCCGGAGAACTCGGCGAGATCGTGGTTCGCGGCCCCAAGGTCATGACGGGGTACTGGCGGGACGAGGAAGCTACGCGCAAGGCCCTCCGCAACGGCTGGTTCCACACGGGAGACATCGGTCGCCTCGATGCCGACGGATACCTCTACATCGAAGATCGCAAGAAGGACATGATCGTCTCCGGCGGTGAGAACATCGCCACCCCGGAGGTCGAACGCGTGCTCTACGAGCACCCGGACGTTGTCGAAGCTGCAGTCGTGGGTATGCCTCATGCACGCTGGGGCGAGGTTCCCCGGGCATTTGTCGTACTGCGTGCCGGCAGCGGCGTCGACTCCGAGACGCTCAAAGAGTTCTGTCGCACACGGCTGGCCAAGTACAAGGTTCCTGCGGAGATCGAGTGCCTCGAGTCCCTGCCCAGAACGCCTTCGGGAAAGGTACTCAAGCGCGTCCTGCGCGAAACCCCCGCCTGAGCGCGAGGGAAGGCGCAACTCCAAGCGCTATCGACACAACGGCGTTCGCAAAGCGAGCGTCACCGATTCGCGCCTACCGGTGCACGATCGAAATGGACGGAAAAAGGGATGGGCATCGCGAACGCCGACGTCTCGGGACGACGAGTAGTCATCACGGGTGCCGGGCGAGGACTCGGGAGAGTTCTGGCGACAGCATTCGATTCAGCAGGAGCTCAACTCGGTCTGGTGGCCCGATCGGAGCAGGCACTGACGAAGGTGGCCTCCACCCTCAGCGGCGACCCACTGATCTGCGCGGGCGATGTGCGTGCCGACGGATTCAACGAGACCGTTGCCGACCAGATGGTCGAGCGTTTCGGTGGAATCGATGTGTGGATCTGCAATGCCGGCGTATCACCTGAGGTCGCCGCCGTGGAGCAAACGGATCCTGCCGTGTGGCGCGACATCATCGACGTCAATCTGACCGGCACGTTCCTCGGCGCACGTGCGGCCGCCACAGCCATGGGATCGGGGGGCCGTATCATCGTCACGGGTTCAGTCGTCGGTATCCGCCCTCGCGGAGGACTGGCGGCGTACGCGGCCTCCAAGAGCGGCTCTCATGCACTCGTGCAGTCCATGGCACAAGAACTCGGGCCACGGCAGATCACCGTCAACGCTGTTGCACTCGGATGGTTCGACACCGGACTCGGCGCGCACTGGCACCGTGACACCGAACGCGAGAACGACATCGCTCGGCACACGGCACTGGGACGTTGGGGAACTCCGGAAGATCTTCCGGGAATTTACCTCTTCCTTGCCTCCGAGGCATCGGCATATGTCACGGGGTCCGCGATCACGGTCGACGGCGGATACTCACTCATGTGACGCCCCTCGTGCCACACGCCCGCACTGCGAATCGGCAGTAGCGAATGCGGAGTGTCACTGTCGGGTGGCCAATCCTCGACGGCGTAGCCGTCAGCGACCGGACGGAACCGAATAGCTCTGTGAGTCAGCGAAACTGAAGGATTCGATGATCCGAGGCCTGACAGACCTTCGCCGCGAATGATACGGCCCGCGGGTCGCCCATTCGCCCGAAGGAGTGTGACCGGATGCCCCCCGTCGCCGGTGAGGTCGAGGAGGGTCGCCTGTACTGCCTTCCCCCCACATCTCGCCGACGATGTGATAAGAATGGTCGGTTGATGAGGTTACTGTCCAGTTGTAATAACAAAACTCGACTTCAATAAGCCGGCGTCAACGTGTGGCGTGTGCAGAGGTAGACGGAACGACGGAGATGGGCTGCGAAGTCATGGCAAGACCACCAGGGCACGGCCCCGCTTATGAAGTGAAGCGCCAGGAGATCATCGACATCGCCGCCGCCCTCTTTGCGAAGAAGGGATACGCGGGCACCGGCATCGCCGAGCTCAGCGAGGCCACCGGGACGGCACGCGGGGCGCTGTACTACTACATCGGATCGAAGGAGAACCTTCTGGTCGAGATCCAGAACCGGGTCATGGAACCACTCCTCACCGCTGCCCGGCGAATTGCCGATCTCGAGATCGACCCTGTCCTGCAGCTCCGGATGCTGTCCCAGTCGCTACTGGAAAACATCCTTGCTCGGCTCGACCACGTTTGGGTCTACGAACACGACTACAAGAGTCTGCGTGGAACGAACCGCTCGCGCCTCTTGGGGCAACGGCGAGAGTTCGAGGACCTCGTCGAGCAGATTCTCGTCGCCGCCATGGACAAGGGATCGTTCCGGAAACTCGACCCTCGCCTGGCCACGCTCCAGTTCCTCAACATGCACAATCACACGTATCAGTGGATCAAGCCCGGTGGTGAGTGGGACGCGGAAACGTTGTCCAGGGAGTACTGCATGACCCTTATCTCGGGATTCCGCAGCGAGAGCTACCAGATCGACGATCTGGACGAGCGCGTGCACGACTACGTGGGCCGCAGAAAGACCTCACCCCCCGAATCGCCGTCACGCATCCGCAAGCGACGCAAGCAGCAAACATAGTCCTGCGATGTGAACGCGAGCGCCCTACCTCAGCGATGTGGGAGGTAGGAACCGCTCACCGTACTTGGCAGCCAACTCCTCTGCGCGGGCCACGAAACCGCCCTTGCCGCCCTCGTAGCCGGTAACGAACTGGCGGACACCACCGGTCCACGCCGGGTAGCCGATGCCCATGATCGAACCGATGTTGGCGTCGGCCGTGGAGGTGATTACGCCCTCGTCGAAGCACGTGACCGCCTCGATGGCCACGATGAACAGCACCCGGTCGATCAGGTCCCGAAGGGGCGGGGTCGCCGATCCGGAGTCGAAACGCTCACGCAGCCCCGGCCACAGGCCGACACGCTTGCCGTCAGCGTAGTCGTAGAAGCCCGCCCCACCCAGACGGCCGGTACGGCCGCCGTCGACGAGACATTCGACGACCGGGCCGACCGTTGGTTCCCCGACTAACGCCTCGGTGTCCTCGCGGATCCCCTGAATCAGGGCGAGGCCGACTTCATCCGCCAGCTGCAGCGGTGCAGCGGAGTACCCGGCCTGCAAACCGGCCTGCTCGACACTCGCCGGCTCGACCCCCTCGGCGAGCATGGTGATGGCCTCGTTGACGTACGTACCGAGGAGACGCGAGACGAAGAAGCCAGGCGTGTCGTTGACCACGATCGGTGTCCGGCGAATGGACTGGACGTAGTCGAATGCCCGAGCCAATGCCTCGTCGGACGTCTTCTCTCCACGGATGATCTCCACGAGCGGCACCTCGTCGACCGGTGAGAGGAAGTGGAAGCCGACGAAGTCTTCTTGACGCTTCACCCCGGCCGCGCGACCCGAAACGGGAAGCGTCGCGGTGCTCGAGCACAACAGTGCGTTGGGTTCGACGATGTCCTCGATCTCCTGGAATGCCCTGTGCGTGCTTTCAACCGATTCGAACGCGGTCTCGACGACGAGGTCGACACCCGCAAAGTCGGCGGCATCAGCTGTCGGGGTGATCCTGGCAAGGAGTGCCTCAGATCTGCCCTGTGCGCTCCGACCGTCCGAAAGCGCCTTGTTCTCAAAGTCTTCGGCGTGAGACTTGCCCTTCATCGCAGTCTCGATGGCGACGTCCCCGAGGACGACCTCGAAACCCGCCTTTGCGGAGAGGTAGGCGATGCCCGCGCCGACGGGGCCTGCGCCGAGAACGCCGACCTTGGTGATCGGGGTCTTGGCGATACCGGTGGGACGTGAGGCGCCCGCCCTGATCGCCTGCTGATCGAAAAAGAACGCCTGCATCATGTTCTTCGCGACTTGACCGGTGACCAGCGACGTGAAATAGCGAGCCTCGATGATCATCGCGGTGTCGAAGTCGACCTGCGAGCCCTCGACCGCAGCTGCCATGATCGCGCGAGGAGCCGGCATGGGAGCGCCCCTGAACTGCTTGCGCAGGTTCGCCGGTAGCGCCGGAAGGATTGCGGCGAGTGCAGGAGTTGCGGGGGCTCCGCCGGGGATCCGATAACCCGCCCTGTCCCAAGGCTGTACACCACCTTCGGGATTGGCCTTGATCCAGTCCTTCGCGGCAGGCACCAGTTCGTCGATGGAAGATACGACCTGGTCGACTAGTCCCATGTCCTTCGCCTCCGCCGGTCCGCGCGTCCCTCCTGGGACGAGGACGCGGAGGACCGCATCCTGCAGACCGAGCATCCGAACGGTGCGGACGACGCCGCCACCACCGGGCAACATGCCGAGAGTCGACTCGGGGAAGCCGATCTTGACGCCCTCGACGTCCGCCGCGATGCGGTGGTGGGTGGCAAGCGCGATCTCGAGACCGCCACCGAGCGCGGCGCCGTTGATGGCGGCAACCACCGGCCTGCCGAGAGTCTCGAGGCGACGCAGCATCGCCCGGAACATCTCGACGTTCGCGAGGACCTCGTGAGCCTGATCTGGGCCAATCGTGATCGTGCGCCTGAGGTCACCGCCCGCGAAGAAGGTCTTCTTGGCGGAGGTGAGCACAACGCCGGTGACGGACTCCCTCTCCCCGTACAGGCGGTCGACTGTGGCCACGAACGACTGCTTGCACAGGTCGTTCATCGTGTTGGTGCTCTGGTTCGGGTCGTCCATGGTGAGCACGACGATGCCGTCGGCGTCCTGCTCCCAGTCGATCATGTTCTTCTCGGTCACGTAGATCGGTCTCCAGGTAATCCGAGCGCAGGAAAGGCCGGTCGCCTAGACGCGCTCGATGATGGTGGCCACGCCCATACTGCCGCCGGTGCACAGCGTGACCAGAGCCCGCTTCGCACCGCGACGCTCGAGCTCGTCGACCATGGTTCCGGTGATCATCGCTCCGGTCGCGCCGAGCGGGTGCCCCATCGCGATCGCGCCGCCATTGACGTTGAGCTTCTCGTCCGGGATGTTCAGATCCTTCGCGAACTTGAGCGCCACGGACGCGAACGCCTCGTTGATCTCGAACAGGTCGATGTCGTCGACGGTGAGGCCGGCCTGCGCGAGAACCTTGTGCGCCGCCGGGGTGGGGCCGGTGAGCATGATCGTCGAGTCGGCACCGCTGGTGGCGGTCGCGACGACGCGGGCGCGCGCGGTCAGACCCATCTCCTTGCCGGCCCGATCCGAGCCGACGAGGACCAGCGCGGCGCCGTCGACGATGCCGGAGCTGTTGCCGCGGTGGTGGACATGGTCGATCTTCTCGACCCAGTGGTACTTCTGCAGCGCGACGGCGTCGAAGCCGCCCATCTCACCGATGCCCGCGAACGACGGCGCCAGCTTGCCCAGCGCCTCGACCGTGGTGCCCGGACGCATGCGCTCGTCGTTGTCGAGCACCACGACACCGTTGATGTCCTTGACCGGGACGACGGACTTGACGAAGTATCCGCCCGCCCACGCCTTCGCCGCGAGGTCCTGCGAGCGGGCCGCGTATCCGTCGACCTCCTCGCGGGAGAAGCCCTCCATCGTGGCGATCAGGTCGGCGCCCACACCCTGGGGAACGAAGTAGGTATCGTAGTTGGTCGCCGGATCCAGCATCCAGGCGCCGCCATCGGAGCCCACCTTCACCCGGGACATCGACTCGACACCACCGGCGATGACCAGCTCGTCCCAGCCGGAGCGGACCTTCTGCGCGGCCATGTTCACGGCCTCCAGACCGGACGCGCAGAACCGGTTGATCTGCACGCCGCCGACCGTTTCGGGCAGGCCCGCGACCGTCACCGCGGTCCGGGCGATGTCGGCACCCTGATCGCCGAGCGGCGAGACGACACCCAGGATCACGTCGGAGATGCGGTCCTCGTCAAGATCCGGGAACCGGACCCTCAGTTCGTCGATCAGGCCGGTGACCAGGTCGATCGGCTTCACTGAATGCAGTGAGCCGGACGCCTTGCCGCAGCCGCGTGGGGTCCGGATGGCTTCATAGATGAATGCCTCCGTGGTCACCGTTTCGGCGCCTTCCGGAAGTCCCAACTCACGATCTTGCTCGGCATCACCCGCAACCATCCGTGGCGACCGTCGGCCTTGAACATGTCGCTACCCATGTACTTTCGCGCGAAGCGAAGTTCCACCTCCGTCAATCGACTGTCGACGGTCGAACCCCGGGGTACGTCTCCGACACTCTCCGCCTGCCCGCTGATCTCCACTCCGCGCAATTCTTCGAATCCGTGTCCGGCATCGATGACGATCGACACCCGGGGATCACGCGTGATGTCCTTCCAGCGTTGGCTTCGCACAATCGAATTGAGCCACAAGCAGGTTCCGTCCCAGACGAACCACAACGGCACGACGTGCGGGGTGCCGTTGCCGTCCACCGTTGCGACACGGCAAGTCCGCTCCTCGGCGAGGAAGCTGTCGATCTCGTCCTGTGTCATTGCGATCGATCGGCCTCGACGCTGCTGCCTTACTTCTGCCATTCAGACCCTCGATTCTGTCAGCGCCCACGCCATTGCGGGGTCCTGCGTTCGAAGAAGGCGTTGATGCCTTCTCCCATGTCTTCCGAGGCCTTGACTGCCTCGATCGCTCGCGCTGTTGCTTCCCACCCTCGGTCATCGGCCTCGGAGAACTGGGATGCGATAGCGGCAAGCGTCTGCCGGACTGAGATCGGGGCTGATTGACAGATCTCGTCAGCGAGATCGCGTGCTTGGCGAAGGGCGTCACCCGGCTCGGTGACGATGTTGACCATTCCGAGCTGGAAGGCGCGATCGGCGGTGAGTCCCGCGTTGGTGATGAGGAGTTGTTTCGCGACATGTATCGGCAGCGCGCGAATCGCCCGAAACAGCGCTCCGGACGTGGCAACGACTCCTCGTTGCGTCTCGGGTAGCGCGAATCGCGCAGTGGTGGACGCCACGATGAGGTCACAAGCCAGTGCAACCTCGAATCCGCCACCCAGAGCAGGCCCTTCGACGGCCGCAATCAACGGCTTGATTCGGCGCCGCCGGATGAGCCCGTACTCACCGCCGCGATCGGTGCGTGCCTGTGCACCCTCTTTGAGGTCCGACCCCGCGGAGAAGACCGAGTCACTTCCGGTGATCACCCCAACCCAGATGTCGTCGTCATCGTCGAGTCGGTCCAGCGCAGTGCTGATCCCCGTCGCCATCTCTGGATCTATCGCATTGCGCTTGTGTTCACGGTCCAAGGTTACGACGAGAACTTTGCCGTGAAGCGTCTGGCGGATGGGCATTCCTACTCCGTGGTGAAAGCTGCGTGCGCTCGGGGGTCAGCCTTCTGCACCTGTGCGTGTGTGCTCATCGGCCGGCCGCCTACTTGAGCACGATCGGGGTGACGGGGGATCCGGCGGAGTTGGTGACCTTCAGCCCCGGAGCACAGAACAGGAACTCCCACACCCCATCCGCCTCACAGTCCACCGCCAACTCCTCGAGATTGAACATCTCACCGAGCGTCAGACCCATGTCACGGATGACGACCTGATGGAACGGAATCGTGGCACCAGGAACCGGACTGGGCCACACCTCACCCGAATGATTGTCGATCGCCAACGCCGCCACCTCCCGGTCGTAGAGCCACTGACAGGTATCCAGACACGGACCCGGAGCGTTACCCAGGAAATGCTCACGGTCACCCTCGAGGAACCACCGGTAGGATCCGGTCCGCAACAACACCACATCACCGGACTCCACCCGCACCCCCTGACGCTGCTCCGCCGCCAACAGATCCGCCTCGGTGATCTCATACGAGTCCGCGAGCCGATCCACACCCTTGAGCCCGGCAATGTCGAGCAGAACCCCCCGCGAGATCAACCGATCGACCGCCCTGTGGAACGAATTACGAGACGCACCCACAAAGTTGTTGACCGCCCCCGCAGGCACATCGTTGTAGAACTTCCCGCCATACCCCACATGAGCGAGCCCATCCCACTGCGTCGCCGACTGCAGCCCGGTGATGATCATGTCGTCCGCCGAGATCAACCCATCCGCGGTCTTCGCCGTATCCGACGGCAGCAACGTCATGACGTGAATCGGATTGGTCCGCAACCCCCCACCCTTGAACGGGCCGTCCTTGTCGAACGGCATCCCCAGATCGAACGCCTTCCCGGTCCGCACCAACTGCGCCGCGGAAACCCGTTTCTCGGGGGTGACGAAGTTCAGCGTGCCGATCTCGTCGTCGTCGCCCCACCGCCCCCAGTTGTTCAGCTTCCGACCGAGTTCATGATGCGGCCAAACCTTGTCACCGCTGCCATCGCTCATGGTGTCGTCCTCCTCATCGGTGTGCCATGTAGTGCGTCACGCAATCCATCAGACTGCCGGGAATGTAGAAATCGGACCGATCCGTCATCCGCGCCATACCGTCGACGATTCACGACAGGAACCGCGCGTACGTCGAATCCAGGACCTCGCTCATCGCCTCACGCAGCATCGGCCGGCCACCCGGGTCGAGCAGAAAGCTGCACGGCGAGTTCCTCGAACATCTGGTTCCACTTCTGCACATCAACGGAGGTGACAGCATCCAACGCACTCATCAACATTGCCCTCTCGTCGCTACTCGCAGTCATCCCACATCCCGCGGATCACCCGGCGTCAGGGCAGTGGCAAAATTCACGGAATCCCCAAGCTCGACACCAGATCCGTGACGATGACCTCACCGGTACGCACCCGCAGCGGCGAAATGTCTTTCGACAACTACCAGGCCACCGGAAGCTCGTAGATCCCGTAGGCCTGCGAGTCCTCCTTGAACTTCAGCTCGGAGAAGTCGCAGGCAAGCTGCAGTGTCGGAATGCGACGGAAGAGCGTGCTGAAGACGACGTGCAGCTCGATGCGTGCCAGCTGCTGTCCGATGCACTGGTGCGGGCCCCACCCAAAGGTGATGTGGTGCGCCGCCGGACGGGCCAGATCCACCTTCTCGGGGTGGGGGAACGCCTCTGGATCCCAGTTCCCTGCGGGAAGGGAGACGATCAGCCCCTCGCCCGCCCGGATGGTCTCGCCTTCGAACTCGATGTCGTCGATCACCGCTCGCTTCGCCATCAGGTGCGGAATGGTCAAGTATCGCAACAGTTCCTCGACAGCATTTGCCACGAATTTCGAATCATCGGACCGCTCACGAAGCAACGCGAGCTGCTCATCGTTCTGCAACAGCAAACCCGTGCCCAGGGTGATCATGTTGGCGCTGGTGTCATGGCCGGCGACGAGCAGAATGTGTCCGAGGCGAGAGGCCTCGTCGAGCGTCAGCTCGCCGTCCTTCACGCGAGTCCCCAGGTCGGACAGGACGTCCTCGACCGGATTCGCCATCTTCGCATCGATGAGACCCGCGATGTATCGACGAAGTGTTGCGGAAGTCTCGGCGGATTGTTCCGGTGTCTTGTTCAGTGCGTTGGTGACACCGGCGTGCTCCTGGAAGAAGTCGTGGTCCGCGTACGGTACCCCGAGGAGTTCGCAGATCATCAGTGACGGCAGCGGCAGCGACAGTGCCTCGTTCAGTTCGGTCGGGTTGGGGCCGGCCAGCATCTGGTCGATGAGGTCGTCGGTGATCTGCTGAATCGCAGGCCTGAGCTTCTCCATCCGGCGACGGGTGAACGAACTCGTCAGCATCCGCCGCCAGTGGGCGTGGTCGGGGCCGTCGGTGTTGTTGATCGACGGAAGCGACTGGCCGGCATGTGCCTGCATGGCCACCGTCGTGTGCGGGTATCCCGGGCGCCATACGTTCGAGCTCACCCGGGGGTCGGTCAAGATCTCGCGCGCCGCTGCATGACCGGTCACGAGCCAGGGAGTATTGCCGTCCCAGGTCCTGACCCGACGAATCGGCTTGTCTTCCTTGTGCAGCTCGAGCATCCCCGGAGGCGGCGCAAACGGGCACTCCCCCGACCTGGCCATCGGAAATTCGACAATCTCCGCAGCCTTGGCGGTCTCATTCATGTGCGTCCTCTATCTGTCGTCTTCTACGCATGGCGATCGCGGAGTCGCGGGCTATTCCTCGATGACAATGGCGAGAGCCGGACACACCGCCGCTGCCCGGCGGACGTCATCCATTAACTCTGCCGGCGGAGACGGGTTCAGCAGCACGACGATTCCGTCCTCGTCACGCTGGTCGAACACCTCCCCCGCTGCACTGACACACTGTCCGGCAGCGACGCACTTCTCCTCGTCAATGACAATCTTCATGTCTCTCCTCGTGATCTTTCGGCCAATCGAGAGTTGCGAGCGCGGCGATCTCCGCTATCCCATACGCAACTGTTTCCACAGGCGTGGCCTTGCCTGTGGAAGTGGACTTCCGGCAGTCGAGAGCGACTCAACTCCGACATCCTTGCCGTACGGAATGTGACTGCAAACATATCTCGACCGGTCATTCAAATCAACAGCCCGTTGCCCGAGCTTTTGGTTCGATCAGGACCTGTAACCGAAGGTTGATCTCAGACGAGGTAGCGACCGCCGCTGACGCCGCGACGTTGTTCACCGTGATCCCCTCGCCGCGAACTCGACGGCAAGCGCCTTGGTCCAGCCGATGACACCGCCCTTCGACGCCGCAGAACGGCCGAGCGCCGGCGCGCCGATCTGCGCGGACGGAAAGTTTCACACGCCGGACCGAATCCGACTAGTCAAGTGCAGTAATAGATTCCAGCGAATCATGCCATCTCGTCATGACTGAACAAGACCAAGGAGCCACATGCTCCTCTCCACTGCCCACGGACCCACGGTCCCACGGACGAGACCGTCAGTCTGACCGGTACGAGGATTCTCGACCGCACCGATGGTCTGCAGTGGCGCTTCGAACAGCGCTCACTGTCCGTCATTGCACTCGGAATGCCCGAAGCCGACGGTCCGGGCGAGTGGCCCGGACCGTCGGTCGCGAAGATGGCGATCCGTCATACGTCTTGCGAGGATTCAGGACCGGTGCGCGATTTGCCTCTTCCTACTTCTGAATCCAGAGCGCCTCGGGGAGCACCGACCCCATCCCGTACTGCCGAATTCCACCGACGTTGCCGTTGGCGATGACACCAGGGGCCGCGCGGGTGTAGAAGATGACGGGGTTGAGTTCGACGAGGCGCTTCTGAACAGTCTCGTACGCCGCTGTACGTTCCGCCGGATCGGTGGCCATGCGACCCGCCTCCAACGCTGCGTCCATCTCGGGATCCTTGATGCCACTGGTGTTGCCGGCGGAGTCGCTGTGGAGCGAGGACCACAGGCGCGGTTCGGGATCAGAGAAGGCTACTGTGCTCACCAAAGTGTCGTAGTCCTTCTTGGCCATGATTTGCCCCACCTGGGCGAGATCGATCGTCCGAACATCAACCTTGACGTTGTTCAACGTACTGAGCTGCGTCTGTATCGCCTCGCCCAAAGCCTTGCCCGACGGGTACAGCGACATCGTGAAATTCAGCGGCTTGCCCTCTGCTGCCAGCTCGTCGAGGAGGCGCTGCGCCTCGGCCCGATCCTCGTCGGCGAGCGGGATGTCCTGGTAGAACGGCGAGGACTCGTCGAACAGGGTGTGCGGCAACTTGGCGGTGCCGTCGTAGACCGCGTTGTTGATGCCGTCGAGATCGAGTGCGAGCGCGAACGCCTTTCGGGCCCGCGCGTCGTCGAACGGTGCCTTCGTGCTGTTCAGCACCAAGGTGGTGCCGCCGCCGAGCGGAACGACCGCATTCTGCAACCCGGCGTTCTTCGCCTTGTCGATGTTCGACCACACGCCCTCGAGGGCGAGGTCGGCGCCGCCGCTGACGAGGGTGTTGTATCGCTGATCGGCATCACCGATCGCACGGATCTCGAGCTTGTCCAGATACGGGCGCGGCGCATCGTAGTACTTGTCGTTGCGGGTGAGCTTGATGACGTCCTGACGTGACCACTGCTCGAGCGTGAACGGTCCGGCACCGATCGGATTGGAGTCGATGGCCTGCTGGCCGGCCTGCAACGACGCCGGGGAGGCAATCCAGTTCATCCCCGTCTGAAGGATGGCGTTGGCGAAGTTCGGGACGGGTTCGACCAGGGTTACCTCGAGGGTGCGGTCGTCGAGGACGCGGCTGCTGTCGATCAACGATGCCTGCGTGATGTCCGGTGAGGCGGTTGCGCGGTCCTTGATGCGGTCCCAGCCGAACTTCACAGCTGCTGCGTTGAACGGGCTGCCGTCGGAGAACTGGACACCGTCACGGAGGGTGAGCGTGAAGGTCTTGCCGGCATCGGTGGACGAGAAATCCTCCGCCAGCTTGAAGTCGATGTCACCGGTTTCCGGATTGTCGATCATCAAGGTGCCGTACAGCGCGTTGCCCAACACCGGGGAGTTGGCCCAGGAGTTGGAGATGAGCGCCGGATCGAGGCTGCGGGGTTCGGCCTGTTCGATGATCAGGCCGGTTCCGCCGCTGACCGGGTCCCCGGAGGGGCCGCCGGCGCTTGCCGAGTCGGTTGAGTTTCCGCTGCTACACGCGCTCAGCATGAGCATGGCGGCGGCAGCGCCGGCCACGAGCGCACGTCTTTTCGAGATCACGGGGGACCTTTCGTCGTTCGAGGGTGAAAGAATCTGACACAGAGGAGGTTTCGGTCAGATCAGACCTGCATACTGCGGTCGAACCGCAGGCAGGTGATCGCCGACCTGGTTGAGGGCGAAGACGGCGAGGAATCGGCCGGCGAGTCGCACGCGGCCCCGGGGCATCACGCCGGCTCGCACGACGGGGAACTCGACGCCGACTGCTGCAGTGAACCGCGCCTTCAGCATGAACACTCCTCGCGACCGAGGTATCCCGGCACACGCTCGTAACGAGACGACGGCTTGAGTACCTTCATTCTGTTACCTAGATAACATAGTTTGCTAGGTCAGCGTTGGCAAGACTAACCTTTTCGCAGTTCACCGTAGAGACTGTGACGCGAGGCCGCGTCGGGCGATTCCGGTGTATGGAATGGCAGCTCGATCGACGCCTCGAGTCCTGTCGACCCCGCGACGGCCGGCGATCATCGCTAACCTTCCGAGACAGTCCGCCATGCGCACGTCGACGCCACGCAGTGCCGAAATCGGGCAGCCGCGCCGCGAGGCCACCCACCCCCTCCTCTTGATTTCAAGGATGAGCTGACACGTTCCGAATAGGTAAGCGCCACCCGAGATATTGACTGCCTTCACTGCCGCTTTCCTGATCCCGCGTCCCTATGCTCGCTTTGGGCCAGGCCACAGCGGGGCCATTGGTGGATGTCATGCATCACCCAACTCGCAGGATTCACCTTCACCGCGGATGGCCCAATTCACCTCGAGAAGGGATCGCGTGTGTCCAAAACTGTCAGGAAACGCCTGGAACCGTCACGGGCACGTCGAGAACACTCGGGGGCGCCGGATCGGCGTCACGCTTGCGGCCACGGTCGCCCTTGCCGTCCCGGCCGCTGCCGATGCCGCGTGGCCCGTGGACTTCGGCAGCTCCAGAGGTTCCGCCTCCTCGGCTGCCCGGGCACCGACGATCTGTCCGGTGCCTGCCCCGCGGGAGCGGGTCGTATCGGGGTCGCGCGGTCGAATGACGGCGGAAAGACTCTTCGCGACAGCCTTCCCCGACAGCGTCGGGCGGACCGCGATGCAATACCCAGCCTGACGCGATCAGTCAGCCGCGGCCCAGGCTAGTCAGCCTTCCGGAACCCGGCGGCGACCTGTTCGTGGCCGGCGTCCGGAGCACCGCCGGGCACCAAGCGCACCTCGCCTCCGTCGACGGACAGGTGACCGTCGTGCGGCGCGGGAAAATGGGCAGGGAACAGGAAAGCGCCCTCGTCCAGCGCCCGCCTCACAAGATCCTGCCGGGTGACGATCGTGGTTGCCAAGTCACCGCATCCGGGCAGATGGAGTTCCGGTCGAGCCAGCTGGACCGGACGATGAAATGCATCTCCGCTGAAGTAGGCGAACATTCCTTCCGACTCGAGATGCATCAACGCGTGACCCATCGTGTGACCCGGCGCAGGTTCGATGGTCAGACTCGACGAGATTGCATACGGTGCAGATACCACCGTGGCCAGAACCGCGTCGACGGTCGGGTGCACGCACTCGTCAAAGGTGTTGGACTTGACCTCGTTGTCGGCACCCACGCACCATCGATCTGCACCGTGTTCCAGCCACAATGATCGTGATGAAGGTGGGTGCAGAACACGACGTCAACGGCATCGACCGACACCCCGGACTGGGCAAGTCGCTCCAGAAACGGCCCGTCCAGGCTATCGAAATAGGGCCCCGCCCCTCGCGGCTGTTGCCGGTACCGGGATCGACGAGCACGGTGAGACCGTCAACTCTCACCACCCAACTGTGGCTCGGGCACTGGAAGGTCATCGACTCCTCGCCCAGGAAGCCGTGCGGCAATTGAGCGATCATCAGTGAGCAGGCAGGGTGAAACCGGTAGCGACTGCTCCGCCACACGGTCAATCAGAGCATTGCCCACCCTGATCGTCGACATAGTTTCCACCTGTCAGCAGGGTGAGGGCCCAGGAGCTTCTCAGGCCGCAGCATTCGATGCGAGCCAGTTGGACACTACCGCGCCAATGTTGTTGCAGCCAAGGATCGATCAACTACAAGCCCTGTCGAAAGACAACCCGAAACACCGGATTCCGACACCATGCAACAGCCGGGCTCCGCGGACCGAGGCAACGCCTCACCCACACCGGGCGCCGGCCTGCCGATCACGATCGGCACCCGGGCTCGCCCGCATCGAAAAATTGATGGTTGCAAGTTGTCTTCTAAGACTTAGTATACTTAGTGAACGGAGATCCTCAGGAAGGACCTGGCGCAACGACAGACCAGCGCACGCACATGCGCGTGCGCTGCACCTCGATCGCACGCGCATCGGCAAGCGGAACACCTGACGGTCTGCAGTCATCCATCCGGAGCGACTCGGAGAGGCCACACGCACCCACAACACGCGTACCGCAGCCGAAACCTACGGTCAGTGCGCGCATCTGCACATCACACGACATTCCATGCACCACTATGGAAAGGGCCTAAGGCGAACGCTATGGTGCTCACACTTTCGAAACGAGCCGGACGAAGTCTGCTCGTCCTCTTACTGGTGACGGTAGCCGCCGTCTCATTGCTCAGTTTGGCTCCCGGATCCGCTGCACAAGTGATCCTAGGCGAAAACTCCACTCCGCAGGCAGTCGCCGAACTGAACGCAAAGCTCGGCCTCGATCAGCCACTGTGGCGGCAATACATCGACTGGCTCGGTTCGGCGCTGCAAGGCAATCTCGGCACGTCGCCGTTGACGGGCCAGGACGTCACTCAGGCGATTCTGGATCGCCTTCCCGTCACCCTCGAGCTTGCGATCCTGGGGTTGCTCATTGCCCTGGCGGTCGCAATCGTTCTGGCGGTGGTCGCCGCTGCTACTGCGGGAAGTTCGACCGACCGAGGCATCAGCGCCGTCACGTCTGTGTTCCTCGCGATCCCCGCTTTCATCGCAGGCCCTGTGCTGATCTACTTCCTCGCATTGAAGCTGGGGTGGTTCCCCGTATCCGGCTGGTCTCGCATCGAAGACGGACTCGGCGACAACCTCCGAAGCGCGTTCCTCCCCGCACTCGCAATTGCCTTCGTCGAGATCGCCACCTTTCAACGCCTTCTGCGCACCGACCTCGTCAGCACACTGAGAGAGGACTACGTGTCCGCTGCCCGTGCGAAGGGAATGTCGCGGACGTACGTCATGTTCCGGCACGCGCTTCGCCCCTCCTCGTTCTCGTTGATAACACTTGCAGGCATCAGTCTCGGCCGCCTCATCGGCGGAACGGTGGTGGTCGAGATCCTCTTCGGGCTTCCTGGTCTCGGGCAGTTGGTTTCGTCGTCCATCACGCTTCGTGACGTGATCACCGTCCAAGGCATTGTGGTCTTCGTTGCCCTCGTCTATGTCGTCGTCAACATGATCGTCGATTTCAGCTACGGATTCCTTGATCCACGAGTTCGCAAGGCGGTTCGCGCATGACCATCAGCCCGTCCCTGGACCACATCCCCGACATCGAAGCACAAGTCCACAAACCGGTCGTTCGTGTCAAGAAGAAGAAACGTTCGGTCATTGTCTGGTCAGCCTACTTCTGGTTGGCCATGGTCCTCGTCCTCGCCCTCACTGCGAACTTCCTACCCATAGCCGATTACGCTGCCCCCGTTGGTGAATCGCGACTCTCTCCCAGCTTCGGCTCGATCGACCTGTTGCTCGGCACCGACAGTTTCGGCCGGTCCATTCTCTCGCGCTGCATCTACGGAGCACGGGTGTCACTCGTGGTCGGTACGGTGGCCGGCATTACGGGGCTGGCGATCGGCACGACTCTCGGCATGATCGCCGGCTTCTTCGGCCGGAAGGTGGATTCCGGTATCTCACTTCTCGCAGACGCGATGCTGGCCTTCCCTCCCCTGATCCTGTTGCTCGCCCTGTCCTCGATCCTCACCCCGAGCGTCAAGACGATTCTCGTGGGTCTGACGCTCGTCACCGTTCCGTCCTTCATCCGTCTGGCACGCGCCACGACGATCTCCTGGTCGTCACGCGAATTTGTACGTGCAGCAAAGAATCTCGGTGCAAGTAACTCCAGGATTCTGCTCAAGGAAATTCTGCCGAACGTGCTTCCCGCTCTGGGCGCATTCTTCCCCATCGTGATTGCAGCGCTGATCGTGGCCGAAGGATCACTGAGTTTCCTCGGTCTGGGTCTTCCGCCGCCGCAGCCCAGTTGGGGCGGAATGATCAGCGATGGCAAGTCCTCCATTGCAACGTCACCGCACATTGTGTTCGTCCCTTCGATGGTCATCTTCCTCACCGTCTTCGCCCTCAACCAGGTCGGCGATCACCTGCGCCTGCGGTTCGACCGCACTATGCAGGACTGATCTGACCGATATCCCTCTTGTCATGTTCTTCACCCCGGACCACGAAAGGTCCCCCGTGATCTCGAAAAGACGTGCGCTCGTGGCCGGCGCTGCCGCCGCCATGCTCATGCTGAGCGCGTGTAGCAGCGGAAACTCAACCGACTCGGCAAGCGCCGGCGGCCCCTCCGGGGACCCGGTCAGCGGCGGAACCGGCCTGATCATCGAACAGGCCGAACCCCGCAGCCTCGATCCGGCGCTCATCTCCAACTCCTGGGCCAACTCCCCGGTGTTGGGCAACGCGCTGTACGGCACCTTGATGATCGACAATCCGGAAACCGGTGACATCGACTTCAAGCTGGCGCAGGATTTCTCGTCCACCGATGCCGGCAAGACCTTCACGCTCACCCTCCGTGACGGTGTCCAGTTCTCCGACGGCAGCCCGTTCAACGCAGCAGCTGTGAAGTTCGGCTGGGACCACATCAAGGACCGCGCAACCGCCTCACCGGACATCCCCCAGGCATCGTTGATCGACAGCAGCCGCGTCCTCGACGACCGCACCCTCGAGGTAACCCTGGTCGAACCCGTCCCGAACTTCGCCAACGCCATCCTGCAAACGTCGATGAACTGGATTGCCTCCCCGGCGTCGTTGCAGGCCGGCCAGCAGGCCATCGACTCCAATCCGATCGGTGCCGGACCGTTCACGCTGGAGCAGTGGTCACGTCAGGACGTCATCAAGCTCACCCGCAACGACAAGTACTACGATGCGCCGCGCCCGTATCTGGACAAGCTCGAGATCCGTGCGATCGGTGATGCCGATCAGCGATACAACACCCTCGTCAGCGGCGGCGCCGACCTCACCCTCGAAGGCAACTGGTCGAACATCGACAAGGCGAAGAACGCCGGACTGCAGAACGCGGTCGTTCCGACCGGCGGCGGCACCACCTTGGTGCTGAACAGCACGAAGGCACCGTTCGACGACGCGCGGGCCCGAAAGGCGTTCGCGCTCGCACTCGATCTCGACGGCATCAACAACGCGGTCTACGACGGCACCGCCAAGTTGCCGCACACCCTGTTCGACGAGTCCTCGCCGTTCTACCAGGACATCCCGCTCGCCGACGAGGATCGGGCCGAGGCGCAGCGCCTCCTCGACGAGCTGGCAGCAGAGGGCAAGCCGCTGAATTTCACGATGTCGCTGTACCCGTCGGGCAAGGCTTTGGGTGAGGCGATACAGACGCAGCTGAGCACGTTGAACAACATCAAGGTCAACGTGCGCACCATCGATTTCGCCCAGGTGGGGCAGATCCTCGGGCAGATGGACTACGACGTGATCACGAACGCTGTCGTTTTCGGTGATCCGGAACCACGCCTGTGGTTCGGGCTTCACGGTGCCTCCGCAGGAAACTACAGCGGCGTCAAGGACGCGCAGATGGATGCGGCACTGGACGAAGCACGGGTTTCCCAGGACGAAGCGGAACGGACAGCGGCGTATGAGGTGGTCCAACAGCGTCTTGTCGAATTGAATCCCGTCATCTTCTATGTCCGTTCTGCGCCCGGTGTCATCGCCAACGGCAACGTCGGTGGAATTCAGCAGTACGGGATGGGGTCGGTACTTCCCGAGATGCTCTGGATCCAGGCCCATGATTGACCCCCCATTCCTTCGGGTGCGGTTCGACCGCATCGTGCTGGACTGATCTGACCGATACCCCTCCGTGTCAGATTCTTTCACCTCCTCAGCCAATGAAAGGCCCCCCGTGATCTCGAAAAGACGTGCGCTTCTGGCCGGCGCTGCCGCCGCCATGCTCATGCTGAGCGCGTGTAGCAGCGGAAACTCAACCGACTCGGCAAGCGCCGGCGGCCCTTCCGGGGACCCGGTCAGCGGCGGAACCGGCCGGATCATCGAGCAGTGGGAGCCGCGCACCCTCGACCCCGCGCAGATCACGAACTGGTGGGCGAACTCCCCAGTTCTGGGCAATGCCCTATACGGCACCCTGATGACCAACGATCTCGAAACCGGAGAGATCGACTTCAAACTGGCGGAGAGCCTCACGACCGACGACGCGGGCAAGACATTCACCCTCACCCTCCGTGACGGCGTCCAGTTCTCCGACGGCACCCCCTTCAACGCCGCAGCCGTCAAGTTCGGCTGGGAGCACGTCAAGGATCCCGCCACCGCCTCACCGGACATCCCGCAGGCGAAGCTGATCGAGAGCAGCCGCGTCGTCGACGACCGCACCCTCGAGGTGACCCTGGTCGACCCGGTCCCGAACTTCGCCAACGCCATTGTGGAAACGTCGATGAATTGGATTGCCTCCCCGGCCTCGTTGCAGGCCGGCCAGCAGGCCATCGACTCCAATCCGATCGGTGCGGGACCGTACACGCTCGAGCAGTGGTCGCGTCAGGACGTCATCAAGCTGACCCGCAATGACAAGTACTACGATGCGCCGCGCCCGTATCTGGACAAGCTCGAGATCCGTGCGATCGGTGATGCCGATCAGCGGTACAACACCCTCGTCAGCGGTGGGGCCGATCTCGCCCTCGAGGGCATCTGGTCGAACATCGCGAAGGCGAAGGACGCCGGACTGCAGAACGCGGTCGTTCCGCTCGGCGGCGGTACGGATCTGGCCTTGAACACCACCAAGGCGCCGTTCGACGACGTGCGGGCCCGCAAGGCGTTCGCGCTCGCACTCGATCTCGACGGAATCAACAATGCGGTGTTCGAGGGCACGGCGGAGTTGCCGCGCACCCTGTTCGACGAGTCCTCGCCGTTCTACCAGGACATCCCGCTCGCCGACGAGGATCGGGCCGAGGCGCAGCGCCTCCTCGACGAGCTGGCAGCAGAGGGCAAGCCGCTGGAATTCACGATCTCGCTGTACCCGTCGAACAGGGCTCTGGGCGAGGCGATTCAGACTCAGCTGAGCACGTTGAACAACATCAAGGTCAACGTGCGCACCATCGATCTTGCCCAGCTGGGGCAGATCATGGCGCACAAGGACTACGACGCCCTGGTTGCGGGCCTGATGTTCAGTGATCCCGAGCCGCGCCTGTGGTTCGGTCTCCACAGCACCTCTACCGGAAACTACAGCGGCATCGCCGATCCGCAACTGGACGAGGCACTGGACAAGGGTCTGTCCTCCCAAGACGAGTCGGAGCGCAAGGCTGCGTACGAGGTGGTCCAGCAGCGTCTTGCCGAGTTGAACCCGCTCATCTTTTACACCCGTGCTGCACCGGGTGTAATGGCAAACGGCAATGTCGGCGGAATCGTGCAGTACGGAATGGGGTCGGTACTCCCCGAGACGCTCTGGACCCAGAAGTGACGAGGAGACGACAATGAGTGCGCCTCAGCTCTGCCCACCGAAAGGCAGTGAGAAGATGGTTGAAACCCCTGTCCTTCAGGTGCGCAACCTTCATACGTACATCGGTTCGCCGCGCGGCGTCGTACAGGCGGTTGACGGAGTGTCCTTCGACGTGGCGCCGTCCGAGGCGTTCGGAGTCGTGGGCGAGTCCGGCTCGGGAAAGTCGGTGATGGCGCGCGCCATCATGGGATTGATGCCGAGTCAGGCCTCCCTCACCGGCGAGGTGTACTTCCAGGGACGCAACCTCCTGACACTCGGTCAGAAAGACAGGGAGGAGGTTTGGGGGAAACAGATTGCGATGGTGTTTCAGGACCCCGGTCGGTCCCTCAATCCCGTGGTCCGTATCGAACGCCAACTCACCGAGGGAATTCGGCGACATCTCGGTATTTCGCGTTCCGAAGCGCACGGTCGCGCGCTCACCCTCCTCCAAGAAGTGGGAGTTCCCGATCCCGAGCAACGACTGCGCAACTATCCGCACGAACTCTCCGGCGGCATGCGCCAGCGCGTGATGATTGCGATTGCACTTGCATGTGAGCCTGACCTGCTCATCGCTGACGAGCCGACGACCGCACTCGACGTGACGATCCAACGGCAGATCCTGGATCTCTTGAGGAAGGTGCAAACCGAGCGTGGAATGTCGCTGATGCTCATCAGCCACGACCTTGCTGTGGTTGCAGGACGCACCGACCGCGTGGCGGTCATGTATGCAGGCAAACTGGCCGAGGTCGGATCGACGAGGGAGGTGTTCAACGCGCCCCGACATCGGTACACCCATGCACTGCTCGGTGCAACGCCGACGATCGAGCACGAACGCCATGCACCGTTGAACTTGATTGCAGGTTCACTGCCGTCCCCCACCGAGCCACCAGCAGGTTGCCGGTTCGCCCCCCGCTGCGAGGCGGCGGACACGGAATGTACGGAGCTGGGCCCGACAATGACCTCTGTCGGTAGGGACCATCAGTTCGCCTGCATGAATCCAGCATCAACACAATCTCTTTCAGCAGTCGGAGGTACACCCGGTGGCCGGTAGCGGAACCGCGCATCTGCGCGGAGAAGACACTCTTCTCAGCGTTCAGGACCTTGCAGTCGAATACAGAACGAAAGGCGGATCGTTCAAAGCTGTCGCAGGTATCAGCTTCGACGTCAAGAAGGGCGAGACACTCGGCATCGTCGGTGAATCCGGGTGTGGCAAATCCACGACAGGCCGGGCCGTACTTCGCCTCGATCCCATAGCGGGTGGACGAATCCGCTACGACGACAAATGGATCGAAGAGCTCCCCGAGAAGCGTATGCGCGATCTACGCCGAGAGATGCAGATGATCTTCCAGGATCCTGTTGCATCACTCAATCCACGTCGAGCTGTCAAGGACATCGTCACCGAGGGCCTCGCGATAGCGGGTGCCTCCGCCGAGGAGCAGTCCGAGGCATCGCAGACGGTGCTCGAGCAGGTGGGCTTGTCCAGCGAGCGCTTCTCCTCGATGCTGCCACGTCAACTCAGTGGTGGGCAGGCCCAGCGCTTGGCCATCGGCCGGGCCCTCGCGCTCAATCCTCGCCTACTGATTTGCGACGAGCCGGTCTCAGCCCTGGACGTATCGGTGCAAGCTCAGATTCTGAACCTCCTCGAGGATCTCAAGAAGGAGTTCGATCTCACGATCATCTTCATCGCCCACGATCTGGGCGTGGTGCGAACGGTCAGCGACAACGTACTGGTGATGTACCTCGGTAAGGTGTGTGAATTCGGCGACGCCGTCGAGGTCTACGAAAAGCCGGCACACCCCTATACCCGAGCATTGCTCGATTCCGTGCCGTTGACCGATCCCGACAAGGGGTTTGCAGGTCCCGCCCTCCAAGGCGACATCCCGTCTCCCCTGCGCCCGCCGGCCGGTTGCCGATTCAGGTCACGTTGCCCCTCTGCACAAGCAAAGTGCGCAGAGGAGGAGCCCGTGATGAGCGAGATCCGTCCGGGCCAGTACGCGGCCTGCCACTTCCCATCGAGTTAGCACGGCAACGCCACCCAATACGGCATGATCCCTTCACATCACGTCCAGCCAGGAAGCTGCATGGAAGCCGCAGTCCTGGTTGCAGTAACGCTGACGGTTGTTATTCACACGTCAAAACAGTTGACCTACAGCCACTTCGACCCGATACGCGGCGACGTCCCGTCTAGACTATCGCCACCCGCAGGCGTAGTTTAAGCTAGCCATCGCGGTTGGTAACGGAATCAGTACACCACCGAAACTTCGTGTGATATCACGACTTTGAGAAAGTTCTGAGGGAACGAATGATGAAGACCCCCAAGTCCGGCCTGCGCCGTGGCGCCCGTATTGCAGGCCTGGGTGCTGCTGCGGCTGTTGCACTCGGTTTGATGTCTACTGGTGCGGCGGCTGCGGATACCTTTATCCCGCTGCCTGACGGTTCGAAGGTTGGGCCGAATGTGACGTTGACGCGCACTGCGGAGAGCGCTCTGTCCTCGACGTCGTTGGCCGCCAATGGCGCAGGACGTGTGGCCTGGGTGTCGGGAACTGCGACTGCTGATGTCAAGGGCATCGAGGAGGTGACCGACGTTCCGGCCGCCAACAGTACGGCCAAAACCGAGGGAAGCTATAACGGTACGAATGCGTCGACAACGCATGGTGTTTCACGGGTGTCGACCGGGTACATCGTGGGTTGCCAGGTGGACATCACCGGCCTGTCTGCGAATCCGTCGTTCAGTCTGGGTTTGGATTCGTTGTCGACGAGTGCGGGCTTGACGGTTCCGTTGAACTCTGGTGAGGTCAAATACGTGCCGCTCGCGGCCAAGGACATCAAGAAGGACGGCGTGTACACGCTGGAGTACCAGGATGCGGAGCTGCAGGTTCAGAAGTGCGGCGGTTTCGCGCAGGCTCGGTCGTACACCGTCGTAGAGATCGTGGGCAACGACTACTCGAAGACCAGCCTGTACGGTGCGCCGTTCAGCATCGGCTGATTCCGGTCTCTTACGCAGATCTTCCCACCCACTTTCTCGTGTGCGCGAGATATACCCTTAGAGGGGAACAATGATCATCAACCTTAAGAACGGTGTGCGTCTGGCCGCGGTCGGAACCGCTGCTGTCGCGACCATGGGCTTCTTCTCCGTCGGTGCCGCGAGTGCCGACACGTTCATCCCGCTGCCGGGTGGTTCGATAGCAAAGACGCTGACGGACGGCACCGTGGTGACGGTGAACTTGACGGACGAGAGCGCGAACATTTCGGCGTCATTGGGGTCGACTCCATTGCACCGCAACGTCTGGGTAAACGGCAAGGCCGCCGTCACCTTGGACGGTGCCGGAGCTAAGGGTGCCACCATCACCCCGGGGTACATCCTGGCTTGCCAGGTCGACTTCGGCGCCAGCGCCAATGGAAAAGCGGGCTCGACGCCTTCCGTCGCCGACGACGGCACCGTCTCCATTCCGGTCACTGGAACCACCGGTGCCGGAATCACTCTCGGCCCCGGCCAGGCGAAGAACGTCACCCTTCTCGACCTCGAGAAGAAGGATGCTTATGGCGCTGAGGTACACTCGGGCGCCAATTCGTTCAAGGGCAAGTCCGGATCCGTCAGGTGGACCGACTCCGCTCTCGGGGTGAGCGGTTGCGCCGGCTACGCGCAGGCCCGCAGCTACGTCAAGGTTGCCGTCAACACCGACAACGTGACCAGCAGCATCACCCTCTGGGGCCAGCCCTTCAGTATCGGATAAGTCTGCCGATCGAGCTTTGCATTCCACGGATGGCGGACCCAGCCGGTCGACACATAGTTTGTCCCCTCATCAGGAGCTATGTGTCGTCCAACTGGGTTCGCCATCTGAACCCCGGGATGTCAGCGCCTGGGAAGTACGTCGCGAGTCGTGGAAGCGTTCTTCCTACACAGATCAATCCAGGCCCAGTCCAGTGACCCGTTCGCGAACATCACTCCGCGACGGAGTGTGGTCCTCACTCTGCGCGGATCCAGTACCTCGGCGCTCTCAGCCATCCAAGGTTCGAGTGTGCCGTCCTCCGACTGTCGCAGCAGCGTTCCGTACACCATCGACATCCACATGACGTCCAAGTTCATGACAGACCCGCGCCGAACTGCAGACCGGAGAGAGGCATCGGGCCCCGTACTCCAGCACGCCCACAGGGTCGGTCGCTCCCCAGTCCCCGTTGTCACCCATGTCACACGCGGCGAGAGCTGTTCAGAGCGTGTCTCATGTGGATGAAGTGGCGTGAGGGACTTATGTGACGCGTGTTAGATTGGTTGCCACTGCGATTGGTGCCGGATGCTTTGTGGGAGATCGTCGAACCGTTGATTCCGGTGTTCACCGCGATCCCGGCGGTGAAGTCCCCACGTGGGCCGCGCCACCGCAGAACCAGGAAAGCCACGCGCCGACAAGGGTTACGACTACGACAAGCACCGCCGGTGGCTGCGCGAAGAGGGAATTGTCCCACGCATCGCCCGCCGCGGAATCGAGAGCAACGACCGGCTGGGCCGGTACCGGTGGAAGATCGAACGCACCATCGCCTGGCTCACCGGCTACCGACGCCTGACCATCCGCTACGAACGCCGCGCCGAGCACTTCGCCGGATTCCTCCACCTCCCCGCGGCACTCACTTGCTTCAAGAAACTCCCCACATGAGACAACCTCTCATGGGACGTGTCCGAAGGTTCGGTAGTGGCACGATCGGTCTCCCGTTCACACTGTCGGCATCGTGGCCAGCGTGACCAGCACCAGACGTGGTCGTCGGGGGGGCGTGTCGGAGGATGAGGTGCACGAGTAGGCGTCGGATCTCGGGCATCCAGTATCCGATCATGTCTTGTCGGAGTTTCCGATTCCCCCTTTACCGCTTCGATTTTCGTGCCTGGACCGCCAGGCGAGGGCGAGTATCGACGGGGTGGCGTGGGCGTCCCAGGCGCGGTAGGTGCGCACCTGGTACTGATCGAGCCCGGCCTCGTTGTTGCCTGCTGGAAGCCTTCCTCGACCCGCCACACGACCCGGTGCCAGCACGAGTTTGGTCCGAACTCCACATCGTCACCGATCCCCGCGGCGTGGAAGCGGTGCCGGAGTACTGGTGTTGCACCCAGGCTCGAGCGGGTGCGCTTGTTCAGGAAATCGCAACGTTGCTGTGGCGGGCGGACTTGGACGTCGATGGGTCCGGGACTAGTGCTCGAACGGCTCGGTGACCGCAGTGTTGATCGTCGACGACATCCGTCCGGGCTCAACTCGCCGGCGCGTTCGGCCAGGGTCCACCCGTTCTTGCGTTCCAGACCCGCCACCAATCCCGCAACATATCCCGAACCCGGGTCCGCGGCTCCGACCGGACGAACCGACCGGAGATCCACGCATACAACGCTTCCAACTCAGAGGCGACAACATCACACGACCATCCGACAAGTATCGTCCACCTGTCGAGCACAGTGCCAGCAGCATTAACCAGTCCCGAGGCCGAAACTCCCTATATGCGACAACATCGTTGCTGCATATAGGGATTCACTGAACACGATCGAAGATCAGATCATCGACGCGACGCGGACGGCGGCAGCCAGGCCCTCGACCACTTCTTGTCGGCGCAGGCGAGATTGCTTCGGCATGTTCCAGCCGAGGATACCGGTGACAATTCCCTCCTTGCGATACCGTGCGACAAACCGGCGAGCCGACAGATCGCCGTCGACGATGTCCACCTCGGCATCTACGGGGAGTGAGCCGTGTACCTGAATCTTCACGTCGAACTGATCAGACCAGAAGTACGGCACGGGCACGTAGGGTTCGTCTTCCCCGACGATGGAACCGGCTACTGCGAAGCCCTGTTCAGTGGCATTGGTTCGGTTCTCCAGGCGGACAAGTCCACCGAGCCGCTCATGATGCCATCGGGCTACGTCACCGACGGCGTAGATGCCGTCTGCCGCGCGGCAGCGAGAGTCGCACACCACGCCGTTGTCCAGCCGCAAACCGCTGTCGGTCAGCCAGTCCGTCGTCGGGATCGCACCGATCGCCACCACAACCACATCGGCTGGTAGAACCTCGTCCGTCCCCAGTCGGACGCCGGTGACACGTCCGTTGGCTTCCGTCAGTCCGACGACGCTGACGCCCAGGCGTAGTCGGACCCCATGGTCCTGGTGCAATTCCGTAAGCAGTTCCGACACCATCGGACCGACCTGGAGCGCCATCGGCGCCGGCTGCGGCCCGGTCATTACCACGTCGATGCCCAGTGCCCGCGCTGTTGCGGCAATTTCGGACCCGAGAACGCCCTCGCCGACGACAACCAGCCGAGTAGCCGTCAACAGGTCGGAGCGCAAGGCGATTGTATCTTCGAGCGAGCGCAGCACATGTACCCCGCCCAGCCCCTCCGTCCCCGGCAAGGCTCGGGGTCGCACTCCCGTGGCGATGACGATCGCATCCGCCTGCAAATCTCGGTCCGCTGCCGTTCGCACCGTTAGGGTGGCCGTGTCCAGTCCGACCGCCGAATCGCCAAGGATGAAGTCAACACCCAGGGAACTCAAGGCTTCTTCCGTGCGCAACGCTGCGCGGCCGGGTTCCCAAGCCCCGGAGAGGACCTGCTTGGACAGGGGCGGACGATCATAGGGCGCATGCGCCTCGTCCCCCAGGACAGTGATTCTGCCGGTGTAATTCTTGCGCCGCAGCGCTTCCGCGGTAGAGAGGCCTGCCGCTGACCCGCCCACCACCAACACCGAATCCGGAGACGTCATACGAGTGCCGACGCCCGGTGTACTGTCGCCATTCCTCATGCGTGACTCCCAATCAACTCTCTATAGCGTGTATCACCAGATAAATTAGACCAAGCGTTACAAACAATTAAAGCCGAGGCAGCGAAGGCTGTTACAACACCCACGCTCGCTACGAATCCGCGGGCACTGGCCGACGAGCGTTGAACGTCCTACGGCTGGCCGGGATTGAGTCTGACGAACAGCCCTTCCGCCTCTGCGCACACCACGTCTCCGTGGCGCAGTTGGGCACGCAGAACTCGCTTGCGCCCTTCCTCACTGACGAACCATCCGTGCACGGTGAGTTCGGTACCGACCGGGGTAACCGACCGGTAGTCGGTGTGCAGATATGCGGTCCGGGAGTGTCGTCGGCCCGCCGAGTTTGCCAACCGACCCAGGACCTCATCGAAGAACAGCGGGATCGCACCGCCGTGTACCGCCCCGTTGCCGCCGAGAAAATAGCGGCCGAATCGGACCGTGCCCCGAACATTGTCGCGGTCGGCCTCCCTGACGACAAAGGTCGGCGACATCGTCTGGCCCCGCCCCTGCAGATCCCGGAGGTGACCGAACACCTGATCCCGCTCCCGAACGGCCATCGGCGCGAGCCGCTGGCCCCACCGCTCCAGATCGTCGCGCAGTGCGGCCACGGTGTCGGCGTCCGGCCGAGCGGCAGTGACGTAGTCCAAGAAGTCGCGCAATCGCCCGACCATTTCGCCGTACGCGGTGTTGTTCACATCGCCGGGCGCCACCAGCACTGCCCACGAGTCGGGCACCGGCACACTTTCCGGCTCGGGCATGTCGATTCCGAGCCCCGCGCTGTCATCACGAATCGCTGTGCTCATCTCAGCGACATCTCGCGTGTAATCCTGAAGTGCCACCACGTACTCCCTTTCCCAACCCAGGCCGCTCGCCCGTGTGCGGGGAACAGCGTCCCAGCACACGGGCGAGCGGCATTGTGACGACGTTGCCCTCCGGTCGAATCGAGTTCAGGACGAAGACGAACAGACCACGCCGGTCGCCGTCACTCCGCAATGCTGCCCGTGTGAAGCCGCGCGAGACGCAGACCTTCATGCTGGTCAGGCGCCTCGACGTTCCACTCACCGCACGAGCACCAGCACGTGTAGTGATCCCCGTCGGGAATGATTCCCTGACCATCGCAGGATCCACCAGTGTTCGCGATGCTCGCCATGAACTCGAGTGGCTTTTCCTCGAGTGCGCTGTCGTAGTCGGCGTCCATATGTCAGACCTCGCTTTCGGAATCAACCCGGAACACGGGCAACTGCCAACCATCTGAAATGGGATGGAAGTCGACCGTCAGACTCATGCCGATCTGCACCTTCTCGGGTGCGATGTCGACGATGTTCGTGACAAGCCGCGTTCCCGGGGCATCGGGCAGCTCGACGACAGCCGGCACCAGGGTCAGGTTCGGTTGGCCGGGAAACTTGTGCACGACTGCGAAACTGTAGACAGTCGCTCGGCCGCACAGATCCACCCAGTCCATCGACGTCGACTGACACTCCGGGCAAAACGGCGTCGGAGGCAGTCGAAAGGTCCCGCAGTCACTGCACTTGGGCGCCACCAACCGACGCTGCTTCGCAGCCTGCCAGAACGGCTCGGTCGAGGCATCGGTGGCGATTCTGACCCTTTCGGTCGGAAGCACCGAGGCGAGGCGTGATTCGGTCATCGGTCACGCCCCAGGATGAGGCCGCTGATCGGAAGAGCCGCGGGCCCCCCGGTGACCAGCGCGTACTCGGCATCGTCAACCTGATTGATCGCAGTCCCGCGCATTTGCTCGACTCCCTCCAGAATATGGGTCATTCCGATGATGTACGCCTCGGACAGTTGTCCACCATGGGGATTGACGGCCACCGCCCCCTTCTTCTTCTCACGGGAGTAGCGGATTGCACCACTCTCCACGAAGGGGCCACCCTCGCCCTTCTCACAGAAGCCGTAATCCTCGAGCTGCATCACGACCATCGGAGTGAAATGGTCGTAGATCAGAGCAACGTCGATGTCCTGCGCGGTGAGCCCGGCCTGCTTGTACAGACGGTCTGCCACTGACCTGTGGCCGGAGGAAGTGAAGGTGTCCGCAGGCATGCCGTACCACGTGAATCCGCGACCCCAGTCCCGTGATCCGCCGTGAGCGGCCGACACGATCGGGACCGGCTTCTGCTTCATGTCACGCGCGCGTTCTGCCGACGTCGTGACGATCGCGATTGCACCCTCGGTCTCCAGACAGAAGTCGTACACGCAGAGCGGTTCCGCGATCATTCGCCCGTTGAAATACTCCTCGCGGGTGAGCGGCGTCTTCTGAATGGCCTTCGGCCTGTTCAGTGCGTTGTTGCGCGTCGAGATCGCAACCTCGGCGAACGCTTCACGGGTAGTACCGAACTCGTACATGTGACGGCGTGCGAGCACCGACATCAGGTGTCCGGGTCCCGCCAGTCCGGAGGGCTGTACAAAAGAACCAAGCGGGGTGGGCGGTTTGGCCGAGATCACGGTTCCGAGCCGTTGCTGCTGCTGTTGCAGCGCCATGACCGTCACCACGACCGACGCGTCGCCGGCCACGATCGCAGCACGGGCGAGGCCGATAGCTCCGGCCGAGCCGCCGCCGCCACCCGTCAGTGTTGCGGTGAATCGGACCTCGGGGATTCCCAAGGTCTCCATGAAGTCGACCGTCTCCATCTTGTCGCCGTATCCGGCGCCGGCTCCCGAGTAGTACGCGAAGCCGTCGATCTCCTTGACCGAGATTCCGGCATCGTCACAGGCTGCCAGGATGGCTTCGCCGGCAAGCTGAGTGATGCTCTTGCCTGCCGATTCACCCCTGCGGTAGTAGGGCGTCGCTCCGACACCGACGATCGCGACGTCACGGCTTCCCGAATCCTTCAGCATCGACTCACACCCCGCTGGCTGGAGCAGCCGGAACGTGCGGGAACAGCTCGAAGAACGCACCCTGGGTAATCCTCAGGCGAGTCTCGTCGGAGACGCCGTCGAACAACTGCTTGAGGGTGTCCTGGGTATGCCCGAACGTGCCCTCCATGTGGGGGTAGTCGGAGCCGAACATCACATTCTTGTAGCCCATGGCATCGTGAGCCGCGACCGCTGTCTCGTCATGCTGGAACGATGCGTAGACCTGCGCCATCAAGGTTTCTTTCGGATCGCGCTTCAGCTTCGGACGGACCACCATGCTGTGCTGGCGGTACCCCTCGAGCATGCGATCGCCCAGGAACGGAATCCAGGTCGCACCGCCCTCGGAGATCAGCACGCGCAGGTCGGGATGCCGATCCAGGGCACCGGACGCGACCAGTTTCATCGCGGCCCGCTGGCCGGAGAAGGTCGTCTCGGCGTAGTTCATCACGGCACCGCCGGGTCCGCGGTACACCACACCGGCACCGCCGGACGTGACGTCCACCGGATCCGTGCCGATGTGGAAAGCGAGAACCATTCGAGCGCGTTCCGCAGCGTCCCAGAACGGTTCCCATTCAGAACGGTGCCAATCCGGTGCACTCGAGTGCGGCGTGGTCGGCAGGAAGACCGCATGGAAGCCGTTCTCAGCCGCCCATTCGAGTTCGGAAACCGCGTCTTCGACGATCAGTGTCGAAACCTGTGCAGTCACCACGTAGCGATCTGAGACGGACACAAGATCTTCCAACGCCCACTCATTGCTTGCCCGCATGCACGCCTTGAGCAGCTCGGGCGTCCGGAACGTCGAGGACCACATCCCGAGCGACGGGAAGATGACCTCGGCCCACACGCCTTCGTGATCGAGGTCGGTGAGGCGAGCCTTCGCATCCCGGATTCCGACCGCCTTCCGGCTCTCGGCCAGGAAGTCGACGGCCGCCGAAGTCGGCAGCTTCCGACGGAACGTCTGACCGTCCACATGAACAGTCTCGTACTCACCGTCCGGATCCTTCTCGGAAATCGGCGTCAAGTCCGCGAGCGCCTTCGGCAACCGGGCCGTCCACAGATCAGCCGGTTCGAGAAAGTGCGAATCGCCGGAGTTGGTCCAGATCTTCTGCATTGCGCAATCCTCCGAACTTCAGGCCGCTTGCACGCGGCGTTGGGGTCAACCAAGTATCTCACTAAGTTAGCGAAGTGTCCATACTTTCTAAGACTTGTCTATTATCTTTGCAGCGAGGGAGAATCACGTCGACGAACCCTGCACAACCGACCAGCGGAGAGGCCAGTCCATGCCACCCGAGAACGTTTCCACCAGCACCAGGCGCAGGCACACGACAGGTGAAGCAACTCGAGAACTGCTGATGACATCGGCCGAGCGGTTGTTCGCGTCGCACGGCGTGGAGGGAGTCACTTTGCGGGAGATCCAGATTCAAGCTGGTCAGTCGAACTCTTCGGTCATCGCCTACCACTTCGGATCGAAAGCCGGGCTCGTTCGAGCACTGATCGCCTTTCGGTACAAGACCATCGACGCGCGGCGAACCGAATTGCTGGAGGAGGCTCGTGCCGCGAACAACATCAGTGACCCCCGGACCGCGGTGTGGCTCATAGTCCGCCCACTGGTAGAAAGCATCGAGTCCGGCGAGATGTTTGTGCCCTTCCTCGCCAAACTGAACGAGAACCCTCGCTCGCATGGTGAGTACTGGCCCAGGCAGCTCGAGGATACAACTGTCGACGTCCTCAATCAGATACCGCTCGAAGTGGTTGCCGACATGCCTGATCGAGTTCGACGCGGCCGCGAGGTCCAGCTCTACAACAGCGTGCTGCACATGCTCGGCGATCACGCACGTCGACAACATCACATCAGCGAGGCGCGGCTGAGCAACTACGTGGACGGGTGGGTGGGGATGCTGACCGCCCCGGTCTCAGCGACAACTTCCAGTCTCCTGGAGACCGACGCGACCGTCCCACGCACCCACCACCGTTCGATGGAATCACACCGCGACTGACTTGTCCCTGAGCGCCGCGATCTGCGCGGCGCCATAGCCGATCTCGTTCAGCAGGGCATCGGTGTGCTCGCCGAGAGTGCACCCCGCGTCGGCCTTGACGTCGGACCGAGAGAAGCTGTTGAGCGGTGCGAGCCGCCGATGCTCGTCGAACACAGGGCTGACAGCGGTGGCCGTGTATCCGGCATTGTGGAAGTCGTCCGTCTGCATGCACCACTCCGCCGTTTCCTGCGCGACTGCCACACAGCCCACATCCTGCGCCGTCAGAAGTGACTCCCACTGGTCCTTCTTCCGCGTGCCGAAAATACTGCTCAGGGCGGCTACCAACGCTGCGCCGTTCACCCTCCGGGACTCGGGATCTGCGAACCGCTCGTCTTTGATCCCGTCGTACTCGGCGAGTGCGCGGACGAGCGGGGCCCACTCGTCGGGTTCAGGTGCTGCCAGGAAGACCCAGCCGTCAGCGGCCCGGTACATGCGGTAGAGCGGGCCGAGACCACGGAACTCGTCGTCCACACGCGTTACCGCCTGGCGGCCCGCATAGCTGGTGTTCCGCGAGATCAGGATCTGCGTGCAACTCGCCAACATCGTCGTGACGAGGTCGGCCAGCACGATCCCGCGCCGCTTCGCGTAGATGCCCAGCAGCAAGGCGGATCCCGTGCCCAGAGCGGCGACACCATCGGCTTGCACCGCCGGAACCGTTCCCCCGGCGTAGAGACTGCGTGCACCGGTCAGGAGCTCCTCACGATCCTCCGGCCCCTGCCTGACCAACGGCGAATCGGTGACCGACACACCTGACGCCGCACCCATCGATGGCGCGTAAGCCGGCCGGGAAGCGTAGGGCCCGTCGACGCCGTAGCCGACCGCGTTGAGGTACACCAGATCTGGATTGATCTTCCGCAAGGACGCCTCGTCGAAGCCGATCCTCCTGGACGCGCCGGCGCGGAAGCACTGGAGTACCGCATCGCACTGTTTCACAAGGCGATGCAGCACATCTCGGCCCTCTTCGGTACCGAGATCAATGGCGATACTCTCTTTGCCTTGCAGCACCTTCGCACCGCCGGCCTCGGGAAAGGCCATGATTCCTCGGATCAGATCTCCGCCGAGGGGTTCGATCTTGATCACTCGTGCACCGAGGTCCGTGAGCAAGGTTGCACCGTAGGGACCGGCATACATCGCTCCGAGCTCGAGCACCGTCACCCCCTCGAGCGGGTACTTCTTGACACCGTCCGCGTTCCCATCGACCGGAGTCGTCTCGGGACGGGCAGAGCTCGCGAACGCTCGCAACTCATCGGAATGCTCACCGATCCCGGGAGCGGGCCGCACGTCGGTCAGCGGGTTTCCGCCCGAATGCACAAGAGTTGAGGGCTGACGCACAGGCCCCAGGTTGGGATCGTCGACGGTGACAACTCGTCTCTCGTGCACAAGCTGTGGATGATCGAGCGCCTCGTCGGGGCTCCGGAACTGTTCGGCTGCCACATTGGGGTTACGCTCGAACGTACTCTCCCACTCGGCCAGAGTCCGTTCCCCGACCTTCGAAATCATCTTGTTCCACCACTCGAAGCGCAGATCCGCATCGGGAAGCACCGGGAAACCCGCCCATTTGGGATCGGTCAGCTCCTCCGCCATACCCAGCTCTTCCACCCACGCTTGCAGCAGCCGCGGTGCGCTCTGTGAGAACTGCAACCACGTCCCGTCCTTCGTCGTGGCCACGAGTAGTGCAAACATCAAACGGGATTGGGGGCGACCCTGATCGTCGAATGCCGCAACCTGGGATTCGAAAGCGTCCGGGTAGCGGTGAAGAATCATCTCGTAAAACCAGTTGTACGGATCGTAGGCACCGACACCCGTCACCAAATTGGATTCGACCACCTGACCCAGGCCGCTCTGTTCACGCTCGATCAGGGCCGCCAGGATTCCCTGCACGGCGGAATGCGCTGCACCGAACGACGCGTACGGCACCGAAACGTATGTGGGATCGGGCCCCGGCGCGAGTTGCCGCTTGGAGTGGAAGATTCCGCACTTGGCCATGACCAGTGCTTCATAGCTCTTGTAGTTGGACCAGGGTCCCTGGGTTCCCCACCCCGTGATCGTCGCCGCGACCAAGCGCGGGTACCGCGCGGCCAACGCCTCCGCGGTGAATCCGCGGCGCTCCAACTCCGCAGGCCGCATCGTGGTGACGAGGACGTCGGCCCGGCTCAACAGACCGTCCAGCACATCGAGATCCGCGCCGGCGTCCAGGTCGAGACTGATGCTGCGCCGAGACCGGAGCAGGCCCGGCCAACCGGGCTCCTGCCGCATCGGGCTTCCCTCGGGCGCCTCCACCAGAATGACGTCTGCACCGGAGTCCGCCAGAAACTGGGTGGCCTGGGCTCCGGCCAACGTCGTGGAGAGATCGACCACGACCAGGCCGGCAAGGGGTGCAGGTCTGGTGCTGTCAGTTGAGTCGGTCATGATTCACCTTTGTGCTGTTTCGTGATTGGACAGAAGCGACGGCCACCGAGGCTCGTTCAGCCGGCCCGGACCGCCGACAGGGTTCCGCCGTCCACCAGCAGATCCGTGCCGGTGATGAAGGATGCGCGGTCCGACGCGAGGAACTCGATCGCATCGGCGGTTTCGACCATCGTGCCCTCACGCTCGAGTGGCGTGTTCCGGAGCAGATCGAGCTTGAGTTTGCCACTTTGGCCGGAGAATTCCCTGGCGCCCATGGGAGTGGCGATCAGACCCGGTGACATCGACACGATGCGTGCACGCTTGGCGCCCCATGCGGTCGCGCGGCGCCTGCACATGCGGTTGATCGCGAACTTCGACAGCCGGTACGCCTGAACGGGCTGCTTCTCCGGTACCAGGGCTTCCAGTCGGTCGAAGAAGTCCGGAGCCAGCGGATCGTCCAGGACCGAGACGATCTCGTCGGTCGGCGGATCGGATCGATGAGCGGCAAGTGAGGACACGAAGATCGCAGCGGTGCTCTGCGTCGCCAGCTCCAGGCACATGCGTTCGATGTGCGTTGCGCCGATGAGGTTCACCGTCAGCAGCGTGTGCCAATCCCCGACGGACGGCGACAGTGCCGCCACGTGTGCGAGGGTACGCAGTCGTCCCTGCTCCGCAACGAATTTTCCGAGTTCTGTGACAGATTCGGGATCGGTGATGTCACACTGCGTCGCCGTCACGTCGATGCCGTCCTCGCGAAGCACCGCCTCCCGAATCGGATTCTTGTCCGCCGACAGGCTCGCCAGGACGATTCGGTGCGACTGGCCCAGGCGACGCGCAGTCGACATACCCATTCCGCCGCCGCCGATCACCAACGCGATGGGCAGATCGGGACGCTCGCTGACTCCAGTCCCCATGGTTCCTCCATTCACCTTCACTGAACTCGATCAGCGTTCTACCGACCGAGTTTCGAGCTTCACACGACGAACTCGGCCGCCCCTTCGACGACCACCGAACCGTTGCTCTTCCGCAATGCGATCGCCAACTCGACGAGTTCCTCGCCGTCGCGTTCGAAGAGTCGCGCCACGGCGGCGGAGGCGACCAACTCGTCACCGCGGTACACGACGCTGGTGAAACGCGTCCGGAATCGCCGGACCGTGTCCTCCCCGAAGTGCTCCGTGCAATAGCCCGCCAGCCAGCCCGCACCCAACATCCCCACACTGAACGCGGCCGGAAACCCCGCCGATCGGGCAAGTTCGTCGTCGTGGTGCATCGGGTTCATGTCACCGCTGGCACCTTGATAGCGCACGATGTCGGTCATCGTGACCGGACCGAACACTCGATCCGGAAGCTGCTGTCCCAGAGTCAACTCCGTCATGACTTCCCCTTCTGCACGTACGCTGACGTGTACCAGCACTCAGCTCGAACCTTGTCGTCGTCGCCGCAGAACGACACGACGAAGCGAACGATCACCATGGGTCCGTTACGGCCGTGCTTGATCCGAACGTCGTGTAGCCGCTCGGACGTGAACAGGGTGTCCCCCGCCCTCGGAGGCGGCCCGTGGAAGACATACTCCTGCTCCAGCGACAACAGGCTTGTTATGTCGAACGGGACACCCGCCGTCGCACACGCTTCCGCGACCTCTGCGGAGCGCACGGTATTGCCGATCGCTTTCCAGTACACAACGGTTGCCAGAAAGGTCGGCGGTATCACACTCGCCGGGTTGTCCAGGTAGGCCGGCCTACCCGCACCGGTCGCGGTGGCGTACTCCCTGACCTTGCCCCACTCGATGGGAAACTTCACCATGTGCATCTCTCACTCCGCGATTAGTTCTGCAGTGCGCCGGCGGCCTGACTGCGCGGCGTCACCAGGTGGACGCGCTGCACGCCGGCCCTCGCCAATCTCTGCAATTCCGCCCTGACGGCCTCGTTCGACCTCGACAGATCCTGGATTCTGAATTCTCCAGTGCTGCAGTGCTACGCATCTCGCACTATGACATATCCCAACACTTAGTGCAATTAGTTATCTATGTCGTCTACTGATACGTCAGTCGAGGTTGACCCACACCGTCTTCGTCGCAAGGTACTCGTCCATGTGCTCGGTGCCACCCTCTCTGCCGTATCCACTCATCTTGGAGCCACCGAAAGGAACGGCCGGGTCGAGGAGGTGGTAGGTGTTGACCCACACCGAACCCGCTCGAACCCGAGCAGCAAGTCGGTGCGCAGTTCCGACATTCTGGGTGAAGACGCCGCCGGCCAGCCCGTACGGCGTCGCGTTCGCACGTTCGACAGCCTCGTCGAGGGTGTCGAACGGCAGCGCGGAGATGACAGGACCGAAGATCTCCTCCTGCACGATCGACATGGAGTCGTCGGCGTCACCGAAAACAGTGGGAGCGACGAAGTTTCCGGCGGCGAGCGCTCCGGACTCGAGTCGGCTTCCGCCGGCTCGGACGGTGGCGCCCTGCTGCACCCCCGCGTCGAGGAAGCCGACGACCTTGTCGAGCTGGCGCTTGCTCACCAGCGGCCCGATCTCGGTCTCGAGGTCGATGCCCGGTCCGACCCGCAGCTCACTCGCGAAGACCGAGAGGCGCTCGACCAACTCGTCGTGAATGGAACGATCGACAAGCAGTCGTGAGCCGGCGATGCAGATCTGACCAGAGTTGGCGAATGCTGCCATGGCCACGGTTGGCACGGTGATGTCGAGGTCCGCGTCCGCGCATACGATCAGTGGTGACTTGCCTCCGAGCTCGAGCGACACCCGCTTGATGTTGTTCGCGGACGCCCGCACGATACTCTGACCGGTTTGCGTCGATCCGGTGAACGCGATCTTGTCGACCCCGGGGTGCTCGGCGAGGGCGGCACCGGCTTCGACTCCGTTGCCCGTGACGACGTTGACGACGCCCTCGGGAACCCCAGCGCGGTCCATCAGCTCGGCAATCAGCAGCGGGCTCAACGGCGCTTCTTCCGAAGGCTTGAGCACGATGGTGCACCCGGTGGCCAACGCGGGTCCGATCTTCCAGATCGACGCAGCGACCGGTGCGTTCCACGGGATGATGGCGCCGACGACACCGACGGGTTCCTTGCTGGTGTAGCTCAGCAGATCACCCGTTTGCGAGTTCTTGATCGTGCGGCCATCCAAATTCATTGCCATACCGGCGTAGTACCGCAGCATGCCGGTGACGCGAGCCTTCTCGGCACGAGTCCGGATCAGCGGCTTGCCCATGTCGAGGGTGTCGGTCAAGCTGAGTTCGTCCCAGTGTCTGTCGAACAGATCGGCCAGGTCCAGCAACAGACGTTGACGCTGAACAGGTTTGAACCGACTCCAGGGACCGTCGAACGCACGGCGTGCGGCAGCTACGGCGCGGTCCACGTCCTCCGCTCGGCCTCGAGGCACCGATGCGAGAACTTCACCTGTTGCCGGATTGACGGAATCAATTGTTTCCCCGGACATCGCCTCGACCCAGGTGCCGCCGATGTACATCTTGCGGACGTGGCTCTCGGACGGAGTGAGTACGTCTTCGATCTCTGTTGTGGTCGTCATACCAGCGACTCCTTCGCTTCCTTTCGGCGCCGTGCTTTCATGCCCTCTGGACGGGGATTCGGGGAATTCACGACGAGGATGGCGCGTGCTGACGGATCGCCTGATCCAGCAGGGAGGCCGCAGGCCACCCGACATATGCTGCGCACTGCAACGCAGCTTCCTCCAGCTCCTCGCGCGTGAGATCACCGCTTTCCAGAGCCGCGGCAACATGCGCCGCCATCGGTTTCGCAGCCCCCACCGCCGCAATGCACGAGAGCGTGATCAGACGACGTTCGCGGATCGACAATCCGGGGCGCGTCCACACCTGATCGAAGAGGAAATCCTCGCCCGCTTCCATGAGCACGGAGGGCGACACACCGCTCTTGGTGGTAACCATGATCTTCTCGTATGTCGTGCGTCGGTCGCCGGCCTCGCCGAGGTTCCTTACCGGATCGTCCACTGTTCTTCCGTCCGTCGATGCCTGCGCGACCCGGTCGACACCGAGCGTCACACCGAAACAGTAGGCGCAGAGCGCAATCCCACCGTCGTCGATATTCCACTAAATGGAACGGCGTCACCCACTCCTCGAGTTGCCGTTCATTCCATCCAACGGAACCCACGGATGACACGTCCAACTGCGTTCGACACACTTCGGACATGGCAATTGAGCACTTCGGTCTGCTGTCCGACGAAGGTTGGGTCGACGGTTCGGTCGATCAGATCTCCCCCAGGAACTTCTGGAACGACGGCGGTCTCCTCGCCGATGCCCCTGTCGACGCGGGGAAGACCTTCAAGGGCAACATGTGGATCTCGACCAAGGTGGACACGTCCTTCCACTTGAACGGGCTTCGATGCGAGGGCAACTTCTCGACGCCTCGTCGTCACAGCAACCTCGACGGGCTGATCATCGTGTTCGGCGGCCAGTTCACCATCACGTGGGACGAGGCCGGCGACGCAGCCAGTCGAACCGTCGGTCCGGGCGAGTTCTGGACCATCACGGCAGGTACTCCTCACGTCATGACCGCAGGCCCCGAGGGCGTGACCTACCTCGAGTCGTGGTCCGAACCGCTCGACAAGCTCGAAACGTACTGGCACGACGAAGGCTGGGCCGATCGCTGACTCGTAGCCCGTTCGCTGCGAACCGCCACTGAGCTGCCAGTGAAAGGACCCCCGGCCGTGAATCCACGACCGGGGTCCGACTGTGTTACCCGGAGACCGTCAGGTACCGCGGGTCGTACGGCCCGATTGTCCTGGCGTAGTCCATCTCGGCACTGAAGTTGCCAACCTTGTCGCTCATCACCCAGGGAGCGGTCGACCACGTCAGCGGTGCGCCCCACGCTTCCTCGACGAGGTACCTGTTGAGCTCCACCGAGGAGGCCTCGCGTTCTTGCCCACTACGACGCGGATCGGTGGCATCGGTGAGCATCTTCTCGTACTCGGGAGTCACACCCGCCGGGTTGGTGCGTGGCCCCCAACGGTAGTTGGAACCAGCGGTGAAGCCGGTCCCCATCGTAGAGACCTGCACCATGGCCGATTCCTCACCGCGACTGAAGGACTGCGGGCCCTCGAGTCCGTCTTTCACGATCGGCGTCATCTTGATGCCTGCCTGCGCGAACTGCTCCTGCAGAACGTCGGCCACACCCGGAGTGATCGTGTTGACGATGATGACCCGGCCCAGGTCGATCCCGTCGGGGTGACCGGCCTCGGCGAGCAGTTTCTTTGCCCGCTCGGGGTCGTAACTGTAGATGCCTTCGAGCGACGCGTCGTAGCCCGGCAGGCCGGCGCGCGAGTACTGATAGCGGGCGTCGGACCCGGGGAAGAGCGCCGCGACGATTTCCTCACGGTTGTATGCGTAGTTGATCGCCTTCCGCACCCTCACGTCATCGAGTGGCGCCGTGTTCCGGTTCAGGAAGAGTTCCACACCGGTGCCGCTCGGGATGTTCACGGTGACCAACCCTTTGCGGCCTTCGAGAGCTGCCACGGTACCGGGCACGAACAGGCCCAGATCGATCTGGCCGCCGGCCATGGCATTGGTGAACGCCTGGGTGTCGGGAATGGCCTCGTACTCGATGCGCGCGATCTTCGCAGCGCCTCTGTCCCAGTAGTCCGTGCGATCGCGAACGATGACGAGCTTCTCCCCGGGAGCAAAGCTTTCAACCGAGTATGCGCCCGAGCCGTTGGTCTCGACGGCCGGGTTGCCGTGGGCGATCAGATCGGGATGCATGATGAAGCCGGCCATCTCGGCCAGAATGTACGGCACGACATCGGTAGGGTTCGCCAGGGTGAGCGTGACCTGATAAGGGCCGGTAACTGCGACGTCGACAACCGGTTTCATCCGCGACTTCACCGAGGGACTGTCGAGCGTGCGCGCCCGGTCCAGGTTGACCTTCACGACGTCCCCGTCAACGGACGAGCCGTCGCGGAAGGTCGCATCCTCCCTCAGGTCGAGAACGAGCGCCAAGCCGTCCTCGGAGTACGAGTAGTTCTCGACCAGCATGCCTTCAGCTGTGCCGTCCGCCTTCACGGTGAACAGCCTGTCGTAGATCATGTTGAGGCCGAATCTGAAAGTTGCGATCTCACTGATCGCCATGTGTGGATCGAGGGTTTGAGTCCCGGTGGTCCATCCGGTCCTCAGAGTTGCCTCCGTGTCCGGGCTACCCGAACCACCGGAAGCGGAGTCGGTGGAACCGCAGGACGCGAGCAACCCCACTGCGAGGAGTGCGGCAGCCACACGGATCGTGCGACGTAGAAACATAGTCAGCCTTTCTTCCGGGAACACTTGGGGTCGCAGCGCCATACGACCTCACGACGGAGCAGGGCGAAATGTCCGCCTGCTCGGGTGCGACGCCGGAATCGCCGACAGCAGCGTGCGGGTGTACTCCTGTGTGGGGTTCGCAAACAGTGCAGCAGCATCCTCGCACTCGACGAGTTCACCGCGCTTCATCACTGCGATGCGATCGGCGATGACGCGCACGAGCGACATGTCGTGAGAGATGAACAGGTATGCGAGATTTCGCTCCCGTTGCAGTTCGCGCAGCAGGTTGACGACATGCGATCGGATCGACATATCCAACGCGGCGACGGGTTCGTCGCACACCACGATCTCGGGATCGGTCACGAGAGCGCGGGCAATGGCAACGCGTTGCAGTTGGCCGCCGGACATCTCGTAGGGATAGCGGTCGAGGTGGTGCGAGGTCAGACCAACCCGGTCCAGCAGGGACGCGACACGCTTGGCACGATCGGCTGCACTGTAGCCACCCTGGGCGAGCATGGGTTCGGCAATCGAATACCGGATCTGAGCACGGGGATTGAGCGACTTGAACGGATCCTGGAAGATCATCGTCGCCCGGGCTCTGATCTTGCGGAGTTCGGACGCACCCATCGCAGTGATGTCGTCACCGAGCACCTCGATCGACCCCGACGTGGGATCGATCAGTCGCAGCGCCAAACGACCGACGGTCGACTTGCCTGCACCGGACTCGCCGACGAGTGCGAGCGTCTCACCGCGTCGCACTTCGAAACTCACTCCCCGCACCGCGTCGACGGATTCGGCAATCCTTCCGAGCAGATTGCGTTTCGCCGGGTACGACTTCGTCAGTCCCTCGACGGCCAGTGCTGTGTCGTGTGCTGTGTTGTGGGTGCCGGATCGGACACCGTTGCGCGCACCGGCCATGGTGGTGTCAGTCATAGAATGCGTCCTCCAGCGAGATCTCGCCGGTGCGGACGCAACGCGCGAGATGATCGGGTCCCGTAGCCGAGAGCGGGATGTGTCCATCGGTGCACGCGTCCTTCACAAATGGGCAGCGAGGAGCGAACCGGCAAGAATCCACGAACTCGTGCGGGGGTGGAACTCGTCCGGGTATGACGCCCATCTTCTCGGCATGCCGTACCGGGTCGGGCATGGCGTGCAGGAGCCCGGCGGTGTACGGGTGCCGTGGATTGTCGAACAGTTCGAGGATGGGCGCATCCTCGACGATTCGACCCGCGTACATCACTGCCGCCCGGTCGCACACTTCCGCGACAACACTGAGGTCATGGGTGATGAGCAGGACACCGAGACCGAGTTCCCGTTGAAGTTCGTGAATCAGGCCGAGCACCTGCCGCTGCACGGTGACGTCCAGCGCGGTGGTCGGCTCATCGGCAATCAGTACGTCCGGGTCGCACGACAGTGCCATCGCCAGCATGACACGCTGGCACATGCCTCCGCTGAACTCGTGCGGGTAGGCGTGAACTCGCTTCGCCGGTTCAGGGATCCCGACGCGGTCGAACAGTTCGACGGCACGCGCCCATGCGTCCTTTCTCGAGCACTTGCGGTGCCGCCGCACCGCTTCGGCGACCTGGTCACCGACCCGGAACACAGGGTTGAGACTGCGGCGGGGCTCCTGGAAGATCATCGCGACCTCGGCGCCGCGAACCTCGTCGATCTGTTCTCCCGACAGTGTGTTCAGGTCGCGGTCGTTGACAACGGTGGAGCCGGATGTGCGTGCGTTGCGGGCCAGCAGGCGCATGATCGCAAGCGACGTGACGGTCTTGCCAGATCCTGATTCTCCGACCAGTCCCACAGTTTCGCCTCTGCGCACACTGAAGGTGACGTCGTCGACGATCCGCGTCCAGCCGTGATCGGGCGTCTCGAAGTCGACGCACAACCCGTCGACCCGGAGGACCGTATCCTGCATCACCGCGTCGTCCGTAGTGACCGTCATGCCTTGCTCCCGCCCTGGCTGCCAACCGCGTCGCGCAAGCTGTCACCGAACAGCGACAGCAGCAGGATCGAGACGACGATCATCACGCTGGACGGAACGATGGTCCAACTGTTGATCGCGAGGTTGTCGAATCCCTCCTTGACCATCGAGCCCCAACTCGCGGTCGGCGGTTGAACACCGAGACCGAGGAAGCTGAGACCGGATTCCGCGACGATCGCAACGGAAACTCCGAAAGAGATCTGAACAAGCATGGGCGAGAATATGTTCGGTGCCACGTGGCGCGTCATGATGCGGGCAGGACCGGCACCACCGGAGCGAGCGGCTTCCACGAAGTCCTCACTGATGACTTCCCTCGTACTGACCCGCACCAGCCGGTAGAACCGGGGTGCGAGCAGCACACCGACCGCGATCATCGCGTTGGTCAGGCTCGGTCCGAGTGCACCGACGATGGCCACCGCAAACAGCAACGGCGGCAGCGACATCAGCACGTCGAAGACGCGACTGGTCACGGAGTCGAGGGCGCCACCCAGGTAGCCGGCGAGCAGCCCGAAGCCGGCACCGACGACGAGACCGATACTGACCGCCAGAGTGGCGGCGGCCAGGTCGACTCCGGTGGCAACCATGAGCCGGCTGAGAATGTCGCGGCCGACCGCGTCGGTGCCGAGCCAGTACTCGCCGCTCGGACTCTCGAGCCTGCGCAGCAGGTCCTGCGCCGTCGGATCCTTCGGCGTCCAGAACTGGGCAAGAATGCCGATGAACACCAGGAACATCAGGCCGACGAGGCAGGTCATCCCGACCTGATCCTGCAGCAGACGCCTGAATGTCCGGCCGGGGGTGCACCCGAATATCTTCTTGGTGCGCTTCGCCTTCGTCACTGTGATCATCTGTTTCGAATCCTCGGGTTCAGGTAGCCGTACGAGATGTCGACCAGCAAGGTCACGAGCAGAACGATCACACCGCTCACCAGGACGACACCCTGCATCGTGGGGATGTCACGGTTGATGACGGCGGTGACACCGAGCTGACCGAAACCCTGGATATTGAAGATCGCCTCGACGATCACGGCAGCACCGACGACGCGTCCGACGTTCAGGCCGAGCACGGTGATGTAGGGAACCGCGGCGTTCTTCGCGGCGTGCTTGCCCACGAGCATCATCTTGCTCAGGCCCTTCGCACGGGCGGTCCGAATGTAGTCCTGCTCGAGCGCGTCGATCATTGCGCCGCGGGCCTGTCGGACGAGTTCGGCGAGGCTGATGCTCGCAATGGCGACGGCAGGGAGCGTTGCATACATCAGCCACTCGCTCAGACCGTCACTCAGCGGCGCATATCCGGTGGGAGGGAATAGCTGCAGACCGTCCAGAGCAAACCACTTCACCAGGATCGCAGCAAGGACGAAGGGAGGAACGGCGAGAATGAACACCGACGTGCCGGTGAGGATCCGGTCGAACGCGCTGTCGCGTTTGACGGCGGCGAGGATTCCGAGCGGGATGCTCAGGATCACCACCATGAGCATCGCGAACAGGCCGATGGAGAGTGTCCTCGGAAGCCGGCGGGCGATGATGTCCGTGACGGGCTCGTTGGTGGAGAACGACACTCCGAGGTCGCCGTGCAGCGCGTTCCACACGTACGTCAGATACTGCTGCCACACCGGTTGGTCGAGCCCGAGACGTACCCGGACTGCCTCGACGGCCTCCGGTGAGGCCTCCGCACCGGCGATGATCGCGGCCGGGTCTCCCGGTGCGATTTCGACGAGCAGAAATACGATGATCGTCAGGATCAGAAGCATCGGAAGGACCGTCAGTAGTCGTGATGCCATGAACCTCAACATGAAAGACCCTTCGTCCGGCCATGCGTGAAGTGTGGATACAACACACGAATTCGAATGCACATGGGGAACGCCAACCGAGGCCGATCCCCGCAGTCCACCCAATAGTGAGGTACATCACTTAGATTGTCAATCTAACTTGGTTATCTAGGTGGTCGCGCTCATGTCGATGACAATCTTTCCGGTGGTTCGTCGCTCGGCCACACGGGTCAGTGCGAGCGGTGCCTCGTCGAGTGAGTAGACCTCGGAGACGAACGGCGTCATTCCCTGCGCGACCAGTCGCTCAATCTCCCTGCGCCCCTTGTCCACCGCGTCCGGAAGGTGAGATGCCAGAGTCCGGATCTCGAAGCCACGCACGATCGCGCCCTTGAGAAGCACCAGGTTCAACGGAATCCGCGGAATGTCGCCCTGCGCGAACCCGACGCAGACGAACCGTCCTCCCCACGCGATCGCCCGGAGCGCCTGCTCCGAGTAGGAACCGCCCACCGGGTCGATCACCACGTCGGCACCGGTTCCGGTGATCTCCTTGATGCGCTGTTTCAGGTCCTCCCCGTCGTAGGCGATCGTTTCCACCGCCCCCAACGAACGACACGCCTCGGCGCGCTCTGGAGTCGACACCGCGGCAATCACTTTGCCGCCCAGACGAGTCGCGATGTCGATGGCCGCGCTCCCGACACCGCCTGCCGCACCGAGGATCACCACCCAAGCTCCGGGCTCGAGCCCGCCGAAGGTCGTCACCGCGTGGTAGGCGGTTCGGTAGGTGACGTTGAACGCCGCCGCATGGACCATGTCCAGGCCCGCAGGGACCGGGGACAGCGCGGTCCGCGCGACCGTGATCCGCTCCGCGAAGGCACCTGCGAATGCGGTGCCCATCACCGCGGCTCCGGGCGCCAGGTCGTCGACCTCCGGGCCCACCGACAGCACCCGCCCGGCGAATTCACTACCGGCGGTGAACGGTGTCGGCACCGTCACCTGATAGCGATCGGCCGCAATGAGGACATCCGGGTAGTTCACCGAAGCCGCCTCGACGCCCACTACCACCTCACCGGGGCCCGCGACCGGGTCGGGCACCTCACGGATCACGATCGTGTCCGGCTTTCCGTGTACTTCACACCGCGCTGCACGCATGTTGGAACCTTCCTGCTGGTGAATGGGGCATGCCGTGAGGAGAAGTCGGGAGTCAGCTCGTCCCACCGCGTACCGGTGCCTGTGGTCAGTACAGACCACCGTCGACGCGGATCAGCGACGCCGTCGTGTAGCTCGAAGCCGGGCTCGCCAGGTACAGCGCGGTCGTGACGATCTCGTCGGGCCGTCCCGGCCGACCGATCGCGCTCTGCGTGCTCTCGCGCTTCTCCGGCGCCCACGCCTTGGAGATGTCGGTCAGGAACGGACCCGCGGAGATGGTGTTGACGCGAACCCTGGGCCCGAACTCGCGAGCGAACGCCCCCGTCACCGCGTTGAGTGCGGCCTTCGCCCCCGAGTAGGGGCCGAAGCGTGGCTGGGGGAATATCGCACCCGAGGACGAGATGTTGATGATCGAGCCGCCGTCACCGGCGGCCATACGCTCGCCGACCAGCGACGTCAGGCGGAACGGACCCTTGAAGTTGACGCCGATCACCTTGTCGAACAGTTCTTCACTCGTCTCGGCCGACGACGGAGCGACCGGTGACATGCCCGCGTTGTTGACCAGGACGTCGACCCGGCCGAACACCTCGTACGCCCGTTCCACCAACGCGTCGATCTCGGCCCACCTGCCGACGTGGCAGCCGACCGGAAGGGCCTTGCGGCCGAGCGCCTCGACCTGGCGAGCGACCTCCGCGCAGGCTTCCGCCTTCCGGCTGGCGACGACGACGTCGGCACCAGCCTCGGCGAATGCCAGCACCATTTCGCGGCCCAGCCCCCGACTGCCACCGGTGACGAGAGCCACCTTGCCGGCAAGTGAGAAGTGATCGGTCACGCGATTCCGTGCTCCTCGAGGACTGCAGCGTGCTTGACCTTCGCCGCGGCCAGTCGCGTCGGGATGTGCTCGGTCGGGAACAGGTTCTCGGTGGGCTCGTAGTTCGCGAGCACACCGCGGGCGACGGCGACCTTGTGCACCTCGGTCGGGCCGTCCGCGAGGCCCATCGAGATGACGCCGGTCCACCAGATGTGCAGCGGCGTCTCGATGGTGCTGCCGAGCGAGCCGTGCAGCTGGATCGCGCGGTGAATGATGTCGTGGTACACCTTCGCCATCGCGACCTTGCACATGGCGATGTAGGTGCGCGCTGCCCCGTGCGGCTGGGTGTCGATGATCCACGCGGTTTTGAGGACCAGCAGGCGGTACTGTTCGAGCTCGATTGCCGAGTCGGCGATGAACTGCTGCACCAGCTGCTTCTTGGCGAGGACCTCACCCTGTGTGCGGCGGGAGAGGGCACGCTCGCCCATCATGTCCAGCGCGCGCTGGCATTTGCCGACGGTCCGCATCGCGTGATGGACCCGGCCACCGCCGAGCCTGGCCTGCGCCACCTCGAAGCCCTGCCCGGGACCACCGAGGATCGCATCCGCCGGGACACGGACGTCGTTGTACCGGATGTACGCGTGGGTACCCTCGTCGAGCTCCTCGCGATCGCCCATCACGGAGACGTTGCGAACGATCTCGATGCCCGGTGTCTCGGCAGGCACAACGAACATCGACATGCGGCGATACGGGGATGCCTCGAGGTCCGTCACCGCCATCACGATGAGGAAGGAGGCGTACCGCGCGTTCGACGAGAACCACTTCTCGCCGCTGATGACCCACTCGTCGCCGTCCTTGCGTGCCGCGCAGACGAATTCCTTCGGGTCCGAACCCGCCTGGGGCTCTGTCATCGAGAAGGACGACACGATGTCACCGTCGAGGAGCGGCTGCAGGTACTTCGCCTTCTGCTCCGCGGTGCCGAACATGGCGAGGATCTCGGCATTGCCCGTGTCCGGTGCGGCTGTGCCGAAGACCGTGGGCGCCCACATGGATCGGCCCAGTACCTCGTTCAGCAGGGCGAGCTTGATCTGCCCGTATCCCTGCCCGCCGAGCTCCGGACCCAGGTGGCAGGCCCACAGGCCCTGCTCCTTCACCCGCTCGCGGAGCGGCGCGAGAATCGCTCGAGCAGCCTTGTTCTCGGTGTTGTAAGGCTGGCCGAGATGAGGGAACAAGAGGTCGAGGGGTTCACACTCTTCTCGAACGAACTTGTCCGCCCAGTCGAGCTTCTCCTGAAACTCGGCGTCAGTCTGGAATTCCCACATCGTATGTTTCCTTTACGGTTTCGCGCATCGCGATGCGACGCGGTGTCCTACGAAGCTCAGTGTGCGGTGATCGCACCGAAGCAGAAGCGCAGCAGGTGCGCCCGGACCTCCTCGGTCGGCTGCTCCCCCGATTCGAGATAGGTTGTCGTCAGCCCCATCACCAGCGTGTGGACGAACATGGCCGTGCGCTCGGCGTCGGCGACCCCGCTCTCGTCGAGAACCCGGCCGAGCAGTTCCCGGATCCGGGTGTGGCCGACCGGTTCGATCTCACTCTTCGTTCTCGCGATCTGCCCCATGTTCCAGATGATCACCCGGCTGAGCTCGGACAGCTGGAGATCCTCGATCTGCGCGAGGACCCCGTCGATCCACGCGGCCAGCCGCGCCTCGAGCCCGGACTGCTTGAGCACCCGATACTCGAGGTAGGCGTGGATCTTGAGCAACCCCTGCTCGTAGGTCGCGACGATGACGTCGTCGCGACCGCGGAAGTGCCGGTAGAACGCCTGGTTGGACATTCCTGCTGCACCGACGATCTCCGCGATCTTGGGTTGTTCGGTACACCCGTTTCGCAGCATCACCGACTGTGCCGCTCGGATCAGAACTTTGACCTCGTCGTCGTACGAGGCCTGCCTGCGTGGCGTCGGCACGCGGCGCAGCTGACGACCGCCCGGGATCACCGGTGGAGCATCGTTCTGTCCGGGCAGGGCCTCGGTCATCGGATCAACTCGTTCCAGCAGTCAGGGCAGCAGCGACCGGGTCAGTATCCGATGAACTCGAGCGCTTCGGTCAGCAAGCCGGGCAGCGCCGGTTCCATCCGCTGGAATGCGGGGCTCAAGGTTCCCCGCCTGCGCGCACGCTTGATCAGCAGTGCGGTGGCAGCCGCTTCCTTGTACCGGGTCAGCGCGTGGAACCACTCGATGTCCTCGACGGTGCGACCCAGCGTCTCCTCGTAGGTCGCGGTGACCTCCGCGACCGTGGGTGTGCCACAGGGCTCGTCGAAGGCGGCAGCCGGGTGCCGAACCTCGTCGGTGAAGTAGGTGAGCCACGTCAGGTCGATGCGCGGGTCACCGACGGACCAGATCTCCCAGTCGATGATCGCCGTGACGCGGTTCCCGTCGCACAGGGTGTTGCCCAGGCGGTAGTCGCCATGGTTGACCACCGGAGCCGCCGACGCGGGCATCGTGGCGTGCAGCGCCTTCGCACAGGTGGGGTAGTCCCCCCGGAGATCGTCCGGGATGGTCTCGAAAGCGCGTGTCCACCGGTCGATTTCGTCACCCAGCGAGAGGACGGGCTCGTCCCCGAGTCCGATGTCGGCAGGGCTCACCGAATGGAGGTGCCCCAGCATCCGCGCGGCGTCGAGGTAACGCGCGCGGGTCTGTGCGCGGGTCGCCTCGTCGCGCGGACGGTCCGCGACCAGGAGCGGCTCCACACATTCCCCGGGGACCATCTCCATCGCCACGAACGGGGGGCGGGCGGCATCCTCGAAGTGGACCGCCGGTGCGGCGACACCCGGAATGCTCTGCAGCGCCCTCATGACGCGACCCTGGCGGATCACGTCCCTGTTGCGGACCGGTTCGAGCCCCGGAGGGGCGACCTTGAGGACGACCGACTCCGCGTTGCCGCCATCGGAGACGTCGGCGATGAAGGTCAGGCTCGAGGTCCCGCCGGTGAGGGGGCGCACGTTGTCGACCTGGAGACCCGGCCGCCATTGACGTCCGGCCACGGCAGCTCGAAGGCCGATGTCGGCAATGAGGTCCGAGTGCTCGGTTTCCTTCGTCATGTGGATCCTTCGCTTGAAGACGAGCAAAAGTGAGATTGTGATTCTGGGAACATGATTCTGAGTACCTGTCGCGGCGTCAACACTTCGTTCCACTGAACGGATCGCTCGGAACCTGCCACAGCTCAACGAAACCCGGCGATATCGCGAACTACCCGGCTCGAAAGTGCGCAGCGCGCAGGTCCGCCTTGCGCACCTTCCCGAGGGCGGTACGAGGCAGTTCGTCGACGACGACCAGTCGCTCCGGTGCCTTCTGCCGGGCCAGTCCCGATTTCTCGAAGTGCACTCGAAGCTCGTCGAGGCCGAGCCGGGCACCCGGTTCGACTACGACGACGGCCGCGACCACCTCCCCGTAGCGCGCGTCCGGGGCCGCGACGACAGCCCCTTCGACGACTGCGGGATGGGCGGCAAGTACATCCTCGACCTGGCCGGAGGAGATCGTCTCACCCGCCCTGATCACCACGTCCTTGATCCGGTCGGTGATCGTGAGTCGGCCGGCCGCGTCCAGATGTCCGAGATCGCCGGTGCGCATCCAGCCGTCGTCGGTGAACGTATTCACGTCCAGCGCCGCGTCCCGGTATCCGGCGAACTGATCAGGCCCCTGAAGGATTACCTCACCGTCGACCCCGACCGGGACGTCGGCACCGCGGTCGTCGAGAATTCGGACCCGAACACCCGCCATCGGAGCACCGTCGGTCCCCAGCCGCTCGGCCTCCGTTTCCCCCGCCCGACCGGACGTGGCGGTGGGATGTTCGGTCGAGCCGTAGCAGCGGAACGTCGATATTCCCGCCTGCGCCGCGCGCCGGACCAGACCTTCGGGAACCGTCGCCGCCCCGATCAGGAAGTCCGACAGGGTGGCGAGCTTGTCCGCGACGTGGTCCACGTCCATGAGTCCGGTGAGATGGAAAGGCGTGCCCGAGGTTGCGGTGACCCGATACTGCGAGATCAGCTCTGCGGCGAGGGCGGGATCCCAACTCTCCATGTACACGGCACTGCGGCCGTGCACCAGGGGGCGCAACACACTACTGACGCCCGCGATGTGTCCGGGCGGGAACGAGACGAGCTGCACGGAATCAGCGCGTCCGCCGGATGCACCGGGGGCGGACCGCACCTCGGCGAGCAACGAATTGTGGCTGTGCTGGACACCCTTCGGAGCAGCGGTGGTGCCCGAGGTGTAGATGAGCAGAGCAATGTCGTCCGCATGCACAGCCGGCCGGACGTACTCCTCCGACGTCGACAGGCCGTCCCAGGAGAGCGTGCCTGCGGGAGCGCCGTCGCCTACGATCACCACGTGCCGGAGCGACGACAGCTCCACATAGTTGTCGATCCGATCGCGGTAGTCGGTCTTCCGCCAGCGATCCGGCTGGATCAGAACCTTGGCTTCCGACTGCTCGAGGATGAACCGAACCTCGTTCGGCCCGTATATGTGCACGATCGGGACGAGAATCGCGCCTGCCAGCAGCACGGCCGCATAGGCCACCGACGCCTCGACACGATTGGGTAGCTGCACCGCCACGGTGTCCCCGCGGCCCACACCGAGCGCGAGCAGCGCCGCCGCCACCCGTTTCGCGGACTGGCGGATCTCACCGATCGATGTCACCGTTCGGGTCCCGTCCGCCGCCGCGTACACGATCGGCGCGTCAGAGCCGACGGAGTCCTCGAACAGGACATCCACCCAGGTGCGGTGGCTGTAGTAGCCTTCGCGATACCACCGCTCGACGAGTTCGCACGCCACAGCGGACCTGCCCGATCGAGTCGGTGGGCGAGTCACTTCTCCCCGCCTCCTCGCAGCCGCGCACGCCAGTTGTCGAGGTCGGCCGGGTCCGCTCCGTTGTCGAGCATCCATTGGGCCGGCCCGCCGGGAGTTGCACTCAGTTGCTCGATGACCGGCCCGATCGCCTCAGCCGGCGCGTGCATGTACTTCTCCGGAAGTGGGGGCGAATCGCGCTTCCTCACACCGGCATCGATCCACCTCCGATGCAGACTGTCCAATGCGTCCTCGCTACGAACGAAATCCGCGACGACTGCCGTCGGTTCGACCCCCGCGGCGAGCAGCAGAACCGCGACAGCAACACCGGTTCGGTCCTTTCCTGCCGTGCAGTGCACGAGCGTCGCGCCGCGCGAGCGGGAAACGGCCCGAAGTAGGTGACCCGCCCAGATCTCGCCGCAGTTCAGCATGCGTACGAAGACCGCTGCCAGGTCGGTGGGCGCTGCTTCGGGCGCTGCAGCGTCAAGCATCGGCACGTGGTGCACGACGGAATCCGGAGCCCACTGGTAGGCAAAGCGGGCGCGTTCCCGCACACCCCGCAGGTCGACAACGCTCGCAGGCGGCCACGATTCGAGGTCTGGCACCGCGGAGTCACCCGGATACGGGGCGTCTCCTCGATACAGGACACCGGTCGCGGTCGCCCCACCGCCGACGAAGGTCAATCCACCGATGTCGCGCAGATTGACCAGACCCGATGCGGGTGGGACGGCAGCCACCGCTGAACCCGACTGCGACCCCCCACCCTCGGGAGCGCCGATTTCCGCCACATGCGTGCTCACGCAACGTCCGCCGGAACGTTCTCGGGCGCAGGGCGGTACGCAACAGCGAGGAGCGCCCCCGCGGCAGCCAATCCGCCGACGGCCGCGACCAGACCACCCGCCCAGCCGGTGACGAGATCGTGCCCGAACATCAGATGATCGAGACTCGCAGCACCGGGTCCGGTGATCGCGACGACCACCGCACCCACCGCCAGGACAAGGTTGTACTCCCACCCGTCCGAGACGATGAAGAAGCCCTTCCCTCGATGCACCGTCCACGCGGCAACGAACATCAGCGAAACGAACGCGGCGGCGGCGGCGGGAGTGAACAGGCCCAGAGCGAGCGCGATTCCTGCGGCAACCTCCGTGACTGCGGCGAGCCACGCATTGACCGAGCCGGGACGCATTCCGATGCTCTCGAACCACCCTGCGGTTCCCGGAATTCGCCCTCCGCGAAAGAGTTTCCCGTATCCGTGTGCGACCATCGTCAGCCCGAGACAGACTCGCAGGATCAACAAACCCGAGTCCACTGCATCCATTTCCACTCCGTCCGTCACGCGGGGTGAGTTCCAGCGCCACCCACAGTAGACAAATATAACCTCTATAACTACGTTAGCAAACGGACTCTCTGGGCGCTGGTTCTTTCGACCAGGTCCTCGCTCACACATCAGCGAAAGGCACAATCCATGGACCTCACCCACGCGTCGGCCGCGGTCACCGGCGGCGCCTCCGGCCTCGGCAGGGCGACCGCAGAGGCCTTCATCGCTCGCGGCGTACCGACGGTCATCGTCGACCTCCCGTCTTCGAACGGCGCGGCTGTCGCCAATGAGCTCGGCGATCTCGCAACGTTCATGCCCGCCGATGTCCGCGATCCCGAGGCCGTCGACGCGGCACTCGCGGCGGCCGAACAGACGGCGCCGTTGCGAGCCGTCGTTCACTGCGCCGGTCGCGGCGGCAAGGTGCGCCTGGTCAACAAGGACGGCACACCCGGCGACCTGGACCTGTACAAGCAGGTCATCGACACCAACCTCGTCGGCACCTTTACCGTGGCCAGCGTGGCCGCTGCCAGGATGGTCAGGAATGAACCGGTCGACGGCGAGCGCGGTGTCATCATCATGACCTCGTCCGTCGCCGCCTTCGAAGGCCAGATAGGTCAGGCCGCATACTCCTCCGCGAAGGCCGGCGTCGCGGGAATGACGATCGTCGCGGCACGCGACCTCGCACGCAAGCTCGTTCGCGTCGTCACGATCGCCCCCGGGACGTTCGAAACGCCCATCCTCGGCGGTCTGTCCGAGAAGGTGCGCGATTCACTCGCGTCCCAGGTTCCCCATCCCACCCGACTGGGCGACCCGGCCGAGTACGCGAAACTTGCGCTTGCCATCGTGGACAACGCGATGATCAACGGCGAGACGATCCGTATCGACGGCGCGATTCGGATGGCGCCGGTGTAGACACCGCCCCGTCCCCGACGTGTGCACGAATATGGGGACGGTGGGAGCGACTCGCGCCCACCGTCCCCATTTTCCGTCTTCTCGTACCCCACCTCGCGCGAGCCGTCTCCACCACGCCGGACGCACGAGCGTCAGCCGGCAGCGCCCGACAGCGCCGCGCGCGCACCGAACACCGGCGAGCGCTTCTCGAGGAAGGCAGCCTTGGCCTCGGCAGCGTCCTCGCCACCGATATTGTTGACCTGGGCCTGCGACTCGAGCCGCAGCGCCTGCTCCATGCTTCCGCCGTCGACCGCTGTGTTCAGGAGCTGCTTCGTCAGCGACAACGCCCGAGCCGGGCCCGCGGCGAGGCGCTCGGCCATCGAATCGACCGTGATGTCGATCTCGGACGGTGCACAAACCCGCGTCACCAGGCCGAGATCCGCCGCCTCCTGCGCGGAGTAAATGTCGCCGAAGTAGGCGATCTCCTTCGCCTTCTGTAGACCGACCAGCCTGGGGAGCAGCCAGGAGCCGCCCATGTCGACCGAAAGCGCACGACGAACGAAGATCTGCGAGAAGCGGGCCCGTTCGGTTGCCACCACCAGGTCACACCCCAGGGCCAGATTCCATCCCGCTCCGACGGCAACGCCGTCCACCTTCGCGATGGTGGGGATCGTCATCGCATGCAGCGTGCGAGCCGCTTCACTGGCGTCGGACATGAAGTCCAGCGTGTCCCCACCCGTCAGGCTCGCGAGATCGGCCCCGGAACAGAAGTCGCCGCCGTCGCCGGTGAGCACCATGACGCGGTCGGCGTGCGCCCGCTCGATCGAGGTGAAGGTCTCGGCCAGTTCGTGCCACATGGCCAAGTTCACGGCGTTCTTCTTCTCCGGGCGGGACATGACAACAGTCACGACACCGCCGCTACGCTCGACACGCAGAAACTCCACCGACGTTGCTCCCATCTTCCACACATCCACGATCGGCGCCGCGACTCCGACACGGCGCACTAGCCGAAAAGCTAGTGCACATGGTTAACTACGTCAACAAGCACGATTCCTTGAGGAGTGTCATGGACTTCGCTCTGAGCGACGAGCAGGTTGCCCTTGCCGAGACCGAGCGCGCCTGGCTCGCCAAGAACGATCCCCTACTCGTCCGCCGACCGACGATCGACGACGGTCCCGCGAGGATCCCCCAGGGCGCGCTTCGCCACATCGCCGAATCCGGCATCATCGGCCTGCTCACGTCCGATCTGGGCGGCACCCACGTCGATCTACTCGTGCTGTGTGAAGAACACGGACGCTCCGGAAGTTCGGTTCCATTGGCGGAGTTGACGATCGCCTGCCGCCTGCTCGAACAGATCGGCCACCCCACCCTCGAAGACGCCGCGTCGGGTGAATCCCTGACCGTGCCCGCGGTCGGCTCGCTCGAGGCGCCGGCACTGCACGCCGGCATCGAGGGAACCTCCCTCCGGCTGCACGGTACGACTGCCCCTGTCACCGGACTCGTCGACGCCCAGCGGGTTCTCATCCTCGCATCGACCACGGACGGCACGGAAGTGGCCGCTGTCGTCTCCGTCGACGCCGTCACCATCCGCACCCTCGAAACCCTCGACCTCACCCGATCGTGGGCGGTCGCCGATCTCGATCTCACGCTCGACACGGGCGAGTGGTCGGCCGTGCCGGCAGGCACCTTGGCATTCATCCAGGACGAACTCGCCACGTACCGCTCGACGGACGCCGTTGGAGCCGCGTCCCGGCTGCTCGACCTCACAGTGGAGTACGCCGGTCAGCGGACGCAGTTCGACCGGCCGATCGGCAGTTTTCAGGCAGTCAAGCATCACTGCGCCGACATGGCGCTCTCCGTCGAGGCATCCCGCGCGGCGTTGTGGGCCGCCGCGGTGGCGCTGGACGGCACCGACCTCGAGGTCCGCACGCGCGCGGTATCGGCGGCGGCGGCCTACGCGGGCGAGGGCACCAGCACGACCGCGCAGACCGCGCTTCAGGTTCACGGCGGTATCGGGTTCACCTGGGAACACGACGTTCACCTCCTGATCCGCCGGATCAAGGTAGACGAACTCCTCGATGGATCGGTGAGGTACCACCGGCGCCGTCTGATCAGCGCCTGAGCGCAAAGCCTCCGCACGCACAAACGCGGGGTCCGGCTGCGGCCGGACCCCGCGTCTCTGCGTATTGCCCGACCCTGGAGGGCGAAGTGACGCCACCAGCGGAAACACGGCAACGGCCCGGTCCGCAGTGTCACACTGCCGACCGGGCCGACACCTCTGGCCTGCGGGCCTCGAATCAGCGGGCCTTCCAGACCGGCTCGCGCTTCTCCGCGAACGCGCGGGGGCCTTCCTTGGAATCCTCACTGGTTGCGAGCTGGTTCCACTCTGCGTCCGACAGCGCCCATCGGGCGGTCTCCTCGACCTGCACGCCATTGATCACGCTGTACGCGATGCGCTTGCTGGCCTGGACGGACAGCGGCGCGTTGACGGCAATCCGCTGCGCAAGATCGACCGCGGCCTCCACGACCTTGCCAGCCGACACGACCTGGTTGATCAGGCCGATTTCGAGGGCCCGCGCAGCGGTGATCGGATCGCCCGTGAAGATCATCTCCATCGCCAGACGCTGCGGAATCTGCACCGGAAGCCGGAAGACTCCACCCGCGCCCGCTAGGAGACCACGCTTGACCTCGGGAAGACCGAACGTCGCGTTCTCCGATGCGACGACGAGGTCCGCGGCCAAGGCCAACTCGGTACCACCACCGAGCGCGGTGCCGTTGACCGCGGCGATCGTCGGCTTGTCGGTGTACTTCTTCGCGAAGCCGGCAAAGCCCCACTCACGATGGTCCGGCGCATACACCGATTCCCCACGAGAAAGTGCCTTGAGATCGGCACCCGCACAGAAGGACTTGTCGCCCGCGCCGGTGATAACGATCGCACGAACCTCGGCATCCGCGGCGGCCTCGTCCAAGGCGCCACCGACACCGGCGCTGACGGCCGAGTTCACCGCATTGCGCGCATCCGGGCGGTTGATCGTAATCACCATGACGTTGTCCACGCGCTCGACGAGCACCACGGGTTCGTTGGATCCAGTCACCATATCTCCTTGTTCGATAGCAGGTTTCAGTTGGCGTCGAGCAGTTCCAGGATGGTGGCGTTCGCCTGCCCACCGCCCTCACACATCGTCTGGAGGCCGTAGCGCAGGTTGTTGACGCGCATGTGGTGGATCATGTCGGTGAGGATTCGGCCACCCGATCCGCCGAGCGGATGCCCGAGAGCGATCGCTCCACCGTTCGGGTTGACCTTCGCCGGGTCGGCACCGATGTCCTTCAGCCACGCGAGCGGGACGCTCGCAAACGCCTCGTTGACCTCGAACACACCGATGTCGTCGAGCGCAAGACCGGACTTGGCGAGAACCTTCTCGGTCGCCGGGATCGGAGCGGTCAGCATGAGGACCGGGTCGTCACCGACGACGGAAACGGTGTGAATCCTCGCGATCGGAGTCAACCCGTACCGCGCTGCGGCATCCTCGCTCATGATCAGCAACGCCGAAGCGCCGTCAGAGATCTGAGAAGCGTTACCCGCGTGGATTACACCGTCTTCCTTGAACACGGCCTTGAGCTTGGCCAGCGACTCCTCGGTTGTACCGCGACGAATGCCCTCGTCCCGGGAGATCACAGTGCCTTCCGGAGTGGTGACCGGAATGATCTGGGTGTCGAACAACCCCGCGTCCTGCGCGGCGGCGGCGCGCTCGTGCGACCGGACCGCGAACTTGTCGAGGTCCGAACGGGTCAGTCCCCACTTCTCGGCAATCGCCTCCGCACCGACACCCTGGTTGGGCTTGATTCCGTTGTACCGCTCCATGAATGCGGGGCTGTACGGCGATCCGTCGAAGGTACCGGCCGAACCCATCGGAACGCGGGACATGGACTCGACTCCGCCGGCGATGACGACATCGTAGTGTCCGGCTGCCACACTCGCGACCGCGAAATTGAGTGCCTGCTGCGAGGAACCACACTGCCGGTCGACGGTCACGCCAGGAACTGTCTCCGGCCAACCTGCCGCGAGCACCGCGTTGCGGGCGATGTCGTTGGCCTGGTCGCCGACCTGCTGGACACACCCCCAGATGACATCCTCCACAACGGCGGGATCGATCCCGACGCGCTCGACCAGTGCGTTGAGAACGACGGCGGACAGGTCGGCCGGGTGAACGGTGGACAAGCCGCCATTGCGCTTGCCGACGGGGGTACGAACTGCTTCCACGATGACTGCGGTCATGCTGTGCTCCTTGATGTCCCTGGCATCGGCTCGGGACGAGTGAGTGTTTTCCAGTGGTGCGGCATAGCTGATCGCCCGCCTGGATGGTCAGACCCGTGCGGCTTCGATCTCCGCGACTATGTCGAGCAGGCGGCGACGGTCGATCTTGAGTGATACCCCACGTGGAAGTTCGTCGACCGCATGGATGGCGACCGGAACCTCATAGCCGGTCAACCTGCCACGGGCGAAGGTCTTGAGATCGTCCTCGGACACTTCCTTCGCCCCTTCCGCGAACTCGACCACGGCAATCGGAACCTGCCCGAGGCGGTCGTCGGCCCGGCCGAAGACGCACGCGTCGAGAACGGACGCGTGCGCTCGCAACACATCCGAGACAACCTCCGGGTGAATCTTGAAGCCGCCCCGAATGATCGCGTCGTCTGCCCGGCCGTCGATGTAGAGGAATCCGTCCTCGTCCAGGTGCGCGAGGTCGCTCGTTCGCAGCCAGCCACCTGCACCGGCACCGGTCTGGCCGGCCCGTACCTCCAATCGACCCGTTTCGCCGACCGGCAGCACCTCGCCGTTGTCGTCGACGGTCCGCAGGTCGACTCCCGGGAACGGGCGTCCGACGCTTCCGCGTTTCCGCGTCCACCATTCGATGTGCAGCGGCTTGGTCCAACCCGCAACGGCGCCGGAGAACTCGGTGGCGCCGTACACGATCAGCACGGGAATCCCGTACTTTCCGATGAACTCGTCCGCCAGGTCCGGGCTGACGAACGCGGTGCCTGCGGTGACGGCACGCAAACTCGCCAGTTCCTCGGCCGGTGGGTCCGCACTGAGTAGCGAGCGCATCGCCGCCGGCGGCAGACTCGCGATCCTCGGCTTGTGCTCGGACACGGCACCCACCCAGCCCTCCACCGTGAAGCGTGGCAGCAGCACGAAGGGGCGTGCCTCCGTGAGTGCCTGCAGCACGGCCCAGAGTCCGCCGATGTGCACGATCGCCAGGGTCACCAGGGACACCCGCCCGGTGAGCGGTTCCCGATCCGGACCGGCCGCTCCGGTGTGACTGTGCACCGCGGACATCGCTGCGTCGAGCTGGCGCCACGTCAGTGGCACCCGCTTCGGTGGGCCGGTCGTGCCGGAGGTGAACATTTCCACGGCGACCGGGTTCTGCTCGTCCTGAGGAGCCTCGATCGTCACGTCGGGGCCCCCGCAACGCTGCTCGACCACCGATCCGTCGACCGCGAAGCCGACGATTCCCGATCGCCCTGCCGCCGAGACGAATTCCGATTCCGACCACAGTGCCGCGGGCGCCAGAACCACCTGCGGCATCGAATTGACCAAATCCGTCGTCACCCGAGAGGTGGGCTGCATCGGGTTGAGCGTGACAATCGTGCGCCCCTTCCCGAGGATTGCAACCAGCGCCGCGATCGACTCCACGCGGTTGCCGAGCACCACCCCGATACGCGACCCCTCACCGCAACCCACGCTGCCCAACGCTTCGTCGATGCGCTCGACGAGAACTCGAACCTCACCCCAGGTGAACCATCGACCCTCGTGTTGGATCATGTTCGCGGCATCCGGCGCCGACCACAGGGCACCCAATCCGTCTCTGATACCCGCCACTGATCGCCTCCAGTTCCGCCGACGAGGAAGACCTGAGCTCCCCCGGCCCGCCCTTCATGGCGCCGCCCCGGCAATTCCGATCGCGCCGAATGGACGCGTTCACATCAAGATAGATCACATAGTTAACTAGGTCAATCTATAACTTGTCTGACGGAACGCGGAAATGGGGGACCCGTGTTCACGGGTCCCCCATGGCGATCGGGTGCAGCGAATACCTCAGCGTGGCATGCGAAGTCCGCGTTCGGCGATGATGTTCCGCATGATCTCGGAACTGCCTCCGGCGATGGTGTAGGCGCGGGCGTACAGGAACTCGTCCTGCCAACGCCCGTGATCGACGGCTCCGGCGTCGCCCTCCACGAGAATACCTGCCTCACCGCAGAGTTCGATCCCCAGACGCGCGATCTCGACTCCCAGTTCACTGAAGAGCAGCTTCGCCATCGGACCGTCGGATACCCGCTCCGACTTTCGGGACCAGCGACTGATGTTGGCGTACACCAAAGCGGAAAGTGCCTCAACCGAGGCGGACAGGCCGCCGAGCCGTTCCTGGACTGCGCCGTCCTCGATTGCCGGCCGCCCGTTGACCGTCACCTTCGCGGCGAGGTCGACGAGGGCAGCGACGTTCTGACGCAGACGGACCGCATTGGTCGCAACCCCACTCCGCTCGTGCCCGAGGCTGGAGTTCGCGATCGACCAGCCTTGATTCAGCTCGCCGATCAGGGCATCCGGACGGAGTTCGACGTTGTCCAGAAAGACCTCGTTGAAGTCCGACGTCCCCGTCATCTCCCGCAGCGGACGCACGTCCACACCAGGCAATCGCATGTCGACGATGAAGGCGCTGATGCCGCGATGCTTGGGTGCGTCCGGATCCGTCCGCGCAAGCAGATAGCCGAAGTCGGACCATTGCCCGTTCGTGGTCCAGACCTTCTGACCGCTGACGCGGAATCCGCCGTCCGGGGTCCGTGCCGCCTTCGTCCGCAGCGACGCCAGGTCGCTGCCCGAACTCGGCTCACTGAAGAGCTGACAGAAGATCAACTCTCCTGAGCGGATGCCCGGCAGATACCTCGCCTGCTGCTCCTCGGTTCCGAAGTCGATCAGAGCATTCGCAACGAGGTTGGCCGCACCCTGGACGGCGGCGGGCGTTCGTGCGCGCGCGAGTTCCTCGCCGACGACGACGTCCCGCTCGGCGGAGTGTGCGCCGCCCCGGCCGCCGAACCGCTCCGGCCAGGACCCGCCCACGTATCCGGCGGCGAAGAGTTTGCCTGTCCACTCCTTCAGGAGCGCGAGCTCCTCGGGGTTCTCGGCGCTCCGCACTCCCGCCTTGGGCGCGATATCGGGAGCATTCGCGGCCACGAACGCCCTGACCTCACCGCGAAACTCTTCGAGTTCGGCGGTCATCCCGTAGTCCATCTCAGATCCCCTTACCCATCGCACCGCGGCGGATCGACGAGGCAGCGCAGGTGGTCATCGGACCTCGTACTTCCGAGTGGGAACCTCGGATCGGACGATTTGCGCCTTACCGATCGGATTGCCCAGCGACGTGTAGGACATCCCCGTCGCCAGCGCCTGTGAGCGCGTCGAATCCTTCGACTCCCAGATTGCACGGACGCTACCCTGGATCGCGGCCGCAGGCTTGGACGCGATGCGTGCGGCAAGGTCCTGCGCCCGGCCCCACAGCCGATCCCGGGTCACGATCTCGCTGACCAGTCCGATCTCGTATGCACGTTGGGCGGACATCCGTTCGTCGAGGCCGAGGAGGACCATCCGCAACACTTCTCCGATCGGGATGCGGTGCGCGAGCCCGATCGGCTCGAGAGCGGCAACCAATCCGTAGGAGACATGCGGGTCGAAGAATTGAGCATCTTCGCTCGCCACGATGATATCCGCCTCGTTGATCCAGTACAGTGCACCGCCGGCCACCATCCCGTGCACCGCACAGACCAGGGGCTTCCAACAGCCGTTCTGCTTGGGTGACAGTTCCGCCCCGGGATCGCGGCGGCTGAACACGTTCTCGGAGACGTACGTACCCTCCTTGACGTCCATGCCGGTGCTGAAGGCGCGCTCGCCGCTGGCCCGCAGCACGATGACGTGCACGTCGTCGGTTTCGGCCGCGTAGTCCCACAGAGCCCGGAATTCACTCCGCATCTCGTTGGTGAACGAGTTCAACCGGTCCGGACGATTCAGCGTGATGGTCAGAACGTGGTCTTCAAGCTCTGCGATCACCGTGGTCAAGCTGCTCAGGTCCACAGTTCCTCCTGGAGAGTACGGGCACACCCATACCTACTATGTTATGGGCAGGTTCGTCGATCGATCGGACTGCGGATCGCCATCGCCGGATTGCCCGGCGCTGGAGCAGGTCTGCCTGGGGCGGTTCGCACGCACGCCCCAAGCAGACCTGAGTTCGAGGGTCCGATAGATCGACCGGTCACGTCTGATCGGAACGGCGCTTCTCCGCACGCAACTCGCCGTGCCGCTTGAGCATCTGCGCGGCGATCCGCTCCCATTCCCGGGGAGCCGTGGGAAGAATCGCGAGATCGGATGCACGACTCGGCAACGACACCGTCGCGGTAGCCGGGCAGGTCACCTCACCACGCTGACTGGTACCGCGGAACTCGAGGTCGACGAGGTGCCGGTCACCCTCGGTTCGCTTGCCGACAACATGACCGGTGAAGTAGTGAGTGTCGCCGAGGTAGTTGAACTTTCGCATCTGGCTGGACATCGACTCGATCCAGCCCGCGTCGCCGATCCAGTCGGTGAGGTAGTGCGACAACCAGCAGTCACGCATCATGCCGTAGTCGTACGCTGCAGGAAGGCCGATCGAACGCGCGTACTCACTGTCCCAGTGGATCCGCTGCGCGACGTCCGGAATGCCCTGCTCGTTGGGAATGTAGAACGGACCGATACGCTTGCGGTTCTTGTGGGCCAGGCGCCCCGCGGACGGCGTGTACGGAGCGAATCCGTAACCGCCGGAATGGAACACCATCATGTCCGTCGCGGTCAACGGCCCCTTGACCATGTCGCCGAGAGAATCGCCGACCTGGATGTCTTCCCAGTAGCGAGTCTCCGCTCCGCGCGGCTTCTCCGCCGCGTAGAGCTCGTCGATCGCCGCGATGTCCTCGGGTGTGTACGTCGCCGCCTCGATCGCGTCGTACTTCTTCCGCTTCTTCGACTCGTGCCGTTCGGTGTGAATCGTGAGCACACGTTGCGCCTGCACGACCTCGGCACGCTGGTTGAACTGGACGTGTATGCGAGTGACGAGCAACGATCGGCCCGCGAACTCGGACTCCTTCAGTTCGACTTTCTCGAAACCGTGGAAGGAGTAGATCGTGTCACCGTCGTACACCGGGCGGTACCAGTCGGTGGTGCTGCCGGAGACGAATACGTGGATGCCGCGGAAGGCCGGCCTGCGCTGATCGCGTGGGACCGAGTCTGCAAGCAACTCCTGCCGGAGGGCGATGTTGATCATCGGCGGCGCAATCTGACCACCCCAGCGAGTGTCGCGGCCGTACTCCTCGTCGACGAACAGCGGGTTGTCGTCACCGTAAGAGCGCGCGAAGTTGCGAATGACGTCCGGGGTGGCCCGGCTGAACTGCTCACGCTGGGTGACCGCGTGATAGATGCCGACGAGATCCCTGGCTCGCTGGATGTCGGTGTCGAGAAACTCGTAGATCTCGGCTTCGGCCTTCTCCGCCGTGGTCATGGGTACCTCCGTGATCGATGGGCGCGAACCGCGTCAGCGCCAGTGAACCGGCCGCGGGGCCGGTGAGACCGATACCCCGCTACCACAGTAAGTGAACTTAGTTATATATGTAAAGCCGAGGTTTGGCCGGGTCAGGCCGTCGCAGCCCGTTCAGTGAGGCGATCGACGACATGGCGCCGCACGAGCTTGCCGGTCTCCGTGCGGGGCAGATCATCCCAGTACGCGATTCGCTCGGGAGTCTTACTGCTACGCAACGTGTTCCGAACGAAGGACCGCAACTCCTCCCCGTCGACGCTCTCGCCGGGACGCAGCACGACCGCCGCCTCGATCCGCTGGCCCCACTCCTCGTCGGGCAGTCCGACGACAGCAACGTCCAGCACCGCGGGGTGGCGAAGCATCACGTCCTCGATCTCCGCGGGCGCAATGTTCTCCGCACCACGAATGATCGTGTCGTCCACCCGCCCGCCGACGAAGAGGTAGCCGTCGTCATCGACGAAGCCCTTGTCACGAGTATCGAAGAAGCCGCGCTCGTCGACCATGCGCCCGACACCGGCGTACTCGGCCGAGACCTGATCGCCGGCGACACAGATTCGGCCCACCTCACCCGGGCCGAGAACCGCGTCGTTCTCGTCACGAATCTCGATCTGCACGCCCGGGACGGGAAGTCCGACCGAACCGAGACGCGCACGCACGGGCGCGTCACCCGATCCGATCGCGGCCCGGTGCTCTTCCGGACCGAGAACCGCAATGGTCGAACTGGTCTCGGTCAGACCGTAGGCGTTGACGAATCCGACCTCGGGCCACAGTTCCAGCGCCCGCTCGATGACTCGTGTGGGCATGGGCGCTCCCCCATAGGCGAGGCCACGCAACGCCGGAACCGTCTTGTCCGAATCGGAGTCGACGATTCGCGCGAGCATCGTCGGTACGACCAGAGCGTTCGTGACGCCCTCCTGCCGGACCGTGTCCAACCACTGCTCGGGTGTAAACTGCTCGAGAACCATCGTGCGGCGGCCGGCGTAGAGATTAGTGATCACGTTCGCGACCGCTGCAATGTGATACGGCGGCACGCTTACCAGAGCGGCGTCCGCATCATCGGCGTTCGCGAACTCGACGGAGCCGATCACATACGACGAGAGATTCTCGTGCCGCAGGAGAACTCCCTTGGGCGCCGAGGTCGTGCCCGACGTGTAGATGACCACCGCAGCACCCTCCGCGTCGAGAACCTCGTCCTCGCCGGCCTCGGTCACGTCGGATGCGGACAGTTGCTGCAGCCACCGCGCAGGAGTGCGCACGTTCAGACCCGCGCGCTCGAGCACCTCCGCCTGATTCGGGTCTGCAATCCCCAAAGCCCGGGGATGATTGGCCAAGAGCGCGTCGAGCTGCTCACGCCCCAGGCGATAGTTCACGGGGACCAACGGCACACCGGCGCGGGCGGCCGCGAACATCGCCACCGGAAAAGCGGGACCATTCACCGCCAGATAGACGATTGCATCGGCGCCGGAGTCGCGGATGGCGTCCGCACCCGCAATCGCAAGTTCTCTCAGTCGTGATGCCGTGATGCCCGCATCACGGCTGCCGATCACGACCCGGTCGCCGAAACCGTCGACCGCCATGTCCAGCAACATGGAAATATTCATCCGTCACTCCACTCGTCGTTCGGGGGCCCGCAACCTCAGTCCGAGGAGGGCAGCGGCGTGGCCCCCTTGATGGCGAGTACGCTGCCGCCGCCCAACGCGAGCTGACCCTGTCCGGCCTTGGTGCAGAGCACCTCGAGCCCCGACGCCTCGTCGACGTAGCGCTTTCCCATCACCGCACCACCGATGTGCGCAGCATCGATCGACGTTCCGTCCCCGGTCGGGGTCTTTCCCTCCGACATCGGGACGCCACCACACGTCAGCGTCACGTCCCCCTCGGCGGGACGGAGCACGACCAGGGTGGTGGTGTCGACTGCGCTGGCCAACGACTGACCGACCTTGAGAATCACGATTCCTCCATTCACGGGGTGAGCTGTACGACCGTGGAGACGGTCGTGTCGATGCCCTGGGTGTAGCGCCGACTACTTCAGTAGGGTAGCGCGCGTCACATAGTTTAGATAGTACTATAAGTGCCCTTAGATCGATTCCGTGGAACCTCCTCACCGTAAGGACATCGTTGAAATGAACATCATCGGCAAGAAGGCCGTCGTCGTCGGTGGCGCGTCGGGCATGGGGCGGGCGACCGCGGAGGCCCTCGCAGCAGGAGGCGCCCAGGTCGCGATCCTCGACCGTGAAGGCAGCGCCGGAAAGGACGTCGCGACCGAGATCGGCGCGATCTTCCACCCGATCGACATCACCGATCACGAGGGCGCGGAACAGACGCTGGCCGCCGCCGTCGCCGATCTCGGCGCCCTGCACATCGCGGTGAACACCGCCGGCGGCGGGACCGTGAAGAAGACCCTCGGACGGAACGGCCCCCACGACCTCGAGAGCTTCCAGAAGGTCATCGACCTCAACCTTGTCTCGACGTTCAATCTGAATCGGCTCCAGGCCTTCCACATGTCGCACAACGAGCCCGAGGACGACGAGCGCGGCGTGATCGTCAACACCTCCTCGATCGCAGCCTACGAGGGCCAGATCGGCCAGGTCGCATACAGCGCCGCGAAGGCGGGCATTGCCGCGATGGCACTGGTCATGGCCCGCGACCTCGGCCCGCAGGGCATCCGCGTCCTTGCCATCGCCCCGAGCCTGTTCGCGACCGGCGCCACGGCCAAGTTCACTGCCGAGCAGGTCGCTCCGCTCGTCGAGGATGCGGCCTTCCCCAAGCGCATGGGCCGACCCGAGGAGTTCGCGAAGCTCGCACTCGCCATCGTCGACAACCCGATGCTCAACGGGCAGGCCCTGCGCCTGGACGCCGGGCAGCGATTCGCACCCCGCTGATCAACCCGCCAAAGCGTCTTTTGCCGTGGCCGATTCGGCTCGCATCGACAATCGGCCACGGCGTCGCCCGGCCCGCCCCGGCCTCAGATTCGGCCATGGCGCCGAATCTGTGAAAAAGTATGAGGAATTGCCATGCCGCTTCCACACGGGGCCGAGTCCTTTACATCACTCAGGCGCCCTCCTGTGGGCGAGATTCTCACGCTCGCGCAGCTCGACAGGGACCTGTTCCGCGGTGAATCGCATACCCCCGCCCGCCGCATCTACGGGGGCCAGACATTAGGCCAGGCACTCGTGGCGGCCGGTCGGACCGTCGACGGCGACCATCACCCCCATTCGCTCCACGGACACTTCATTCATCCGGGTCGCTCAGACCTCCCGGTCGACTACCGAGTCGAACGCGTCCGGGACGGCGGCAGCTTCACCACTCGTCTCGTACGAGCGGTTCAGAACGATCGAACCATCCTGTTGGCGACCGCGTCGTTCCATCGTGACGAGCAGGGCCTCACCCATCAGGACACGACCACGACACCTAGCCCGACCCCGGAGGATCTCCCCCGCTTCGAGCACAGCCTGAGCGCCTCCGATCTGGGCGATGCGGAGTGGCTGCGCCGACTGCTCGTCAACGTCGGAGTCGAGTTCCGATTCCCTGGCGAGTATCCACGCGTGGCGAACCGGCGCGGAGAGCAGCTACCACCCCGGCAGCGCGCCTGGGTCCGGACCCCGGGAGTTCTCGACGACGAGCCTCTGGTTCAGGCGGCGGGATTCGCGTACTGCTCGGACCTGTTCCTACTTTCGGCAGCCCTACCTCCGCATGCCCGGCACATAGACACCCCCGGGCTGAAGCTGGCAAGCCTGGATCACACCGTCTGGCTGCACACACCGTTTCGCGCGGACGAATGGCATCTGTACGAGCAGCACGGGTACTGGATGGGTGGCGGCCGTGGGATAAGCAGGGGACGTCTCTACAACCGGGACGGCATGCTGCTGGCGAGCACGATGCAGGAAGGACTGCTGCGGTTCCGCTGATGAAACATCGGCCGCCAGATCGCGCAGACCACGCCTCAGACGCTCGGCGAGCGGCGCAGCCAGACCCCGTCCAGGGTCGTTCACGCTGCCATCGGCGACACCGTCGTCACACCTGCCCTCCGGTCATCTGACGCGGTCGAGCAACTTCGTGACCGCCCGGTCGCGCATCACCTCGGGTCGACTGAGCCAGGCTTCGTTCGCGATCGCCCTGCGCAACAACAGATGTGCGGTGTGCTCCCAGGTGAAGCCGATGCCGCCGTGAATCTGGATGCACTCTTCGCTCGACCACACCGCAGCGCTCAGTGCCTCGGCCGATGCGAGTTCCGCGGACAGGACCGCATCCGAGTCCACGCCGTCCCGATCCGCTGCTGCGAGGACCTGCCCCCGTGCGCCCTCCGCACCGACCAGTAGGTTGGCACACTTGTGCGAGATCGCCTGGAACGACCCGATGGCCTGCCCGAATTGTTCACGCTGCCCGGCCCATTCGACGGCGAGGGCAAGCGCGCGGTTGGCAACGCCGACCGAGTCGGCCGCGACAAGCAACTGCGCCACCCGATGAGCCGCAGCGAGTGCATCTGCGACGAGCGCTCCCGCGGCCACCACCGTTGCCGGTGTCGCGTCCAAGCCGACGGTACCGACCGTCGCGGTGATGTCGATCGAGTTCTGGACGGTGATCGAGGCCGCACCCGGCTCCACGGTCGCCAGCAGAAGTTCACCGGTGGCGACATCGGTGGCGAGCACGACCAAGATGTCGGCGACTGGGGCACCAGCCACTCGCTCGACGACACCCGTCAACCGGCCCGTGCCGCACACCGGCAAGTCTGTGTCGCAGACCCAGCCGCCGTCGTCGACGGGTGCGACGAACGCGGCGGTGGCTCCCTTGATCACGGCTTCGGCCGCCCTGTCTGCACCAGCCGCAAGGAGAACTTCCAATGCGATTGCGGTCGGCACCAGCGGCACCGGAGCAAGGCGGTATCCGGCCTCCTCGACGGCCGCGCAGAGCAGCCGCAAGGGTGCGCCGCCGCCGCCGAGTCGCTCCGGAGCGGCCAAACCCGGCAGTCCGAACTTGACCAACTCGTCCCAGAGCCCGATGTCGTAGTCACCCGGCGAGGTCTCCCGGGCGAGGAGGTTTTCGGTCTCGACGTACGAGGAGATCGCCGAGCCGAGAACCTCCCGAAGCGCTGCTTCGTCCCCCTCCGGCGCCGCGAGTGGCCGACCCGGTGTGACGGCCGGGGCGCGCCGGCCCTCTCCACGGTGCGACGGCAGCCCCAATACCCCCTCCGCGATCGTGTTCCGCTGGATCTCAGCGGTGCCCGCGCCGATGGTGGTGGCCCGCGACATCAGGTAGCCATAAGTCCAGCGGCCTTTCTCGGCGGCGCCCTCGGACTGCGCACCCAGTACAGCGGCACTGCCCGTCAGCCGCAGGGCGAGCCTGTGCAGATGCTGTTCGAACTCCGACTTGACCAATCGGTTGACGGAAGCGACACCCCCTGGGTCCTCACCCCGGAGGACGGCCTCGAGTGCTCGCGCGCTGTTCGCCGCGATGCTCCGTACGGACGTCTCCATCCGGGCAATTTCCTGGCGGATCACGGGATCGGCTGCGTATCCCCGATCGACGGCCAGTCGAACAACCTTGTCGACGGTGCCGCGGTAGCGGAACTCGTCGGCGAGGAACGCGGTGGCACGTTCGTGACCGAGGGAGGTTCGCATGATGGACCAGCCCTGCCCCTCCTCGCCGAGCCGATTGGCGACCGGGACCTCGACATCGTCGAAGAAGACCTCGGCAAAGTGGTGGCCGCCGGCCGAATCGCGAAGCGGGCGAATCTCGATGCCCGGCGAGTCCATCGGGATCAGCAGGTACGTGATACCCGACGTCCCGCGACCGGCAGGACCGGTCCGCACCAGTGCAAAGATCCAGTCGGCCCTATCAGCCTTCGTCGTCCAGATCTTCTGGCCCGTCACACGGTAGACATCGCCGTCACGAACGGCCCGGGTCGACAGTGACGCCAGATCACTACCGGCCCCTGGCTCGGAGAATCCCTGGCACCAGAACTCGTCGGCGCGCAGCAGCGGCTCGAGGAACCGATTCTTCTGCTCCTGCGAGCCGTGGACGATGATCGTAGGAGCCACGATGAAGGACATCGCACACGGGTGTTTCGGTGCGCCGGCAGCGGAGACCATGCGGTAGTAGTCGAGCTGATCGTCGAGCGAGAGTTCCATTCCACCGACCTCGACGGGCCAGCCCGGGGCCGCCAAGCCGGCGTCGACAAGCTCGGACTGCCACGCTGTCGACGCGTCGAAGCGATCGCGTGACGTGGCCGGTCGTGGGCGTTTGCGATACTCGTCGAGCAGAACGGACAGCCGGGACCGCCAGTCACCGGTGTGAGCGTCGAGCACCGCCGTGGACGTCTCTTCCACCGCGCCACCTCCCCTTGTTCGTTCGGTACGGAACTGCATACCGGGAATGAAAGTTTCTTTGTGTCAGATTTTCTGACCGCGCCGACTGTCGAAGCGCGTACTCACGTCTCTGCCGTTCGATCGGAACGTCACCGCGGCCTCCGCCTCGAGACTCAATGCGTGCGAGAGGGAAACACCCGCGCCTTCCTTGAGCAGTCGCAGCATTCGCTGGATCGCCGCGGGGTGCCCGTCGGCGATGCGGTGCGCGATCTCGAGCGTGCGCACCATGAGCGATTCGTGCGCGACCACTTCGTTTGCGAGGCCGATTCGGGCGGCGGCCGCACCGTCGATCGGCTCGCCGCTGAGGACGAACTGGATCGCAGCCGGCAGCCCGACCATACGCGGCAGCATCGCACTTCCACCCCAACCGTTGAGCAGCCCGATCTGTGCATGGGTGTCAGCGAATTCGGCGCGGTCCGAGGCGACGATGAACGAGCAGTTCACCGCGAACTCGTAGCCACCGGTGTAGCAGGGGCCGTTTACCGCGGCGATCACCGGCTTCGAGATGCCACGCAGCACCTGGGTGGGCGTCGGCCCCTCGGTTCGTGGCGACGGACCCGAGAGCGCCTCGGGGAGGTCGACTCCCGCGGAGAAAGATGTTCCGGCGCCGGTGATGACGACGACGCGGACCTCGTCATCGGTATCCGCCCGCCACAGTTCCTTCTTGATCGCCTTGCGCATCGCCCGATTGATGGCGTTGCGCCGATCGGGCCGGTTAAGCGTGAGAACCGTGACGAACCCGTCACGTTCGACGAGCAGCGGCGGCTTGTGCGGATCTTCGGTAGTGGCTTCGACAACCACTTCGCTCATCGTGACCCCCTCAGACCGCGGCGGAGGCCGCGGGAACGAGAACCACGTCACGCGAGAGGCCGAGAAGACGCGTCTCTGCGTCGGCGGCGGTACGCCGAACCACCTCACCCGCGGCCGGGATGTCCCTGATCAGGCCCTGGACGACACCGACCGTCCAGATACCGAACTCCGGGTCACCCTCCTCGTAGACCTTGCGGCCTCGGGTACCCGCGACGAGATCCTTGACTTCCTTGAAGCGTCCACCCTTGTTCAGGATGTCGACAACCTCTTCGCTGACCGAGTTGCGGGAGGCACGCATCGTGTTGCGGAGCTGACGGAAGATCAGTTGAGTGTCGAGCTCGGAAGCCCCGACGATCTGATTCTTGATGTTCTCGTGAATGGGGCTCTCCTGCGTGCACATGAACCTGGTGCCCATGTTGATGCCGTCGGCACCGAGCGCGAGAGCAGCGGCGAGACCGCGGCCGTCGGCGAACCCACCGGAGGCGATGAACGGGATTGTCAGCGCGTCCGCCGCCGCCGGGATGAGGACGAGTCCTGGCACATCGTCCTCGCCGGGGTGTCCGGCGCACTCGAAACCGTCGATACTCACGGCGTCCACACCGATCCGCTCCGCCTTGAGCGCGTGGCGGACGCTCGTGCACTTGTGAATGACTTTGATGCCGTGTTCCTTCAGGTGCTCGACATGCACGGTCGGATCCGAACCCGCGGTCTCGACGATCTTGACGCCGGACTCGATGATCACCTGGCGGAACTCCGCGTACGGCGGCGGGTTGATGGACAGCGTCAGAGTCAGGTTCACCCCGAACGGCTTGTCTGTCATCGCCTTACAGCGCTCGATCTCCTGCGCGAGAGCATCCGGGGTCGGTTGAGTCAGTGCGGTGATGACACCGAGACCACCGGCGTTCGACACTGCTGCGGCGAGTTCCGCGCGTCCGACCCACATCATGCCGCCCTGCACGATCGGGTGCTCGACCCCGAATTCCTCGGTGAACCGTGTCTTCAACATTGCTGCTCCTAGGCGCGTGCCGGAGATCCGGCGGCAGGTACCACGGTGATCCACCACACCGTCGACTAATACAAAGCTAACATAGTTGACTATGTGAGCGGCTGCAAGATCGTGATCGGACATCATCCGATGACAGGGACCCGTTTATCGCTACGAAAGCGGGAACCCCCCGGCCAGGTCCGAGGAAACCTTGCAGGTCAGCACGGCATACAGCACGACCGGTACACTGGGTGCTTTACTGAGTACTCATAGTCACCCTTGAAAGCGAAGGTGTACGCACCCATGACCGATGACGCCACCGTTTCGCCAGTCTTCGAGCAGCGCGCACTCTCGACGCGTGCCATTCGCACTCCGAAGACTGCCGAGTTGGTTGCTCTCAAGCTCCGCCGAATGATCGTCGACGGCGAACTGAAGGACGGCGATCACCTCCCGCACGAGGCCGAATTGATGGAGCATTTCGCGGTGAGCCGACCGACGCTGCGTGAGGCGGTTCGAGTACTCGAGGCCGAACGCCTCGTCGAGGTCCGCCGCGGGTCACGCTCCGGCGCCCGCGTGTGTGTACCCGGTCCAGAGGTGGTCGCACGGCCCGCGTCGCTCCTACTGGAACTGTCCGGCGCCACCGTTGCCGACGTCTTCGTCGCCCGAGAGGCCATCGAACCGGCCGCTGCTCGCATCCTGGCGGAATCCGGCACCGAAGACGACTTCGACGAACTGGAGAGGCTGCTCGACGAGGAGGTCCCCGCCGCCTTTGCGGCGGGCGACTTCGGCCCCGCCGCTGCAAGGTTTCACCTCCGGATGGTTCAACTGTCCGGCAACGCAACGCTTGCCCTGATCGCCGGCATGCTCCACGAAATCTTCGAGAGACACACCACCAACGTGGCCCGTGAACGCGCCATCGTCGATGCCGAGGCCGCCCACGAGCGCTACAGGCTGTTCGTACGTTCCCTGCGACGGCTGATCAAGCTACTCCGCGACCGCGACGGAGACGGTGCCTTCGCCCACTGGAACAAGCACATGAAGGTGGCGCGGACCATGACGCTGGCCGGCAATGAAACGACGCAGGTCCGAGACATCCTCGACTGACACCCGCGCCGGGCCCCCGACCACACACCAGCCGCCGTGCCCTTCACGCGCAGCAGGTGCCCGACCCAGCCGACGTGACGTCAGACGACGTCACCTCGGCCGGCCCACTCGGTGGCTCGCTGCTCGAACTCCTGGAAGGCGGACAGCGCCCTGGCGACGACCGCCTCAACCTGTTCGGGCTCGGTGTCGAGACACAACTGCATCACGACGTGATGGGGTCCGTCGGCAGGCATGAGCTCCGAAGCGAGCTCCCTGTCGATCAGCCCGGACCTGATGGCACCTTCGCACGACTCGGAGAAGGTCTGCGGCGTACGCCCTGAGCTCGCCCGGGAAACGTGGCAGTTGATGTCGAATGCCATGTCCGTCAAGTTCGCGAGAACGCGTTCGATCACCAGGCCGGCGGTCGAGTTCCGCTCCAGGAGCTCCACATCGACGGAGCCGATGGCTTCCACCTGCCGGAGGGCTCGCCGCATGGTGATCAAGATGTGATCGATACGCTCGGAATCCGATCGAGAGTACGCATCTCGCGACGACCGCTCGGCAGCGTCGGAGAGCGCAACGCCGGAGGGGACAGTGGCCACTCCCGCATCCGGAGTCCTGCTCGATGCGACATTCAAGGTGTTCACCCCCCCATGGTGGAGCCATCACGCACACCAGTCAACATTCGGAGCTCGGATACCTCGCCACGCATGCCGATCTCCATCCGAAAATATCGATGATTCGAATCCTATTCCGCCAGATGGCATGAGCGGTGGACCGGGGTGACCCGACAGGACGACAGTGGACACGGTGTGGACTTGGCGTTCCGAGCGCGCTCTCGGACGAGTCCATCGCGAACATTAATGCCGAGGGCGAGGATTCATTGTGAAGTCGTTGAGCGATCTGATGCGCAACTGCATGCAGCTGGGATACGTGACCGAGGATATCGATGTTGCGGCAGCGTTCCTGGAGACAAGCCTGGGGACCGTCGAGTGCGTCAAGAGCTATCGATCGTCATTGGGGCGGACACTCGACGGGGCGGCACATGGTAGTCCTCCGGCCACGGATCCGCGCGCACTCGAGGGATCGTTCGTCGTCGTCGACGGTGCAGTCGCCGAAGAATGGGTGATCGATGTTGCTCTGGTCAATGCCGGCGCGACCAACATCGAGATCATCCGGCCGGTGGGCGGTGCGGTGGACCTCTACCGAGGCAAGCTCCGCGCCGACACTCCGGCGACCTTCCACCATGCAGGGTTTCGTGTCGACGACTTCGACGAGGCATCCGCAATGGTGGCGAGAAGTGGTCGAACGTGGGCGCAGTACGGAGTCAGTGGTGGTATCCGGTTCGGATACCTCGACCTGACTGCGGAACTCGGACACTTCATCGAGGTAATGGAACTCGACGAGGCGAGCGCGAACATGTTCGCGAAACTGGAAATGGCTTCCAACTCTGTCAACTGATCGTCAGGTCGGTCTCGGGGCTTCCCGCGACGCAGGAAAGGAATGAAATTGCAGAAGAATGAGGCTGACGACGTCTACGACGTCATCGTCGTCGGTTCGGGTGCTGGATTGGTTGGTGCGCTTGCCGCAGCTTCACGTGGGCTCCGGACACTCGTCATCGAGAAGACCGAGTTCATCGGTGGCACCACCGCCTACTCGGGATCGGGATTGTGGCTGCCGGGCAACGCTGCCGAGCGTCGCGCCGGGCTGGATTCAGGACCGGACCAGGCGCGCCCCTATCTCGATGCCATCGTCGGTGAGGACGCACCGTCAGCTCTGCGGGAAGCGTTCCTGCGGGCCGGTGCACCCATGATCGACGAACTCGAGAGCAATTCGTGGCTGGGACAGTTCTACTGGCTGGGCGTACCCGACTATTTCGAGAAGGCGCCGGGAAGCCTGGCCGGGGGCCGCACGATCTTCCCGGAACCCCTCGACCGTTCGGCCCTGGGAGATCTCGAGCCGTTGGTGCGTCGGCCTCAGTGGGCCGAACGCTCCGGCGCCCACCCCGGGGACGTGATGACCGGTGGGCAGGCACTGATCGCTCGCCTGCTTCTCGCGTTCACGGAAACCGGAAACGGGGCGATCCGGACGAACACGCCGTTGAAGCGGCTCGTCGTCGAAGATGGTCGGGTCGTCGGCGTCGAGGCAACCTCCGACGGAGAATCGATCACGCTGCGCGCCCGGCGCGGTGTCATCCTCGCGGCCGGCGGCTACGAGCGCAACGGCGAGTTCCGCCAGAAGTACCAACCGGAGGTGACGGGCGAATGGTCCCAGGGAGCGCCCGGTAACACCGGCGATGCCCTCGTCGCCGGAATGGAGATCGGTGCCGCAACAGATCTCCTCGAAGAAGCATGGTTCGCTCCCGGGCTCGTGGTTCCCAACGAACGTCCGGTGTTCTACACCTCTGTGTGGAGTGGAATCTGGGTCAACGACGCCGGTGAGCGCTTCATGAACGAACGACTCCCGTACGACAGGGCCGGCCACGAAATTCTTCGTGCACAGCGAAATTCGGATGTGTCGCACATCCCGGTCCACTGGGTGTTCGATCAACGCCAGTTCGACAACGAGCGCGCATTCTCCTCACCGCCGGTGGCGCCGCAGTCCACGGACTGGTTCGACATCGACAAGTTCTTGGCGGCCGGAGTCCTCCAGAAGGCCGACACCCTCGAGGAACTTGCGGAACTGATCGGTGTCCCAGCCGAAACGTTGACGAAGAGCGTCGCGCAGTTCAATGAGTACGCACTGAGCGGGAAGGACGAAGCATTCGGTCGAGGCGACGCACCGTGGGACCGAAACATCGTCAATACGTGCGGCAGCCATGACGACGGACCGAATCCGTGCCTGGGTTTGATCGGCAAGCCGCCGTTCTACGCCGCGCAGATCGTGTTGTCGGACCTCGGGACGAAGGGTGGGCTGAAGACCGACGAGAATTCCCGGGTTCTGCGGGAGGACGGCTCCGTCATCACCGGCCTCTACGCATCGGGTAACACCATGGCTCCGATGACCGGGCGGATCTACCCCGGCGCGGGCGGTCCTGTCGGATCGTCCATGGTCTTCTCCTACCTGGCCGCACTGGACATGGCTGACTCGAACGGCTGATCGGCGACCTACCCGAGAACTGAGGGCCCCCGAGGTTGTAATCCTCGGGGGCCCTCCGGTTTCCGATCGTTCCCGCCCGAGTCGGGCTCAGGCTGCGTCTGTCGAGTGCCCGGGGAAGAGCGAGAGTGCGGGATCCAAGGCAACGGCCGCATTGTTGACTGCGGTGGCCACCTCACCGAACCCGACCGACATGAGCCGGACCTTCCCGGTGTAGGAGGTGATGTCGCCGGCGGCATAGACACGTGCCGCCGTCGTCTGCATACGACTGTCGACGACGATTGTGCGACGATCCAGATCCATGCCCCATTCCGTCAGCGGTCCGAGATTGCTGATGAAGCCGAGCGCGGCGACCACCGCATCGACGGGCAGAACCCGAGGGTCGTTCTGACCGTCGATGCGAACGTGGGCCCGCTGCACGGTGCCGTTCCCGTGGAGCGACTCCACCTGCGCATCGGTGATGATCTCGACACCACTGTCGTTCAGTTCCCGGACGCTCGCCGCATGGGCCCGGAACGCGCTGCGGCGATGGACCAGCGTCACCGAGCGGGCGATCTTCCGCAGTGCAAGTGCCCAGTCCACTGCACTGTCCCCGCCTCCGACGACGAGTACGTCACGGCCGGCGTGTTCCTGCGGGTCCGGCACGAAGTAGCTCAGGCCACGCTCGAGAAACTCCTCGCCGGCCGGGAGCGTCCGCGGAGTGAAGGTCCCGATACCCGCGGTGACGATCACCGCTCCGGCATCGATGACGGTACCGTCGGACAGCGTGACAACCGGTCGGCCGTCCGGGGAGTAGGTGAGAGCGACCGCTTCACGACCCAGGAGATAGACCGGTTCGAACGCGTCTGCCTGCGCCTTGAGCGCAGCGACGACCTCCCGCCCGAGTGCCCCCGGGACGGCAGCGATATCGCGGATCTCCTTCTCTGGGTACAGCGCGGTGATCTGTCCACCGCACTGGGGAAGGGCATCGACGAGCACTGTGGACAGTCCGCGGAAGCCCGCCGTGTACGCGCCGAACAGTCCGACAGGACCTGCGCCGACGATGAGGATGTCTGTGGTAACGGTCTCGGCCATGGGCCGTCCTCCTGAGGTATGGCAATGATGACCGGGTCTGCCGGCCTGACCGGCCGGCAGGCCCGGATATGGAAAGTCAGAGCTTGTTGCGCTCCAGATCGCCAGTACGCGGCGACACTCCGTCAGCAGTGCCCGAGGCAGGTTCCGCGGTGTTGACCGAGAACTCCTCGATGGCCTCTCCACTCCGCTCGCGAAGTACCGTGAAACCGACGAGAAGCGCAACGATGCAGATCGCGGCCGAGATCCACAGCCACGTGGTGATGCCCCGATCTTGGTAAAACACACCACCTTCCGGTGCAGACACCATATACGGAGCCAGGACGGCGAACATGACGACGGGGAGAATCGACGATGCACCCGTGGTGCACAACTGCACTGTGCCGGCCGTCGACCCCTGGTCGCCGGCGGGCGTCGCACGCATCACCAGGTTCGGAACCGCAGCGGTGGATACACCACCGGCAAGTCCGAGGAGGAGGCTGCCGATCATCACGGTGGCGAAAGTATCGTGCGCCAGCGCGAACGACACCAATGATGCCGCGAAGACAGCGATGCCCAGGGTCAGGAATGCGCGAGGGTTTCGTCCACGCGCAAGGAGTATGCCGATCACAGCGCCACCGAAGACAGTCGCCAGTTGTTTGGGAGTGGCGATGCTGGAGAATTCCAGGGGGTTCAATCCGAGACCGTACGTGACGCCGTTGTCCCGCGAGGTCATCGCGAGCAGCGGGACCAACTGGTAGGTCGCGGCCGACACCGAGTAGGCAACCGCGCCGGCGAACGCCACGAACACCAGGGGCTTACGCCGGAAGAGCGCGAGATTGATGATGGGCTCGTCGACGTTGCGCGTGCGCCACACGAACAACCCACCGAGAACGATGCCGATGAGCAGCAGCGGCGAGGCTTCTAGCCAACCCCAGGTTCGGCCCATGCTGACGTAGAGCAGCACGGGAACAACGGCACCGGTCAGGATGAGGCCACCGAAGAAGTCCGGCTTTGCCTCACGACGATTCGTCGATTCGGGCAGGATCGCCCAGATCCCGATGCACAGGCCGAGGGTCCATACCGCGTCGAACAGGAACATTCCGCGGAAGCCGTGGTTCTCCAACAGCCATCCGATGACCGTGGGTGCTGCGATCGTGAATGCTCCCATTCCGGTGACGGTGATACTCGCTGCGAACGCGGCCTGCTTGGGCGGGTAGATATCGCGGATGTAGGACGGGATCAACGACAGCGTTGCGAGAATGGGGCCCTGGAGGATTCGCCCGATCAGCAGGACCGTGAAGCTCGGAGCCACGGCGCAGATCAGGGCTCCCACTCCGGCCACCGTCATGGTGATCAGCAGCACCCGCCGCTTGCCGTAGAGGTCTGCGGCCTTACCGAGGAGTGGCGCACAAACTGCACCGACGAGGAAGTAGACGGTCATCAGCCAACCGCCTTGCGATGTCGGAAACTCCTTCAGGATGCTGGGCAGACCGATCGAGACCATGCTGTTGCCCAGCGAGAGCGCTTCGAGCACTGCCGACATGAGAACGATTCCGACGATCATCGTGGCGGTCCAGCCCTGTGCGGAATCGGGATCTCTGCCAGTCGTCGGTGTGGGTAGTGACATCGGTGTTCCTCCGTGGGAGGTAGGGGGTGAACGTGCGTGTCAGCCGGATCGCCGGTAGATCGCTTTCTGACGGGGGACGTCGAGCGGTAGTGCGCGGGGAGGTCTATCGGCGTGGGATGCGCCCGACAGCCTCGGTGTGGGAACGATCCAGTGGCAGTCCACTACCGAGACTCGGTTCGGCAACCCGACACCGACATGCGAATCGCTCGGTGCCCGACACAGCTTAAGACGCCGTCACGAAGTACCCGCAGCGCGTATTCCATTTGATGGAATGACAAATGGACAATACGAAACCACTGCTGGAGAGTGATTTTCAAGCCTGATAGAGGCAACGTTCGACGGCTGGCGGCCAGGCGACTCGCCCGGTTGTGCAGACCAGATGTGATTCAGGCGGTGGTCCGTGCATCGCCGACAGCGCTCGGACACCGCCGGCCGCACCGGTCGCGTTTCGCTGTCGAGGCACCGGTCGATCACGAGGCCCCAAAGCAGTTAGTGGATGAGGAAGGCATATCACATGAGTGACGAAGTCCGGGTGTGGATCGAACACAACCTGTGCACCGGAGATGGTCTGTGCGTCCAGTACGCCCCCGACGTCTTCGAGTTCGACGACGCCGGGGTCGCCCATGTCAAGAGCGAACCAGCAGGCCCACTACTGACCGAAGAGGGGGCATCCGCAAACGTGCCGGACAGCCTTCGCCTCGACGTCATCGATGCTGCCGACGGATGCCCGGGGAACTGCATCCACGTCGCCCGGATCGCCGACGGTGTCGAGATCGCCGGCCCGTACGCCTAGCCAAGTTGCCCACGTGCACATACGCACGATTGAACGCCAGTTACAGGAAGTGTGGTTGCGATGACAGTCGTAGATGAGCTTCGGATGAATCGGCCCATCTGGTTCGAAGGTGACGTTCCGCCGGAGAAGGTGCCCGAGAAGTACCGCCTGGACCGGGCTTTCATTCCGAAAGCTCGCTACCTGGACGAGGAGTTCCTGAAGCTCGAACTCGACAAGATGTTCACCCACACATGGCAGATCGCCTGCCGCGTCGAAGAGCTGCGGGACGTCGGGTGCTTCGTCGAATACGAGATCGGCAAGTTCTCGGTCCTGCTCGTGCGTGAGTCGAAGACCGAGATCCGGGCGTACCACAACGCATGCCGCCACCGGGGAACCCGCCTGGCCCGGGGTCGCGGACGAGTCGGCTCGCTGATCTGTCCGTTCCACGGCTGGCGCTGGAACCTGGACGGCTCCATCCGACTGGTGCTCGACCGTGAGGAGTTCGTTCCCCGCTCCGATGACGACCTCGGCCTGGTCCGCGTTCGGGCCGAGCAGTGGGCGGGCTTCGTCTTCATCAACCTCGATCCCGAGGCCATGCCTCTGCTCGAGTACCTCGACCCCGTGGCGAGGATCTTCGCGCCGTTCCAGCTCGAGAATTTCCGGTACCGGTGGGGCAAGGGCATCATCGCACCGTGCAACTGGAAGACGGCGATGGACGCGTTCCTCGAGGCCTACCACGTGGCGGGAACCCACCCCCAGCTCTTCCGCCTCGACAAGTCCGATGACAAGCTCGCCTCGCTGAAGGAACTCGACAATCGGTCGTGGGCCCCGACGACCGTGTACGAGCGACATGCCCACTACTCGGCACTCGGCCCCAAGGCGTCGTCGTCGAGGAACGACGGTAAGGATCCGTCGAAGAAGACCGGCGACGGCAAATCCGACGAGCGCCTGAGCATCGCAGCCTCGATCCAGTACCTCCATGAGGATATGCGCGGTCTCGAGAACGAACGCAGCTGGCGTGTCGCGGAAACGCTGAAGACGGCCCAGCTGCCCGAAGGGATGACTGCGGGCAAGTACTTCCTCCAGCTCTACCGGGAGCTGTCGATCGAGGAAGGCTACGACTGGCCGGTGATCACCCCCGATCAGTGGTCCGAGGCAGGCAGCTCCTGGAACGTGTTCCCGAACAGCATCATCCTTCCGGGGCAGGGCTCGGCGTTCTGGTACCGGGCGCGGCCGATCGATGACGATCCCAACAAGTGCCTGTTCGAGATCTTCAGTCTCGACCAGATTCCGGTGGCCGACTATGACAAGAAGCGCGAGTTCGAACCGCAGTACTTCGACGACTACCGCGACGCCGACCTGGGGCAGGTCTTCTCCCAGGACTTCGCGAACATGAAGGACGTCACCGTCGGTATGCACTCCCCCAGTTTCGACGGCCACCGGCTGAGCGAAGAGCAGGAAATGACGATCTGGAACCACCACCGGGTCGCCGACAGGTTCATCTTTAACGACTGAAATGAATTTCGCATACGCAACTGCGTAACTGCGTACATCGTGCACCGCCACCCGATTGGAGTTGAGCATGGGGGTTCGTTCCCTGGGCTACATCAGACTGAACTCGTCTGATATCGACGCATGGAAACGGTTTGGAGAGGACTTCGTCGGCTTCATGCGCGTCGACGGCGCCGACCCGAGTTCCTTGTACTTCCGCATGGATCACTATCCCGCCCGACTGGTGGTAACCCCCGCCGAAGAGTCGTCTTGCACGGCGATCGGGTTCGAGGTGATGAACCGGCGAGAGCTGGACGAGCTGGTCCGCGCGATCAGTGCGGAGGGTATCGAGGTGTCCTCCGGGTCGAAGGAGGAATGCGCGGAACGCCGAGTGACCGGTTTCGCCCGATTCGCGGATCCCGGCGGCAACCAGGTCGAGCTGTTCTACGGGCCGGTGCTCGATCATGTGCCGGTGAACACTCCGCTGGTGTCGAAGTTCGTCACCGGAAACATGGGGCTCGGTCACGTGATCGTGACGGCTGAGGACGTCGAGAAGACGTTCGACTTCTACAACCGAATCCTTGGATTCGTCGAGCGGAACACCGCTGGACCGGTCTACTTCATGGGATGCAACCCGAGGCACCACAGCTTCGGTATCACGCCGAGGCCGGGCACCGCGGGCAAGGTCGTCCACATCATGGTCGAGGCAGAGACCCTCGACGACGTCGGCCTGGCTCTCGACCGCGCATACGACATGAACCTGCCGATGATGAACACCCTCGGCAAGCACACCAATGATCAGATGGTGTCGTTCTACGTCTACTCGCCGGACAACTACGCCTTCGAGTTCGGATGGGACGGATTGCAGGTCACCGAAGAGGAACCGACCTATGCGATCACCGAGGGCGCACTGTGGGGCCATCGATTCTCACCGCCTCCGCAATGACCGCTGTCGGCCCCCGCAACTGTGTTGTCGGGGGCCGATGACGTTCTGAGCGCGAGACACGCACTTCCAGCGATGACGTAGGCTACGTGCCTGGGTATGGGCTTGTGCATCACATCGCGAGCGTCCATGCTCGGATCGAGGGGATAGGAGTTCCTGGTAGATGCGACTTCCGGAGGGAAAAGAGCCGGCAGCAGTTGCACCCGAAAAGCTCGCCGTCCAAGTTGCTCGACGGATCGTAGACGAGATCACCGAACGACAGTGGCCGATCGGCGAAGTTCTCGGCTCGGAAACTGCGCTGCGTGAGCAATTCGGGGTGTCCCGGTCGATCCTGCGTGAAGCGATCCGGGTACTCGAGCATTCTCGGGTGGTGCAAATGCGGCAAGGACCGGGCGGCGGGCTTGTCGTCGGTACCCCTGATCCGACTCCGGCCATTCGCGGAGTTGTCATCTATCTCGAGTACGCCGGGGCGACTGTGGAACAGGTTGTGCATGCCCGTTTCGTCTTCGAACGAATGGCGATCGCGGCCGTCTCGGAATCGTTGACCGAGCGCGGAGTGCAAGAGCTCAGGTCGAGCGCATCCGGTGAGGACGGCCGTCTCCCGGAGGACTTCCACATAGCGTTGGGTCGTCTCTCCGGGAACCCGGTACTCGAGCTGTACATAGATATCCTGGTCAGCTTGACGGCGGCATACACCCATCGCGCACGGGGGATCGCCGGAAACACCGAGGAAGAGGGTTGCGCGGCCGCCAGGCAACATCTGGCGATTGCCGAATCGATAGTGGCGGGCGCCAGCAGTCGAGCACAAAGCGACCTGGTTGCCCACCTCGACAGAGCTGCCACATGGTTGAGTGGCCTCGTCCACCCCCAGCCCGGAGAGAGTACGGCGATCGGGCCGATGGACCTGACTCCCGACGAATGGCCACGGGAGAGGAAGTTGGCTGGGTCCGTGGCCGGTCGCATTCGTGACGACATCGTCAGAGAAGGCAGGTACGTCGGCGAAGTCCTGGGGTCGGAAGCCGATTTCGTTTCACGATACGGGGTGAGCCGCTCGGTATTCCGCGAATCGATTCGAATTCTCGAGCACTACAGCGTGGCTCGTATGCGCCAAGGACCAGGGGGAGGGCTGGTCGTTCTCGAGCCCGATCCGACATCCAGCATCCGGACGATTGCCCTGTACCTGGACTTCCGCGGAGTGACGGTCGAGCACCTGCGCACAGTGCGCGAGGAAGTCGAATTAGGCTGCCTCACAGCCGCGATGAGGTCCGGGATGCTTGGAAAAGCGGAACTCCGGGAGGATCAACAGCGAGGCGATTCGAAGGCCGGCCGTTGCAGTGCCTGCCTCCGGGATCGAGTCGCAACACTGAGCGGTGACCCGGTGTTGATACTGTTCCGCTCCGTTCTGTCCACTCTCTGGGACGAGTACGGCAGCGGGCGTCGACCAAGCGATCCCTGCCGCTCGACAGATCAGGGACCGGCCGACCAAGCTGAGCTCGATGCGATCGTCGACGCCATGGTTGCCGGCGACGAAGGGCTCGCCCAGTTCCGAATGAGGCGACATCTCCGGGAACACCCAGGCTGGTGAACTCGGCGTTCAACCCCTATCTCATCCCAGCACCGCATTGAACCCAACCTCACCCGATCAGCGCCCACTCGGCCATTCCATCGAGCGGAATCGACGCGAGACGGGTCGATCGACCCGCAACTACGATGAAGCAATGACACTCGTATTCGGAAACCTTGTCGACGGTTTCGATTGGGTACCAATGGGTCTCGATCAACAGGCCAGCCCCAGCTACTTCTGGAACGAAGGCGGGCTCCTCAAGGACGCACCGGTCGACTTCGGCGCGACCTTCGAGGGGAACATGTTTGTCACCAGCAAGCCGATCGACAGGCCTCGTTTCAATCGCAATCCGCTGCGGGTGACTCCGGGATTCACGGTTCCGCGCCACCATCACAACATGGACGAGATGCTGTTCATGCTTGCGGGTGAGTACAACATCGAGCACTACGACAACGAGGAACCCGAAACGGTCACGGTGCGTCCCGGCGATATCTTCGTGAGCCGTGCCGGGACGGCGTACACGATGACCGCGGGAAGCGAAGGCGCAACATACATCGAGACGTGGCCGACGCCGGTGACGGAACTCGAGACCTACTGGCACAACTACGGCTGGGTCGCAGCCAAGGGGGAGAATCAGTGACCGCGACATTGCAGGAAATCACTCACGACAACACCAGCGGCACCCTCGAGACGAAGAAGGGCGTGCTCCACTATCACGAGGCGGGAGACGGCCCCCCTCTGCTTCTTCTGCACGGCTCCGGTCCCGGTGTCAGTGGGTGGAGCAACTACCAGGGCAACCTGCCGATCTTCGCGAAACATTTCCGCACTCTGATTCTCGACTTTCCGGGATTCGGCAAGAGCTACTCGTGTGACGACAACCCGATGCTGGCGGCCCTCCCGGCGGTACTCGACTTCCTCGAAGGTATGGAGCTCGGCGCGGTTCCGGTGGTCGGCAACTCCATGGGTGGCAGCATTGCAGCACGACTCGCTGCCGGCCATCCCGAACGTGTGAAGCGGCTGGTCACGATCGGCGGCGTCGGAACCCCGGTGTACAGCCCGGCACCGTCCGAGGGAATCAAGCTCCTGGTTCAGTTCGTCGAGGACCCCACGCGCGAACGCCTCGTGGCATGGATGGAATCCATGGTGTACGACACCGCCATCTTGACCGACGAGTTCGTCGAAAGCCGGTGGAAGGCAGCATCGGATCCCACAGCGCTGAGCGACGTCAGAAAGCTGTTCAATTCGGCAACTCTCGCCGGAATGCGTGGGCGGAACGGAGCAGCCGCTGTAAACCAGGTCGAGACCCTCACCAAGATCGAGGCGCCCACTCTGATCACCTTCGGGCGTGACGACCGAGTCACCCCACTCGACAGTTCCCTCATGCCGATGCGCCTGATCCCGAACTGCGAGCTGCACGTCTTCCACAACTGCGGCCATTGGGCGATGATCGAGCGCAAAGCCGAGTTCGAAAACATTGTGCTCGCATATCTTCTCCGCGACATCGAGTGCTGATTGTGCAGTTCTTTCGATGACGTACCCGGCGGTCTCACGGAGCTGGTGCGGCGTGGCATCAGCAGTTTCCGGTCGAGAGTGACTGGCACTCTAGGTATTTCCCTCGTGCAGCGAGGGTCCCCAAACTTCCAAGGCTTCGGCTGTCCCGACTAATTGGATGTGAATTCCCATGAACTCTCGCGAGTACCGCAAGTGGCGCCAAAGGCGTCGCGCCGCTCCGATCGGAGCCAACCGCAAACACAACCATCCAGACGCCGAGGCGGAGCGCCTCATCGAGTTCGCCAGCAAGTGGGCACCATTCGGGGGCGCTACCGAGGAGGAACTCCTCGTGCACTTCGGAATGACACTGCACCGGTTCATCGAGCGATTGTGGCAGGTCATCCCTGAATCGAACTGTGTCGAAAACGAGATACTCGTTCTAGCGAGCGCATACCCGCACCCCCGCCGAGTCGGCGGCCCAGTCGGCTGAGGGTCCGACAGGTCCCACTAGGGCCGCTGAGACAATCACCCGGACTTCTCGACGACCGATGACTCCCTTTCGCCGAACATACGCAAAACGAAGGCTCGTCCCGCTCGAACGAGATGTTCTTCTGACAAGCGGCGTGCTTTCTCTGGATCGCGGGCGGTGACAGCCGCGACGATATCGTCGTGCTCGCGCAACGCGCAGCTCGCCTGTTCGGGGATCATGTCGAAGTATGACGTGGGGATGAGGCGTCCGGTCTGCCGAAGCAGAATCAGCAATCTCGCTGAATTACTCGCCCGATTGATTGCTCGATGAAACAAGAAATTCGCTGTCCGTATATCCCCGCCCGCATCCGCTGCAGCCCGAACCTCGTCCGACAGGAGACGGATTTCCTTGTGCTGGTCGGGTGTTCCGCGTTCCGCAGCCCATGCTGCAGCTGTACCGGACAGGACCGCCATGAGGGCGAAGTTATCTTCGACATCGCGCGGGGTCAGGCCGACTACTGATACGCCAGTCCTTGGCGCTACCTCCACCAGGCCTTCGTGTACAAGCACCAAGCAGGCCTCGCGAACCGGAGTGCGGCTGGTTCCCAGTTCAGCAGCGGTCTCATCCAGATCGATCCGCATTCCCTTGGATAGCTTTCCGCTAATGATCTCGTCACGCAAAACTTCCGCGATACGGTCCCGGACCGTCGCGCCAAGCTTCGGATTTCGCCTAGTGCCGCCGCGGCCGCGGCCGCGAGAACTTTTATCGGACGTTTGCATCATCGAATCCACAGCGTCCCGAGCAGGCCGAACGCAGCATCTCCCGCCGCCCCCGTCGAGATACCGAAGGGGCGGACATTCGCACAACTCATGCCGTCATGATATATCAGAAACTTGCGGGTGTGCCGCTATACCTTCTTCTACTCCACGTCAAGGGGGGCTGGCCGCCGAGCGCGTCGGACCAGCCTCGAACCTGGCCCATCGCACCTGCTGGGCCCCTATTTCGTGATGTGCGACGGCCGTGGCTCGGCGTTGACCGACGCAGGTCGACCGGGCCGCCCCGCCGGCGCGAATCACCCTCAGCCCATGCTCGAGCAGGTCGCATACGATTCGCGCCGCCGGATCAGGACAGATCGAAGTCGTAGCGCTTCGCAAGTTCATGGAGAGTGAGAGAGAACGACGACGCACGGTGCTCGTCCAGTTCGTACACGAGGGATCGCACCGCGCCCAAGATATGCCGCGCCAGCTCTCCCTCTGCCCGGTCCGCGTCGCGCGCTAACCACGCGTCGAGAATTCGCTGATGACCCTCATTCGAATGCATGAGATGGTCGTCGACGTTCCAATACACGCGTCGGTACCTCGAATAGCGCTCCCAGTATCCACGAAGCCCGCTCTGGATAGGGTCGAGTACCACTTCATCGTTGAATCCGTAAAGAGCGTAGTGGAATTTGCGATTCGCTTCGGCGATGGCGTCGAATCTGGCCACTCCGTCGGAGGGCTGTTCCACGATCAGACGTCGAGCAATGTCCTGAATTGATCGCTCATCCGCGTCCGTATGGCTGACCGTCGCCACGCGGATGGCGAGCGGTTCGAGCAGGAGACGCATGGCGGAGATCTCCTGGACTTCGGCCGACGAGAACCTGCTTACCTCCACCCCGGACCGCGGGCGCATGTCGATCCACCCTTCGGACTCGAGCAGTCGGAAGGCTTCTCGCAGTGGGGTGCGACTTACCCCAAAGGCTTCGGCATATTCGTCCTGACGAATCCGCATACCGGGTTCCAACTTGCCGGTGATGATTTGCTCACGCAGAGAATCCGCGATCCGTGAGACGAGTGATCGTGCATCGAGGTGCATTGATGCCGCCATCGTCCCTCCATTCTGAATCCAATCGATTGGATGTGATGCTGCCAATATACCGTGGCGGCGGTGTACGTAAATGGATCGGCGAGTGTCCTGAGCATTTCCGCGAGGAGGGACCGGCGGTGCGGATGTGACACCGGTCCTTGCCGTCGCCACGACGACACCAGTACCTGGTTGCCATCACCTCGCGAAATAGGCTGGCGTTCAGTATCACTCCTCTTTGCGTTCGTTGCGTCCAATTCTTGCCCCGGTCCCCGCAACGGGATCAGCGCGACCCGCCCGCGCGCCGCACCGTGCCGAGCGCGAACACTGCAACAAGGATCGGTAACCCGACAGTGTGAAGGTCCTGCCGGATACCGCCATGGGTCAGGATCCGGTGGATGGATGAGGAGGCGTCGAGATTCCAAGATGATCGCGAAGCGTCGGGCCCTCATAGTCGCGGCGGAAGATGCCACGTTCCTGCAGGATCGGGACGACCATCCGCACGAACTCCTCGAATGCGCCCGGCAGGTGGGTGGCGGCGAGGACGAACCCGTCACAACCACCGCTCTCGAACCACTCCTGCATCTGGTCCGCGACACGTTCGGGGGTACCTACGAATCGGGGGCCCTGCAGCAATGTTGCACGGTGCGCCGCCAGGTCGCGGACGGTGACGTCACGGTCGAGGTGGCGCCGGACGCCCTGAGCCAACCCGCGGATTCCTCCGCTGGCCGCCATCATCTCGTCGGTCACCACATCGTCGAGGTCGTGCTGGGAGAAGTCGTAGTTCAGGGCCTCGGAGAGCAGGGCGAGCGAGGCGATCGGGTGCACGTAGGCGTCGAGGAACAGCCGTTCCTTCTCCTCTGCGATCATCTGTGTTTCGCCGACCACGGCGTAGGCCATGGGCAGCAACTTGACGTCATCGGGATTGCGGCCTGATGCGGCGATCTGCTCCTTTTGCTCCCGGTAGTGCTGCTGCGCTACGGGCAGACCGGGGTCAGCGGTGAAGATCATGTCGGCCCATTCGGAGGCGAACTCCCGGCCACGACCGGACGAGCCGGCCTGTAGCAGCGCGGGGCGGCCTTGTGGGGTGCGCGGCACGGTGAGCGGACCGCGCACCTTGAACCACTTGCCCTCGTGGTTGATCTCGTGGACCTTGTCCGGATCGGCGAATTCGCCGCTCTCCCGATCCAGCACCATCGCGTCGGGTTCCCACGAGTTCCACAGTGCGACGACCGCCTCGAGAAACTCTTGAGCTCTGTCGTACCGCTCGTCGTGATCGAGGTGGTTCTCCAAGCTGAAGTTCTGCGCCTCCGAGTCGTTCACCGACGTGACGATGTTCCACGCGGCCCGGCCGCCCGACAGGTGATCCAGCGTGGCGAACGTGCGGGCGACGTGGAACGGTTCGTAATAGGTAGTGGAGTACGTCGCACCGACGCCGATTCGGCTCGTGGCGCCGATGATCCCACCAAGGACCGCAGTGAGGTCGAGCTTGATCGGACGCGCGCCGTGGCGGACGGCACCGGCAACCGAATCGCCGTACACACCGGGCATGGCGAGGCGATCGTCGAAAAAGACCAAGTCGAACTTGCCCTCTTCCAAGGTGCGAGCGATGTGCTGGTAGTACTCCATCGTCAGGAAGGAGTGTTGGGCCGAGGGGTAGCGCCACGAGCCCGAGTACACGGTCACGTTGCCGGCCTGCATGAAGCCGACGAGGGTCATCTGGCGGGTCATAGGTTTCTCCTGTTCTGCCCGGCGAGACCGAGCAGTTCGGCCCTGTGGGCAATGGTGGCGGCGTGGCGCAGGTGGGCGGCATCGACGAGCATTCCGTCGAGCGCAGAAGCTCCCTTGCCCAGACTCTCGGCGTCGCGGTAGGCGGCAACCACCCGCTCGGCGTGCGCGATCTCCTCCGGCGTGGGAGCGAAGGCGTCGTTGGCGATCTCTACCTGGCTGGGGTGGATGGCCCACTTTCCCGTGTACCCCATAGCCCCCGCCCGGTCGCACGCCGTGCGGTAGGCATCGGGATTCTTGTAGTTCGGGAACGGCGCATCGATGGCATCGATTCCCGCGCTGCGTGCAGCGACAATGACCCGGGACCGGGCGTAGTGCCACATGTCGCCGGGGAAGTCGACCACCGGGTCGAAGTTCGTATCGACGCGCGCGCCCTGCGATGCCGAGAAGTCGCCCGCGCCAAAGATGATCGCTTCCAGCCGGTCGCTGGCGTGAGCGATCTCATCGACATTCTGCAGGCCCTCGGTCTCTTCGATCAGTACCTCGAGCGCGATCCTCTTCTCCAGGCCAATGGTCTCCTCGAGTTGGGTGAGCAGGGTGTCGACCCACCACACGTCCCGCGCACGGCGGACCTTGGGCACGATGATCACGTCGAGCGAGTCGCGAGCAATGGTGACGACCTCGATGACGTCGTCGTACGCCCACCTCGTGTCGATCCCGTTCATTCTGATCGCGCGGGCCGTATGTCCCCAATCGAGGTCGCGTAACGCGACAGCGGCTTTGCCCCGTGCCTTCTCCCGCTCGGCGGGTGCACAAGCGTCCTCCAGGTCGAGGAACACGAGGTCGGCGCCCGAAGCCGCCGATTTCGCGAACATCCAGTCGTTGCTGGCAGGCGTGGCCAGTTCGGAGCGGCGCGGCCGCATTGCCCGTGGTTCTGTCATGTCAGATGGCGCCCTTCTCGTTTGCTTTCGGCGGTGCTCTTCATCTAGACCAGCCGCTGCCGTAGGGAGGCTGCGAAGTTGCTTCAGTCATCTGTCTCTCTAGTTTCTGTAGGAAGGTGTCAGCCAGACGGTGGGCAACGAATCCGGCCTTGATTGCCGACGTGAGGAGTGGCCCCGGTGCCCCTGAAGATGGGGTTCACAGCGGTTTCTGCTCGCTGAGGGCAACTGCTTGCTTCACCGGACGTTTTGGATACAATCGAATATATTCGAGTCTGCCGCGTCACGTCAACCATGAAGCGTGAGCCACGGCATGACACGGCGGTATCCCTACTCTCGATTCCGTACGACAGGAGCAACCTGTGACTACCCGCTCACGTCCCCGACGGTCAGCCCTCTACGTTCCCGGGGACAATCCACGGGTCCTCGACAAAGCCAAGAAACTTCCGGCTGACGTGCTCATATTCGATCTCGAAGACGCCGTAGGCCCCGAGGCCAAGGCATCAGCACGGAAACGTGTATGCGAGCTGATCGACTCCGGCGCCTACCACCCCAGAGAACTCGTCGTCCGTATCAACGGCCTGGGCACGGACTGGCATGGCGATGACCTCCGCGCGGTTGCGTCATCACGTGCCCACGGCATTCTCATCCCCAAAGTGAATTCAGCTGCGGAAGTTCGTCTACTCGTGGAGGCACTCGACGCCGCCGGAGCGACAGAACACCTGCAACTCTGGGTAATGGTGGAGACGCCGGCCGCGTTCCTGCACGCCGAGGAGATCGCAGCTGCCAGCGAGCAACTCGAGGTGCTCGTGATCGGCACCAATGATCTGATCAACGACATCCACGCACTGCACTTGCCAGGGCGTTCCCCAATCATGGCCGCCCTGTCTCTGTCGGTGCTGGCGGCGAAGTCTGCGGGTAAAACCATCCTCGACGGGGTCTTCAACAGCATCGAAGACGACGCAGGATTCGCGAACGAGGCACGCCAGGGCCGAGCGATGGGCTTCGACGGAAAGACGGTCATTCATCCGTCTCAGCTCGCACCAGCCAACGCAGCTTTTGCACCGAGCCGGCCTGAAGTCGACCACGCACGAGCGATCATCACCGCCTACGACAAGGCCCGTGAGGCGGGTGAGAGCGTCTTGGTCGTTGACGGTCGCATGGTCGAGGGTCTGCACGTTCGCGATGCCCATCGCATTCTCCGACTACACGAACTCGCCACCGAGATCGACTGCGCCACCCCATCGAGCGTCTGACCGACCCGCTCTGTACCAGGAACCTGGCCATCACCGATCGATCGCATGCCGTGAGGGAGAACTGTGTCATCAACTGAATCAATCGTGCACGCCACACCCGAGAGTCACCGGCGGCGGGAAGGCCCATACTTTGACGACCTCGCGATCGGGCAACGTGTCACGTCGCCCGGACTGACGTTGACTACGGGACTTGCGGCCACCCACCAAGCGATACTCGGTGACCGGGTGCCGCTCGCCCTCGACGCGCACCTCGCCGGCAGAGTGACCGGAGCAAGAGGACAGATAGCCAACCCCGCCCTCGTGTGGGACGTCGCAATCGGACAGTCGACGCACTTCAGTCAACGCGCCAAGGCAAATCTGTTCTATCGCGGGCTGGCCCTGCACAGACTGCCCGAAATTGGCGACACCCTCTACACAGAGACCGAGGTCATTGCACTTCGTGAAAACAAGCGCCGTGCAGACCGTCATCCCACCGGGATGATGGCGCTACGCATCAAGACAGTCGATCAGGAAAACCGTGTTGTTCTCGACTTTTCACGCTGCGCGATGATCCCGATGAGTGCAGGACACATCACGACCAACCACCAAGATGATTTGTCAGCCATCACTTCGGGCCTGGATCGTCAGGTGCTGCGAGACCTGACCGCAGACTGGCGCCTGTCGCTCCTCCCGGCGACTACACCGGTGTCGGTCCGTGATCAATGGACAATGAATTACGGAGACGTCGTCACCTCCGCCCCGGAGCTGGCGCGCTTGACTCTCAATCTCGCGTCCGTCCACCACGACTACCGTGCCGCGGGGTCTCAGCGACTGGTCTACGGTGGCCACACGATCGGTCTGGCCTCGGCTCAGTTGTCGAAAACACTGCCTGGTTTGGCCGCCATCGTTGGATGGCAGAGCTGCGATCACCTTGCTCCGGTCTACGAAAACGACACAGTTTTCAGCACAATCGAGGTCGAGGACGTCGAACCACTCGGCGATGTCGGTCGCTTGGTGGACCTGCGTTCGGTCGTACACAAGGTACAGCCTGATGGGAACGCGGCAGTGGACGTTCTCGACTGGCGCGTCGTGGGAGTGATGACATGACCACAGGCGTCCTCGCCGGAATGCGCATCGTCGAAGGTTCGGCCTTCGTAGCCGCACCTCTCGGTGGTATGACATTGGCGCAGATGGGTGCGGACGTCATCCGATTCGACCAAATCGGTGGCGGCTTGGACTACCACCGCTGGCCGATCACCGAGGGTGGCCATAGCCTGTTCTGGGCCGGTCTCAACAAAGGCAAGCGGTCAATCCAGATCGATCTACGCTCAGACGCAGGCCGCGAGCTCGTCAAGGCACTCGTCACTGCGCCTGGCGATAACGGCGGGATCTTCCTGACAAACTTCCCAGCCCGCGGCTGGCTCGACTATGACCGACTCCGCGCAGAGCGCGCCGACCTGATCATGGTGGTATTGACCGGCAACTGCGACGGCAGCAGCGAAGTGGACTACACCGTCAATCCCGCCACAGGATTCCCGTCCGTCACGGGCGCCAAAGACTACGATGCCCCCGTCAACAGTGTCTTACCCGCTTGGGACATCGCGCTCGGCACTCTCTCGGCGGTCGGCCTGCTCGCAGGGGAACGTCATCGCACGCGCACAGGCGAAGGCCAACTCATCAATGCCTCACTCTCCGATGTCGCCTTCGCCATGGTCGGCAATCTCGGCCGGCTCGGGCAAGCCGCACTAGGTGGAAACAGCGGTACAGACAAGGACGGCAATTACCTGTACGGCGCGTTCGGAGCACCGTTCCGCACAGCCGACGGACGCTATCTGATGGTTGTCGGGCTTACCCGCCGACAGTGGTCAGCCTTGCGCGATGCCACCGGACTCACGGATCGCTGCGATGAAATCGAGCGCGAGTGCGGTGTCGACCTCGAAACGGAGACGGGTCGCTATGTCGCTCGCGAACGAATCGCCGAATGCCTCCGGCCGTGGTTCGCGCGGCGAACACTGCCCGAGGTCGCCAGGATCCTGGACCGGCGACAGGTGGCCTGGGGGCCCTATCAAACCTTCACCGAACTCCTCGACGATCGTCGTTTGTCGTCGGCGAATTCGATGTTTTCTCCGGTCGAGCACCCCGGCGTCGGAACGTACCCGATGCCGGCCTCTCCGCTCCACTTCGCCGAATCGGGACGGCTCGCTGCACGGCGTGCGCCCCAACTGGGCGAGCACACGGACGAAATCCTTACCGACATACTCGGTTTGGACGACCATGAGATCGGAAAACTCCACGATCGCGGCGTCGTCGCAGGGCTGACGACGTGATCTCCGAGAGCACGGGATGTGCCCTTCTCTGATCTCCGATCGAATTCAATAGCGTCAACAACGTTGACTGACCACGTTACAGACGGTGCGCGTCAAGTCGTTCCAGACCAACCGACCGGCACTCGGGCACCGTTCGCATGTAGAGGAGAATCATGGTTGAGAACTCGAACAGCACGAAGGCGCTCGAGGGCCTCCGTGTGATCGACGCAGCGTCGCTCGCCGCAGCGCCATTGGTGGCGACCTACCTGGCAGAGTTCGGCGCGGAAGTGGTCAAAATTGAAGAACCCCACGGTGGGGACGCACTTCGCGCATGGGGCGTCCGCAAGGACGGTATCGGCCTCATGTGGAAGAGCGTCGCACGCAACAAGAAGACTGCCACCGCCAACCTGCGTACCGCCGAAGGGCAACAGCTGATACGAGACCTGGCCGCCGAGGCCGACGTAATCATCTTCAATACAAGACCGAGCACACTCGAGAAGTGGGGACTCGACTACGAGTCGATGCGCCAAACTCACCCACATCTAATCTATCTACACATCACGGCGTTCGGCGAGGGTGGCCCCGACAGCGACCGTCCTGGCTTCGGAACCCTCGGCGAAGCAATGAGCGGTTTCGCGTACACCACCGGTGAAGCAGGAGGCCCGCCGACTCTCCCCTCCTTCATGCTCGCAGACGGTGTCGCCTCTCTCAACGCTGTCTATGCCACCATGATTGCGCTCTATCACCGCGACCTTCGAGGTGGAGGTGGGCAGAAGGTAGACGTAAACCTCGTCGAGCCCCTCGCGCGGCTGCTCGAGCAGTCCGTTCTCACTTACGATCAACTCGGAGTCGATACCACCCGCCAAGGCAATCGGTGGGCGATCACCGTCCCGCGCAATACCTATCGAACCAAAGATGACCGATGGATCGTCATGTCGGGCAGTGCACCCTCGATCGCACTGCGCGTCTACAAGGCGATCGGGCGTCCCGAACTGGTCGACGTACCGGAGTTCGCGGACCCGCAGATGCGTCTCGAACATGCTGACGAGATCGATGAAATGGTCGCGAACTGGGTAGAGGCCCGGACATTCGGTGAGGTCATGGAGACCTTCAGTCGCGAGCAGGTTGCTGTAGCACCGGTGTATAACGCGCAGCAGTTGCTCGACGATGAGCATCACGCGGCCCGTGGGACGTTTGTCCGCGTATCAGATTCCGACCTGGGCAGCATGCAGGTGCAAGGACCAGTACCTCGATTGTCGGCGACGCCGGGCAGGGTGGAGCACCTAGGGCGCGAGCTGGGAGCCGACACCGAGGTGATCTACACATCATGGCTGGGCTTTGATGGCGACGAGATCGCCAAACTCAAGGCGGCGGGAACGATCTAGTGTTCGTCGACACAGCATGAGTTCGGGTCGCCGCTGGCCGGCTACCGACATCACTCGGAGTCGTTGACATGCGTAGCAGCGCATCGATCGGTAGTGCGTTCGCGATCGTGCGCGGCACGGTTTCGCCACTTGGTAGTGTAATCGGTTCGGCGAGTTGCGATTCGATGGAAATTTGGACGAACCCGGCACGCCGTCGCAGATCCGTCTACGACGAGACGAAGTCACGAAGCTGGATGCCATTGGGCCGAGGTCCTCCGAAGGAGCGTGACGATCGACCGGATGCCGTGACGTCCATCCGGTCGGCGGCCAGCCGGGGTCGATCTACTCGACTATCTCACACGAAGGTGTCAGAAAATCCATGGAACGCCCGGCGGAAGTAAACTGTCGGAACCCGGGGGCCGAGTTGAGTATCTTCCACTCTTCCAATCAAAATGGTGTGGTCACCGCCGTCGGACTTTGCATGAGCCACGCATCTGAGGAGAACGCTCGCGTCAGGCAGGACCGGTATTCCGTGTCGGTCGGCCTGGAATGCGCCTCCTGCAAATTTGTCCGCACCTCGGGTTGCAAACCGACCCGCAATATCCTGCTGTTGATCATGGATGATGTGAACGTTCCAGCGCGATGCTTTCTCGAAGGCGGTGTGACATTGCGCGGTCTTGGCAAGGCAGGAGAGGACGAGGGGCGGATCCATTGATACCGAGCAAAACGACGACGCCGTGAATCCCCACCATTCTCCTCGGTCGTCCACCGTCGTCACGATCGTCACGCCACTCGGAAAGGAAGCCATTGCATCCTTGAAGAGCTTGACGTCGGCAATACTCGGATATGAGCCGAGATCAGACAATGCTCGCGAGTTCATGAGAGTCCTTCCAGCTTTGGGACTTTGATGTACGCGTTCGATCCGCAGGTACATCACAGAAGTGTCGAAGAATCTCCAATATATCAGAATGATCTGATATATTGGAGACTAATTCAGAATCGGTCGAATCAACGGCTCTCACGGCCTACGGGATGCAGCCAAACCCAGGCATGGATCTGAACCCCGGCCGCCACCGAGCTCGGCCGGACCCACTTGGGCCACACATCGCACACTGGCGCAACGAGCCACGCAACCTCAGCTGCCACCCGCGCCCCGGTCACGGATCCCTGCACCTTCCGAGGTCAGACACCGATTGCATATTTCGACCGATTGGTCTAATGTTGCCTCCGTCACACACGTTCAATTGCTATTCGTTGTTGCTCGACCCACTTCATCCCCGCATGGTCGTCGACCGGTCTATCCAAGAGAGTGACCGGCCTGTCCGAGAGAGTCAGTATCGATGTCTTCAGAAGTCAGCGACAGCGTTCGACCGCTACGACCACTTTCGGTCATCATCGGAATCCTTCTCTTCGCAGACATCGTCAGCGGATTCGAATCGACGATGATGTTCACCGCACTTCCGCGGTTGATGACGGCGTTCGACGCCTCTCCCGCTGATGTCAGCTGGGTGTTGACCGCGTTTCTGCTCACCGCCGCCGCCTCAGCGGCCGTATGCGGCAGACTCGGTGACATCTACGGGCGCCGCCGAATGCTGATCATCTTGCTGCTGATCTCGGCAATTGGGTCGATCATCAGCGTGTCAACAGGCACGCTCATCGGGGTTATCGTCGGTCGGGCGGTTCAAGGCGTGGCCGGAGGGATCCTGCCGTTGTGCTTTGGGCTCGCACGCGAGTACCTCCCGAAGGAACGCGTTCCAGTAGCAGTGGCCGTAATAGCGGGGAGCGCAATGCTCGCCGGTGCATCCGGAAACATCATCGCCGGCGCGCTGATCGACACATTGGATTGGCACTACATCTTCATCGCCGCCACAGGGGTCGCCCTCCTCGCGGCAGCGGCTTGTACAGCACTCCCCCGCTCGACGGTCGTCGCACAGGTCGCGCGCATCGACTGGATCGGCGCCGTACTGTTCGCACCGGCAATTGCCTTGGTGCTATTCGGCATCACCAACTCCAAGTCGTGGACCTGGATGGACAGCCGGACGATCGGTGCGATCCTCGCCGGAATCGCATTGTTCGGGCTGTGGGCTTGGTGGGAACTTCATATCGACTATCCGATGATCAACTTACGTCTGTTCTTCCATCGCAATCTCATGCTGACGATGTTTGCGACCGCCTTTCTTGCGGTCGGCACGATGGGTTCGACGGGTTTCCTTCTTCCGCTCATCATGCAGAATCCGACAACGGCGCCCGTGGGTCTGGGTCTCAGCCCTACCGCTGCAGGTGCGCTGGCCTTCTGCACGGCAATCTTGGGATTCCTGTTCTCACCTGTCAGCGGCTGGGTGTCTGCACGTGCTGGGTCTCGACGAGCGTTGATCATCGGCACCGTTTTCGCCATGCTCGGGGCGGTCGCCCTCTCGGTGCTTCACACGACCGTCGCAGGCATTATCGTCGCCGCGTTGTTCCTGACGATGGCCACATCATTCATCCTCTCGTCGTTGCCAAACCTCGTCGTCGAAGCCGTTCCGGCAGAGAACACCAGCGAAGCCACCGGCGTCAACGCAGTTGTCCGCCAGGCCTTCGCCGGAGTAGGAACCTCGATCTCCACGATGATTCTGAGCATGTCCGTTGTTCCGGGAACAAACTTCAGCACGGAAAGCGCCTTTCTGCAGGTTTTCGCTCTCATCGGCGTATGCAGTCTTGCCGCTCTACTTCTCGCGCTGCTCATTCGTACGCCCGCCCGCAAAGTTGTCGCGGAGAGACCGACTTCCTTGGCCCGACTGAACTGAAGGGGACGATGACGTTCCGCATTAGTGTGAAATGCGCGCCGAATCAGGCGAATCACAAACTCAGATCCGAGCGGACCACACAACAGTATCGGCCCGGGGTCGCGCGCTTTTTCCCGTCCACACCATGCAGAACAGGCTGCTGACTCATGCCGAGACCACAGGGGCACGGACCGAGTTACGAGATCAAACACCAAGAGATCATCGACAAGTCGGCCGCACTGTTCGCCAAGAAAGGGTATGCCGCTACCGGCATCGCGGAGATCGGTGAAGCCACCGGGATGGCGAGGGGTGCGTTGTATTACTACATAGGATCGAAGGAGAACCTTCTGATCGAGATTCAGAACCGAGTCATGCGCCCCCTCCTCGTCTCGGTTCGCCGGATCGCTGCTCTGGACGTGGATCCGGTGTTGCGCCTCCGGATGTTGTCACAAACTCTACTCGAGAACATCATGGCCAGGCTGGATCACGTCTGGGTCTACGAGCACGATTACAAGAGCCTGCGCGGTGCAAACCTCTCACGTCTGCTTCGCCAGCGTCGGGAGTTCGAGGCAATCGTCGAGGACCTGCTCAACGCCGCGATGGAGGATGGTTCGTTCCGCTTGCTCGACCCACGCCTGGCGATGCTGCAGTTCCTCAACATGCACAACCACACCTATCAGTGGGTGGAACCGGGCGGCGAGTGGGACGCAGAGACCCTCTCCCGCGAATACTGCGCCACCCTCGTCTCCGGATTCCGCACTCCCGAATATCTGGTGGACGACCTCGAGGATCGTATGCGGGATTACCTCTCCCAGAGGAAAACTGCTGTACCTACACCGTAAGGTGCGCCACCCTCCACACCCCGACCCAGGCGAACTCATCTGACGGCTCCCACGACGATGTGGCCGCGCCCTTCACTCAGTTCTGATCAGCAGAGATCCGCTCCAGGGGCGGTCGCATCATGCCGGACAATTCCAGGGAACGGTCACGTGCAACCGTCAGCGCTTGCTGGAACGTCCGTCGAATCGCGGATCGTTCGAAGACCTCCAACGCCGCGGCAGTCGTCCCTGCGGGCGATGTCACAGCTGCCCGTAGTTCGACCGGGTCGACGTCACCGACACCGAGCATCGCGGATGAGCCGGCCAAAGTTCCGATAACCAACCGGTCCGCCGTCACCCGGTCCAGCCCCAGTGACATCGCGGCGTCGATCATCATCTCCGCAACGAGGAACACGTATGCAGGACCCGATCCGGAGACTGCGGTGACAGCGTCGAGTTGATCCTCGGAAACGCGCAGTACTTCACCGACCGATCCCAGCACGGACTCGACAAGCCGCAGATCGTGTTCGGTTGCCGCGGCGCCAGGCGCGATCGCTGTGATCGCCGCACCCACTGTCATCGGCGTGTTCGGCATCGCGCGTATCACCGGCACCACGGAGGGAAGAAATTGCTCGATCCGATCGGTGGCCACCCCGGCCACCACCGACAGCACAATTGGGCGAATAGTCGATCCGTGCAACGCCGATCCGAGTCCGGTCAACACACCTTCGATCTGCTGCGGTTTCACCGCCACGACCAGAACGTCGCATTCGTCGGGAAGATCGCGCAGATCGGCCACACGTACCCCGTGCCGATGCGCGACCTCGAAAGTTCTCTCCACGCTGCGGCCGATGACGGTGATCGAATCGGCGGGCATCCCCGCTCGACACAGTCCTGCTACGAGCGCCTCTCCCAACCGGCCGACACCTATCACGGTAACTCTCACCCACCAATGCTCCCACGACATGGGCTGTCCCACAAAATGTCTCGGGCGCGACTGTATAGACGTTCGCCAACGGTCAGGTACCCGCCCCACCAGGTCGACAACCGGGGTGAGCACTCGCAGTGCCCGCGGTAATTCGGAAACGCCGAACCTTGCCAACGCTGGTACGTGGGAGTTCATCAATGACGTGCCACGATCGCGGCCTCGCTGCGGGGGTCAAGTTGTTGGCCGCCCATTGCGCCAGGACATCGACCTCTGGTGGTTGTGTGCTGTCCCGCGGCACCACGTAGGCCACAGGAACATGATCGCGGATGGGGTCCGGTTGCGCGATCACGGCGGCCTCCAACACTCCCGGCGCTTGCGCGAGCACTGACTCCACCTCGGTCAGACTGACATTTTCGCCAGATACCTTGATGACGTCGTCGGCACGTCCCACGAAGCGGTACATGCCACTGTCCGGATCGGCGACGACGAGGTCGCCGGTGTCGAACCAGCTCGTGCCGTCCGGAAGATCGGTGAAGGCTCGGTTCGTCGTCTCCGGGTCGTCCAGATAGCACTGAAAGAGATCAGAACCTCGGATTCCCCGTACGCGCAGCTTTCCCTGCGTGCCGGGTGGACTCGGTAGGCCATCTCGGGCATCGACAACGTCCACCACACGACTGCCTATCGGTTGTCCGATGACGTCATGACGCAACGGGACGCTGGTGTCGCTCGTCACCGCGGCAACCGTCTCCGTCATGCCGTAGAGCTGGCGAGGACGGCAACCCACAAGCTCGCCGAATTGCTCGTAGTGCCCACGGCCGAGGCTCTGGGCGAACCATACATGTTCGAGATGCAGCGGCGGACGATCGATGTCGCATCGAGCGAGAATCATGCGAATGGGTGCGGCGAACAGACTGGCGTGGGTGGCACTCAGTTCGTGTGCTTGGTGAACCCACCGCGAGGCCGAGAAGGTTTGGGTCAGGGCAACACTCGCTCCGGTCACGATGGCAGGGGCGAAGCAGTAGTACTGAGCGTTGGCATGGAAGAGCGGCAGTGCCACCAGCCAGCGGTGCTCTGGACGGAGACCGACGGCAGCTGCCATGGTTTCTCCAACCGTGCTGTAGTTCTCCTGGCTGAGGACTACGCCCTTCGGCTCAGAAGTCGTGCCTGACGTAAACATCACCGCGAGCCGATCGGACAGTGCTACGTCACCGGCCGCCACGGTGACGGGTGAGTCAGCGACAAGTGGCCCGCCAGGGGCTACGTCGGCGGTCGTTTCGGTCATCGCGAGAATTGCTGGGACCATTCCCTGTGCCCCGCCCCAGTACGTCTCCGCCCGGGATTGGGCGCAGACCCCTACCGTGGGTTGGGTCCGTCGAATCTGGCTGGCGATATCGCGCGCCGCAGAGGCGGGGTCAACCGGCACCAGGAAGGCACCGAGTCGGGCTGTTGCGAGCCAGAGCGCCACGAACGCGGGACTGTTTCGCAGGGCGACGTGTACCGCGGACCCCCGCCGGACCCCGTGCCGGAAGAGCGTGCCCGCGGTCCCAGCAATGATCTGGTCGAAGTCTCGGTAGGTATACGTCGTTGTGCCGGTGTCGTCGTGAAACACCAGGAACGGTTGGTCGCCGTGCGCGGCGACGGCAGTATCCCAGTGCTCGTTGAACGTTCTGCGGTAGCTTTGGCCCCTCATGATTTGGCTCCGGTCAGTCGGTTACTCGCAAGCGGCATAGAAGGCCCGGCGCCGGCGATGCCCGTCGGCGAATTCAGCAGTTTGCCATCGAGATCCACAACACCCGCCTCAGTCCAGGTACGACGGATCGGAGCGGTCGAGCTTGCGTAGCAGAGACGGCCACTCGCGATCGTTGGAAGTGCCGAGATCGTTTAGCCACTGCCGGACGGTCAGTTCGACTACCTCCGTTGGAGGAATGATCAGGGGCCGGCCGGCGGACAGTGCGAGTAGCTGGGTCCGAGCGGACTTGTCCAGGTAATAGGTTTCGGTGAACGCATGCCCCACACTGCGGCCAACCGTGAGGGTGCCGTGGTTGCGCAGGATCAGACCAATATTGTCACCGAGGTCGGTGATGAATCGCTGCTGCTCGTCCGCGCTGAGGGCAATGCCTTCGTAGTCGTGATATCCGAGACGACCGTGGAAGCGCATCGCGTGCTGGGTCAGCGGCAGCAGTCCGTCCTCCAAGGTGGACAGGGCCATGCCCGCTTCGGTGTGTAGATGCATCACGCACTCGGCATCTTCCCGCGCGCCGTGGATCGCACCGTGGATGACGAAGCCAGCGGCGTTTGGCCGGTGCGGGCTGTCACCGATGACGTTGCCGTCGAGGTCGATCTTGACCAGGCTCGAGGCGGTGACCTCGTCGAAGCCGAGGCCGAGAGGATTCACAAGGAAATGATGTTCCGGCCCCGGGACGCGCGCTGAGATGTGGGTGTAGATCAGGTCGTCCCAGCCGAATAGTGCACAGAGTCGATAAGCGGCGGCCAAGTCACGGCGGACGGCGAGCTCTGCATCCGAGATCGGGCCGGCGTCTTCCCTTCGAGTGACTGGCAATTCGAAGGTGGAGTACTCCGGATTTGGTGACAGTAGACATTGGCTCTCTTCTTTTCGGGAGGTCTGCCCGCTTGGAATAGAACTGAACGTACAGTTCATATAAGTGCTCTTATTGTCGGAGGCGGATGGCTCGATGTCAACACCCGACAGAAGGAGAACAGCGATCGAGGCGCGCAGGAGCACGCGGACAGACGGCTTCGACGCAGTTCCTCTGCACCGGAGCCGGCCGTGGACCGCCGTGTATCAGACGGCCGCTCAGGGCTGCGCGAGCAAAATAGGCAATCTACGACTGGCCGTCTACCGGTGACGGGCGGACAATTGAACTGAACTGTACGTTCAGACAATGCAGTGAGGTGCCTCAATGCCAACTCCGACAGAAGCCGAGTCGACCAAACCTGGGACCAAGCGCCCACGGCGAACCCAGAACGGTCCGCGTGCCGAATCAGCGATCCTCGACGCGGCCTATGAGCTGCTACTGGAGCAGGGCCTGGAGGCCGCGACAGTCGAGGCCATCGCCGCGAAAGCCGGCGTCAGCAAGGTAACCGTCTACAAGTGGTGGCCGAACCGAGCCGCGGTCATAATGTCGGCGTTTCTTCGCGAATCGGGTGACATGTTGCCGTACCCGGACGACTTCCAGCTCGATCAGCTCGAGGACCGGCTGCTGCAGATGGCCGAGTCCTTCCGCGGCGCCACAGGCACCGCCATGGCCGCCCTCATCGCCGCGGGACAGTTCGATCCAGAGATTGCCCAAGCCTTCCGCGAGGGCTACATCAACGAACGACGACGCCACGGGTTGGATATTGTGCGCGCAGCCATCGCCGCCGGACAGATCCGACCTGCCGACCCTGACGTCGTACTCGACTTGCTCTATGCACCCCTCTATTTCCGCCTTGTCGTCGGCCACAGGCCGCTCGATGACGATGCCGTCCGTGAACACGTCCGCCTCGTGTTGGCGGGCCTCGAACCTGGGTGAAGAGAATAGGCAGCACTTCCGCATCTGCCCGCGAACGCCCTGTGCGATCCAGGTCCTGCCGGCAGACGCAGGCACCGACCGGCAAATCCCCACTGCCGGAGCGGTGCCCCCGGCCGGAGCGAAGCGAGATGCCTCCGCTCACTGACACGTCGGACCCTTCCAGATTCCCCACGGCCGCTCTAGCGGAAGTTTCGACCGGACGGTACATTAAACCTACCGAGCGAAGCACATCGCGGAGGCGCTGTCCTGAAATCCATGAGCCCGAGCACGGAAGAGGTGACGTGCAAGCCCGATAGCGTGTGGTTCGCCACCTCCCAGGTCGGAAAGAGCCTCTGTCGAAAAATGAGCGATGAGATGCGGACGCCGCTATGGATATGACCGATGAAGTCAACATGCGCGCCGGCTGAGTCCGCAGCGAAGGAGGGAAACGCTAATGCGTCTAGAGGACAGGGTCGCAGTCATCACCGGCGCGGGTTCGGGCATCGGAAAGGCCATGACACATCGATTCGCCAGTGAAGGGGCGAAGGTCGTCTGCGTAAGCATCAGCCGCAATGGCATCGACGTCGCCGACGAGATCGGTGCCGCGGCGGTCGGAGTTCAAGCAGATGTCAGCGAGGAAGCGGATGTTCGGCGCTTCATCGCGACGGCCGAGGAAGAATTCGGCCGGATCGACATCCTTGTGAACAACGCGGGATTTGGCGGCGGGCTGATGCCACTGCACGAGCAGACCACCGAGAATTGGGACCGTGTTCATGGAGTAAACCTCAGAGGGGTCTTCTTCTGTATGAAGTACGGCATCCTCTCCATGCGTGAGTCCGGCGGCGGATCCATTGTCAATATTTCATCGGCAACGGCGGTCGTCGGCTGGAAGCATCACGGCGTGTACAGCGCGGCGAAGGCGGGCGTCAACCAGCTCACGAAGGCCGCCGCACTCGACTACGCCGACGACAACATCCGGGTGAATGCAGTGTGCCCCGGCACGATCTGGACGGGCCTTGTGCCGCACGCCCGACTGTTCCCAACTCCGCCGCCAGGCACATCCCGAGTCGCCGGAATCCCTATGGATCGTTGGGGTCTATCTGATGAGATCGCCTCTGCAGCATTGTTCTTGGCAAGCGATGAATCCTCCTACATGACCGGCGTTGTGATGCCAGTGGACGGCGGCTACTCGGTGGGGTTCTCAGGTATGGGCGCAGAGAAGACCGGCCAGTCCAGTGCGTGAGACATGACATACGACGTGATCGTGACTCCAGAACTGGCCCGCAGAAGTACCTTCGATCCTCCACCCGTAGCCGGCCTCTCGACAATGTATCCGCTGACGTCGAAGGCTATTCGTGACCCGTCCGGCGAGACAGGCTGAGAGCCGCCCTCGTGACAGTCCCCACTCATCCGGTTCGAGAACGACGACCTCGAGGAGCCTGCCTCCGCGGGTGGAGGCAGGCTCCGAGCCGTCCAGTGACAGCGCGGAGTAGTTTCATACCGTCGCACAGCGACCATGGGCGAGACGAGGTCGAACACCACGGTAGACGCTGCAACACAGGCGATCTCGGAATGATCGAAGGCCGGAGCCACCTCGACGACGTCGGACCGCCGCTTCGCTAGATCCAGGTGCGCGACCGTGCTACCGGGTAGCCATGGTTTCTCGGCACCGGGGTAGGTGGATCCGACGATCAGCGACGCCGTGGTGGCGTTGTCAGACCCTCATGTATCGCATCCGCAAGGTCGAGGGATCGTCCGACCGAGAAGGCGCCCACCGCTGACAATCTCAGGCCGACACCGAGAAGACGTCGGCCAGGTGGGTGATTCGCAGGGCACGCGCGAGCTTCGGGCGATCGCTGCCGTCGGCGATATTCTCACCCTGCGCGCCGAGATGTGCGATGACCTCGGCAGCCCAGGCCACATCGCTCTGTAGCGGGGACAGTTCGCGATTGACGATCGGTGTGTGGCCGACGTGCATGCAGAGCTTGCCGGTCATGCCCATCGACCTGGTGACGGCCAAGGCCTCGGACAGATCGGGTTCGCCGGTCAGGCACGGGCCGTCGACGGGACCGGGGAGGCCGGCCGCACGACTGGCGACGACGAGCCGTCCCCGCGCGTAGGCCAGCGCGTCGGGTTCGGCGCCCGCATCGGTGTCCCGACGGAAGTCTCCGGTGCCGAATGCAATTCGGGTCGTGGCGTCGGCAGAGGCGATGTCGAAGGCGAATTCGACGCCACGCGCCGATTCGACCAGGGCGAGGATCGGGATGTGGGGCAGCTCCGCAGCCGTGCGATCGATGTGGTCCGCGGATTCGGTCTTGGCGAGCATCACGCCACTCAGTCCCGGGAGCCCCCGGATCGCGTCCAGATCAGCGGTCCAGTCCGCGGTGGTGACGTCGTTGATGCGCACCCACCCGGTGCCCCCACCGGCGAGGAAACGCCTGACGGCTTCGCGGGCTTGTGTTTTCGAGGACGGAACGACACCGTCCTCGAGGTCGAAGATCACCGCGTCTGCCGCCGAGTTCGCGGCTGCGGCGAACCCGTCCGGACGTGAGCCCGCGACCAGGAGCCAGGAGCGCGCATGTGTCGCGGGGACCATGGCGGCTTGTGCCGACGATGTGAGGGTCATCCGATTCTCGTTTCCTCTCGATGTGTATTTCTCCTCGGGCGAGGACGCGCTGTCCTGCATTCGAGGTGCTGGGTGTGATGCGTCGATCAGTGCGCGGCGACACCGGTGAGATGGTCGAGTGCGGAGAATTCGCGGTCCACCGTGGGTGCGGTGAGCAGGCCGGCGAGTCTACGGGGGGACAGGATGTCGTCGACCTGCGCGCGGGTGAGCAGACCGTCGTCGACGGCGAGGTCGCCGACGTAGGCGCCGGTCGCCAGGGCCCTCTTGGCGATATCCGCGCTGGCGGCATATCCGATGAACGGCGAGAGCGCGGTGACGATGCCGATCGAGCGCCGAACACCCTGCTCGAGGCGGTCGCGGTTGGCGGTGATCCCGTCGACGCACTTCACAGCCAGGGCGTCCGATGCCGCGGCCAGGTGCGTCGTCGAGCGCAGCAAACTGTAGACGATGACGGGTTCGAACGCGTTGAGCTGGAGTTGCCCACCCTCGGCGGCCATCGTGACCGTCAGATCGTTGCCGATCACCTCGAACGCGACCTGATTGACCATTTCGGGGATGACCGGGTTGACCTTGCCGGGCATGATCGACGAACCCGCTTGGGCCGGAGGCAGATTGATCTCACCGAGCCCGGCGGTCGGCCCGGAGGAAGTGAGCCGCAGATCGTTGCACGTCTTGGACAACTTCACGGCGACGCGTTTGAGGATGCCGGAGACCTGCACGAATGCTCCGCAGTCCTGGGTTGCCTCGATCAGATTGCCCGCCGGGACGACCGGTTCACCGGTCAGCTCGCGCAGGTAGTTGCAGGCGAGCGCGGAGTACTCGGGATGGCCGTTGATCCCGGTGCCGATGGCGGTGCCGCCGAGGTTCGATTCCAACAGCAGAAGCGCCCCCTCGGAGAGCCGGGCGCAGTCCTCGTTCAGCATGATCGAGTAGGCGGCGAACTCCTGCCCCAGGGTCATCGGAACCGCGTCCTGCAGCTGGGTACGACCCATTTTGACGATGTCGTCGAATTCGATCGACTTGCGCTCGAATGACTCCGCGAGCCGACCGAGCGAGGCGATCAACAGTCGGAGATGTTCGACCAGCGCGAGTTTGATCGCGGTCGGATACACATCGTTGGTGGACTGCCCCAGGTTCACGTGAGTGAGGGGGTCGAGCTCGGTGTAGGCACCGCGTCCGAACCCCAGGATCTCGAGTGCGCGGTTCGCGATGACCTCGTTGACGTTCATGTTCGACGAGGTGCCCGCGCCACCCTGGATCGGATCGATCGGAAACTGGTCGAGAAGTGCCCCATTGCGAATCTCCGTGCACGCGGCCACAATCGCGTCGGCCCGCCGGTCATCGAGGAGACCCAGGTCCCGGTTGGCCAGGCAGGCAGCCTGTTTCACCGTCGCCAACGCCGCGACCAGTGCCGGGTACTGACCGATGGTGGACCCGGTGATCGCAAAATTCTCCATCGCCCGGGCGGTGTGGACGCCGTAGTACGCCGCCGCCGGTACCGCCAGATCTCCGATCGAGTCGTGCTCGATCCGCACATCGCTGTCGCTCAACTTTTCCACCAACACCTATTTCGCCGTTCTACTTGACAGGGCCTATGACGTCGATCACTGTTGTCGCACAGTACACCACATCCAATATATCGGAGCTGCTGAATGACGACATCCCCCGCCATCCCTGCCGACTCGGCGACAGCACCCGAGGGCGCCGATACGTCTCGCACACCACGCAGGTGGTGGAAGTTCTGGAAGCTGCCGATCGGTGTGCAGTCACTGATCGCCGTCGGCGTCGGCGCACTCATCGGCACGTTCGCCCCCGCCGTCGGCGAGCAGCTCAAACTGGCCGGCGACGTGTTCCTCAACCTGGTTCAGATGATCGTCGTCCCCCTGGTCTTCCCGCTCATCGTGCTCGGCATCGCGCGCATGGATTCGGCGAAGAAGGTCGGGCGCATGGCCGCCAAGGCGATCCTGTACTTCGAGGTCGTCACCACGATCATCCTGCTGATGGCCGTCGCGCTGGCGAAGCTGCTCGACATCGGTTCCGGCGCCCCCGTCGCCGGCGCCGACGAAGCCTCCGTCGAGACCCTCGAGCAGGGCATCGACTTCCACGAACTACTCCTGCACGCTGTCCCGAAGAACGTCTTCGCCGCCTTCGCGGAGGGGAACCTGCTGGCAGTGATCGTGTTCGCCGGATTCGTCGGCGTGGCACTCGCCGCGATCGGTGAGCAGTCGAAGCCGATGACGGCCGTGCTCGACTCGCTCGCCAACGCGATGTTCAAGGTGGTCGGCTACGTCATTCGCCTCGCGCCCCTCGGGGTGCTGGGTTTCATCAGCTACGACGTCGCGCACTACGGGTTCGGGAACCTGTCGAGCCTGCTCGGCTTCCTCGCCGTCGTCTACGTCGGGATGGCGATCATCCTCGGCATCATCTTTCCGATCATCGCCGCGATCTTCCGCGTCGAGTACGTCACCATGCTCAAGGCCATCGGAAATCTGGTCGGACTTGCGTTCGTCACCCGCAGCTCCGAGGCAGTGCTCGCGCCCCTGCTGCTCAAGCTCGAGGGGCTCGGCGTCAGCCGCTCGACGACCTCGTTCGTCGTGCCGCTCGGCTACTCGTTCAACACCGACGGCTCCGTCCTCTACCAGGCAGTCGCCCTGGTCTTCCTCGCCAACGCCTACGGCGTCGACACCTCGATCCCCACCCTGCTGCTGATGGTCGGCGTGCTGGTCATCTTGTCCAAGGGCATGGCCGGCGTTGCCTCCGCTTCGATCGTGGTGCTCATCGCCGCAGGTAACACCATCGGCCTTCCGGCAGAAGCCGTCGCACTCCTGCTGGGGGTGGACTTCATCGCCGACATGGCCCGCACCGCGGTCAACGTCGTCGGAAACTCCCTCGCCGCGTCGGTGATCGACAAGTCCGAGGAGAAGGCCGAGGCGAAGGCCGCTCGGTCCGCCGCAACACCTGCCGCCGAACTCGGCGACAAGGTTCTCGCCGGGCGACGCAGCGCGGATGGGTAGTCGGGGCCCGGACCATGAACAGTCGACGAAGACACACTCGGTATCGTCGCGACAAGGCACCCGGCACTCACCCACGCGGGCCCCAGGAGCGTGCGGCGTGCAGAGTACAGTATCCAGTATGTTGCGTGATAATCCGGTGGAGCGCCCCCGCATGAGCGACGTCGCGTTCGAGCGGATCTGCGACGCGATCGTCACCGGTGAGCTCGCGCCCGGATCCAAGGTCAAGGACAGCGAGCTGGCCGAACATCTGGGCCTGAGCCGCACCCCGGTGCGCGAGGCTCTGACACGGCTGATCGACACCGGACTCGTCGAGGCCAAACCCGCCGCCTTCACCCGGATCACCCCGCTGAACCGGGCCGATGTCGAGGCGACGCTGGCGGTGATGGAGGTCTTGGATCAACTGGCCGTGAAAACGGGCGTGCCCAACCTCACCGACGACATGATCGACGTGATGCGCACCGCCAACGACGACCTCGCGCAGGCGATCAGGACCGACAACATCGGTGCCGCCCTCGCTGCGGACGACACCTTCCACTGCGTCATCGTCGACGCTGCCGGCAACCCACTGCTCAAGCGCCTCATGCACCAGGTGCACCCGCAGATCCACCGGATCTACTACCGCAAGTTCTCCAGCCTCCGCGGCTGGCAGGACGCCATCGAACACCACGACAACCTGATCACACTGTGCGCGGCCCGGGACGAAGCAGCGGCCGCCGAAATATCGTCACAACACCGACGATTCCTCGGCGGCCTGATCGGCGAACTCTTCGACATCGACGAGTCGACCTCCGCCACGTCGTAACCAGCTGCTACCCCCGGCCGCCGCGGCTTGCTCGGTGATCACCGCGGCGGCCGGGGGGAGCATCGTGTCGGCGGGACCGTCGGTTCGACGGTCAATACATACGTACGTATGGTTTTCTCGCCTACGACAACCGCACCTTGACCGGCACGGATTCCCACGACCGCAGCGTGTTGTTGAGGTGCCGGTGCACCGGCCCGGCGATCTCCAATGAGTCCACTCGGGATGCCAGTGCCGTCAGCAGTGCCTCCGATTCGAGCCGGGCGACGTGCTGGCCGACGCACTGGTGAATTCCCATCCCGTACCCCACGTGCCCGGACGGGTTGCGGCCCAGGTCGAACGCGTCCGGGTTCTCCCACCTGCGGGGGTCCCGATTCGCGGCGCCGAGCAACATCAGGATCTTCCTGCCGTCCGGGATGGTCGTACCGCCGATCTCGGTGTCGCGGGTGGCGGTGCGGAAGAACGTCTGGACCGGCGACTCCCACCGGACCGCCTCGTCGAATGCGGTCCGGGCCAGCGTGCGGTTCTCCCGCAGCCTCACCCACTGCTCCGGATGCGTCGCGAACGCGTAGAGCACGGCCGCGAGTCCGTTGACCGTGGTGTCCACCCCGGCCGTCAGCAGCGAGCGCACGACGAGCGGCGCCTGCTCGTACGTGATGTCACCGCGGTCCGCCGCCGCCCAGATCTGCGCACCGAACCCGTCGCCGGTGAGCGCCTCACGGGCGCATTGCCCGTTCACCCAGCCCACCAGTTCGGCCACCCGCGGCGCCCCCTTCTCCACCAGACTGTTGACGGGACCGAACGCGTTGAATGCGTGGTCCCCGTAGGGCAGCAGGTTCTCGCGTCCGGCGTCGGAAATGCCGACGGCATCCGGGAAGACCCGCAGCGGGAAGGCGGCGGCGAGGTCGGTGACCGCGTCGAATTCAGTTGTGTTCGCGAGCAACTGGTCGACGAGAACCTCCGCGTCCTGGAACCACGACACCCTGAGCTCCTGCAGCGCGCGGGGGCCGAGAATCTTGCTCAGCACCGCCCGTGGAGCGTCGTGGTGCGGCGGGTCGGCCTCGAGCAGGACACTCGGGGGACGCCACGGGGTCTCGTCCCGGAAGTTGCTCAGGCCGACCCCGGCGGCGGATTGGAACGACTGCCAGTCGGTCAGCGCGGCATGGACCTGCTCGTAGCGGCCCAGCGCGAAGACGTCGTATCGCCGCAGGTACACGACGGGTCCGGCGTCCCGCAGTTCGGCCTGGAACGGTAACGGGTCCTGCAGGACGTCGAGGGCGAACGGGTCGGCGTCGCTGACGGGCAACGCGGGAGCGGGGGCGAACATCGTCACGGTGAGTCCCTTCGGGGTGGGGGTGTCAGAGGTCGAGCACGAGGCGGTCGGAGCAGGACCGGGAGACGCAGATGAGCATGCAGTCGCCGGCGGACCGCTCCTCGTCGTCGAGGACGGAATCGCGGTGGTCGGGGGCGCCGGCGAGGACGGTGGTCTCACAGGTCCCGCACGTGCCCTCGCGGCACGAGGACAGGACGTTGACCCCGGCCGCCTGCACGGCGTCGAGGACGCTGGCGCCGGGTGTCACCGTGACCGCGAGGCCGGAGCGCGCGAGTTCGACCTCGAACGGTTCGTCGCGCAGCGGCGCGCCGCGGTCCTCCGGGACGAAGCGTTCCGTCCTCAGCGTGCCGACGGGCCAGTCCGCGCAACACTTTTCGACGGCGGAGAGCAGTGGCCCGGGCCCGCACACGTAGACCTTCGCGTCGTCGTCGGCGGCGGCGAGATGCGCCGACAGGTCGAGGTGGCCCCGCTCGTCCCGCGGCACGACGGACACCCGATCGCCGTAGGCGGCGAGTTCGTCCCGGAACGCCATGGACGTGCGGGTGCGGCCGCCGTACAGAAGCTGCCAGTCGATGCCCATCAGTTCCGCCTGGCGGACCATCGGGAGCAGCGGGGTGATCCCGATACCACCCGCGATGAACAAGTACTCCGGTGCGGGGACGAGCGGGAAGTTGTTGCGCGGACCGCCGATCCCGACGAGGTCACCCTCCGCGAGTGCGTCGTGGACGTACGCCGAACCGCCCCGGCCCGCCGGTTCCCGCAGCACTCCGACGCGGTAGCTGTACGCGTCCCACCGGTCGCCGCACAGCGAGTACTGCCGCGTCAGCCCGTTCGGGAGCAGCAGGTCGATGTGGGCCCCCGGGGCCCAGTCCGGGAGGCGCCGCCCGTCGGGGTGACGCAGGGTCAGTGCGACAACACCGTCCGCGACAAGCTCTTTGGCGACAACTCGCAGCGCCGCGTCCGCTGGCGCACCGGAACAAACCGGGTTCTGTGGCATCTCGACTCCTCGATCTCGCGTTTGTTCGAGGATCTTCCGAGCCGGGGGTGAGCCGCCAGATCATTTTCAATAGTTGAAAGTCGAGATGTTACCGGGGTCACTCGACTAGGCTGCCCGCCCGGACGCCGCCGAGGCTGAGTTATCAGGTGTGCGCCCTCCGGCTGATGTCTTTGTCGACGGCGGTGGCGATGTCGTGGACGAGCCGGGAGTGCCAGAGTTTGTGTGCTTCGAGGTCCGCGGTGAGCGCGTGGCAGTCCGGGCATTCCCGGGGGCTGGGTTGCGAGGTGCTTTCCATGATGCTGCGCTTTCTGGGAGAAGTGGTTCCGATTCCACCGTGGCACGGGCGAGGCGGATAGTCCACCGCGCACAGCGTCACAGACATTGGTCGGCCGCCCGCGCAATTGCGCCGGATTCCGGCAGATCCGTGAGCGTCTGCCACCGGGGCTTGCCTCATTTCGGCGCCGCCGCCATCACCCGGGTGATGCCCTTCGCCGCGGCCTGCAGCGCGGGGATCTGCGCGTACGCCTTCTCGTCGTTCGGCACGATGACCGACAGCGCGGCGGCCACCTTGCCGCTGCCGTCCCGCACCGGGACCGCGACGCCCGTGGTGTCCGGGTAGAGGTGGCCGGCGCAGAGGATGTAGCCGTGCCGACGCACGTCGGCCAGGACACCTCGCAGCTGTCGTGCGGTGCGAATCGTGTTGTCGGTGTATACCTTCAACGGCTCGCTCAGGATGCGCTCCTGAAGCTCCGACGGTCCGTGCGCGAGCAGGACCAGCCCGGACGAAGACACGTGGAGCGGCATCCGGCCCGCGATGCGCGTGTAGTTGACCACGGCACCCGGTGCCGTGAGCCGCTCGATGAACAACACCTCGTCACCTTCGAGGACACCGAGCTGAGTGTGCTGCCCGACGACGGCGTGCAGGTCCTCCATGAACGGCATCGCCGCTTCCCTGAGCCCGAGTGTCGGGGACGCCCGCGACGCCACCTCCCACAGGCGGACCCCGATCCGCACCTTCCGATCCTCACGCTCGAGCCAGCCGCACCCCACCAGTTCGTCGATCAACCGGGACGTCGTGGAGATGTGGAGACCGGACCGTCGCGCGATCTCGGACACCGTGAGCAGCGAATCGTCCGAACGGAACGATTCGACTATCCGCACCGTCCGGGCCAGGACGGACTCGCCGGTGTGCACACGTGCCATGCCTTCAGTGTGCACACCGGCCGGCGCTCACCGCAGGTCGCGCCGCCGGAACGCCGCCACGCCCACCACGAGCAGCACGACCGTGATCAGGAGCAGCCACACGATCGGCGTCGCCTCGAACTGCCCACCCGGCAGCTTCGGGGCGTGGCTGAACGGCTCCAGATTCAGCACCGCCTGCGGGAACTGCGCGATCGACCCGACCATGAAGATCAGGAGGAACGCGACGAGCACACCCCACGCCACCGGCGTGAACCGCGGGACCACACCGAACAGCAGGACCGTCACGCCGGCGAGCATCCAGATCGCGGGAAGTTGCACGAGCGCCGCCCCGATCACGTCGGGCAGGGCTCCCCCCACGTCGCCGATGGATGCGCCGTACGTGAGTCCGGCGGCCACTCCGGCCACGATCATCGCGACCGCAGGTCCGAGCAACGCGAACAGGATGTGGCTCGACGCCCACCGGACGCGGCCGACGGAACCGGCCGTCACGGGTTCGAGGCGCTGGGCGTTCTCCTCGGAGTACAGCCGCAACGACGCGGAGATCGCGTAGGCCGCGGCGGCGACCGCGAGCATCGTGAACGCGTAGCCGATGAACGATTCCTCCAGCGACTGCGAACCGCCCATCCGGGTGATGATGTCCCGGATCGTCTGGCTGTCGCCGACCTGGCCACCGATCCCCTTCGCGGCGCTGCCGATCAGCAGGCCGTACAGTCCGAGCCCGGCGGTCCAGGCCGCGAGCGTCCCGCGGTGCATCCGCCACGCCAGTCCCAGAGTTCCGGCGAGCGCCGGCGACGCGTCCGTGGGGCCGGGGCGTTCGGCGATCAGACCGGCGCCGACATCACGTCGACGCAGGAGAGCGTATGCCGCCCAGGTGAGTACGACTGCCATGACGAGACTGGGGACGACGACCCACCAGCGTTCGTCGGCATACGGACGGATCTGCAGATCCCAGCCGAGCGGTGACAACCACGACAGGGTGCCGGACCCGGCGTCACCGACCGCGCGCAGCGCGAACGCGACCCCGAGCACCGTCAACGCGACGCCGCGTGCGACGCGGGCGCCGGTGCTCACCTGCGCCGCAACGGCGGCGACCGCAGTGAACACCAGACCGGAGCAGGCCAGTGACGTTCCGAAGGCGACCGAACCGCCCGCCGGAAGGTCGCGGGCGAGCAACGCTGCCGCACACAGGATCCCGGTGACGACGGACGCGCCGCCGGCGAGGAGCAGCGCCGCGGTCAGGCCCGAGTACCGTCCGACGGAGGTGGAGTCGAGAAGCTCCGCACGGCCGGTCTCCTCCTCCGCGCGGGTGTGCCGGATGACCGTCAGGATCACCACCAGCCCGATCAGCGTGTAGTAGATACCAGCCTTCCAGACCCCCACCGAGCCGAGGCTGGAGTTGAAGATCGGCCCGTACATGGCGATCTGCGCGGGGCTGGCCGCCGTGGTGGCCGCGAACTCCGCCAGCTGAGCGTCGGAGGTGTAGATGTCGGCGATGCTCGCGACGTACAGCGCGGGTGCGAACGCGAAGATCAGGATCCACAGCGGCAGCGCGATCCGATCCCGGCGCAGGAACAACCGCAGAAAGTGCAGTGTCCCCTTGAAATCCGAGGAAGACACCGGCGCCGGCTCCACCGGCCGGTACCGGGACACCGTTGCGGTACTCATGCCCGCACCTTCTCCACCGTGTCGGACGACGTCGTACCGTCGTCGATCTCGTAGTGCCGCAGGAAGAGTTCTTCGAGGGTCGGCGGCTGACTGACGAGGCTGCGTACCCCGGTGTCGCCGAGCACCCGGATGAGTTCGCCGAGATGTTCGCTGTCGACCTGGCAGTGCAGCGTCGACCCGTCGAACTCGATGTCCGCCACGCCGTCGATGCGGCTCAGATCGCCGGGGTCACCGAGAAGTTCGGCGGTGATCGACGTACGGCTGAGATGCCGCATCGACGCCAGTGTCCCGGATTCGACCGTCCGACCCGCCCGGATGATGGTGACCCGCTCGCACAGCGCCTCCACCTCGGACAGGATGTGACTGGACAGCAGCACCGTCACACCGCGGTCGCGGGCCTCGGCGACACACTCACGGAAAACCTGTTCCATCAACGGATCCAGACCCGACGTCGGTTCGTCGAGCAGCAGCAGGCGCGCATCGGACGAGAACGCCGACACCAATGCCACCTTCTGACGATTGCCCTTCGAATACGCCCGCCCCTTCTTCCGCGGGTCGAGGTCGAAGCGTTCGATCAGATCCTGCTTGCGGGTCTCGTCCAGTCCGCCGCGCATCCGCGCGAGGAGGTCGATGGTCTCGCCGCCGGACAACGACGGCCACAGGGTCACGTCCCCGGGGACGTACGCCATGTCGAGGTGCAGGGCGACGGCGTCGCGCCACGGATCGCGACCGAACACGGTGGCCTCACCGCTGTCGGAGTGCAGGCTGCCGAGGAGGACGCGGATGGTGGTGGATTTACCGGCGCCGTTCGGCCCGAGGAACCCGTGCACCTCCCCTTCGCCGACCTCGAGGTCGAGTCCGTCCAACGCCCGGGTTCGTCCGAACGTCTTCACCAGGTTGCGCACTTCGATGATCGCACTCATAGCTGCTGCTCCTAGTTCGGGGAGTCGGTATGTTCTGCGGGAGCCGCGCCCGCCTGCGCGGCGCCGTCTTCGGTGGCCAGATATGCCTCGAGCGTCGACGAATCCGGCAGCAGCCCCTCGGTGTACATCTCGAGGGCGGGCAGCGTGACGTCGGTGGCGAGGTCGCGGATGGCCGTGGCGTAATCGAGCGGAGTTTCCTTGTCGGCGCGCATCTGCAGGTAGAGCAGCATGGCGCCCACGTTGTAGAGGGTGAGGTAGCGCGCCCGCGCCTTCGGGTTGCGGCTGGGCCGGACGCTTCCGGCCGCCACGCCCAACGCGAGATACTGCTCGGTGTCTTCCACCATGTGCTCGAAGAGGGATTCGCCGAGACCTCCCCCTGCCTGAAAACTCCGCACGATGTAGGCGACGAGCGGGGCGTACTGCTCGATCTCGGCGAGGGCGCGCATTGCACCCGCCGGCCCGGGGGTCGAAATCGCCTCCGCCTTCTGCTCCCGGATGATCCGCAGGACGTGCTCGTCGCATTCGGCGCGCAGGCCGTCCTTCGAACCGAAATGGTGAATCACCAGACCAGGTGACACTCCGGCTGCGGTGGCGATCGCCCGCACTCCGGTACTGAAGCCGTGATTGCCGAACACCGTGATGGCCGCGTCACGCACTCGGGCACGCGTGGTCATATCGGGTTGCGGAATCTCGGAACCGGCACTGGTTGAACGCATGTTTAATACGCTAAACGTGCGTTCAACCCGGCGCAAGGGGTGAGGGCGTCAAGATTTCGTCAAGGCGGGAAGACCCGGCTCGGCCGGGTGCCCGGTGAACGCGACGCTCGGGCGGGGATACCGGTTGCGGGCACAGGCCTCGTCCAGCGCCTCGTCGACGACCGCCCTCAGATCCACCCGGTCGTCGTCCTGCAGGACCAGTTCCGTCAGGATCACCCCGTAGTCGCGCCGGACCTGTTCCATCATCCCGATCGCGTCGTCGATGGCCCCGGAACCGGCAGCGCAGCGGAAACCGATCAGCCGCAGTTGCGGCTGCTCCATCACCGCACGCAGCGCGTCCTCGATGCTCGAGTTGTCCGTGCCGAGTGCCGAGAGGTCGAGCACCGTGTTCTGCCGTGGCTGCTCGTGCACGAACCGGTGGGGAAGATGAAGCGTCATCGGAACCTCCTCGGGGATTCAGTTCCAGATCTACCCCCGACACGCGAGGCCGCGGCCGTTCTTGACGGCACCATGACTCCGTGGGCCGCGATCCTGACGCGGTGTTGGCGCCGCGGGGGTCGCCGTGGCTATGCCGTTGCCTTCTCGACCGCGTCGCGCGTGAGGCCGGCCAGTTTCTCGACATTCTCGGTGGTAGCCGGATAGCCGGCCGAAGTCACCCCGATGATGTACTCGCCGGCGAGCGCGCCGTACCCGACATGCGTGTCGTCTCCCTGCGTCACGGAACCGGCGAATGCCTTGTCGCCGACATCGGCCGGCGCCGGTAGCGCCGCGAATCCCGGGACGACTTCACTCTTGTCGATCGCTTGCTCGAATGCGGTCGCGGCTGCGTCGGGGCTGGGATATCGATCGACGGAGACGGTTATCCTTCTGCCGTCGCCCCCTTCGTAGATCACCATTCTCGTCGCGTCGGGGGTGCCGGACGCAGTGGAGTTCTCGCTCGTCGCCGTCTGCTGTTCTATCTCCGGGAAGTACGTCTGTACGACGTCCAATCCCACCAGAGCCTCCTGAGGCAACAGGATCGCCTCGGATGTCGTCGCCTCCGGCTGCGATTCGGCATCAGACTGCGTGTCCTGCTGCCCACACCCAGTCGCGAACAGGACGCCTGCCAGGATGATCGCGAGGATGGCGAGAGGGGTGCTACTGCCGATCCTTCGCACGCGGAATCGCCTCGCTGGTTGCACCATGCTCGATACCCCCTGTTGCGCGGGACAATGCCTCATCGTGTGGCCGGCTCGGGAGCTGACCGACCGGAACTCGCACGGCACCAATTCTCGCCGATCCGGACGCCGTGGACACTCACTTCGCTACGTTCGGCCGTTCCGCAGGCTCACCGGGGTCGGTGTCAGAACGGGTTGTAGATCCAGACACCGCGGTAATCCCACTCGGTCGGGCCCGTCGGAATCTTCACCTGGTACAGCTCGTGTTCATTCCCGACGTGATCGAACTGGCGACACCAACTCTGCCCGTGAAAGGACGCACACTCGATGGTTCGGCTCGTCCCGTACGGACTCAGGATGATCGGTTTGCCTGCGTTCACTCCGAACACCCCGGGATCCAGAGGCATGACGAAGTCGGATGTCCGGTCCTTGTAACCGAACGGGTCGGGATCGACGGGGTCGGCGAATGCCGCCGGCACACAGATGCCCAGCGGGATCAGGGATAGGATCGCCACTGCGATACACCTTTTCACTTGCACTCCGTTCACGTTGGGACGCGATCGCTGCCTTGGCTGAATCACTGCCTGCTCGAGGGCCTCCGCCGCGCGCGTCAGGGGACGACGAACGTCCCACCGGCCGGATGGAGAACGGGCCATGGAGAGTTCAGCGTTGCCACCGCTACAACCTGACCGTCTCCCGTTCGTACCGCGGCCGATCGACGTTCGCACGAATAGAGGGCGACCGGTTCCAGTAGGACGGACCCGCGAGCGCCGGTCTCGAGGTTGAGCCAATGAACCCATGCGCTCTCGCAGTACGCGCCCGTGGGAAGCGGTTCTCGCGCTTCGAATACGACCATTCCGGATTCCCCGCCCGAAGTCGCTGTGGGAGTCATCGCGACCACCCACGGGAGCATGCACGTGGCGAGCCCGCCACACCGAGACAGATAGGGCGACGACACCTGGAACGGCACTGTGGTCTCGTCCGTCGTGTCGGTTGGCGCCGCAGATGCTGCAGACGCGTTGAACGCAACAAGCCCGAAGATCAACACCGCCAGAACAATTACTTGTGCGAGAGGTGCACGCCGTCTTCGACACCAGATCTCCACTGCCGACCTCCTGACACCCCGCGCTCTGCATCGGGCAACTGCCATGTACATCGAGAGCCGCCGTGGGCCGTTACTGCCGGCGAGTTGGCGGGCAGTTCCACCCCTTGAATCGGGCTCGGACGACGGTGATCGTCAGGTTGGTCACGCGTTCGGGGGCGTCTGCGGGACGACGTGTCGGGGTCCGATGACGGAGAGAAGCTCTAGTTTTTCGTGGCTTTCGCTGCCGGGGATGGCGGTGTAGACGAGAAGGAACAGCCCGCCGCCTACTCCCCCGCCACTGCTGTCGAAAGGAAAGATGTCAGTGTGCGAGCCATCCATACGCCGCGGTGAAATCGACGAGTACCGGCAACAGGCAACTACGAGCCCGCCGTTCGAGGTCCCTCCGGGCAGCGCTGGTTGCCGAATACAGCTGCGTGAGTGGCGGTCCAGTTCGCGCGATCTGTAACAGATCCTGTCCCGCTGCCGAAATGGAATGGGGGGCGACGGACGTCTCAATTCTCGCGGTAACGAAGGAATGGAGCGCTCATGAACAAGCAACTGGGACGACGGGTCTGTGCTGCGGCACTCACTGCTGTCGGACTGGGAACCGCGGTGGCGACCGGAGGAGGCGCTGTCGCGAGTGCTCAGCCCGCGCCACCGACATCGACGACAATGACGTGCTCGAGCGCGAATCCCCTCGTCTGGGCACCGCCGTTCACGTGGACCATCAACGCCGCGTCCGGGGAGTCGCTGCGACCGGGTGGGTCCGCACTGGAGCCGGCGATTCTGCTGAGCGGCGGCAACGAACTGCCGACGCCGCCCGGCGGTCTCATCCCGAGCATCGGCGTCAACTGGTACGGCACGCGGGTGTCGGTCGACTGGCACAACACGACAACCGGCGCGACCGGACACAGCGAAAGCGATGAGGCAGCCTGGCAGCAGAAGCCCGGCATCCCGATCAACCGAACCTGGACGGGAACCGGGACGGTGTCGTTCACCGTGACCGTCCAGACCGGCGCGGGATGGTGGTTCGTCAATTCTCAGAACGCCGTCTGCCAGGGGACGATTTCCGTCGTGCCCGGTCGGTGACGTCGGACGTCACCCGGCTACAGGTCAGGCGGGAGGCCGTCGGTCGTTCGCCTCGGCGAGTTCGGCAAGCCTGTCGACGGAGGCCAGAAGGCTGTCCGACGTGGTGGCCCGGGCGCGCTCGAGGCGCTTCTCGTCGGTCAATCGCGACCAATCGTAGGTATGCGTGACGCGGACGCTCGCCTCGTCGACTCGGTCGAGTTCCCAGCGCCACAGATGACCCGGCGGCTGATCGCCTTGCACCGAGGGCAGCCAGGCGATCAGGCGCCCCTCCTCGAATTCCACCACGTGGTTGTCGCGGATGCCGCCGTTGGTGAGCGTCATGGTGAACACGTCACCGACGGCGCGCACCCGCTGCCCGGCGGCGGCCTCGGCCAGGTTGTCGTTGCCGTCCCAACGCGGCTGTTGCGCCGGGTCGGCAATCAGTTCGAAGACCGTCCGTGCCGGGGCTGCGATAATGCGGCCGGCGGTCACGACGGTGGGAATTCCGTTCTCCTCGGTCATAACTCGATCAAACCATGAGACGTCCGCAGATCCGGAGCACCATGTCTCTTCGCACGCTCGGCAAGTCGGTCAGTGGAGGGGTGATCGACTTCCCAGCGACACGGAGATCAACGTGTATCGAGTTCGCGAACCGGCCGGTGTCTGAATCGCGGATCCGGAATCGAGCCCGTATTTTCTGAACAAATGTCCATCGAGGGATGGTGACCGTGACAACTGGAACAAAGATCGACGACCCACGCGATGCTCCCCCACGCCCGTTCGAGCCTGACGACCGTTGGGTTCCGGTCGATCGGAGATGGTTCGGCCTGGACCGCGCGACGATCGCCCCAGCGCTGATCGTCATCGCCGTCGCGTCGGTGATGGCACTGATTCTGCCGGCGATCGATCGCGCGGTGCCCTACGACGACACGGTCGCCGCCGGCGACGTGCTCGAGGTCAAGGGCGATGTCACCTTCACCCCGGCCACCGGGTGGGGCATCACATCGGGAGTGCGGGTCGGCGACAGACCGGTCTCGGGCGAATACCCCGACACCGCCACCGTCGTCGACTGCGACGTGGCGTTCACCGTCCACACCGGCGAGTTCGACGGCAACGCCGAAGCCTTGCTCGCCCAGATCGCCGACACCACCGACGCCCTGCACGGCGCGCAGGGATTGCACGTCACCGGCAGCCCCGAAACGATCGTCACCGACACCGGTGACCGGGGAGTGATCGCCGGGTACTCCGGCACCCACTCCGACGGCGTGATCGCGGCCTTCGTCCTCGACGGCCGTGGTGTCGAAGTGGTGGCCACCGGCCCCGCCGAGGTCTCCGGCGACAGCACCGTCACCATTGCCCGCATGATCACCAGCATCGGCCACCGCACCGGGGAGGGCTCGTGACCACACCGCAACTCGACGATCTCGACGCCGACCGGGTCGCAGCGATCGACAACTCCGGGTGGGGAAGGTCGTTCACTTTCTTCCAGCCCCGCAACCTCGCTTTCTGGGCGTATCTGATGCTCGTCGTCACGGGCCTGTTCTCCTTCGCCTCGATGCTGGCCGGTCAGTACGCCGCGTACCGGCAGGCGATCGTGGTGGCGTTGGTTCTGTTCGCCGTCTACGGTGCGATCTTCTGGTGGTTCACCCACCACATCGACCGCTACGCCCGGCAGCCCGCCGCGCTGGTCGTCGTGGCGTTCCTGTGGGGTGGCCTCGCCGCCACCTGGACCATGGCGGCGCACGCCAACGATGCGGTTCGCGCTCTGTACGCCAAGGCATTCGGCCAGTCCTGGGCACTGGACTGGGGCGCGGGACTGGCGGCGCCGTTCGACGAGGAGATCGCCAAAGGCGTCGGGCTGCTCCTGCTGATCTCGTTGGCTCCTCGCCTGGTCCGTACCGCCTTCGACGGGTTCATCCTGGGCGCGTTCATCGGCCTGGGATTCCAAATCGTCGAAGACGTCGCGTATGCGCTGGGATCCGCGGGCTCGCAGTTCGGCGCCAGTCAGGTCGAGTCGGCGATGTCGACGGTGTGGATGCGGATGGCCACCGGAGTCAGCGCACACATTCTCTACAGCGCCGTCTTCTGCGCCGGGCTCGTCTACCTCCTCGGCCGGCCGGCCGAACCCCGCAAGGCCGGGCGGGGACTCGCACTGATGGCGACGGCGATGCTGTTGCACGGGGTGTGGGACTCCATGGGTGCTCTCGTGCGGGGGCACACGGCGCTGCTCTTCGTGCTGATGTTCGCGGTCATCGTCATCGCCCTGGTAGTCGCGATCAAAGTCTTCGCGATGACGGTCCCGGCAGAACGACAGTTCTTGCGCGCGATCATGGCGCCCGAGGTCGCCCGGGGCGTGCTGACCGCCACCGAACTCGAGGCGATGTGCGGCGACCGCAAGGCGCGAAAGGCGTTCCGCAAGGCCGGAGTCGGACGACAGGAGCGGACCCGCGCCGTACATGTCCTCGACGCTGCCGACGAACTTGCCGACGAACTTGCCGCCGCCCGCGGCGCGGACACCGACCGTGTCGCGTTTGCCCGGTCCGAACTCGCCCGCATCCGTGACGGCGCCCCGCCACCTTCGAGGGACGCCGCCCCGACGATGTGAGCGCACCCGGTGCACGCCTCGTGCGGGTGGGCGGCTGTAGCGTACCGATCGGGGCAATCCGGACAACCGAGGAAAGGACACAACCATGCGCAATTTTCGACGTACGGCAGTGGCGGGAGCCATGATCGCGGGACTGATGACTGCCGGGGCGGCAACGGCGTCCGCCGCTCCGTTCGGCTCTCTCGGCGACGGACCCGACCTCGTGATCACGCAGGCGAACGCCGAGGGTGTCAACGCGTGCGCCGTGCGTGTCACGAATGAGGGCGACGGGACCGCCACCGGAGTCACGGTCCACACTCCGCTCGTTTACGAGAGCAGGAACCTCGGCACGCTCGCCCCCGGCGAATCGAAGATCGCCGAATACTTCGATTGCGGATTCTCGGAGCGCATCTTCTACTTCGCGACGACGAGCGGCGAAACGAATTGGGCCGACAACTTCCTGTACATCGAACTCTGACGGCCGGCAACCCCGGGGTACCCAATCGTCCTGTTGGACGTTCGTGCATGTGGCGGAAAGCGTGGTTGTGCTGTAGAACTACAAACAGCGAGACCGGTTTGTGACATGAACCACATCTAAACGTTACTTTGCGACACCACTACACAGACATGAACAACAGTTCCGGGGGGAACGGATCCGCGCAGGTGGATCCGGATTCGGGAACGGTAAGGACACCACATGCTGTTGCCGATGGCACCGACCGATTCACTGTTTCTGCTCGGCGAGTCCCGCGAGCATCCGATGCACGTCGGCGGCCTGGCAGTGTTCACGCCACCCGAGGGGGCGTCCGCGGCCGACGTGCGTGCGATGTTCGATGCCGCGCTGATCGGTGACCAGGTGGCGGCGCCGTTCCGCAAGCGGGCCCGCCGTTCGGTGACGTCGCTCGGCCAGTGGGGCTGGGACACCCTCCCGCACCACGAGGTCGATCTGGAGCACCACGTGCGCCGGGACGCCCTGCCCCAGCCGGGCGGAATGGCCGAACTGATGACTCTGGTGTCGAGGCTGCACGGCACCCTGCTCGACCGCAGCCGCCCCCTGTGGGAGATGCACCTGATCGAGGGCCTCGCCGACGGCCGCTACGCGATCTACACCAAGATCCACCACGCCCTCGCCGACGGTGCATCCGCGATGAGGCTGCTCCGCGACAGCATGAGCGAGGACCCGCATCGTCGGAACATGCCCACGCCCTGGCAACCCCGCAACCCGCTGACGGCCGTGCCGGACGCGGTCGTGGTTTCGGGAGGGCTCGGCTCGGCACTGCCCGCGATGGCGTGGGACGCCGCCCGCGCGGCGGTCGGCGAGGTGGCCGGACTCCTGCCCGCAGCGGTCGGTACCGTGGATCGCGCCCTGCACGGCAAGGGGGGTGCGGTGTCGCTGACCGCACCGCACACCCTGTTCAACGTGCCGATCAGCGGAGCCCGGCATGTCGCCGCCCGGTCCTTCCCCCTCGAACGGATCCGTCTGCTGGCCAAGCACGCCGACGCCACCATCAACGACATCGTGCTGACGATGTGCGCGGGCACCCTCCGGGCCTACCTGCACACCCGCGACGCGTTGCCGGACAATCCCCTGATCGCGATGGTCCCCGTCTCCCTCCGCGCGCCGAATACCGGGGCCGGAGGCAATCGGGTGGGAGTGCTCATGTGCAACCTGGCCACCCACCTCTCCGACCCCGCGCACCGCCTCGAGACCGTGCGCAACTGCATGAACGAGGGCAAGGCGGCGCTTCAGGCGATGAGTCCGGCCCAGGTGCTCGCGATGAGCGCACTCGGCGCCGCCCCGCTCGGAGTCGAGATGTTCCTCGGCCGCCGGGGTCCGCTGCGGCCACCGTTCAACGTCGTCATCTCCAACGTCGCCGGCCCCCGAACTCCGTTGTACTGGAACGGGGCCCGACTCGAATCCCTCTACCCGCTGTCCATCCCCACCACCGGGCAGGCACTCAACATCACCTGCACCAGCAGCGACGACCAGATCGTCTTCGGCCTCACCGGCTGCCGCCGCACCGTCCCGGACCTGCACCCCATGCTCGATCAGCTCGACGCCGAACTCGATCTCCTCGAAACCGCTGTCGGACTGTGAACTCGAGAAAACATCTGCGGGATCAGACCGTCACCGTGTTCGCGGCGGCCACGCGCACCTGAAATTCGAGGCGTGCCATGGCCTCCCGGGCGGCGTCGAGCGCCTGTTCGGCGGTGTCCCCGACCGCGCGTGCGTACGCGACACGTGAATCGGACGATTCCAGGACGGTGACCGCGCCCCCCGGGCGGACCAGGAGTTGCACGTCGGTCACGCCGTCGACCTTCCGGGCGTCGTCGATGCCGCTGACGTCGGTGAGGACACCCGCGACCGGTGCGGCGGCGAACCAGATCGCGGAACAGCGGGCCGGCCGCTCCTCGGCGAGGACGGCCCGGATCCCGGGTAGAACCTTCTCCCCGACGGTCTGCCGCACGACGCATTCGGCGAGGTCCACGCCGGTGGCGTCGAGGGCCAGGGACGGAATCTCGTCGCCGCCCATCCGCACATGGGTTTCGATCGCCCGGGGACCGGTCGGGGTGAGCACGATCTCGGTGTGGGTTGCCCCGAACTCCACACCGACGGCGTCGAGCACACTCGTCACGTACGTGTGGATCCGTTCTTCGTGCTCCGCCGAGAGGGCTGCCGGCGCGACGTGCCCGAGTTCGACGAAGTTCGCCGGGTCGGAGAACTTGCGGGTGACGGCGACGATCTGGTGTTCGCCGCATTCCGAGAAGGCCTCCACGCTGAATTGCGGGCCCTCGTGGAACTGCTCGACGAGCACCCCGCTGGTGGTCAGGCCGTCGAAGTCGCCCCCGGCGCGTGCAAACGCCGCGGCCAGTGCGCTCTCCTCCCGAACCACGGCCACCCCGGCACTGCCCGCGCCACACACCGGTTTCACCACGCAGGGAAAGCCGTGTTCGAACGCGAAGGCACGCAACGCATCCACGTCGGCGACGACGGCGGAGGCGGTGGCGTCGACGCCCGATTCGCGAAGCTCGGCCCGCATGGCGTTCTTGTCGTGGACCGACGTCACCGTGCGGCGCGAGTGGGTGGAAAGGCCGAGGGCCTCCCCGATCGCGGCGCAGCGGTCCTGGTCGCGTTCGCCGAACGTGGCGATCCGGGTGAACGGATGCTGTGCATGCGCGGCCGCGGCCAACGCGATCCACTCCTCGTCCGGCGCGTCGTGCCGCACGGCGATGACCCGCGAGTGCTCGGTCAGACGGCGAAGCTTGGCGACGAATTCCAGTCGGCATATCACCGAGGTCTGTGTGCCGGGAAGGGCGTCACGGACCCGGCCCGGGAGGTCGCGGCCGCTGCCGACGACGAGGACGTGTTCGGTCATTTCTTCACCTCGAGTATCGAGAAGGGAGACAGTGCAGGAAGGTCGCCGGCCGGGTGTTCCTTCGTCCGTGCGCGTTCCGCGAGACTGCGATGCGCCGCCGTCCGGGAGACCAGTGCCGCGGCCCCGAACGTCCCGGCCAGGACGGGCCACGCCAGGAGACCGGTCGGCAACAGGACGACGACCAGAATGGTGGGGCCGAGCACCTTCTGGCCCGTCATCCCGAGGCTGAACGCGCCCAGATAGCGGGCCACAGCCGGCTGCGGGGACAGTACGGCCGACAGTTCCCAGGCGGCCACGGAGTGGATGTTCTCGGCGATCGACAGTGCCACCACCGCAACGACAACAGCGGCGATCGCCGGACCGGTGTCGGCCATCTGGCCGACGGCGAGTGCACCGCAGCAGAAGGCCATCAGCGCCCCGGTCCACGTCAGGAGTCGCGCCGCCGCGGACGTGCCCTCGGCGAACCGGGCGACGTAGACCTGCAGGACCACCGTCAGCACGGTGTTGACCGCCATGAGCACCGGCACCCACGCGAGCGGCACCGACGTGTACTCGATGACCCAGATCGGGAGCAGAACGATCAGCACGGTGTCGTACAGCGACAGGACACCGTTGCCGACCGTGAAGACCATGAACCACCGGTCGCGGAACGGCGAGCGCACCGCGGTTTCGGCCGGCCTGGGACCAGCGGGGAGAGGCGTGCGTTGCACGACCGTTCCCGTCCTCCGGAGTACGAGCCGGACTGCGAACGCGATGACCACGAAGGAGATTCCGTTGCCCAGGAACAGCGCCGTGAACGCGGCGGAGGTGCCGGTCGCGAAGACGACGCCCGCCAGCAGGAACCCCGCGGTGAGACCCACGTTCCGGATGGCGCGGATGGTCGCCATGGTCCGGGTCCGGTCGTGGCCGCCGATCACCGCCGTCACGACGGCCTGCTGGATCGGGCTGCTCGCCCGGTCGGCCGCGGTGAGCAGCACGGTGAGCACGAGGTAGGCGGTGAAATCGGATACGAGCGCGAAGCATCCGTAGCCGATGCCGCGCAACAGCAGGAGGGCCACGTAGAACCGGCCGGGCCCCACCCGGTCGGCCACCCTGCCCAGGGGCACCGGGGCGAGAAGGGCGAGCGCACCCGCTGTCGTTGTGGCCAGGGCGATCTGGTTCGCGGTGAGACCGACCACGCCGATGAAGTACAGGGCGAACGACGCGAAGAACATCCCGGTACCCAGCGAGTCGACGCCGGCGCCGACGGCGAGCGTGCGACCGGCCGGGCTGTCGGGAAGCACCGCATCACCCAGCCGCCGCAGGCGGGCGGTCACGGGATGCTCCCCGGCGTCAGGAAGGCGTGCACGAGATCGGCCGACCGCTGCACATGGGTGGGTGTCGCCGCCTCGGGCGCCGGACGCCGCAGGTGGTTCCACGCGTACCGACGGGCCGCGTTGACGAGTAGTTCGGCATCCTGAGCCGACTCGGCTGCCGCGGACTGCGCGACCAGCGCCGCCGCGAGAAGGAGTCGGCTCATCCGGTCGACCAGCACCCACCCGGCGGCGGCGACGGTCGCGGGGTCTGCACCCACCCATTCGTGGCGGGTGGTGCCGAGGGCTCCGAGCGCGTCGTCCACCATCTGCCAGGCAGCGAGCAACCTTCCCCGGGGAGCGACTCCGAGAAGCTCTCTGGGCCGGTGGGCCGCCGCGTCGAAGTGTTCGCGAATCGTCAGCAGTTCCAACGCATGGGTGGTCAGGGTCCAGCAGTCCGACCGGGCGGTGCCGCTCCCGTCGGCGCGGACGGTGTCCGCTGCAAGCGAGTAGGCGATGCAGCGCCGGGACACCCTCCGGGCGCGACCGTGCGACAGCTGAGGAAGGGCGTGCCAGGCCCGGACGGCCATCACGTCGACCACCCGGTCGGCGATCTCCTCGCGACGCGCATTCGCCCACGCGCTGCCGTCGAGCAGGTCTGCCGCGCTCGCGAATCCGGTGACGGCACCCTCCAGGATTCCGAGGCCTTCGGCGTCCCAGATCGCCGCGACCCGATCGGGTACGGCCGAGGGCAGTGAACGTGTGCTCATGCGAACTCCAGCCAGTGACGGTAGGTGGGCTCACGCCCGCGGACCACGTCGTGGAAGACGTCGCGCAGTTGCTTGGTGATCGGGCCGCACCCGCCCGCCGCCACCGGGCGGTCGTCGACCGACGCCACCGGGACCACCTCGGCGGCCGTGCCGGTGAGAAACGCCTCGTCGGCGACGTAGAGCTCGCTGCGGGTCAGACTCTGCTCCCTCACCGTGATCCCCAGGTCGCGGGCGAGCGTGATCACGGTGTCGCGGGTGAGACCGGGCAGGATGTTGTCGCCGACCGGAGGGGTGATCAGTTCACCGTCGCGGACGGCGAAGATGTTCGCGGCGGACGCTTCGGCCACGTGCCCGGTGGAGGTGAGCATCAGTGCGTCGTCGTATCCGGCGCGCAGCGCGCCGACCTTCGCCAGAGCCGAATTGACATAGGCTCCGGTCGCTTTGGCGAGCGGAGGGACCGAGTGGACCCCGTTGCGTTGCCAGCTGCTGACGAGGAGTCGGCAGCCCTCCTGGTCCGCGGTTTCACCGAGGTACGAACCCCACGGCCACGCCGCGATCGCCACCCGGGCGGTGTCCAGTGCGGGCGCGACCCCCATCGAGCCGTAGCCGAGGTAGACGATCGGTCGCAGATAGCCGGAGTCCAGGCCGGTGCGGCGGAGCAGTTCGAGCGAGATCTCGGTGAGCTCGTCCACCGACCACCCGGGGTCCATCAGGTACACCCGTGCCGAGTCGTGCAGCCGTCGCAGGTGGTCGCGCAGCCGGAACACGGCCGGACCGCGGTCTGTCGCGTAGGCCCGGATGCCCTCGTAGACACCCCATCCGTAGTGCAGACTCGGCGTCAGCACGTGGACCTGTGCCTGGTCCCAGGCGACGAATTCACCGTCCATCCAGACGGTGCTGGTCGGGATCAGTTCCATTGTTCTGCTTTCGGTTCGGTGGCGGCGGGCCGCCGGGACGGGACAGGGGCTGCCGGTGCACCGACCAGGTTCAGCCGCCGCTCGATGCTGCGCGACTGCAGCGTCAGAGCCTCGCGATACTTGTCGGCGCCTTCGCCGCGGAAGGCGAACCAGCCCCAGCGGGGTCGCAGTCGGCATCCGCGGGCGATCTTGGCCTCGTAGGCGGCGAGGCCGTAGTGGACGCGACGGATGCCGTGCTCCACCGCCCACCGCGCCGTCTCGTGGTAGGTCAGCGTCAGGTAGCAGCCACGAATCCCCGGGGCGAATCCGGCGGTCCTGGCGAACAACGTGTCGGGGGTGCGGAGGTAGAGCACGAAACCCACGAGCTGACCGTCGAGTTCGGCACCGAGCACCACACAGGAATCGCCCAATTCCTCACGGACGGAGTCGAAATCGCGTCGGACCCGGTCCTCGCCGCCGGGCAGCCCGTACTTGGCCCGGTGCGCGACCTGGAGGGCGACGACCTCGTCGTCGATCGCCGCGGGACCCCAGCGGGCCACTGTGCGCAGGCCGGCGGCGGTGTAGTCCGCGACCTCCTTGCGGAGCCGGACGCGCCGGCGCTTGCTCAGGCTCGCGACGTACTCCGCCCAGCTGTGTCCGCTCAGGTCCTGCACACCCTCGGCGCCCAGCAGGGCCGCCGTGTACCCGGCGCGGGTCGCGGAACCGTCGACGTCCTCGGCCTCCGCCTCTCCGACGTACAGCAATGCTTCACTGCGGCAGCCGAGTTCGTCACCGGCCTGATGGAGCAGTTCGGGCAGGGCCGCCATGACCGCGCGGCGCTGATCGTGCGAACGGCCGGGCTCGTGCGCGACACCGTGGTGGTTTCCGAACGTGGCGAGCGCCACCGACGGGTACTGATCCTCGCGGGCATCGGGCAGCGCCTCGGTGAGCTCGGCCCAGCGCAGCCGATCGGGGTGATCGAGCAACTCCGGTTCGGCCATCGGGCCTGCGGTTCCCGCCAGCCGGGGCGGGTCGTAGAAGAGCAGGCCCCCGGGCCGCGCCGTGAACAGCAGCGGCGCGACCGCGACGGTGCGGCCGTCCGCGCGCACCTCGAGGTAACGCACCTCGTGCAGGTCGGTGCGTTCGGTGAACCGCCACCACCGCGCGTCCTCCCAGATGATGTCCGGGTCGGCGATGCCCGCGAAGTCGGCGGCGGTGGGGCGGGCGCCGCGGGGCAGGACGTGGCCGGTGATCCCGTCGACATCGGTGGCGGTCATGCTGCGTCCTCGCTTTCGGCACGGTCCCATGCGAATCCGGCGCTCACCTGTTCGGCGGTGGCGATCAGCCGGTTTCCCAGCGCCGTGAAATCGGGGTCGGTCACCACCCAGTAGGCGAGGAAGTCCGCCGACTTGCGCTCGTTGTACCGGGCAGGGGTCCAGTCGTCCCCGACGTGGGTGTTCAGCGTGAAGTCGTGCACGCCCGGCGGTGCGTCCGGCAGTCGCAGCACCCGGCCCCGGCGCGGCGGCACGCCGTAGAACGCTGCGTGCGGGGCGGCCGCCACCCGGTCCCGGACCGCGTCCAGGTCGGTCGGCAGCCCGCATTCCACCCGCGCCCAGAGATGCCGGGGGTCGATGCCCAGGACATGGCGAAGCATCGTCGGTATCGGTCCGCCGCCGATCCGTGCCGCCACTTCACAGAGCACGATGTCGCCGCCGGCGGTGACGAAGAACTCGGCGTGCACGCAGACGGTGGGCGGCGAGCCCAGTGCATCGACGAGCCGCCAGGTCTCGTCCACCAGTCGTGCGCACACCGGGTCGGTGGTGTCGACCGAGCGGGAGCCGAACGGGGCGTCGGTCCAGTGCTCGAGGCACCCCTGGCCGGTGTAGCGGGACGCGATGGCGGCCACCGGGTCTCCGGCGACGCGGAACGCGTCCACATGGTGCACCGCGCCGTCGACGAATTCCTCGACTTCGTACGGTGTCGCCGTGACGATGTCGGCGAGTCCGGCTGCCTGCGCCGGCGAATCGAGCACGTACACGCCGGTGGAGCCGGAACCACTGCGCGGTTTGACGACGACTCGGCCCGGGTTCGCGGCCATGAAGTCGACGATGTCCGCCGGGTGGCGCACCGGCGCGAAAGCCGGAACGAGAAGCCCTGCGGCCTGCGCCAATTCCTTCATCAGAATCTTGTCGCGGTAGCCGCCTGCCGTAACGGTGTCAAGGCCCGGGAGGCCGAGTTCGCCGCGCACTGTGGCAGCCCGTTCCACATCGACCTCGGCCAGGGCGACGACCGCTTTCGGCCGGTGCCGTCCGGCGAGTTCCCGAGCGGCGCCCAGCACCGCGTCGTCGTCGTGATAGTCGGTGACCGTGACGATCTCGGCGAATCCCTCACCCGGATCCGTTCCCTCGGCGCAGACCGCCACCAGCCGTCCGCGCTTCTCCGGCAGCCACTGGGCGAAGGGCAACCCGGCGGCACGCGGGCTGATCAGTACGAGAATCATCGAGAAGCTTCCTTCCTCGTCACGGCAAATCCATCGAAAGTTGTTTCCAACGTGGCGAAGACCTCCGCCGTCCGGGCGTCGAGCGGTATCCCCCGCGCCCGTCGTTCGCGCTCGTGGGCGCGTTGCGGATCGCCCGGGGCCACCACCGGAGTCCCCGCGGCGGGCGTCGCCCCGCGGACGGTGCCGAGGAGATCCGCCAGCCCGGCCGTGAATTGCGCATGCCCACTGAACGCTCCGGGGTCCAGGGCGAGGACGAAGTGTCCGACCCCTCGGCTTCGACCGGGGGTTCCCTCACCGACTTGCTCGAGCTGCCAGTCGGGCGGCGACCCGGTCAACACGGCCCCCAGCAGAGTGACCGCCATTGCCAGGCCCTGTCCCTTGTATCCGCCGAGTGGCGACAGGGCGTACGCCTCGTCGGGCTCCGCGGTGGGCCGCCCGTCGCGATCGGTGGCCCAGCCGCTGTTCAGCGGTCGTCCCTCGGCCCGGCGGTGCTTCACCTCACCGAAACACACCTGGCTGGTGGCCATGTCGAGGGCGAGCCCGTCGTCCCCCGTGCCCGCGGCCACGCTGATCGGGTTGGTGCCGAACAGCGGCTCGACCCCGCCGTACGGAGCGACCCGGGACGCGGCGGACGTGACCGCGATACCGATCATCCCCTGCCCGGCCAGGTGCCGGGTGTAGACCGACGCCGCGCCGAAGTGGTTGGAATTGCGCACGCCCACCGCCGCGACGCCGAAAGCCTTGGCCCGGTCGGCTGCCAGGCGGGCGGCGGCGAGTCCGGCGAGCACGCCGAGTGCGCCGTCCGCATCCAGCAGCAGTCCGGCCCCACGGTCCCGGACCACGGTCGGGCACGCCGCTGCATTCGCTACGCCGGTCGCGAGTTCGTCCAGGTATTGCGGCAGCAACCGCAGACCGTGGGTGTCGATGCCGCACAGCGAGGTGTCGACGAGCGCGGCAGCCACCTGATCGGCGTCGTCCTCCGGCACTCCGGCCTCGACGAGTGCGATCGAGGCGAGCCAGCGCGCCTCCTGCTCGTCGATCAGCGAACCAGGGTTCGGTGTCTGGTGGATCATGAAGTACTCCAATGCATGAAGACGTGGGGCCCGATGCCCGGGATGTCGAACTCCGGGCCCAGAATCCGGAAGCCCTGCTTGACGTAGAAGCCGGCTGCGGTGGTGCGGGCGTTACACCACACCGCGTCGGCGCCGGCCAGTGCGGCGTTCGTGAGTACGGTGCGCAGGAGTGTGGTCCCCGCACCGGTACCGCGAACCTCCTCGAGGGTGGCCATACCGCGGAGGCGCCAACCCCGGCCCGGGAGAAGACCCGGCACGGCGTGCGCTTCGGGTGGATCCTCGTGATACAGCGAGGCCACGCCGATCGGGCGCCCCGCGACGAGTGTGGCGAAGTGCCGGGTGCCGACGTGCGCGTCCTCGGGGTAGACGCAGGTCTCGGCCGGTTGACCGGGCCGGAGCACGGTATGCCGGATCGGTCGCACGTCGGCGGCGGACACCGGCCGAACCCGCCAGCCGTGGGCGGCCGGATCGGGAAGGTAGCCGGAACCGGGACGATCCGGCAGGGTGACGCGGCCGGCGCCGTCGAGCGTCAGTCCGCGGCCCGTGTTCACCGCGAGAAGGTCGACTGCGTCCACATCCAGGTGGTCGGCCAATCCCCCGAGGTGGGCCGTGGCCGACACCCCGGCCGCGGATTCCGGCATGCAGCCGAGCATGGTGAGCAGACCGCGTTCTCGGGCTCGGCGCAGCAGCGCGAGGGACGGGGTGATTCCTCCGGCCTTCATCGGCTTGACGTTGATGCCGTCGAACGCGTCGGTGCAGGCCTCCAGGTCCTGCGGCGACGCGATGCTCTCGTCCGCGATCACCGGGATCGGGCTGCGCTCCTTCAGGATCCGGGCGTCGCGCCACGCCGAGCGCGGAAACGGCTGCTCGATCAGCTGCACGCCGAGTTCCTGCAGGGCGGGCAGGACGGGGAGCAGTCGGGACAGCTCCCAGCCGCAGTTGCCGTCCACGTAGAACGGTGCGGTCGTGTGGCAGCGGAGTTCCTTGACGACGGTGAGGTCGCCCGGGTCGGCGAGCTTGATCTTGTACGCCGACCACCCGGGCCGCTCGCGGAGTTTGCGGACCATCACCTCGGTCTCGTCGAGCCCGATACTGAAGCTGGAGCGCAACTCCCGCGGGCGTTCCAGCCCGAGAGACTGCCACAGCGGCACACCGAGCAGCCGTGCCCGCAGGTCGTGCACCGCGGTGTCGAGGGCGGCGAGGACGAACGGCGAATCGGGCAGCTCCGCGGACAACGCTCGCCACACCGCGAACGGGTCGTCGGGACCGAGGTCGATCAGCAACGGCGCAATCCGTCGCAGATCCGCGTGCATCCGGTCCAGGCCCGAATTGTAGTGGTCGGTCATGAACGCGGATGCCTCGCCGAACCCGGCGACACCGTCCTGCTCCACCTCCACCACCAGTCCCCGCTGCACCGGAATCGCTTCTCTGGCAGAGCGCCACAGATGCCGTTGCGTCACGCTGATCTCGTGCGCGGTGACCTTCACGCGGTGCCTCCGACACCGAAGAATTCGCGGTCGCGCGGGCCGTGCGGGCGGAGGTCGTCCCACCACTGCGCGTGCGCGTCGAACTTCGCGAAGAACGGCTTGCCGACCAGATCCGGCCGGCGTGCCTGCAGGAACCGCAGCGCAAACGCACGTCCGCCGTCGAGGTCGACGACGCCGTCGATCACGACCTTCCCCGGCGACGCCGACATCACCGGACCCCGCGCGGTCCGCCCGAGTCCGGAGACCCGTTGCAGCGCTTCGCGGTAGATGTCGACCGCTCGCGCCAGTGGCAGACCGAAATACGGTCGCGCACCGGTGTCCCGCTCGACGAACATGTAGTACGGCACGACCCGGTTGCGGACCTGCGCCTGCCAGAGGTCGGCCCACGTGCGCGGGTCGTCGTTGACGTGACGCACCACCGGGGCCTGAGCGCGGAGCACCGCGCCGGTCGATGCCAACCGGGCCAGCGCCGTCCGGGCGGCATCGGTCTGCAGTTCCGCGACGTGCGACAGGTGCAGCATCATCGCGACGTGCTTGCCGGCGGCGGTCAGCCGCTCGAGCAACCGCAGCAGGTCGTCGGCTTCCGGCCCGGCCAACAGCCGGTACGGCCAGAACGAGACGGCCTTCGTGCCGATCCGGATCGTCTCGACGTGTTCCCGCCCCGGTTCGAGCAGCGGCTCCAGATACGATGCCAGCAACTCGGTCCGCATGACCAGCGGGTCGCCGCCGGTCAACAGCACGTCGGTGATGCCCGGGTGCAGGTCGAGGTACCGGGTCATCGCCTCCGGCCCGGACATGGCCATCTTCAGGTCGGGGGTGTCCACGAACTGGGCCCAGCGGAAGCAGTAGCCGCAATAGCTGTGGCACGTCTGCCCCTGGCGGGGAAACACCAGCAGGGTCTCGGCGTACTTGTGCTGCATGCCCGAACCGTCGATGTCGTCGTGCTGCGGAACGTTCATGCTCAGCTGGTCGCCGGGATGCGGGTTCAGCGCGGCCCGGACCGTGTCGACCGCCTGCCGGACGGTGCCCCGATCTCCCTGCGCCACGGCCTGCTCGATCAGCGCGAAGTGCTCGGGCTCGAGCATGTCGCGGTGCGGGAAGGTCAGGCGGTACATCGGGTCGTCCGGCGCACGGTCCCAGTCGATCAGTTCGTCGACGACGTAGCTGCTGACCTTGAACGGCAGCACCTGGGACACCACGTGTGCCTCGTGCCCCAGGATCGGGTCGCCGGTGCGCTCGGCGACGAGCTTGCGGAGCCGGTCGCCGCTGATCGATCGCGGAGCGAGGGCTGTGCGGGTGTCGAGATCGAGCAGTGTCATTTGTCCGTCACCGCCAGACCCCAGTCGAAGTCGACATCGCCCAGAACATTCATGTCCGACATCAGCGAATACAGACCGCTGTAGTCGCGCACGAGTCGCGAACCGGATTTCTCGGCCCGCACGTCGGCGAGCATCTTCTCCCATCCGGTGACCTTCTCGATCCGGAAGATCGCTTCCCACGTCGAGTAGTCCGTGGCGACGAACGCGTCCAGTCCGGCGACCAGCATGTCCAGGAAGAAGCGGCGTTTGACGGGGTCCAGCACGTCGTACACCAGCTTCGCCATCTCGTCGGAAATGGATGCGTGGCAGTACTCGTCCCGGTTGTGCAGCTTTGCGGTGGTGGAGTTGACCACCTGGATGTCGTGATCGTCGGCGAGCAGATCGAGGTACGCGTTGATCGAGATCTCGGACACCGTGGCGAAGGCCAGCGTGGTCAGGCTGCGCTGCCAGCGTTCGGCGGCATGGGCACGCAGCCGACGGTGTGCCCGCGAGGTGTGCGATTCGGGTAAGGCGCTGTCGGGGAACGGGTTCCCCCGTTTCCGTCTGGTCAGCGCGCTCGCGTTGATGTGCATCAGGGTGTGGTACTGCTCGTCGACCATGGCCTGGGCGAGTGCGATATCCATGTCCTGGCCGCCGAGACCCGGGAACTCCCCGTCCATCACGAGCGCGAACGCCGGGTTGGCGACGCGCTGCTCGGCGAGCACCGTGTGCCGGTTGTACGCGATCCAGGCCCAGCTCAGCAGCCGCGACCGCAGCGCGTCGGGCATTGCCTGCCACGTCGGATGGTCGCGGAACGGCACGATTGCCTCGGGGTAGTCGGCCCGGCCGGCGTCGAACAACTCGTCGAGGTCGGGCTCGTCGCGCTTCACCGTCGACCGTCGGTGCCAATTGCCGGCGAGGCGGCTGATGACGGCATTCTCGGCTTCGTCGGCGGGGTCGAACGACGGCAGTCCGGGCAGGTGGACCAGCCCGTCGGCGTCGGAGCACTGCAGGTCGTCGATGATCATGCGCGAGTCCGGTCGCCGGCCCAGAAACGAGTGAGGTGACGGGCGCGGTCGGCGTACTCCGAGCGCGCGTGCAGCATGCGCTGGTTGTCCCAGATGAGCAGTGCATTCTCGGGGATCAGCACGCGGGTGCGCAGTTCGTGGAACAGGTCGCTGACGCGATGCGCCAACCTGCGACCGGCCCGGCCGAGCGGCAGCCGAGAGTCGTCGACGTCGGAGTCGTGGTGTGGGTCGTAGTCGGCCGCGGTGAGCAGGTTGTAGCTGAAGCGCAGGGCGGTGCGGCCGGTGTCGTCCGCGCCCAGCATCGCGGTGCGTACACCCCCGTCCGGGCCCGGGAAGGTCAGTTCGGCGTCCGTCATCAAGGTGAGCTCGGCCGGTTCCAGTGCGTCGACGAGCCGCCGGATGTCGAGCAGATCGGTGTGGCCGCCGCCGCAGCGCGCCTGCCGGTGGCAGAACAGCGCCAGGTACGCCGGGCTGGGATCCCAGCCCGGGGCCTCGGTGTGCGCCAGAATCGTGTTCGCGCTCTGCGAGTACGCCCGATGATCGTTGCCGGGGCGGTGCGTCACCTCGTGGGTGAGCAGACCGTTGTATTGCGGGACCAGATCACCCAGCGAGCCAACCACTTCCGCTGCAGCGGTGCGGTCGGGTACGTCGTGGACGACGACGTACCCGTCCTCCTCCAGCCGGGACCGGTCGAGACGGCCTTCCACCGTTCCCACACCCGCAGAAACGACATGACAATTCGGCGACATCCATTCCTCCATTCCGAAAACCCGACTGGGATATGTACCCCGTGATGCCGGTCGTTCGAGACCGGGATCGTCGTGATCGGTTTCAAGAATGTGGTCGTGCCGCCACGCACACCAGGCACCCTAGGGGAGCCAAAACGTCACCCGGAACGAACTGCCGGGGCTGTAACAACGGAGTGCATCTTCCGGTGTACGCCCCTTGTGTGGGCCGCCCTTGGTGTCCGATCTGTTAAAGATTGATTGCATCCGGAGCCCCGGCCCGCACAGCGGACCATTGCGTTTGATTTCCGTTCACGCCCTCGCCACAGTCTTCACACCCCCCACCAAGGGCCACAGCAGTCTCGCTCCAACATGCAGACCGAGTACTCGGTCTGTCACACTCATCTCTCCGCCCACGCCGCTGCGTGGGTGCTGAAGGAGGACCCATGACCACGACAGGCGAAGCAGTACCCGTCGCCGCCGTCATCTCCCCACCGACCGAGAAAGCCACGCCGAAACTCGTCGGGTCCATGGCGCTGGCCCAGTTCGGTCTGTCCATCGCACTGCTCACCCCAGTGACCGCGAGCCTGACGATCAAGGTGCAATCGCTCGTCGGCACGGACAACGTGATCGCCGTGTTCGGTGCGGTCAGCAGCATCGGCGCCGTCGCCGCGTTTCTGGCGAATCCCATCTTCGGCCGGATCAGCGACCGGACGACCGGGCGGTTCGGCCGCCGCCGGCCCTGGCTTCTCATAGGGATCGTCGGCCTCGCCGTGAGCGAACTCATCCTTGCTCTCGTGCCCAGCATCATCGGAATCGCGATTGCCTGGTTCGCGGCGCAGGCGTTCGCCAACGCGGCGCAGGCCGCGCTGATGGCATCCATCGCCGACCAGATACCACCGCAACAGCGCGGCAGGGTGAGCGGTCTCATCGGTGTCATGCAGCAGAGCAGCAAGCTCGGTGCCGCCTACGCGGCCCAGTTCCTGGTGGCGAACATGCTGCTGATGTTCCTGATACCGGCCGTGATCGGCGTCGTGTTCCTCCTGCCGTTCCTCCTCCTGCTGCCCGACAAGCCGCTTCTCGAGCGCCCACCGAGCGAAGGTTTCCGTGCGGTACTGAAGACGTTCTGGCTCTCGCCGCGTCGCTACCCCGACTTCGCCTACGCCTGGTCGTCACGCTTCATGATCACGATGGCGTTGTACCTGTTCATGACGTACCGCCTGCTGTATATGCAGCACGAGCTGGGGCTGTCGATCGCCCGAGCGACCGCGGTGATGGCCACCGGTGTGCTGCTCTACACCATCACGCTCGCGGCGGCGGGGCAGGTCGCCGGCTGGCTCTCGGACAGGGTGGGCAGACGCAAGCCGTTCGTCATCACCGCGTGCCTGATCTTCGGCATCGGGTTGGTGATGCTCACCCAAGCCCACACCGCCGCTGGTTTCTACGTTGCCGAAGTGGTGCTCGGGCTCGGTTTCGGCATCTACATGGGTGTCGACCTCGCGCTGGTCATCGACGTCCTGCCCGGACTCGACTACTCGGCGAAGAACCTGGGTGTGCTCAACATGGCCAACGTCCTGCCGCAGACCCTCGCTCCCGGAATCGGCGCCTTGCTGATCGGGATCGGCGGGCACAACTACGACCTGTTGTTGAGCACTGCCGCCGCCGCCTGCGCGGTGGGTGCGCTCCTCATTCTCCCGATCAGAAAGGTGCGCTAGGCGATGGTGAACACTCGGAATCCGCTTGCCGACGACGCTTCCACGAACACCCGCCACGATCTGGAGACGCGAATCGACAAGGCGATCGCGACTCTGGATCTCGGGTCCAAGGTCCGGTTGCTGACGGGCGCAACGAACTTCACCCTGTACCCGGACCCGACGGTAGAACTCGCCGAGGTCGTACTCTCCGACGGGCCGACCGGCGTACGCGGCGAGCGCTTCACCGGCGGGCGCATCGCCTGCCTGCTACCCAACGCCACCTTGCTTGCCCAGCAATGGGACACAGCGGTCGCGGAGGACGTCGGGGCGCTGCTCGCCGAGGAGGCGGGCGCGCAGCACGTCCATGTCGTGCTCGGCCCGACGGTCAATCTGCATCGCACCCCCCTGGCCGGACGACTGTTCGAGTCGTTCAGCGAGGACCCGTTGCTGACCGGGGCGCTCGCCTCGGCATACATCAAAGGACTGCAGGACAACGGCATCGGGGCAACTCTGAAACATTTCGTTGCCAACGAGTCGGAGACCGACCGCAAGACCGTGAACTCCGTCGTGGACGAGCGGACCTTGCGCGAGGTGTATCTCCTGCCGTTCGAGATGGCGGTCGCCGACGCGAACCCCTGGGCGATCATGGCCGCCTACAACGACATCAACGGCGTTCCCGCCACCGCGAACACCGCGCTCATCGAGGGAGTTCTGAAGGGCGAGTGGGGATACGACGGGCTGGTCATGTCCGACTGGTACGCCACCGGCTCGACCGCCGACAGCGCCAACGCCGGACTGGACCTCTCGATGCCAGGCCCTTCGGGTCCGTGGGGTGACGCCCTCGTCGCCGCAGTCCGAGCCGGTGAAGTGGCGGAGACGACGGTCGACGAGCACGTGCGCCGGCTACTGAGATTGGCAGGGCGGGTCGGCGCGCTCGGCTCGGAGCGGGAGTGGCTGTCCACTGTGCCCGCACCTGACAGTCCAAGCCGGCGCGAGGCTCTCCGGAATCTGGCCGCCCGTGGTATGACCGTGCTCGTCAACCGACAGTCGACCCTCCCGCTGACGACCGAGGGCACCGTCGCACTCATCGGACGGCACGCGACGGAAACCGTTGTGCAGGGCGCCGGTTCGTCGCAGGTGCGGCCACCCCATGCGATCAGCATCGCGGACGGCATCGTGGAGGCTCTCGGCGCGGCCCTGGTATCCGTCGTCGACGGAGTCGAGATCAGCACGGATCCGCTGGCCGCCGCCCAGCACTCCCTGCGCGACCCGGAGACGGGCGAGTTCGGTATGCGCGTCACCACTCGCGACGCCCGGGGCGAGGTGATCGAGTCGCGGTACGTCGACTGGAGCGAGGTCTCCCTGCGGGAGAGCCCGTGGTTGAAGTCGGCCGCCACAATCGAACTCACCGCCGAGGTCGTCGTGGAGCAGGCGACGCGTATGCAAGTCGGCGTGCGCGGCCGTGGGGACTGGACATTCGCGGCGCCGGGCCACTTCGAACGGGTTCACCTGGACCGCGTCGACGACGCAGGTGAAGTGTTGCGACTGCCGTACCGCACCGTGGTCCTCGATCTGGAACCTGGCGCGACGATCACCGCGGTCGCGACGGCCGCACCGGGCGGACCGGTCCTCGGACTGGCTGCTCGCGTGGCGACGAAACCTCCCGCGGTTGGGATCAGCGCCGCCACGCGGGCAGCGCGCAACGCCGATGTCGCGGTGGTGGTTGTCGGACTCACCCCGGAGCAGGAGACCGAGGAGGTCGACAAGATCACCCTCGCCCTTCCCGGAGAGCAGGACGCCCTGGTCGCCGCGGTCGCGGCCGTGGCGCAACACACCGTTGTCGTGGTCAACGCGGCGACACCGGTGCTGATGCCGTGGCTGGATCGGGTGGACGCAGTGCTGTGGGCCGGGCTGCCCGGCCAGGAGGCGGGGGCTGCGGTGGCAGCGGTCCTGACCGGCGAGGTGGAACCCGCCGGTCGACTCGTCACCACCTTCCCGGCACGGGACGGGGACGGCCCGGCCTGGTCGCCGGTACCGGTGCACGGCGAACTGCCGTACAGCGAGGGCAGCGCCGTGGGGTACCGCGGCTGGCAGGCCGAGCCGTTGTTCTGGTTCGGACACGGACTGGGCTACACGGAATGGGCTTACGGCGAAGCGAATTTGACCGTCGACGATGCGATTCGCGCGGTGACGGTGGAGGTGACCAATGCCGGCTCCCGAGCCGGACATGAGGTCGTCCAGGCGTACTGGCGACCGGACGGTGATCCCGTGCGGCTCATCGGATGGGCCGGCGTCGACGTCGAGCCAGGACAGGCCGTCTCGGTCGAAGTACCCATCGATGGGCGGGTACTGCGTCGGTGGCACCGAGGTGGGTGGCAGCCGTTACCGCTCACCGGCGAAGTGCTGATCGCTCGTGGCCTCGGCGACATCCGGGTCACTCTGCCCGTAGCCGGACAACGATAGGGAGCGTGCATGTCCTTTCCACCCAGTTATCACACAGCGCGCGCGAAGTCGCAGCGTGAGTTGTCCGGCGAGGTGTCGCGGGCCAAGGCAGTGCGCACGGCACTGGAACTCTTTGCCACCTCGGGCTTCAAGGGCACGTCGATCGCGAAGGTGGCGGCGGAGAGCGGGCTGTCTCAATCCGGTCTGCTGCATCACTTTCCGAGCAAGGTGGCGCTGCTCTCGGCCGTCCTCGAGGAGCGCGACGCCGAGGACGGCGTGTTCCTCACCAACGAGGACGGCGAGGCGCCGCTGGGCTGGGACGCGTTCGACGCGCTCGAGGCGTTGGTGGCGCGCAACTCGACGCGACCGCAGCTGGTCGGCCTCTTCGTCCGACTGTCCGCGGAGGCGGTAGAGGTGGGGCATCCCGCTCACACGTGGATCAAGGATCACTACGCCGGAATGGAGGCGTGGCTGACGGATGCCGTCCGTGTCGGCCAGGCCCGCGGTGACATTCGAGCCGACGCCCCAGGCCTCGTCCTGGCTCACCGCACGATCGCACTGGTGGACGGGCTGCAACAGCAGTGGCTGCTGCATCCAGGCCGGGTGTCCATGGTCGAGGAGTTCGGTGCGTACATGGCCGAACTCCACGCCCGCTGGGGTACCGCGCCCGAGCGAGAAGGGTAGCTGTGGCAACGACCGAGCCGGAAGGCGAATCATTACTGCGGAAGGTGCGGAGAATTCTGGACGCCTTCGACACCGGCGCGCCGGTGCTCGGACTGTCGGAACTGGCGCGACGGACCCAGCTCGCCAAGACGACAGTCCATCGGGTAGCCACGGAAATGGTCGAGGTCGGTCTGCTGAACCGGCACGGCCGCCGTTACGAGCTGGGATCGTTGCTCTTCGAGCTCGGCCAGCGCGTACCGCGGACCAGAGACCTGCGACTGATCGCGGCGCGCTACCTCGAGGACCTGGCGCTCACCACCCGGGAGACGGTGGTGCTCGCCTTTCCCGGCGATCAGGCGGTCCTCTTCGCCGAGAAGTACTTCAGCCAGCGTGGAGGCGGTGTCACCTTCACCCAGGTCGAGGGCCGGGTTCCATTCCACTGCGGGGCATCCGGTAAGGCGCTGCTCGCCTTCGGTGATGCGGCGATCCGCGAGCGTGTCATGGCGTCGACACTGCCGCGCCGTACCCGGTGGACCATCGCGGATCCGGCTCGGCTGACCGCCGAGCTGGACCAGGCGCGGCGGCAAGGCTTTGCCGTGGATCGGCAGGAACTCGTCGTCGGCTACGGGGCCGTCGCGGCACCGGTCCTCTCGCACGGTGTCGCCGTGGCGACGTTGACCGTGGTCGGTCCGATCGACCGCATACAAGTCTCGCGTCTCGCTCCCGTGGTCACAGCGGCAGCTGCCGCTCTCACCCGGGATTTCGAACATGTAAACAACTGACCGTCGCTGACTTTTCGGTCCGAGCACCGGACCGATCGCATTCTCTCGAGTGAATCCGTCGTGAACACTCCGTGCAGCTGAACCACAGCTACCGATCTCGACAACGGCCCATGGAGGACCCCTATGACAGGAACGCAGCGTACGCCGCGTCAGGTACGCACGGCGGCGATCGCGAGCCTGGTCGGCAGCGCATTGGAGTGGTACGACTTCTTCCTCTACGGCACCGCTGCGGCGCTCGTCTTCAACACACTGTTCTTCCCCACTTTCGATCCCTTGGTCGGCACGATCGCCGCCTTCGGAACGAACGCGGCAGGGTTTCTCGCCAGACCGTTGGGTGGCGTGATCTTCGGTCATTTCGGCGACCGGGTCGGCCGAAAATCGATGCTGGTGGTCACTCTGATGATCATGGGAGTGGCGACATTCCTGATCGGCGTCCTGCCGACCTACCATTCCATCGGAGTGTGGGCGGCGGTACTGCTGATAGTGCTGCGCATCGTGCAGGGCATCGCCGTGGGCGGAGAGTGGGGCGGCGGCGTACTCATCGTCAGCGAGCAGGCTCCGAGCCACCGCCGCGGTTTCTACTCGGCGTGGAGCCAGACGGGCGTCGGGCTGGGGTTCGTGCTCTCCGCGTCGGTGTACGCATTGGTCCAGACGACGACCACCACGGAAGCCTTCCTCGCTTGGGGATGGCGGATCCCCTTCCTGGCCGGCATCGTGCTCACCGCCGTGGGTCTGCTGATCCGGCTCCGGGTCATGGAGACACCGGTGGCCCGGCAGAGCGCTGCGGCCACCAAGCCCGCGAGGCCGCCGATTCTCGAGGTGCTCCGCAGCCACCGGAAGTCGGTTCTGATCACGTTCGGTGCGCGCATCGCAGAGAACGGCGCGATGTATGTATTCCTCACATTCAGTCTTGCCTACGCGGCCAAGATCGGTCTGGACAGCGGGCTCGTCCTGGCCGCAGTCGTAGTGGGGATGTTGATCGAGTCGTTCGCGATGCCTGCGTGGGGAGCGCTGTCCGACCGTGTCGGACGCCGTCCGGTGTATCTGGGTGGCGCGATCGCGATGATCGCCTGGGCCTACCCGTTCTTCGCGCTGTTCGATTCGGGCAATCCGGTACTGGTATTCCTGGCTGTGCTCGTGGCGGTCGTGATCTGCCACGGGGCGATGATCGGCACCCAACCGGCCTTCTTCACCGAGCTGTTCGACAGCCGCGTGCGCTACAGCGGAGTCGCCCTGGGACACGAGCTCGCGTCGGTTGTCGCCGGCGGGTTCTCCCCGATCATCGCAACCGCCCTGTTCGCGTGGGCAGGAGCATCGTGGCCGATCGCCCTGTTCCTGATCGGCATGGGTGTCATCACCGTCGTGTCCGTCGCGGCCGCGCCCGAGACCAACGCGAAAGACATCGACGAGCACGACCGTGCAGACACAGCAGAGGCCGACACCGAGGTCCGGACAGGCTGATCTGCCCTCGGACCATTCTCACCAGGAATCACCACACCACTCGCCGGCACCGGCACACCATCCTCGAAAGGAGGCCGAAGAAGCATGCCCATCACCAGTGCCGTCTCACCGTCACCAGAGCGCCTGGCACACGAAGTGCTGACCCGCTACCTGGAACTCTGCGACGTCCCCCGACCACCGGCCGTGACCGGTCGGCTCGACGACCTGTTCACGCCGGACGCCGTGTGGGAGGGCGTCGGTCCTCTCTACACCGAGAAGTTCGGACGGACGACGGGCGCCGAGGCGATCGCGACGATGCTCTCTGCCCACTTACCCCCGCACGGGAACTTCCTGTCCAACGTCCACCTGCTTCACCAGGGCACAACGACCCTCGACGGCGACGAGGTCGACGGCAGGTGGCTGATGCAGCAGTTGTCCCGGTTCCATTCCGGTGCAACCGAACTCGTCGTGGCCAGGCTCAGCGTGACCTTCCGGATCGACGGCAGCAGAGCCCGGATCTCCCGGTTCCGCACCGAACGTGTCTTCGACACCGACCTGGTACCGGCGACGGCCGCCCACGTTCAGGAGGCGACCACGCGATGACCGCGCAGGACGGCCGAACGATGCTCCTCACCTGCTACCGGGACATCCGCTACTACGGCTGGTACCACGTGGACCTGTTTCTGCACGACCGCGAAGGCCGAGAACTGAACTGGGTCCATTGGGGAACTCCCGAGGAAGGCCCCGACGGCGCGGACGCCGCGTGCGCGTCCGTCGAACCCACGTTGCGCCGAATCACCGAGTGGCAGCACGGCATCCGGGCCGACGGCAGTGACTACTGGAGCGCCCGAGCCGAATGGGACGAACGCCCCGAACCTGACAACTCAGAGGAAGTTACGACATGAACACACCAACCTCGATTGACCCCAGTGGCACCGACATCGCCGGGCTCGTGCACAGCGACCGCGTGGATGTCTCCCTCTACACCGACCCCGAACTGTTCGAACTCGAGATGGATCGCATCTTCAACCGAACCTGGGTGTGGGTGGCCCACGAGAGCGAGATCCCCGATGCCGGTGACTTCAAGACCGCGATGGTCGGCAGGCAGCCGGTAATCGTCACGCGCGACCGCCGCGGCGGAATCAACGTGCTGCTGAACCGTTGCCGACACCGCGGCGCGAGTCTGTGCGAGGTCCCTCGGGGCAACGCCAACGGATTCACGTGCCCGTACCACGCGTGGTCGTACGCACTGGACGGGAAGCTGCGCGGCATACCGTACCCGGACGGCTACGAGGAAGTTCTGGAGAAGAAGGACTTTCCACTGCACCGACTACAGGTGGACAGCTATGCGGGCATGATTTTCGCGAGCTTCAACCACGACGTGGAACCCCTGGCAGAGTTTCTGGGACCGGCCAAGCAGTGGATCGACCTGTTCATGAAGCAGGGGGCCGGGTATCCGATCAAGGTGCAGGGCGAGCACAAGTTCCGGTTCAACGGCAACTGGAAGATCCAGCTCGAGAACACCACCGACGGGTATCACTTCCCGATCGTGCACCGGTCCTGGATGTCCTCGGTGGACGAGGAAACCGCCGACATGCTGTCTTTCATGACCGACGACAAGGCGCTCACACATTCGCTCGGCAACGGACACAGCGTCATGATCATGGTGCCCGAGCATGTCGACCTCGACGAGGACGACGGCACCGAACAACTGCAGGAACGCTTCGGCCACATCGTCGAGGAACTGTCGAAGGAGTTCGAACCGGCGAAGGTGCGGCGAATCGTGCGCTCGATGCACGGCGCCGGGTTCAATCTGAACCTGTTTCCGAACGTGGCGATGTCGATGTCGTTCTTCCGTGTGCTGCAACCGGTCTCGGTGACCGAGACCGAAATTCGACACCTGGCGCTCGGTTTGGACGGTGCACCGGAGGTCGTCAACCGTGAGCGGCTGCGAATCCACGAGCACTTCCAGGGCCCGTTCGGGTTCGGCACCACTGACGACTCCGAGGCCTGGGACCGAGTCCAGCGCGGCGCCGCCGCCGGACCGGGACTGCCGATCATGGTGAACCGCGGGCTGGGGCGGGAGCAGGACGAATTGAAGGGTCGCGTCTCACACGCCACCGACGAGACCGGCATGCGCGAGGCGTACACGATGTGGAAGGCGATGATGACCGATGTCCGTTGAAACCTATGAGGCCGTGCAACTCTCCGATCCGCGGATCGCTCCGGCGATCGAACTGATCTGGCGCGAAGCGCACCTGCTGGACCGCAAGGAGTACCGGGAGTGGGACCGCTTGTGGGCGCCCGGCAGCCGGTATGTGATCCCCATCGATCCGGACACCGAGGACTTCGCGGCCGCGCTGAACATGGTCTACGACGACGACCGCATGCGGAGGATGCGGATCGAGCGGCTGACGTCCGGTTATTCGATCTCGGCGACCGCCGCCGCGCGAACGGTGCGGACACTCTCCCGGTTCGTGGTCCAGCACCGCGACGACGAGACCGTCGAATTGAGTTCGGCACAGGTACTGGTGGGCTACCGGCGGGAGGAGACATTCGTGCTCGGCGCGGACGTGACCCACCGCATCCGGGTCGACGGGGCCGAGCCACTCATCGAGGAGAAGGTCGTCCGGCTGATCAACTCTACGGGCGCCGTGAACGCGTCCGGATTCCTGCTGTAGGAGACCGACGATGATCACAGTGACGGTTACCGACATCACGACCGAAACCGCTTCGGTCAAGCGCTTTTCATTGCGTCGCAGCAACGGCGCTCCCTTCGCGTCATACGCGGCGGGAGCCCACGTGGACGTCACGGGCCCGGGCGGAATCACGCGCCAGTACTCACTGTGCGGCCCACCCCATCGCACCGACAGCTATCAGATCGCGGTCAAGCGGGAGGACTGCTCCCGCGGCGGGTCCGCGGCACTGCACGACCAGGTTGCAGTGGGCGACGAACTCACGATCAGCGAACCGCGGAACTTGTTCGCCCTCGCCCCGGAAGCCGACACCCACGTCCTGGTGGCGGCCGGCATCGGTATCACCCCTCTCCTGAGCATGGCCTACAAGCTGTCTACCGACTGCGTGCCGTACCGGTTGCATTACTTCGCATCCCGGCGGGAGCAAGCGGCGTTCGTTCGGGTACTCGAGAACGAGATGTTCGCCTCCTCGGTCGAGTTCCATTTCGGAATCGACCGAAGCGAGCAGCCCGACGTCCTCGAGTCGATTCTCGCCGGTGCCGAACCCGGAGCACACGTCTACTCCTGCGGTCCAAAGGAGTTCATGCAGCGTGTCGTCGAGGTGGCCACCCGATCGCTGCCGGACGATCAGGTCCACATCGAGCACTTCCAGCCTCTCGAGCCGACCACGCACGAAGGCGGCGAGTTCGAAGTCGAACTCGACACCGGTGAGGTGTTCGCCATCCCGTCCGGGCGAAGCATCGTCGAGGTCCTCGGAGACGCGGGCATCGACGTCGACACGTCGTGCCGGGAGGGCATCTGCGGTACCTGCGTGCTGACCGTGCTCGACGGTGTGCCGGACCACCGCGACAACTGCCTGACTCGCAAGGAGAAAGAGTCCGGCGACCAGATCGCCACCTGCGTGTCGCGGGCGAAGACCGCACGGTTGGTACTGGAACTATGACGACCGCCCACCGACGGATTCCGAGGAGAGCCCCGATGGACACCAGCCTGTCCGCTCTCATTGCGAGCGTGACTTCTGACGAATTGCGCCCGAGCGAGGTGGTGGCCGATGCACTCGAGCGGGTCGACCGCACGGAACCCGATATCCGGGCCTGGGTCCGCGTCGACCGAGCACGGGCGCTGGAGGCCGCCCGGCGCCTCGACAGTACGGTTCGAAAAAGTCCTCTCCATGGAATTCCTTTCGGAGTCAAGGACATCATCGACGTGCGCGGCCTCCCGACCGAATGCGGATCACCGTTGCGGCGAGGACGGGTGGAGGCCGACGACGACGCGCCCCTCGTCGCCCGACTCCGGGAACTCGGAGCGATCCCGCTGGGCAAGACGGTCACCACCGAATTCGCCTACTTCGCCCCCGGACCCACGCGGAACCCGAACCGGCTCTCGCACACCCCGGGCGGCTCGTCGAGTGGATCCGCGGCCGCGGTCGCAGCCGGCGTGGTCCCCCTGGCCCTCGGCAGCCAGACCGCCGGTTCGCTGACCCGGCCCGCCTCCTATTGCGGCGTCGCGGGACTGGTCGCTCCGGTCGGCGGACCGCTCGACACCACCGGATTCGCCGGCCTGTCCCACACCCTCGACGCGGCCGGGATTCTCACCCGCAGTGTCACGGACGTCCGACTCGCCTACCTGGCATTGACGGGCTCCGACCGGCTCGCCGATCCGGTACGGAATCTGGAGCGTCCCCGACTCGCGGCGTGGTCCGGCATCGAACTCGTCGACATCTCCGACGACATGCAGACGGCGGTGAGACACACCGTCGAGGCGGCCGTCGCCGAAGGCGCCGAACTCGTCGACTTCGACTGGCCTGCACTGACACCTCGCCTCGTCGAAGCACACGGCACGGTCATGGCGTACGAGGCAAGCCGCGCACTGGCGTCCGAAGGACGGCATCCGACACAACTGAGCGCACCGCTCAACGATCTCCTCACGCAGGGCCGGAGTATCACCGACCGCGACTACCAGGATGCTCTCGCCGTGGCTGCACGGGCACGATCGGCGATACTGACCTTGCTCACGGACGTCGACGCCATCATCGGCCCCGCCGCACCCGGCGCGGCACCCGAAGGACTGTCCGCTACCGGGTCTCCCATTCTGAGCCGACCCTGGCAACTGCTGGGGCTTCCTGCCCTGACGGTCCCCGGTCGCCTCGACGGGCAGGGCATGCCGCTCGGCATCCAGCTCATCGGGCACCCGAGTCGCGTGGAGCGACTCTTGGCCCTCGGGAGCGGCATCGAAGAGACCGGTCGTCGCGGTCACGAGGTGACATCCGCGACTTGATCCGCCAAGTCGGTCTCGACGACTGCCCCCGACTACCCCGCCTGTTCACCCACCGCCGAGGCCGACCACGGCGATCATCAAGGGCAGGAAGACGATGATCAGGATCGCGCCGACGATGTCGAAGGTTATTCCGCTTCGGATCATCGTGGTGATCCGGACGGCTCCGGAGCCGTAGACCACGGCGTTCTGCGGCGTCGAGACCGGCAGCATGAAGCCGAACGAGGCGGCGAACGTGGCCGCGAGCGCAGGCACGAAGGGGTTGACCCCGGCCGCCAACGCCACCGGGATCACGATCGGCACCACGACCGCCGCCGACGCCGTGTTGCTCGTCGTCTCCGATACTGCGATGGCCAGCAGCACCGCGAACACGGTGATGGCGACGACGCTCGTCAGGCCCAGTGAGTCCGCGACGGAGGTGCCGATCGTCTCGGCCAGTCCGGTGTCGGCGAGCAGTGCGCCGAAGATGATGCCGCTGCCGAACAGCACGATCGTGCCCCAGTCGATCTCTGCTGCGTCCCGCCAGGTCAGCGTGAACTCCCGATTCTCCCAATCGGTCGGCAGAAGGTAGAGCAACGCCGCCCCGAAGACCGCGACCATGCCCTCGTCGAGTCGGTCGCTGATCGTGCCGTAGAGATCCGAGTCGTTGCCGGCGATCACCGCGACGACACCGGGCAGGATCCACAGCGTCACCGTGACTCCGAACGCGATGAGCGTGTTCTTCTCCGCACGCGACAGGGGACCCATCTCTGCCCGCTGCTCCGCCAGGTAGTCGGCGACGCCTTCGATGCGCCGGATCTCCGGTTTGTTGATGCGCAGCAGGATGATGGCGAGCGCGATGAACATCAGCAGGCAGATCGGGATGGCCATCGCCATCCATTGCCCGAAGCTGATCCGCTCCCCCGTGGCCTCCTCGATGAGCCCGCGTCCGATGAGGTTGGGTGGGCTCCCGACCGGTGTCAGCAGGCCGCCCACGCTTGCGCTGTACGCGAGCATCAGCATGATCGCGGCACCCACCCGGAGACGCAACGGGTCGAAGTCCTCGGCGACGACGCCGCGGCGCTGCATGAGTTTCGCGATGACGCCGAGGATGCCCAGGGCGGTGGGCAGCAGCATGGCCACGGTCGCGGTGTTGGATACGAACGCCGAGAGCCCGCACGTGATCGCGCCGAACGCGACGATCACGCCGGTGGTGGACTGGCCGACACGCGGCAGGGTCAGGATCCGAAACGCGAAGCGCCGTGCGACGCCGTGTTTGAGCATCGCCTGGGCGAGGATGAACGCTCCGATGAACGTGAAGATCGTCGACGACCCGAACGCGGCGAGAACTTCGTCGGCCGGCGCCACGCCCAGAAACACCACGATCGCCACCCCGAGCAGCCCGCCGATCGGGATCGGCACCGCCTCGGTCACCCACAGCACGATGACGCCGAGCAGCACGCCGGCCAATGTCTGCTGGTTGGGCGGTATGTCGATCGGCAGGGCGAGGAAGACGATCGTGATCAGCGGCGCCAGAAACAGCCCGATGGTACGGCGCCCCTTCTCGAACCGCTCCTCCGCGGGTGAGAGCTGCTGTTCACCGAGACTGCGATAGGTGGCGTGCCCGAGCAGCGCCTTGTCGACGTCGGTGCGGTGACCCTCGTTCTCGGCTGTCATGGTCCCTCCCCTGCTACACGGTTCGGTACGGAAGTAGTACCCATGAACGAGCGGGCTAGTCGTTTCACGGCATGTTTTCTCCCGGATGGGCGCGAACGACGCCTAGGCCGTCACCTTGTTTCTGGGAACGATCAGCACGGGCACCGGAGCGTGACGCAGAATCTTCGAGGCGGCCGAGCCGAGGAATACGTGGGCCGCGGGTCCGGCCGCGCCCGAACCCAGCGCCAGCATGTCGCCGGCTTCCCAGGAGACGGCCTCCACCGCTTCGCGCCAGTCGTGGCCGCTGCCGACCACGACATCCACGTCGGAAACCGGGATTCGGGCGCGAACTGCATTGAGTTGCTTGACGATATCGTCGCGCGTCCGGCGTGCCCACTGTTGTACGACGAGGTCCTCCGTCGATCGCTCGATCGCGCCGCCGAACATCGTCATCGGCCGCACCGTGAACGACACGATCCGCAGCTGCACCGGCCACTGCCTGGCCAGTTCGGCGGTGGCAGCAACGAGGCCGTTGACGTCGGCCTCGCCTCCGTACGCGACCGTGATCCGCCGGATGGACTCCGGCACCGGCGGGTAGCCGCGCGGAGCGATCGCGACGGGCACTGCCGCGGTGTGGACCAGCCGTTCGGTGACGCTGCCCAGCGTCACCCTGCCCAGCAACCCGGACGACGACGACCCGACAACGACGAGACGCGCGTCGTGGGCGGTGACCAGTTCGATCAACCCTGTTGGAATGGAATCGGATTGGTGGACGACGCGGGGAATGTCCAGGCCCCCGGGCAGCTGGCCGACCACCCTGTCCAGTGCCTGCGAAGCCTGCTCGGTGACGTAGCCCAGGTATTCGCGTTCGATGGGGTCGTCCTTCGCCGGCCACGGCCGTTCCACGATCGCCGCGGCCACAACCTTGTCGCCGGTCCAGCGTGATATCTGTACCGCCAGGTTGAGGGGTGCGGTGCCCTGACGGCTCGAGCTGAAGCCGGCGATGATCGTCATCGGGGGGCTCTCCCTGCGGCGACCGGGGTGACGACGACGTGCGTCACTGGCACGCTGTGCTCGGCGCGTGCGCGGTCCACGACGTCGAAGCGGTGCCACACCGACTCTTCGGGTGGCAGTGTCGAGATGACGATCTGATCCGGACGGAACGAGTCGACGGCGGCGGCCAGCGCCCGCAGCGGCCGGTAGTCGCCCAACTCGCCGTCGGCTTCGAGGTTCTCCGCGCGAAGTGTCGCCAGTGTGTCGTCCAACCGCTGTTGTGCGACCTCTCGGGTCGCTTCCGCGACGTCGAGTGGACCGTGGGTGGCGGCAGTTCCGGTCTCGATCGGACTGGCCGGCACGACCACGAAGTAGGTGGCATCCCGATCCGCGTCGATGCGACGAAGCTCGTCGAGCATTTCCTTGGACTGCACGGTCTGGTTCGCGAGCACCAGCACGCGGTGCGGTCGTGTCGTCGCCGCGACCCCTTCCACGACGGGTCGCCGGCCCACGAACCACTTGTTGGCGAGGAACAACACGATGACGACGGCCCACGACAACAGGCTCAGCATCAGTTGCGACCGCACGTCGTCCTGCAGATACATCTGCACCAGGATCCCCACGATCGCGGCCGCAGTGATGATCGACAACACCGGGAACAGCCACATCTTGACCCGAAGCTCCGAGTCGGGGGTGCGGTACCGCAGCACGATCTGGGAGACGGCGATGAGCAGGTACACGAACAGGATGACCGCACCGCTGGAGTTCAGCAGGAAGACGAAGACGGTGTCCGGTGAGACGGCCGCCGCGATGACACACAGAAAACCGACCACCGAGGACGCGAGGATCGCAATGGCAGGCACCCCTCGACGCGTCACCCTGACCAGCTGTGCGGGTGCCTCCCGGCGCGCAGCGAGCACGAACAACATGCGGGAGGCGGTGTACATACCCGAGTTGAGACAGCTCAGCACCGCCGTCAACACCACGGCGTTCATGATGTGGTCGGCGTACGGAATCCCCATTTCGGTGAACGCGGCGACGAAGGGGGACGCGGCCGCATCCTCGTCGTTCCACGGCAGGATCGTCGCCAGCAGGAACGTCGAGCCGACGAAGAACACGGCGATCCGCACGATCACCGAGTTCGCGGCCTTGGTCACCGCCCGCTCCGGATCCGCCGACTCCGCGGCGGCGATCGTCGCGATTTCGGCGCCGACCATGGAGAAGATCACCGTGACCACACCGACGGTAATGGCCATGGCGCCGAATGGCAGGAACCCGTCATGGCTCCACAGGTTCGAGAAATCGAGCGATTTGTTCGGCCACACCCCCAACACGAACAGCGCGCCCAGCCCGATGAACACCACGATCGCGGCCACCTTGATGCCGGCGAACCAGAATTCGAACTCGCCGAACGACGACACCGAGAACAGATTCGTCGCCGTCATCAGAATCATCAGAACCAACGCCGACAACCACAACGGGATGTCGATCCAGTACTGGATGATCGTCGCGCCGGCGATCGCCTCGAACCCGACGACGATCACCCAGAAGTACCAGTACAACCAGCCGACGGAGAAGCCGGCCCAGTTGCCCAACGCGGCGCGGGCATAATCGGCGAACGATCCGGTCGACGGGTTGGCCACCGCCATCTCGGCCAGCATCCGCATAACCATGATGATCAGGACCCCGGCAAGCCCATAGGTAATGAAGGCCCCCGGACCGGTGTCGCCGATGACGACGCCCGAGCCGACGAACAGGCCTGCGCCGATCACCCCGCCGATCGCAATCATCGTCAGCTGCCGCTGGCTCAGCGCCTTCTTCAAGGTGGGTGTTGCACTCATTGCATCCCTCCGATACTCGACGCACCGGCTACTCGCTCTGGGGCGAGACCGGCTGTCGGATTCCGTGGGATGTACTCGGCTGGGCACGCGACCAGAGGGAATGAGCCGCAGGGCTTGAATCTCAATCGTAAGCCGCAGCGTCCGTCCGGCGAGCGGGATCGGACAGGTGGATCCAGGTGCGCGCTGCGCGTGAGCACACCGGAACGTCCGCCCCGGGCAGGCGACAGCGCCCCCAGAAGTGCGCACAATAGAAGGGTGCAACCGGCGCGCCCCTCCACAGCACGAGGTAGAGCAGCCGCAGAAGGAGTTCACGATGAATTCGAAGAAGACCGTGGCGGGAGCCGTGATCGCCGGTGCGCTGGGCTTCAGCGCACTGGGGCTCGGCGCCGGCACGGCAAATGCTGATCCGTGGCCACAATCGATTCCCGGTATCTCGGTACCCGACGTGGTTCCGCCACCTGGACAGCTGGGACAGCTGCCGTTCATCCCACCGCCGGGCCAATTGGGGCAGCTGCCGTTCGTGCCGCCACCCGGCCACTGGGACAAGCCGTGGAAATGGTTCCCCTGAGCCGGTCGGGCGCGCTCGGGCATTGACCAACTCAGACCGGTTGCCACGTAGCCGATCAGCGGGAGAGCGTGTAATGACGCGTCGTGGTGCCGTCACTCTGGTTCAGCTTGCCGTGAAGCGTGAGTACGTCGAGGTGGGCGCTGATCTCCATGACGGCGGACAGTTGGTGCTCGGGTGGCAGTTCGTCGAGTTGCCGTCTTCGGCGGGTCCATGGCATGGACGTGGCCACTTGGTAGGCAGTGGTCGCCCCGGCGGCGATGTGCTCACAAACTTCGTCGAGCCGCTCACGGTGGTGGTGGAGAAGTTCGTCGACTCGATCGTGGGTGCTGGAGGTGGCGGGGCCATGAGAAGGCAGTAGTGCGGTATCGGGAAGACCTCGAACGAGTTCGAGGGACCGGAGATAGGAACGCAAGGCATACGGTTCGGGTGCCCATTCGAAACCGATCGACGGCGTGATGCGCGGCAGAATGTCAGCCGAGAAGCCGACCGGCCTGCTCGACCATTTTCGCGAAGCCGTCGGATTCGCCTCGGAAGAAGCCAGGCACGTCCGTTCCACTGACGGCGGCCGCGGCCTTCATCCGGTGGAGCTCCGCCCGCCCGGCCGACCCCGAACTAGTGACGAGTCTGCCGTCAGCGCGTGCGGGGCGGGGAGGCAATCGGCGACGATATGTCCACCGTGGCGCACCGCTCGCGGGCTCGGACGTGCCTGACCGGTGGTGCGGAGGTCGGTCCCCGCTAGGCGACCGCGGCGACCTATACGTTCGTGGCGAAGATCGGGCTGGTGGAGACGAACGGGCTGAACTCCATTCGGCGCGTCCGCCATTCGCCTTCGCGCCGGACGAATTCCAGCGCATAGCCACCCGACAACAGTTGGTTGACGCCGTCGTCGGTGAGCCGGAAGTAGAAGACGTCGGTTTTCGCACTCGCGGTGTCACCGTCGATGTCGATTATCGGATTGGTGATGTGGTGGTGGCTTTTTGGCACCTGATCCCATACTTTGTGCACCAGTGCGCGGATTCCGTCGATCCCTTGCCCCTCGCCTCGGGGTAGCACATAGTCCGCGTCGTCGGACCAGATGCTCATGAACGTCTCTTCGTCCTGCTTGTCGATGCCGTGGCAGTACTTCGACATCAACATCTTGATTTCTTCGATGTCGATCACCCACCGGATTCTCTCCTGCGGGGTAACTGCTTGTTCTGTCATGTCGCTCCTTCTCTTTGGATTCGTCGGTTCGGGCAACTGCACACAGCACCAACCTGCGCGATCCGCTAGACGGAGGTGGGCACGACGACGAGCGCCCACACGATGAGGGGAGCGAACAGCACGACGATTCCACAGTAGGCAAGCATTTTTCGCTGGAATCGAATCTTGTCCTCGACTTCTGCATTCGCCAGAATCATGACTCCGTGCAGGGAGAAGGGACTCACGTCGACAACAGTCGCCGAGAAGACGATTGCGGCGACGAAGCCCAGGACGCCTACCTCACCGCCGAGAAGCAGCGGCATCGCGAGCGGCAAGGCGATGCCGATCGTCGCCGTCGACGACGCGAACGCCGAGAGGATGCCGACCGCGTAGCAGAGGATCAGCGCAGTGAACAGAGGAGCTACCGCCGCGGAGACGGTGTTGCCCAGGAAGTCCAAAGTTCCATTCTGGGTCAGAACCGTCATGTAAGTGAGCATTCCGCAGACCAGGACCACCGCCGGCCACGCCACGTTGTCCACGATCTTCGGGTGCGACTTGGGCGCCATCAGCAGCAACGCGGCACTCACACAGATTGCACTGACACCGATGTCGATTCCGAACCCGACCGAACCCACGGCCAGGAAGAGGATCCCGGCCAGGGTCGCGCACTGGTGGCGGTCCAGCCGGGGACGCGGGGGTGCTGCCTCGACGGCAGTGCCGGTCGTGCTCCGACTCAACACTGCGGTCGAGACACCCGAGCCGTCGGATGCGGGGGACGGGGACGACAGTGTCCCCACACCGATCCCGCCGATCGGTCCATCCGAGGCTGTTACGTCGTCGCCGCGGCGTCCGCCGCGAATGAGGTCACGACCGAAGACCAGGAAGAGCACCACACCGATCGCCAGATTCAGCACGAACGGCACCAGGAAGATGGCGCCCGGATTTGTCGGCAGGCCAGCGGATTTCATGATGCCGGTGACCAACGCGCCATACAGATTGATCGGAGAGAATACACAGGCCAATCCCCCGTGCGTGATCATCATGCCCATCAGGAAGGGATTGATGCGGTTTCTGGCGGCAAGGGGCATCGCGATCGGGGCGAGCATTCCCACCGCCAGGACGGCCCCCATCGACATGAGCAGACCGGACAGTGCGAACAGCATCCACACGATGGCCCAGCGTCTGCCGCGGACGAGGTGCAGACATCTGTCCATGATGTAGTCGAGGGTGCCGTTTGCCTTCGCGATCGCAAACAGGAGGGTGATGCCGCCGACGATGAGGAAGGCTCCCGCGGGGAAGGCGTCGACCACGTCCTCGATAGGGATGTCGGAAACCCAGGCACCCACGATGAATGCCGCGGCGAACGCGAGGATGCCCATGTTGACCGGCGTGACGGTGGCGACCGTGAAGATCGCCGCCAGGACGAGAACGGAAATTGCGTAGATCATACCCAGTCCTTCCAGGACCATGTGGTGGAGCACCAAGCGCGCATCAAGAAATCGTGTTCTACAGCAAGGCTTCTCGGTGGAGAAACGTGTGTTTCGGCAGGCCCGCGGACACGGTGCCAGCGCTCCGTTGCGCGCCTCGCTGCCGCCGAATGGTGCCGGCGTCGGCTACCGTGAAACCAGGGCCTTGGCCAGCTCGACGCCGCCGTTGGCGTCGTCCCAGATCACGGCCGCCAGTTCGTCCCCGGTCGGAAAGTTGCCCTGAGATGCAAGCCCGTCGCCCTTGGCGATGATCTGCTCCTTGGTCATGGGGTGTTGCGCCGTGCCGACGCTGTCGACCACTGTCGCCGACCTGGTGCTGCCGTCGGTGAAACGCATGCGCACGCCGGTCGCGAAGTGCTGTGGGTAGTACTTCTCCTCGAGGTCGGGATCGACTTCGAACCGGACCTTGCCGGCGATACGCAGGATTCGTTCGTCGTCGAGGAAGGCCTCGCCGTAGGCGTCGTATCGGGTGGGTCCGTAGGCGAGCGTGGCTCCGACGATGTACGGGCAGCTGTACTGTGCCGTCATCGTGGACTCGGCCTTGGTCATGTGCTGGTCGGCGATGAGCTGGGGCCCGGTGACGAGAACCTCCTCGATGCCGTCGGTGGAGGCGCTGAAGTCGTCGGTCACCTCCCGCAGGGCGTCGATCGTCGAGTGGAACAGCCGGCAGCACGAATAGGGCTTGAAGCTGATTAGGTGAATCTGCAGTTTTTCGTCCGGCGTGACGTCGCGTAGCGGCCCGCCGAAGCTGGCGGCGGCGCCGTAGGTTCCCTCGACCGACAGCTGCGGTGCCGTCACATCGGGCAGCATCGCGAAGTCTGCTGCGAGAACACCGTTGCGGGCGCCCAGTCCGGCGTGCACGCGTTTCACCTCGCCCCCGGTCGGCTCGACCGAGAACTGCATGGAACCGCTGGCTTGGGAGAGGGCATGACCCCAGGCGGTCACGAGGACGCCGGGATCGACGGGCTGCTTGTTCCGGTATGCCCGAAGGCTCAACACCGCCGCCGCAGCACCGAACGATCCGAAGACGGAGGTGGGGTGGAATCCGCGGTGAACCGTCTCCAACCCACCGGCAGTCGTGCCGATCAGCGCCATGGCTTCGTAGCCGGCGGCGACTGCGCGGAACAGTTCCGACTGCGACGCGTTCGTCTCCGCGGCGACGGCAAGCGCTGCCGGAATGATCACGCAACCCGGGTGGCTCGTCGTCACGTCATGCGTGTCGTCGAGTTCGTAGCTGTGCCCCGCGGTGCCGTGGACCAGAGCAGCGGTGGACGCCTCGGTGGTCCAGTCACCGCCGAGCACGACACTGTCCCCGGTGCCCGCAAACCTGCGCGACCACTCGGCGATCTGCTTGGCCGCGGGACGGGTGCTCCCCCACAGCGAGACGACGAAACCGTCGAGGAACAACCGTCGGACCGCTTCGACGTCCTCTTCAGTCAATGGCGAGTTCGCCACGTGGGCGACGTGATCCGCCAGTCGCGCTGTGAGACCGGCGAATCCGGACTCATTCTCGGTCGTGTTCATTACTCTCTCTCACTACTACGCCCCCGAGACGAAGAATTGGCTGGCGCGGCGTCGTCACTTGTAGCCGCCTTCGACATTGCCGAGCCGTTCCCAGTCGTCCGGGTCGTGCAACACCCAGATCTCGGCCTGCAGGCTCGCACTGATCTGCTTGATCCGCTGGATGGATTGCACGGTCTGAATCGCATTGACGTCCACCGGGCACGGGCATTCCGATTCCAGACCGGAGCGGAGATGAACCGAGTCGCCGGTGATCAGGAACGACCGCGACGGGAGCTTGACCAACAGGCTGACCTCGCCGGGGGTATGCCCCGGAGTCTGGTAGATGACGAGGCTTCCGTCGCCGAACAGGTCGTAGTCCTCACGCAGCGGATTCCACTTGAACGACCGTGTCAGCTCGAGATCCTGCGTCCGGTAGAAGCCGCGGTAAGGCGGGTCCGGCCAGAATGCGTAGCGCAGATCCACTTCCGACATGTAGAACTCGGCATCCGGGAAGAGGTACATGCCTCCGGTGTGGTCGAAGTGGGAGTGGGAGATGACGACGTGAGTGATGTCGGAGAGCTCGAAACCGCACTTCTGGATCTGCAATTCCAGGGTGTTCCCCGGCGGGCAGTCGAGGGCGAACACATCGACCAGGTCGCCGTACACCGAGCGGGGGTCGTTCCACGCCTCCGGGGCCAGGCCGGTGTCGAAGAGGACCAGGCCCCGATCGTGCTCGATGAGGAAGGTCGGAATCGGGACCGAGAGCGTTCCGTGGTGGCCCATGGTGATCAAGCCACTGTCGAGTGTGATGGATGCTCCGGCCAGGGGCCAGAGTCGATTTGCCGTCATGGACATAACCTTTCGAGGTTGCGGGACAAGAGAGTGGGCGACGGCCATGTCAGCCGAGGGTGTCGGCGACCTCCGCGGAGATGCCGTAGGACTTCAGCTCGACGAACGCGTCGAATCCTTCGAGGCCGGCCTCGCGGCCGATCCCGCTGTGTTTGAATCCACCGAACGGGGCGTGGAAGCCGGCGCTGTTCCCGTTGATCTCGACGGTGCCGGTCTGGATCCGCCGGGCGACCGCGAGTGCGTGGTCAGGATCCGCGCCGTAGACGGCACCGCTGAGCCCGTATGCCGAGTCGTTCGCGACGGCGATCGCCTCTTCCTCGTCGTCGACGACGAGGACGCCCACGACCGGACCGAAGATTTCCTCCTGCGCGATCTTCATGTCGGGGGTGACGTTGGTGAACAGCGTCGGTTCGACGAACACGCCGCGCTGGAACTCGGCGGGGCGGCCACCGCCGACGACGACGGTTGCGCCTTCCTCCCGACCCGCGGCGATGTAGCCTTCGACGCGCTCGCGATGTTGCAGGCTCACGAGGGGGCCGATCTCCGTCGACTCGTCGAAGGGATCACCTACGCGAAGATCCTCGACCATTGCCGCCAGCCGGTCGGTCAGGTCCTTCTCGCGACGCCGCGACACGATGATCCGCGTCTTGTTCGTGCATGCCTGACCGTTGTAACGGAACGACTGCGTCCGGAGGGACTGCACCGCACCATCGAGGTCGGCGTCGTCGAGGACGATCGCGGCGGACTTCCCGCCCAGTTCGAGTGTGTAGCGCCGGAGGTCGTTGCCACACAACGACGCTATGCGTCGGCCGGCGAGGGTCGAACCGGTGAACGACACCTTGTTCACGCCGGGGTGGGTGACGAGGTATTCACTCTCGGCCCGGTCGGCGGTGACGATGCTCATCACGCCGGCCGGGAAGCCCGCGGCCTGAACCATTTCCGCGAGAAGGTAGGAACTCAGCGGAGCCTCGGGGGACGGCTTCAGGATGACAGTGCAGCCTGACAGTAGTGCGGGGACGAGCTTGAGCATCGCGACCGACAGTGGTGCGTTCCACGGCACAACCGCCGCGACCACTCCGATCGGCACACGGGTGACGAGCGCGTTGCCGGTGTTCGAACGGCGCACGGTCCGCCACGGGTACTGCTCGACGAGTTCGAGGTTGGTATCGATCAACGCAATGGCGGCGCCGGACTGGGATGCGACCGTCTGCGTGATCGGACAGCCCATCTCGTCCGTGATCAACGCCGCGATCGATTCGCGATTCTCGGTGATCGTTTTGCCGAATCTGCGGACCACATCCATACGCTCCGACAGGCTCATGCGCGGCCACGGGCCGTGGTCGAAAGCCTCACGCGCAGCACGTACCGCGCGGTCGACGTCCGCCCCCGAACCAGCGGGAATCCGGGCTAGCGCCTGTTCCGTGAACGGCGACACGACTCCAATGGTGTCATCGGTGGCGGGTTCAACCCACTCCCCACCGATGAACAAGCTCGTGTAGTTGCCCTGCCACACCATGACGTAACTCCTGCCAATTGTTGGATTGAAGACGACTGCTCTATCCGCCATGCGGCCTGGCGCAGCTCACCGCCACGTTCTGCCAGTCACCGACGATGAAGAAGGGCCCGGAATTCGCCTGCCGCACTGTGATTCACCTTCGGCCGTCAGATACTTTCGCACGGCGATCAGGTTCAATTCACAAACCCGACCTGTTGTGACCTACGCCTCCACAACTATCGAACGGCTGATCACGACAGTCAATTGGCGATTCGGCAAGGTCCCTTCGCGGGCGTCGAAGTGTGCAGCTCAGAGCATGGCTCGCCGATGGCTGCGGCGTAAATCTACTCTGCGGACGTCCGCGGCACCTGTCTGATCAAGCACCCGAGGAAAGCGGCGACCGTCGGGGCACCCAACATCCGCGTCGTCGTGGCGACGTTGATGCGTCGCACCGCCCAACTCTCGTCCAGCGGCCGCACCAGCATCTCGGAGTCTGTTGCCTGGGCAGCCATTCGCTGCGGGACAACCGTGGCTCCCAGGCCGGCCCGGACCATACCGAGTGCCACCTCACCCGTGCGCACCACATGTCGGAGATCGCGGGCTTCTGCTCCGTGAGCCTGGAAGATCGACACCGTCGTGTGTGTTGCGATCAGCCCCTCGGTGGCAAGTTCGCCGAATCTCACGGAACTCCGATGTGCGAGACGGTGTTCTCGTGGCAGTACGGCAACGAGAGGCTCGCTGCCGAGGAGTTCCATCTCGGCGGCGGCGCACTGCGGTTCGCCGACGCTGGCGAACACACCGATATCGCAGTCCCCGGCTTCGATCTGGCGAATCACTTCGCTGTTGTCCACCTCGCGCAGCGACAGCTCGACGAACGGACGCTCGTTGATGAACATTCGGACCGCCGGCGCCAGGAGATCGATGATCACCGAGTGCGCCGCGGCGACCACCAGTCGATCCTCCACCTGCGCGGTGAGGGTGGTCAGTTCCGAGTGCAGATCGTCGAAGTCGGCGAGCATTTTCTGCGCGTACCGGGCCAGGACCGCACCCGCCTCGGTAGGCGCCACGCCTGTTCGTGCCCGGTGCAGGAGAGGGAGGCCGAACATGGCTTCGAGCGCCTGAATTCGCTTCGTGGCGGTCGACGGGGCGATATGCTCCCGTGCTGCCGCGAGCCCTATCTGACGTTCTTCGACGGCCGAAAGAAAGAGCCTCAGGCTGAAAAGGTCGACCTGCCACTGCATGGTTGGAGCATAGTACCGATCAGTCGGATCACCCGGTCCACGTCATGACAAACGCGCACGCTCGGGAAACCCCCGGTTCGCTCAGGACGAATTCACGTCGTCGAACTCGTCGTGCGGGCGGTCGAGCAGCTGCTTGACCAGTGCGCGCGCCGCGGGGCTCGGGCCTCGCCCGTGTGCGGTGGCGAGGTGGATCCTGCGCACCGCCCACGGCTCGGCGAATTCCATCACCGCGACACGGCTCGTCATTTCGTGACTGAGTAGGCACTCCGGCTGCACAGTGACACCCATACCCGCCTGGACGAGACTGATCGCGACTTCTCCGCTCCGTACGGAGTGCTTGGAATCGAATTGCTCGCCCAGCCGGTTCGCCGCGGCCCGGAACGCGGGGACCATCGCGCGTGCCGCGAACAGGTTTTCGGGCAGCAGCTCCTGAAACGTCACAGCCGACTGCTCGGTGAGCCGGTGGCCCAGCGGCACCACAGCGACCAACCGGTCTCGCCGGTAGGGCGTGACGTCGACGCCGTCGAGATCGAGTTCGTGTGCGGCGGCGAATACCCCGAGGTCCGCTTCGCCGCGCGCGACTTGCTGAACGATCTCGGCGTTCTCGGTCTCGCGCACGGCCAGGTCGACGAGTGGGAACTCACGGGTGTACTCGCCCAGCTCTCGCGCCAGGAACGGAACGATGATCGATCGGGCCGAGACGATCGTCAGGTCCCCCTGCACGCCTTCGGTCAACGACGCTATCTCTGATCGCATCTCCTCGAGGCTGCCGAAGATCGAGCGCACATATCTTTCGAGGACCGCACCGGCGGGGCTGGGGACAACGCCCTTGGGGCCACGATCGAGAAGTTTGATCCCGGCAATGTCCTCCAAAACTTGGATGCGCTTGGTCGCCGTGGATGCGGCGATGTTTTCCCTGATCGCGGCCAGTCCGATCTGCTGCTCTTCGATCGCGGAAAGAAACAGTCGCAACGTGAACAGATCGACCTGTCGAATCAGATGAAGTCTGTTGAACATAGCCATGCCGCCCTCACGATCTCCGAAACGCGCACTCGGCCACGCCAATCGAGCCGTGTCTGCGCGACCGAGACCGCGAGAGACAAGTACCGGAACAGGGTTGACGTGGCCTAGCTCACTCCCTAGTGTTCCAGATCATATCATCGTAGTTACGAATCCGATGTTCATATATATGAACATGACAGTCTTCGTCCGAAGCAAGAGAAGAGGCTCGACCCGTGACACAGCCACCGGCATCGCCCCACAGCTCCCCTAATCCGCCCCGACGGAAGCCGAAGAACGTCGGTCCCGCCGTAGTGGTCGGCACAGCGCTCGAGCTGTTCGACTTCTACCTCTACGCATCGATGGCCGCACTGGTGTTCGGCCCGCTCTTCTTTCCCTCGGAGAACTCCACGGTCAGCACTCTCGCCGCGTTCTCCACGTTCGCGGTCGGATTCCTCGCCCGCCCGCTCGGCGGAATCGTGTTCGGCATCCTCGGCGACAAGATCGGGCGCAAGGCGGTGCTGTCGTTCAACCTCCTACTGATGGGCCTGGCCAGTGGCTGTATCGGCCTGATCCCGTCGTACGAGACGATCGGGATTGCCGCACCCGTGCTGCTGGTTCTGTTCCGCATCGTCCAGGGACTCGGTGCCGGCGCAGAATTCGGCAGCGCCATCGCGATGTCCTACGAGCACGCCGACGAGAAGTCCCGCGGACGGCAGGGCGCGTGGCCCGCCATGGGAGTGAGCGTCGGCCTTCTGGCGTCGTCCCTGGCAGTGGCTGCCGTGACGAGCCTCGACAAAGCTGACCTCTACAGCTGGGGCTGGCGGATCCCATTCCTGGCCAGCTTCGTCCTCGTTGCTCTGGGCTACTGGATGCGGCGGAACCTGCCCGAGACCCCCGACTTCGAAAAGGTCGCCGCCCAGGCTCAAACCCGCAAGAAGGCGCAGCCGTTCCGTAACCTGCTGAAGAACCACTGGCGTGGTTTGACCGTCGTCGCCGTGTCCACCATCGGCGTCAACGGCATCAGCTACATCTTCAAGACGTTCTCGCTGTCCTATCTCTCCGAATTCCGCGACGTCGCCGCCAACGTCGGCGCGTTCGGCATCAGCCTGGCCAGTGCCGTCGCGCTCGTGACCATCCCCATCGCCGGACGGCTCTGCGACAGCGCCGGGACACGCCGCATCATGCTGACCGGCGCCGGGTGTGTGGCAGGGCTGGCCTTCCCCTTCTTCTGGCTCCTGAACACCGACCGACCGGTCTACATCTGGCTCGCACTCATCCTCACCGTCGGCATCGTCCAGCCCACCCTGCTCGCGGCTTCCGGGTCCTTCCTCGCCCGGCAGTTCCCACCCGAAGTCCGCGCCTCGGGCCTCGGCGCCGGACGGGAAGTCAGCGGTGCCCTCGCCGGTGGCCTCGCTCCGCTCGCGGCACTGACCATGGTCACCCTCTCCCCGACCCACTCCACCTGGGGCGTCTCCCTGATCTTCATCGTCGGCGCGATACTCATCGCGGGCGCTGCACTCGGCGACCAGTGCCGCACCATCAGCATCAGCAATCACACCAGTGCTACCGAAAGCGCTCCGGCCGCGCGGTGACTCGGTTGGGGCACTGCCCGGCGTGGCAGTGCCCCAGCCACCTGTAGTCTGAGTCGATCGGTGATCGAGAAGAGGGAGAGCCACGTGCCGCCGGTCCCTGGTGAGGCGAAAGAGCATCGCACGGTCTCCCGTGTCATGACGATCCTCGAGCTCGTTTCCCGGAGTGCGAACGGGCTGTCGCTCGCCCAGCTCGCCGCGGCGCTGGACGCCCCCCGTTCGTCGGTGCACTACATCGTGAAGGGCTTGGTCGCCACCGGATACCTCACCGAGAACGGCGCCTACACTCTCGGCCCCGCCGTCGGCACACTCCTCTCGGCGCACACGCCTCAGGTGGACCGGGTAGCGCGGGAGAGCATGGAGTCCTTGCACAGTCGCTTCGACGAAACGGTCACGCTCTGCGTGCGAATCGGGGAATCCGTCGTGAACATCGACATCATCGAGTCGACGCAGCCGATTCGGTTCTCGCCCGCACTCCACGTCCGGCGCCCGCTCTTCCCATCGACCGCCGGCAAATGCTTCCTGGCCTACACGGATCAGCGGTTCCGCGACACCTATCTCGACACCCACATCGAGGAGCCCGAGAAGCGCCGACTGGCACACGAGGAACTCGAGCGCATCACACGTGACGGAATCGCGTTCGCGAGCAAAGAGGTGACCCCCGACCTCGGCGGCGTGGCTGCCCCGGTCTTCCACGGCGAGAAGCACGTTGCGGTCCTGACCGTCGCCGGGCCGCGAACACGGATCGACCTCCGCCTCGAGGAGATCGCCGACGCCGCGATCACCGAGGCACGCCACGTCGCAGAGCGCCTGACGGCACAGTAGCGGCGGAAGCTTAGGTCGCAGCACCCGATTTCGGCTGCCCCCGCGCGTCGTCACCGTGTCCGAACATCCGGAGGTCGACGGCGCGCCGTGCGTTACCGACCGCGGAGACGGTGACCGAACCGACCACACCCAGTCGGTCGAACACCAGCCCCGTGCCGACGGAGATGCCGTGCTGCTCTGAGCGGTCCAGTGCAGCCAGTCCAAGCTCTAGACTCTCCGGCAGACGCGCAAGCGCAAGAGTCACATCGGCGTTGATGTACTCGAGTCCCGCACTGCCCAAATTGCTTACGACATTCGCGGCATCCGCGACGCTAGCGGCCATCTGGAACGCAGTCAGTGCTTCGCCCTCGACCACCGGGATCGCAAACTGCCAGATCTGCTTGCGATCACCGTTCTGCGGTGCGTCCGCGGGCGGTGTCCAGCCCGCGCCGGCGCTGTAGTACAGCCTTTCGGCGCTGCCCGCGGACCGCCGGCAGTCGTCGTGGGGCGGCTGCGGACTATTACCCGAAGCCCACACAATCCCCTCCGGTGTCGTGGTGGGACTCAGATACAGCGCGCTGGCCCGCGCGACCGCTTCCCCGTCCTGGGTCATCACCGCGTCGACGAGGCACAGGCGGCGTCCTTCGCGAACAACGGTGGTGGACGTGACGGACGGTTTCATCCCCGCGGGGCGGAAGAGGTCGAGCGTCCACCGGACCGGTTGGAGGTCCTGACGCCCGAGCGCCTCTACAGCCCTCTCGGCCGCACGCGCGAGAGCCCCGCTGACGGCCATGCCTCGCATGTGCTCACTGCCCCAACCGCTTCCGGCGGGAGCGTGGGGCAGAAGTTCCTCGGAGCGCACATCACGACCCGGGGCCAGACTGAAGAACGCGGATGTCATCTACGGATCTCCCTCGTCAAAGTTCGAATCGGACGATTCGAGTGGGTGCCTACTTCAGTGTGCACTCCAACTGCCGGCCGTCGACGGCCGCGGCTTCGACGCGAGTATCGACTCGAGTTCGCTACTCATCCGGCCTGTCTCACAATCGCTTCAGGCTATCCATTCCGCAGACTCCGCGTCAATTTCACATTCTCGAATCGCTCATTTCCCAGAAATGAAGTCGTCTGATTCCCATTCTGCGAACAGAGAATTTCCTTCCAGGAAAGCACGCGGGGTGGTTGACGCTGCAGTACTCCCAGTGACGAGGCGCCGCTCTCCAGCGGCTTCGCTTCGGCCAGGGTCGCTCGTGCCACTCCGATACGGTCCTGCACCAGGATAATTCGCAAGGCTCGAATCATCACTTCATATCTTTTCAATTGGAAGCGGGTGTGACGAGAAATACGATCAAACGGCATCGCGCGATGCGCAACATCGACCGGCAGTAGCTGAAAAGCTCTCTCTGAACATCCGATTCAAGCACAACCAGGAGAACAATATGGCACCCTCTGTGCCGAACACACGCAGTGGGCTGTTCGTGGTCGCCCTGTGCTTCATGACCATCGTTGCGGACGGTTTCGACCTGATCGTCTACGGCGCGACCGTTCCCAGCCTGCTCGACGAGCCCGGATGGGAGATGTCGCACGGCAGTGCGGGTTTGATCGGCAGCTGGACGCTGGCCGGCCTGATGGTCGGTTTCCTCCTCGCGGGTCCGATCACCGATCGAATCGGCCGCCGCAACGTCATGATGGTCGGCGTCCTCTGGTTCTCGGCCGGCTCGGCTGCGTGCGCGTTGGCGCAGTCTCCCGAGTTCTTCGGCTTCGCCAGATTTCTCACCGGGATCGGTCTCGGCGGGGTGGTGCCCTCGGCAGTCGCGCTGACCATCGAATTCGCGCCGAAGGGGCGCCGGCAACTCTACAACGGACTCATGCTGACGGGGTACTCCGTCGGAGGCATCATCTCCGCCCTCGCGGCGATCGCCCTTCTTCCCGAACACAGCTGGCGCCTGATGTACACCATCGCAGCCCTCTATGTGGTGGTGCTGCCCGTGATGTACCTCAGGCTTCCTGAATCGGTCAACTACTTCGTGGTCCAAGGCAGGACGTCGGAGGCGAGGGCGCTGGCGGACCAGTATCGCCTCGACTTCGACGCCATGGCGGCCGAGCATGCGGAACAGGCCGCCGCGGCGAGTGAGGAAACGGAGGGTCGGCGCGGCTACCGCCTGTTGCTCTCGCATCGCTTCCGGATGTCGGCGATCCTGTTCGTGCTCACAGGTTTCTGCGCACAGCTGATCGTCTACGGCCTCAATACCTGGCTGCCGCAGCTCATGCGGGAAGCCGGCTACCCGCTCGGTTCGTCGTTGCAGTTCCTACTCGTACTTCAGGTCGGTGCCATCATCGGCGCGGTCGGCGGTTCCTTGCTTGCTGATCGCTTCGGCTCCAAACGAGTGGTCATCCCGTTCTTCCTCGTGGGGGCACTCTCGCTCCTCGTGCTCAGCCAGAAGCTGGATATCGTATTCCTGATGGTCGCGGTCGCCGGCGCCGGACTCGGCACGATCGGGACTTCCACGCTGACGTACGGATATGTCGCAGAACATTTTCCGGCGTCGTGCCGAGGATCCGCCGTCGGTGCGGTCATGGGACTGGCCCGCTTCGGGGCGATTCTCGGCCCCTTGCTCGGCGGATGGATCCTCGGCTCGAACATCGGACACGAATGGAACTTCTACGCGTTCGCGCTCCCGGCACTGATCGCAGCAGTCTTCGTCGCTCTCGTTCCGAAGATCATGACGCCTGCAGGCCCGACACCGCCGTTCGCCGGGGCGGCGTCACCATCGCCTGCCCCTGCCACGACCGGAGAAGACACACCCAATTGAGACGCATCGTGGGCACGAACCACTGGGAATCGTGAGGTCCCTGTGTGCTTCGTGCCCACCTCGTCTATCGTTCGTGCGCTCGGATCAGCCCACCGTCGGGTTCGCCCGCGCGTCCAGAACCTCCGCGCGCAGGGCTGCGGTGTGCTCGCCGAGAGCGGGGACGGTGCCGGCGCGGATGGCCCAGTCGAGCGCCATGGCGGGCGGTTTGAGCGCCGGTACCGGGCCCACGGGCGACCCGACGTCACGCCAGCGGCCACGTTCGGTGAGCTGTGGGTGAGTCGCGAGTTCGCTCACCGTGTTGAGGCGGGCGTTGCCGATCCCCACCCGGTCGGCCAGCGACTGGATGTCGGTGAGCGTGCGTTGCCGGCACCAGTCACCGAGCAGTTCGTCGAGCTCGGCCCGACGCGTGACCCGGTCGGCATTGCGGGCGTAACGCGGGTCGTCGGCGAGGTCAGGGCGGTCCAGCAAGTCGGTGGCAAGTCTGCGCCACTCGCGGTCGCTGGTGGTACCGAGGACCACTGTCTGCCCGTCCGCCGTGCCGAACGCCCCGTACGGGGCGATCATCGGCGACCCCATGCCGACCGGCTCCGGTTCGGTGCGGGCGTGGACGACCTGGTTGAGCGCGAAACCCATCATCTCGGCCACGACATCGAACATCGCAATGGGGATGACGGCGCCCCGTCCGGTGGATCTGCGGTCGTACAGTGCGGCGAGCACCGCCGAATATGCGTACAGGGCGGTGCCGACGTCGGCGCTCGGAATCCCGGACTTCACCGGCCGTCCCGGCCAGCCGGTGATCGAGCAGGACCCGCCCTCGGCCTGCACGAGCAGGTCGTACGCGCGCTTGTCGTCGAGGACACCTCCGGTGCCGTATCCGGAGATGTCGACCACGATGAGACGGGGGTAGGTGTCGGCGAGGGTGGCGGGTGCCAGCCCCAGCCGGCCCAGCGCACCGGGTGCGAGGTTGCTGACCAGGACGTCGGCGCGATCGAGGAGTCCGGTGAACACCTCGAGATCGGTGGGGTCGGTGAGGTCGAGCGCGGCCGATTCCTTGCCGTGGTTCAGCCAGACGAAGTGAGCGGCCATCCCGCGAACCACGCCGTCGTAGTGGCGGGTGCTGTCGCCTCCGTTGGGGTTTTCGATCTTGATCACCCGGGCACCGAGATCGGCGAGATGGCGGGTGCACAGCGGAGCGGAGATGGCCTGTTCGAGACTCACCACGGTCACACCCGCGAGTGGCGCGCTCATGCGAACCTCGGTGCGCGCTTCTCGCGGTGGGCGGCGACGCCCTCGACGACTTCCGGTCCGCCGAATCCGTAGAACTCGAGCCCGAGGGATGCGTCGAAGATCGGCATCGCCTGCCGGTACCAGTTGTTCAGGGCGTGCTTGGTCCACTGCAGCGCGCTCGGTGCGCCGGTGGCCAGGGTGGTGGCGATTTCCAGGGCGCGACTCTGCACCTGGTCGTCGTCGACGCAGAGGGAGACGAGGCCGATACGCTCCGCTTCCTCACCGGTGAGGACTTCGTTCATCAGCAGGTGGTACTTGGCTTTCGCCATTCCGCACAGCATCGGCCAGCAGATGGCCGCGTGGTCGCCGGCGGCGACCCCGAGGCGGACGTGGCCGTCGACGATCTTCGCGCGCCGACCGGCAACGGACACATCCGCGAGGAGCGCGGCGACCAGTCCCGCTCCCACCGCGGGACCGTTGACGGCGGAGACGATCGGCTTCGAGCATTCGATGAGGTTGCGCACGAGGTCGCGGGCCTCCCGGAGGATGCGGGTGCGCACCTGCCAGTCCTCCACCATCGACTCCACCAGGTCGAAGCTTCCCCCTGCGGAGAAGGCGCGGTCGCCGGCGCCGCGGATGAGTACGGCGCGGACGGAGTCGTCGCGGTCGATCGCCGTCCACACGTCGGCCAGGTCGCGGTGCATGTCCGGGCCGACGGCGTGCAGGTCCGGCCCGTCGAGCACGATGCGCAGGACGTGGTCGGACGGGCGGTCGATTGCCAGTGTCGGAAACTCTTCGTAGGTCCTCATGAGTTCACTCGTTCGATCAGGGCGACCTTCACGTGGTCGGGGCGCTTCAGGGTTCCGTCGGGGACGAGGTCGACGACCGTTTTCACGTTGAGCGCCGAGCGGACTCGCTGCTCGATGGTGGTGCGCAGTTCGGACTGCTGCTCGGCGGTCAGGCCGTTGGCGTGCTCGACGACCAGGGGAAGTGGACGCTGGGTGGAGTGGCCCTCGAAGTCTGCGCGGATGCGCATCTCCCCGGTGGTGGCGGGCGTCAGCTCGGACACGAGCTGCTTGACCGCGGACGGGAAGAGATTGATCCCGCGGACGATGAGCATGTCGTCGGTTCGGCCGATGCAGCGAACCTTGTACCCGGTGCGGCCGCACGCGCAGTCGGTCCCTGTGACCACCACGTGGTCGCGGGTGCGGAAGCGAAGCAGCGGTGAGGCCTGGCGCCGGAGTGCCGTGTAGACGAGTTCTCCCTGCGCGCCGTCGACCGGTTCGATCAGCTCGTCCGTGTCGGGGTCGATCAGCTCGGCCACCATCAAGTCTGGCGAGAGGAAGTGCATGCCGTCGCCGGCCTCGCACTCACCCCAGTAGATGCACGCGATATCGGTGCCGCCCAGCATCTCCCGCGAGGTGGCACCCCACAGGGCCTCGAGCTTGTTCCGCACCGCGGGCAGTCCCCCGCCGGGCTCACCGCCGACGCTGATGGCGCGCACCCCGAGTTCGTGAGCGGGCAGGCCCACGATCGACGGTGCCTGTTCGGCGAGGTGAGCCAGGAAGTTCGGCGTTCCGATCAGGGCACTCGGCCGCTGATCGGCCTGCACCCGCAGCAGCCGGTCGGCGCCGGCCTCGGCACCGATCGGGATGTCGACGATGCCCATGTACTGGGCCATCTGCACCACCGGGATGCCACCGACGAATCCCTTGCTCATTCCGAACCCGTGCAACAGCCGGTCGCCCGGGCGGAAGCCGTTGGCGTACAGCGCCCGCGCCCCCAGCTCGCACCACACGTCGATGTCACTCCGCGTCAACCCGACGTAGGACGGGCTGCCGGTGGTACCGGAGGACGCCTGGATTTGCACGATGTCGGCCTGGTCGGCCGCGACATGGTTTCCGAGCGGCGGCGCCGCGGTCAGGCTGTCCCGCAATTCCTGCTTTTCCGTGAACGGCAGACCCGCCAGGTCCTCTACCGTCCTGACCTTCGTGACGTCGACTCCGTGCTCGGCGAACTTCGTGCGGTAGAACGCGCTGTGGGCGGACAGGTAGGCGAGTTGCTCCTGTAGTCGCTCGTTCTGGACCGCTCGCGCGTCCTTGGGTGAAATAGCCTCGACCGCACTCCAGTAGTGCGCCGAGAAAGGAGCTGATGCCATGAGGGCTTCCTTGTCGTCCGGTATGAATGAGCGCCACATCGAAATTCCACACATTTGGCTTCGATCACCTAGAGCGTGACGATATGTCAGGAAAGGACTGAGCTGTCGCTTAAAGCATATTCGCTCGCACCGAGAGTGACGCTAATCCGGAGTATAGCTTGTAATTCGTCGATGTCCATGCGTCGATGATGGGAGAATCGACAATCTCCGGAAGAGCACTTCGAGAGCAATTCGGCCTGGTCGAATTGCCGATTCGAAGGTTTTCAATTGGAACCTCCCGGAACGGGCGATAATATTGAAATCAATGAATTCTGCGCCGAACTGGTAGATACCGCGTGGGCGCTGCAAATGAGGTTGCCCGCTCGCTACGTGTCGAGACGACAACTCCGTTCGTTCCCCGGGAGGATTTGATGATCCGCGAGATCACCACTGTCAGTACGGGTTATTCCTTCCTGGAGGGACCGAGATGGTACCGCCTTCGACATCGCCACCGACGGTTCCCTGACGAACCGGAACACGTGGGCGAAGTTCGGGGAACCCACGAGTGAGCGCGACATCGCCACAGTCACCGCCATGATGAATGTGGCCGCCGACGGGTGCACCCTCGACGCGGAGGGAGCATTGTGGTTCGCCGACTTCGGTGGTGGACGGGTGGTGCGGGTACAGAACGGTCGAATCGTCGACGAGATTCAGACGTCCACAGGTGTCTTCGCCTGCGCTCTCGGTGGAAGTGACGGGCGGACTTTGTTCCTGTGCACCGCGCCGGACTTCGATCCCCAGGTCCGCGAAGTCGAGCATGCGGCCGAGCTGCTGGCGGTCCGCGTCGACGTCCCGTCTTCCGGAGGTCATTACGTTGGTGGTCAACGGATTCGACTGAAATTCCGGTCGCCGCTCTGCCATGTCTGATCGGTGGCGCGAGTGCAGCACGCACCGGGCGCCGGTATACGTCCCGTGATTCACGGTCGACGTTTCGTTCAACAATTCAAGGTGTGCAATGAACAGTCTCGAAGACAAGGTCGCTATCGTCACCGGTGGCACCGGGGGCATCGGCAAAGGAGTCGCTCTGCGGCTTGCCGGGCGCGGAGCAACCGTGGCCCTCAACGGCAGGGACGAACGCAAGGCCGAGGCAGTACTGGCCGAGATTCGACGGCTGGGCGGAACCGGAGGTTTCATCGCCGGGGACGTGCGCTCGAAGTCCGACATGGACGAGGTCGCCGCGGAAGCCGCCCGCCGCTTCGGTGGTGTCGACATCGTGGTCCCCAACGCCGGAGGCAACGACGACGAAGCCCGCTCCCCCGCAGTTCGCGGCCCCTTCTCCGACATCGACCTCGATCGGGTGACGGCCTTCATCGGGCAGGCGGTGGCAGCGAAACTCCTTGTCGTGCAGGCCGCTGTTCCCTACATGCGGGAGCGCGGCGGCGGAAGCGTCGTCTTCGTGACATCCGAGGGCGGCCGGGTGCCGACGCCAGGACAGACCGCAATCGCCACCTTCTCCGGCGGAGTGATCATGGCGAGCAAGGTGCTGTCCAAGGAGTTGGCGAGACATCGGATCAGGGTGAATTGTGTGTGCGTGACCGTGGTGCGGGATTCGCCGTCGTGGGAAGCGGCGTTCCAGCGTGAAGGCGGGGTGTCCGACCATCACCGGAAACAGTACGAGAAGATCGTCGAGCGCAGTCCGCTGGGAGTCGCGGCTCCTCAGGACATCGGCGACGTGGTGACCTTCCTGGCATCCGACGATGCGCACTACCTCACCGGAACTGTTGTCAGCCCCACCGGCGGCTTGACCATTCACTGATACGAACCCGACGACAGCAGGCGGGGCGGAGCGGCGACGCGCTCCGCCCCGCCTGCTGTTGCGGGAACACTCGGATGATCAGGCGTCGTGGACGATGACGCCGCGAAGGTTCCGGCTGGCTTTCATGTCGTCGAATCCCGTGGTGATGTCGTCGAGGGAATAGCGGGTGGTGACGAGCTCGTCGAGCCGAAGCTGCCCGTGCTGGTACATCTCGAGCTGTGCCGGGATGTCGGCAGTGGGACAGCTGGCGCCGAACAGGGAACCCTGCAGACGCTTCTGGTACAGGACCAGCTCGTGCAGGTTGATGTCACCGTCACGCACGTGGGTGTCGCCGAGACCGACCACGACGCAGGTCCCGGCCTTGCGGACGGACTGCAGGCCCTGCCCCACGTGACGTCCGCTGGTGACGCCGACGGTGACAATGGTGGCGTCCGCGCCCTGACCGTTGGTCATCGACCGGGCGACCTCGGTGGCCTCCTCGATATCCGATACGGCGTGGGTGGCCCCGAGCTTCAACGCCGATTCGCGTTTGAAGGCGACCGGATCGACGGCGATGACCGCGCCTGCCCCGGCGTGTGCGGCACCCTGGACGGCGTTGATGCCGATCCCTCCGATGCCCATCACGATGACAACGTGCCCCGGCCTGATCTGTGCGGAGTTGACCGCCGCACCCCACCCGGTCCCCACGCTGCACCCGGTCAGACACGCGATGTCCAGCGGGATCGAGGGATCGATCTTGATCGCCGATGCCGTGGAGACGGTCACGTATTCGCAGAACGTACCGAGGCCGGCGAGCTGCCCGACCGGTGTGCCGTCGAGCGAAAGGCGGAACGAGGTGGGGTCGTCGAAGCGGGCGCCGGTGGCGAGAAAGCGGCCGAGGTCGCACAGATTTTGATGACCGGTGGCGCACCATCGGCAGCGACCGCAGACCGGCAGGAAGGAGAAGACCACGTGGTCGCCTTCGGCGAAGCCTGTGGTGCCCGGTCCGACTGCTTCGACGATGCCGGAACCTTCGTGGCCGCCTGCGATCGGCAGGATCCCGGGTTGCTGGTCTCCGGTCGCGAAGTGGTCGTCCGAGTGGCACAGGCCGCTGGCCACCATCTTGACGCGGATCTCACCGGGCCGGGGGTCGTCGACCTCCAACTCCACGACCTCGTACTCACCTGGCGACTGCCGAAGAACCCCTCCCCGCGTCAGCACGGTCGCATCTCCCCACAACCGTGGGTAACCGTGCGATATCTGCATTTCCTCATGACTGTTGCACTCCTCGGTGACGAAGCTTGGCTGGTGGACGGCAGCATTCGGGCGATCCGGGAACAGCGTCCAGTTTCGGAGCGCCGAACGCGGGGCACCGTAGCTGCACGTGGGGGGTCATCGCAGCGGTGACAATGTGCCGAAGACGACTCCGGTTATATTGCCTGTCTCCGGTCGAGGCCGTCAATAGCAAGAATGGATGCAGAAAATCGGCATCGATGCGATTCGGGCCGTTCGAATCGCCGCTTCGCGATTCTTCAATTGGCAGTGCCAATAGGGCCGGATACGCTCGGAAGTATTCGATTGGAGCCAGAAAGTCATGGAAAATTCCAGAGGCCCCCTCGCGGGCATCAAGATCGTCGAACTGGGTGGAGTCGGACCGGTTCCGTTCTGCTGCATGCTCCTGTCCGACCTGGGGGCGGACATCATCCGGATCGACCGGCCGCCCGGCTACGACGGCGGCGCGCCGGTGGATCCACGCTTCAATCTTCTCAATCGCGGGCGTCGCAGTGCAGCAATGGATCTGAAGAACGAGGCGGCAGTCGGGGCGGTCCTCGACCTCGTGCGGCGGGCCGACGTGCTCGTGGAGGGATTTCGGCCCGGTGTGGCGGAGAAGTTGGGGATCGGCCCGGACGACTGTCTCGCAGTGAATCCCGCGCTGGTGTACGGGCGGATGACGGGGTGGGGTCAGGACGGACCGCTGGCGCAGGCCGCGGGGCACGACGCCAATTACATCTCGCTGACCGGCGTCCTCCATGCCATCGGCGCCAAGGATGGGCCACCGACGTTACCGCTGAATCTTGCCGGTGACTTCGGTGGCGGTTCGCTGTATCTGGCATTGGGAGTGGTCTCGGCGCTTCTCGAGAGTCGGCTGTCCGGTCGTGGCCAAGTGATCGATGCGGCGATGGTGGACGGGTCGGCGTCGTTGATGGCCCTGTTCTACGGCCTTCACGCCGCCGGGTACTGGCACGACGAGCGTGGAACCAATCGGCTCGATTCGGGCGCACCCTGGTACAACGTGTACGAGACCTCGGATGGACGTTGGTTGAGCGTGGCGTGCAACGAGTATCGGTTCTGGCGCAACACACTTCGACTTCTCGGATTGAACGAGACCGAGATGCCGGATCAGCACGACCGGGCCCGCTGGCCGGAGATGCAGGAACGGCTCGCTGCGGTGTTCCGGACCCGCACCCGCGACGAATGGTGCGCCCTCGCCGAGGGCGAGGACGCGTGCTGGGCGCCGGTGCTGTCGTTGACCGAAGCGCCGCGGCACGAGCACCTCGTTGCGCGTGGCACGTTCACGGAGGTCGCCGGTGTAGTGCAGCCGGCTCCGGCGCCGCGGTTCAGCCGGACTCCGGGCGCGATCCAGGGCCCCCCGGCTGCGCCCGGACAGCACACCGACGACGTTCTCGGCGACTGGGGTTTCACCGCCGAGCAACTCGCTGCGCTCCGCGCGGCGGGGGCAATCACCTGATCTGTTGCGCTGCCGCGAACACGATTCGTATTCGTCGAATCGCGGATTCGAAAAGAATCACTAGGTTCGGCAGTCACGCAGTTCTAACATTTATTCAAGCGGTGCAACCGAAAACGCGGGCACCATTCCTTCCGATCTGGAGAGAATTATGAACTCGAATTTCCTCGACGAATCCCAGGCCGCGTGGCTCGACGTCGTCAACGACTTCATGGACAACGAAATCACCGTCGAGTACGTCCGGAATTGCGACGAGAATCGCCTGTACCCGTACGAGGCGTACGAGAAGATCGCCAAGCAGGGCTGGCTCGGCATCCTGTTCCCCGAGGAGGAGGGCGGTTCGGGCGGCGACATCTTCGACTACTCGCTGATGGCCGAGGGGCTCGGTAAGTTCGGTTTCGACTTCGCGTGTTCGGTGCTGGTGCCGACGTTCACGGCGATGAACATCATCAAGTACGGAACGCCCGAGCAGAAGCGGCAGTACGTCAAGCCGTTCATCGACGGGCAGATCCGCTTCTCGGTGTCGATCTCCGAGCCCGATGCCGGTTCGGACGCCGCCAACACCAAGACCCGCGCCCGCCGTGACGACAACGGAGACTGGATCGTCAGCGGACAGAAGCTGTGGTGCAGTGGCGCCGCCGCGAAGGACACCGTCATCGCGATGCTGGTGCGGACCGACACCAGCGACAAGCACAAGGGTTTGTCCGTGCTGCTGATTCCGAATGACACTCCGGGCCTGGACATCCGCAAGCTGCCGACTCTGTCGCGGCACGCGACCGGCACCACCGAGATCTTCCTCGACGAGGTGCGGGTGCCCGGTGACGCGCTGCTCGGCGCCGAGGGCGAGGGTTGGAAGGTCATCACCGAGCACCTCGAACTGGAGCGCTGCGCGGTCGCTGCGGCCTATATGGGCAACGCGCAGGAAGCGGTCAACAACGCCAACCGCTATGCGCACCAGCGCATCCAGTTCGGCAAGCCGATCTACGAGTTCCAGGTGCTCAAGCACATGCTGGCCGAGAATCAGACCCGTGTCGACGCCGCGCGGCTGCTCTGCTACCGCGCCGCCCAGTTGAAGGCGCAGGATCGTCCCGCCGCCCGTGAGACCTCGATGGCCAAGCTGTACGCGTCGGAGACCCTCAAGCAGTGTGCGCTCGACGGTATGCAGATTCTCGGTGGGTACGCCAACCTCCCCGAGGCCGACATGGAGCGCTACCTGCGCGAGAGCATCCAGTGCACGATCGGCGGCGGAACGTCGCAGATTCAGCGCACGATCATCGCCAAGTCGATGCGCCTGACCAACGCCTGAATCTGCCCCGATCACCATCACGTCCCAAGGAAGCAGCGATGACAACGACGAATCCCGCCACCATCAACAACCGCATCGACATGCCGCTCGACGAGATCGAGGTCGGCACGGTCTTTCGCAGCGGTGGTCGCACCATCACCGAGACCGACGTGGTCAACTACTGCGCGCTGACCGGCAACTGGATCGAGATCCACTCGAACATCCACTACGCGTCGCAGACCCGTTTCGGTGAGCGCCTGGTCCAGGGGTCGCTGACCTACTCCATCATGACCGGCCTGATCACCTTCGGTCCGCCGATCCAGGCGAACTACGGGATCAACAACCTCCGGTATCTCACTCCGGTGCACATCAACGACACCATCTACGTCACCGCCGAGGTCCTCGCCAAGAAGGACAAGGACGACAAGTACGGCGTCATCACCCTGCTGATGAAGGCGCTCAACCAGGACGGCGACGTGTGCCAGAAGAGCGAATGGAGCCTGCTGATGCTGCGCAAGCGCGAGGATCTCGAGGCCCTGGTCGGCGCGTCGCTGCCCACCGAGCGCGCGAAGGACTGAGTATGTCGTCGAAACCCGTCGCAGCGATCGTCGGCATGGGCGATGCGTATGCATCGCGTGAGAACCGAAAAGATCCGCTGCAACTCGCAGCGGAATCCACCGTCGCAGCACTTGCCGATGCCGGCATCCACAAGAACCAGGTGGATGCGATCTTCACCGGACGCTCCCCGTGGGCGGACAAGCGCTCGCAGTGGAACAACATCTTCGCCTCACACATGCAGATGCACGTGACGTTCTCGAGTGAGCTCACGATGCACGGTGCAGGGCTCACTTCGACGATCGCCGTCGCGTCGCAGATGATCGCCGCAGGCAAGGCCGAGTACGTGCTGTGCCTGCAGAGCGATGCGACGGAGTTGTTCGTCGACGCCGTGGCGATGGGCGCGGAGGCGGACGCGGATCCTCAGTTCGAGGCCCCCTACGGACCGACGATCCCGGCCCTCTACGCTCAGGCCGCTCACCGTTACTTCCACGAGTTCGGGATCACCGAAGAGGATCTCGCGGACGTCGCCGTCGCGAACCAGCGCTGGGGCGCACACCATCCGCATGCAGCGAAGGCGAAGTTCGGTGAGATCGACCGCGAGAAGGTGCTGTCGTCCCCGTACGTCGCGACGCCGCTGCGGCGGTGGATGTGCTCTACCTGGGGCGGCGGCACCGGGGGCGCCCTGATCGTCACCTCGCCCGACAACGTTCGAGAAGGCCAGGATCCGATCTACGTCCTCGGCTACGGTTCGGCATCGACGCACGAATATCTGACCGACCGCATGAACATGCGCAGTTGCAAGTTTCCGGACATGGGTGCGTTCCCCAACCTGACGCACACGGCGACGGTCGAGGCCGCACGGCAGGCGTACCTGATGTCGGGGCTCGGCCCGTCCGACATCGACATGGCACAGATCTCGATGAACTTCGCGCACATGGGCCCGATCATCATGGAGGACCTCGGCTTCGCCGAGAAGGGCCGCGGAATCGACCTCTACCGGGGTGGGCACACCGGAATCGACGGCGACCTACCCACCGACACGAACGGTGGCTGGCTGTCGTTCGGTCAGCCCGGCATCTCCTGCAACATGGACAGCCTGGTCGAGGCAGTCCGGCAACTGCGCGGGAAACCGCTCGGGCTCGCGCCCGCACGCCGGCCGGATACCGCGCTGGTCCAGGGTGCCGGCGGAATGCTCGCAGCCGGCAGCGTCATGGTCCTGTCCTCCGCTGCATGAACCACGAAATGGAGCACAGCATGACCGACACGCACGTATCGAACGACTGGCCGCAGCCGTATCGACTCCTCGACGCCGAGCCGTACTGGGAGGCGCTCACCGACGAGCGACTGACATTCCAGCGTTGCGGAGACTGCGAGGAGGCGGTCTGGCCGGCGCACTCGTCCTGCCCGTACTGCGGATCCGCGGCATTGTCGTGGACACAGTCGACCGGGAGCGGGACGATTTACTCGTACAGCACGATCATGCGCGGACCGACACCCGTCTGGTCCACGATCGTGCCGTACACGGTCGGCTTCGTGCAGATGGACGACGGCTACACCCTGTTCGCACAGATCGACGGCGAACCGGACGCGATCGCGATCGGAAAACCGGTCACGATGCGCTTTGTACAGCGCGGGGAGCAGAAACTCCCCGTATTCACCATGACGGACCACCAGTAGGAGCAGTGACATGACCGGACCGTTGGAGGGTGTGCGCATCCTGGACCTGACATCGAACTTCATGGGCCCGTACGGGTCGCTCCTGCTCGCCGACATGGGCGCAGACGTCTGGAAGATCGAGTCACGCGATGGCGACACGACGCGCGGTGTCGGGCCGTACCGCAACCGCGGGATGAGCGCGATCTTTCTGCACCTCAACCGCAACAAGCGCAGCCTCGTCCTCGATCTCAAGACGGACGGGGGTGCCGCCGCACTCAAGCGCATGATCCGTTCCGCGGACGTGCTGCTGTACAGCCTGCGGCCGAAGGCCATGGCCAGGCTGGGGCTGAGCTACGAGGAGGCGCGCGCGATCAATCCACGGATCATCTACTGCGGCGCTTACGGTTTCGGTCAGAACGGCCCCTACGCCGACCGGCCGGCATACGACGACCTGATCCAGGCGGCGGTCGGTATGCCGGTACTCCAGAGCCGCAAGTCGGGTCCACCGGCGTACGTGGCCACCGCCATCGCGGACCGCGTCGTCGGCATGGCCGCGAGCACGGCCGTGTCGATGGCACTGTTCCGGCGCGAGAAGACCGGCGTCGGACAGGAAGTCCAGGTGCCGATGTTCGAGACGTTCACGCACTTCGTCATGGGTGATCACCTGTACGGGCACACCTTCGATCCGCCGATCGACGATTGGGGGTACGGGCGGATGATGAACCCGGACCGCCGCCCGTATCGGACGCTCGACGGCGGTTACCTCGGGGTGAACGTCTACATCGACAAGCACTGGCAGCGTTTCTTCGAGATTTCCGGACACCCGGAGATGGTGAACGATCCGCGTTTCGCCGACATCAACGGACGGACCCAGAACATCGGAATCCTGTACGACTTCCTGGGGCAGGTGTTCGAGACGAAGACGACCGCGGAGTGGATGAAGCTTCTGACCGACGCGGATATTCCGGTCATCGAGATGAACACCCCAGAATCGTTGCTGGATGATCCGCACATGCGAGAGGTCGGCTTCTTCGTCGACCAGGACCACCCCTCCGAGGGACCGCTCAAGACGATGGCGATTCCGCAGCGGTGGAGTGAGAGCGCGCCGGACCTGCGGTACCCGGCGCCGCGTCTCGGCGAACATTCCGTGGAGTTGCTCACCGAGGCGGGTTTCGACCGAGATGAAATCGATGAGCTGTTGAGTTCCGGCGCCACGTACTCACCCGAAGTGCGCGCCGCACACACGGTCAACTGACCAAGAGGAGTAAGACGATGCTGCGTGATCTGCCGTTATCGGGAGTTGTCGTGGTCGAGCTGGGCGACAGTGCCTCGGCACCGTTCAGTGGGAAGATCCTCGCGGAACTCGGCGCCGAGGTGTGGAAGGTGGAGCGCCCGTCGGGCGACTCCGCCCGTGGCTGGGGACCCAGCACCTGGAAGGGCAGCGGCGCCGCCTTCCATGCGCTCAATCGCGGCAAGCGCTGCATCAGCATCGACATCAAGGATCGAGACCAGCTGAAGACGCTGCACACGCTGATCGCCGAACGCGCCGACGTCTTCATCCACAACCTCCGGCCGGGTTCCAGCGCGAAATACGGTCTGGACGCCGACAGCCTCCGGGTGACGAAGCCGGAGTTGATCTATTGCGAGATCGGCGCGTTCGGACACGTCGGCCCGCTGAACACGCTCCCCGGATACGACCCGCTGATGCAGGCGTTCTCCGGAATCATGAGCATCACGGGTGAGGAGGGACAGCCCCCGGTACGGGCAGGGGTGTCCATCATCGACTTCGGGTCCGCGATGTGGGCGGTGATCGGCATCCTGTCGGCGCTGCACCGCCGTCAGGTGAAGCACTCCGGTGCGACGGTCAACGCGTCGCTCCTCGAGACTGCCATGGCCTGGATGTCGATCGGCGTGGCGAACTACAACGCCGACGGCGAACCCGGTGGCCGCCACGGGTCGGGTGTCGCTTTCATCGTCCCGCACCGCGCGTACTCGACCAGCGACGGCGATCTGATCGTCAGTTGCGCCAACGATGCGCTGTTCGCGCGCCTCTGTGCGGCACTCGGACATCCGGAGTGGTCGACCGACGACCGCTTCGCCACCAACGCGGGACGGTTGCAGAACCGGGCCGAGATCGACCGGCTGATCGGTGAGCAACTGGGGAAGGAAACACGCGCCCACTGGCAGGAACTGCTGCAGGGTGCCGGCATCCCGTCGGCACCGATCCAGACCACCGCCGAAGTCCTCGCCCACGAGCACACCCACGCGCTGGGAATCATCGGCTCGCCGTCCGAGGACGAGATCGGTCTGGTCGGTCTGCCCCTGTCGTTCGACGGCCGCCGTCCGCCGCCCCTGCATGCGGCCCGCGACATCGGGGCGGACAACGACCAACTTCCCGAAGTGCTGAAGATCAGACCCTGAGAGAGGTGCCCGGCTGGTATTCCGATAGCTCGATGAGATTTCCGTCCGGATCGCGGATGTACACACTCGTCATCAGCCCTCGAGCGCCGTGGCGCTGGACAGGACCTACTTCCACCGGCACACCTCTGCCGGACAGCTCGCCGACAACCACGTCGATGGACTCTTCGACGATCAAGCAGACGTCGGCACTGCCTGGTTGCGCGTGCCGAGCGTTCGGTTCGACCTCGTTCCCGTGCTGGTGCAAATTGATCTTGCTGCGACCGAACAGCAATGCCCGGCGATCGTCGCCGTAGCGATGTTCGGACATCCCCAGAATCGTCGTATAGAACTCGACGGTGGTGTCGATGTCGGCAACAGTCAGCACGAAATGATCGACGTGCGCGATATGCATGTGAATCGTCCGTTTCCGTCTCGGGCAATCCATCGCTCAGTTCACCTGCGCCCGAGCACCCTCGGTGCCCGCACTGAGCATTTTCTGCAGAATTGTTCCGAAAGTCAAAGATGCGGAAGCTAACCCGAGGTAAGCCTCACCCTATGGATCGTAACTTTCACTCCCCCTTGCGTTTCTGTGTGCTTAAGCCCACTCTTGACACTTACGCCGCATTGCCGAATATTCACCTGTGGCTGAACTCTTCTCGTGCAGGCGAGAATCATTGTTCAGAAGGAGATAATTCCCAAAGGCCTAACGCACGCCGCGAAGCCAGGAAAGCACTGTGAACCATGAATCTCGCATCACACGTCGATCGTGACGATTGGCGACCACAGGCGCGTTGCCGTGGCATGGACATCGCCGTCTTCTATATGGATGGCGAAGACAATCGCACATGTTCACGCCGTCAGGAGCAGCAAGCGAAGGCGATCTGCCGCCAATGCCCGGTGATCAGCGAATGCCGAACAAGCGCGATTCATTTCGGAGAGCAACACGGAATCTGGGGTGGCCTGAACCCGAACGAGCTTCGCGCCGCGCGCAAGTGGAGTCGATGGCAAAGATAGCCGATCAATTGTCGCGGCCATGGGGGTGCTGGTGGCCCCTCCCACGTCGGCTTCGAGATACGTAAGATCAGGCCAGAGGGCACACTCGATCGGCTCGCCGAATTGAATTCGTCGGATCACTCGGCCCTCATCCGACATCGGCAGACGTCGCATTACCCGTGCCGACGTTCAGGTCGGGGCATCCATCATTTCTTGCCGCCATCACAATGCGGTGGGACCAGGAGGACACAAGAATGGTCACGAACCACGAATCCCATTACGTCGGCGGCGAGTACCGGGCCGCCCACTCCACCGAGACAATCTCCGTCGTCAATCCGTCGACGGAGGAAGTCTTTGCCTCCATCGTCGACGGTGACTCCTCCGATATCGACGCGGCCGTACAGGTCGCCGACACCGCCGGTGTCACGTGGGCCGCCACCCCTCCGTCCGAACGAGCCGCTTCCCTGCGCCGGCTGGCCGACACTTACGAAGGCCGTATCGATGAGATCGCTGCGCTGGTGACGCGGCAGAACGGCACTCCGATCAGCGTGTCCCGGGCGATGCAGCAGCAAGTTCCGCGGTACTACCGGTATTTCGCCTCGCTCGCCGACACCCTCGTCGAAGAGGAACCACTGGAAACGTCCATCGGTGACGCGCTCCTGCAGCGGCGGCCGGTCGGCGTGGTGGGGGCGATCACCCCGTGGAACGGCCCCCAGCCCCTGCTCGCGTGGAAGATCGGACCGGCACTCGCGGCAGGATGCACCGCCGTGATCAAGCCGGCACCAGAAACTTCGCTCGATGCTTTTCTCTTCGCGGAAATCGCCACCGAAGCGGGTATCCCCGCCGGCGTCGTCAACGTCGTCACGGGAGGCCGCGAGACCGGCACCGCCCTCGTCGAGCATCCGCTGGTCCGCAAGATCGCCTTCACCGGCTCCACCGTCGCCGGCAAGGCCATCGCCGAGACCTGCGGTAGGGACCTCAAGCGGGTAACGCTCGAACTGGGCGGCAAGTCGGCCGCCATCCTGCTCGAGGACGTCGATCTCGACGCCTTCAAGCCGTTCGTGGCAACCGCGTGCTCACCGAACACCGGCCAGATTTGCCGGTCCCTGACCCGGGTGCTCGCACCCCGATCGCGGTACGACGAAGTAGTCGACGCTGTCAGTGCCGCGATGAGCGAGATCCCGATCGGCGATCCCACCGATCCCGCCAACCTGTTCGGCCCCCTGGTGTCCGAACGGCAGCGGGATCGCGTCGAGTCGTACCTGGAGCTGGGACAACGCGAAGGAGCGAAGGTCGTCGTCGGCGGGGGCCGATCCACGGCGAACGACCGGGGTTTCTACATCGAGCCGACCGTCTTCCGTGACGTCACCAACGACATGCGCATCGCCCGTGAAGAGATCTTCGGCCCGGTCCTCGTCGTCATCGCCTACGAGAACGAGGACGAGGCCATCGCCATCGCCAACGACTCCGAGTACGGCCTCGGCGGCGGGGTCTTCTCTCCGGACCGCGAGCACGCCACCGCCGTCGCCCGACGCATCGTGACCGGCACGATCGGAGTCAACAGCGCGTCGTTCCCGACGGAGGCTCCATTCGGCGGCGTCAAGAACAGCGGCATGGGTAGAGAACTCGGGCCCAGCAGCCTCGAACCGTACCTGGAGCTCAAAACGATCTTCCGTAGTGCCTGACAGCTGCCCCTCCAGATCAGCGCGCACGCACTGGCCCCAGGATCCCACCGAGATCTTTCACCGGCCGGATCCTGGAGAAGAGGGCACGCCCGCGAAGGTCGAATAGTGCGAAAACACCTCATGACAGGCTCGGAGCGGCCGGCACACGCCACCGACAGGCGGCATGTGATGCACCGCGAGGCACTCGGCCGCGCTGCGCTGCGGGGGCTGAAGCCCGGACCGCCCCTCCAGGATCCTGCCCGTCTGCTGCGCGTGGCAGTCGGCATGATCGTCGCGGCGATCGGCGGCTACTTACTGCACGACTTCGGAGAGCAGGTCCTGATCTGTGTCGGTGCGTTCCTCGGGGGCATCGCATCCTTGATGCCACACAACCGCTCCGGTCTGGGAGCAGCCGTCCTCACCGGAACAGCCGAGATCTTCGCCGCGGCCACCGGGATCCTCTTACACGGACTGTGGTGGCTCATCCTCCCCATTCCCTTCATCGGCTTGTTGACCGCCGGGATCCTGCGTGGAGTGGCGCTGAGCATCAGCATGCGGCTCCTCGTCGTCACGATCATCTTCGTCGACTTCGCCGAGATCACCCCCTCCCTGCCAGTCGGTTGCTCCACTCTCGCGCCGCGAGGATGGTTCTCTCATCTCCCGAACTAAAACGGTTGTACGAGATGGCCGACGCTTTCGAGCGGTAGTCGGACGGCGCTAATTTCTCCCGCTCTCGCACGGCCTAATCGTGTGCCCGCTCCACGACCCAGGCCGCGACCTGGGTCCGGGAGGTGAAGCCCAGTTTGGCCAGGATGTGCTCCACATGTCCTTGTGCGGTGCGGGGTGAGATCACCAGTCGGTCGGCGATGGCCTGATTGGTCAGGCCTTCGGCGATCAGGTCGGCGACTTGGCGTTCCCGCTTGGTCAGTCGCGTCGACGCGGCGGTGGCGGGTGTGGAGGTGTCGGCCTGTTGCTCGTGGAGGGCGTAGGCGATCGCCGCGTCGAAGCCGAGTTGTTCGCCCTTGCGGTGGGCCGCGCCGAATGCTTTGTCCCCGAGCTCCTGCCGGGCCTTCTGTGCATATTCTTCTTGGTAGAGAATCAGATTGGTATGTATGACCGCCGTACTGCTGATCGACCGCGCCAGCCCGTCCGCGGCTCCCATCAGAACTGCGGCCCGGAGTGCCTCGCGACGTTCGAAGCTGATCCAGGCGAGCGCTTCGAGGCAGGCTGCAGCGACGCGGGGGCTGCGCACCTGCTTGGTCAGTTTCAGTGATTGTTCGATAAGCTGCACCGAACGACTTGCATCACCCTGCTTCCACACAGCAATTCCCAAGGCCCACAGCGAATGCGATCGGTACATCGTCTCACCGTGCGCTTCCGTGATCGCGAGCGCACGTTCGTGGCACTCGATCGCCTGGTCCGTCCGGCCGGACAGTCCATAGGCCAGACCTAACGGGTACAGGATGGCTACTTGGAGCAGTTGATCTCCGCGTTCGGTGAACTCGGCGAGCGCGATGTCCAGTTGCGAGCACGCTCGCGCGAGATCACCGCTGTAGAGGGCCAGCATGCCGTCGGCGCAGTCGACGTAGGCGCGCAGGAGGGGATCCCTCGTGTCGGCGGTGAGAGTCCGCGCCTCCTCGACGAGCGCTGTCGCGGCCTGAAGGTCGCCCTGAGCGAAAGCCATTACGCTGTGGCTGTAGAGCGCCTTGATCGAATCCAGGGTGGGCGGGCCGCTCTGGCGGACGAGCAGTTGGTCGTACCACCGTCGCCCCTCGCTGTAGAGGCCTTGGGAGCTCCAGAACAGGAACAGTGCCACGGCGATGCGTAGGCCGGCGGCGGGGTCGTCGTCGACGCTGAACTCGAGGGCCTCCCGCAGATTCGCGTGTTCCCGCTTCAGCCGGGCGATCCAGTCGAGTTGGCGGGCGCTGATCCACTCGGCTTCCGCATCGAGCGCCAATGCCTCGTACCAGTCCCGGTGCCGTCGACGCAAAGCCACAGCCTCACCGGTCTGCTCGAGTTTCTCGAAGCCGTACTCGCGGAGGGTCTCGAGCATCCGGAACCGCACCACCGACCCGTGCTCTTCGCGGATCAGGATCGACTTCTCCACCAACGAGGTCAGCGTGTCCAACAGTTCGTCCGAGTCGAGGCCCTCGCCACACACCTGCTCCGCGGCATCGAGTTCGAAGCTTCCCGCGAACACCGCCACCCGTCCCCACACCAGTTGTTCACCGGCGGTGCACAACTCGAAACTCCAGTCGATGCACAACCGCAGGGTCTGTTGCCGCGTCGGCGCACCCCGGCTGCCCCGAGTCAGCAGGGTATAGCGGTCGGTCAGCCGCCCCAGGATCTGCTCCGGCGACATCGCCCGCAACCGCGCCGCCGCCAACTCGATCGGCAACGGCAACCCGTCGAGACGACGGCATATCCCCGCCACCGCCACCGCGTTCTCCTCGGTGACCGCGAAACCCGGAACCGCGGCAGCGGCACGCTCGACGAACAACGTCACCGCATCGTATTTCGGCAAACCCCGCAGCGAGGGCTTCCGGTCGGGATCCGGGACGGCCAGCGGGGGGACCCGCAGCACTGCCTCCCCGCCGATGCCGAGGGGTTCACGGCTGGTGGCCAGCATCCGCAACCGCGGACTCACCCGCAGCAGGTGGGCGGCGAGTTCGGCGACGGCATCCACCACCTGCTCACAATTGTCGAGAACCAACAGCATTTCCTGTACCGCCAGGTGCTCGAGAAGGACCTCACGCAACGGCCGTGCCGAATGGTCCCGCACCCCGACGGCGGAGGCCACCGCATCGACCAGCGACGACCCGTCACGCAGTTCACCCAACTCGACCAGGCGAACACCGTCGGCGTACTCGCGCTGCACGGCGGACGCGACCCGCATCGCCAGCCGCGTCTTGCCGACACCCCCGATCCCGGTCAACGTCACCAGCCGCGACCCGGCCAGCAGATTCTTCGCCTCGGTCAACTCGTAGCGGCGGCCGACGAAACTGGTCAGCTCCAAGGGAAGACTTCCCGTCGCGCCCCCTGTGGAGGGCGCCGGCGATCCTCGCCCGCCGCGCGAGGTCGATGGCTCCCCGTCCCCCTGCGCATCGAGTTCGGCTCGTAGCGCCATCTCGTCGACCGGGAGGCCGTGGTCGCGTTGCAGACCTCGCAGCTGTTCCCCGAAGTCGGCGGCAGTGGCCGGGCGCTGACCGGGCTCGCGGGACATCGCCCGGGCGATCACCGCGGACACATCCTCGGGAATCCCGTGCTCACGCAGATCCGGCACCGCCTGCGTGGTGATCCGCAGAAACTGCGCGACCACCTGCTCACCGCTGCGCCGCTCGAACGCGGCATGGCCGGTGAGGGCGCTGAACAGGGTGGCGCCGAGCCCGTAGACGTCGGCGGCCGGACTCGGCGGGTCACCGCCGAGCACCTCCGGCGCGGTGTACGCCGGCGACCCGGTGACCGCACCGGTGGCCGTCTCGAAACCACCGGAAATGTGCGCGATACCGAAATCCGCCAACTCCGGCTCGCCGTACTCGGAAAGCAGAATGTTCGCCGGTTTGACGTCGCGATGCAGGATGCCGAGCCGGTGCGCCGTCTCCACCGCACCCGCCATCTTCACCCCCACCCGAAGCACCTGATCCAACGGCAGCGGACCGCCCTGCCGGACCCGGGCCTCCAGCGAATCCTGCGGGTGATACGGCATCACGATGTAGGGACGGCCGCCGTCGGTGGCACCGACCTGCAGAATGTTGACGATGTTCGGGTGCCCGGTCAGCCGCCCCATCGCCCGCTGTTCCCGGAAGAATCGGGCCTTGTTCTCGTCGTCGAGTTCGACGGTGAGCACCTTCACCGCGACCGTGCGATCCAGGTCCGCCTGGGAGCAGCGGTAGACGACGCCGAAACCGCCGCGGCCGATCTCCTGAACATCAGCGAAACCAGCTCCACCGAGTTCGGCGGCCGGGGACGGCGGCGGGTACCGCTGAGTGTCGAGCGGATCACCTTCACCCATCGGACGGTCTACTCACCCCGTCGGCTCATCGATCCCGCGCCCTGGCTCCGACGGCACGACCAGCGCGGATACAACCGTGGACTCACCTCTCGATGGCGTCCTTCTGAGGATATCGCTGACGGTGATCGGTGCGGGCGATCCTGGCCGCTGCCGGTGTGAGCCTCCCCATTTAGTCAATCAAATTGATCAATTTGATTGTACGCTTTGCTCATGATCACCGAACAGGCCACCGCGCAGGTCCTGCGGGAAGCACTGCGCCCGATCTGGCGACAGCTCACCGCAGGCAGGTCGATCTCGGTCGGCAAGATCGGCGTGCTCGCCTACCTGTCGAAGCACGGACAAACGTCTGCCTCGACACTCGCTGCTGCCGAGAAGATCAGCCCACAGGCAATAGCCAATGCGGTGCGCGAACTCGAGAGTCTCGGCCTGGTTGTGCGCACCCCCGACGAGCAGGATCGACGCCGAATCTGGATCGAACTCACCGATGCCGGTCGGGAGAGGCTGGCGCAGGAGCGGTCGCAAGGCCTGGACTGGCTGGAACACGCCATCGCGGAACGGCTGACGGACGAGGAGAAGAAGACTCTCGACTCCGTCGTCCCGATTCTGCGCAAGTTGGTGGACGATGCCCCAGTCGACTGATTCCACCACGCGTCCCCGATTACTGCCGGCCCTGGCGTATGCCGCCCTGACGACCGCGATCGTCAGTTCACTCGGCATGCTCCTGGTGCCCACGATCTCCCACGACATGCACGTCGAGGTGAGCACCGGTCAATGGATGCTCACTGTCAACCTCCTGGTCGGCGCGGTCGCAACACCGATCATGGGCCGGCTGAGCGACGGCCCCCACAAGAAGCGCCTGCTCCTGTTCTCCCTGACCACGATCCTCGTCGGGTCGATCGTTGCGGCCGCCGCTCCCAACTTCACCGTCTTCCTGATCGGACGCGCGTTGCAGGGACTCACCTACGGAATCGTTCCGGTGACGATCGCTCTGGCCCGCCGCTATCTCCCCGAGAACCAGGCCCGGCTCGGCATCTCCAGCCTGTCGGTGACGGTGACGACAGGCCTGGGACTCGGATACCCCCTGACCGGCATCCTCGCCGATCTGCTCGGGTTCCGTTTCGCCTTCTGGTTCGCGGCGCTGTTCCTGATCACCACCATCCTCGTCGTGTGGCGTGTCGTTCCCGCAGGCCCCGACGAGCAGGCACCACGCAACACCCTCGACGTACCGGGCGCACTGCTGGTGGGTACCGGACTCGCGTCCCTCCTCGTCGCCGTCAGCGAGGGCTCCCGGTGGGGCTGGGGCTCGCCGTGGACCCTCGGATTCTTCGCCGGGGCGGCGACACTGCTGACGGCGTGGTCCCTCGTCGAACTGCGCACCCCCTACCCGCTGATCAACCTGCGGGTACTGCGCAACGGTGACGTGCTGGTCGCGAACAGCACCGCGATCGGCCTCGGCGCCGCGATGTACATCGGACTCTCGATCGGCAGCCTCATCGCCCAGGCGCCCGCCTCGACCGGATACGGGATCGCGCTGCCCCTGTTCTGGGCCGGATTCGTGATGCTTCCCCTGTCGGTGGCGAGTTTCGGCGCGAATCGACTCGTCCGCGCGGTCTCGCACCGGATCCGCATGAGGACTCTGCTGCTCGTCGGTGCAGGCCTCGTGACGGCCTCGAGCATGCTCCTCTGGGTCGCCCACAACGCGCTGTGGGAAATCCTGATCGGGATGTTGGGATTCGGGGCCGGGATGGGCATGACGTACGCGGCGATGCCGGCCCTGATCGCCCGCAGCGTCGCCGACACCGAACTCGGCAGCGCAGTGAGCTTCAACCAGGTGCTGCGTACCGTCGGCGGCTCGTTCGGCAGCGCCCTCGCAGGTGCGGTGCTCGCCGCCAACCTGGCACCGGACCTACTTCCCACCGAAAACGGAATCAGGCTCGCTCTCGCCGTGGGTGCCATCGGGTGCGCGGTCGTCTTCGTCGCGCTCCTCGTCAATCACGTGATGTCGCGTCCGCCGACCCCGGTGTCGGAGCCGGCGGACGCGCATATCAGTCGGCTATAGGGCGTGTTTCCCGATCCCTCTCGGATGCACCTGGCGATTGGGCGCCAGGAGCGCCGAAATGGGGATCGGGAGACACGCCCTACGCACCCTCGACGATGGCGGCCATTCCCTGCCCGCCACCGATGCACATCGTGAGAAGCGCCTTGCCGCCGCCGCGCCTCCGCAATTCATGCAGGGCCGTGGTCGTCATCCGCGCACCGGTGGCACCGATGGGATGCCCGAGCGAGATACCGGACCCGTTGACGTTGAGTCGGTCCCGATCCTCTAAACCCCACTCCTTCAGGACGCCGAGCACCTGGCACGCGAACGCCTCGTTCAGCTCGATCAGCGTGAAATCGTCGAAGCTCGCGCCGGTTCTGCGGAACAGCTTCGACGCGGCCGCGACCGGTCCGAGGCCCATCAGTCCCGGTTCGCACCCGGCTGCGGCCCACCCGGTGAGGAAGCCCAGCGGCTCGAGCCCGAGTTCGTCGAGTTGGTCCTCGGCGACGACGAGCATCGACGACGCCGCGTCGTTCTGCTGACTCGCGTTGCCCGCGGTGACGACGCCGTCCGGGAGAGCGCTGCGCAGCCGCGCCAGCGTCTCGGGCGTGGTTTCGGGGCGGATGCCCTCGTCCCGGGAGACGACGGCGACGTTGCCCTTCCGGTCGGTGATCTTCACCTCGATCACCTCGTCATCGAACTTGCCTGCCTCCCACGCGGCGTGGGCCTTCGCGTGGCTTTCGGCGGCGAACGCGTCCGACTCCTCGCGGCCGATTCCGCACCGCGACGCGACGTTCTCGGCGGTCTCGATCATTCCGCTGATCTTCCCGAACCGCCATTCCGGCTGGGAGCGTTCCCGCCCGCGGTCGAGGCGATCGTAGAGGTTCAGCGACCCGGCGCGAGTACCCCAGCGGGCACCGGTGGTGTAGTGCTCGATGTTACTCATCGACTCGACGCCGCCGGCGAGCACGACGTCGGCTGCGCCGGTCTGCACCATCATCGACGCGGTCACGAGTGCCTGTAGTCCGGTGCCGCACCGGCGGTCGGTCTGGAGCCCGGCGACGTGGATCGGCAGTCCCGCTTCGAGGGCCGCCCACCGCCCGATGCACGGGGCCTCGGAGTTGGCGTACGACTGCCCCATCACGACGTCCTCGATGAGGAGTGGGTCGATCCCCGACCGGGCCACGGTCTCTTTGATCACGGTGGCGGCCAACGTCTCTGCCGGAACGTCACGCAGTGCGCCGCCGAAACGGCCGACCGCGGTGCGGACCGGGGCGACCAGTGCTGCTCTTCGCATGTTCTTTCCTCGTGTCTCAGGGAACCAGGACGCGGACAGTCTCGGCGACACACGCCGGCTTGCCCTCACCCTGGATCTCGATGGTGTACTTGACGACCACTTGTGCGCCCTGCTTCGTCTGCTCGACCGACACGATCTCGCCCCCGGCCCGCACCTTCGCCCCGACCTTCACCGGCTGAGGGAAGCGAACCTTGTTGAGACCGTAGTTGATCACCAGCTTCACGCCGTCGACGCGCATGAGGTCGGCGCCGAGCTTCGGCAGCAGTGACAGCGTGAGGTAGCCGTGGGCAATGGCGGCGCCGAACGGGCCCTCGGCGGCACGCTCGGGATCGACGTGGATCCACTGGTGGTCACCGGTGGCGTCGGCGAACACGTTCACGCGTTCCTGCGTGATCTCGAGCCAGTCGCTGTGGCCGAGATGTTCGCCGACTGCGGATTCGACGTCGTCGATTCCCTGGAATACACGCATGACACTCTTTTCGGGTCGGCCCGGTACCGGGCGGAAGGGGAAACGGCTAGATGTTGACGTTCTCGAACACGGCCGCGATGCCCTGCCCACCGCCGATGCACATCGTCTCGATGCCGTAGCGGGCCTGGCGACGATCCAGTTCGCGGAGCAGATTGGCCAGGATGCGACCGCCGGTGGCGCCGACGGGGTGGCCGAGGGAGATTCCGGATCCGTTGACGTTGAACCGGTCTCGCATGTCGGACCCGTCGAACTTCCACTCCCGCGCGCACGCCAGTACCTGCGCTGCGAACGCCTCGTTGATCTCGAGGAGGTCGATGTCGTCGAGGGTGAGCTTCGCCCGGGTGAGGGCCTTGTCGACGGCCGGGACCGGGCCGATGCCCATCCGGTTCGGCTCCACTCCGGCGACACCCCAGCTCACGAGCCGGGCGAACGGGCGCAGGCCCAGACGTTCCGCGTTCTCGGGGGTGGTGACGATCGCGGCTGCGGCGGCGTCGTTCTGACCGCACGCGTTGCCCGCGGTGACGGTGGCCTCCGGGTCGACCCGCGACCGGATGGGCCGCAGCGCCGACAACGACTCGGCCGTGACGTCGCGGCGCGGGTGCTCGTCGGTGGTGTGGACGACGGGGTCCTTGCCGCGCTTGCCCGGCACGGTCACCGGGATCGTCTCGGCGTCGAACAGTCCGCCGTCCTGCGCCCGGACAGCGCGCGCGTGGGATTCGGCGGCGTACGCGTCCTGCTCCTCGCGGCTGATCGAGTACTCGCGCCGGAGGTTCTCCGCGGTTTCGATCATGCCGCCCTCGACGGGGAAGTTCACGCCGCCGGAGTTGGTGCGGGGCTTGGCCAACCGGTCGTGGAACTCTACCGACGCACCCTTGACGCCCCAGCGCATTCCGGTGCTGTAGAACTCGGTCTGGCTCATCGACTCGGCGCCGCCCGCGATCACCAGATCGCTCATCCCGGTCTGCACCTGCATGGCCGCATAGATGACCGCCTGCAACCCGGAGCCGCAGCGGCGGTCGAGTTGGATCCCGGGCACGGTGACGTCGAGGCCGGCGTCGAGCGCAGCGATCCGGCCGATGGCCGCCGCCTCGCCGTTGGCGTAGCCCTGACCGAAGATGACGTCGTCGATGTCGTCGGACGTGATCGACGTCCGTTCGATCAGGCCCTTCAACACCGTCGACGCGAGGGTGGTGACGGGGACGTCGCGGTACATGCCGCCGAATCCCCCGACGGGGGTGCGGACGGGTTCACAGATCACTGCTTCGTACATGGGCTCAGAGTGCTTTCTTCGCTTCGCGGACGAGGCCGCCGCCGATGATCAGGCGCTGAATCTCGCTGGTGCCCTCGTACAGGCGCAGCAACCGGACCTCACGGTAGATCCGTTCCACCGGAACGTCTCTCATGTAACCGGTGCCGCCGTGTACCTGCACCGCGAGGTCGGCGACCTTGCCGGCCATCTCCGTGCAGTACAGCTTCGCCACGGACGGAGAGATACGACGATCCTCACCGCTGACATACTTCTGCGCCGCGTCCCGCACCAGCGCGCGGCCCGCGGACACGCCCACCTGCTGGTCGGCGAGCATGGCCTGCACCAACTGGAAGTCACCGATCGGGGTGCCGCCCTGCTTCGTGACCGCCGCGAAGGCGACGGACTCGTCGAGCGCCCGCTGAGCGCTACCGACGGCGAGGGCGGCAATGTGCACGCGACCCCGGGCCAGCGACGTCATGGCGGCGCGGTAGCCGGCCTCCTCACTGCCGCCGACCAGAGCGGATTCGGGGACGGTGACGTCGTCGAACGCGACCTCCGCGGTCCAGGCACCCTCCTGGCCCATCTTCTTGTCCTTCGGCCCGACCACGACACCGGCGGTGTCGGCGGGGACGAGGAACACCGCGATGCCGGTGCCGGTGCCGGTCTCGTCGGCGGGACGGGTGCGGGCGAAGACCACGAACAGATCGGCCAACGGCGCGTTGGTGATGAACCGCTTGGTGCCGTTGATCGTCCACTTGCCGTCCTTCAGGACGGCGCGGGTGGTCAGGCCCGCCGGGTTCGACCCGGCCTCCGGCTCGGTCAGCGCGAACGACGCGACCACGTCACCGGACGCGATGCGCTCGAGCCATTCCGACTTCTGTTCGTCCGTACCGAAATTCACCAGCACCTGGCCCGCGATCCCGTTGTTGGTGCCGAACATCGACCGCAACGCCAGGCTCGTGTACCCGAACTCCATGGCCAGTTCCACGTCCTGCGTGAGGTCGAGTCCGAGCCCGCCCCACTGCTGCGGGATGGCGTACCCGAACAGACCCATCTCCGCCGCCTTGCGGCGAATGTCGTCCGGAATCAGGTCCTTTTCCGCGATTTCATTTTCCCTGGGAATTACTTCCTTCTGAATAAAGGTTCTCGTCTGCGCGAGAATGTCCTTGAAGTCTTCGTCACTCACTTCGCGTTCAGCCATGAAGGTGAATATCCAGCAACCCGGCCTCGCTGTCAAGCGAGTGCCACGAACGAGAACGCGCAGCGCAGACGGCATTTACGACCCATAGGAAGAGGGAAACTGTCGGTTTCCTACAGCGTCTTTGACCACGGCGGTCCGAGGCACTTCAATAGGTGTCAGTGTCCGGAGGAATTGTCCGGGCATATTCACGAACAATGAAATTTCCCGGCGAGATGGAACTCGATATTCGACATGGTTGGCAGACCCGAGGACGCACTCCTCTACAAGGGCTACACCGTCGATCCGCACGAATTGGAACAGCTGTTGCTGTCACGACGAGGCATTCTCGACGTCGTGGTGGTCGGCCGCTCCGTTCCCGGGGTCGGGGAGATGCCCGTCGCATTCGTGGTGGCAGAAACCACGGCGCACATCACCGCCGAGGAACTGATCGAGTTCGTGGCGGCCACGGTGCCGCCGTACAAGAAGGTGCGCGAGGTGGTCTTCGTCGACGAGTTGCCCCTGTCCCCACGGGGTGCGGTCCTGCGGTCCGCGTTGCGCGACCGTCTGAACGACGTGCACGCCGAGCAGAGTACGGAGAAATGATGAATACGGGACAGGTGGAACGATGACACGACTGGCGCAGACCGCCGGGCTCACGGATACCCAGGGCGAGATCGTCTCGGCGGTACGTGAGTTCGTGGACAAGGCGATCATTCCGCAGGCGCAGGAGCTCGAACATTCCGACACGTACCCGACGGCCATCGTCGAGCAGATGAAGGAGATGGGCCTGTTCGGGCTCACCATCCCCGAGGAGTACGGCGGCATCGGGGAATCCCTCCTCACCTACGCACTGTGCGTCGAGGAGATCGCGCGGGGATGGATGAGCGTGTCCGGGGTGATCAACACCCATTTCATCGTGGCGCACATGATCGCGAATCACGGCACACCCGAACAGAAGGCCCACTACCTGCCGCGCATGGCGACGGGTGAACTGCGCGGCGCGTTCTCGATGTCCGAGCCCGAACTGGGTTCCGACGTCGCCGCCATCCGGACCAAGGCGGCCCGGGCAGCGGACGGCAACTACGTGATCGACGGCCAGAAGATGTGGCTGACCAACGGCGGGTCGTCGACGCTGGTGGCGGTGCTGGTCCGCACCGAGGAGGGTGCGGCGAAGCCCCACGACAACCTCACCGCGTTCCTGATCGAGAAGCCCGCCGGGTTCGGCGAGGTGCTTCCCGGGCTCACGATCCCCGGGAAGATCGACAAGATGGGCTACAAGGGCATCGACACCACCGAGATGGTGTTCAGCGGTTACCAGGCCGCGGCGGACACGATCCTCGGCGGCGACCCGGGCCGCGGCTTCCGGCAGATGATGGACGGCGTCGAGGTCGGCCGCGTCAACGTCGCCGCCCGCGCGTGCGGGATCGCACAGCGCGCATTCGAACTCGGCGTGAAATATGCGAAGACTCGGGAGACGTTCGGTTCGCCGATCGCCGAACACCAGGCGATCGCGTTCCGGATCGCGGAGATGGCGACCAAGGTCGAGGCGGCACACCTGATGATGGTGAATGCGGCGCGGCTCAAGGACTCCGGGGAACGCAACGACGTCGCGGCCGGGATGGCCAAGTACCTCGCGAGCGAGTTCTGCTCGGAGGTGACGCAGGACAGCTTCCGGATCCACGGCGGCTACGGCTATTCCAAGGAATACGAGATCGAACGCCTCATGCGGGAGGCACCGTTCCTCCTCATCGGCGAGGGCACCAGCGACATTCAGAAGCAGATCATCAGCCGCGGGCTGCTGCGTTCGTACAACTGAGGAAGGAAGAATCAATGACACTTCTCGAGGGACGGGTCGCCGTCGTCACGGGCGCGGCCCAGGGCATCGGTTTCGAGATGGCCCGGAAGTTTGCGAGTGAGGGCGCGTCGGTCGTCCTCGGCGACATGCACGCCGAGAACGTCAAGGCCGCCGCCGGAAAGCTGGAGGCCGACGGCTTCCAGGCCGTCGCCGTCGCCTGTGACGTGACCGATCCGGATCAGATGCAGAACCTGGGAAAAACGGCGCTCGACGCGTTCGGCTCGATGGACGTGTGGGTCAACAACGCCGGCATCACCCGCGACGCGACGCTGCGCAAGATGTCGCTCGCCGATTTCCGCTCCGTCATCGACGTGCACTTGCAGGGCGCATGGCTGGGCACTCAGATCGCGTCGATCGCGATGCGGGAGGCCGGCAAGGGTTCGATCGTGAACATCTCGTCGATCTCGGGCAAGGTCGGCATGGTCGGGCAGACGAACTACAGCGCCGCGAAGGCCGGCATGGTGGGCCTGACCAAGGCGGCCGCGAAGGAGGTCGCCCACCTCGGGGTCCGGGTCAACGCGATCCAGCCCGGCGTGGTGAACACCGACATGATCCGCGCCCTGCGCGCCGACATCATCGAGGCGAAGCTCAAGGAGGTCCCGATGGGCCGCGGTGCCGAGCCGGAGGAGATCGCGAACGTCGCACTGTTCCTCGCGTCCGATCTGTCCAGCTACATGACGGGCACCGTTCTCGAAGTCACCGGCGGACGTCACATCTGACGTCCGGCGGATCGACGACTCGTACGCAGTAGTCTGCACTGGTGGAGTCGCGTCACGTCGAGTACTTTCTCGCCACCGTCGACAACGACGGCCTCGCGCTCGCGGCCGAGGCCCTGGGCGTCACCAAGCCGTCGTTGTCGAAGGGGCTGCGCAATCTCGAGCGTGACCTCGGCGTCGAACTGTTCCACCGCGTTGGCCGCGGCCTGGTGCTCAGTGCGGCGGGAAAGGCATTCGTCGGTCCGGCGCGGAAGATCGTGCGAGACCTGGTGGCCGCCGAGAGTTCACTCGTCGATGTCTCGGGACTGCCGCGCGGCCGGCTCGACATCTGCGCGTCGGCGCACGTCGCGGAAGGCCCTGTCACGGAACTGATCGGGTCCTTCCGCAAGCAGTATCCCGGCGTGGTCGTCCGGCTCGCCGACCTGCGGCCGGTCGACGTCATCGCCTCGCTGATCCGCGACGGACACTGCGAGATCGCCTTCAGCCATTTCCCCTTCGCTGCAGCCGGATTGACGACGCGCGTCCTCGGAATCCACGAGTACTGGCTGGTGGTTCCGCACGACGCCGAGATCGACTGGCGGGATCCGTTCCCCCTCGACGACCTTCCGAATATTCCCGTGGTGGGGTTGCCCAAGGAGTCGTCGTCGCGCACCGTCATCGAGAAGGCACTGCAGGCCGCTGGGAGCCGGACGATCATGTCGGCCGTCGTCGAGCAGCGGGAAGCCGTCGGCGCGTTCGTCGTCGAGGGCGTAGGAATGTCGTTCATGGAACGCACCCTCGCGGAACGGGCCGCGGTCGGCGGCGCCCGGATCTGTACCCTCGACCCGCCGATCACCGTCCCGTACGGGGTGATCTACGACGAAGCCCGGCTGTCTCCGGCCGGACGCGCGTTCCTCGATACGCTCGCGCCGTGAGCCTCGTCGAGCGCGGCGATGAACGCCGCCGCCGCGGGCGGAAGCGGATCCGGTCGATGGACGAGACCGATGGTGCGCACCTCCGGCGGTGCGAGCGAGCGCACCACGACGCCCGGCAGTTCCTGCTCGGCGACGCGCCGCGGGAGCAGGGTCGCCCCCGCGCCCTGGACGACCAGTTCCCACATCGACTGACGATGCGCACACTCGACGGCGATGTTGTTCACCGGCAGTCGTGGCCGCGACCCGATCTCGACGATCATGGGAATGTCGGCAAGCAGGTCGACGGGCACCGGATCGGGTAGCTCGATCGCCAGATCGGCGTGGAGCGCGAGCACGATTTCCTGTTCCCCCACCATCCGGAACTCGAGCCCCTGGTGGTCGACGAGCAGTTCGGTGAGCCCGAGGTCGCACTCACCCGACCGGACCGCGCGGCCCACACCGTCCGGAACGTCCGCCGACACCGTGGCCAGGACCACGCGCGGGTACTGCCGATGGAACCGGCCGACGATCCGCGGAAGCGGATCGGCGGCAAGAGAATTGAGAACTGCGATCGTGAGGGTGCCGGACCGCAGTTCGGCGACGTCGTGCACGACGGCCCGCGCCCGCTCCACATCGGCGAGGACCTGCCGCGCCGCATGCGCGAACGACGTGCCCGCCGGGGTGATCCGCAGCTTCCGTCCTCCACGATCGAACAGTTCGACACCCAGATCGCGCTCGAGAGTCCGGATCGCCTGCGACAGCGACGGCTGCGCGATGAACAGCGCCCGCGCGGCCTCGGTGATGCTGCCGTGATCGGCCACGGCGACGAGGTACTCGGCGTCCCGGATGTCCACCAGTCGAGTCTAGCCATCGCGAGGGCCGAAGCGGCCAGCCGTCGCCTCCGTCGGTCTAGACGACCTGCCGCCCGTTCACACGGAGCCGGTTCCAATCGTCGATGTCGTGATTGACGCACACTGTCGTATTCGGTTGGCTGCGCAGCAACTTCAACTTCTTCAACGATTCGATCGCGTCGGCGGTGTCGGAGTCGGCCGGCATGCCGACGCAACAGCTGATGTTGTCCTGGATGTGCGCGACGTCGCCGGACAGGACCAGCGTGCTCCCGTCCGGCAGGCGGAGCTGCAGCCCGAGTGAACCCGGTGTGTGCCCGGGCATCGACAGCACGACGACACTGCCGTCCCCGAACATGTCGTGGTCGTATCCGGCGGGCACCTCCATCCAGTCGATCCGATCGGCCGCGTCGAGATCCTCCTGACGGAAGAAGGCCGTGACGTGGTTGTCGGGCGTGCGCGCGTACCGGAGCTCCCCGGATCCGATGTATCCCTGCGCCCCGGCGAAATGCTCCAGGCCGCCGGTGTGATCGAAGTGGAGATGCGAGATCACCACCCGTTTCACGTCGGCCGTGCCGAATCCGAGCGACTCGAGTTGGCGGTCGAGTGCGCGTTCCGCAGGGAATTCGATGGTGAAAATCTCCGCGAGCGGGCCGTACGTGGAGGCGGGATCGCCGGCACCGGCGAGACCGGTGTCGAAGAGGAGCAATCCGTGCTCCGGGTGCTCGATCAGGAACGAGGGCGCGGGCAGGGACACCAGCTCGCCGCCCGCGCCCAAGATCATGATGCTCTTGTCGACCTTCTCGCGCTCACGAGTGCGCTACGCCACGCATGACATACAAAGCGCCATGCGTCACACGAATTTTATATATTCTGTACTATGCACTTGCAACGTTGTGGCGCGATCGGTCACAGAATCACTCGGAGGTAGCAGATGACGCCGACTACCGGTGTTCAGGCGTTGAAAGAACTCATCGAGCCGGAACGACTGCTGATCGACGGTTCGTGGGTGCCCGCGGCCGAGGGTGCGTCGTTCCCGGCGATCGATCCCGGTACCGGAGAGCAGGTGGCCCGGGTGGCCGAAGGCTCCGAGGCCGACGTCGACGCCGCGGTGTCCGCCGCCCGCCGCTCCTTCGGCGAGGGGCGGTGGCTGCGATTGTCGGGCCAGCAACGGTCGGTGATCCTGTGGCGCATCGCCGAGACGCTCGAGAGCAGGGTCGACGAACTCGCCGCGCTGGAGAGCATGGACGCGGGCATGCCGGTCTCGCAGGCGCGCCTCATGGTCGGCGAGGCGGTCAATCAGTTCCGGTATTTCGCCGGCTGGGCCGACAAGGTCGAGGGGAAGAGCGTCGAGATCGGCCCCGCCGACATGCGTTTCCAGGGATACACCCGCAAGGAAGCGGTCGGTGTGGCCGCACTGATCGTGCCGTGGAACGCGCCGATCGTCGCGATCGCGCAGAAACTGGCGCCCGCGCTCGCCGCCGGGTGCTCGTGTGTGCTCAAACCGTCGGAGGAGGCGTCACTGACCGCGCTGGCCGTGGGCCGGCTGGTCCTCGACGCGGGACTGCCGCCCGGCGTCGTCAACGTCGTCACCGGATTCGGGCCGCGGGTCGGCGCTCCGCTCGCCGCGCACCCCGGCGTCGACAAGGTGAGCTTCACCGGGTCGACCCAGGTCGGTAGGCAGATCGTGCAGGCCGCCGCAGGCAACCTCAAGAAGGTCTCGCTCGAACTCGGCGGCAAGTCGGCGATGATCGTGCTGCCGGACGCGGACCTCGACACCGTGATCCCCGGCGTCGGGATCGGGATCTTCTGGAATTCCGGCCAGATCTGCACGTCCGGCTCCCGGCTGTTCGTCCACCGCGACATCGCCGACGAGGTGGCCGACGGGGTCGCCGAGTTCAGCCGAAACCTGAAGGTCGGTTACGGCGCCGACCCGGACGCCGACCTGGGGCCCCTCATCTCGCAGCGCCACCTCGACCGGGTGAACGGATATGTCGAGGGCGGGATCGCGGCCGGGGCCCGGGTCGTGGCCGGCGGCAAGCGAATCGGCGACAAGGGCTACTTCTACGAGCCGACCGTGGTGGTCGACGCCGACCCCTCGATGGCGATGATCCGCGAAGAGATCTTCGGTCCGGTGCTCGGCGTCATGAAGTTCACCGACATCGACGCTGCCGTCGCCGCCGCCAACGACACCGAGTACGGCCTCGCCGGCAGCGTCTGGACGCGGGACGTCGCCCGCGCCCATTCGATCGCTCATCGGCTGCGGGCGAGCCGGATCGGCATCAACGTCCACCGGGCGGGCGGTGTGCAGATGCCGGTCGGCGGTTACAAGCAGTCCGGCTGGGGCCGCGAGAACGGTGCCGAGGCACTGGCCGAATACCTCGAGACGAAGTCCGTGGTCACCCGGCTCTCCGACTGACCCCAGAACATCCCATCCACCGACCCCAAGGAGAAAGCATGAGAACCCGCGGCGCAGTCATTCGGCAGATCCCCGGCGAACTCGAGGTCATCGACCTCGAACTGGAGGATCCCCGCGAAGACGAGGTGCAGGTCAAGCTCGTCGCGAGCGGCATGTGCCACTCCGACGACCACCACGTCACCGGGGACATTCCGGTCGGCATGTACCCGTTCGCCCTCGGCCACGAGGGCGCAGGCATCGTCACGAAGGCCTCCCCCAACTACAAGGGCATCGAGGTCGGCGACCACGTCGTCTTCTCCGCGATCCCGTCCTGCGGCCACTGCCGCTGGTGTTCGAGCAATCTGCAGAGTCTGTGCAATCTCGCCGCCGGCATCCTCGCCGGACCGCGCTGGACGGACGGCACGTTCCGGGTGCACACGACGGACGGGACGCCGGTCGGTCAGATGTGCGGGATCTCGACCTTCCTCGAGACCACGACGGTCTCCATCAACTCGGTGGTCAAGATCGACAAGGACATCCCCCTCGACAAGGCCTGCCTCGTCGGATGCGGGGTGAGCACCGGCTGGGGATCGGCGGTGAACCTCGGCAACGTCGAACCCGGGCACACCGTCATCGTCATGGGCATCGGCGGACTCGGATCCGCCGCACTGCAGGGCGCCCGGCACGCCGGAGCGTCGCACGTCATCGCCGTCGACCCCGTCGCCTTCAAACGGGACAGCGCGAAGACGTTCGGCGCGACCCACGCCGTCGCGACCATCGAGGAAGCGGCCGAACTCGCCAAACAGTCCACCAACGGGCAGGGCGCGGACGCCCTCGTCATCACCGTCGGCGTCCTCGAACCCGAACACGTCGCCCAGGCACTGGCCGCGGTCCGCAAGGCCGGCACCGTCGTCGTCACCGCCGTCGGCGAACACTCCCGCGTCGGTCTGCCGATCCCGATCGCCGACCTGACCCTGTCCCAGAAGCGGCTGCAGGGATGCGTCTTCGGCTCGACCAACGGCACCTGGGACGTCAACCGGCTGCTGAACATGTACAAGGCCGGCCAGCTCAACCTCGACGACATGATCACCCGCACCTACCGGCTCGACGACATCAACCAGGGATACCGAGATCTGAAAGACGGCAAGAACATCCGAGGCGTCATCCTGTTCGACTGAGGATGACCGTTCGAGACCGAAGGACCGCCCGGGAGGATCCCGGGCGGTCCTTCGGCTACTCCGGAGCAACGAGTAAGCGGGGTTCCAGGCTCGACGTCTCGGTCTCGACGGCACGGGTGACGCGTATGAGAGCCGTCGCCACCACCGCCGCCAGCACGAGAGGCACGATGACCGCGAGGTACATCGTGCGCGGCGTCATCACGCTGAGCGCGTAACCCGCGATGATCGGCGACAGAATGGCTCCACCGCGCGCGACACCCATCATCGCGCCGTATCCCTGGGCACGGGCGAGCACGGGGTAGACCGCCGTCGAGGTCGAGGTGTACCCGGACATGGCGGCGTAGGTGCCGCCGCCGAGCAACCCCGCCATCGCCAGTGCGAACGGGCCTTGGAGCGTGACCGCGAAACCCGCGATTGCCACGGCGGACACGACGGAGGTGACGAGCGCGATCCGCGCCCCGGGGAACCGCAACCCGAAGGCACCGAACAAGCATCCCCCGACTACCGCACCGAAGCTGATCATGATGCCGGCGAGAGCGCCGCTGCCCGCGTCACCACTGGCGTCCTTGATGAGCTGCGGTGTCCAGGTGCTCACGAAGTAGTACCCGGCGGTGAGCATCGAATACCCGAACGCCAGGAGCACGGTACGAGATCGCAGTTCCCTGCCGAGCAAACGGGTCGCGCGATCCGGTGCGGCGACCGCCGGATCGGACTGCCCCTTCGTGCCCTTCCGTGCGAGGAAGTCCTCCGATTCCCGGAGGAACGCGGCGGTCACGACGAACGACAGGACCCCCAGCACGGAGCCGATCCAGAACATGCCCTGCCATGCCCCACCCGCCACCGAGACGAGTCCCGCGCCGGCGAACCCGGCGAGCATCGTGCCGAGCGGGTACCCGATCATGACCAGCCCGAGCGCCACACTTCGCCGATTGGGCGGGACGGCCTCCTGGCACAGGACGATGATGACGACGCTGATGGTCCCGATCGCGATGCCCGTGACGAACCGGGTCACGAGGAGCGTCTCGAAACCGGTCGAGAGCGCCGACGCCGCCAGTCCGACCGTGTTGGCGGCAAGGCCGGCCAGCAGGACGCGCCGTCGGCCGATGACATCCGCGAAGCGGGCGAGGCCGATCGCGCCCACCGCCATTCCGGCGAGCGCGGCGCTGATCAGATAGCCCTTCTGCGGATTGGTGGCAAACCCTTCCGGTAGGTGCGGCATCGCAAAACCCATGACGAGGACGTCATAGCCGTCCAGCATGTTCAGGAACATGCAGAAGAACACGGTCGCAATCTGATACGGGCGCACACCCGCCCTCGCCGTCCCATCCTTCGTACCGGGCATCAGGTCCCTCTCACTCGACTCGTCGACGTGTCCGCGCGCAGTCCGTCAGGAACGACCGACCCCCGCGGCACATGCGATCTGGATCACAGTGAAGAAATATATGATGCGTTGTGGATTATGTCCAGGTGATGCGCAATATTTCCCGGCGGTGGTACGAGCATCGACTCACAGGAAGGCGCGACGCCGCACGACAGCGGCCGGCAGGTCAGCCTTGCCGGGCGCCGCGGTCGAGCAGCGGGGCGCGAATGGTACATTATGTCGAGTCTCTGAATCCGGGAAGGTGCGACCGACGATGGCCCTGAATGACAGATCAAGGCGACAGCAACTTCCAGAGGAAGTTGCCTCGTACGTACGCGAGATGATCATTTCCGGCGAGGTGCGCGCGGGCGATTTCCTCCGCATCGAGCGGATTGCCGAAGCCGTGGGAGTCAGCACGACACCCGTGCGAGAGGGGCTCCTTGCGCTCCGGAGCGAAGGCTTCGTCGAGATGGTTCCCCGGCGCGGCTTCGTCGTGGCCCCGTTCACCAAGCAAGACGTGCGCGACCTCTTCTGGGCTCAGGCGCAACTGGCCGGTGAACTGGCCGCCCGGGCCGCGAAGAACATCACCCCCCAGCAGATCGCAGAGCTCGAGGGAATCCTCCAGCAGCACCAGGACGCCATCGCCAAGGGCGACACCGAACGTATCGCCTCCCTCGGTCACGCATTCCACCGCAAGATCAATCTGACCGCGGACTCTCCGCGCCTTGCCCGCCTCCTGGGCTCCGTCGTCACGAATCTTCCCAACCGCTTCTACGCCACCATCGAGGGCCACATCACCACCACGCAGGAGGAGCACCCCGTGCTGCTCGAGGCGTTGCGGAAGCACGCGGGCAAGAAGGCGAAGACGCTCATGGAATCGCACATCCTGGACGGCGCGGATCACCTGATCGAGGAACTCGAGCAGCGCGGGCTGTGGGATGCCGACGACGAGGCGAACGCGGGCTGATGAGCAGCCTGCCGCCGTCCCCGTTCTCAGCGCCGCGCGCGCTGCACCGTTTCCGAGGGTAGGAATCCGAACCGCGATCGGTATTGCTGGGCGAAGCGACCGGGATGAAAGAAGCCCCACCGCGCCGCGATATCGGTGACAGATCCCGCTGCGCTGCAGATGAGTTCGCGGTGTACCCGGTCGAGTCGTACGCCGCGCAGGTAGGCGGTGGGTGACATTCCGACCACTTCCCGAAATCCCGCCTGCAACGCGCGCTCGCTCACTCCGGCCATCGTCGCGAGATCGGCGGTGGTGATGTCGTCTTCCGGATGCCGGTCGATGTAGTCGACGATCTCGCGAATCTTGGATCGCCGGGTGTGGGCGGGCTTTCCGTGCAACTCCGGGGTGAGCTGGCTCGGCACGGTCATGAGCAGTTGAGTCATGAGCGCCGACTCGAGCTCGTGACAGGCCGCCGGAATCGTGGAGATGCCATCCGGCCTGGTGAGCTCGGCATACAGGAACCCGGCGGTCGCGACGAGCGCCTGACCCGAACTGGACGTCAGGTCGAACGTCAGGTCGAACCGGATCTCCTCACCGATCGGGCGTCCGGCCAGCTTCGCCGCATGGGCTTCGAGCGGATCCTTCGGCAACTTGATGTGGTACTGCCAGGAATCCGCACTCCACTGCACCAGCACGGGCGCCTGCGGACCGAACGCCACACCCGCTTCGCCGGCGACGAAGCTCCGCCGTACGCCACTCTGCTCCACGGTGCTCTCACCCGTCACCGGCAGATTGACGTGGTAGCAGAGCCGCATCGGCGGCCCGGTCAGGGTCGCCGCGGCTCCGTACGACATCCGACCGATCGTCAACCGCGGCGCAGGAGCGAGATCGAGTCGGAAATCCAGTTCTCGGCTGTTCGGAACCGTACCAGACGCTGGTCTCGGCGCCGAGCGTTGCGGCGCCGATCACCGCGGCCGTCGGCGTGGACGTCGTGGCCCGCAAACGTCTCCGCGACCTGTGCGTGTGCGGTATCGAGATCCGCCGTGCGGAAGCTGAGCTGCCGGTCTGCGCCGGCGTGTCGGCGATGCACGCGCTGTTACCTCCTCCGACCGTCGTAGCCCGACGGCCTCGAACGGCTCGACTACGGATAATACATCATATTCACGAGTCTGTGCAGGTCGCGCACGCATTCCAGTTTCCCCGGTACGAAAAGTGGACGTCGACCTTCGCCAGAAGGATTGTGACCCAGATCCCATCGAACCTACCGTCGTGACGACCAGCGCATCCGCGTTGTGGCCGCCCCCGAACACATGGAGCTGTGCCCACCATGACCGAAGATCACGACACCCCAACGACATTGGTTCTCGAACGAACCCCCGCAGACGGCTACTGCCCACGATGCGGCGCCGAGGAACTCCGCCGCTACCCCGTGGTGTCCGAGGGCGGCTGGTTCCAGGTCCTCAAATGCCAGAACTGCCTGCTGTCCCTGGATCGGTCACCGTGGTCCCGGCTCGGGCCGATCCAACTTCTCACCGACCTGCTCTAACGAAGGATTCCACGATGATTGCAGTCGATGTCGGCGGCACATTCACCGACGTTGTCGCACTACGCGACGGACAGATCAAGACCGCGAAGGTCACCACCGATTACGCCGAGGTGTTCGGGCCGGTCCTCGAGGGCGCCGCGGCGCTCGGCGTTGAGGACGCCAGCGTCTTCAACCACGCGAGCACTCACGGCCTGAACGCGGTGATCACTCGGCGGCTGCCCAAGATCGGTTTTCTCACGACCGAGGGGCACCGCGACATCCTCGACATGGGACGGGTGTGGCGTCCGGCGCACGCCATCCTGGACTCGCGCTGGCGGCGAAGCTTCGGTGACGCCGCGCGTCCGCTGGTTGAGCGGTACCTGCGGCGCGGCATCCACGAGCGGATCACCGCCGACGGCGGCGTGCTCTTCGAGCTGGACGAAGCCCAGGCCCGCAGCGAACTGGAAGTGCTCCGAAGCTGCGGCGTCACCGGTGTTGCCATCTGCCTGATCAACGCCTACGTGAATCCGGCGCACGAGGTGCGCCTGCGCGAACTGGTCCGCGAGGTCCTCGGCGACGTTCCCTGCTCGATCTCCAGCGAGGTCTCTCCTCTCGCCAAGGAGTACGCACGGGCATCGACCACGGTGATCGACACGCTGATGAAGATCATCTACACCGACTACACGGCCAAATTGGAGAAGAGCCTCGCCGACCTCGGGTTCAGTGGGGAGCTCAACTTCGCCGACTGTGCCGCCACCCTCGTTCCGTCCAGTCGTGCGATGGAACTACCCTTCCGCATCGTCTTCTCCGGCCCTGCTGCCGGAACCGTCGGGTGTGCCCATTTCGGCGGGTTGATCGGAGAGAACAACCTGCTCTGCGCGGACGTCGGCGGCACGTCGATCGACATCAGTGTGGTCACGGCGGGTGAACCGTTCGTCAACACCAGCTTCGAACTCGAGCACGACCTCGTCGTGAATGCACTGGCGAACGACATCTCCAGCATCGGCGCCGGTGGCGGCAGCATCGTCGCGATCGGGCCTGCGGGCGAAATTCAGGTCGGCCCGGACAGCGCAGGATCCTCCCCCGGCCCCGCCTGCTACGGACGCGGCGGCACCCAGCCGACCACCACCGACACGTGCCTGATGATCGGGATCATCGACCCCGCCCGGTTCGCCGGCGGCGCGGTGAACCTCGATCCGGCACTGTCCCTGCAGGCCTTCGAGAACCTCGATTCGGAGTTCACGCTGGCGCAGAAGGTCCGCTACGCCTACGAAATGGCCGTCAACAACATGGCGGAGGGCGTGTTCAACGTCGCGATCAAGAACGGTGTGGACCCCCGCGACTACAGCCTCGTCGCGTTCGGAGCGGCCGGCCCGATGCTGTTGCCCGCAGTGCTCGACACGGTGCATTGCAAGCAGGTGATCGTGCCACCGAATCCGGGCCTGTTCTCGGCGTTGGGCCTGCTGTCCGCGGACCAGGTGTTCACCGCCAACCGCAGCGCCTACATGCTGCTCACTCCCGAGGCCGCCCCGACGATCGACACGTTGCTCGGCGAGATGGAATCGCAGCTGCGCGAAGGGCTCGACGAGGGCACCGGCGTGACGTTCCACCGCAGCATGGACGCCCACCTCGCCGGGCAGAGCTGGGAGACACCGTTCGTCCCGGTTCCGGACGGCGTCATCGACGCCGACGCGATCACCACCATGGTCCAGTCCTTCCACGACACCTACGAGAACCGGTCGGGCAACCGATTCGAATCGATGCCCGTCGAAGGCGTGACGTTCCGGGTCCGGGCGGTCCTCGACACCCCGAAGGTCGCCTACCCCGAAGCCCCACGGCGCGGCGACGCCCCGCTGAAACCGGTCCGGACGACGGTTCTGCGCTACCTCGGCGACATCGACGCCGACGGTGAAGGAGCACAGACCGCCGACGTGTACGACCGCGACACCCTGTGCGCCGGAGACGTCGTGGAAGGCCCGGCGATCGTCGACGAAGGCCTGTCGACGACGCACATCGGTGCCACCCAGCGGGCGACCGTCGGCCGCTACGGCGAACTGATCATCCGGAGGAAGTGAACCCATGACCACTCTCGAAACGTCCGCGGCGAATGCGGCCGACCAGGCTCGGCTGCGTGACATCTCGGACTCCCAGTTCACCGACGCCTACGGCTGCGACCGCTTCACGGCGGCAGTGATTCTCAACAGGCTGCGGTACGCGGTGGAACACATGTCCACCGGATTCATGCGTGAAGCCTTCTCCCCGATCATCCGCGACTGGTACGACTTCGCCTGCACCATCAGCGGTCCGCCCGATCACAACTATCCGATGGCCGTCGTCAGCAACAGCCTCGTGGTCTTCCTCGGCACACTCGGCGACGCCGTGCGCAACACGGTCGAGGAGTTCGGACCCGAAAACCTGTCCCCCGGCGACGTGCTCATCTGCAACGACCCATACCGCGGCGGAACCCACGTCAACGACGTGTGTTTCATCCGCCCGGTCTTCGTCGACGGCAAGATCGTCTCGTTCGTGAACATGCGCGCTCACCAACTCGACATGGGCGGCACCGTGCCGGGTGGATTCTCCGCCACGAAGGCGAACGTGTACGAGAACGGTCTCGTCATCCCGCCGATGCTGTTGTGGTCCAAGGACGAACCAGTCCGCTCGACGTTCAGTTTGATCTTCGACAACACGCGGTGGGGCGGGATGCTGCTGCCCGACTTCAAGAGCATCTACCAGCAGCTCGAGCTGGGCGAGCAGCTCGTGCTCGAGAATATCGCACGCTACGGTCTCGACGCCTATCTGGGGACACTGACCTACGCCTGCGACACGTCGGCGGAACGTATGCGCGACGCGATCGCACTCGTACCCGATGGCGACTACGAGGGATCGGCCGTGATCGACGCCGACGGTGTCGACGACAGCATCGACTACACGGTCAAGGTGACGCTCCGCAAACGTGGCCGGGACGTCGAAGTCGACCTGTCCGGCACCTCTCCGCAAGCACGCACCTGCATCAACTGCGGTGTGCTCGACACCAAGACGGCCGTCGGCGTCGCTCTGACGATGCTGCTGGACCCCGAGGTTCCGTTCACGTCCGGAACCTGGCGCAACATCGACCTCGCCACTCCGCCGGGCACGTTGGTCTCGTCGCTACCGCCCGACGGCGGAATCATGATGTTCTGGGAAGCGTCCGGGGCGGTCGTGTCCGCCGTCTTCGATGCGCTCAATCCCGCTCTCGGAGAGAAGGGTGTGGCCGGCGACTACGGTTCCACCAACACCCACAACGCCTCCGGCGTGACTGCCGACGGATCGCCGTGGACCAGTGCCACCCAGTGCGGCGGTGAGCACGGCCCCTGGGGCGCGACGAAAGAGGGCGACGGTGACAGCTACACCGTCCTGTTCTTCCTCAACAATCTCGACCCCGCCACCGAAACCATCGAGCACGACTCCCCCGTAGTGATGCTCCGCAAGGAACACGCGATCGACACCGGCGGTCCCGGCACGTTCCGCGGCGGCGCCGCCAACCTCAAGGACACGCTCTGGCTGAGCGAGGGCAACCACTACCTGTCGCCGTTCCGCACCAAGGTCCCGAGTGGAGTCGGCGCCAACGGCGGTGAACCGGGCCCGAACGGCGCCATCTGGATCTTCCCGCCGGAGGACGAGGAGGGTGATCGGCCGCGGATGATCGGCACGTCCGCCGACGTCTACACCGACAGCGTCCCGGTCGCCGGGGTGCTCGACCCCGAGACGAAGGCCCTGGATCCGGACGACGGCGTCTACCACTATTTCGCCAGTCAGCAAGTGTGGCAGACGAAGACCGGGTCGATCCTGCGGTGCCTGACCAACGGCGGCGGCGGTTGGGGCGACCCGTTCGCCCGCGAGCCCGAGCGTGTGCTCGCCGATGTCCGCAACGAGTACGTCAGCGTGGCGGGCGCGGCTCGCGACTACGGCGTCGTCGTGATCGGCGACCCGCGGTCCGATCCCGAGGAGCTGCGCGTCGACGTGCAGGCCACGGCGGCGCTCCGAAACCGGCCGAGCTGAGTGTGTGCGGCCCGAGCAGTTGCTCTACCTGACACGAGGAGGAAGAAGACAATGCAGGGAATCACGTTTCCGGGGGATGGCCGAGTCGTTCTCAAGGAGTTCCCGGCACCCCAACCGGGGCCGGGAGAAGTAGTCGTTCGGATGCGGGCGTCCGGGATGTGCGGCAGCGATCTCCATTTCTACCGGGGCGCGGTGTCTTTCGGAGGGAGCGCCGACACCATTCAGGGGCACGAGCCCTGCGGTGACGTACACGCTGTCGGGGAGGGGGTGTCCCCCGGCACGGCTGCCGTCGGCGACCGCGTCATGATCCACCACTACTGGGGTTGCGACGTGTGCGAGCAGTGTCGCTCCGGATGGCCGCAGATGTGCGACCGCGGAGACGCCCAGACGATGAGCATCACCACCCACGGCGGGCACGCACCGTACGCCGTCGTGCCTGCCAGGACACTCCTGCCGCTTCCCGACGGCCTCAGCTACAAGGCGGGCGCAGCGATCGGCTGCGGCACCGGAACGGCGTGGGGAGGTCTCATGCGGCTGGGCGACATCGGCGGGAAAACGCTGGTCGTCTTCGGGCAGGGCCCGGTCGGACTGTCCGGGACCATGCTCGCCTCGGCACTCGGGGCCCGGGTCATCGCGGTCGACGTCAACAATTCGAGACTGGAACGCGCACGCAAGTTCGGCGCGAGTGAGGTCGTCAACTCGGCCGAGGTGGACCTGGCCACGACAATCGCCGATCTCGCCGGCCGCCGGGGCGTGGAGCTGATCCTGGAAACCTCCGGAGTAGCCGGCGGCGACGCGCTGAGCATCCTCGGAAAGTGGGGACGGGCCTGCTTCATCGGACTCCCCGGGGAAGTGCACTTCCGGACCGAGGAACAGTACAAGAAGCAGTGGACGATCATGACGTCCTGGACGATGTCCACGATCCAGCAGCGGCGCTGCGCCGAGTTCGTCGTCGAGCACGGACTCCCGATCGACGACCTCTACACCCACAGCTGGTCGCTGGACCAGGCCGCCGAGGCGTACGAGTGGTTCGACAAGCAATCCGACGGCAAGGGGGTCTTCGAATTCTGACACCCGGCCCGGCCACCGAATCAACGACAACCCTCGGCCGCACCGGCCGACCACGACCGTTTCGGCCTGCGGCCGGACGGGAGGAGAACGAATGCTGACACAAGACGAAACACCACTTGCAGTACCTGATTTCATTCAGGGCGCGAAGAAGAATCTGATCGGTGGCAAGTGGATAGAAGCGACATCCGGCCGGCAGATCGACACCGTCAATCCGGCGACAGGGCAAGTGCTCTGCAGTATCGCCAGGGGTGACGCGACGGATGTCGACCGTGCCGTCTCGGCGGCCCGCCAAGCATTCGAGGGTGAATGGAGTCGATGGACGCCGCATCAGCGCCGCAAGTTGATACTGAAGATTCATGACATCGTCCTCGATCACTTCGACGAACTGGCACTGATCGAGACGATGGACATGGGCGCGCCGCTGTCCCGGACTCGAGGACTCGCCGAGTGGACCTCGCAGGTTCTGCAGTTCTTCGCCTCCCAGTGCGACGCCGCGACCGTGGCGACACCACCGAACTCGCTTCCCGGGGATTTCCTCACGCTCAAATCCCTCGCCCCCGTCGGCGTGGTCGGCGGGATCATTCCCTGGAACGGCCCCCTGATCGGCCTGTGGTGGATCTTCGGCCCGGCACTCGCTACCGGATGCACCGCGGTTCTCAAGCCTGCCGAGGATGCCTCGCTGTCGGTGCTGCGGGTGGCCGAGCTGATGATGGAAGCCGGTGTGCCCGACGGCGTGATCAACGTCGTGACAGGGTACGGCGCCGATGCGGGCCAGGCTCTGGCGGAACATCGGGACGTCGACCGGATCGCGTTCACCGGATCGATCGGCACCGCGCAGACCATCGTCCGCGCGTCCGCCGGCAACCTCAAGCGTCTGCAACTGGAGCTGGGCGGCAAGTCGCCCGACATCGTCTTCGCCGATGCCGATCTGGACAAGGCCGTGCCCGGCGCCGCCATGGGTGTGTTCACCAACAGCGGCCAGGTCTGTGTCGCAGGCACGCGGATCTTCGTTCAACGTTCGATCCACGACGAGTTCGTCGAGCGCATGCAGGAATTCACGAAGACCATCCGCGTGGGAGACGGACTCGACCCGAATACCCAGTTGGGGCCGCTGATTTCGGAGCGTCAGCTCGAGCGGGTCATGCACTACATCAACCTCGGCGGCGACGAAGGTGCGAGGCTGGCGAGCGGCGGCAACCGCCTCGGCGGCGAACTCGCATCGGGTTACTTCGTCGAGCCGACCGTCTTCGCCGGCGCGTCCAACGACATGACCATCGCCAGAGAGGAGATCTTCGGGCCGGTCGCCTCGGTGATCCCGTTCGACGACATGGACGACGCGCTGCAGCTCGCGAACGACACACCGTTCGGGCTCGCGGGCGGTGTGTGGACCCGCAGTCTGTCCACCGCACACAAGGTCTCGCAGAACATCAAGGCCGGAACGATCTGGGTCAACTGCTACGGCGTCCTCGACCCGGCCATCGGCTTCGGCGGCACCAAGATGAGCGGTTACGGCTGGAAGGGAGCCCGCGAACACGTGGAGGGCTACCTGTATCCGAAGGCCGTCTACATCAATCTCGACTAGCAGAACCTCGAGCGCCGCCCGGATCTCCGTCCGGGCGGCGCTCAGCTGTTCTTGCCTTTCGCTAAAGGGCGGGTGCTTCGACACCGGTCTGGGCGAGTACTGCCGGTGGTAGCCGGTCGCCGTGGATCGTGATTCCTGCCAAAGCAGTGTTCAGCTCCTGAAGCTCGTCATCGCTGAAGGCGACTTCCTCCGCTCCGAGATCCTCCAGAAGGTGGGCGGTTCTCGTGGCGCTCGGAATCGGGACGATCCACGGTCGCTGCGCCATCAGCCAAGCCAGGGAGATCTGCGCGGCAGTGGCGCCCTTACGCACAGCCCACTCCTGGATCAGCTGGACCAGGGGCATGTTCGCTGCCAAGGCGTCGGGCGCGTTCCGGGGCACCGCGGCGCGGAAGTCTCCCTCAGCGAACCGGGTGTAGGGATTGATCGTCCCGGTCGTGACGCCCATTCCCAGAGGAGCCCAGCATACGAATCCGATCCCGAGCTCTTCGCACAGCGGCAGGATTACGTCCTCGGGTCCACGCCAGAGCATCGAGTACTCGTTTTGGATCGCGGTGAGCGGCTGGACCGCGTGTGCGCGGCGGATGGTATCGGGCCCTGGTTCGGACAGGCCGAAGTGCAGGACTTTGCCCTCGCCTATCAGATCTTTCACAGTGCCTGCCACGTCTTCGATCGGGACTGTGGGATCCACTCGATGCTGGTAGAGCAGGTCGATGCGATCGGTTCGCAGACGCTGCAACATCTCGTCGACCACTTGCCGGATGTGGTCCGGGCGGCTGTTCGGGCCGCCGCGTCTCTCACCGGATTGTGGGTCGAAGTCGAACCCGAACTTTGTCGCGATCACTACCTGATCGCGGACGGGTTCAAGAGCTTCCCCGACGATTCGCTCGGACTCGAGCGGCCCATACGCTTCGGCCGTGTCGAAGAAGGTCACTCCTTGGTCGACAGCTGCTCGAGTGAGGGTGATCATGTCCGCACGACCACTGACGGGGCCGTAGAGCTTGCCGGGCATGGTTTGGCATCCGAGCCCGATGCTCGAGACTTCCAAGGACCCGATTGTGCGGCGCCCGGTGACCGTTGTGGCCGCAGTCACCAGCCCTGCACCCTCGCCGGCGCCGCTCGTGCCGACGGCACCGGACTGCGGGGTTTGCTCGGCCGACGTGCAGCTAGCCGCCATCCCGGCGACCAGCGGGGCTGCGGCCAACCCCGCCGCTCCCATCAAAAACTTGCGGCGACCGCGATCGGTCGGGTTGCTGTGCACTGCGCTCTCCTGGTCAGTTGTTGAACTCTGTCGTCACCGCGGTCGGCGACGGCGTGGACTCACGCCTCGGGTATCTGCCGTTCGTTTCGAGAGTGACGCTGTCCGGTCCGGCCCGCCGCGTACTCCGGGGTCGAACGCGTCGATCGCGGCGAGCGGCTCGGTGGGAGCTCCAAGGCGAAGACGTCGAAGTCCTCGGCGATGCGGGCAGGCTTCTCGTTGAGGTACACGGCGGGCGTGTCGATGTGGCGGTAGCCGAGGCGGAAAGCTTCCTCGACCGCAGCGGTCGTGGAGTCCGGCGGGGTCTGGAAGACACCGAGCCCGATTGCCGGCATCTCGACACCGGTGTTCGAGGTGAGCGTCTTCTGAGGCACGCCTCGACAGTAGGTACTCGTCCAGCAGTGTGAGAGTCACTGTCGTTATCCCCCAGAAGCGAGCTCGGTCCATGCTGACAGGCACTTCCATGCACTCCCACGCAGCCCACCGCGAGGGCTACCGTCGATTCCATGGATCTCCGCCGCGAAGTACAGCAATTCCTCACCGGGATGCGGGCGCGCCTTACTCCCGAGGAGGCAGGTGTGACGATCTTCGGCGGCGAACGCCGCGTACCCGGACTCCGCCGCGAGGAGGTCGCGCAGCTCGCCGGAGTGAGCACAACGTATTACACCAGGATGGAACGCGGGAACCTCCGTGGAGTATCGGAGAGCGTGCTGCAATCGCTGGCCCGCACATTGCACATGAACGAGGTGGAGACCCAGCATCTGTTCGACCTCGCACGAGCATCCGAAGGCGCGCGGACGTCACGTGCCAAACCCCAGTCGTCCCTCCCGCAGCGAGCAACGCAACTCCTCGACGCGATGGGCGATGTCCCGGCCGTAGCGCTCGGACGGCTCGGCGACTTGGTCGGAGCCAACAGCCTCGGACGAGCCCTGTTCCCACATCTATTTCCCGAGAACGGTGAACCGCTCAACCACACGCGCTATCTCTTCCTCGACGACCGCTCCCGGGAGTTTTACGTCAACTGGGAACGCAGCGCCCGGCAGAGTGTGTCGGGCTTGCGTCTCCTCGCCGGCCGCGACCCCGGCGACCGTGCCCTCATGGCCCTCGTTGGCGAGCTCGCCACCCACAGCCCCGAATTCCGCACCTGGTGGGCAGGGCACACGGTCGCGGTCCACACCAGCGGAACCAAATCGATCCGCCACCCCGTGGTCGGTGAACTCACAGTTGCATTCGAGACCCTGGCCCTCGGCTCGACCCCCGATGTCCGAATCGCCACCTACCTTGCCGACCCCGGAACTCCGTCGGCTGACGCCCTCGACCTGCTACGCAGCTGGGTCGCAACCACCCACACACCCGCGGAATCCGAGCCCTCCACGCACCCCGGACAGAGGCAGGACGACCACCGAACCTGACATCCCCCGGGGACCGGCGGCGGATAGACCGATTCGAGCCATCACCGGCAGACGGCGGGCAACCCTGATCACCTTCCTAGCCCGTATCGCGTTCTCGAGCGCGAAGGCTGACCCTGCACCTCCCACACCGGTGGCCCTGGAAATCGAACGGAGACGATCATCCACACCCCAGAGCCAAAAACGGACACCCCCGAACCCACTACCCGACCAACAAGACATCGTTGGATCCAGGCTGAGACCCAGTGAGTGTGAAGCAGAATCCCCCGCACCGGCAATCCTTGCTATACCTCTGACCTACACAGCGGCACCGACGCTGTTCTCACAAGCTCGCCGAGTCGATTGATGCTCGCGTCGATTTTGTTCTTCCGAACAACCAACCGCATCGGTACAGTCGCGATCCGTGGGCTCAGCGGACAGTACGCAACCCCGTCCATTTTGAACGCGGACACGCGCTCGGGAACAATCCCGATTCCACGATTACCTGATATCAATGGAATGATGTTGTATCCGGAAATGGCCTCGGCGACCACGATTGGCGTAAAACCATTCTTCGAGCAAGCTGCGATGACGGTATCGAATTCCAACGACGCGCGGCTCCGGTCGGCGATTACGAGAACCTCATCCGCAAGCTCTCGCCATTGAACGACCCCTCGTCGCGCCAACGGATGCGATATCGGCACTGCGGCACAATAGTATTCCGGCGCTGCGTCTACCCAGAACCACTCTTCCCCCAACTCTCGGACTCGCAACAAACCTGCGTCGAGATCACCGGACCTCAGCCGGTCCATTTGGGTCTCGACACCCGCCTCCTGAATTCTCACCGCAACGCGCGGATTCGCGCGCCCGAGTTCGCATAGAATCTGTGGGACAAGACCGATCACAGCTGACGCCACACAACCCACCGTCAGAGTTCGGGTGCTCTCGGTGGCGGCCTCATGCAACAATCCAGGCAAGCGCTGATACCGTTCCAGGATCCGCCTAGCTTCGGGCAACAGCGCTTCACCGGCCGGGGTCAACGAAATTCTTCGCGAACTACGTTTGAACAACTCTTGGTTGACCTCACGCTCCAACGTTCTGATCTGCTGCGTGAGTGGCGGCTGTGAGATGTGCAGACGCGCGGACGCCCTCGTGAAGCTCAGTTCCTCCGCGACGACAACGAAGTACTTCAAACGCGTCAGGCTCATCGCGCACCTCGACCTTTTCGGTTCTGTGGGTAGTTAGGCTTGTTCAAACTATCCCGCAAGCATCCGGTCAATCACTGCGGTGAGCCTTACCTCAGATTCTGCGATATTGCGCTCGCACACTGATGCCGCACGAACGTCGTGCCCAAGGCGTTCCTGCATACACGCGATCTCCCGAGACACCGCACTCGGTGCCGAGCCACCACGCACCGTTCGCCGGTGCACTGATGTGATCGGATCGAGCGCTGAGCGAAGAGAATTCGACGAAAGCGACAATGGCTCTCCTCTGTACATGCACGCAGCTTCGTCCACTATCGCCGACGTCAGATCTCGAGGTTCAAGACCACGCTCGTAACAGAGTCGGATGACAACGGCGCAGATCTGATGCGCGGTACGCCAAGACAGACCGCATTCGGTAACGATCAATGATGCCAGATCACTAGCCGAGGCCCAGTAACGTTCCGAACTCTCCCGCATTCGCCTGTCGTCGACCTCGATGGCATCGAGCATCGTAGACAAGTCCCCCATGATCCGAGGCAGATCTTCGAGCAACTCCCAGAGGACTACGTCGCATTCGAAGCGCTCCAGCATCGGCTGACCAGTGGCACCTCGTTCCGACGCGATTCCGAGAGACATTGCGCCGATTGCCTTTGCGCACTGCGCCTTGATCTGCTGCGGGATATTTGGGTTCCTCTTCTGAGGCATAATGCTCGAGGTCGCACAGAACCTGTCCGGGAAGTCTACGTATCGGTACTCGGTAGACATCCAGAGTTCCAAATCATCGGCGATTCTCGCAAGGTTCATAGCAGCGATGGTCACGACGCTTATCGTCTCCAGACCTACATCATGGCTCATGATCGCGTCCAAGCTATTTGCGATGGGACGATCGAAGCCCAAGAGTTCTGACACGCGCTCTCGGTCTATCTCGAAATCGGTTGTGCTCAATATCCCAGCACCCGCCGGCGACTGGTTCACCCGAACTGCGAGCTCCATATAACGCTGAACGTCACGATCGAGTGTCGCCGCCCACATGCTCAGCCAGTGACCGAGCGTAGTCGGTTGTGCATGCTGAAAAAACGTCTGACCGGGCACGACAGTCTCGACAAACTTCATCGCAAGTTTCAGTAGTACCTCCCGGAGACTATTTAGCATGTGAATATTGCAAAAAATTAGTCTCCTGGCATTCAGTCTCCGTGAAACCTCTGATATATCGCCCGTACTCCTTCCCAGATTGATCCATCCCCCAATTTGCTCACCGAGGCGCTGAATCAACTGCTGCTCGGTCCAATGCATCCCCCCGTCCCATTCGCCGAGCAGAACGCCATTCGCCTCGATATCACGGATTTCAGCCAGCATCTTGCGTCCGTCGCCCTTCTCCACCAGGCCCGTTTCCACCAACATCACCAAGTGGGCCTTATCGAAGTCGAGAATCGACTTCAACGGTGCTCGTTCATGGTTTCGAGACGCAAATAACCTATCGGTCCAAAGCTCCTCGGAAAGCCTTATTCCAGCCGTCCGATAGCCACGGTAGTCGACGGACTTCTGTTGCAAAGACATATTAGATGCCAACCCATTCTTCCTCGGACCATGTGATCAACTCACGCGCGTTGTGAACGTAGCCCCGGTGGTTGCTCCGCCCAAACGCCTGCAACCTGACCGCGCACCTCTACAGGCACCCCACCTGCACGCATACGACTTTCGTATGGAATTACTTGCAAAGCCGTATTAGCTTGCCCGATGACATCCCGGTATAAACACTGCAACAGGCACCGGTGCGTTGACAGATCCGCACCTGCCACACCAGCTCAGAATGCTGTGCCCACACAGGATGCAGACGATGGAAGGTTTTGTAGTGACAGAAGAAACTGCAACCAGGATGGTCGAGTATGACGCCGGCCCCGTACTACCGTTCCATAGGCGGCTCGTCCTCAGCGCATCATCTGGTTCGTTTTCCGACGGCTATGTACTCGGCGTGACCGGGATCGCGTTGGCGGTCGCAACGGACACGATGGACATCAGCGATACGTGGCAGGGGCTTCTCGGGTCGTCCACACTTGCCGGGCTATTTTTCGGCGCATTGATCTGTGGAAGATTGGTGGACCGCTTCGGACGACAGCCATTTTTTGGTCCCCTGATGTTAATTTTCACCCTGGTCTCCCTCCTGCAGCTTCTGACGAGTCCCGATTGGTCATTGTTGATCGTTCGATTCATCATGGGACTTCTCCTCGGGGGAGACTATGTTTCGTCGAAAGCGCTGCTCGCGGAGGTATCCCCACGCCATTGGCGTGGCCGAGCATTGGGCGCACTCGGATTCGCATGGACATTGGGATTCGCGGCCGCCTACATTGTCGGGCTACTCATGCGCGACCTGGGGCCTGATTCCTGGAAGTGGATACTCGCCACATCTGCAATTCCATCAATCATCAGTTTCGCTCTACGTATCGGCGCACCCGAGTCGCCTCGTTGGCTTGTCCAGAACGGACGCGTGGCCGAGGCTCGAAAAATTGTGACTAGCCGGATGGGTGCGAACTACAATTTGCCGGAGACTGCCCCGAAGTCGGTCGAGCCGAGCCTGCGAGCGCTTTTCCGTTCCGACACTGCGAGAAGCACTTTCATAGCGTGTTTGGTGTATACCGTTGCAGTCATGCCCACCTTTGCTCTCGGTACGTTCCTACCACGTGTCGTAGAAACACTGGGGGTAGAAAACCCATACACGGGTTCACTTGGATATTACTGTTGCGCCGCCATAGGGCCATTCCTGGGACTCCTTGTGATAGACCGCCTTTCACGCAGAACGATGGCCTTCGGCGGCTTCCTTGTTTCTGGGCTCCTCCTGCTTCCGTTGATGATATCCGGTGCGAGTCCACTGTTCATTGTCCTCGTCTTCGCTACCTTCGCGCTGGTCACAAAGGCAACCAGCACAGTTGGGTATGTATATCCGTCTGAATTGTTCTCGACCGAGCTGAGGGGGCGTGGGGTTGGTCTTGCGGTGGCATCGAGCCGGTTCGGTGCATCCGCGCTGACCTTCTTCATGCCGATCGTGGTTGGCAACTTCGGGGTTGTGGCCGCGTTGGCAATGTGCGTTGCAGTTCTGCTGGCCGGGGGCGTCGTGGGCTATATCTGGGCGCCCGAGACCTCCAGCAGGGCACTTGATCCAGCGGCCTCTTCATAGCTGAGCGCCTCCGGCTGGACGGCGCCTCTCTACTAGATCGAAGACGGAGGAGCGGGCGCTTCTCTGACGCCTAGCACCTCTCGCGCGTGAGGAAGGATCTAACACAGACGAGTGGGCGGAGTTGTGCGTGGCTCTGGTCGCGATCGACTCGATTAGCGTGCTGGCCCACCAGCACGCGGCGGGTTCACCGGCTGCGGGACCCACAGTGTCTGAGTCGAATTGCACGATTGCGAGCGAGCCCGCCGATCACGCACTGGGATCTTCCCGAGGCGGGTGGACCACGAAGATCCGCGCCCTCGTCGACGGCACCTGCCCTCCGGTCGCCGTGTTGCTGACCGCCGGTCAGGTCGGCGACAACCCACAGCTGGCGCCGCTGCTCGAGATCTATCCGGATCGGCACGGTTGCACGATGCGGTTGCTGGCAGGCAAGGCGTACTCCCATCCCTCGCCTCGGAAACTACTGCGGACCAAACACATCTCGCACACGATCCCGGAACGATCCGATCAGATCGCACGACGGAAGGAGAAGGGCTCCCGAGGTGGGCGACCACCGGCCTTCGATGTCGCGCTCTACCGACACCGCAACACCGTCGAGCGGGGCTTCAACCGACTCGAGCACTGGCGCGGTGTCGCAACCCGCTACGACGAGTACGCCATCACGTACCTCGGCGGCATACTCCTCGCCTCGACAGTCACACCTCACCGACTGCGCAATTAGCAGACAGAACCCAGCCTCAATGTTTCGAGCCACTTTATAGTTGATTGGGTTCCGCACTGTTGTAATGGCGCGTTGCAAGACAGTCTCTTTCGTTCCTGTACACGCCCTGATCCATCGCTGCCTCACGAATTGTTCGGGCTAGGATTCAGCGATGAGCACCCCCAAGCCCTTCACCCTGCGGATCCCCGACGCCGAGATCGCGGACCTGCGCGAACGGCTCGCACGCACGCGCTTTCCTGACGAGCCGCCGCTTGCGCCATGGTCCACGGGGACGAGCGTCGCATATCTGAAATCGCTCACCGACTACTGGCAGAATGACTTCGACTGGCGCGCGTGGGAAACGAAGCTCAATTCGTTTCCACAGTTCACACTGCCGGTCCGCGGCATCGAGGTGCATTTCATCCACGCACCGAGCAAGAAGCCGGGCGCGATGCCGCTGCTGCTGTCACACGGCTGGCCGGGTTCGGTGTTCGAGTTTCACAAGTTGATCCCGCTGCTCACCGAGCACTTCACCGTCGTCGCGCCCTCGCTCCCCGGTTATACGCTGTCGTTCACGCCGGGCCAGCAACGCTTCGGCCTCGTCGAGATCGCCGAAGTCTTCGCCGAGCTGATGACGACGCTAGGCTACGGAAGATTCGGCGCGCAGGGCGGCGACTGGGGCAGTTTCATCACCTCGGTACTGGGCCATCGTTTCGCGGCCCGCACGTCCGGCATCCATCTCAATATGCTTCCGTTGCGGCGCGATCTGAAAATGCCACCGAATCCGAATCCCGAAGAGAGAAGGTATCTCGATCAGCTCGACAATTTCGTCAAAGAGGAGACGGGCTATCAGTGGATGCAGGGAACGCGACCGCAGACGCTTGCGTTCGGCCTGACCGACTCGCCGGCCGGCCTCGCGGCCTGGATCGTGGAGAAATTCCGCGCGTGGACCGACAACAACGGCAGCCCCGAAGACGCCGTCACGCGCGACGAGATGCTCGCCAACATTTCGCTCTACTGGTTCACGGGTGCGATCGGCTCGTCGTTCTGGCCGTATTACGCGCGCATGCACAGCCCGTGGCCGGTGCCGGAGGGCGAGATCGTCGAGGCTCCGATGGGATACGCGGAATTCCCGCGCGAAAACCTCACGCCGCCGCGCTCGCTCGCGGAACAATCCTTCGGCGACATCCGTCGCTGGACCCGCATGACGAAGGGCGGACATTTCGCCGCGCTGGAACAGCCGCAGGCGCTCGCCGAGGACGTCATCGCGTTTTTCGGTGCGCTCGAATGACCGGTACGTCGCGTACAAGTGGGGAGCGAAAGGGTTCGCCGGCACGGCTCGGTCCCGGTTCGCACGGACGGGCTATTGGTGAGACTCTGACCGTCATCACCGAGGCGGTCCTGATCCCCACGCGGACTCCGCGCAGATCACCGCGCTCGACAGTGCCATCGGCCGGCTATCGGACCACTCCCAACGGTGTGGACTGACACCGGTCGAGTCGGCGCCGTGGGCGCTGGGCATGTCGACCGCCTCCGAGCCGCTTGCCGTGGAACGGTCCCGACTCGGTGCCGTCCGCAGCACCACGGTGTCGCATTCGCTCGATCAGCTCCGGGCCGCCTACGTTGGCGGCAACGTCGTCTCCGCCCTCGTCTGCTCGCGCCTGGACGACACCGCCTCGAGATCCGCTTGACCGAGCCCCTACGCCAACGCTGGGCGAAGGGGTTGCCGTCAACCATGTTGGGCGCGGATGCCGGCGATATCGCTCATGTGCTCATCGGGAACACGGACGAGATACATCCTTGTAGTAATGGCAGGCCAGCCCCTCTGTCGCCAGCAGACGAGCTGGCTGCGCCATCAGGCGAGCCGACGGTGTGCTGGGTCGTCTTCGGACCCCCTGAGGACTTCGGGCCTCGCGAGGCCAAGATTATCGCGCAGCGTGGACCCGGTGTACTCCGAGGAATGCAGCCCTCGCCGCTGCAGTTCAGGAAGAAGGCTGTCGCAGATGACGTCGAGCCCGTCCGGCATGTAAACGGGGGTGATGGCGAAGCCATCACAGGCCCCCGTGGTGAACCATTCCTCGAATCTGTCTGCTACCCGAGCCACGGAGTCGGTCACCGTGCTGTGACCCAGTCCTCGCTCACTCTCGAAGATGAGGTCCCTCAGCGTCATCTTGTCGCGTACCGCCATGGCGTAGAAGTTCTTGTACCGACTCGCTCCGAGCCCTCCGGCCGAGCCTGCTACCTCGGGATCCGCAAGGCGGTCCGGCGGGATCGGTGCGTCCAACGGGAGACCGGTAAGGTCTGCCCCTTGCAGGGTGATCTCCATTGCCTTTCGGCCGACCTCCATGTCCACAAGCGTTGCCAGCTCCGCAGCGATCTGCTGCGCCGCAGCGAAGCTTTCACCGATGATCGGCGCTATGCCCGGAAGGATCTTGATCGTCGACGGATCGCGTCCGAGGGCCGCCGCACGGCCTTTGACATCCGAGTAGAACTGTTGCGCCTCTTCGATATCGGTCTGAGCCGTGAAGACGACCTCGGCATGGCGTGCCGCGAAGTCCATCCCGTCGCTGGACTGCCCCGCCTGCACAATGACCGGCCTGCCCTGGGGTGATCGCGGCATCTTGAGCTGGCCTTGCACGCTGAAGTACTCACCCTGAAAGTTGACCGGGTGAATACCATCGCGTCGGGCCCAGACTCGGGAGTCACGATCGTTCACGACCGCATCGTCGTCCCAGGCGTCCCAGAGTTCTTCGGCTACTCGCACGAACTCATCGGCGCGCAAGTATCGTTCCGCGCGCGGCGGCAGCTCGACACCGAACACCTCGCCACCCGCGGACGACGTCACCACATTCCAGCCGACCCGGCCCTTGCTCATGTGGTCGATGCTGGCCAGGTAGCGGGCCAGGTTGTAGGGATTCACAAACGACGTCGACACCGTGCCGATCAGGCCGATTTGCGTGGTGACTGGACAGAGCGCGCTCATCAGCGTCAACGGCTCGACGCCCGTGGAGAAGGGGTCCCTACCGAGGTGGGCCTCGTAGAAGACGTCCGCCAAGAAGAGCGCGTCGAACCCGGCGCGCTCGGCTCGCTGCGCCACCTCGATCGCGAAGTCGAGCTTGTAGAGATCTTCGACGCGGCTTTCCGGCCGACGCCAACTCGATGGGAGCCTGCCTCCAGGATTGAAGAACAAGACTAGATTCATGTGCACATCGGTATTTGACAAGGGATTCCTCCAGTCGGGGTAAAGATGCCGCCTGACTACATGACCGCGTGGCGGGCGGGGCGGTGCAACTCATTACGCCTATAGGACGCGCTCCAAGAAGGCCTTGGTTCGCTCGGCGCGGGGGCGCAGGGTGACCTCTTCTGGGCTGCCTTGCTCCACAATCGTTCCTCCATCCATGAAAACCACGCGGTTGGCTACCTCGCGAGCAAATGCAATCTCATGCGTAACGACCAGCAAGGTCATTCCCTCATCCGCGACGTCGCGAATGACCGACAACACCTCACCCACGAGTTCCGGGTCCAACGCACTCGTAGGCTCATCGAACAGGATCAACTTCGGGTCGATCGCCAAGGCGCGGGCGATCGCGACTCGCTGCTGCTCGCCACCGGAAAGCTGCCGCGGGTACTTGCCAGTCTTCGAGCCCAGGCCGACGCGCTCGAGCAACTCGACGCTCCTCGCCCGCGCCGCCCCCTTTTCCTTACCGTGGACCGTGAGGGGTGCGAGACTTACGTTTTGCTCCGCCGTCAAGTGCGGATATAGGTTGAAGTGCTGAAACACCATGCCGATCTTGGCACGCTGCTTCGCCACGTCCCGCCCCTTCATCTCCCGCAGCTTGCCCCCTCGCTCGCGGTAGCCAACGGTCTCACCGTCCACCATGAGACGTCCGCCATCGAGGTGCTCGAGGTGATTGACGCAGCGCAGCAACGTGCTCTTCCCGGCCCCGGAGGGTCCGATCAAGCAGCAGACCTCACCCTTGGAAACGTCCAGTGACACATCCTTCAGAACCTGTTGATGACCGTAGTGCTTACTGATCGATCGGGCAGAAATCATGGGATTCATGCGCGCACTCCTCTCCGCATACTGCCGAGGATGTCCCCAATGGCAGACTTCTTGGCACTCCGGGTCGTCCCGCGAGCAAACCGCTTCTCGATGAAGATCTGGCCGATGCTGAGAATTGTGGTCATGAACAGATACCAGAGAGCGGCGACGATCAGCAGCGGAATTACTTGGTAGGTCGTGTTGTAAATGTTGCCTACTGTGGTAAGAAGCTCCGTGTACGAAACGATGCTCGCGAGTGACGTCCACTTCAACATCCCGATGGTCTCGTTCGCCGTCGGGGGAATAATCACTCGCATCGCTTGCGGCAGCACGATGAAGCGCAGCGTCTGAGCGCGACTCAACCCGTACGCGTCGGCCGCATCGGACTGCCCTTCGTCGACCGAAAGAATGCCCGCCCTGACGATTTCCGAGTGATAGGCCGCAAAATTCAGGCTGAGTCCAAGCACCGCCGCCAGGAACGGCGTCATGAGTTCATTGGTATTCCAACTCACGAAGGTGAACCCGAACATCTCGATTTCGATGGATGGGAAGACGCTGGAGAGATTGAACCAGAAGATTAGTTGGATGAGGGTGGGCGTTCCCCGAAAGAACCACTGGTAGAACGAAGCAACGCCCTTCAAGATCGGATTCGGCGATAGACGCATGATAGCGATGACGGTCCCGAGAATTACTCCCACTACCATGCAGATAACAGTCATCTGAAGCGTCCGGAGAACACCGAGGAGGACGTCCGTGTCGAAGAGGTAGTCCCAGACTACGTCCCACTCGAACGTCGGCGTTACCACGAGGATCCGCACAGACCAAGCCGCCAGCAACAGGATGACCACAGCCGCCATCCACCGGTACGGGTGACCTAGCTTGACGATAGGAAGAGTCGCATCGCCGGGCGATGGCACGTCTGCCACCCCCTCTTTTGCGGAGGGCGAGGGCGCATCCAATTTGTTGATCATGGTCAGCAGTCCGCCGTCTCGGTGTTGATGCGAATCGGGGTCAGAGCCACATCGCCCGCTCCGTACCGCCCCATGATGTCCGCCCAGGTCCCATCCTCGATCAGCGCCGAAACCGCCTCGCACACAGCGTTGATCATGACGTGATTGTCCTTCTTGTACAGCCAACCGGTGTACACATCCGGGCCCTCGATGACCTCGTCGAGGGCTTCGAAGTCGTCATTCGTCTTGACGAGTTCCGCCGCCATGATGACGTCGATAAGCGTGGCGTCGGTCCGCCCGTTGGTAATCGTGACCAGGTTGTCCGCGGGGTTGACCAGATCCAAGATCTCAATCGCCGGTTTGCCAGCAGCGATGCAGTCCTCGGACAGCCGGCTGACAATGTCGTGCTGAACGCTCACCGGTGCTTCGCCGAGCGTCGCCCCACACAGGTTGGTTGCATCGATAGATGCTGGGTTTCCCGCGGCCGTCACGACTTTGAAACCTGCGGTGTACAGGTCAGTGAAGCTGACCACCTCTCGGCGTTCCTCCGTGTCGGCCATGACGCCGATCATGACGTCGTTTCGTCCGCTCACAACAGAGGGAATCATGGCTTCGAACTTCATCGAATGAAACTTCGGGGTGACCCCCAACTTCTGTGCGACAGCCCTCAACAGGTCAGGCTCCAGACCTCCCGGCTCCCCATCGGTGCCAACCGTGGTGTACGGCGGGTAAGGCACGTACACGGCGACATCGAGCGCGCCCTTGGCCTCGACGCTCTCCGGGAGGGCAATGGAGGACCCGTTGGTGTCTGCTCCCGCCGAACTTTGGCTGTCAGAACCGCCGCCCGCGCATGATGCCAGAGCGACGAGGCTCAATGCCCCGACAACCGTAGTGACTGACTTGGTGATGTGCTTCACGGATTTCCTTTCGAATTGGAATACAACGAAGCTTCAGACGACCTGCACGCCGATGTGCGGGGCCCGACCCCCGTACTGCGTGTGCGCAGACGAGGTTGCGCGGCCTGGCCGGTTGTCGCCGGCTCACGAATGCTGAACTGGCCTGTTGAAACGATCGGTCGGCGTACTTGAACCGCAAGTGCATTTCGCCGTTTGCGAAGCGCTCGCCCGAACGCCCCTGTCAGCAGTAAGAAGGCGATTCCCGCTGCCTGACAACCCATCCGAGGAGCCGGTGCCGAGCCAGCGCTCGGGTTGTCGCCACCCTCTACGACAATAATACGAACACAGACGATCCACGGTGGCAAGGGTTCAAACAAATCCGTGGAGAATTTTTCCTGTTTGAAACACGCGAAGAAGCCCCCACAACCCGATCACTCCGGGCGTGAATCGCGAAGTCTCGGCGGTGCCCAACTTACTGCGTGGCCGCCCAGGGCACGCCCCGGCGGAGCCAGTAGCAAGCCGACGAATCCTCTCGGCCGCCCTTCCGTCCATGAACTGCAGGCGCCGTGTTCAGACCTCGGTGGGTGTCCAAGATATGTTTTTGCGCAATCTATTTCGAGAAGCCCAGCGACGGCGACACCGCGATCAATCGGCCTGAGGTGCCACCGCACGGCCAGGTGCAGGTTCGGTCTCCGTCACGTCCGCCGCCATCCCACGAGGGCCGGCGCGCCGGGTGCCGGCAGCTGAGCGGGCGACCAGCCCCGGCCTGGCACCCGAACACCTAGTCCCCGCTTCGAACGACTTGGCGACGGGTTTGTCCGCCCGCAGCTCTTGCGCCAGGGAGATAGTCTGTGTTCGTATTACCGGCGAGCCGGAGGTGCCTCGCGTGACAATCGAAGTGACTCCTAGTTTGGTCGGCGACGGGATAACAACCGAACCGGCAGAACAGGCGCATGCGAGGCAAGGAGACCGTAGTCCACGTGACAAAGGAGAACGCACTCGTGCCTGAGATCCCCGCGGCCCATTCCTATCGGACCTCTGAGGCTCACATCTCGTACCGAGACCTCGGGTCGGGGCCCACCCTCCTGCTCCTTCACGGAGGAGCTCCAGGGGAAACGGGATGGGACAGCTTTGCTGCCTGCATCGAGGTTCTGCGGGCCAGGTTCAGAGTAATCGTTCCGGACCAACCCGGTTTCGGACAGTCTCATCTCGTCGAGGACAGCGGACTCCCTTATAACGCCATCTCCGCGAAGGCCATGGCCGAACTGCTCAGCCATCTCGATATCGGGCGGGTTTACGTGTCGGGAAACTCGCTGGGCGGGGGCGTCGCGCTGCGAATGGCGCTCGAGTATCCGGATCTCGTAGACCGCATCGTCCTCATAGCTCCATTCGTTCGCGGATTCTGCCCGCAATTTCTTGCGCCTCCTTCAGAGGGGGCAGCGCTTCTTCACGACTATTACCCCCACCCGTCGCCAAACAAGATGCGGCACTTGCTCACCCGGCTGGTGGCCGACGTGAGCACGGTTCCCCACCTCGACACGGCTGTCGCCTCGCGGTACGAAGGCACGCTGAGGCCCGGGATCGAGGCGGCAAGCCAACGCCTTGCCAGCGGCGGCTGGGTTGAGGATTACGAGCGCCGAACCCCAGCTCAGTGGATCGGCACCATCGACAAGATGACACTCGTCCTTTGGGGGCGTGACGACAGGTTCTGTCCGACCGACGACGCATTTCACTACTTGTCTGCGCTTCGGCGGTCCGAATTGCTCGTGTTTCCGGAAACGGGCCACTGGCTACAGCAAGAACGAAGCACGGAATTCGCCAGTTACGTGACCGCCTTTCTTACTCGCTAGCACCGTACGAGCACCCCCACGCCAGATGCGTCGCAGTGGAGGAGGCAGAGGGCGAACATGACCGCTTCAGCAAGGTCGCCGAGCCGGCGCGCTGCCGCGAGACAGCCCGTCCACCCGGATTGCGAAACCAGGGTTGCGCAGTCGTCGCACGCCAAGGAACTCCGCGGGCAAGGCCACAGTCATCTATTCGGCCTAGGTCTTCTTTCTGAAGGCAGACCTTCCGACCCAGGGGGTGGATATATATCCGACGGACCGTGCTTGTCCTCGTTGCCCGTTGCCTAGTTGCGGAACCCCTGAACGAAACGGAGTCGGACCGAACCACGGCCCGAGAAGGGCTCCCGAGGTGGGCGACCGCCGGTCCGATACCGCGCTCTGCCGTCCCCGCAACACCGTCGAGCGTGGTTTGAACCGACTCGAACACCGGCGCGGTGCTCAACCCGCTACGACAAGTACGCCATCACCAACCTCGGCGGAGTACTCCTCGCCTCAACGATCACAACCCCACCGACTGCACAATTAGCAGACAGAACTCAGCCACGCATCGACACGCTGTGCGATTTCCTCAGACCCCATCTCGATGATGAAGTTGTGCCCATGGCCCGACAGTCCCCAGTCCGTGGCAAGTCGGGTAATCGGTACCCCTAACGCTGTCGACGTCTCCTCCGCCCTCGCCTCTGGTATGAGCTGATCTTGGTCCGCGACAAGTAGGAGCACGGGGATCTGACTCCCCCAACCTGGCGCGACAGCGGGATCTGTTTTCAGATCCATATTCAGCCCGAGGGATGCGTTGAAGATTCGGGGGGTCAACGGCACGAGTGATGATCGATAGTTGCCAATCGCCTGCTGTGGAAAGCACTCGCTGTTGGCGAACAGCGAACGAACCATCTCATCCGTGAAGACCACACATTGGTCCAGGGGAGCTGGATCCCAGCCTGCTGACGGCGCTCGCTGAAAATGCTCAGTTCTGCTTACCGAAAGTGCTCACCCGTGTGGCTCCGCCGATGAGGGCGGGTCTCCCTCGATGCTGGTGGTCTCTGACCACACACCAGCGATTCGAAGGAGACCCGCAATCTCATGCTGACATGGGAGGAAGACGTGGAAGTACACGCACTGCACAAACAGGGTTGGACGATCTCGGCGATCGCCCGCCACACCGGCCGCAACCGCCGCACCATCCGCAACTACATCAACGGTGTCACCACCCCCGGTATCCGCAAACCCGCACGTGAGGACCCCTTCGAACCGTTCGTCGAGTACGTCACCTGCCGGCTGCGGGAGGACCCGCACCTGTGGGCCCGCACCCTGTGCGACGAGCTCGAGGATCTCGGCTACCGGTTGTCGTATCCGACGCTGACCCGACAGATCCGCGACCGCAAACTCCGCCCGGTGTGCGAGGCCTGCGCGAACGCCACCGACCGGGCGAACGCGATGATCGACCATCCGCCCGGCGAGGAAACTCAGTGGGACTGGGTCGATCTGCCGAATCCACCCGCCTCCTGGGGCTGGGGCGGGATGGCGCACCTGCTGGTCGGCTCCCTGGCGCATTCGGGGCGCTGGCGCGGGATCCTGGCACCGGCGATGACCCAACCGCACCTCGTCGACGGCCTCGACCGGGTCAGCCGCAAGCTCGACGGCGTGACGAGGGTGTGGCGGTTCGATCGGATGGCCACCGTCTGCCATCCCGAGTCGGGCCGGGTGACCGCGAGCTTCGCCGGCGTCGCGAAGCACTACGGCGTCTCGGTGGCGATCTGCCCACCCAAATCCGGGAACCGCAAAGGTGTGGTCGAGAAGGCCAATCATACTGCCGCGCAACGATGGTGGCGCACCCTTCCGGACGACGTCACCGTCGAACAGGCCCAACAACGCGTGGACGAATTCTGCCGGCTGCGGGGCGACACCCGGATGCGGGCCACCGCCAATGGCAAGGCATCGGTGGCGACGGTGGCGGCCGCCGAACCGTTGACCGTGCTGCCGGCCACGCCGTATCCGGCGATCCTCACCGAACCCCGGACCGCATCGCGGCAGGCGCTGGTGTCCTACCGCGGCAACCGGTACTCGGTGCCCCCGGAGCTGGCGTCGGCGCAGGTCACCGTCACCCAAGTCCTCGGATCGGAGGTGATCGACATCGTCACCACCGCGCAGATCACCATCGCCCGCCACCGCCTCGCCCCGGACGGCGCCGGGGTGATCGTCCGCGACCACGGCCATGTCTACGCGCTCGAGCAAGTGGCCATGGCCGCCGCCGGGTCCGCCGGGCGCCCGCACCGCCGGAAAGAACGGATCCCACCCGGACCCGCCGCGATCGAGGCCGCGGACGTGTTGCGCCGCACCACCACCACAACATCGAGTGCGGTCGAACCCTCGGCTGCAACGGCCTCGACGGTCATCGACCTGTCCACCTACGAGCGGGCCGCCCGCGGAAGGAACACCCTCGCATGACCACCACCCCGATCCCCGATGCGGTGCCGGCGCCGAACACCGCCGAGGCGGCCAGCCTCTACCAACGCCTGCGCGGCCATCTGGCGGTACTCAAACTCCACGACGCCGCCGAAGCCCTGCCCGCGGTCCTCGACCGCGCGCAACAAACCAACCTGTCGATGACCGCCACCCTGGAGGAGTTGCTCTCGATCGAGGTCGACGCTACCGAGGCCCGCCGACTCGCCGGACGATTGCGGTTTGCGTGCCTGCCGACACCAGCGTCGCTCGAGGACTTCGACTTCGACGCCGCCGCGGGCCTCGACCGGAAGCTGATCGCCGAGCTCGGGACCTGCCGCTACCTCGAAACCGCGACGAACCTCCTGCTCATCGGCCCGCCGGGGGTCGGCAAGACACACCTCGCGGTCGGGCTGGCGCGGGCCGCGGTGCACGCCGGCTACCGCACCTACTTCACCACCGCCGCGGACCTCGCCGCCCGCTGCCACCGGGCCGCGATCGAGGGCCGGTGGGCGACGACGATGCGGTTCTTCGCCGGCCCCACCCTGCTGGTCGTCGATGAACTGGGCTATCTCCCGTTGCCCGGCGAGGCGGCGTCGGCGCTGTTTCAGGTTGTCACGCAACGGTATTTGAAGACCTCGATCATCATGACGACAAACCGCAGTGTCGGCGAGTGGGGTCAGGTCCTCGGTGACACCACCGTCGCCGCGGCCATGCTCGACCGGCTCCTGCACCGGTCCGTGGTGCTCAACCTGGACGGGGACTCCTACCGCCTTCGGGATCATCACGCCCGCTCCGAAAACCTCCGCAAAGCCACCACCACACCCCGCCAACCGCTACAGTAATCACCGCTCACAGGTGGGCACATTCACCGAGCAAGTCTGAGCACTTTCGCCGAGCGTCGTCACCTGCGACAGGGCTCTCCACGGAGGCCGGGGCAAGCGCTGCGATGGCACGAATCTTGCCTGGGTGACGCTCGGCCACTTTCAGAGACAATGCGGCGCCGATGCTGTGCCCGACCAACACGACCGGGCCTGTCTGTTCCAAAAGTGCGATGAGGCCGTCGACAACGTCGTTGGCGGAAACTGCGACGTTGTCCAGTGTGAGGCCGCTCGAGCGCCCGGTTCCCGGCCAGTCGACTACGAAGACGTCCCACCCAAACGCAGCGAACCTGAGTGCCCAGCCCGCGCGACCATCGGGAGTCGTCGTCCACGCGGTCCCGGTGTGGAAGCCGCCATGGACCATGACGAGCGGGCCCCTTGACACCTTGGCTCCCGGAGACGGACGCCAGTGCTGTACGTAGACCTGATGCGGGACTTGCCCAACGAAGCGCTCCGACATCGATACCACAACGTCGTCGTCAGTGGTGATCTGGTCCAACTTGCACCTCCGAATGTCCAGGTAGTCAAATAGTCGAACTGCCGCCGCAGATCAGGCGTGTGGCAACAGTGAAGGATCGTCATTGTATGTCCGCCGCCACCAGTGCCGCGCGGGGCAGACGCGTCCTACCGCCGGCCGTGTTGGCAGGAATCGGATGCTCGCTGGTTCGCCACTGACAGGCGTCGGATGGCGACCGATCAAGGTTGGGGGACCAGACCTGCGGCCTCAATGCCTGCTACTGCGACGGCCTCGTCGTTGTCGGAGGTGTCCCCGGAAACTCCGACGGCACCCACTAGGGACCCCTCGGTCTCACGTACGAGAACGCCGCCAGGGACAGGCACCAGCGAACCACCGATTGCGGCGGTTGCCGCGGCAATAAAGTATGGCTGCTGCTCTGCCCTGCCCATGAGCGAACGGGAGCCGATCCCGAGTGCAAGTGCTCCGTGGGCCTTGCCGAACGCGATGTCAAATCTCTTGTTCGAAGCCCCGTCCTCGCGTTCAGCTGCCAGCACGTGCCCCCCTGCGTCGAGGACAACAATTGTGAGCGGCTCGAACCCTTTGTCGCTGGCACATGTTCGAGCCGCCTCGATGATTCTTCTCGCCGTGACGAGGTCAATGGTCATGCGTTTCTCCATCACTATTCTGTCGCATTGTCACATTCGCGCGGCCAGGGACTTGTGTCGTATTCGGCGGAGTCATCACTGGTGTGCACAGCACCGAGGAAAACGAATCACGGAATGATCCCGTCACGCTGTACGAAGTATTCTTGGATATCGATCAAGCCAACTGGCCTCACAGCGCCTTGGAGCCGCTGGCTCGGCTTCCTGATACCGATTGAAAATGCCGCTGCATCGCCTTTCGGAGTGGCGGCCCCCGAGCTGGAGGCGGTACACGTGCGGCCGGCAAAGTCGAACAAGACATCTCGTGCAAGGGGGGCATTACGGGAAGAGGTGTGCGGGGACGGCGCGGTTCTCCAATCTCGCTGCACCACGGGCCCCTCGATGGGCATACTCCGCCCGGGGATACGTGAGCAGCTCGGCGATGTCCAGAACAGGGAGGGTGTGTTTGGCTGCGAGGTCTTCGATTCCGGCCCGCGGCAGCACGTGACCCTGGTCGGCTACGAGCGTGGCCAGTACGGCGACCTGGGGCAGTCCGGCTAGTGTGCACAGATCGACGGCAGCTTCCGGATGCGTGAGGCGTTCGAACACGCCGCCCGAGTGGGTGCATAGCGGTAGCACGTGGCCCGGCCGAACCAAGTCGGCGGGGCTTGTGCAGGGAGCCGCCAACGTGCGGAACGTGCGGGCGCGATCCACGGCACTGATCCCGGTGGTTACTCCGTGCCGGGCGTCCACGCTCACGGTGTATTGGTCGTCGAGGGTAACTTGGTTGCGCGGCACCATCGGAGGAAGGTCGAGCTCGTCGGCTCGAGCTTCTGACATCGGCGCGCAGAGCAGGCCAGAGGTGTGCCGCACAGTCCATGCAACCCACTTCATGTCTACCCCGTGTGCGGCCAGGACTACGGCGCCGGCACCGGTCGAATCAACAGTGAACACCGGTCGTCCCTCCCGTAGTGAGGCCAGCGCCGCATCGACTCTCATGCTGATTCCTGTTGGATCCGGTGAAGACCACTGCGGTGAAACACGATCGGTGCGACGTTGGGCTGAAGACTCAGATCGTTGATGCGCAGCACGATGATCGTATGGTCGCCTGCTGGAAGTTCCTGCTCGACCGAGGTGTTCAACCACACACTGGCTCCCTCGATGAAGACGGCGCCGCCCTCATGTGTCTGAGTGGTCAACCCCTCGAATCGGTCTCCGATCTTCGCTGACAGTGATCGCACCGCCCCATCGTGTGTCTCCCCGAGAATGCTGATTCCAATGCGCGGCGATTCTTGTAGTCGTGGCCACGTCGCCGAGGTGTTCTGCGGGCAGACAGCAACTAGCGGAGGGTCCAGCGACACCGAGACAAAGCTACTCGCCGCCATACCGATCCGTTCACCACCGATCTCCGCACACACCGCAACCACTCCACTCGGGTATTGGCCGAACGCCTCTCGAAGGGTTGGCCCGTCCAGGGCCGACTGCGCGATCATGCGTGCTCCCTCCCGGAGGATTTCCGGATAGCGTCGCCTGTCATCACGGTCGTTTCCATGTATATGTACCTCACGTTTCCGAGTCGGGTCCACCGTCGGTGTAGTTGCGCCCCCAAGGGAAGGGGCGCACCTGATGGAGGAGGAGGTCGTGGTCACGCGCGTGCTGTGGGCACGGGGCGTGGGGGTCACCGGAGCCACCCGATGTTGGTGGTGGGTGGTGAAAGCGAACCAACTTTCACCACCGCCAGCGGGGCGAATCAGCTGAGAAGGTTCCCGCGGAGAGTGGACGCACTGTACTCCTTGCGGAACACTCCGCGGCGTTGAAGCTCGGGCACGACCGAGCGGCAGAACTGTTCATGCGAGCCGGGGAAGGTTGTCGGCATGATAACGAACCCGTCGCACGCGCCCGATTCGAACAGGTCCTGGAGTTCATCGGCGACGCTTTCTGGCGTACCGACCAATGAACCTCCGCGCGAGCGCTTTGCAGCTGCCTCCGCCAGTGTGACCCCACTCTTCTCTGCGAACTGGTTGAGCTCGTCAGTCCTGCCCCGGGTGCCCTGGTTTCCTCGAACGTTGCTGACTTCTTCGAGGGTCTGATGCTTGCTCAGGTCGGCACCGACCGATAGCGACGCATACGCCAGGTCATACTCGCTGTGCTGCAGACTATCCAGGTAATCGGCACGTTCGCGAGCGATCGAGTCGGTCTCACCCAGGATCGGTGTCACTCCGGGAAGGATCTTGCATGAGATTGGATCTCGACCGGCCTCCACGACCTGGCGTTTCATATCTTCGTAGAAGGCAACCATCTCCGCTCGACCGCCTGGTCGAGTGAAGACGACTTCCGCCCATCGAGCCGCGAACTCCCGTCCCCGATCAGAACTACCTGCCTGCATAATGACCGGATGTCCTTGAGGGCTGCGTGGTGTCGGGAGCGGACCGCGCGACTTCACCCACTTGCCTTGATAATCGGCGTAGTGAACCTTGTCTGTATCTCCGAAAACTCCGCGACGCTTGTCGAAAATGAACGGATCGTCGTCCCACGTGTTCCACAGAGCGCTACATGCCTCCAGTACCTCGTCCGCCCGGTCGTAGCGCTCACCATGCGGAGGCAATCCGTCGAGCCCGGCGTTGGCTGCCTCGAGTTCGCTGGTGGATGTTACGACATTCCAAGCCACACGCCCCTTGCTCAACATGTCGATCGAGGCTAGGGAGCGCGCGATATGGAATGCGTTGTGGAAGCTGGTCGAGATTGTCACGCCCAGACCAAGCCGCGTCGTAACTCGCGCCATGATCGGAAGAACCGTCAGAGGATCGAGATAGCTGTTCTGTCCGCCCGAGCGAATAAACATCTCGAGTCCCTTGTAGGTGTCGGCCACACCGAAAAGGTCGGCGAAGAATGCGCCGTCGAACTTCGCTGCCTCTAATGTCTGGGCCATGTGTTCGTAACGGACCGGATCGAAAATGTCGTCCAAAGTCGCCTCGGGGTGCCGCCATCCACCCGAGTGCAACGCAGTCGGGCCAGTCTTCAGGTATCCGATCAAATTCATCATGCGAGTCATGATCTATCCCTCTTCTGTTGCAATCGTTTGTCTTCTGATCAATTCTGACTTCAGCAGCACAGTGAATGTGCACGTCGGCCGGCTGCCGGGGTGGTTTGTGTCATGCGTCGCTGAGGTCGACGGTGCGGTTGTCGCCGATCCGGTATGCGCAGATGGCGCTGAGTGTGCAGAATGCTGCGAGCATGATCGAGACACCGATCGGTCCGATTCCGCCGGGGGCGACGAAGATCGAGGCGAGCAGTGGGCCGATGCCACCGCCGATGAGGCCGGCGAACTGGTACGCGACGCCGGCGCCGGTGTAGCGGAATTTGGTCGGGAAGAGCTCGGAAAGCAGGGTGGCGGAGGTTCCTGTCGCTGCCGAGTTGAGTATCGCCATTCCGATGATGAAGGTGGCCAGGATGATCAGCGGGGACCCCGACCCGACCATCGGGAACATGACGAACGCGAACACGGCGTAGCCGACCGCGGCGGGGATGAAGATCTGGCGCCGGCCGACCTTGTCGGAGATGAACGAGAAGAACGGGATGGTGAAGATCATGATGACCAGCGAGACGTTGAGCAGGGTCAGCAGGGTCGACCGGTGCAGACCGTAGTGCGTGGCGGCGTACGAGATCAGGAAGGTCGACACGATCGCCTGGGACATGAAGGTGCCCGAGACGGTGCCGATGCCGAGCAGAACCTTGCCGGGTCGTTCACGGAAGACCTCGATGAGCGGGATGGGCGGCTTCTCCGTTGCCTCGGAACTGTGCTGTTCGGATTCGAAGACCGGGCTTTCCTCGACCCGCAGCCGCACGTACAGACCGACGCCGACGACGACGACCGAGAAGAGGAACGGCAACCGCCATCCCCAGGTCAGGAAGGCCTCGTCGTCCAGGTTGTTCAGCAACGCGAACGCCCCGTAGGCCAGCAGCACTCCGGCTCCCGATCCCAAACTTGCCGCTCCGCCGAAGAATCCGCGTGACTTCTTGGGAGCGTGCTCGACGGCCATCAACACCGCGCCGCCCCACTCACCGCCCACGGCGATACCCTGGATGAGGCGGAGGGTGACCAGCAGGATCGGTGCGAGTGCGCCGATCTGCGCCGAGGACGGCAGGCATCCGATCAAGAAGGTGCTCAGCCCCATCAGAATCATCGTCCACAACAGCGTCGACTTGCGGCCCACCCGGTCCCCGAAGTGACCGAAGATGATCCCGCCGAGCGGTCGAGCCGCGTACCCGATCGCGAGAATCGCGAACGAGAGGATCGTCCCGAGCGACTCGGACGTCGACTCGAAGAAGACCTGCCCGAACACCAGGCTCGCCGCCACCCCGAACACGATGAAGTCGTAGAACTCGACCGTCGTGCCGATCAGGCTGGCGAAATACACGCGTCTGAGTTGCCGTCGATTCCCGACGGCGTCCTCAGCCCTCGGGTGGGCCATATCTCGAGTGTCGGTCATGACTGCCTCTCCTTCACCACGAACGCGGTCGACGCGAATCGGATCGCCAGGGGCGAGCTGCAGTGAGCCGCTCGACTCACGCGTGGCATACGTGGCGGGTGCCTGTGAATTGATGGAGATAATACGAACACAGATGAAGTCTCCGCGCAAGGGTGCGACACCAGTTGTTAACACAAGCCCCAGAAAGTCGGAGATGCCTGGTAGTTGGCATCGAATGCCTCTCGGCAGATGATGCGAGGCATTGGCAAATATCCGGAAGACGTCAAATTTCGTCCGTCATTGGACGAGTATGGCTCGATCGAGGCATCATGTACCGCAAGGTGCTCGACGAGGCGTGCCGCAGCCAGGCAGTACTCAGCCAACAGACACCCGAGGAGAACAAACGATGCGCGACATCTTGGCCGGGCTGACAGCCTGGTACGACCGCGACGTGCCGTTCGCGCTCGCCACCATAGTGCGCACTTGGAAGTCGTCACCCCGCGCGCCCGGCGCGGCCATGGCGGTATCGCAATCGGGCGAAGTGATCGGCAGTGTTTCTGGCGGCTGTGTGGAGGGCGCCCTGTACGAGACAGCCCTAGAGGTGCTCGCCGACGGACGCAGTCGGACAGACGTATTTCGTGTCACCGACGATGACGCGTTCGGTGTCGGCCTGACCTGCGGTGGAACCATCGAGGTCTTTGTCCAGCGCGTCGATCGTACGAGTTTTCCGCAATTCGTCGAACTCGCAGATCGAATCCGTGAGGGAAACCCGGTGGCGGTTGTCACCGACACAAGCGCCGAATATCCCACCCGCCACTGCGTGCTATCTCGTCATGAGCAGTTCGGCGATCTATCCATCGCTCGTGACGACGTTGCAGATGTAAAGCGCGGCCTGGATTCGGGAGACTCCGCTGTATACGTAGTCGAGGTGCCGGGAAGGGCGAATTCGACCCGCACACTTATGGTGGAGGTCTTCGTACCTCTGCCTCGAATGTATATTTTCGGAGCCATCGACTTCGCCGCCGCCCTCTGTAGGCTCGGAGCATTCGCGGGTTATCACGTAACTGTCATCGATGCCCGACCGGTGTTCGCAACCCCAGCCAGATTCCCGGATGCTGACGACATCGTGGTGATGTGGCCGCACAAATTCCTCGAATCTGCGCCCATTGACCGGCGGACCGTAATCGCAGTGCTCACCCACGATGAGAAGTTCGATCTCCCTCTCCTCGAGCGTGCCCTCCGCTCGCACGCCGCGTACATCGGTGCGATGGGAAGTCGGCCTACCCATGAGCGCCGCGTCAAGGCATTGCGGGAGCGTGGACTCTCCACCGCCGACCTTGCACGCCTACATTCGCCGATCGGGCTCGACTTGGGCGCGCAGACACCCGAGGAAACCGCAGTGTCGATTCTCGCCGAAATGATGAAGACCATTCGTGGAAGTACCGGTGGAGAACTCCGATTACTCTCGGGCCCGATCCACCGACCGTCGATCGCTGTCGGCGCAGGACCCCGCGAGCACACGGTGTGCACCCTACCCGGGGGTCCCGACGAGCCGATCGAATGTAATCTGCAGTAGTACTCCGCTTTTCGATTCAATATCCGAATTCAATCAAGACGGGCGGGTGACCGCGAACATCGCTGGTGTCGCCAGACACTCCGGTGTCTCAGTATCTATCAATCCACCCACCGAGGACCCGGGATCCGCCAGGGTGTGGTGGAAATACCAATCTCACTGCGGCCCGATGAAGGTAGCGACACCTAGCCCGCCGCCGACCCGATCGACGGCCTCCTACCGCAGTCCTGGAAGCCGAAGAATCCTGATCCGGAGTTCGACCTCCGCAACGTGCCGGACGGAACCCGATTCCGTTGCCGCAGAATCCGTGTCAGCCACCGATCGCTCCCATACTCCGCAGGGGCGGAACGAACCCAGCGGCGTCGATGCCGTGCCCCGCCGACTTGTTCCACATAGCCCCACGCCACAAGTGCGCCAACTCCTCGTCGTCCGCGCCGGACCGCAACGCACCGCGTAGATCGATCTCGGAGTCGCTGAACAGGCACGACCGAACGGTCCCCTCGGCGGTGAGCCGAGTGCGATCACAGTCGGCGCAGAACGACCGCGTGACCGACGCGATGATCCCCACCGTCGCGGCGCCTCCGTCCACCCGCCACTGGACCGCCGGGGCGGACGGGTCGTCCCGCCCGATCTCATCGAGATCGAAGCGCGCACCAAGCACCGACAACAGACACTCGGCCGGCACCATGCTCCCCCGCGCCCATTCGTGGTCGGCGTCGAGCGGCATCTCCTCGATGAAGCGCAGCGCGACGCCCTCGTCGAGGCACCACTGCAACAGATCCGGCGCTCCGCTCAGCGTCTCCGGCATGAGGACCGCGTTGACCTTCACCGGGGCGAGCCCGACTGCGACGGCGGCGCGGATCCCGGCGAGCACCGAGGGCAGCCGATCCCGCCGGGTCAACGACGCGAAGTGGTCACGGTCGATGGTGTCGAGGGAGACGTTGATCCGGGTCAGGCCGGCGTCGGCGAGCCTGCGCACCCGGTGCTCGAGCCCGACCGCGTTCGTCGTCATCGCCAGCGGAATGCCCGGCACCTTCTCTGCGCACCCGCCGATAATGTGCTCGAGGTCCGCGCGCATGAGCGGCTCACCACCGGTGAACCGCACCTCACGCACCCCGAGTCGATGCACGGCGATCTCGACCAACCGGACGATCTCACCTGCGGTGAGCAACCGCTCCGCCGGGATCGCGGGCAGGCCCGCCTCGGGCATACAGTACGTGCACCGCAGCGAGCACTTCTCCGTGATCGACACCCGTAGGTCCCTGGCCACCCTGGCGAAACGATCAACGAGGTGCGCGACGTCCGGGCGCCCTTCGAGTGAGGCCGACCGCACAGACGGAATCCCCATCTCCACTGCCGTCATCGCGCCGCCCTTTCCGTATATCAATCCAGTAAGCCGAGTCGGTACGCCGACGGCGGTCCCAATGACCGCCGATGCCACCGGACCGCCCTGCCTGCAAAGGAACTGGTTACCGCCCCAAGGCAGCTGCCCTTGTCCGGACCGACGACCTGCCCGAGGCCGACTCCTCGCGACCGCACGGATCGCTGGCATCCCGTGAGCGAAGAGAACCCGGAGTCCGCAACCATGAGTAAGGGTAGTTGGTTTCAGCACTCGAGTACGGCGCACTTCCGGACGCGGAACGGTTATTGCGCACGTGTTGCGAAGACGTAGCGGCCGCGACCGGACTCCCGGTGCCTGCCAGGACATTCAGCAGCTCGGCGATGTAGGTGCGGACAGTACCACCGGTGATCGCCCGTAAACCACATTTTTGTTTGACTACTGATGATTCGCTTCTCCACCCCGAGGCTGCCGATCGCAGTCGAGCTCGACATGCCAGTACACATGGCGGCTTGAACTGCTGTTATGTGAATTCCCGAAGTCGGTGTTGACAACTGGTGTCGCACCCTTGCGCGGAGACTTCATCTGTGTTCGTATTATCTCCATCAATTCACAGGCACCCGCCACGTATGCCACGCGTGAGTCGAGCGGCTCACTGCAGCTCGCCCCTGGCGATCCGATTCGCGTCGACCGCGTTCGTGGTGAAGGAGAGGCAGTCATGACCGACACTCGAGATATGGCCCACCCGAGGGCTGAGGACGCCGTCGGGAATCGACGGCAACTCAGACGCGTGTATTTCGCCAGCCTGATCGGCACGACGGTCGAGTTCTACGACTTCATCGTGTTCGGGGTGGCGGCGAGCCTGGTGTTCGGGCAGGTCTTCTTCGAGTCGACGTCCGAGTCGCTCGGGACGATCCTCTCGTTCGCGATTCTCGCGATCGGGTACGCGGCTCGACCGCTCGGCGGGATCATCTTCGGTCACTTCGGGGACCGGGTGGGCCGCAAGTCGACGCTGTTGTGGACGATGATTCTGATGGGGCTGAGCACCTTCTTGATCGGATGCCTGCCGTCCTCGGCGCAGATCGGCGCACTCGCACCGATCCTGCTGGTCACCCTCCGCCTCATCCAGGGTATCGCCGTGGGCGGTGAGTGGGGCGGCGCGGTGTTGATGGCCGTCGAGCACGCTCCCAAGAAGTCACGCGGATTCTTCGGCGGAGCGGCAAGTTTGGGATCGGGAGCCGGAGTGCTGCTGGCCTACGGGGCGTTCGCGTTGCTGAACAACCTGGACGACGAGGCCTTCCTGACCTGGGGATGGCGGTTGCCGTTCCTCTTCTCGGTCGTCGTCGTCGGCGTCGGTCTGTACGTGCGGCTGCGGGTCGAGGAAAGCCCGGTCTTCGAATCCGAACAGCACAGTTCCGAGGCAACGGAGAAGCCGCCCATCCCGCTCATCGAGGTCTTCCGTGAACGACCCGGCAAGGTTCTGCTCGGCATCGGCACCGTCTCGGGCACCTTCATGTCCCAGGCGATCGTGTCGACCTTCCTGATCTCGTACGCCGCCACGCACTACGGTCTGCACCGGTCGACCCTGCTGACCCTGCTCAACGTCTCGCTGGTCATCATGATCTTCACCATCCCGTTCTTCTCGTTCATCTCCGACAAGGTCGGCCGGCGCCAGATCTTCATCCCCGCCGCGGTCGGCTACGCCGTGTTCGCGTTCGTCATGTTCCCGATGGTCGGGTCGGGGTCCCCGCTGATCATCCTGGCCACCTTCATCATCGGAATGGCGATACTCAACTCGGCAGCGACAGGAACCTCCGCCACCCTGCTTTCCGAGCTCTTCCCGACCAAATTCCGCTACACCGGCGCCGGCGTCGCGTACCAGTTCGCCGGCCTCATCGGCGGTGGCATCGGCCCACTGCTCGCCTCGATCTTCGTCGCCCCCGGCGGAATCGGACCGATCGGTGTCTCGATCATGCTCGCAGCATTCTGCACACTCAGCGCCATCTGCGCATACCGGATCGGCGACAACCGCACCGTCGACCTCAGCGACGCATGACACCCCGCGCTAACCCGGTAGCGCTCCCCCGCTCGCTTCCGATCGCTCTGTCGACGCGTTCCGGAGAAGGTATTCACTGGCGATCCCTGAAAGGTGACCGAGAATGAAACAGCCCACGTCGACGAGTGGTTCCGGTCGAACACTTGCAGAAAAGGTCTGGTCACGGCACGTGGTTCGCCCGGGGCCCGGTCAAGAACCAGACCTCCTGTACATCGATCTCCATCTCGTGCACGAGGTCACCAGCCCGCAAGCGTTCGAAGGCCTTCGCCTCGCCGGTCGCACGGTTCGACGACCCGACCTCACGATTGCCACTGAGGATCACAACGTTCCCACTGTCGACATCCTTGCTCCGATCGCCGACCCGATCTCCGCGACACAGATTGCCACGCTGCGCCGTAACTGTGAGGAGTTCGGCATCAAACTGTTCTCGATGGGACACGAGGGGCAGGGCATCGTGCACGTCATCGGTCCACAACTCGGACTCACTCATCCGGGAACTACCGTGGTCTGTGGCGACTCACACACCTCCACGCACGGTGCCTTCGGCGCACTCGCCTTCGGCATTGGGACGTCGGAGGTCGAACACGTCCTCGCTACCCAGACCCTGTCGATCCGGCCCTTCAAGACCATGGCCGTCGAGATCGAAGGAGAATTGCCTCCCGGCGTGACCAGCAAAGACGTCATCCTCGCCGTCATCGCTCGGATCGGTACCGGCGGCGGTGCCGGATACGTCCTCGAATACCGGGGTGAGGCGGTGAGGAAGATGTCGATGGAAGCGCGGATGACAATGTGCAACATGACTATCGAGGCGGGCGGTCGAGCGGGGATGGTTGCACCCGATGACACCACTTTCGCATACCTTCGCGGCCGCCGTTACGCGCCGAGCGGCCACGAATGGGATCGGGCAGTCGAGACGTGGCGGGAGCTACACACCGACGACGACGCCGAATTCGACCAAGTCGTCTACATCGACGCGTCCTCGTTGACGCCGTTCGTCACCTGGGGCACCAACCCCGCGCAGGGCCTTCCACTCGAATCTGCCGTACCCGATCCAGCGACCATCACGGACGAGCGTGAAGCAACCTCGGCCCGCAAGGCCCTCGACTACATGGGTCTATCGCCAGGGACCCCGTTGCGCGACATCGGTATCGACGTCGTCTTCATCGGATCCTGCACCAACGCCCGGATCGAGGATCTGCGTGCCGCCGCGTCGGTGCTCTCCGGCCGACGTATCGCCGACTCCGTCAGGATGCTCGTTGTTCCAGGATCAATGTCGGTCAAAGCCCAGGCCGAACGGGAAGGCCTCGATCGGGTGTTCACCGAGGCGGGCGCGGAATGGCGTGCGGCCGGCTGTTCGATGTGTCTCGGCATGAACCCTGACCAGCTTTCACCAGGACAGCGCAGCGCATCCACGTCCAACCGAAATTTCGAGGGGCGCCAGGGCAGGTCTGCCCGCACCCACCTGGTCTCACCGCTCGTGGCCGCCGCAACTGCGGTGCGCGGAACGCTTTCCTCGCCGACGGACCTCGTCCCCGTGAACCACGCCGAAACTCACCGACCGATCCGCGTCGGATAGGTCCAGGAGACAAGATGCACGCCTTCACCACCCACACCGGAGTCGGAACACCACTCCGCGCGTCCGATGTCGACACCGACCAAATTCTCCCCGGTGAATATCTGAAGAGAGTCACCCGAACCGGATTCGAGGACGCGTTATTCGCCACCTGGCGATCGGACCCCGGATTCATCCTCAACGTCGAGCCCTTCTCTCGCGGTAGCGTGCTTGTCGCCGGTCCCGACTTCGGAACCGGATCGTCCCGCGAACATGCGGTGTGGGCACTGATGGACTATGGGTTTCGAGTCGTGATCGCGTCCCGCTTCGGTGAAATCTTCAAGGGAAACGCATCAAAGGTGGGGCTCCTTGCCGCGACTGTCGAACAGGCTGACGTCGAACTGCTGTGGAGCAGGCTCGAGCACAGTCCGGGTATGGAACTGACGGTCGATCTTGGTGCGCGCCTGATCACTACGAATGATCTGACTGTGCCGTTCACCATCGACGACTACACCCGGTGGCGTTTGATCGAGGGCCTCGACGACATAGGATTGACTCTTCGACACGAGTTCGACATCGCCACGTTCGAGGCGAGCCGATCGACCTACACACCCGCAATCCGGCGGTGATCATTCTGCACGGCATCAGGTGCCGAACTCCCCGCAGTAGAGCTGATCCAGCTGCGGACACCGTTTTGATTTAACAGACGGATACTTGCCGGACCCCCCACTTCGAAGGATCAATCATGTCTGGGCTTGATACGCCTCTCACCCCACTTCGTTTCCTCGCTCGGGCCGCGGAGGTACACCCGAACAAGACCGCAGTGATCGACGGCGATCGCACATGGACGTACGCCGAATTCGCGGCCGATGTCACCCAACTCGCGCACGCCCTGCGCGCCTCGGGAATCCGTGTCGGCGACCGGGTGGCCTATCTTGCATCCAACAGCGCCGAAATGCTGTTCGCCCATTTCGCCGTTCCGCTGACCGGCGGCATCCTCGTCGCGATCAACACCCGGCTGTCCGCCGAGGAGATCACCTACATCTGCGATCACTCCGAGGCCAGGATCCTCATCGGTGACGCCGCACTTCTACGGGGGCTCGGCGAACACCCGAATCTCGCCACCGTCGCAGAGATCGTCGAAACCCCCAGCCAGGACGGCACCTACGAGCAGGTGCCCGGCACCACCAGCTATACGGGGCTGTTGACCCGCGGCCACGGCGAAGCCATCGCATGGGAAGTGGACGACGAGACCCGCACCATCGCGATCAACTACACCTCCGGCACCACCGGCCGCCCCAAGGGTGTCATGTATACCCACCGCGGCGCCTACCTCAATGCGCTCGGCGAGCTGCATCACCAGCGATTCGCGCTCGATACCAAGTACCTGTGGACCCTGCCGATGTTCCACTGCAACGGCTGGTGCTCGGCCTGGGCCGTCACGGCAGCGGCGGGCACCCACGTCTGCCTGCGTGCGGTCCGCGGCGACGCGATCTGGACCCTGATCGACACCGAGCACATCAATCACCTGGCAGGCGCACCCACCGTGCTCTCGCTGCTGGCGTCCGCACCACAAGCGCACCCACTCGCGAGCCCGTTGCTGATCGTCACCGCCGGCGCACCGCCGAGCCCCACGACAATCGATGAAATCCGTTCCCTCGGAGCCACGTTAGTGCACGTCTACGGTCTCACCGAGACGTACGGACCGTACTCGGTCTGTGAGGAAAAGCCCGAATGGGCCGACCTCGACCCCGGGAAGCAATCCCGTCTACTGGCCCGGCAAGGAGTCGGCTTCCTCACGGCGGACCACCTGCGGGTGGTCCGCGAGAAGCTGGCCGATGACGGCAGCCTCACCGATGTGGACTCCGATGGCGTCGAGATGGGCGAAATCGTCATGCGCGGCAACAACGTCATGAAGGGTTACTACCGCGACCCCGCCGGCACCGCTACTGCCTTCAGCGGTGGATGGTTCCACTCCGGTGACCTCGGGGTCATGCACCCCGACGGATACGTGCAGCTACTCGACCGCGCCAAGGACGTCGTGATCTCGGGCGGAGAGAACATCTCCACCATCGAGGTCGAACAAGCGCTGATGAGTCATCCCGCCGTCGCCGACGTAGCTGTCATCGGGGTTCCCGACGAGAAATGGGGAGAACGGCCCAAAGCGTTCGTCGTCCTCAACCCTGGTACCGCCGGCAGCACCGAAGAACTCGTTGCCCACGTCAAAACCAGGATCGCCTCGTACAAGGCTCCCCGTTCGGTCGAATTCCTCGTCGAACTACCCAAAACCTCCACAGGCAAGACCCGTAAGAACGAACTTCGCGACTCCGAATGGAAGGATGCCGAAAGTCATATCCAAGGCTGAAACAAGCAAATCGCCACGACCGAATACCCAAGACAGAGGAAACCGAGAAGTGCGCCGTTGGCGTGATCGACAATGCTCCGCAACTCGTGCCGCCGCCCAAGCTCGGGGCAAAGTTCGACACCGACCACTGTCCCGTGTCCAGCGTGGACCGACGACGAAGGGCACGCCCAGCAAGTGACCGAGTGACGACGCCGCCTCCCGTAATGGTCCAGCACACCAGCCGGCCGATCCTTCTATGCGGCCGCAGTTGTCATGTACCGAGAGCACACGCGCACACGACACTCCCGCCCTGCCCTCTTCGTCGAGGTCGCGTGCTGTCGCCGCTGAACCGCACGCCAATCTCACCGACACTCGAACGTGCCGAACCGTCAAGTCGAGCCAACCCGCCGTAGGTCACACATGGTTAGCTGAACCCGTGACAATCGATAGATTTGACAACACATTGAAGACGAACGATCGGAATGCGCTCGACGCTCCTCCGGACATGGTCTCCGCTCCCGGTTATCTCCTGCGGCGGCTTTACCAGGCCTACCAGTCGGCATGGCTGAAACATGTCGATCCGGTCGCTACCGGACCCCAGGCCGCCGTACTGATGGCAGTAAGGAGTAACCCTGGCGTCGAGCAGGGAGCTCTCGGAGCATCAGTCGCCGTCGACCGATCAACTATGGCAAGCATCGTCAAGCGCCTTGTGGAACGGGGCTGGCTCGAGAGGAAAAGGCCCGCCGAAGATGGGCGTAAACGACTGCTATTCCTCACCGACGCGGGCTATGAGTCAATCGACGCGATTGTCCGACGCGCCCAGGAGCTCGACATCCTTCTCATGGAGGGATATGGGCCCCTCGGCCAAGAACTGATTGTCGACCTACTGAGGTCTTTGGCAAGCCGATGGGAGACGATCGCCGAGGACTGACGTCGTCGAGACCCGTGGCGGCTATATCCCATGAATTTCATCGACCACCTCGCCGACGAGGGCATCCGGCCGTCGATCGGTTCGGTTGCCGATACGTCTGGCAACGGCCTGATGGAGTGCGTGATCGGGCTCTACAAATCCGCACCTCGGTCTTCCACAGCGAGCTTTACTCGACCATCGGCGACGCTGGGTCGACTTGGTGTCTAGAAAGATATGACCACTTTGCCGAAATGCTGGCCCTTTTCCAGGTATTGCAGGGCTTCCCTCAATTGCCTGAACGGGAACCTTCTGTCGATGACCGGTTTCGCGTTGTGCAGATCAAGCGCCCTCATCAGGTCTTCCGTCATTTCGCGAGAGCCGACTGGAATGGTTGCGACACGAATTCCGCGCTCTGTTGCGTCGGCCGATGAGAATTCCCCACTCAAGTTCCCGACACTCCCGACATAGCCCCCATCTTTCGTCGCACGCATCGACTGTCCGATCGTCGCCGCGCCCACCACGTCCAGTACGAGATCGACGCCGCGACCGTTGGTCAGCCTCAGAACCTCTTCTTCCCAATTGGGGTTCTTCTTGTAATTGATACCGTCGCCGGCGCCCATGTCGATCAGTCGCTGAAGCTTCGCGTCGTCGCTGGAGGTTGCGATCACACGCGCGCCGCTCATCAGTGCGATTTGTAAACCCAACACCGAAACGCCGCCACTGCCCATGATCAGGACGGTATCGCCAGTCTTGACTTGGCCGACATAAACTAATGCCTGCCAAGCCGTCGCGCCGGCACAAGGCAGGCATGCAGCTTCCTCATAGGAAAGCGATGCGGGGATCGGGAGTATGTCTTCCTGATCATAAACTGCATACTGGATGGCCGTACCGTCAACATCGGCAGACTTCGCTTTCCAGCCCCGTCTATCCTTCGTTGCGGGACCGCTGTACCAGCCTTCCATGTAAATCGGGAGAACTCTGTCACCGGCCTTGAATCGACTGACCTCGACTCCGGTTTCGATCACCTGTGCAGACCCATCGGACAGAGGCACGATGGGCAAATTGGGCTTCACAGCGTAGACGCCTTTGAGAATTTTGAGATCGCGGAAGTTAAGCGAAGCGGCTTTCATCTCGACCAAGATCTGCGTCGGTCCCACTGACGGCACCTCGCGCTCGATCTCGACAAGTCCGTCATAACCTATTTCATCGAGAACAAATGCTTTCGCAACGCGTTTGTCCGTCATCTGACTTTTCCAACTCCTGTGTGCTTCCGGTTGGGCGTAGCGTTGCTGAAATCGGCATCGGTATCGAGAATGATGCCCATCTCGTCCCAGCAGTTTGTGTTGGCTGGAGATGCGCGGGCCGGTGGCCGCATCCCCGCCGACTGCACCGTTGGCCCTGCAGATATCCGACAAGCCGTTCTCCGTACACAGCGACGCCTGGTGGAGTGCAGTCGATCGCACAGGGCTGTAACAGCAAGCGCAATAGTCGTATTGATGGAAACAATAATCCAGTCATCAACCGGGTGTCGACCGCGGGTGCAGTGCAGTACCCGCCGCGACGACTGCGGATCCGCCGTGGAACGGGCGGTTGGTCATCCGAACCGTGACCACCGCCCGCCGCCTGTGCCACAAACGCCGAGCAAGGTGCTGATGCGGGCCGATTCCCGCGTTCTATGGGAACAATCTCTGTTGGCCGGCCCGGATCTGTCGATGACCGTGCGGATGAGGCGACGGATTCCAAATCTCCAGATGTTTTGTGGGGGAAGTTCTTCGGGCCGAGCCCACCATTGCCTTTGTTACACAGCGGGAACTGCTTCCTCGGACACGTAGCGGTTCTCGAGAGCCCGCACATCCTGCAAACCAACCACCGAAGTGAAATCCTCGAAGCTTGGAAGTCCAGCCAACGACGCCGCCGTAGGCGTGCCGTGTTCCTTCAGGTCCGCCAGGTAGGAACGTGCACGCGCGGTTGCTGCGAGCAGGGTTCCAATCGGATAAATGACCATTGCAAACTGCAGTTCTCGCATTCGCTCGAAGGTGAGAGGGGGCGTTTTCCCGCCCTCGACCCAATTGAAAACAAGAGGCATCTCGGCCGCGAGTTCTCCGGCCAGGCGCTCGATGTCTGCCTCGCTGGTCGGTGCCTCGACGAACAATGCGTCAGCGCCGGCCGCATGGTATGCCCTAGCTCGCGCAATTGCGGCTTCCACACCGTCGACTGCAATAGCGTCGGTACGTGCGATCAGTACCGTGTCCGGATTGCGCCGTGCGTCCACGGCCGAATGAATCTTGCCGATCATCTCGCCTGCCGACACGAGTGCCTTGCCACTCATGTGCCCGCACTTCTTCGGGTTCACCTGATCCTCGAGTTGAATCGCAGCAGCCCCGGCCTGTTCATAGACACTCACAGTTCGAGCTACATTGACGACGTTTCCATATCCGGTGTCAGCATCAGCGATGACAGGGATATCGACGGCGGAAACCAAGCGACGTGTTTGATCAGCCATTTCGGTTCCCGTCAGCAGGCCGACATCCGGCATCCCCAGCAGCGACGCCGTCGCACCGAAACCGGTCAAGTAGACAGCGTCGAATCCCGCAAGTTCGATCAACCGCGCCGTGAGTGCGTCGTATGCGCCGGGGGCGATCACAGGTCCGGTTCGCGGTGCTTCCTCGAGCGCCTGTCGCAACCGACGAGGCGCCGGTACCGTCTCCCGACTCAACATATTGGCCATGCTGTTCCCTTTCGCTAGATGTCTTGCACGCATTGGAATTTGACGTGAAAATGATGGGGCGAGCAACAGCGCCACGCCGTGGATCAGGGCATCGAGATGACACGACACGCTTTGCGGCGGACCGGTCTACCGATGTGTAAGAGCTGACCTCTCTGCCAGTCAACGAGATACGCGGCTGTCAGTCGCGTCGCGTGCCCGTGACACGTCCTCGTTCACGTCTGGCACTGGTTGCAGTACTAGCCTTCAAGGCCGGGCAGAGCGGCAACCCGGGCGATGGCCTCATCCAGATGGCATACGTCCGCATACTTCGCATCGAGGTCGCGGAGGTTCGACTCGTGCAGCTCCGGACTCCGGTCGGCACACGTCTCGCGAACCACCTGGGGCCTGAAACCGTGGTTGAGGGCATCGGTGGCCGTAGCCCGCACGCAACCGGATGTGGATACGCCGCCGACCAGGACGGTGTCCACGCCGGCAGTGTGCAGAGTCGATGCCAAGGAGGTTCCGAAGAAGGAACTCGCATAGTTCTTCGTTATGCGCACGTCTCCGGGTTCGGGCTGCAGCACAAGTTTGCCACCGCGCTCGGGAGCACCCTTTGCGAATGCGGCCAGTCCCGGCACTTTCTTGCCGAACAGGCCCGCGTCCGACATCGTCTCGTCGTACCTGACATCCGTCCAGACGATGGGAAAGCCCGCTCGACGCATGACACCGACGAGCGTTTCCGTCGCTTCGACCACTGCCTCCATCCCGGGCAGCGCAAACATTCCGTCCGCATCGGTGTACGCATGCACGAGATCCACGACGATGAACGCCGGACGGCGCCCCCATCCCACTCGCCCGGAGAAGGGCGCGGTGTGCGAAACAGTTGCGGCATTTTCGGCTCGGGTCACGACGCGGTCTCCACTCTTGACAGCCGGCTCAGCAGCAACTGAGCCTGTTTCTGCACTCCCTCGGGATGCATCGGGAGCTCGTTGAACTCCGATTCCAGGGCATTCGTGACCGCATTCGCCAGGCATGCGCCGGCCGCGATGGTTCCACCCTCGCCGACTCCCTTCGCACCGATGATGCCGTCCGGCGCCGCGACCGGAAGATGCCGGACGGTAACGTTCGTCAGCTCGCTCGCCGTCGGCATCAGGTAGTCCATGAAGGACCCGGCCAGAGGCTGTCCCTCACTGTCGTACTGGAACGACTCGTAGAGAGCCCCGGCGATACCCTGGGCGATGGCCCCCTTGGTCTGCCCGTCGACGACAAGAGGATTGATGACCCGGCCACAATCTTCGGCCACGACCCAGTCGAGAACCTTCACGAAGCCTGTCTCGGGATCCACCTCCACGCGGCAAGCGTGTGTGGCGTACGAGTACAGGACGGTCTCGGCCTCATACGTCCGGCCGAGCGTGTAGCGCCCCTCCGGTGCCTTGGCCGCCAAGCTCCGAACAGATTCGGACACCGTCGGGTCATCGACCACGGAGACCAGACCGGTGCGGATCTGCAGGCGATCAACCGGAACATCGAGCAGTGCCGCCGCGTCCTCCAGCAGGCGACCCTTGAGTTCCTCGCCGGCCGTGACGATCGCCCCGGCGGTAACCGACGCACTCCGCGAGGAGCCGGTACCTGTTCCGTCAACCTCGCCGGAACCCGTGTCACTCTGGATCACGTCGATGTCGTCGTAGTCGATCCCACTGGCGTCGGCCAGGACCTGCGAATAGGTCGTCGCACTGCCCTGTCCGATGGACGGGCTCGACGTCCAGATCTTGGTGCGCCCATCCTGCCCGAGGCTGAGCTGGCAGCTGTCCCATCCCTTCATCGCCGTCATGCCGCGCTGCTTGAAGAGCTTGGAGTTGTTCCCTGTCCACTCCACATAGGTGGCGATGCCCAGGCCCAGGATCTTCCCGTCGTCACGAGCCGCCGCCTGCTCTGCCGCGAAGTCGTCCACACGCAGCATTTCGGCAGCCGCCTCGAGAGCAGCCGGGTAGTTACCGCAGTCGTACTTCTGGTCCGTGACCGTCGTGTAAGGAAGTTCCTCCGGCGTGATCAGGTTTCGCCGGCGGATCTCGACGGCGCTGATCCCGACCTCCTTGGCGAGAATGTCCATGATCCGCTCGTGGATCAACGTGGAGACGGGTAGTCCGACGCCACGGTACGGTCCCGCCGGGCAGGTATTCGTGGTGACGGCCCGCCCGCGGGCACGATAGTTCGACAGACGGTACGGGCCCGGGGTCATGGAAAGGACCCCGGCCGTCTCGAGCACGTGGGTGATCGGGAAGACCGAGTACGCCCCACCATTGCCCAGGGAGTCCAACTCGATCGCGAGCAAGTTGCCGTCGGCGTCCGCCGCAGCACGAACCTTGACCTCGAAGTCGCGTGCGTGCGCCGAGGCGATGAGATTTTCCGCGCGGTCCTCGACCCACTTGACGGATCGATCGAGCTTGACGGCCAGCCAGGCCACCACGAGCTCCTCGGGGGAGACCACACTCTTGAGCCCGAACCCACCTCCGATGTCGGGGCACTTGACTCGCACCCGGAACCCGAAGAGGTCCCTGACGCATTCCATGAGCGCATGCGGGAACTGGGTCGAGGACCAGAGCACGACTTCACCGTCGTCGACGTACGCCGCTGCACCGCGTCCCTCCATCGGCGACGGAACAACCCGCGGGTGCCGGAAGACGCGCTCGACGACATGGGCGGCCTCGGCGAAGGCCCCGTCCGGGTCACCCACTTCGATCAGGCGGTCGAAGAGCACGTTCGAGGTGATCTCCTCGGACTCGTGCAGGATCGGCTTGGATGGGTCCAGCGCATCGGCAATGTGGCTCACGACCGGTAGGGGTTCGATGTCCACGTCGACCTGACCGGCGGCATCTTCGGCGATGTAGCGGGAGGTCGCCACGACCGCGGCGATAGGTTCGCCCACGTAACGCACCCGCTCGTGCGGGAGAATGGGACGCGGAGGCTTGCTCGCGTTCGCGACAGGCGTCACCAGGTCGGGGACGTCACCGAGGTCTTCGCGCGTGAAGACACCCACCACTCCTTCCATGGCTGCGGCATGCTCGCTCCGGATCTCCTTGATGATGCCGTGCGCGATGGTGCTCCGCACATACACGACATGGAGTACGTCGCCGGGCAACCGGACATCGTCCAGGAAGGTTGCGGTACCGGTGAGGAGTGGGCGGTCTTCGACGCGAAGCGTTGCCCGTCCCACCATCCCCGAGTGCTGTTCAGGACTGGCATTCATGACATCGACTCCCCCGAAACCTGTTCGGATGGAAGGCTATCCGTGGACCCGCTCGACTTTCGGGCGGCACGCAACGTGTCGAGAGCCTGTGTCACCGCTTTCACGATGCTCTCGTATCCGGTACACCGGCAGAGGTTGCCCGAGAGTGCCTCGCGAATTTCTTCCTCCGTGAATTCCTTGTTCTCGAGGAGCAGCGGCTGCAGGGCCATCAGGAAACCTGGCGTGCAAAAGCCACACTGAAGAGCATGATTCTCGTGGAAGGCCTGTTGGAGCACAGTCCAGTCGTCGTCTGTGCCTGCCACGGCCTCGACCGTTCTGACGTGGCAACCTTCGGCCTGGACTGCGAACATCAGACACGACCGAACGGGCGAGCCGTCGACCTCCACCGTGCACGCGCCACACACGCCGTGCTCGCACCCGACATGGGTGCCGGTGAGTCCGGCTTCGTGTCTGATGAAGTCCGACAGAAGCGTCCGCGGCTCGACTTCTGCAGTGAAGTCTTTCCCGTTCAAGCTAGTGGTCATGGCGCGGAGTTGCATCGCGGCCCTCCTTTGCTCTTTCGACTGCTTTGTTTATCGCCCGGCGCACGACCACCCCGATGAGTGATCGTCGGTACTCTGCGGAGCCATGAAGATCTCCCGTGGGTTCGCTGGCTTCGCACGCAAGTTGAACAGCCGCCTCGACAGCAGCATCGTCGATGACGCTTCCTGTCAGGCGTTCTTCGGCTCGGGGGACCCGCAACGGTGTCTGCGCCGCCCCGAGAAGCGAGATCCTGGCGTCCGAGCACCTGCCCTGCTCGACCGTGAGGACGACGGCTGAACCGGCAAGGCCGAAGTCGCCGTTCCGTCGTGAGATCTCCTCGAATGCGAACCCGTGACCGGCGGGGAGCGGAGGTACACGGACCTCGACGAGTAGTTCGTCCGGCTCCAAAGCTGTGGTCATCGTTCCCACGAAGAAGTCCTGCGCGGAGATGCACCGCTCGCCCCGGCTGCTGGAACGCGCCACGATGGTCGCATTCAGGGCGGTCAATGCGACCGGCAGCTCGGCAGCCGAATCGGCGTGCGAAACGCTGCCACCGATTGTTCCCCTGTTTCTGATCGCGGCATGCGCCACCCAGTGGACAGCCTCTTTCAACAGCGGCCATCGGCGCTCGATCAGCCGGGACTTCTCGAGGGTGGCATGCCTGGTCAGGGCACCTATTTGCAGGTATCCGTCAACGGATCTGAGGTACGCGAGATCGATCAATCGATTGATGTCGATCAGGCGCTCAGGCGATGCCATACGGAAGTTCAGCACCGGGATGAGGCTCTGGCCCCCGGCAAGGATCTTCGACTCATCCGGATCCTCGGCGAGCATACGGAGCGCTTCGTCAACGCTGTCCGGCCGCAGGTAATCGAATCTTGAAGGCTTCACGAGCCCGCACCCCGCAATCGTCCGTCGCCCCGAACCGCGCGGATCGCACGCCAGATCAAGTAGGTGAACAAGGCTGTCCCTCCGAAGGTACCGAGTGGGAGAATGACCCGCTTCAACCTGGGGTCGACGAGAGTCTTCGCGGCCCCCGGCTCCACGGCAAGCGGTGCCGGGTTCTGATGCGCTGCAGCGCCGGGAGCCCGCCAGGTTCTTCCGGTGTCCTCGCCGAGCAGCGCAACGGCCCTGGTGCCGAATTCCGAAAGCCTGGCGGAGACGGTCCGCTCGATCTCCGCGTGGGAGCGGCGGTTGCCGATTCCTGCCATGCTGAGACAGGAGTTCATCACGAGCGCACTCCCCTCGCCCTCGACGGTTACATCCACGTCCACGATCAGGGACGCAAGGCCCCGTCCATCGACCTGACGCGCCAGCGCCTCGTACCGCAGACTGCGTCCATCCGAGTCGAAGTCGATGAGGCGCAGCCCGAACTGATAAGTGGCCACCGCTGCTGGGTCGTCGCTGGTGAAAGTGCCCCGCAGTAGTTCATCGGCGACGCCGGTTTCCAGCTTCACGTCAGGAACGCACTCGGCCAGAAACTCTCGGTCGGCGAGAGCGTTGAGCGCCTGGTCGCTCGACACAGGCAATGTCGCATGAAACGGAGTGATCATTCGTCCTGCAATCTCGCAAGAGCCGGGCGGTCCCCCTTGCTGAAGACATACGCGGGAGACATCGGCTCGTGCCTTCCGTTCCAGAGCCACTCGTAGGAGACGTCCGACTCTCCCTCGAATCGTGCCAGCTTCTCATCCCGGAGCTCCTGCTCGGGTCCGTCGGGCAGCTGGTAGAGGTGGGCGTTCTGCGCCGAGGCCTCCTGCACCATCCCTGCACGCTTGGCGCGCTTTGCGCCGTAGCGCAGCAGCGCAGCGGAGATCTGGTCCTTGTCGACGACGGCGAGTTCCTCTGCGAGCACGGCCGCATCCTCGATCGCCTGCGAGGCACCCTGAGCCTGGAACGGCACCATCGCATGTGCGGCATCGCCGAGGAGCCCGACATGCCCCTGGACCCAGACCGGATTGCACCGGTGCGCGAAGAGGGCCCACTTGAGGATCGGCCCCTCGGCCTTCTCCAGGATCGAAGCGATCCGCGAGTCCCAGTCGCCGAATGCCCTGATGAATTCCTCGGCTGTCGTCTCCTCGGTCCAGCCCTTGTCCAGGTTCACATCACTGGAGAGGGCCGCAGCCACGTTCAGGTACTCCCCACCACGAATGAAGTAGTGGACCAGATGCCTACCAGGGCCGTACCACATCGTCGAATGGAAACTGTCCCACAGGAAGCGGGTAGCAGGGTCCGCCTTCAACTTCTCACCCGGCACCATCGCCCGGAACACCATCTGCCCGGAGAAGAGGAGGTCCTCCTCCTCGCTCATACCCATGGCGGCACGCACCCGTGAATGCACTCCGTCAGCTCCGATGAGGACATCACCCTCGTATCGGCGGCCGTCCTCGGTGATTGCCACCGGAAGCGCCGGGTTCGACTGGTCGGCGGTAGCCACCTTCGAGTTCGTGTGCAGGTCGACAACAGGTCCGGGCAACGTGGGATCCGAGCACACATCGACGAGCATCTGGTGAAGGTCCGCGCGGTGGAAGTGCCAGTACGGCGCCCCGAACTCTTGCCACAGGGTGTCGCCGAGCGGCCGACTGGCCAGGATCTTGCCGTCGCTCCACCGTCGACGCACCTGGCTGGTGGGTTGCGTCTTGATCGCTTCCAGCTGGGGCCGCAGGCCGGCGTTGATCAGGATCCGGCTCGCGTTGGGCGCAGTCTGGATGCCGGCACCGACCTCCCCGAGTTCGTTGGCCTGCTCCAGCACGGTGACCTTCATGCCGACACTGCGCAGCAGGTAGGCCGCGGTGAGACCACCGAGGCCTCCGCCCGCGATGACGACTCTGTGAATATGGTTGCTCAATGGAACCTCCTGAAACAAGGTGGGTGCCGTGCCGAGGTTCTGATGACTACCTCCCAGGACGACTATCTCACCTAGATAGTACGCACACTGACGAGTTTCGCAATAGATGTCTCGACACTCGCCATCCTCGAACGAAAAACCCCACCCCCCGACCCTCCCTGCCTCGCGTAATTGACAGCGCTGAAACACGCCTCACAGTGCGGAGACTTCGAGCAGGCCGCCATACCGCTTGACAAAACATTGACGGCAAACAAACATCGGATCCAATGCGATAGTCCGTGTACGAATTACTACCTCACGAGAGGGGTCTTCACGATGAATCCGACTGCCTTCAACGAGCTTTGCCTGGAGGAACTGAAGCTTTGCGGAGTGAACGAGTCAGAGACGATCGCCATTCTGACACGCGGTGACGAGAGGACCGCCTACGCAGACTCCTTCATGTGGGCGGCGCAGCGTCTGGGCGCCCAGACATACCACTTGCGCTTGCCGGCCCCCAGCGACCCGGCTGGTGCCTGGCAGGTCGGCGACGTGGGGCTCGGCTCCAACCCGCTGGCCGTGGACGCATTGAAGAAGGCCGACATGGTCGTCGACTGTGCGCTGATGCTCTTCAGCCCCGAGCAGTTCGAGATCCAGGGCGCCGGCACACGTGTGCTTTCCGCGATCGAGCCTGTGCCGGTACTGGCACGTCTCTTCCCGACACACGAACTGCGAGACCGCGTCGAACTCTCCCAGAAGTACCTGGCCGAGGCGAAGTCCCTTCGTATCACCAATGACCTCGGCACCGATGTCACCTACCGCCTCGGAAAGTACCCGGCGATGGCCGAGTACGGCTACACGGACACCCCCGGCCGCTGGGATCACTGGGGCTGCGGGTTCGCATTCACCGGCGCCTACGACGACGGCGTGGACGGCACAATCGTGCTCAGCCCGGGTGACATCATCCATCCCTTCGACACCTACGTGCAGTCGCCGGTCAAGTTCACGATCGAGAAAGGCTTCATCGTGGACATCCGAGGGGTCGACGGGCATTCCGGCCTCGATTCCGACTTCGTCAAGGCACACATCGACGGTTTCGCCGATCCGCGCGGCTTCGGCATGAGCCATGTGGGTTGGGGCCTCGACGAGCGCGCGCGCTGGCATGGGATGGTGCAGGATCCCAACGTGATCGGGGTCGAGACCCGTTCGTACTATGGCAACGTAATGATCTCCACCGGGCCCAACAACGAGCTCGGCGGCCCCAACGACACGCCGTGCCACATGGACATTCCGATGCGCAACTGCTCGCTGTACCTCGACGACGAACTGATCGTCGACAGAGGCGACCTCGCGGTCCCCGAGCTCCGGCCCGCGTCGCGCCGCTGACACGACAAGACCCAGGAGAGCATCATGGAACTGACCAACACGTTCACCATCGAGGCGCCGATCGACGATGTGTGGAGGGCGTTCAACGATCCGGAGTTCGTCGCACCCTGCTTCCCGGGTGCAGACCTGACCGAGTACACAGGTGACTCGTTCACGGGCGGTGTGCGAGTCAAGCTCGGCCCCGTCTCGTTGAAGTACAAAGGCGCCGGGGTCTACATCAAGCGTGACGAGTCGAGCCGACGCCTGGTGATCGAGGCCGAGGGGCGAGACACCAGCGGCAATGGATCCGCGCGCGCGGTCGTCACGGGCTCCATGGAGTCCGCCGGTGCCGCGCGGACCAATGTCACCATGGTGACCGATCTCAACATCACCGGACGGCCGGCACAGTTCGGCCGCGGCATCATGTCGGACGTCGCCGACAAGATCATCGGCCAGTTCGCCGCACGGCTGGCCGACAAGCTCAACGGGGCCACGGGCGAGCCGGGTGCCTCAGCCAATGCGTCGGAGGAAGAGGATTCGCTCAACATCCTCGGCGCTGCGGCGGGCCCGGCACTCCGTGCGGCTGCGCTGGCGACGGTGGCGACAGTGGTGATTGTTCTCGGGTACCGACTCGTCCGTGGACGGGTCCGGTCGTGAGACGTGGTTCGCGAGGTCTGACCCTCGAAACGTCGAGTCGGGGGTACAGGCGTTCCTCGGCCCTCTGGCCGCGTTGCGACGCCGGTTCTCGAAGTTGAGGTACCGGGTGGGGCTGCTGAATCCGACTCCGTATCACGGACTTTACTGGTCGTCGAGGCGGCAAGTCGAGTCCGGGCCGGGCGATCGATATGACGATCGATGCACTCAAATGCCGGGGGAGCCATCCAGCAACCGACAGGCAGGCGTACCCTCCGCCCATGGCCAAGCAGCGAGAGACTCCGGCTATGAACCATCACGATCAGAAGCGTGAGTACCCAACCCCACCCGACATGATGTCGGCACCGGGGCACCTTCTTCGTCGTCTCAACCAGGCATACCAAGCGGCTTGGCTCGCCCATGTCGACACGACGACAACCGGACCACAGGTGGCAGTCCTCATGGCCATCCGCACCTACCCGGGAGTCGAACAGGGGATGGTCGGAGCTTCCATCTCGTTGGATCGATCGACCATGGCCAGCATCGTCACCCGTTTGGAAGAGCGCGGACTGATCTCTCGGATCCGCCCTGCCGACGACGGGCGCAAGCGGCTCCTGTACCTCACCGATGAGGGCAAGGCGGCCGTGAAGGATCTGGTCGGACGTGCGCAGAAGTTGGACGGCCTGCTCATGGAGGGCTTCGGTCCCCTGGGGATGGACATTGTCGTTTCGATGATGGATTCGCTCGCGCAGCGCTGGGAGGACGTCGCTGACCGACAGGGCTGATCCGGTGTCAGCCCTGGTGTCGCAGGTCAGAACTTCGATTCTGGCCCCGACACCTGACCGGTGGCGTCACGGTGTCCGGCCCAGTCGTCCAGGGACTTCTCGCCATGGCTCTCCAGAAGTGCCCTGAGGACGAACACGTCGTCGATGTCATCCGCCGTTCAACCCCAAGTGCCCCGAGCCAATGGGCTCGGGGCACTTGGGGCGTCGCCGGCGTGTCGACCTCTAGCTAGTCCGCGAGTTCATGCTTGCGGGTGTCGCCGAGGCTGTAGCAGGCGATCGCGCTGATCAGGCAGAAGACCCCGACCATGATTCCGACCGACACCACGTGCATGCCGCTTCCGACCATTGCCGCTGCGACGAGCGGCCCCAGGCCACCGCCGATCAGGCCGGCGAACTGGTATGCCACAGACGCACCGGTGTACCGGTGCCGGGTAGGGAACACCTCGGAGAGAATCGACCCGACCACGCCGAGCGTTGCGGCGTTCAAGAAGCTCATCCCCACGATGAAGAGCAGGAAAATGACCCACGTTTGGCCCGTTCCCACCATCGGGAATGTGAAGAACGAGAAGACACCGAAGGCCAGGCAGGCCGGAACGTAGATCGCCCTACGTCCGATCCTGTCGGAGAGTGCACCGAGCACGGGGACCATCGCCATCATGCCCAGCAACGAGATCATCATGGCATTGAGGAAGACCTGCCTCGGCAACCCCAACTCCGTTGTTGCATAGGTAATCACGTAGGTCGTCAGGATCGCCTGCGCCATGAACGGCCCCGTGTAGGTCAGGATGCTGACGACGGTGCGGCCTGGCTGTTCCTTGATCAGGGAAAAAATCGGCAACCTCCGCTCGGACTCTGCCGGCGCCTCCTTCTTTGCTTCCAGGAAAACCGGAGACTCCTCGACCTTCAGTCGGATGTACATGCCGACGATCACCAGCGCGATCGACGCCACGAACGGGATGCGCCACCCGAACGATTCGAACTGCTCCTCGGAAAGGAAGCCGAGAGCAGCGAACGACGCATAGGCCAGGAATACACCGCATGCCGAGCCCATGGCAACGGCGGTGGCGGAGAAACCTCGCTTCTTCTTGCCGGCGTGCTCGACCGCCATCAGCACAGCACCGCCCCACTCACCACCAACCGCGACACCCTGCACCACGCGCAGCACGATGAGGAGGATCGGTGCCAGGATGCCGATCTTTGTCGACGGTGGCAACAACCCGGTGAGGAACGTGCTCACACCCATGACCGCCATCGTGGCGACCAACACGGATTTGCGGCCGTACCGATCGCCGTAGTGACCACCGATGATGCCCCCCAGCGGTCGGGCAGCGTAACCGATCGCAAGTGTCGCGAAGGAGAACACGATGCCCATGGCGGAGGGAACCCCGGCAAAGAAGACCTGGGGAAACACCAACGCCGCCGCCGTACCGTAGACGATGAAGTCGAAGAACTCGATGGTGGTCCCGACGAAACTCGCGGCATAGATCCGGGCGGCCTGCCCACGGGGGAACGCGACCCCCTCCGCTTCGGACTCGATGGTCCGCGCATCATTGACTTCCACCCTGTGCCTCCTTCAGTTGCTACCGCGCCCCCTGGCCACTCCTGACCCGGGGGCGCGATATGTCCCGATTCGTCCTGTCCAGGTCGCTACCGAGACATGCTGACCAGCAATTGATTCAGAGGTAATCCGATCACACACTATCTCCGGCCGCAAGCGGAACCGACGTGCGCCCGATCACCGCATTTCCCGGCGCTGTGCCCGCTCAGAACCTCAGCGATCCTGCCACAATCGCAGTCACCAGCCGCTGCCATCAGTGCCCTGACTACTTGGACCGAGGCCGGCCCGGGCGATACGACATCCACTGCTGTACCGCCAGGCGCCGGCCCATCACCTCGCCGATGCTCAGCAGTAAGGATTTTCGACGATCTTGTGTTCACGGCCCATAATACGTTCCTGCGCAACAGGTTCCGGTACGAGTGCGCCCGTCGCCAAACAGGGTCGTATGGTGTCAGCGCGCGGTGGGCCCGTGCGATGCTCGACGGATGGTGAAGCGCCGCACATGCATCACAGACTGTCGAGAAGGGAGCCCCAGCCACCGGAGGTCTCGCGAACGCCGAGGAGACTGAGGATCTTCCAGAAGAATGCGGAGTCGCTGGAGATCACGGGCTTCCCAAGATCTGCCTCGAGCGGCGCAATGATGTCCATCGTGTGAACCGCGGCGCCGGACATGATGATGCAGTCTGCCTCGGGCGCCTCGGCCGCGACCTCACGCGCACTCTTGTACGCGTAGCTGGCCGGGTACCAGAGGTTCCTACCGTCCACCGACTCCTCGTCGGGGAAGCGCTTCTGGTCGACCCAGTTCTTGATGGTCAGCACACGAATGCCGCCGGCCTCCAGGAATTGCGTGTACCGCTCACTCAGCTCTCGGCTGTAGTAAGTCGATGAGATGGCAACGGTTTTGTACCCCCGCTCCTGCAGTGCCTCGACGATGGACAGGCCCATCAATGCGACGGGTTTCCCGGAGGCCTTTTCCAGTTTTGTGGAAATGTCTTCGGCCCACTCGAGACCCGTACCGCCGGCGAACGAAAACGGCGTGCCGACCTGGCCGACGATATCGACGCCGGCCGAGCCGAGTGCAGCGGCGGAGGTCTCGAGCTGCTCGACTGCCCGCTTGATATTCGTGGCATCCACGCGGAAGTTCGGTACGTACGGGAAGGTCTGGTACACACCCACTCCCTCCGGAGCGACACGCGCGAGCTCGACGTGAGCGTTCTCGATAACCGGTGTAGAGATCAACCCGACCTTGCCACGCCAACCATAATCAGCAGACCAATGCGTCATTTTCCTCGAGCTCCCTTTGTCTTTTCGATAAATTCATACTGCCCCTACGGCCGGGCATGTCGTGACGTAGCGCGACGAAGGAAACAGCAGTTGCGCCGTCCCCGCGTCGTGGATTCCCGTCGCGGACGTCCCTACGACGTCCTCGATGGAAGAAGTGATCGCGCTTTTGCAGCCTCTCGAGGGCTGGATTCGGTTTGTTCCCGCGGCGCCCGACTCCGTCGCTCGAGTCAGAATATTCTGCACACGGACTAACCTGGAGAGTCAACTCTCGGGCGCATCACGATTCGGCACTCTCACACCCGGGTGAGGTTGGCTTTTCGAGTGTCTCCCAGCATCATCGTGGAGCCGGCACTGATCGCGCAGAACACTGCAATCATCAGCGATACCGCGATGACGCCCAGATCAAGGGTGGTTGCCAACGCCGCGGCGACCAGGGGGCCGAATCCACCACCGATCAGACTGGACAACTGGTACGCCAAGGACGTACCGGTGTAACGAGATTCGGTCGGAAACACCTCGCTGAGGATCGCGCCGACGGGACCGAGGCACGCGGATTCGATCACCCCCATGGAGATGAAGAAGGCCAGGAACACGAGTGCTGCAGAGCCCGAGCCGATCATGGGAAAGATCAAGAACGAGAAGATTCCGAACAGGATCGCTGCCGGCACGTAGACAACGCGTCGCCCGACCTTGTCCGAAAGCGCGGCGAAGAGCGGCACACCGACGACCATCACGGCTAGCGACACGGTCAGGGCGTTCAGCATGAGTCCTCGCGAAGCGTCGGTGTGGGTCGTTCCCCACGAGACGACGAAGATCTTGACGATGGACTGAGCCATGACCGGGCCGACGTACACGCACAGCGCCAGCACGAGCCGTCCCGGGTGGTTGCGAATCAAGTGGACGAAGGGTGCCTGCTTGCGGGTCTTCGTCTCATTCTCTCGTTCGTCGACCGAAGCCTCGAAGACCGGGCTCTCCTGGACGTTCATTCGAATGTAGGCACCGATTGCAATCAGGACCACCGATGCCAGGAACGGGATGCGCCATCCCCAGGTCATGAATTGATCCTCGTTCAGAAGTCCCAAGACGGCGAACGACGCAGTAGCCAGAAGTGCCCCGAGCGCCGCTCCGACGCCGGTCGCGCTTCCGAAGAGTCCGCGAGACTTCTGCGGGCCGGTTTCAACCGACATCAGCACCGCACCGCCCCACTCGCCACCGACGGCGAGCCCCTGGATCAGGCGAAGGGTCACGAGCAGCACCGGCGCGAGGCTGCCGATCTGTGCCGTAGTCGGCAGGAGTCCGATGAGCATCGTGGAGACACCCATGAGGACGAGGGTGATCATCAGCACGGACTTTCGTCCCGTTCGGTCGCCGAAGTGACCGAACACGACCCCACCGAGCGGACGCGCCAGGTATCCGGCCGCGAATGTCGCCAGCGAGGCGATCACTCCAGCGGCCGGGGACATGCCGGAGAAGAAGATCGAACCGAAGACCAGGCTTGCGGCAGTCCCGTAAATGGCGAAGTCGTAGAACTCTACGACACTGCCGATGAGACTTGCCAGGTACGCGCGGCGCTGGTTGCGGGCACTGGGACCGGACTCGAGGGCAGGCCTCGCCGCTGCTGATTCCGTCGCCATGGCGCTCCTTGGAAGATCGGTTTGTGACATTGGATGTAGCCAGCCTTTCCTTCGCCCGCCCGAGTTATGTGACGTTCGTCTCGCGGCTTCAGGAAGTAATTGGAACACGGACTATCTCCATCCGCAAGAGATGCGGGGTGGATCTGGACAATCAAATCTCCGCAGGCTCACCGCCGGTCCGGCGAACCGGGCCTGCGGGCAGCGGGGCCTATCCGTCCGCACATCTATGCAGGTACATGGTCCCTTAGTCGCAGATTCCCCGCCGGAGGTCTCTGACTCGGGGGGTTTCCGAACCGAGTCGATCCGACGACGAGTGCCAAACACAGATGGCCGCAACGCGCGGATTTGCTCTGCGTACTGATCATTGCGCGAATAGGTCCACTTTCCCGGCGCAACGCGGGCTGCCACTTCCGCGCCGCGCGACCCTGAACAATCCCTCCAGCGCTGGGCATGTGGGTTGACAACGACTGCACCACGCAAGATGATCAGTGGACAAACTATCTTCGGGTTCGCCCGACCTCCGACGAGGAGCAGCCGTTGTCCGCAGATAATGTCCGCCGCCCGAGGGCCGTCCTCCAAACGGCCCTCGCCGACCTCGCATCGTTGCGGGCGACCAGCCGCTGGGTCGACACAGGAACACTGAGGCTCCACGTGCTCGACTACGGCGGGAACAAACCGCCGATGGTGATTTTGCCCGGAATCACCAGTCCTGCAATCACACTGGACTTCGTGGCGAGCGAGCTGCTCGACCTCGTCCGCCCCGTTGTCGTCGACATGCGAGGACGAGGACTCTCGGACAGCGCCGAGTCGTACTCCTTGAAGGACTATGTCGATGACACGCGAGCGGTGATCGATTCCCTGCATCTTGAATCACCGGTCCTGTTCGGGCACTCGATGGGTGCTCGAGTAGCAGGACTCGCAGCATCCCTCGATGCGGAGAAACTGGCCGGCACCATCCTCGTCGACCCACCGATGACGAGCGGCCCAGGCCGCGGGCCGTACCCCGTCACGCTGCACGACTTCGAGGATCAACTCGTCGCGGCGAGGCGCGGCTTGGATCCGGCGGACATGGCGCGAACCTGGCCGACCTGGCCGCCACGCGAACTGGGACTTCGTGCTCGCTGGCTGTCGAGTTGCGCGGACGAAGCCATCGCTCGAACACACGAGGGCTTCGAGAGCGACGACTTCTTCGACTTCTGGCCGGGAGTCCCGGAGCCGACCGTGCTGATCTACGGGGCCGACAGCCCCATGGCTTCCGGGCAATCCATCGAAGAAGCAAAGCTGTCCAACCCGAAGGCGCGATTCGTGAAAGTGCCGGGGGCCGGCCACATGGTCTTATGGGACGCACCGGAGCGGGCGCTCTCTGCGCTGCGTTCGGTACTCACCGACTGGGACACCAAGTAACGATGATACGGAGGACACACTGAATGACTGAATCTGAATCGGCACGTTCGCGCGGGGCGATCCTCACCGGTGCCGGTGGTGGCATCGGGACCGCCACCGCTGTCCAACTTGCCCACGACGGCTACGCTCTGGCGCTCGTGGACCGCGACCAGCAGCAGTTGGACCGCGTGGCGGATCTGGTCCGCGCAGAGGTTCCGACTGCCGAGCTCCGGACGTACGTCGCCGATGTGACGGATGGCGCGGCAGTGGCGCACTACATGCAGAGCGCGGGGGCCGAACTCGGCCCGATCCGGCTTCTGGTCAACAACGCAGGTATCGAGGGCCGCGTCTGCGCGATCCATGAGTACTCCGAAGAAGAGTTCGATCGGGTGTGGGCCGTCAACGCACGCGGAACCTGGCTCAACATCAAGCACGTGGTGCCGCTGTTGCTCGCGGACGGCGGCTCCATCGTCAACGTCGCCTCGGTTGCCGCACTCCGCTCGTCGGTGCTGTTGGCGCCCTACGTGGCGAGCAAGCACGCTGTCCTGGGTCTCACCCGATCGGCAGCCAGTGATTTGGCGCCCCACGGCATTCGGGTGAACGCGGTCTGCCCGGGGCCGGTCGATACGCGCATGATGAATTCGTTGAGCGAGCAACGCGTGCAGGCTACGGGCGGAGCCGATGGAGCGGCGGGCCTCGTGTCGCGGGTGCTTCTCGGGCGCATGGCCGAGCCGAGCGAGATCGCCTCGGTTGTCGGTTTCCTGGCATCCCCTGCCGCTTCCTACATCACCGGCAGCGCAATAGTGGCTGACGGTGGCCTGTCGATCTGAAACCTCACGTGAAGAAGGCGGTAATGCAGCAGATGCGTACTGGCAGAAGGGCCGTCCTGGTCGAGCCCAACAAACCCTTGGAGATCTGGGAGTCCCCGGTGGACCCGCCCACCGGGGCCGACGTGCTGGTGGCGGTGGAAATGGCCGGAGTGTGCGGCACTGACTACCACTTCTACCTCGGTGAAGTGCCCATGCCCGGGCCGATGGTCCTCGGTCACGAAGGCATCGGCCGAGTGGTCGAGTGCGGGCCCGAAGCAACAACCGACAGCGCCGGTAATCCCCTCGCGAAGGGCGACCGCGTCTACTGGGTTCCCCTGAAACCATGTCACCGGTGTCACGCATGCACGGTCTTGGAAGACACGTCCCTGTGCCCTAACCAGTCCCCCGGCCGGTTCCGGGATCCACGGCTCACGCCGTTTGCGACGTACACCGACTTCGCGCTTCTTCCGAACGGAATGACCTTCTTCAAGGTCCCGGAGGACACCCCGTCCGAGGCGGTCATCGCCTTCGGTTGCGCGATGCCGACAGTGCTGCACGCCATGGAGCGCCTGGGCCAGATCCGCTTCGGGGACAGAGTGCTTGTCCAGGGCGCTGGGCCCGTCGGCCTGGCAGCGACTTTGGTCGCCAGCCTGTCCGGGGCCGGCGAGGTGGTCGTGATCGGAGCCCCGGCGTCGAGACTCGACATGGCAAAGCGACTGGGGGCTACATCGACCATCGACCTCGACGTGCACGCCACCTCCGCGGAGCGCATTGCAGCCGCGAGGGAGGTCATGGACGGGGGCGCCGACATCGTGATCGAGGCCGCGGGAAAGCTCGCGGCGTTCGGGGAGGGAACCCAACTGGTGGCACGTGGTGGCCGCTACCTCATCGTCGGCCTATGGTCGGCCCCCGGGACCACGATGCTGGAACCTCGAAAGATCAACAACGACAACGTCCGAATCATCGGATCCGCGCTCTCGCGACCCAGGCACATCTTCAAGACGATCCAACTGGCGCAGCGCTACCACGCGCAGTTGCCACTGACCGAGGTCGTCTCGCATCGATTCGGGCTGGAGGACGCGCAGAGCGCAATCGAGGCTGTCGGACGCCATGAGCCGATCAAGGCGGTCATCCAGCCCGGAATGGAGGCATGATGGCTCGTCGGGCACTGCGCCAACTCCTCACGGGACCCGGCCCGTTGATTGTTCCGGGCGCCTACGATGCGCTGTCGGCCCTCCTGGTCCAGCAGGCCGGGTTCAAGGCTGCATTCATGTCCGGCTACGCGGTCTCGGCGGCACTGCTGGGTAAGCCCGACATCGGCTTGCTGACTGGCAGCGAAATGGTCGACAACGCACGACGTATGGCTGCCGCAGTCCAGATTCCTCTCATCGTCGACGGCGACACCGGCTACGGCAACGCCATCAATGTGATGCGGACCGTAGAGACCTACGAGCAGGCCGGAGTCTCCGCGATCCAGCTCGAAGACCAGGTGACCCCCAAGCGTTGCGGTCACATGTCGGGAAAGCAGGTGATCGACCGCGCGGAAATGCTCGGCAAGATTCGGGCGGCCGTCGACGCCCGCGAAGATTCCGACCTCATGATCATCGGCAGGACGGATGCGGCATCCATCGAAGGAACCGACGCGGCGATCGCGCGTTCCCAGGCCTATGCCGATGCCGGGGCCGACATCCTCTTCGTCGAAGCGCCGGATGACGTCCGAGAGATCGAGAAGATCGCATCGAGCCTCGCACCGCTGGCGCCACTGGTCTTCAAGGTCCCGGAAGGGCGGCAATCGCCGCCGCTGTCGTTCGACGACCTCGCCGATCTGGGCTTCTCGATTCTCCTCCTGCCCATCGGGACGCTTCTCGCAGCCACAGCAGCGATGCAGCGCTCACTTCGAGAGCTCTCCACCGACGGTTCCCCGGTCGAGGCCGAGACTTCGCCACCCACGTTCGAAGGATTCAATGACCTGGTGGGCCTGCCTGCCATGCGGGAACTCGAGAACCGGTACGCCGATTCGCACGAAGCGTAGACGCGCATAGACCAGTGTGATCCCGTCGGTAGACGACAGGATCAGGCCGTCGCAGCCCCCGAATTCCGCCGCGGCCGTCACGTCGGTGAGCGATGTGGTCTGCGGGACGAAGTGCGGAAACGTAATTGAGTCGTGCCTCTTTACCGGGAAGCCAGGACGACGTCGGCGGTCGCGGTGGTCGTCCTCCACGCGGGAGACGCGCGTGGTGCCGGGGAGTCGGGGAGGTCGGCCCCCTGAACAAGGATCCACGCAAGTACGACCTGCGTTGGCGTCAGCCAGACTGTTCCGCGCCGCGGTGGGTGGCGAGCTCGCCGGCTTCTTCGAGGGTCGCGGCCCAGGTGGCGAGGAGTTTGAGGCCGTCGGCGGCTGGACTGTCCTTCGGTGCGGTGTACACCAGGAGGATGAGGCCGGGATGGGCAGGGAACTCCATCGCCTCGAAGTTCAGCTCGAGCTTTCCGACGGCGGGATGGCGGATCTTCTTGTACCCGGTTCGGTGAAACCGGACGTTGTGCGCCGCCCACCGGGTCCGAAATACCTCACTGCAGGTGGATAGTTCGCCGATCAGCTCGATGAGTTGTTTGTCGTGGGGGTTACGGCCGGCTTCGGAACGAAGCATGGCGGCGATGTCGTCGGCGGCGCGGTCCCAGTCGACGTAGAAGTCGCGCGCAGCCGGGTCGAGGTACACGAACCGGGCGTTGTTCGCCGGTCGGCGCGCGTCGGCGAGCACCGGCGCGTAGAGGGCGCGGGCCAACCGGTTGGCGGCGAGCATGTCGTGGCGGGCGTTGCGCACCCAGGCGGGTGCGTCGGTGATCGCGTCGAGGACCAGTTGCACACCGGCCGTGACCCCCGCGGTCTTCGAGCGGCGCTGCCGGACGGGTCCGGGTTCGGCGGCCCGGGCGAGGTCGAACAGGTGTGTGCGCTCGGCCTCGTCCAATTGCAGGGCGCGGGCGAGGCCTTCCAGGACGCCGGCGGAGGCGCCGGCGAGGTTGCCGCGTTCCATCCGCACGTAATAGTCGATGCTGACGCCGGCGAGCAGGGCCACTTCCTCTCGGCGCAACCCAGGAACCCGCCGGGTACCGCCGAAGGCAGGCAGTCCGGCCTGTTCGGGGTTGATCCGCGCCCTCCGGGAGGTGAGGAACTCCCGGACCTGTGCTCGCTGGTCGTCCATGCGTTCCACGGTATGCGGACCGGCACGGCCGAGGGAGGTACTGCCGGTACCTGGAAGAGCAGTGACTCCCGCGAGTGCCCGATCGCGCGTTTGCTCGAATGGTGACCACCTCGCATGACCGACCGCCGGTCGCGGCGCCGCCGCGGCGATCCTCGCGACAGCCCTGATCGGCCACCCCTGACGAACGCCGCGCTCCGGTGCGGCATCGAGTACGACGAACCCCCGGAAGAGAGTTGGACATGGCGATCACCGAAGCAGCCCGGAACAATCACGACGAGTTGTTTCCGGGGCACGTCTCGACGTTGAAAGATACGGATCCGGAGCTCATCGAGGTGTTCGACAACTTCGCGTTCGACGAGGTGCTGCAGTACGGCGACCTGAATACCCGTACGCGTCTGATGGTGCAACTCGCCTCGATGATCGCGAGCCAGGCACTGGCCGAGTACCGGGTCGTGCTGGGCGCAGCTCTCACCGTAGGAGTGAGCCCCGCGGAGGCCAAGGAGGTTGTGTATCAGGCGGTCCCGTACGTCGGCATGGCGAAAGTCTTCGACTTTCTCCACGCGACGAACGACGTGCTCACCGAGCGTGGCATCAGCCTCCCCCTGGAAGGCCGGGCGACGACGACGGCCGGGGACCGGTTGGCGAAGGGTTTGGCCAAGCAGAAGGAGATCGTCGGCGCAGACGCCGTCGACGGGATGTACGACGCGGCAGCACCGGACGAGCTCCACATCCAGCGCTACCTGTCGGCGAACTGCTTCGGTGACTACCTCACGCGCAGTGGTCTGGACTTGCCGACCCGTGAGTTGCTCACGTTCGCGATGCTGGTCTCCCTCGGTGGTTGCGAACCCCAGGTCAAGGGACACACGATGGCGAATCTCCGCGTCGGGAACACCCGGGCCGATCTGCTCGCCGTCCTCACGCACCTGCTGCCGTTCATCGGCTACCCGCGCACGCTCAACGCCCTGCGGGTGCTGAACGAGTCCGCCCCCTCCGCCGACCGTTCATCGCAGTCATGACCGAACGTACCTGGCTCATCACCGGCGTCAGCAGCGGCTTCGGCCGCCACCTCACCGAGCAACTGCTCGAGCGCGGCGACCGCGTGGTCGGCACCGTCCGCCGACCGGAGTCCGTCGACGAACTGACCAGCCGGCATCCGGACCTGTTCCGGGCCGAGGTGCTCGACGTCCGTGGCACCTCGGCCTTGCGCGCAGCCGTGACCCGAATTGTCGCGGACTTCGGCCGGATCGACGTGGCGGTGAGCAACGCCGGATACGGCCTGTTCGGTGCCGCTGAAGAGCTCACCGACGAACAGATCGACGACATGATCGCCACCAACCTCACCGGGTCCATCCAGTTCATCCGTGCCGTGCTCCCGCACATGCGGGCTGCCGGCGGAGGCCGGATCGTCCAGCTCTCGACGTACGGCGGACAGGTCGCGTTCCCCGGCAACTCGATGTACCACGCCACCAAGTGGGGAATCGAAGGCTTCGTGGAATCGGTGGCGCAGGAGGTGGCGCCGTTCGGCATCGGCATGACGCTCGTCGAACCCGGTGGCGCGCGCACCGACTTCCGCTACCGCGGCGCCCAGATCGCCGAACCGATTCCGGACTACGACGCGACACCCGCGCACAACTTCCGGAAGATGCTCGACCCCGCCGCCGGCCTGGCGCCCGGAGACCCGGCACGAATGGCCGCGCGCATCATCGAAAGCGTGGATGTGGAACCGGCACCGCTGCGCCTCATGCTCGGCTCGCAGGCACTCGAGTCCACCCTCGCGGTACTCCGCACACGCGTCGCCGACTTCGAGTCCCAGACCGAACTCGCCGCCTCCACCGACTTCCCTCCGGAAACCGACTGAGTGGCCGGAAGTCGAATTCATCCATACAAAATGCACGACCGAAGACTCGAGAGACACATACTGATGAGCAAGGTCATTCTGGTCACCGGCGCAGGCAGAGGGCTCGGCACCGACATCGCCCGCACGGCCCTCGCAGGTGGCCATCAGGTCATCGCCACCGGCCGCCGCCCCGAAAAAGTGCAGGAACTACTGGGTGAGAGCGACAACCTGCTGGCCGCCGCCCTGGACATCACCGACCCCGGCGACGCCGAGGCCGTGGTCGCCGCCGCGGTGGAGCGGTTCGGCCGGATCGACGTACTGATCAACAACGCTGCCACCTTCCAAGCCGGATACTTCGAGGAAATCTCCGACTCCGCGATGCGTGCGCAGGTGGAGACGAACCTGTTCGGCCCCATGAACGTCACCCGCGCCGTCCTGCCCCACATGCGCAAGCAGCGGTCGGGGCACATCATGACCGTCTCGTCGCTGGCCGGGATCATCGGCCAGGAATTCTGCGTCGCCTACGCCACCACGAAGTTCGGTGTCGAGGGCTGGATGGAGTCGCTGAGCTACGACCTCGAACCGTTCGGGATCAGGACGACGATCGTCGAGCCCGGGTTCTTCCGCACCGAACTCCTCGAAGAGGCGTCCACCACCTGGGCCGACCAGTCGATCGACGACTACGCCGAGCGCACCACCCAGACCAAGGCGGCCTGGCAGTCGATGAACGGGCAGCAGACCGGCGACCCGCTCAAGCTCGCCCAGGCACTGGTCAAGGTGGCAGAGCTGGACAAGCCGCCGCTGCGGTTCGTCGCCGGATCCGACGCGATCCCCGCCGTCATCGACAAGGGACGTCAGATCAGCGCGCAGGCCGAGGCCTCCCGCGAACTCGGCTTCGACCTCGACCTCGACCTCGACAACTGACACATCACCAGGAGACAACTCATGGAATTCATCGATCCCGTCCCGACCGGCAAGGGTCCGGCCGAGTGGTTCACCGGCGATGTCTGGTTCGACGTCATCTACGCCGGGAAGGAACCCTCGCGGGCGCGCACGAACATGGTCCGTTTCTCGCCCGGCGCCCGCACGTTCTGGCATCACCACGTCCTCGGGCAGACCCTGCACGTCGTGAGCGGGACCGCGCTTGTCGGCACCCGCGACGGTGTCGTCTTCGCAGCCCAGCCCGGGGAGACCGTCACCTGCCCTGCCGGTGAAGAGCACTGGCACGGCGCCACCGACGACCGGTTCATGGAACACCTGGCCATCTGGGAAGGCGACGGGTCCAGCACGCCGGAGACGACCTGGCTCGAGGAAGTCACCGACGAGCAGTACCACGCGCCGCGCACCCGCCGCTCCTGACAACCGTGCCCGACTCGTTCCCGGAGGAGAGACCACACATGACTGACACGATGCGCGCCCTCGTCGGCGGGATCGGCCCGGAATGGGTCATCGATGAGGTCCCCGTCCCGCAGCCCGGGCCGGGTGAGGTGCTGATCCGGAACCGGGCCGCGGCGACCAACAACGCCGATATCCCGATGCTCGCCGAGGCCGATCCCACCCACGGTGGTCACGGCAAGAGGTTCATCGCAGGCTTCGAGTACGCCGGCGAGGTTGCCGCACTCGGCGAGGGCGTGGATACCTGGCAGGTCGGTGACGCGGTGATGGGGTCGATCCCGTCGGCATTCGCCGAGTATGTGGTCGCCGACCACCGGTTCGTCCTGCCCCGCCCGGAGGGACTCGACCCGCAGATCGCCTGTGCGCTGCCGACCGGCCTGCTGACCGAGCACGGTGCGCTCACCACCGCCGGATTCACGGCCGGGCGGAGCGTGCTCATCACCGGTGCGTCGACCGCGATCGGTCTCATCGGCGCCCAGATGGTCAGGGCATTGGGTGCCTCGCACGTGATCGGCACAACCCGCAGCAGCGCCAAGCGGGCCCTGCTCACCGATGCGGGGGTCGACACCGTCATCGTCACCGGCGAGCAGGACCTCACTGCGGCGACCCTGGCGGCGACCGATGGCGAGGGTGTCGATGTCGTGCTCGACCACATCGCCGGGCAGACGTTCGCAGACTGCCTGCCCGCGACGAAGGAGGACGGCCACGTGGTCAACATCGGCCGCCTCGACGGCGCCGAGTCGACGATCAACCTCGACCACCTGTCCTACCGCCACCTCACCGTCCACGGCGTGTCCTTCGGCTTCACCCGCGACTGGGAGATGGCCGGCATCATCGCCGGGCTCCTACCTGAGGTCATCCCGGCCGTCGCACGTGGTGAGATCCGTCCCGTGATCGACCAAACCGTGGAGCTCACGCAGGTCCAGAGAGTTGCCGATCGGCTGCGTTCCGGTGAAGCGGTCGGCAAGATCGTCCTCACCCTCGCCTCGGCGTGAGGATGCCCGGCCGGTTCCCTGTCGCGGCGGTGACGCTCGTCCGAGGACGATCCGCCGGCACCGGAAACAACATGAAACTTTCTTCCGCAAGACGGTTTTCGCGTCGCTCTGCACGAAACGGTCAGGTCTGGCCCGAATGGATCTCCCCGCACCCGCGCACGGACCCTTTGTAGGGCTCCAACCCATTAGTTGCGCGTGACCGCGGACGTCCGGAGGCGCTGATGGGTGACGGTGGCAGTGCTGGAGGGTTCGATCGCAGGAATCCGAACGCGGAACGTCGTCCCGGCCTGAGTCGACTCGACACTCGCCTGACCGTGATGCGCGTCGACGATCGACGAGACGATTGCCAGCCCGAGGCCGGTGCTGTCGGTCTCGCGGGACCGGGCCTTGTCGCCCCGAACGAAACGCTGAAACAGAGTCTTCAGCAGATCCGGCGCGATTCCAGGCCCGTTGTCGGTGATCGTCAATTCGGCCGTCACCACATCCCGGTCGTCGGTCATTGTTGTCAACGTTGCGACCACTGCGGTACCCGGCGGGGTGTGTACCCGCGCATTCGACAGAAGGTTCGCGACGAGCTGATGCAGGCGCTCGTTGTCACCATTCACCATGACCGCGGACTCGGGCACGACCACCGACCAGCGGTGCAGAGGCGCCGAGACCCGAGCATCGTTCACCGCATTGACCAGCAGGTCGGCGAGATCGACGCAGGTCGTGTGCAGGTCTTGGCCCTCGTCCAGACGGGCGAGTAACAAGAGATCGGCGACAAGCGCGCCCATCCGCTTGGCTTCCGATTCGATCCGGGCAAGGGCGTACTCGGTCATCTCGGGGAGCTGGTCGCTGTCCTGTCGAGTCAACTCGGCGTAGCCCTGGATAGCGGCCAGCGGCGTCCGCAATTCGTGGCTCGCATCCGTGACGAACTGCTTCATCCTCCGATCCGCCGCCACGCGGACCGCGAGTGCGTCGTCGACGTGACTGAGCAGATGGTTCAGTGCTTCCCCGACCTTGCCGACTTCGGTCCGAGGATCCGTGTCGGGGTCCGCGACCCGCACCGTGAGCGCCGCCTCACCGGTACCGAGCGGAAGATCGGTGACCTTCTTCGCCGTGGCAACCACGCGACTCAACGGTCTGAAGGCGACCCGAACTACGAGCACCGTGCAGATCACCGTCGCGACGAGTGCCGCAAGGGCGAGAATCGACAGCACAACGGTTTCGCGGACCACAGCCTCGTTTGCCGCTGTCAACGATATTCCGGCGACGAGAGTCAAATCTTCATCGTGTGCAAGGCTTTCCATCCGCATATCGCCGAGACCCGCCACGTCGAAGTCCTGCCGGCGATTGTCTGCCCACTCCTTGTTCTCGATCTGCGCGATTGCCTCGGAACTGAGCGGGACCGGTTCCGAGTCCGAGAACACCGCGGAGTCGGTGACCACTCCGTCGTCAAGGAGCACGATCACGGTGCCCGGAGCCTGCCCGCCGAACTCGGTCAACGGCTTCACGTAGTTCGGGTCGACGCCGGGAGTGGCGACCGGGCTTCCGTCACGATACTTGTCGACCGAGTGACTGAATACGGACATCGATCCGGTCAATTGCTTGTCGACGACAGTGGTGACCGACGCGCGCAGCGTCACCACACCGACCACTCCGACGACGAGCAGAACAACTGCGATCACCGTGGTCAGTGCTGCAACCAATTTCCGTTGCAAACTCCACGGTCCCCGAGCGAGGAAACGGCCCGGCAATGTCATTCTGCGGGCCTGAGAATGTATCCGACGCCGCGAACGGTGTGAATCATCGGCTCCCGACCCGCGTCGATCTTTCGCCGCAGGTACGACACGTACAGGTCGACAATGCTCGCCTTGCCGGCGAAGTCGTAATTCCATACGCGGTCGAGAATCTGCGCCCGGCTGAGCGCGAGTCTGGGATTGTGCATGAAGTAGCGGAGCAGTTCGAACTCGGTGGCGGTCAACGCAATACTGTCGCCGCCCCGTTTCACCTCGTAGCTGCCCTCGTCCAGCGAAAGATCGCCCACGGTCAGTACCGCATCGTTCTCCGAGATCGAATCGGCCGCCCGCCGTAGCAGACCCCTCAGTCGTGCAACGAGTTCTTCCAGGCTGAAGGGCTTGGTCATGTAGTCGTCGCCGCCGGCGGTCAGTCCGATCACCCGGTCGTCGACCGAATCCCGCGCAGTGAGGAAGAGGACCGGCACTCCCCCGCCCGAGCCCCGTATGTGCTGGAGCACACTCAGCCCGTCGATGTCGGGCAGCATGATGTCCAGAACCACCACGTCGAATTGCTGCTCACGAAATTTCTGCAGAGCGGTCGAACCGTCGTGCGCCACCTCGACGGCCCAACCCTCGTACCCGAGGGCGAGGCCCACCAGGTCGGTCAGAGTCGGCTCGTCGTCGACGAGTAGCACGCGAATCGTCGACCCGTCCGCTCGATACATCCGGGGCAGTTGCGCCAGAACGGCGCGGCGACGTCCCGAGTCGGCAGCATGAATATCCGGACGAGTTGATGACACTGCGACCATTATTCCTGATCGACTCTCGTGATCAAAGGATGCACGGGCACTTCATAGAAACCTCACATCTTTTCACACAGAACACACCGACAGGTTCTTTATCGTCATGCGTCATGCGTGGTGTGACAAACCTCTTCGGGTGCGGGACAAGGTGTGGACTGACAGGTACGACTCGGGCTGCCGGAACGGCCTGCCTATCGAACGGACAGTGATCGGTACATGGACTCACGCAACGAGATAGACGACGAAACTCACGAGTTCGAACCGATGATCACCCGGAAGGGGGCGATCATCTTCGCGATAGTCTTCCTGATCCTGGTTGTCACAACCTATCTGGACGCAGCACCCACGTAACTTCTGTACTTCACTTCCTCGTCAGGACCCAGGTGCCGATCACTGCCAATGTCGCCACTTCGCTCACTGCCAGTAGGCGCTCGGAATGACCGAAGGTCACGACCTCCCACCACGCAACGCCGGTCACCGCAGCAACGACAAACGCGTATAGGAGTGGCGAAAAACTTGCGATCGCCAGCCAGGCGAAGAGCCGAGTCCGTCGGGCGTGCACACCATGGGTTCGATGCCGAAGCCACGGCTTGGCGAGGAGAACGGCCGCGATGGGAAGACTGACAAAAGCAATCCCGCTCGCGGTGAGGTGAATACTGCCACTGATACTCGGGGGTTGAGACCAGTCCTGTTTGGGAAAGATTGCGATGGCGAGGAGTCCGAGAACCCACAGTGTCAGAGCGACGGTAGCGCCGGATCTCCACCTCGTGAGCTGTTGGTCTACAACTGCTACGAGTAGCGCAGCGGATCCCGCAGCAAGGAAGAGGATGGCTAGGGTAAAGATCCAACGGCCGCTGCCGACACCATATGCGCTGATGGCTGATTCGAGTCGGCTTCGCATCGCTACTACGGCATACAGGTCGAGCAGGAGAAACACCGCAGCGGAGGCTGCAATCGCGCAGAGCGCGCCCACGGCGATCCGAGCTGTCGGTTCCGCAAGGGTGGGCCGTAGGGCAGTTGGTCTTGTCACAGGTCGATCCGTCCGGTTGGGAGTCTGGAGCCGGTTTCGCTTGGCGCTGCAAGCCGCATGGCACGTGAGGATAATGCCCAATTCGATGTGTCCCCTTTGAAAAGATAAGTGTTTCCTATGTGCCAGGGGTGTACCGCCAGTTCCTCCCGAAAGAGCCTGGTGCCTTCTACGTTTGAAGGATGAGAACCGACACCTTGACACTGGCCGCGCTGGCGACCGTTGCCTCCGCCGTTGCTCTCGTGCCGCTGGCAGGATGCTCCGATCTCGGCGGCGGGCCATCCCCTTCGGAATCTGTTCCTGCCACTGAGTCGACCCGGCCGCCGGAGAGCAGCACAGGGTCGGCGACCGGGTATGAGGACGGGACCTACAACGCGATCGGTGTGTACGGCGGCGGACCCTCCTACCTGGACGTCACCGTCACCATCAGCGACGAGGTCATCGCCGATGTCACGGTCGGGGCAATGGCGGAGAACGAGACGTCCCTCGGATATCAGGAAAGGTTCGCGGCCGCCGTCCCCGATGAGGTGATCGGGAAAAGCCTCGACGAGGCCGAGGTCGGGAAGCTGGCGGGCGCGAGCACCTGCCCAGATGGCTTCAACGACGCCATCGAGCAGATCCGCGAGCAAGCGCGCTCGACCGACGGCAACTGACTTGGGCTGCACGCGTTCGCCGGCTCTCCGGGGTTCGTCGTGTGCAAGTCGGCTCACCCGGGGTGAACGCGTCGCTCTCCGCTTTCAGAACCGTCCCCGTACCGCGTCGAGGTCGCTCACCACACGGGCCGGTTCGCCGGCGATCGGCAGATTGTCTCGATCCAGGACGGCGTCGAACGACTGCACGGGATCGGTCTTCAACGCGGCGAACAGCGGCGTCAGATCGGATTGAGCCCCGCCCTTCTCGGCCACCAGTTCCAGGGTCTTGTGCTCGGCCGCGTCCGAGCTCAGGCTGCCGATGAGGACTTCCGCGATCTGCCGGCGTGCGATCACACCGTCCGACGGATCGCTCGCCCACCTGGTGTCGCCCTGCATCATCACGAGGTGGTGCTGATCCGGCTCGTTGTAGTCGAACCAGCCGGGACGGACAATCGTGTAGGGCAGCCCGCTGGCTCTGACAAGGCGTTCACCGCGCCGCTTCCAGTCGTGGCCGGGCGTGGGCTTGGTGACGCCGATCGTCGTCATCAACGCGATCCGGGCGGGCTTCTTCAGCGCGTTCAGCACGTTGCGGACGGCGCCGTAGTTGACCCGTTCCGCTTCGTCGGCACCGCCATAGGTGCCGTGGGTGAATACCACCCCGGTCACCCCTTCGAGTGCCTCGGTGAGTGAGTCCGGCTGAGTGAAGTCGCCGACGACGACGCGGGTGCCCTCAGGGAACGAGGAAGACTGATTGCGGTCGCGAACGAGTGCCCTGGTCTCGAACCCCTCGCGCAAGGCTTCGTCGACCGCCAGTCGGCCGATACTTCCCGATGCGCCGACGATGAGCACCGGGTTCGCGGACGGACGCGTGTCGCCCGGTCTTTTGTGAGGTTGCTTCTTCATATATTCAACGTTACGGTCGGCTCGAGCAGGGAGGGAGGAACTGCTGATACACCCCTCCGCGGTTCCTCCTTCGGAACCGAACATCCTTCGGAATTCGAAGGTTTCGGCGAGGGGACGACTGCGTGCGATCGGAGCGCCGGTCAGATGAAGAGATGCCCGTCGAAGTTATCGGACCACTGGACTCTTCCATCAGCCAGCATGCGCACCCAGCTGAACTCGAACGACCTGAGGCTCGCTGGTTCGCTTACGAACAAGGCGGTCGCCAGCCCGTCCGCGGTGGCGGCGTCGGCGGCGAGCACCCAGGTCGCAACGACGTCCGCGACCGGGCGCCGCCGGGTTCGGCCGTCGAGCACGTGGTGCAGTCCAGCACCCCACGTTCGTCGGGTCGTCGCCGAAGCGCACAGCGAACCGTCTCGGAGGTTCACCGTGCCGATCACTCGGCCGGGAGCCCTGGGGTGTTCCAGTCCCACCCTGACGGCCTCGGCTCCACGATGCCGCATGTCGCCGCTGGCGTCGACGAAGAACCGGTCGATTCCCTCCTCGGTCAGCGTATGGCTGACGAGGTCGACCAAATACCCCTTTCCGGCTGCGCCGACGTCGATCACGGTCGGACGATCCGAGGCGATTGTGGTTCCGTCACGGTGGATGTCGGAGAGCCAGCGGTCGCGACGGCGGTGCACGAGCGCGGCAGTGTCGGGGACGAGGGAATACCGGGCGTCGTAGCCGAGCAGTTCGAGGTCCCTTCCGATGAGCGGGTCGACCGCCCCTTCGGTTGCGGCGACGAGGCGGTCGTAGAGTTCGAACAGGGCGAGGTCCCGGGCGGGGAACTCGAACCGTCCCCCGCCCTCGGCGCGCGCGATCCGCGTGACCAGTGAATCCGCACGGAACCGGGACCAGACGTGATCGAAGTCCTCGGTGACGGAGCGGATTCTGTGCCGTACCTGCTCGGGGATTGGCTGTTCGGTGTCGATCTCCCAATTGGTACCGATCGCCTGGAACCGGAATGTGGCCTCGAGGTTCACCGGTTGGCCATCCGTTCGCACATGGGCGCTCATCCGGTCACCTCTGACCTGCGGTTCACGCTTCCGGGATATCGCGGGCGAACAGCTCGGGGGTGACGGTCACGGGATCGGGTCCGCCGCGGACACCGGTATCGAGTGCGTCGATCGCGCCCAGTTGGTCTGTGGTGAGCTCGAAGTCGAACACGTCGAAGTTGGCGGCGATGCGCTCGGGGTTGACGGACTTCGGGATCGCCGAGCGTCCCTCCTGCAGGTGCCAGCGCAGCATGACCTGGGCGGGCGTCTTGCCGTGGGCGGCGGCAATCTCGCCGATCACCGGATCGTCGAAGGTCGACCGAGCGCCGTCGCCACGGTAGCTGGTGATGCCGCCCATCGGCGACCACGCCTGAGTCAGAACCCCGTGCTCCGTGTCCGCGGCCTGCACGTCCGCCTGGGTGAAGTACGGATGCACCTCGACCTGATTCACCGCGGGCACGACATCGGTCTGCTCCAGCAGTTTCGCGAGGACGTCGGGCATGAAGTTGCTGACACCGATCGCGCGGACCTTGCCGTCGTCTAACAGCGTCTCCAGCGCCTTGTAGGCCTCGACGGTCTTGTCGAACTGCGTGGGCACGGGCTGATGCAGCAGGAGCAGGTCGATCTGGTCGACGCCCAGCTTGCCCGCGCTCTTGTCGAAGGCGTGCAGGGTCTTGTCGTAGCCGTAGTCGCTGATCCAGATCTTCGTCTCCACGAACACCTCGGAACGGTCGAGCCCGGACCGGCGGATGCCCTCGCCGACTTCGCGCTCGTTGAAATAGGAGGCGGCCGTGTCGATCAGCCGGTAGCCCACCCGGAGGGCCTCGGCGACGGAAGCGGAAGTGGTTTCGGGCGGGGTCTGGAAGACGCCGAAGCCCAACGCGGGCATCTCGACGCCATTGTTCAAAGTCACGTTCATACTCATATTCCTTGACGTTAGACACTCGGTGTCAGATGAGGGAGTAACTGGGAGTACACCCTTCGCGGTCGGCTGCCGGACTCGGCGGTGTGGATCCCCGCCCCACAGATGGGCGGGGCCGATCAGAATGAGCGATGCGCGCGGGCGTCGCTGGTTGTCTGGCCGGTGGCGGCGAGGCTGCCGAGGAGCTTCAGGCGTTCCTCGGTGGGGCTGCCGGGCTCGGCGGTATAGGCGAACATGAACCATTCCGGATTTGCCGGCAGATCCATTGCTTCGTAAGAGAATTCGAGGTCGCCGACGGCGGGGTGGTGGATGCGTTTGATCCCACCGCGATGATGACGGACGTTGTGTGCTGCCCACCGGTGCCGGAAGGTGTCGCTACGGGTGACGAGCTCCCCGATCAAATCGGTGAGCGGCTTGTCGAGCGGATTCTGACCGGCGTAGGTGCGCAGGGTCGCGACGATGTTATCGGCGTTCTGTTCCCAGTCCGGGAAGAAGATCTGCGCGGCGGGATTGAGGAACGTGAACCGGGCCGTATTCCCTCGGTTCGCCGGATCTTCCAGCATGGGCGCGTAGAGCGCCCGCCCCAGTGGGTTGGCGGCGATGAAGTCCATACGCCGATCCCGCACCCACATCGGCGCGCCGGTCACGGCGTCCAGGAACCGCTGCAACGTGGGCTTGACGGTCTGCTCGGCGGGTCGTTTGCGTCGCCGCGGCGGCGGTGGACCGGCGGCTCGGGCGAGATCCGCCAGGTGGTCGCACTCGGCGTCGTCGAACTGGAGAGCTCTGGCGATGCTGTCGAGTATTTCGGGGGAGACGCCGGTGAGGTCGCCGCGTTCCATCCGCGCGTAGTACTCGACACTGACCCCGGCGAGCATGGCGACCTCTTCGCGGCGCAGCCCGGGCACGCGGCGGCGTCCCCCGCCGATGATGCCCGCCTGGTCCGGCGTGATCCGGTCCCTGCGGGTCCGCAGGAACTCGGCCACTTCTGCTCGATGATCCATATCTTCAACGCTAACGTCAGCGGCCGTGCTGTGGGAGGAACTGCCAGTACACGGATAAGACGTGACTCCCACGCGCGCGCACGGTGCGATGGAATGGGCATACGGCTTCTGCTTCCGCGCCCGGACAGCCTCCTTGCCCGGCGGCCCGGCGCGATCGCCGGACGCACTACGCACGACAAAGGAGACGAACATGACCACCTGGTTCATCACGGGGGCTTCGAGCGGCCTGGGAGCCGCACTGGCACGGGCCGTCCTCGAGCACGGCGACAACGCGGTGATCACCGCCCGCAACGCCGACCACGTACAGGACCTCGTCGCCGCGCACCCGAACAATGCGCTGGCGGTGCCGCTGGACGTCACCGACCACGCCCAGGTAGTCGCCGCGGTCAGCGCCGGGACCGACCGGTTCGGGGGCGTCGATGTGCTGGTGAACAACGCCGGGCACGGGTACCGGGCCGCGGTCGAGGAAGCAGCTGTGGACGAGGTGGACGAGCTGTTCGCCACGAATTTCTTCGGCCCCGTCGATCTGATCAAGCAGGTGCTGCCGCAGATGCGTTCCCGCAGGTCGGGCACCATCGTGAACGTCTCCTCGATCGGCGCGCCCCGATCGAACCCCGCCTCCGGCTACTACACCGCGACGAAGGCAGCGTTGGAGGGCATGTCCGACGCGTTGAACCGCGAGGTCGCGCCGCTCGGGATCCGGGTGATGGTGCTCGAGCCGGGCGCGTTCCGGACCGACTTCTCCGGTCGCTCCCTGAACCAGTCCAGCACCGTGATCGACGACTACGCCGACACCGCTGGAAAGCGCCGCAAGGAGAACGACCACACCCACGGCACCCAGCAGGGTGACCCCGATCGCGCGGCGCAGGTCATCGTCGCCACCGTCGAAGGCACGGACGCCCCGTTCCGCCTGCTGCTCGGGACCGACGCCATTCAGATCGTCCGCGAGGAGCTCCAGGGACGCATCGACGAAATCGACGAGTGGGCGCACGTCAGTGCCACCACCGACTTCGCCATCGAGAAGGACGACGAATGACGACGTGGTTGATCACCGGAGCATCGAGCGGACTCGGCCGCGCGCTCGCCGAGCGTGTCCTCGCTGCCGGGCATCAGGTCGTCGCAACCGCGAGGAACACGGACGCCCTCGACGACCTCCGGACGGCTTATCCGGAAACCGCGTTGATCACGTCTCTGGACGTCACCGACTCGTCCTCCATCGATGCCACCGTAGCGAGGGTCGAGGAGCGCTGGACCGGTATCGACGTGCTGGTGAACAACGCCGGTTACGGGTACACCGCCGCGGTCGAGGAAGGCGAGGACGAGGCTGTGGCTCGCCTGTTCGCGACGAACTTCTTCGGTCCCGTTGCGCTGATCAAGGCGGCCCTGCCCGGTATGCGCCGCCGCGGGAACGGCCTGATCGTCAACATTTCTTCGGTGGGCGCGCGCATCACCATTCCAGGCGGTGGCTACTACTCCGCCGCGAAGGCAGGCCTCGAGGGACTGTCCGGGTCGCTCCGCAAGGAGGTCGAGCCGTTGGGGCTCCGCGTGATGGTCGTCGAACCCGGATCGTTCCGCACCGACTTCCGCGGACGCTCCGCCGACCGGTCCAGCGTCCAGATCGAGGCGTACGACCAGATACTCGGACGGACAGGCGACTCGGCGCTCAGCCCGCAGCGTGGCGCACCGGAGAAAGCGGCGGCCGCGATCCTGCAGGCCGCCGAGGATGCCGAACCACCGAAGTTGCTCGTTCTCGGTAGCGACGCGCTCGGCGGTTTTCGTGCAGCCGCCGACGACGCTGCCCGCGACGTCGATCGGTTCGAGCAACTCAGCCGCAGCACCGATGCAGCATCGTGAGCGCCGCCGCCGACCCGCACCTGACAGCATCATGAACGAATCCCTCAGCCGCAGAACACTCCTGACCGCGGGGCTCACCGGGATCACGGCCGTTGCCGCGGTCCTCACCGGCTGCACCACCGAGCAGCGCCCGCAAGAGAGCCCGGCCACCGGAGAGCGAACCCCGAGGACACCCGATCCCGAGAGAACCACCGCCCCCGGCACGCGAGTGCTACTCGTCTACTTCTCCCGCGCCGGCGAGAACTACTACTACCGGGGCCGTCGGGACCTGGAGGTCGGCAACACCGAAGTCCTCGCTGGGATGATCTCCGACCGGATCGACTGTGTCACCTACGAAATCGACGCCGCCGACCCCTATCCGGATGCGTACGACCCGACGGTCGAGCGCAACCGCCGAGAGCAACGAGACGACGCCCGACCCGCGATCGCGAATCCGCTTCCCGATGTCAGCGGCTACGACATCGTGCTCCTGGGCAGCCCCGTGTGGAACATGCGCACCCCGATGATCATGTCCACCTTCATCGAAGGCCTCGACCTCGCAGGGAAGACGATCCTGCCGTTCGTCACCTACGCCGTCAGCGGCATGAGCGGCATCGACGACGACTACCGCGATGCCCTTCCCGACAGCGAGGTCCGTGACGGGCTGGCCATTCAGGGCGAGACCGTCGCAGAAGCGGCCCCGGACCTCGACACGTGGCTCAGCGCCAACAACCTCGTCTGAGAAAGCGGCACGGACAACGCGCCCGCTCGCGTACGTCACGCCCGACCGACGGCGGTAAGGAGTAATACCAGTACACCGATAGCCGGTTACTCCCGCATTCGGCGTCACCATGGTGTGCTGGAAAGGCAGCAGGGCGAGCATCGCTCCATATGTCGGGTCGCTGCCACTGCGAGATCCCTCCGACCAATCAGAAGGAAACCCAATCACATGACTGACTCCCAGAATCTTCCCCGTGTTGCGGTCATCACCGGCGCATCGTCCGGGATCGGCGCGGCCACCGCACGCGCCCTCCATGCCGACGGTTACCGCGTCGCGCTCCTGGCACGCCGCCTCGGCCGCATCGAGGCTCTCGCCGCCGAGCTCGGTGACGGGGCGATCGCGATCCAGGCCGACGTGACCGACCGCGACGCACTCGTGGCCGCAGCCCAGCGGGTGCAGGACGAGCTCGGCGGGGCCGACGTGCTGGTCAACAACGCCGGAACCATGCTCCTGGGCCCGTTCTCCTCCGAACAGCGCGCCGACTACCGCAACATGATCGAGGTCAACCTGCTCGGCGCGATCACCGCCACCGAGGTCTTCCTCGACCAGCTCAGGGACGGCGGCGGCGACCTCATCAACATCTCCTCCGTCGCCGGACGCACGGCCAGGGCAACCAACGGGGTCTACGCAGCCACCAAGTGGGGCGTCAACGGATGGTCCGAATCCCTCCGCCAGGAGCTGCTGCCCGACGTCCGCGTCACGCTGATCGAACCGGGTGTCGTCGACACCGAGCTGCCCACCCACATCACCCACGAGGCCACCAGGCAGGCCGTGCAGCAGGGCTACGACGCGGCGACGGTCAAGCCCGAGGAGATCGCCGAGGTCATCGCCTTCACCCTCGCCCGACCCCGTCACCTGGCCATCAACGAGATCCTGCTCCGCCCCGCCGGCCAGCTCGGCTGACGGCGATCCAGAGCACCCGCACCGCACTGGGTGGACTGGTTCTCGGGCACTTCATAGGAAGCTCACATCTTTTCACACAGAACGCATCGACAGTTTCTCTATCGTCATGCGGCATGCGTGGTGTGACACCTCCCCGGGGTGCGGGACAGGGATTCGGGATGTCTTCCGCGAGGTCCGATCTCGCCCAGCGGCCCCGTCGACCGCAGGCCCCGGGGCATCGGATATCTCGCCGGCACGCACCACCGGGAGACGTCGACCCGCCAATATTTCGCAGAACACGCTCTAGTCGGGAGAACGGACGATATGCACACCACAACGATCGGCACGCGGACACGGATGGCCGCCCTCGCGGTGGCCGTCGCCGCTGCGCTCACCGCCTGCAGTTCCGGCGACAGCGGAAGTGACTCACCTGCTACCGGACTCACCATCGCCGAGCAGGGCAGCTTCACCGTCGGCGGCACCATGACAACCGCGCCCGGTCAGTTCGATCCTCGCCGTCCCGCCGATCCACAGGGACAGACCTACCGCGGCGACCACGCCTACACCCACTACCAGGTGCCCGAAGACGCCCGGAACCTGCCGATCGTGATGCTGCACGGCGCCGGCCAGTTCTCCAAGACCTGGGAGACCACCGCCGATGGCCGGGAAGGTTTCCAAAACCTGTTCCTGCGCAAACAGTTCTCCACCTACCTCGTCGACCAGCCGCGGCGCGGTGACGCGGGCCGCGGCATGGTCGGCACCACCATCACCCCGACCCCGGACGAGCAACTGTGGTTCAACCAGTTCCGCCTCGGGACCTGGCCGGACATGTTCCCCGGGGTGCAGTTCTCGAGCGACCCCGCGGCCCTGGACCAGTTCTACCGTTCGATGACACCCAACACCGGTCCCTTCGACGCCGGGGTCATCTCCGACAGCTTGTCAGCCCTGTTCGACCGGATCGGCGAAGGGATCCTCTTCACCCACTCCCAAGGTGGCGGGCCCGGCTGGCAGACCGCGATGAAGAATCCCGGCGTGAAGGGTATCGTCGCGTTCGAGCCCGGGAGCGGGTTCGTCTTCCCCGAAGGGGAAGCACCACAACCGATCCCGAACGGTTTCGACACCCTCAGCCCGGAAACCGTTCCGATGGACCAGTTCACCGCGCTGACGAAGATTCCGATCGTCATCTACTACGGCGACAACATCCCCAGCGAGCCCACCGATCAGCCGAATCAGGACAGCTGGCGGGCCCGGCTCGAGATGGCACGGCTGTGGGCCGATGCAGTCAACCGCCACGGCGGCGACGCCACCGTCGTCCACCTGCCCGAGATCGGCATCACCGGCAACACCCACTTCCCGTTCTCCGACCTCAACAACACCCAAATCGCCGACGAAGTCTCGAAATTCCTCGCCGACAAGCAACTCGACGGCAAGTAGCCGAACTCCCCTTTGCGAAAGGCGATACATCGTGCGTTTGTCCTCCAAGGCCGCCCTGCTGTCGACGTCAGCTGTGCTGGGCGCCGTGATCATCGCGGCGCCCGCCCACGCCGGAAGCCCTCGGATCGGGGTCTCCCCCGAGATTTCCCGGCCTGCGGCTCCCGGTTCGCCGGAGAATTTCACCGGTCAGGTGCAGAGCAGGTCGCTGTTCGGCGCCACCGATCACCTCGAAGCCTCGGGCGGTGAGGTCAGTTTCGAGCCGCACGCCCGGACCGCCTGGCACACCCATCCCGCAGGTCAGACGTTGATCGTGACCGAGGGTACCGGGTGGGTGCAGGAATGGGGCGGCCCCAAGCAGGTGATGACGGTTGGCGACGTGGTGACGATTCCGCCGGACGTCAAGCACTGGCACGGGGCGACCGCCGTGGACGCGATGACGCATATCGCCGTGGCCGAGGCAGTCGACGGCAGCCGTGTCACCTGGATGGAGCAAGTCGGCCCCGAACAGTACTACCTCTGAGAGAAGCAACTTCTGATGAAACTGACCAGATGGTTCGCTGTCCCGGCAACGATCGTGTCGCTGTCGGTGCTGGCCACCGCATGCTCGGAGAACAACCCTGAGTCCTCGCCTTCACCCGCGGCGAAGGTGGAGTCTGTCGATTCGGTCTCCCCGGCGCTGCAACGCTACGGCGACGAAGTCCTCGAAGACCAGCTGTGGCAGCGGACCGAGCTGTCCGCCCGCGACCGCAGCATCGTGACCCTCGCTGCCCTGATCGCCCGCAACCAGAGCGTGGAACTTCCCTTCTACCTCGACCGAGCGCTCGACAACGGCGTCACCCCGGCCGAGGTATCGGAGATCATCACCCACCTGGCCTTCTACTCGGGTTGGCCCAACGCGATGAGTGCCGTCGAAGCCGCCGAACCCGTCTTCGATGCCCGCGGTATCGACGCCGCGCAGCTGCCGGACGTCTCACCCGAACTCCTGCCGGTCGACCAGGAGTGGGAGACCGCACGCCGCAACCGGGTCGACGGCGATTTCGGCCGGGTGGCACCCGGCGTGCTCGGGTTCACCACGGACGTGCTGTTCCAGGATGTGTGGCTGCGCCCCGGTCTGGCGCCCCGCGACCGCAGCCTGGTCACGGTCAGCGCGCTCGTCGCGACCGGTCTCACCGGGCAGATCCGCTCGCACCTGACCCGCGCGATGGACAGCGGCCTGACCCAGGACCAGGCCTCCGAGGTGCTCACCCAGGTCGCGTTCTACGCGGGCTGGCCGTATGTGTTCACCGCGATGCCGGTCTTCAAAGAGATTTTCGAAGCCCGCCGGTGAGTTGTCCCGAATCGAGGAGGTAACGCCTATGAGCGCGCTGGACGGTAGCAACGCCCCCTGGCGGAAGGAAATCAATCGCAGGACCTTCGTCGGATCCTCGCTGGCGGTCGGTGGTGCGGTAGTGGCGGCACCGCTGCTCGCCGCCTGCGGTGACTCCGAGAACGCGGCGAGCGAGGCACAGACATCGGTGGTGCGGATGCGGATCAACGGCGAAGAACGTGAACTGGCCGTCGACAACCGCACGTCGCTGCTGGACATGCTGCGTGAGCGCGCCGAGCTGACCGGTACGAAGAAGGGCTGCGATCAGGGTGCGTGCGGTGCCTGCACCATCCTCGTGGGTGGGCAGCGCGTCAACTCCTGTCTGACGTTGGCGGTGATGCACGACGGCGCCGAGATCACCACCATCGAGGGAGTCGCGGACGGCGACCGACTGCATCCGTTGCAGCAGGCGTTCATCGACGAAGACGCCTTCCAGTGCGGCGCCTGCACCCCGGGCCAGATCATGTCCGGCCTCGGCTGCATCCGCGAGGGCCACACCGGATCACCGGCCGAGATCCGGGAATGGATGAGCGGCAACATCTGCCGCTGCGGGGCCTACACCAACATCGCGGCCGCAATCGGCACCGCCGCCAAGGAGAGCTGACCGCATGTTCCCCTTCCGATTCAGCAAGGCTTCCGACGAGCAAGCCGCGCTCAGCGCCGCCGCGTCGGGCGCACGCTACGTCGCCGGCGGCACCACCCTGGTCGACCTCATGCGCGAAACCGTGGAGCGACCCGAGGCGGTCGTCGACATCAATGCGCTGCCCTACCGCGACATCGATGTGCAACCCGGCCGGTTGCGTGTGGGTTCGCTGGTACGGATGGCGGAGATCGCCGCACATCCCGGGGTGCGCGAACAGTTCCCGATGATCGTGCAGGCTCTGGAACTGAGTGCGTCAGCTCAGCTGCGAAACAGTGCGTCCATCGGCGGCAATCTCCTGCAACGGACCCGGTGCCTGTATTTCCGCGACGTCACCGCGGCCTGTAACCGCCGCACACCGGGCGCGGGGTGCGCGGCGATCGGGGGCCGCAACCGCACCCATGCGATCCTGGGCACCAGCGACAGCTGTGCCGCCACCCACGCCTCGGATGTCGCAGTGGCTCTGACCGCCCTCGACGCGACCGTCATCGCGCGAGACAGCAACGGGGAACGTCGAATTCCGCTCAGCGAGTTCTATCTTCGGCCGGGTACGACGCCGGACCGCGAGAACACGCTGCGCCCGGGCGAACTGATCACCGCCGTCGAGGTCACCGTCGGTCCGGAAGCACGCCGGTCCGGCTACCTCAAGGTCCGCGACCGCGAGTCGTACGAATTCGCGCTGACCTCGGCGGCGGTTGCCCTCGACATCGCCGGCGGCAGGATCCGCACCGCGCGGGTTGCCGTCGGTGGGGTCGGTACCGTGCCGTGGCGGCTGCCGTCGGTGGAGCGCGCTCTCGTCGGGCAGGCGCCGAGCGCCGAACTGTGGCGCACCGCGGCCGCCACCGCAGCCGACGGTGCGCAACCATTGTCGGAGAACGGTTTCAAAGTCGAATTGATCACGCGGACCGTCCAACGTCAGCTCTCGACCATCGGAGCACTGCCATGACCCTCGCGAGCGGCCGGCCCATCTCCCGCGTCGACGGACCACTCAAGGTCACCGGCAAGGCCACCTACACCGCCGACAATATCGAACCCGGCCTGGTCTACGCCGTACTCGTGGACAGCACGGTCGCGCGCGGCACGGTCGACTCCATAGATACCAGTGCTGCACAACAGCATTCCGGCGTGCTGGAGGTGATCACCGACTTCACCGGCGTCACGCTGCCGTTCGACCCGAAGCAGGTGCGCTCCTACGGACAGCCGATCGCAGTGGTCCTCGCCTCCACATCGGAAGCCGCGATCCACGGCGCAAGGTTAGTCACCGCGCGCTACACCGAGGCACCGCAGATCACCGACATGCACGACCCCACGGCGCCGGCCGAACCCAACACCCGCACCCCCGACTACAGCCGAGGCGACCCTGAAGGCGCCCTCGCGTCGGCGGCAGTGGTCAGCGATCTGCATTACGACATCGCGCGCAACAATCACAACCCCATCGAATTACCCGCGACCGTCGCCCGGTGGGACGGCGATCGGCTCACCGTGCGCGACAAGGTGCAGGGCGTTCCGCAGTCGCAGGCGAGCTTGGCCAAGGCCTTCGGCATCCCGGTCGAGAATGTGCGGGTGATCTGCCCGTTCGTCGGCGGCGCGTTCGGCAACGCGCTCAAGGTGTGGCCGCATGAACTCATCACGTGTTTCGCCGCACGCACACTCGCTCGCCCGGTCAAGCTGGTCCTGACTCGCAAACAGCTCTACAGCGTGGTCGGGTTCCGCCCGGCCAGCAGCCAGCGCCTGGCCGTCGGCGCCGACCGGGCGGGAACGATCACCTCGATCATCCACGAGGTGTCCATCGAGACCTCGCGCTACGACCAGTATCTGGAAGGCAACGCGCCGTACGCGCGGTTCATGTACAACTCTCCCAACATGCGCTCCACCGCGCGCCTGGTGCCGCTCGACATCAACCCGGCCGCGCCCATGCGGGGACCGGGGACCGTCACCGGCGCGTACTCCATGGAGTGCGCGATGGACGACCTGGCGCACCGGCTCGGCATGGATCCCATCGACTTGCGGTTGCGCAACGAACCGGTGGTCGACCAGTCCGAAGGACTGCCCTTCTCCACCCGGCGGGTCACCGAGTGCTTTCGCCGCGGCGCCGACGTCTTCGGCTGGTCGCGTCGCAATCAGGTGCCCGGAGTCAGGCGCGAGGGCAACCTCCTGATCGGATACGGCACCGCGGCTGCGGCCTATCACACACTGACCGCCGACTCCTCCGCGGTGGCTCAGGCCAACGCCGACGGCACCTTCGAGGTCCGCAGCGCCACGATCGACATGGGGCCGGGTACGTACACGTCCATGACCCAGGTGGCCGCCGACGCACTGGGCGTGCCGATGTCACGGGTGCGATTCGTGCTCGGCGACAGCACCTTCCCTCCCGCGCCCCTGCACGGTGGCTCGATGACGATGGCCAGCGTCGGGTCGGCCGTGCACATCGCGGGAAACATGCTGCGTGACAGGTTCATTCGTACCTCCGTCGTCGATCCAGGTTCCCCGCTGAACGGTCTGCGCCCGGACCAGGTCGGTGTCGCCGACGGCCGCATGTTCCAGACAGATGACCAGGCCCGCGGCGAGACGTACCAGGACCTGCTGCGGCGCCGCGGCTGGAACACCCTGGATTCCCAGCAGGACTGGGATGCCGGCGACGCCGCCGAACGGTATTCGATGTGGGCCTACGGTGCGGTGTTCGCCGAGGTCGTCGTCGACGAACTGCTCGGCACGGTCCGGGTCCGGCGTATGCACGCCTGCTACGACTCCGGGCGGATCATCAACCCGAAACTCGCCCATAGCCAAGCCATCGGCGGCATGGTCGGCGGGATCGGGATGGCGTTGCTGGAAGGCACGCACCTCGACTACCGCGACGGTAAGATCGTCAACGCCAACCTGGCCGACTACCTGGTCCCCGTCAACGCCGACATCACCGCCCTCGACGCGGAATTCCTGCCCGCCGAGGACATGATCGCCGACCCGCTCGGAGTGAAGGGGCTCGCCGAGGTGGTGATAGTCGGCGTGCCCGCAGCAGTTGCGAACGCAGTGTTCAACGCGACCGGAAAACGGGTTACCAGCCTTCCCATCACCCTGGACACACTGTTGTGACGGCTCGTCGGCGGGGAGGTCCGCATGCGTGAAGTGCTGGCGGATGTGATGGCGGTCTGGCGGGCAGGCGGCACGGCGGGTGTCGCCACCGTGGTGCGAACTCTGAGGTCGGCGCCACGGCTGCCGGGCGCCACGATGACCGTGGCCCCGGACGGCGTGGTCGCAGGATCTGTGTCGGGAGGCTGCGTCGAGGCGGCGGTGTACGAACTCGCGCGCGAAGTCGCCGACACTCAGCGACCGACACTGCGGCGCTACGGCGTCAGCAGCGATGACTCGTTCGACGTCGGCCTCACCTGTGGCGGGGAGCTCGACATCTTCGTCGAGGCGGTGTCGCAGCGCACCTTTCCTCAGCTTCAGACCGTGGCCGACAACCTTGCCGCTCACCGACCGACCGCGGTGGCAACCATCATCGCCCACCCCGACGACAACCGGGTCGGGGCCAGGCTGGTGATCGAGAACGACACGGTTGCCGGCACGCTCGGATCGGCGCGCACCGACGCTGCGGTGCGCGACGACGCGCGTGGTCTGCTCGCTGTCGGCCGCAGCACCGTGCTCTCGTACGGGCCGGAGGGAGAGCGGCAAGGCGACGGGATGGAGGTCTTCGTCGCCAGCCATGCGCCGCCGCCGCGGATGCTGATCTTCGGTGCGGTCGACTTCGCCGCCGCCCTGGCACAGCAAGGATCGCTGCTGGGTTATCGGGTCACCGTGTGCGATGCCCGCCCGGTCTTCGCGACTCCCGCCCGGTTCCCCGCCGCCGACGAAGTCGTCGTGGAGTGGCCCCACCGCTACCTCGCGGCCCAAGCCGACGACGGTGCGATCGATGCCACCACGGTGATCTGTGTGCTCACCCACGACCCGAGGTTCGATGTTCCGGTCCTCGACATCGCGTTGCGGCTGCCCCGGGTCGGTTATGTCGGTGCGATGGGATCGCGAAGCACTCATACCGATCGGCTGCGGCGGCTGCGGCAAGCGGGCCTGACCGACACCGTACTGTCGCGGCTGCGCAGTCCGATCGGTTTGGATCTGGGCGCACGCACACCCGAGGAAACGGCGGTATCGATCGTGGCCGAGGTCGTCGCGTCACGGTGGGGCGGTGCCGGTCGTCCGTTGGCCGAGACCGGCGTGCGCATACATCGCGACGTTTCCGATGCCGTCACCATCACCCGTTGAAGTCGGCCCTCCGAGCACCCCGAGATGATCGGCGCACGCTTCACATGGTGTTCATGTGGTTCAGATTTCGAATAGCCCAGCGGCGCCCATGCCGCCGCCGATGCACATGGTGACCACGACGTATCGGGCTCCGCGGCGACGCCCTTCGAGTAGTGCGTGTCCGACGAGGCGGGCGCCGCTCATGCCGTAGGGGTGGCCGATGGAGATGGCGCCGCCGTTGACGTTGTAGCGATCGGGGTCGATGCCGAGGTGGTCGCGGCAGTACACCGCCTGGGAGGCGAAGGCTTCGTTGAGTTCCCACAGGTCGATGTCGTCGATCTTCAGGTCGTGTTGGCGGAGCAGTTTCGGGATGGCGTGGACGGGGCCGATGCCCATCTCGTCCGGGTGGCTGCCGGCGACGGCCATCCCTCGGTAGGTGCCGAGGACATCGAGGCCGCGGCGGGCCGCCTCCCGGCCTTCCATGAGCACGGCGGCCGAGGCGCCGTCGGAGAGCTGGGAGGCGTTGCCTGCGGTGACGGTGGCCTTCTCGGTGACGTGCCCGTTCTCGAGGACGGTGCGCAGCCCGGCGAGTCCGGCGAGATCGGTCTGTGGGCGGTTGCCTTCGTCCTGGGTCACGGTGACCGTCTCGACGCCGGCCTCCCCGGTGGAGCGGTCGGTGACCGCCTTGGTGGTGGTGAGGGGAACGATCTCGGCATCGAACAGCCCCGCCTGCTGAGCGGCGGCGGTGCGGTGCTGGGACAGAAGCGCGAAGGCGTCCTGGCGATCGCGGGAGACGCCGTAGCGTTCGGCGACGATCTCGGCCGTCTCGAGCATCGGCATGTACGTCTGCGGCAGGTTCTCCACCAGCCACGGGTCACGGGCCCGGTAGCGGTTCGCGTGATCATTCTGCACCAGCGAAATCGATTCGACGCCGCCGCCGACCGTGACGGTCATGCCGTCGGCAATGATCTGTTTCGCGGCGGTGGCGATTGCCATCAGCCCGGATGCGCACTGGCGGTCGATGGTCATACCCGGCACGGTGACCGGCAGCGAGGCGCGCAGCGACGCCTGGCGGGCGATGTTGAGTCCGGAGGCGCCTTCCTGCATGGCGCAGCCGAGGACGACGTCGTCGATCTCGGCAGGGTCGATCGAGGCCCGCTCGACCGCGGCGGTGATCGCGTGGGCGGCGAGGTGCTGCGGCTGGGTGTTGTTGAAGGCGCCGCGGTAGGCCTTGCCGATCGGGGTTCGTGCCGTGGAGACGACGACGGCTTCTCGTGTCACTGGGTTCCTTCCGGAGTGAGGCGATGATGTTCAGCAGGGAGCCGGGGTTCGGCGCCCTCGAGAATCGGCGGGATCACTTGAAAATCGACCGTTCGAGGACACGGAAGTCATGGCTCGGGATGACCTCGCAGTCAAGGGCTTCGATCTTCAGCAGACTCTCGTGATAGGCGACGAGATCGGTGAAGAGTCCGACGGGAATGTGGTCGGCTTCGGCGTCGCCCTCCCAGTTGTCGTACAGGTAGACGCAGTCGCCGGCGATGAGGTAGCGGGTGGTGTCTGCCTCGACGAGAACGCCCTGCGAGCCTGGCGTGTGCCCTGGCAACGCGACCAGTGTGATTCCCGGAGCCAACTCGGTGTCACCGTCGACGGGAACGATCTTGTCCTCGGCTCGCTGCCAGGCGGGGTCCATATCTGGCAGTGCTTCGAATTGCCGACAGTGCCAGGGCACGGGCTGTCGGGCGAAGTCGAGTTCACGTTGCTGGACGACGACGCGTGCGTTGGGGAACAGATGGTTGTTCGAGCTGTGATCCCAATGCAGGTGTGTGTTGACGACGAGGCGCACGTCGTCCGGATCGATGCCGGCGGACCGCAGCGCCACCTCCGGTCGTTCCTCGACAGTTTGTTCCATCTTGATGCGGTGGGTGTCCCAGGCTCGGCTGAGGTCGGCCCCGGTGTCGACGACCACGGGCGCGTCCCCGCCTTCGATCACGAACATGATGAGCGGGAGGTCCATGGTGTCGCCCCATCCCCGCAGATAGGTGAACGAGGGCTTCGGGAGGCCGAATACTCGGCCGACAGAGAATGCTCTGATCGTCAGGCTCATGGGACCACTCCGATGTAGTTGTCTAGTTGTTGTCGGCTCGTGCGAATCCGATGTCGGGAGGGAGTTCGTCCAGTGCCCTGCTGCGGGTTTCTCGAAGGACGACGGTGCACGCAAGGCCCACCAGGCAGTAGCCCGCCAGGAAGATCCCGAAGACGAAGCCGCCGTGGCTGCCGATGATGCTTGCTGCGACCAGCGGCGGGACGCCACCACCGAGGATGGCAGCGAGGCTGTAGGCGAGACCGGCGGCGGTGAAGCGGTAGCGCGTGTGAAACAGCTCGGAGAGGAACGACCCGCAGACTCCCCAGCCGTGGCCGGCGATGAGGAAGCTCACGGTGATGCCGATCCAGAACGCGACCGGTGACTCGGTGTCGAGCAGGGGGAAGAGGACCAGCGCCCAGGGTATGCCAATCATGTTGACGATCAGCAGAACAGGTCGACGGCCGATTCTGTCGGACAGGATCGCACCGGAAATCATCGCGAGACCGTTCACGACGTTCCCGAAGATCCCGGCCGCGAGCACCCCGTGCTGGCTCAGGTGCAGCGTCGCGGTTCCGTAGTTGATCAGATACGCGATCCCGATGTAGCCGAAGGCGAACGATGACACGAGCGCCCCGGCACCGAGGAGGATCTCCCTCCATTGGTTGGCCAAGGCATCCTTGAACGGGAGACTGCTTCGCCCGCGCCGCTTGACCTCGTTCGCGAAGATCGGGCTCTCCTCGAGCTTGAACCGGGCGTAGAGGCCGACTGTGACGAGAACGATGCTGAGGAGGAACGGAACACGCCAGCCCCAGGCGATGAATGCCTCGTTGCTCATGAAGAGGCCGGTCACGAAAAAGGTCGACAGCGCGAGGATGTTGGCCACCGCTCCGCCGAGGTTGGTGAACATCGACCAGAAGCCGCGGCGGTCGCTGGGAGCGTTCTCGGACGTGAACAGTGCAGCGCCTGCCCATTCACCGCCCGCGGCCAGCCCTTGGGCTACGCGGAGCACGATGAGCAGGATCGGTGCGACGACCCCTGCGGTCGCTGCGGTGGGCAGCAGACCGATGATGACCGTGGCGGTACCCATCAGGCACATCGTGGAGATGAGTGTGCGCTTGCGGCCGAGACGGTCCCCGAAGTGTCCGAACAGGATGCTGCCGAACGGGCGGGCTACGAACGCTACGCCGAGAGTCGCGAATGCCACGACCGTTCCTGCGTAGGTTCCCAGGGCCGGAAAGAAGGCATGGGCGAACACCAGAGCAGCTGCTGTACCGAAGATGCCGAAGTCGTAGAACTCGATGACGGTTCCCATGAAGCTGGCGAACGCCACCTTCGGCATCTTGTTCGTCTTGGCCGTGGAAGGATCGGCGGCCCCCGTCGGGCGCTCGGCAACTGGAGAGTCCTGCGCCGGAGGGGGGAGGTAGTCGGTCACGCGAGAACTCCTCAATGCCTTCGAAGTAGTGAGCGCAGCGGGCGGTTGCGGCCCCGCGGCGGCACCTAGTGCAGCCGAAACACATTCGTGCGTATATACGAACTATCGGCTCCATTTGTGAACTAAAATGTATCCCGCCTCACAACCCCCGTCAATAGCGACTCGGCTCATCGGTCCACGAACACCCTGCCCGAACGCCCCGTTGACCCCGCACGCCTACCGTGGACGTCGTGACAGCCATGGCGTAGCGTCTGCACCACTCACCCAGTGTCGTTGCCCTGGGGCGGTTTCCAGTCGCCATCTTGTTGCGCGCAACATCACTGGTTCATCACCATCGGAGAGGTCATCGTCACTATGGTCCGGCGAACACAGTCGAATAGTCTTCTACCAGTCGCAAGTTCACTCACCGAGCGGAATACCGTCCGATGAGCGATTCCGACGCCTCAGGATGTTCGTTGATCGCTCCCGGCCTGTGGCAGATCGCCATGCCGTTTCCGAGTCCGTTGCGGCATTCCTTCGCCTATCTACTGCAGTCCGATCGCGGTTATGTTGCAGTCGATCTGGGGTGGGACAGCGACGAGGGCTGGACGGCGTTCACCGATGGACTCGAGCGCGCGGGTGGAACGCTGGACGACCTGACGGGTGTGGTGGTGACTCACGGCCATCCCGACCACTACGGCCTGGCAGCACGAGTCCACCGGTCCACCGGGGCGTGGATTGCGCTTCACCCCGCCGAATACCCCCAGATAGCGCGCACCACCGCGGACCGTCGCCGGCGCCTCGCCGAAATCACGTCGTGGCTCGATCGTGTCGGAGTGCCTCCCAACAGGTCCGCCGATCTCCTCGCCGACCGTGACCAGCTCATGCTCGAAATGTCGTCGCAGTGGCCGGACCGCGAACTTGTCGACGGAGCCACGGTCCCCGACACCGACGGCCAACTTCTTGCGGTGCACACACCCGGACACACACCAGGTCACATGGTGTTTCACGATCGCGGCCGGAACATTCTCTTCACCGGCGACCACCTGCTGCCCCGCGTGTCGGCCAACATCTCACAGCGCCCGACATCAGGAGAGGACCCCCTCGGCGACTACCGTGCCTCACTCACGAGGTTAGGACCATTCGGCGACGCCATGGCCGCACCCGGGCACGAGTGGACCTTCACCGGCGTCGATCGACGAGTACGCGACGTGGAAGTGCACCACCTCGCGCGGTTGGACGAAATCTGGAATGCGGTCGCAGACGGTCACCGCACGGCCTGGGACGTCGCGAATGCGGTGAAGTGGGCGCGCCCATTCGATTCGCTGAATCCGCGCGGCGCCCGCGCCGCCCTGGGCGAAACCATGTCCCACCTCGTGCGACTGGAACGCGAAGCACGGATGGAAAGGCAGGAAGGCAGTCCGCTGATCTGGTTGCCGATCGCCGATCAGACCTCTTCCTGAATTGGGGCCAGCACTGTGCCGGTACCCGTACGGGTACCGGCACAGTCTCGTACCAGGTCGAGCACCGACGGATCAGGCGGCTCGTGGGGCGTCCGGAATGTCGTCCAACTCGAAGTCCCGCGTTTCCCTCAACCTCAGCGTGCACGCGATGGAGACCAGGCCGATGCCGGCCAGTAGGACGCCGAAGGCGAGACCTCCCCACGTCGAGATGACGCTCGCGGCGATCAGTGGGGGAAGTGCACCACCGAAGATTCCGGCGAGGCTGTAGGACAGACCCGCGGCGGTGTAGCGGTACCTGGTGTGGAACAGCTCCGACAGGAAGGACCCCGCGACACCGAAGGCATGACCGGCAACGAGGAAGCTCACCGCAAGACCGATCCAGAACGCGGCCAGCGATTTCGTGTCGAGCAGCGGGAACAGCACCAGCGCCCAGGGGATCGCAACAATGTTCGTGACCAGCAGAATCCTTCTCCGGCCTACGCGGTCGGAACGGGTTCCGCCTGAGATGATGCCGATTCCGAGCATCACACCACCGAACACGCCGGCTCCGAGGACCTGTGAGCGATCCAGATCGAGCGTTGCGGTGCCGTAGTTGGTCAGGTAGGACGCGCCCATGTAGTTGAGAGCGAAGGCCATCAGCAGTGTGCCGGCGCCGAGCAGGATCTGCCTGCCCTGGTTGCGGAACGCGTCCGCGAACGGAAGTGAGCTGGCTCCCTCGCCCTTGATCTGCTTGGTGAACACCGGCGTGTCATCGAGCTTGAGGCGGACATAGAGGCCGAAGACCACCAGGAGCGCGCTCAGCAGGAAGGGGATCCGCCAGCCGTAGGACACGAACGTCTCGTCGGTCATGAACACACTGGTCAGCAGGAAGGTCGTTGCGGCCAGCATATTGGCGGCAGCGCCGCCCAGGTTGGTGAACATCGCCCAGAAACCACGCTTGTCCTTCGGCGCATTCTCCGTGGTGAAGAGCGCGGCACCGGCCCATTCACCGCCCGCTGCCAGCCCCTGCGCAACGCGCAAGAGAATAAGGAAGACCGGTGCGAGGACACCGATCGTTTCAGCAGTGGGAAGTACACCGATGAGAACGGTTGCAACACCCATGGTCAGCATGGTGGCGATCAGCGTGCGCTTTCGCCCGAGCCGGTCTCCGAAGTGTCCGAAGAAGATCGCCCCGAACGGTCGCGCCACGAACGCCACACCCAGCGTGGCGAACGAGACGACGGTGCCGGCCTGATTCCCCAGGGCTGGGAAGAACACGTCGGAGAACACCAACGCCGCGGCGGTGCCGTAGATGATGAAGTCGTAGAACTCGATGACAGTGCCCATGAAGCTCGCGAGGGCCACCTTGCGCATCTTGTTCGTACTCGGGGGCGAAGCGGGGGAATCCACTCCCACCGGCTGCTCTTGCAGCGACATCCGGTCTTCTCCTTGATGGTGGGGCGATCCGACGTGAAGCCGAATCGCCGCGGCCCCGCACCTCGATACAGAGTTCGTATATAAGTACGAGTGTTCCTAATAACAATCCATTTGACGATAACTGTGGCGCCCGTCACGAGTCAAGGGCTCGCCCCGACCGCCGGCGCGAGGTCGCGACACTGCCGCCTCGGCCCCATTTTCGTTCATTGACACCTCCCTGGGGCACGCCTATCGTTTCGCAGTAACAAACTTTTGTCCGTAATTACGATCACGAAGGGGTGGGTATGCCCGCACTCAACGGTGTGAAGGTCATCTGCGTCGGGCAGTTCTATTTCGCGCCCTACTGCTCGATGTTGCTCGCGCGGCTCGGCGCGGACGTCATCAAGATCGAGGCGCCCGCAGGCGACCCCTATCGCAGGTTGGCCACCGCCGCCGAGGACGGCTCGTCAGTCCAGTTCAGCATGTTGAACTCCGGGAAGCGCGCCATGCGGTTGGACCTGAAGAACCCCGACGGACAGGCCGTGCTTCGGCGACTCGCCGAAACCGCCGACGTTCTCATCCAGAATCTCGCGCCGGGCGCAATGGACCGTTACGGCCTGGGCTACGAAGAGTTGGCGAAGATCAATCCACAACTGATCGTCGCTTCCGGCAGCGGATTCGGCTCGTTCGGGCCCTACGCGGGACAACCCGCGATGGACCTGACCATCCAGGCCCGCACGGCAGTCATGAGCACAACCGGATTCATGGAAGGGCCCCCGACTCGCACCGGCCCCTCGGTGGTCGACTTCATGGGAGGAGCCCATCTCGTCGGCGGCGTCCTCGCGGCGCTCTATCAGCGCGAGCACACCGGTCGAGGCCAACACGTGGAAGTGGCGCTTCAGGACGCGATCCTGCCGTCGCTCACCTCGAACATCGCGGGCATGGCCCACAGCGAGAACTCGATGCCGGAGCGGACCGGGAACCGTCACGGCGGCATGGCCGTCGTGCCGTACAACGCGTACCGGGCACGCGACGGTTGGGTGACCGTGCTGTGCCCCACTCAGACGCACTGGGATCGGCTGTGCGACATCATGGGTGACCCCGAGGCGAAGGATCCCCGCTTCGATTCGATGGGGGGCCGATGCGATCACGTCGACGACGTCGACATGATCGTCGAACGGTGGACGAGCACACACACCAAGCAAGAGGTGGCCGACCTGTTGCAGAACACCGGCATCCCCACCGCCCCCGTCATCGACCTTGCCGAATTGATGGTGGATCCCCACATCGCCGAGCGTGGCGTCCTGCGCCGGATGTCCGACGACAAGGGCTCGTGGATGACACTCGGCAGCCCATTGTTCCTCTCCGACTCACCGATCGTGGAGCCGACCAGGGCTCCCGGTCTGGGTGCCGACACCGACCAGATCCTGCTCGAGGAGCTGGGTATGTCGGCCGAGGAGATCGAGAGACTGCGCTCGGCTGGGGCCATCTGAGGGTAGTCGGCACCCGTAAAATCATCTGTAACAGGAGGTAGTAATGCAGGGTCTGGTGTTCGACGGAGATCGGCGGGTTTCACTGCGCCCATTTCCAGACCCGAAGCCGGGCGAGGGTGAAATCGTCATTCGGGTAACCGCATCGGGTATGTGCGGAAGCGATCTGCACTACTACCGTGCAACCGCCGACACGACGCCCGACGCGACGGACGTCTGCATCGGCGGCCACGAGCCGGCCGGAATCGTCGAGGAGCTGGGACAGGGCGCCGACGACAGCGTGGCCATCGGCGATCGTGTGATGATTCATCACTACGCGGGCTGCGGACGCTGTGTCGCATGCCGATCCGGGTGGACGCAGATGTGCACCACCAGCGCTCCCCTCGTATACGGCAAGAACGCGCACGGCGCCCACTCCCCGTTCATGCAGGTTGCGGCCAGGTCGGCGCTGAGGCTTCCCGACTCCCTCTCCTTCGAGGCCGGCGCGGCCATCGGGTGCGGGACGGGTACCGCGTGGGGCGCCCTGGAACGACTCGGCGACATCGGTGGCACCGATGTCGTGGTGTTCGGGCAAGGACCGGTCGGTCTCTCCGCGACCATGCTCGCCGCGGCGCGCGGTGCCCGCGTCATCGCAGTCGACCTCGAACCCAAGCGGTTGGCGCAGTCGACTCGATTCGGCGCTGCCGACACCGTCGACGCCGGGTCCGTCGACGCCGTCCAGGCGCTCAAGGATCTGACCCGCGGCGTGGGCGCCCCGACCGTCGTGGAGACCTCCGGTGCCACCGCAGCAGCCAGGTCGGCCGTGGCGGCTCTGGCGCCGTGGGGTCGTCTGTGTGTGGTGGGTTTGGGTGGCACCGTCGAACTCGATGTGCGGCAGAACCTCTCACGGCAGCTGACCGTCATGACGTCCTGGTCGCTGTCGAGCGTTCAGCAGCTGGAGTGTGCCGATTTCATCGATCGTCACGGGCTGCCGGTCGACGACCTGTTCAGCGATCGCTGGTCCTTGGACCAAGCAGAAGAGGCGTATACGAAGTTCGACAAACAGGACGCAGGCAAAGGCGTTTTCGTCTTCTGACCGACCTGAACAGATTCATATCCGATCCGCCTCGGCCACACAGTGGTCGGCGATGGCGAATAGAAAGGTCAAGTGATGCTTGTCAACGCCCGCTCCACGGCTGCACCCGGTGCGCCGTTCGAAGCGACCAAGATCGAGAGACGGGACGTCGGCCCGACGGATGTACTGATCGACATTGCGTACGCCGGCATCTGCCACACCGATGTCAGCCGCGCGCGCAGCGAATTCGGCAAGACGAATTATCCACTCGTCCCTGGACACGAGATTGCCGGAACCGTGTCCGCCGTCGGCGGAGAGGTGAGTAAATTCTCTGTGGGTGACCGCGTCGGGATCGGGTGTTTCGTCGATTCGTGTCGCGAGTGCGACCACTGCAAAGCGGGCCTCGAGTCGTACTGCCGGGTGGAACACATCCGGACCTACAACGCCGTCGGCCGCGACGGGAAGGTCACCCAGGGTGGATACAGCGAGAAGATCGTGGTGGACGAGGCGTACGTTCTCCGGATCCCGGACAGTCTCCCGCTGCACGAGGCGGCACCCCTCCTGTGCGCCGGAATCACGACGTACACACCCCTCCGCCACTGGAAGGCCGGCCCCGGCAGCAGGGTCGCGATCGTGGGATTCGGCGGCCTCGGACACGTCGGTGTGTCGATCTCCAAGGCTCTCGGTGCTCACACCACCGTGCTGGATCTGACCATGGACAAGGAAGCCGACGCTCTGCGACGCGGCGCCGATGCCTATCGGCTGACGACGGATCCGACGGTCTACACCGACTATGCCGACACCTTCGACCTGATCGTGTCGACCGTGCCGGCGAACCTCGACTACGACGCCTTCCTTCAGATGCTCGCGCTCGACGGAACTTTCGTCAATCTCGGTGTCCCGAAGCGTCCGATCAGCTTCGACGTGTTCTCCCTGCTGCACAACCGCCGGTCGATCGCGGGAACGCTGGTCGGTGGAATCGAGGAGACGCAGGAGATGCTCGATTTCTGCGCCACCCACGGAATCGCTGCCGAGGTGGAGGTGATCGGCGCCGACGAGATCGATCGGGCCTACGATCGCGTCGCTGCGGGTGATGTCAAGTACCGCTTCGTCATCGACATCAGCACGATGGCTTCGGCATAATCCGCGAACCCTCATCGACCCAGCGCTCGCACGCCGTCGCCGTCCGGTGCCATCCGACGGCGACGGCGAGGGACTGTGGGACTGACCCAGTAGAACAAACCATCGCGACCGTGGACTGTTGTCAAGGCGCTCCTTGCCATGCATCGTCAAAACTGCCTGTCCCGTCGTTGGCCGCCTCTGCCCCTTCGTCACGATCGACATCGACCTGATCGTCCTACCACGGGGTCGGAGTATCAGGTACGAAGGTTCTCAACGAGGCCTGATGTGACAGTCGAGAGCGTCTGGCACTCTGCGTATTTCCCTCGCTGCGGCGAGGATCCCCACACTTCCAAGGCTACGGCTGTCCCTATTATTGGATTGAATTCGCATGAACTCTCGTGAGTATCGCCAGTGGCGCCAACGGCGTCGCGCCGCCTGGATCGAAGTCAACCGTCAACGGATTCATTCCGACACCGATGCGGAGTGTCTCATCGAGTTTGCCAGCAAGTGGGCACCATTCGGGGGCGCAACCGAGGAGGAAATCCTTGTGCAGTTCGGAATGACAATGCGCCGGTTCATCGAGCGATTGTGGCAGGTCATCCCTGAATCGAACTGTCTCCCAAGTGAGATACGCATTTTAGCGAGCGTATATCCGTACCCCGCCGAGTCGGCGGTCCGCACGTCATTGGGCGTGACCGGAACCTTCTAGTATCGCGCGACAGCCTGACCGTCACATTGCCTGCCCCACCGCGCACGAGAATGTGCGACGCGACCGGCGTTCTGGGCATCTCACTGCACCCGATCCCACACCCGACAGCCCTAGGGAACATCATGACCCGCCCGCAGTACGACTCATTCACCACGTTGACGGTAGAGGACCTGGGGCGAATAGTCATCGCGACTGTGGACAACCCACCGTTGCACCTCTTGACACGCCACCTGGTAGAAGACCTCGACACATTTACCCGGCACGTCTCGGCCGACCCCGATGCGCTGGTCGTCGTCTTGAAGAGTCGGGATCCCGACATCTTTATCACTCACAACGACTTCGCAAATCTCTACCGTATGCAGCCACCAGAAATCCCCGCGTCAGTAGGTGAGGTCGGCCTCAACCACATGCACGAAATCTGCGAGCGCCTGAGGACGATGAACAAGATCACGATTGCACAGGTAGAAGGCCGAGCGAGCGGCGGCGGCGCGGCCATGGTGATGGCATGTGACATGAAGTTCGGCGCCATCGGCAAAGCCGTCTTCAACACGATGTCGGTTCCCATCGGCAGCGTTCCGGGCGGCGGTGCATCGCAATACCTTCCACGCCTCGTCGGACGGTCGCGTGCGATTGAACTCATCATGGGAGGGCTCGATCTGGATGCGCTGACAGCCGAACGCTGGGGTTACCTCAACCGCGCACTTCCGCCTACGGAGATCGACGACTTCGTCTCCAGCGCCGCGCGACGCATTGCCTCCTGCCCTGCGGAGGCTGTTCGTCTCACGAAGGAAGTCATCGCCCTGGCAGACGGGCCCATCGAGGATGGCCTGCGACAAGAGAACTTCAGACTCCAACGTCTCATGGCCTCGTCTGAGTCCTTGGCGAACGTGGAGCGATTCCTCGCCATCGGTGGTGCGACGCGAGAGGGCGAGATGCGTCTAGAGGCCCTACTCGGCGATGTTCTCAGTTCCTCATTATGACGGATTACCCTCCATCAGACTGGATCAAGCAGGCACCTGGTTGGTCGGAACCTGAGCGGTGCTTGTTCGCCACCCTTCCTGTCGCTTTGCGGGACGGGTGAATATTCGGACTGTAGGCGGTGATCTTGCCGATCCTTTGGCCGGGTTACTAGTAGCCCGTAGAGGACGCTGCCGCCGGATTGTTCGTGCCCTCGACGACAGGGACGAGCAGCCGGACGTTGTCGCCGGCCGGCGCGACTGGCTCCTCGATCCCCCTCCAGACGTATCGCTGATGACACTCGGCGAATTTTCAGCGAGCGCCATCATCGCCGCCGACGGCGTCACCTGTTTCCTAAAGTTGTTCGTTGACATGAGATCTGCCTCGTGCCGATGTCGCACAAGCCCTTCGGAGAGGCTGCCACTAACTCATCGGTGCCCGCCCAGAGTGGGCGGGCACCGTGACCAGAAGTTAAATGGCTGTTCCGACGATCAGTGAAGCACTGATCCACCCGGCCAAGGAGTGTGACCAGAGCCCCGAGGTCGGTCATAGCCAATTGCACCGACTGACAATCGTTGTCCGATCCTTCCCCAACACAGACGGTCTCAGCTGCCAATTACCTTGCGCCGACTATCATTGGGTAAACCCGACTGCTCCCACTTACTCGCTGCACCTTATGCAGAAGTGGCGAGGATCCACTCGCGGAGTAAGCGCGCGATGTCGGCGCTGTTCTTCTCCAACATCATCATGTGCCCGTTGCCGTGAATACCTCGCTCGGCGAGTCGAATGAAATCGTGCTCGACACCAGCTTGGGCGAAGTACGCCGACGTCGCGTGGTCGTACGGCGCGTGATACGAAGCCTCGCCGGACACGATCAGAATTCGGAGACGAGCCAAATTCGGCAGCCTGCGCGCAGGCTCTGCCTGACGCCAGTACCGCACGAATCCGGGTCCGTCCGCCCTTTCCTGACGCTCGAACGACAGCTCGTCCGCCGATTCGGCAGGCGGCGAGTACGTGATCGGCGCCCGCGTTACTCCCCATGGCCGGGCGAGATCAGCATCGTCGAACCAGTCCGGCTCCGGAGTGAAACGTACATCGTAGACCGGCGGACCGTTCGGTTCGATCGCCACGATTGCGCGTGTTAAATCGGGACGTGCGTCGCCGATCTGCCAACCGAAGGGGGCGCCCAGGGAATGGGTGAGTAGAACAGCGGGACCGATCTTGTCGAGCAACGCGGCGCCGGCGTCGCGCATGGCACGCTCCACCGACGCTGCGTCGACCGAACTCGATACCTGTGACGCGTAGAACTGGTCGAAGGTCGGATCTCCTCGATTTCCTTCCCCTGGCCACTGGGAGTGCAGGTGCGCCTGCGGCCAGGCCGGTGCCGACCCGTCGGCGCACACCCGGCCCGCTACCGCGGTTGCCGGGCGTACTGCGCCCACCTGGTCGTGACCTTGGGCTCGACCTCGGCCTGGCGCGTCGACGACGTACACGGCGAATCCGTGCGCAACGAAGTTGTCGGCCCAGCCACGTCGCCCATCGGGCGTCGATAGGAAGCCGGTGCCGGTCTGTCCGCCTCCATGAATCATTATCACTGGAAACGGGTAACGCAGGTCCGCGGGTCGCTGGTATTGCACGAATACCTGGCCCGTCATGGTGTCCGTGTCATCGTTGTACCGGCCACCGACATAGAAGCAGCCTTGGTCGGACAGTACGAGCGGCCATCCGGATTCCTCTGTATCCTGGGCGGGTTCGTTCCGCTGTTCTGTCATGTCCTCGTCCGCAATGCCTGTGAACGTCGACACGCCTGTCCGGTCGTAGCTCGCCCGAGAACTCCGTCCATCGAGATCAACGGTTCGGTGCTGGTGCTGGTGCTGGTGCTGGTGCTGGTGACTACGGTCCACGGAGTGGGGTCGTGGGCGTGCTGCAGCCAGTCACCGCCGAGCGCCAACGAATCAAGCTCGACAAGGGTGAGCATCCCACCGTCGACGACCTGTACTGCTCCTTTCGACGCGGCACCGGACGAGGATTCAGCTGGATTGGACAGGTCGGGTTGTGTAGACGTCACGACACAGGTCCTACAGCGAGCAGGCTACTCACCTCATTGACGTCGTCTACCGATTCGAGGGATGCGCACGCCTGGAAGAACTGATCGAAACGACTCTGTCCGACCCGACGTACCAGCAGGTCTTCCCATTTCGCCCGCAGATCGTCCCAGGTCGGGGCTGGGGTCCTGAATCGATGCCCACGGGGGTGCTCGACCCTGCGCGAAACCGAGCCACCGGCGAACTCGATCGTCACTTCGGCGCCTCGCCCTTGCGGCTGAACGCGATCGAATTCCGCGTCGCGGATCAGGTGGACGAGCGACTTCAGGTGCAGCACCTTCGGGTCGTTGAGCAACGTCGCCGAGTGTGCTTCGTCGAATCCAAGGTTGCCAGCGACCAGAGCGGCCGCAACCATGTGCTGTAGACAGATGGTCGGCATCGACCGGTTGTCGACAACGCTGGCGGGATGAGACGGCATACGAACGGTGATCCGCTCGATGTCGTCGAGCTCGAAGCCGTGCTCACTCTTCAATCCGAGGGCGGCTTCAACCGGGGAATGGATGGGGTAGCCAGCGGAATAGAACTTGAAATTCGCGCCCATCACCGCATAGTCGGCGCCGAGATCCTTCGCCAGCTGTCCCTCACGGCCCTGTTCGGCCCAAGTGTCGATGATCCCGCCCGGTGCCTCGAAAATGTTATCGCTGGCCTCGAAACCCGTTGCCGCCAGCACCGCGCCGGTGACGCCCGCGTATGCCGCCTGGCCGGTGACGAACGCTTTACTCATGTGCCTGCGTTCCCCGTAGGGCGCGTTGAGCGCAACGCTTTGCTGGACCGCCAAAGCGGCGGCGAACAGGTGACGGCTCTCGTCCAAACCGAGCAGCCGCGCACATGCGAATGCCGCACCCAGCGAATGCAGTGAACCCGGATCGATCCCATGGTTGCCCATCATGGGCGCAAGGCCACCTGTCACCGAGATGACTCGTGCGCCGACGTCGTAACCGAGGGTCACTGCGTTCACCAGATCGCGGCCGGTGCAGAACTGGCGTTCGGCCAGTGCAGCCGCCGCCGGGACAATGATCGCGGCCGGATGACCGGTGCCGAGGAAGTCCGACGTTGCATGGACGCTGTCGAACTCATCGGCGTGGCCGGAGGTGCCGTTGGCGAGGGCAGCTAGGGGCGCTGAACTTCGGTCGGGTGCTCCGAGCACCACTGACTGCGGTTTGCCGCCCATATCGGCGACGTAGCGTCCGATGATCCGGCCTGCCGGGAGCTCGGCGCCTACGAACCCGCAGGCGAGCTGGTCGAACACGATGAGCTTCGCACGATCGGCCACCTCCCCGGGCAGTGTTTCGTACTGGGTGGCAGTGGCGTAGCTCGCCAATGCATAAGCGGCACTGCCGACCAGGGTGTCTGCGGCGACTTCATGTTGCTTGAGCATTCTTTTCCGTATCTTCGTCGTGACGATGTCAATCGCGACACCGCCAGGGGGGCGAACGCCTCGTTGAGTTCCATCGGTCGATGCCGTCGACCTTCAGATCGCACAGCCCTTGGGCTACGCGGACCGGACCGGACCGCTACCGGTCTCGTCGGGTCGCAGCCGACCGCGATTTTTCCTGTCGGTGCCGGGATACCGGGTCCGACGCGGCGCTGGGGCTTTCGGCGACGCGGCGTCGCGGCTGACTCGGCATCACATCGCGCTGCCGGAGTTCTTCCATTCGAGCGGCTTCTTCGTCAGCGCGGTCATGACCCTGTCGATCAGGAATCCGGCAAGCAGGAGCGCGATCAGCGCCGCGTACGTGCCCGCGGAGTTGAACGACGACGCGTTACGTGCGACGAGGTGACCGAGGCCCTGGTCGCCGGCGAGCATCTCGGCGACGACGACTCCGACGATCGCCTGCGGCACCGCGAGCTTGAGTCCTGCGAAGACCCACACCAGCGCCGAGGGAAGCCGGACGCGCCACAGTACGTCCAGGGTCGATCCGCCCATGATGCGGACGGAGCTGATCAGCGATTGCTTCACTTCCCGGATGCCGAAGAAGGTGTTGAAGAAGATGAGAAAGAATGCGACGACCGACGCGGTGAGGATTCCCAGTGCTGATCCGATTCCGACCCACATGATGAAGAGCGGGATCAGGGCGAACTTCGGCATGGTGTAAAGCGCGGTGATGAATGGTTCGAAGGTGTCGCCCAATAGCCGTGACTGACCCAGGATTACTCCGACCGCGATGCCGGCGGTTCCACCGAGCACCAGACCGAGGGCGGCGTTGCTGAACGTCTGGAGAGCGGCGTCGAAGACGGTTCCGTCGAGCAGCCATTCCCAGAAGAGCGGGAACACCTTCGATGGCGCGCTGATCATGATGTCGTTGATCAGCCGACCCGAGACGAGCTCCCAGGTAGTGACCAGGAATGCGATGATCGCGATCTGTGCGAGGGCGATTTTCGCACGGTGCATCCTACGAGTGTGTGAGACCGTACTGCGCCGCTTCACCGACGGGGACGCCGGACCCGCCGGTGCGCTGAGGACTTGTGTGGACATAATATTTCACCTGTCTTCGTCAGGGGTTGATGCTCGATGGATTCGTCACGCTCAAACGGCTGGCATGTTCGGGTCACGCGCGCCACGGAGCCCTTCATTCAACTCGCGCTCGAACCGGGCGTACTCGTCTGTGTAGACGATGGTTTCGAGGTCCCTGTCGTCACCGTAGGGAACTTGGAACTCGGCGACCAAGCGGCCGGGTCGCCCTCCGCCGACGATCAGCACTCGGTCGGCCAGCTTTGCTGCCTCGGCGATATCGTGAGTGACGAAGACGACCGTTTGGTTCAGTTTCTTCACTGTTCGTCGTAGCTCGACATGCATCTGGTGGCGAAGCTGGGCGTCGAGGGCCGCGAACGGCTCGTCCATCAGGAGCAGGCGGGGATCGTAGATCATGCTTCGTGCGAGGAGTGCGCGGCGGCGCATGCCACCACTGAGCTGGCTCGGAAACAGACTTCCGGCTTCCGAGAGATCCAGAAGCGAGAGGTAGTGCTCGACCTGCGCCTTGGTTTCGGACTTGCTCACTCCTCGCATGCGCAGAGGCAGACCGACATTCGCTTGGACGGACATCCAGGGCAGGAGGGTGTCGTCCTGAGTCATGTAGCCGACATTGGTGTTGACACCGTTGATCTCGGCGCCGTCGAAACGGACGTATCCGCTGCGCGGGCTCAGCAGTCCGGCGGCGAGGTTGAGGATGGTGGTCTTTCCGCATCCGCTCGGTCCGAGCAGGACGACGAACTCGCCAGGTTCGACCTGCATTGTCACATTGTGGAGAACGTCTTCACGTTCGTCGAAACCTATCGCTAGGTTGCGTACCTCAAAGATCGGCCCGGATGCGGGGCTGGTAGCTGATTTCGCGGCGGCTCGTCTTGCATGGTGGGCTAACTTCGACATGATCAGGCTCCTAGAGGTATAGCTCGGGGTAGGCGTTGACTCGAGCTCCGTCAGTTCTCTCCGCGCGCCACCGGGTTGACGACTGTCTCGTATTCCAGTTCGGAATAGTCATGTTCGGAGAGAGGATCGAAGATTCGGACGAAGGTGTTCCAGTCCTCTCGAGTGAACAGGTTGCCCTCGTAGTACGCCTTGACGGCTTCGGTCCACGCGAGGTCGAACACCTGCTGATCCATACCGGAGTAGATGGAGTTCTTCAGGATCTGCCCCGTCTTCTCCGGCTCTTGCTTCGTCATCCGGGTGGTTTCGGCGAGTGCCTCGCGGATGCGGTCGACGAGCTCGGGGTTCTGCTCGATGAAGCGGGTGGGGGCGAAAACCACATTGCAGACGTAGCCGTCCAGTGCCGGTGCTTCGCCGGCCGGCACCGAGATGAGCGTGGTGGCAGTACCTCTCGCCACGGCAACCTCGCCAGAACCGGCAGCAGCCCACGTTGCATCGTAGGTACCCTGCTCGAGGCCTGCTCCTACTGCAGTCGTGGTGTCTGCGAGGGGAACGAGCTTGACGTCGCGGTCGGGGTCAAGCCCTGCGTGGGTCAGCACGACGCGCAGCGCGGAATTGCCGGCCGAGCCGGTCACTCCTGCGCCGATCGTCATTCCGCGAAGTGCCTGCACTCGCTCGTCCGGGCCGGCATTGACGTCGACGTTGAACCTCTCGATCGCGCTGTTCGAGACGACCAGGCTCTGGATGATGTCGCTGGTACCTGCGATGATCTGAAGATCCGCTCCGCCGATCACGGCATCGACGAACGCGTTGGAGCCTGCGATTGCGATGTCGGCATCGCCGGAGAGGATCGCTGCGATCTGGTTCGAGCTTCCCGATCCAGCGATGTTCACTTGTTCGAAGTTCAGACCGTCCTGCGTGAAATCACCTTGAGTCAAGAGTGCTGCGGGCGCCGTGTTGAACGACTGGCTGCTTGTGACTCGGACGGTCGTCACGCCAGCTTCGTCGGCCTTCAGTGGCCCGGACTGAGCGCCGCAGGCCGTCAATGCAACCGCGAGTGCAGGAATGGCCACCATGGCCAGTCGGCGAAACATCATTGTTCATTCCTCGTATTGATTCGGTGGTGTGCAACGACCGCTGGGCGCGAGACCGGATGGCGTTGACATTGTTGTCGCAACTGCTATCCGATCGACTTGTACTCGAGGTACTCCTCGACCCCGAAGCGGCCCGATTCGCGACCGATTCCGGACAGCCTGAACCCTCCGTGCGGTGCCTTCAGATTCACGGGCGAACCGTTGATGCGGATGCGTCCGGCGCGCAGCTTGCTCGCCAGCTTCTTCGCCCGATCGGCGTCGCCGGCCCAGATCGCCCCGGCAAGCCCGTACACGGAGTCGTTCGCGATCTGGAAGGCCTCTTCCTCACTGTCGAACGGGATGATGACGACGACGGGCCCGAAGATCTCCTCCCGGGCGACTCGAAGCGAGTTGTCGCCGGAGAAGACGGTGGGGCGCACGAAGAATCCACGCTCGATGCCCTCGGGTGCCTCGGGACCGCCCGTCAGCAGACGCGCGCCCTCGTCGATTCCCAGCTGGATGTAGTCACGGACACGCTGGCGCTGCGCCGCGTTCGCAACCGGACCGAGCGTCGTGCTGGGGTCGTAGGGATCTCCCAGAACGAAGCTCTCCGCCGCACGGACCGCAAGCTGCTCGGCCTCCGCCAGTCGCGATCGCGGCACCAGGATCCGAGTGAGTGCGCCGCAGGCCTGCCCCGTGTTACGGAAGGAGTCCTCGATTCCGCGGGTGACCGCAGTCTCGAGGTCGGCGTCCTCGAGGATGATGTTCGCCGACTTGCCGCCGAGTTCCAGGCAGACCTTCTTGACCGACCGCGACGCCAACTCCATCACCCGGCGACCGGCGCGAACCGACCCCGTCAGCGACACCATGTCGACCAGCGGGTGCGTCACGAGCGCCTCACCGACCACCGGACCGGTTCCCGACACCAGGTTGAACACGCCGTCGGGAAGCCCCGCCTCCTCGGCGATCTCCGCGAACAGGAACGAGCTCAGCGGAGCCAGCTCCGTCCCCTTCAGCACCACGGTGCACCCGGCGGCGAGCGCCGCCCCGGCCTTGAGGCTCACCATCCGCATCGGACCGTTCCACGGCGTGATGGCGCCGACGACACCCGCGGCCGCACGGCACACCGTCGTGTCGCCGACCTGCTCCGACCAGACGATGTCGCGGAGGCTGTCCGCGGCGATCTCGAAGTCCTTGATCGCCGCACGTGCATGCGCGGCCTCCGCCATCTTGGCGGGATATCCGAGCTCGGAGACGATGGTCTCGGTGATCTCGTCGACCCGCGCCTCCATGCCGCGCGCGATCTTGTGCAGCATCTCGGCGCGCTCGTCGATCGACGTCTGGGACCAGGCCGGAAACGCGTCCGCCGCCGCCTGCGCGGCGAGATCGACGTCCTCCGCAGTGCCTGCCGGAATGGTCGCGATCGTCTCCTCCGAGATCGCACTGATGACGGGAATGACGTCGGCGCCCGCCGAAGGGACCCACTTACCGTTGATGAAGATCTGATCCTTGACGATCAACCGAAATCACTCCTGTGATGTGTTGTGGCCGCGGGGCGGACAAGGCTGCCAGCACTCGGACACCCCGGCGAACGCAGATATGAAGATGGCATACGACTCGGGCTTGGCCCTACCTCATCGTGTTCGCATATACGAACCTTTGATCGAGAGTGTGACCTTGAGCACGCTACGCGGATTCGGACAAACCTGTCAATGCCTCTCCCCGGTCGTTCGCTCGGACTCACGCAAAACCTAGGTAGCTACCGATGGGTAGCCGGATTTCGGGACCAATTTTGTGGTGTTCGGATCGTGTTTGCTTGCTTGATGTTTCGCGCCACGAGCTGCGCTGTGCCGATGAGGGCACCAACGGCGGTAAGGTACGCGTATGGCGGCCGCTCACAGGCGACCGGGAGTGGTTGTCGGGGTGGCGAGTTCGGTCAGGCCGGTGCGCAGGACCCGGTCGTGTGCCCAGGTGAGGAATTTCGCCGTGTCGAGTCCGCGGTTGCAGTAGCGGTGGGTGCCCTCGATCCGGACGATGAGGTCGCGGGGTTCAGCCGGCGCAGGTCGTAGGTCATCTGCCCGGCGGACAACGTGTCCGAGTCCAGTCAGCGCAGCTCGACGGCGAGGGTGCGCAGGTCCGTGTTGGTGAAGCCGTTCGGGCGCAGCGGAAGACCAGCACCGCGGAGAGCAGGGCGTGGCTGCGCTGGTCGGCGAATCGAAAGCCTGGGACGTGGTCGGCGAGGGCGTTGGCGCCGGTGATCGGGTCGTGGCTGAATCGTTGGACGCGCAGCCAGGTGTCGGTTTGGCGTGAAAGCCGATCTCCCGCAGGGTGGGTAGATGTGTCAATCGTCTACCAAGGTGGAGATCGCGGGTGTCGTTGATGGTGGTCTCGGTGCGCAGGGCGCGTCCCTGCTGCCCTTCTTCAAGAAACCGGTGTCGTCGACGACCAACACCCCGGCCGGATCGCCAAGGCGCTCGACCACGTAGTCGCGCACCCTCTACGTCCCAGTCTGCCCGCCGCAGCAACGCTGTATCCCGTCCGGGCTCACCTCACCGGCACACTCGGCCAGCGTCTACCCGTCCTTACGGTCCAGACCCGTAACCAAACCCGCGACATACTCGCGGACCCGGATTTGCGGTTCCGACATGACGAACCGACCGGCGATCCTCTCATGCAACGCTCGGTCGTTCCGCGCACCGGCCATGCCTCTTTCGGATGGGCATGGATCAGCGCTCTGAGGCAAGGACGTCGCACAGGTCCCGATTGCGCGTCTCAGGCAGACCGATCGCGCTGAGCAGGCTGATCAGACACAGAACGGCCACGACGACACCGAACACAACAGCACCATAGGCGGCCGTGATCGCGCCACCGATGACCGGGGGCGTGGCCCCACCGAGGACGAGTCCCATGTTGTAGGCGAACGCGGAAGCCGTGTAGCGGTACCGTGTGTCGAACAGTTCGGACAGCATGACGTTGATCGGACCGATCTCGAGCCCCGCGATGAACATCGTCATGCCCAGGAGCAACAGGTACTCGCCGCCTGAGGCCGACTCCAAGATAGTGAAGACGAGCAGTGCCCAAACGACCGCGGCCGAGGCGCCTTCAACTGGGGGTCGGCGCGGGTGCGTCGCCACGAGGAGGACCGGGCGCCGTCCCACTCGGTCCGACGCCGTCGCCCCGTCTACCACGCCCAGAGCCCAGCACAGGCCGCCCGCAATGCCGGCGGCGAGGACGGTGTTCCGGGTCAGACCGAGTTGCGCCGTGCCGATGTTCGCAAAGTAGGTCGCGCCAAGATAGGTGAAGGCCGCCTGCATGATCGAGATTCCTGCGACGAGGAACATCTGGCGCGGCTGGCACCGCCACGCTTCGGACGAACGGCAACTTCGATCGTTCGTCGTTGCGGCTCGACTCGGCCTCCGCCTCGAACACGGGACTCTCGTCGATCTTCAGGCGGATGTACAGGCCGACGGCTATGAGCAGGCCACTCGCGAGGAACGGGACCCGAACGAGACGAATTGTTCATCAGAGAGGCCGACGCCAACCGCGAGCAGAGTCGCGTTCGCGAGAACGATCGAGAATCCTCCGCCCAGCGACGTGAACATGGTCCAGAAGCCGCGCTTCCCAGCTGGCGCGCTCTCCGTGCCGAAAAGCGCCGCCCCCGCCAGCTCGCCTCCGGCGGCGATGCCTTGGACGATACGCAGGAGCACGATCAGGATCGGGGCTGCGATCCCGATCTGGTCTGCCGTCGGCGTGGCGCCGACCATGACCGTTGCGCATCCCATCAGCAGCTGGGTCGTGACCAGTATTCGCTTGCGTCCGAGCCGGTCACCGAAGTGACCGAAGATCCACGCCCCGATGGGACGGTCGACGAACGCCACACCGAACGTGCCGAAGGCCGCGATGAGAATGGTCCTCGAGGTAGATCTTCTCGGCAGGGATGTCGCGGAGCTCACCGAGCTTCACGGCATCGATGACCCACTTCGTCGTCGTCGTCTGCGAAACGGCCTTTCCACCCGTCCTGGGCTCCCGATCTCGACGGTCAAAGCCTCGACCTCGGGCGTAATCCTCTGCCAGACAAAGAAGTCGCCCCCTTTGCCGACAAGCCGATGAACTTGTACCGGAGAAGCTCCTCGATGCCGGTCGGCCGTAGTTCGGCAAGTCGCCTTCGATCGGGAGTGCAGGACGTGCAGTGTCGAACGATTAAAGGTGCTTATGATCCGGATTGTCGTGATGCCGTCACAGTCGCTTCTCCAGCGGCCCGGATCGAGAGCTACGAACAGCTGCTCCGTTCGCGTGCCGGATTGAAGCAGTTATCCGATGGACTTGTACTCGAGGTACTCCTCGACCCCGAAGCGGCCCGATTCGCGACCGATTCCGGACAGCCTGAACCCTCCGTGCGGTGCCTTCAGATTCACGGGCGAACCGTTGATGCGGATGCGTCCGGCGCGCAGCTTGCTCGCCAGCTTCTTCGCCCGATCGGCGTCGCCGGCCCAGATCGCCCCGGCAAGCCCGTACACGGAGTCGTTCGCGATCTGGAAGGCCTCTTCCTCACTGTCGAACGGGATGATGACGACGACGGGCCCGAAGATCTCCTCCCGGGCGACTCGAAGCGAGTTGTCGCCGGAGAAGACGGTGGGGCGCACGAAGAATCCACGCTCGATGCCCTCGGGTGCCTCGGGACCGCCCGTCAGCAGACGCGCGCCCTCGTCGATTCCCAGCTGGATGTAGTCACGGACACGCTGGCGCTGCGCCGCGTTCGCAACCGGACCGAGCGTCGTGCTGGGGTCGTAGGGATCTCCCAGAACGAAGCTCTCCGCCGCACGGACCGCAAGCTGCTCGGCCTCCGCCAGTCGCGATCGCGGCACCAGGATCCGAGTGAGTGCGCCGCAGGCCTGCCCCGTGTTACGGAAGGAGTCCTCGATTCCGCGGGTGACCGCAGTCTCGAGGTCGGCGTCCTCGAGGATGATGTTCGCCGACTTGCCGCCGAGTTCCAGGCAGACCTTCTTGACCGACCGCGACGCCAACTCCATCACCCGGCGACCGGCGCGAACCGACCCCGTCAGCGACACCATGTCGACCAGCGGGTGCGTCACGAGCGCCTCACCGACCACCGGACCGGTTCCCGACACCAGGTTGAACACGCCGTCGGGAAGCCCCGCCTCCTCGGCGATCTCCGCGAACAGGAACGAGCTCAGCGGAGCCAGCTCCGTCCCCTTCAGCACCACGGTGCACCCGGCGGCGAGCGCCGCCCCGGCCTTGAGGCTCACCATCCGCATCGGACCGTTCCACGGCGTGATGGCGCCGACGACACCCGCGGCCGCACGGCACACCGTCGTGTCGCCGACCTGCTCCGACCAGACGATGTCGCGGAGGCTGTCCGCGGCGATCTCGAAGTCCTTGATCGCCGCACGTGCATGCGCGGCCTCCGCCATCTTGGCGGGATATCCGAGCTCGGAGACGATGGTCTCGGTGATCTCGTCGACCCGCGCCTCCATGCCGCGCGCGATCTTGTGCAGCATCTCGGCGCGCTCGTCGATCGACGTCTGGGACCAGGCCGGAAACGCGTCCGCCGCCGCCTGCGCGGCGAGATCGACGTCCTCCGCAGTGCCTGCCGGAATGGTCGCGATCGTCTCCTCCGAGATCGCACTGATGACGGGAATGACGTCGGCGCCCGCCGAAGGGACCCACTTACCGTTGATGAAGATCTGATCCTTGACGATCAACCGAAATCACTCCTGTGATGTGTTGTGGCCGCGGGGCGGACAAGGCTGCCAGCACTCGGACACCCCGGCGAACGCAGATATGAAGATGGCATACGACTCGGGCTTGGCCCTACCTCATCGTGTTCGCATATACGAACCTTTGATCGAGAGTGTGTCCTTGCGCACGCTACGCGGAGAGGAACAAAGCTGTCAATGCCCGCTCGTCACCCATAAGCACTGCACGCGAGAATTTGTGCCGCGCTACTTGGATCCATGCGCTACCCAACCCGTGCCGCTGCGGCCGCGGGGGTTGACGAACCCTCATCGCCCGCGATGACATGGCGAGCCTGTAGTTCGATCGCAACCCTTCCCGTGAGCCTGTTGACGAGTGACAGCCACCACAGCTACGGTCAGTTCGTTCCTGTTTAGGAACCATTGTTCGTATATAGGATCACCGAAGGGAAGTCCGCAGATGAAAGTAGGGTTCATCGGCCTCGGCGGCATGGGGTCGGGCATGGCCCACAACCTCCTCGACGCCGGATACGACCTCGTCGTGCACGACATCAAGAGGGAAAGCGGGCAACCGTTCGAGCAGGCAGGCGCAAGCTGGGCCGACAGTGTCGCCGAGCTCGGTCGGCAGGTCGACGTAGTTTTCACCTCACTGCCCGGCCCGGTGGAGATGCAAGAGGTCGGCCTCGGCAAGGACGGCCTGCTGAGCACGCTGCGGACCGGAAGCGCCTGGTTCGACCTGACGACGAATTCCCCCGCCGTCGTCCGGGAGGTGCACGCAACCTGCGCCGACCACGGCGTCGAACTGTTCGATGCGCCGGTCAGCGGTGGACCCAAGGGTGCACGGACGGGAAAGCTCGCCATCTACGTCGGCGGCAGTCAGACGGCATTCGACCAGCACAAGCAGGTGCTCGATGCCATCGGTGACCAGATCCTCTATGTCGGCGAGATCGGTGCGGGCAACACGGCCAAGCTCGTGCACAACTGCGCGAGCATCACGATCCGCCGTGCCATCGCCGAGGTGTTCACGATGGGCGTCAAGGCCGGAGTCGAGCCCGCGGCCCTCTGGCACGCAGTGCGACAGGGGGCCATCGGACGCGCGCGAACGTTCGACCGCATCGGCGATCGGTACCTTCAATCCGCCTACGACCCGCCGTCATTCGCGTTGGCCCTCGCCAACAAGGACCTTCGCCTGGCCCTCGAACTGGCCGACCAGCTCGGTGTGCCCATGGCGTGCGCGGAAGTGGCGCAGGCCGACTTCGCCGAGGCGCTCGACCGTGGATGGGGCCATCGCGACTCCCAGTCGCCGATGCATCTGCAAAACGAACGAGCGAACGTGACGATCAAGCTCTCCGCAGAAGAAGTACAGGAAGTCCTCGATCGCGGCTGACCAGCCGCCCGTTCACAACATCAGGAGAAGCAGTGGAAGCCAACGAGACCGGACGTCGCATCATGAGCGAACTCATGGGTGCGGACTACGTCGAGAAGAAGGACCAGACCCGCAACGACTTCAATGACGTCATCCACGACTACTCCATCGAAGTCTGCTTCGGCCGGATCTGGGCCCGCGAGGGAATCGACCGCAAGCAACGGAGCATCGTCAACATTGCCATGCTGACCGCGCTCAATCGCCCGGCTCAGCTCGCCCACCACGTCGAAGGCGCGCTCACCAACGGCTGCACGGTCACCGAGATCCAGGAAGTGCTGCTGCAGGCGGCCGTCTATTGCGGACTTCCGGCGGCGGGTGAAGCGTTCCGCATCGCAGAGAACGTGCTGCGCGAACACGGCCACCTCGACTGACGTAGCGTCACCGAGCCCTCGGGCCGCCCCTCCCGTCCATCCGCCACAACTTCTCTACGACACTTCCGGCGCTGGGTCATGTGACTCGTCGGCAGCAAGGAGATCTAATGACCCACTCGCAGGAGAAGGTCCACTCACCAAGCCCCACCCCCGCGTCCTCCACGGGTAAGGCCAATCCGCCGGGCATGAAGAAGGTCGCCGCGGCGAGCTTCATCGGAACCGTGATCGAGTTCTACGACTACAACATCTACGGTGTCGCCGCGGCGCTCGTATTCCCGACCGTGTTCTTCCCCGCACTGGGTGCGGTGGCGGGCACGGTGGCATCCTTCGCCACCCTCGGCGTGGCCTTCGTGGCACGACCGTTCGGGAGCATCCTGTTCGGTCACTTCGGTGACCGACTGGGCCGGAAGAAGACTCTGATCGTCACGATGCTGCTGATGGGCGTGGCGACTCTGCTCGTCGGGCTGATGCCGACCGCGGGTCAGATCGGCGTCGCCGCACCGATTCTCATCGTCGTGCTGCGGATCCTGCAGGGCCTCGCGGCGGGTGGCGAATGGGGCGGGGCGGTGCTCTTCGTCTCGGAGCACGCCCCCAAGTCGAAGCGTGGGTTCTGGGCGATGTTCCCGTCACTGGGCGGCGGCGGGGCGATCATCCTGGCCAACGCCACGTTCTTCGGGACCGCCGTCGGAATGAGCGATGAGACGTTCCTCGCGTGGGGTTGGCGAGTCCCGTTCCTGGCCAGCATCCTTCTGATCGTGGTCGGGCTGTGGGTTCGACTGAGTATCGACGAGACACCGGTGTTCGCGAAGCAGATCAAGCAGCACGGGGCGGCACGTACACCCTTCCTGGATGCGTTCAAGAGCCAGCCGAAGCAGGTCCTGCTGGCAACCGGCACTGCAGCGATGACGCTGTCGTTGACCTACATCGGTGGTACCTACTTGATCAGCTATGGCACCAAGATTCTCGAACTGCCGCGTCCGTTCGTCCTGAGCATCGCGGTCGTCGGTGGCTTCGCGATCTCCGTCGCGGTCATCCTCGGCGCCGTCCTGTCCGATCGAATCGGTCGGCGCCGCATGATCATGACGGCTGCGTGTCTCGCGATCGTCTGGACCCTGATGCTGTTCCCGATCCTCGAGACACGGTCGTTGTTCGCATTTGCACTCGGCGTTCCGGTGACGATGTTCATCTCGGGTCTGGCGACCGGTCCCCTCGGCGCCTTCCTCTCCGAGCTGTTCCACACCCGCTACCGTTACACCGCGACCGGCCTGAGCTACAGTCTGGCCGGCATGCTCGGTGGGGCGATTCCCCCGCTCATCGCGACGCCCATCATCGCTGCCTGGGGCGGATTCGCCTTCGGTCTCGTCATGGCCGGCCTGGCGGTGGTGAGTTTGATCTGCGTCCTGGTCATCGGCGAAACGAAGCAACTGGATCTCGACCGCGAAGACGGCGTCCCCGTTTCGTGACGAATCCGTAGACAGCAGACTGCCTTCGGTCCTTCATCGGGACCGGGGGCAGTCCGCGTCGATGGCCATGAGCACGCTACGAAGGGAGCTGACGATGAACTCCGACTCCGCGCACAGAAGCAAGACGGGTGGGCGGCGCCGCCTGATCCTCCTACGGCACGGGGAAAGCGCGTGGAACGCCGCTGATCGGTTCGCCGGGTGGGTCGACGTTCCGCTGACCGACGCGGGACGGGCCGAGGCCCACCGATCCGGTGAGCTGATCCGTCAGGCCGGCCTGCTCCCCGATGTCGTGCACACGTCGCTACTGCGGCGTGCTGTCGCGACGGCCGACCTGGTGCTCGACGCTGCCGAACGTCACTGGATTCCCGTCCATCGCAGTTGGCGGCTCAATGAGCGGCACTACGGAGACCTCCAAGGGCGAACCCGGGAAGATGTCCGCGCTCAGTTCGGCGAGGCCCGCTTCATGCTGTGGCGACGCTCCTACAACGTTGCACCACCCGTGATTCGACCGGGTAGCGCCTTCTCACAGGACGGCGATCCCCGCTACCGCGCGTTGGGCGTCGACGTCCCGTCGGCGGAGTCACTGCACGACGTGCAGAACCGGCTACTTCCCTACTGGGAGAGGGCGATCGCCCCCGACCTGGTGGGTGGCCGAACAACACTGGTCGTCTCCCACGGTAACGCCCTGCGTGCGCTCATCATGCACCTCGACCGCCTGACTGCCGACGACATCGGCGCAGTGAACATCCCGACCGGAATCCCGATTCGATACGACTTGGACGACACTCTGCGCCCGGTCGTCCCCGGAGGCGTCGTCATGGAACCCACCCACGCGGGTTAAACGAGGTCACGCGCCTCGAACAGGAGCTCCACCACGGCCTTGGGGTCGGTGACCATCGCGTTGTGAGAGGTCTGCAGTACCCGGTAGTGGAAGCGAGGATCGGTCGCACTGCGTTCTCGGGCTCTCTCGAGCAGATGGGGTTCGAGTGACGAGGGGACGCACTCGACGAACATCCCGGGATGACGCCAGAGCCGGTCGGTGGCGCCGATCCGATCCTGATAGGTCTTCAGGGGTTGCGCGGTCATTCGACTGTTTGCCCACGCGACGTCGTCCGGGTCCGTCACGCCGTACCGACTCGCGTCGGCCGGGGGGATGTACCACGAGTCTCCGTGCTCGTCGGCGAGAGCGGTCATCGCCGCGGCCCGCGATTCACCGTTCAGGTCGAAGACCGACTCCCCGTCGCGGGGCACGAGTGCGTCGAGCAGGACGACGGTCTTCACACGGTCGGAGATGACCTCCATCGCACCGGTGACCACCATGCCGCCGTAGCTGTGACCGACGAGCACAGCGTCTCGGATGTCTTCGTAGGTGAAGGTCGCGACAAGATCCTGGATGTGGGTGTCGAGGCCGATCTGCGGGCTCAGAAGATGGGATCGATCGCCGAGCCCGGTCAGCGTCGGTGTGTGGACCTCATGTCCGTCCTGGCGGAGAAGCGCGGCGACATGCCGCCAACACCACCCGCCGTGGCGACCGCCGTGCAGCAGCACGAAGGGTGTCGATCCTGGTGAAGAGGCCGCATCCATCGCAGCTTCCCTTTCTCGAGTCACTACTGCAGAAGTGTGATGTGCGCACAGCGGTGCCATGCCGCACGAGCTCTGGGAGTCAGCGCTCAGCGCGGGGACCCGATCCGCTGCTGCCATCCGTCGACGTGGTCGAGCAGCAGTTTCCTCAGTTCCTGCTCGCGTGGCAGCATGTCGGCGCTCGCACCGACCAGGGTCACTTCGGCAACAGGTTTCCCGGCCTTGTTCCGAACCACCGTGGCCAGCGCGAACCGAGTACCGCCGTGGAGAGTGTTCCGAGCGACGCGGGTGCGCTTGATCTCGTCGTATTCGCTGAGGAAGGTGTCGACGAGCGCCGCTTCGTCGCTCCCGCACCGACGAAGGTAGGAGTCCATCTGGCTCGCTGGCTGGTCGGCCAGCAGTGCCTTGCCGCCGGCGGTCTCGAGCAGCCGCCGGCGGATGTTCTTGCGGGCGCCGAACCCGGCGAGGAGATCCGCACCGATTTCGGAGACGTAGATGAGGTTGTCGCCGGCTTGAACGCCGAGGAACACGGTCACGCCGGTCGCCTCGTGCAGCGCCTGGAGGTCGGCGTCGGTGACCGATCCGGCACGGAGGTGTCCACTTGCCAGCGTCAGCCCGTGCAGGGCCGGACCGATGTAGAACCGGTTGTTGTCCTGGTGGAGCCATCCGGCAGCGACCAGCCCGCGAATGAACCCGTGTACCGAGCTCTTCGGAGCGTCCAACGCTCGGGACAGCTCGGCGAAGGTCATCCCCGGGTTGTAGACAACCTCTTCGAGGATGCGTGTGACACGGTCGATCGTCCGGTGGTTCTGGGGACCTCGGTCCACGCGGTCGCTCGAAGAATCGCTCACGGTCACAATTTAACCCCATCCATTCGTGGTATCCGGCCGCTGCAGCCTTTCATCTCAGGCTCCGACGAATACCGGGGGACGCTTGGCGATCGAAGCCGCAATGCCCTCGTGCAGATCAGCGGTCGCCAGCAGCATCGTCTGCGCGGTGGCTTCCTCGTCCAAGGCCGCCGTTACCTGCGCGGCGAGGGAGCGTCGCATCGTGGACCTGATGGCAACCAGCGACAGCGGTGAGGACTCCGCGATCTCGGTTGCCCACTCGATCGCGGTCTCACGGGGATCAACGGCGGTGACCCGATCACACAATCCGATCGCCAGAGCCTCGTCCGCACCGACGTTGCGGCCGGTGTACAGCAGGTCCAGTGCCTTCTGCTGGCCGACGACCGCGGGAAGGGTGACAGACAGCCCGAAGCCGTGATGAAAGCCGAGTCTCGCGAAGTTCGCGGTCAGCCTGGCGTCCTTGCCCGCAACGCGGAAGTCCGCGGCCAACGCGAGGCCGAGCCCACCGCCGACCGCCGCGCCCTGGACTGCCGCGACGATGGGCTTTCGGGTGGTGAACAGCGACGCCGCTGCGCGGTAGACCCGGCGAAGGATGTGTTGGTCCACTCCCCGGAGATCGGCGCCCGCACAGAAGTTCCGTCCCTGTGAGCAGAGGACGATCGCACGAACATCGGCGACGGAGTCGAAGTGCACGAGTGCCTCACCGATGTCGCACAGACTGGCCTCGTCGAAGAAGTTGTGGGGTCCTCGCTGTACTTCGACGATGCCTACCCGTCCCTGGGTGTGGGCTGCGACCACGCCGGTCATCGGACCTCCTCGAGGAGCTGTCGTGCGGCGGCAACGACCGCCTTCTTGTCGATCTTGCCTGCGTGGTTGACCGGGAAGGGCTCGCGGTGCGGGACCCAGCGGCTCGGGATCGCGAAGGATGCGATCCGGCCGCGCAGCTGTCCTGCCAGGGTGTCCGGATCCAGGTCACGGGTGAGAACGACCGCCGCCATGACCTCCTCACCCAGATCCGGGTGGGGCATACCGAACACGACGGCGTCGGCCACGTCCGGCAGGGCCGTCAGAGCCGCTTCGACCGCTGCGGGGGCGATGTTCTCACCGCCACGGATGATCATCTCCTTCGACCGTCCGGTGATGAACAGGTATCCGTCGTCGTCCAGACGTCCCAGGTCGCCGGTGTGCAGCCAGCCGCCGGAGTCGATCGGCGCTTCCTTTTCCCCCAGGTACCCGAGCATCTGGGTCGGGCTCCGCAGGAGGATTTCCCCGTCCGTGAACTCGGTAGCCGGGGCGATCGTGATTTCGACGCACGGCAGAGCCCGTCCGGTGGTTCCGGGGCGCTCGACGGTGTCGGCTCCCGAGGCCGCGACGCCTTGTCCGCCGTTCTCGGTCAGCCCGTAGCCGGTGGCGATTCGCGGCTCCACACCGGAGAGCCCGGTGCGGATGCGTTCGACGAACTCCGGGGTCATCGGAGCGCCACCGACAGTCAACGACCTCAGCGTGGTCAGGTTGCGGGTCCGAACATCCGGGTGCTCGAGAACACGGGAGACCATGGTCGGCACCGCGCTCCACCGCTGGACGCGCCACTGCTCGATCAATCGCATTGCCTCGGCGGGATCGAACCGGCCTGCCGGCATCACCAGCGTGTCCCCGACGCAGATCGCCCGCAGGAGGGTCTGCACTCCGCCGACATGGAACATGGGTCCGGTGTGCAGGGCGGGCTGGCCGGTCGATTCGTCGACCTGATGCGGCAACCGCCGGGTGATGTGCAGAAGCATCTGCAGGCCCGCGAGCAGCGACCGGTGGGAGAGGACGGCGGCCTTGGGGCGACCCGAGGTTCCCGACGTGAAGATGATCGTCGCCGGGGAGTTCTCGTCGATGTCGACGATGGACGGTGCCGGCTGTGTCTCCGCGTCGATCTCCGACTGGAAATCCCAGGGGAGCAACTGCCACCGGGACGGCACCCGGTCGACGACGCGTTCGTCGGCGATCACCAAAGCGGGGACGACCGTCTCCAGCGAGTCGGCGAGTTCGTTCTCGCTCCACCAGGCGTTGCCCAGAACCGCGACGCCTCCGGCGGCGACGGTCGCCCAGAAGTTCACGATCCATTCCGGGCTGTTCCAGCCGAGGATCACCACGCGGTCGCCAGTGGTGATGCCGCGTGCCCGCAGTTCCGCGGTGCGGTTCCGAACTGCCTGATGGAACTGGGCGAAGGTCATCACGCGTTCACCCTGGACGATGTGTGCACGGTCGTTCCAGCGATCCGCGAAAGGCAACAGCGATCCGAGGCTGCGTGGGCGTTCCGCGTACATGCGGAACGTCCGGCCGTCGACGGCGACCGGAACGATCGACGTTCCCCAGGCCGTGGTGGTGGGTTCGGGAGTCACTGGGCGTTCCCCTCGGCGTCGGTCGCGCGGTGCGGCAGGCGGATGACGGCGGAGCCGGGCATCACGGACTGATCGCGCTGGTTGGTTGCCCAGGTCTCGACGTGGACGACGTGGTGGCCGGCGTCGTCGATGAGCTTGTCGGTGATCCGGCCGCCGAGTCGGACGACATCGGACAGGTAGACGTGGGAGCGGTACTGACCGTGGATCGACTCGAGGAAGGCGTCGTCTCCCATCCAGTTCGTCAGTTGGTGGATCTGCCAGGAGGTGCGCTGGATTCCGACGTCGTAGGCGACCTGGGCGCCCTGCAGGCGGGCCGCGTAGTCGTTGTAGTGCACGGAGTAGACGGGCTCGAGCGCGCTGGTCGACGGGTCGCGGAAGGCCCACTTGGGGTGCTTCTTGTAGCGGCGCAGCGCGACACCGTGGGCGGCGATGCGCGGGATCGGTGCGGCACCTGCGGCGACGAACGCGATCTCGTCGGTCAGTCCGATCGGGCCCTTGGTGATCACGTCGAGGTCGTCACCGATCTGAACGTCGTCCCAGTAGCGCGGTTCGGCACCACGCGGCGCCTCGGCGAGGATGTCCGACTCGATCCGTTCGAGCTCGGCCTCGGTCCAGGGGTGTGGAAGTTCGACCTTGCGGGACTCACGCTTCGCTTGCATCTCGGTGCGCTCGAACCGCATCCGCGAGCAGATGAATGTTGCGGCGAGCTCGTCGTTCTGGTTGCGGTACTCCTGCCGCAGGTAGTCCTTGATCCGTCGGCCGGCGAAGTTACTTGCGTCGGTCGGGCCGTCGAACCCGTCGAAAACCACCTTCGCGGTGATCTTGTCGTCGACACGGATCGGTTCGTGGAAGTTGATGGTGGTTTCGCAGTGGAACCCGCCGAGGCCGGGCCATCCGACCTGGACCGAACCCAGGCAGGCGAAGATGAACGACGGCGGAGCGATGATTCCCTTGTGCGCTGTGGTCGACGCATACTCCTCGTCGGTCCACAGCGGGTTGTCGTCACCGATGCCTTCGCAGAAGCGCAGGATGGCCAATCGCGTTGCGTACTCGTTGTTCACCGCTGAGGCGGTGCGCAGTTCGGTGCCGATCAGTGCGCGCATGTTGTCGAGCATCTCGTCGGTGAACTTCGCCTGCGCGAGCTCGCGCCCGATCTGGGGGTCCTGTGTCTGGGTCATGGTTCTCCTTTGGATGTATGAGCCTGCGGTGAGTTGGCTGCAGCCTTTCCAGCTGGGTCAGCTCAGGGTTGAAACGACAGACTTCGTCTCGAGGTAGTTCTCCATCGCCTCGGGACCGCTCTCGCGACCCCATCCCGACTGGCGGTAGCCGCCGGCAGGCATGTGCACTCCGCCGGCGCGATGCACGTTGATGCCCACGCGCCCGGCACGCAGTCGCCGCGCGATCGAGTGGCCGACTGCGCCGTCGCGTGTCCACACGCTCGAGGCCAGCCCGAACGAGCTGTCGTTTGCGAGGGCGACGGCCTCGTCGACATCGGAGAACGGCATCACCCCGAGGACGGGCCCGAAGATTTCCTCGCGCATGACGGCCATGGTCTGGTCGACGTCGGCCAAGACGGTGGGCTCGAAGAAGTAGCCCTTGTCGCCGATCCGGTTGCCGCCGGACACGACGCGGGCGCCTGCCTCTCGGCCACCGTCGACGTACGCGGTGACGCGTTCGAGTTGCTTGCGGGAGATCAACGGACCGAGATCGACGTCCGGGTCCGCTCCGTAACCGATGCGCAGTCGACGGCCTTCTTCCGCGACACCTTCGACGACCTGATCGAAGACCGCTTCGTGAACGAACAGTCGGGTACCCGCGGCGCAGACCTGGCCGGTGTTCCAGAAGACCGCGCCTGCCACTCCGGGAATTGCGGCCGTGAGATCGGCGTCCGGCATGACTATGACCGGTGACTTGCCGCCGAGCTCGAGGGACAGTTTCTTGATGTTGCCGGCACCGGCATGGATGATCGAGCGTCCGACTTCGGTCGAGCCGGTGAATGCCACGGCATCGACGTCGTCGTGCTCGGCCAACGCGGCTCCGACGGTCGAGCCGGGGCCGGTGACGATGTTGACCACACCCGCAGGGACGCCGGCTGCGAAGAGGATTTGTCCCAGCCACAGAGCGGTGAGTGGGGTTTCGGCGGCGGGCTTGAGGACGCAGGTGCATCCGGCGGCGAGGGCGGGGGCAAGTTTCTTCGATGCCGAGATCAGCGGGGCGTTCCAGGGCACGATCATCGCCACCACGCCGACCGGTTCTCGAAGCGTGTAACCCTGGATGCGCCGTTCGGCGGGGCCGAGGTCGGCGGTGCGCCCGTGGGTCTTGTCTGCCCATCCTGCGTAGTACTGGAACTGCGCGGCCGCTTCGAGCACCATGGCGCGGGCTTGGGGAACCGGGATTCCCATGTCCTGGCTCTCGAGCGTGGCCAGTTCGTCGGCCGAGGCCTTGATCAGCTCGGCGGCCCGCCACAGGATTGCACCCCGCTGTTGCGCCGGCAGCTTCATCCACCGCTCTTCGTCGAAGGCGCGGCGGGCGGCCGCGACCGCAACCTCGGCATCCTTCTCCGAACCGAGCGCGACGTCCGCGATCTTCTCGCCCGTTCCCGGGTCGTAGGTCGGAAACGTCTGCCCCGAGATCGACGAGAGCCAACTCCCGTCGATGAGCATCGGTGCGGGCCCGTTATCTGCCTGCAGGGGAAAAGACCAGCTCTGCGGCTGTGTCGTCATGAACGTCTCTCCTTGTGAATGGACGGCCGGTTCTGAGTGCAGACCGGCTGGACGTGACGGTGTTCTCGTGTCGGCGGCACTCGCTGGCGCAAGGTCAACAAAATGCGATAGTTCGTATATTAGAACTCTTGGTTGTATTTGGGAACACTTCCAGGCAAAGAATTCCCTGAACCGGCCAGACGCCGGCGAAACGCGGAGGACTGAGCTTGCGGCTACCAGGCTTGATCGAGGATGCTGCGCAGCCCGTCGCGATCAGCAGGACGCGGGACCGCGGTGACGGCCCAGTCGTGCAGTGTGTGCTCGACAATGTCCGGCAGGTCGGCCTGCTCGATGCCGACATCGCGAAGTCGTAGCGGAATCCGCGCAGAGGTCAACACCTCTTCGATCGCGGTGACGGCATCGGCCGGTGAATCAGCTCCCCGCTCACCCAGCAGACGCGCGATCCGAGTCAGGGCCTCGTCGGTCACGCCGAGATTGAAACGCATCGTGTGCGGCAACAGAAGGGCTTCGACGACGCCGTTGCCCACCGTCGATCGGGGCCCCACCGCATGTGAAAGCGCTTGCGCCAAACCCGTTCCGGCGTGATCACTGCCCTGCCCAGCGAGGAGCGCGCCGAACATCAACTGAACGGCGGTCTCGGCGTCGGGCCGGTCGCCGACACGGCCCAGCCACGTCGTCAATACGGTCAGTGCGTGGCCGAGCAATGCTTCGGCCAGCGGGTTCCCGCCCGTCGACTGCATCCCGTCCACTGCCAACGCGAGGGCGTTGAGCGACGACGAACGTATCAGCGACGCCGGCGCGGTCAATGCCACCGCCGGATCGAACACAACCCCCGCCGCGCGCGCCTTCGGATCGAACAGCGCCAGCCTCTCCCCTGTCGCGGGATCCCTCACAGCGGCGCCGGCCTTGGCGTAAGCGGTCGTCGGCGTGGACGGTACGACCCACATCGGAACCTTCGGGGCAGACAGGCGCGGACTGATCATCCGGCCGTCGTCCGCGCGCCGGGTGCACAAGTCGCGGGCATCTCCCTTCTCACCCGCCAGAATCACCGCTGCCCGCGCGGTGACGACCGCGGAGCCGCCGCCCAGCGCCACGACTGCAGTCGCCCCGGAGTCGATCAGCACATCGCGTGCCTTCTCCACAGACGGCAACGGGCTGTGTTCGCGCACCTCGCTGAAGCGCGCCACCAACCGTTCTCCGATGGCCGATTCCACGCGACGAAGCGCCTCGTCGTGAGCAAGCATCGATGCGCCACAGACCAGCATCACGCGCTGGGGGCTGGGACGATCGAGTTCTTTCGACAGCAGGTCGAGGGCGTTCTCACCCGAGTAGGTGCGAAACGCCGGGGTCGTGTGCCGCACGGCCAACACGGTCATGGGGAGCCTTCCGGGGTCGGTGAGTTCTAGACGTCTTCTCCGTCCCGAGCGTAGCGGCGTTGTTCTTATATAGGAACCCTAGGTCGTATATACAGCCATATGACGGCTGTCGGCAGTGCAGAAAGGAAGGAGCTACCCCGAGCGTGGTCGAGAATCGACTCTTTCCACCCCGACCTTCGGACCCATGTTGCGCGAGAGCGCGACCCCGACAACCAGCACGAACGCCGTTGCGGCAATGAACCAACCCATTCGATGCAGTCCGGCATCGTCGATTTCGTGACCGGCAGTCACCTGAAGCACCACCACCGAGAGATTGGCTCCGATGAACGCCATTGTGCGGAACATGCCGATAGCAGTGCCGACTTCCTCGACCGAGGTCACCGAATTGACCAGGCTCTGATTGCCGATGTTGTTGAATCCGTTGGGAATGCCGAGCACCGCGGCGACAAGCAGCAACACCAGCAAGGGTGCCGTCGAACGCTCGACGGACGCAATCAGCACTCCCCCGATCATCAGAGCGATCGTGCCGACGAGAAGGGTCGCCCGTGCCCCCGCCCTCCGGTAGACACGAGACCCGACGATCGTGGAGAAGACGCTGACCCCCGCGACCGGCAGCATCGTCAGGCCGGCTTCGATCGCACTCATCCCCCTCACATACTGCAGCCACTGGGGGATGCCGAAGAACACGCAGTAGAAGCAGGTATAGGTGACCAGTGTCCGGCCAAGCGTGTTACTGAGCGCACGGTTGCGTACCAGTGCACGAACATCGAAAAAGGGTTCGGGTGCCCGCCACTCCCACCAGACGAACAGGGCGAGTCCGCTTCCGGCCACAGGCAGTAGCCACCACGAGGGACTGTCGCGAAGCGAGACGAGTAGCAACATCAGCGAGGTGATCGCGACGAGGAACATCCCGATTCCGACAACATCGAGCGCACGGAGCGCTTCGCGTACCGACGCCGGGTGTCCGCCGGCGAACCCCACATCCGCATGCATGACAGCGATAGCACTGAGCAACACGACGGGAAGGTTCACCCACAGAATGGACTGCCATCCGAAGGTACCCACGAGCAAGCCGCCGATCGTGGGCCCGAGGGCAGCGACGGACTGGCCGCACACCACCAGCGTGGTGAGCGCGGTGCGCGACTGCCGCCCGTAACGCTGCGCATAGCTACGGATCATTGTCATCGCGTTGGGCATGTGCGCCGAAATACCGCAGCCAAGAAGAACGTACGCGACAATCAGCCATCCCACATCGGGGGCCAGCATTCCGACGATCGAGCCGGCAGCGGCCAGAACCAGGCCACCGACGAATACGCGTCGCGCTCCGAAGAGTGCGCCCATGCGGCCTGCCGTGGGCGCACCCACCGCCGTGGTGATGTACATCGCCGAAATGACCCAGGACACTCCCGAGGTCGACCCGAATTGCGCAGCGATGCCGACTATGGCAACGGCGATCATCGACGAGTTCAGCGGCTGCAGAACACTACCGGTCGCGAGCGCTCCACTCACACGGAACGGGATCGGCCGGCCTTCTGAGGCAGGCGGGATCCGATTGCCGACAGCCGTCACGACTGCGCCTCCGGCGGCCGGGCCGAGCCGGGCGCCTCCGCGAGACGGGCCAACAGGCCGCCCGCAAGGAACAGCAACTCCCGCTCGACATCGGTGCAACGTTCCTCGATCGCGGCCGCGAGCCACTCCCTACGCCTGGCCCGATCCGCCGTAAGGGTACCGACACCCACTTCGGTAATCGAAATAAGCTGCGAACGAGCGTCTTTAGGATCGACGGAACGAGTGACCATCCCCCTGCTCTCCAAGGAGCAGACCGTGCGAGCGATGGTCTGCGGAGCCACCTGCTCGAGGTCGGCGAGAGCGCGTGCACTCAACGGCCCCGACCGATCCAGATGAGACAGGGCCTGCATCTGCGTCGGCGACATCAGATGTCCTGAGCTCTTACTCCGGATCCTACGGCTGAATGCGACGACGTTCTCCCTCAACCGATCGACACGTTCATCCATCAGCTCTCACCCACCAAACTAGTCAGTTTTGCTGTTTTATTCGGACGAATCATTCAAGCTTCCTGCGTCCGATGTGGGAATGATACACAGCATGACTGTCTAATTTGGTGGATGTAACCAAGCCGACAAAGCCACGTGGGGCACGATCAGGCCCTGTCGATCACGCATACGAAGTCATTGGACGCGCGAGCGAACGCGGTGGGAAGTGTCTGCTGTTCCGTGTACTGGCAGTTCCTTCTTCACGTCCAGGCCGCGATCTACCGTCGTGACATGGACAACCAGATCGAGGTGCGCGAGTTCCTCCGCACGCGGCGCGGGCGGATCGGCCCGGCCCAGGCCGGCCTCGTCACCGGCACCGGGCATCGCCGAGTGCCGGGACTGCGGCGTGAGGAAATCGCGCTGCTGGCCGGAATCAGCATCGACTATTACGCCCGGATGGAACGGGGCAACCTGGCCGGTGTCTCCGATGACGTCCTCGACAGTCTGTCCCGGGCTCTACAACTCGACGAAGCCGAAACCCGGCACCTCTACGACCTCACCCGCGCCGCGCAGCCGCAGCCGAGCCGGCGACGTAAACGTGGCGACGACCGGACAGCCCGTCCGAGCCTTCGACGTTTCCTCGACGCGATTACCGGCACTCCCACCTGGGTGTGCAACCAGCGCATGGATTTCATCGCGGCCAACCCCCTCGGGCACGCGCTGCTGGCACCGCTGCTGACCGATCCGGCAAACCAGGGCAACAATGCCCGTTTCGTCTTCCTCAGTCCCGCCGCCCGCACCTACTATCCCGCTTGGGAACGCGGAGCCGACGACATCGTCGCGAACCTGCGCGCCTATGCGGGACGCAATCCGCTCGACAAGGGTCTCACCGATCTCATCGGCGAGCTCGTCACTCGCAGCGACGATTTCCGGATCCGCTGGTCGGTAGGCAAAGCCCGCTTCCAGCGGAGCGGAGTAGAGCGTATCCACCACCCCGAGGTCGGTGAACTCGAATTCGCCTACGAAGCAATGGAACTCACCGACAGCCCCGGATGGACGATGTTCGGCTACACCGCTGAATCCGGGTCCCCCACCGAAGAGCGTGTCAAGCTCCTCGGCAGCCTCACCGCAACCCGGAAAACGTTGGAGCCCGACGCGCTCTGAGCACGCGAAGAGGGCGATCCCTGCCCGGGTCCCACCGGTCACAACAGGGTGAAGATGCCCCACGACAGCAGCGGGCCGATGATCACCATCGAAATACCCCACAGAGCGAGCCTCCGAAACAGCGCCGCGCGCTCGTCCGGCCTGGCGTTCGCCAGAACGAGGGCCCCCGCAATGCCCATCGGACTGGCGTCGACAACCGTTGCAGAGATGGTGACGGGCCCGACGACGTTGAGAACGCTGACCCCACCGTCGGACACCATCGGTAGCCCTAGCGGCAAACTTGCACCGAGAACACCCAAAGTCGAGGTGAAAGCCGAAGTGATCGCAGTGATGAAGGAGAGAACGAGTATGCCGATTGCAGGTGATTCGAAATTGTACAGTTGGTCGCCGATGGCCCCGAGCGTTCCGATTTCAGTCAACACCGCGATATAGCTGAGCACCCCGGCGACCAGCACCATCACCGGCCACGGCATCTTGGGGATGAGGTCCTCGCTGTTGCGTTGGAAGATCAGGGCCAAGACGACAGCCAGTGTGAGGGCAACGAATCCGACATCCAGATCGAGCAGGACCGCGGAGAGGACCAGGAGTACGATCGCCGCCATGGTGCATCCCTGATACACCGTTGGCCGCCCCACAGTTTTCGCCGGCAATGTGATTGTGGTCGAGGCGGCGCCCGACGGCCCAGCCGATTGGCCGGTAGAAGACGGCTCGTGCGCGTCTACCGGATCGAACGGAACCTCGCGGTCACCTGACGATCGGCGGGCACGAATGAGCTTTCTGCCACCGAAGAGGAAAAAGGCTGCAGCACAGATTATTCCGTGCACCACGACATGGCAGGCGAACAGTTGCGCCGGGTGTGATTCGAGGCCCGCATCCTTCAGGAGTCGGTCAGTGAAGACGCCGTCGATGGCGATCGGGCTGAACAGCCCGGCCAGTACTCCGTGCACGACCATCAGCGCCATCATGAAGATGCTGACTCCGAATTGGCGGGCAAAGCGGACGGCGACGGGCATCAGAAGCGCCACGACTGCAGCCGAATACGTTCCGACACCGGTAGTGAAGGCTCCCGCGAAGAAAAGGATGAACGGAACGAGGACTACTCGGTTTCCCACGAGCTTGAGAAGGAAGTCCATTATGTAGTCCATCGTCCGACTCGCCTCGACGACGGCGAACAGAAACGTCACCCCGACGAGGAGCACGAACATCTCGCTCGGGAATCCGCTGACGACTTCGTCTGCAGACAGGCCGGCCAGACTGGCGATGACAAACGCCGCAGGTAGCAGAAGAATACCGAGATTGAGCTGCCATTTCGTCGCGGCTGTGAACGCCGCGACTATGACCGCCAGAGAAAGTATCTGTAGGGCACTCATGTCGTCCTTGTTCGTTCTAGTGAGTAGAGAGTAGGAGCGATTTCCCCGTGGTGCACCGTCGTGGCATCCACGGCCTCGGCTGGTTGTCGTCCCCGAGGCACCTCAACTATCGCGTCGTGCGCCGTGATGCCGCCCGAGCGACCCTTCTCCGAGTACCGCAGCCCGACGGATCTATCGCCGAGCGACCCTTCCCGATCGCGCGAAACGGACGTCGCTGCACATGCATTCGGAATGCCTGCCGTGCACGCAGGTAAACCGAGTTCGGCAACCGGACGACCGGGTCTCTTGCTCCCCCGCTCATCAACGTCCTTACCCGCCTCATCCGTGGCCCGCTGTCGCGGCCGCTCAGCCAGATCGCTCCGGTGACTGATCTGCGCAGAGCGCCGACTCGGAGACGTCGCAAAACGCACTTCGCACATACGTGCAGAGAATACGTCCGTCATGGTCCACCACGGAGTCCTCGAAGTTGATCACGCCGAGGTGCGGTCGGCTGGTCTTGACGATGTCTCGCACCCTGGTTTCGACGTAGATCGTGTCGTTCGGCCGGAGCGGGGACTTGAACCGAACCTCGTCGTAGCCGGCGAGGGCTACCAGCCTCACGCCCAGATCTGTCAGACGCGGGCGAACTGCGGGTGTCGCCAGCCCGAGAGCGAAGGCGATCACACAGGCACCCGCCAGATTGCGCTCGCCCATGTCGGACTCGAGCATCAGCGGCTTGTTCGTGTGGTATTCCGCGGTTGTCCAGGTCAGGTTCGTCATGGCGCTGAAGTCACCCTCGGTGATCGTTCGCCCCTGACTCCGGGCGGTGAACTCGAATTCGGCCGGAAGGTCGAAGGTCTCTCTTTCCTTGGCCATGATCACTTCCTGGTCAAGAAGAACTGGTACGGGTTGTTGATCAGGTCGCGGCCCACGATCACCTTCTGGATCTCGGTGGCGCCCTCGCCGATCCGGCGGATGCGGAGCTCGCGGAACCAACGCTCGAGCGGCAGTTCACGGGAGACACCGAGTCCACCATGGAGCTGGATGCAACGGTCCACGACGCGGAACGAGGCCTCGGTTGCAGCGATCTTCGCCAGTGCCGCCTCGGTGCGGAACGGACGATCCGCGTCGGCGGCGGCGGCCGCGTTGAGCACCATCAGGGTCGCTTGCCGGATGTCCTGCTCGTTCTCGACGAGCATCCAGTTCGCACCCTGGTGATCGGCCAGGCGCTTGCCGAACGACTCACGCATCTTCGTCCACTCGATGGTCATCTCCTGAGCCCGAATGGCGAGGCCGATGGTGCCGGCGCTGTACGGGATCCGGTTGCGGCTGAGTCGTTCGTTGGCCAGCGAGAATCCCTTGCCGATCTCGCCCAGGATGTTCTCCTCGGGAACGCGGACGTTCTCGAGCTGAAGCTCGGTACCGGGATCGGTCGACCGCATCGTGTGGACGATCCGGTGGACGTTGAATCCGGGCGTATCGGTGTCGACGATGAAGCAGGTGATGCCGTCGCGGCCGGGGCCACCGGTACGAGCGAACACGAGCGCGAACTCGGCCTCGTGCGCGAAGCTGATCCACAGCTTGCTGCCGTTGAGAACCCACTCGTTCCCGTCCTTCACGGCCTTGGTGCGAATGTTGCGGCCCGGGTCGCTGCCGCCGGTGGGCTCGGAGAGCGCGAAGCAGGCCCGCTTCTCACCCGAGATGGACGGCTCGAGGTACTTCTCACGCTGGTACGACGTTGCCCACGCGGACAGAAGCGGGATCTGGCCCGTGTGACCGAACGCTTCGAAGCACGGCGCGTAGAGACCGGCGCGGTGCTGCGACATCTCGATTGCCAGGAGGCAACGGGTGACCAGATCGATGCCCGGTCCGCCCTCCTTCTCGGGGAGGTCGAGGTTGTACAGCCCCATCTGCTTGGTCTTCGACACGAGGCGGTCGTAATCGGCGGCCGGCACGCTGGTCGCGTCGGGGTCCAGCGTGTCCTCGAGCGGGCGGACCTGCTCCCGGACGAACTGCCGGACCATGGTGAGCAGTGCGTGCTGCTCGTCGGAAATTTCGAACATCTTCTTCTACTCCTAGGCTTTTCGAATCAACCGTCGATCGAGAGACGTCCGCGGAACACTTCTCCACGCTCGGCCACCTTGGCCGGCAGCACCCCGTGGCGAGATCTGTGTGCGAGCACGAGTTCCGTGTAGCGGCTCTGGTACTGAACATGCTCCTCGTAGCGGAATTGCATCCCGTCGATCGCGTACTCGTCTGCCAGGGTTACGAGCTTGGAACGGAGCCCGAAGGGCTCGAGTGCGCCGGCAAATCCGATATCGATCACGGTTCCGTCCGCGTCCGCGATCTCGTACACGCCGGTCGAGACGGGAACGCTGCGCAGTTCGTCGGCAGAGCTCTTCAGCCACGGTTTCGTCATGAAGATACTCATCGGTTCTTCTCCTCCAGTAGTGCCACGGGCAATTCGACCTTCCGACTCCTGATGAACTCGGCCAAACCCTTGGCCTGCGGGTCGAAACGGCCGCCCGAGGCAGCACCACCGCCGAGAAGCCCACGAATGAGGAAGTTCACCGCCCTGAGGTTGGGCAGCTCGACCCGGAGGATCTCGCGGCCCGAGGCCTCCGGAAAGATCGCGAGTAGTCCCTCGACCGTGAGGTGTTCACGGAGCCATGCATATTCGTCGTCCGACCTGCCCCAGATCCCGACGTTGGCATGAGCACCCTTGTCGCCCGATCGGGCTCCGAAGACCTTGCCGAGCGACACCGTCTGTGTGGGACCCTCGACACCTTCGGCGGTACGGGGTGCGCCCGCATCGAGCAGCGCGGGTTCGGCCGCCTTCTTCTCCGACCCCGGGAAGTCCACCGTCGTGCCGTCGGGCATGACGACTCTTTCCGTGACCAGTTCCTGCGGAATCAGGCAAGGCCACGCCAGACCGGTTCGGGTAGGGCGCTGCTGCTTCTCGTCCTGGAAGTAGATTCCCGGATAGCTGGACAATGCCAGGCTCATCGCCGCATCGAAGATCCGCCGACCGAGCTTGTCCTTGTCGTACGAGGAGAAGGTTGCCACCAACTTGGCCACCGACAGCTCGTTCAGCGCCGCGCCGAGCTGGTCGGACCGGACGAGCCGGAAGTCCACCGAATCGAACTGCTCCGCTCCACCGAGAGCCTCGAGCATTCCGGCCTGCGCCACTGCGGCCTTGGCTTCGACGTCGTCGCCGGGGATGGCGAACGTCATCGACTGGTTGTAGGTTCCGACGCAGTTCATCGTCACCTTGACGGTGGGCGGCGGCGCCTGACCTCGAACGCCGGACATCCGCACCCGGTCAGGACCTTCCTGGGTCAACTCGATCGATCCGAGGTCCAGGGTCACGTCCGTGTTGAGGTAGTTGCGTTCTCCGACCTCGTACACCAACTGGGCGGTGACGGTACCGACGGAGACCATTCCGCCGGTGCCCTCGTGCTTCGTGATGACCGAGGAGCCGTCGGCGTGCATCTCCGCGATCGGGAAACCCGGCCGGATCGGGTTCTCGATTTCCTCGAAGAAGGCGTAGTTGCCTCCGGTCGCCTGGGCGCCACACTCGATGACGTGACCGGCGGCGACTGCGCCGGCAAGGCGGTCGTAGTCCTCCATGTCCCAGCCGAACTTCCACATGGCCGGTCCGACCACAAGGGAAGCGTCGGTGACACGGGGGCAGACGACGATGTCGGCGCCACCGCTCAGCGCATGCGCAATGCCGCGTGCACCCAGGTAGGCGTTCGCGGTCGCCGGGGTCGGGGAGCTTTCGTCGTGGACCTCTCCGGTATCGATGTTGCGAAAGTCGACGCCGGCCGCGCGGAGCTCGTCCATCCGGGGAATGAGGTCGTCACCGGTGAGGTATGCGATTGCCGGTGAGACGTTCTTCTCGGCGGCAAGGTCGCGTAATGCGTCCGCCAGACCCTTGGGGTCCAACCCACCGGCGTTGACGACGATCTTGATTCCCCGCTCCACGCAGGTACCGAGTACTTCCTTCATCTGCGTCAGGAACGTGGACGCGTACCCGGGACGCCCGGCCGTCTTGGACTTCCACAGGATGTACATGGTGAGTTCGGCCAGATAGTCGCCGGTGAGGACGTCGATGTCACCGCCCTCGACCATTTCCCGGGCCGCCGACAGGCGGTCTCCGTAGAAGCCGGAAACGTTGCCGATACGCAACGGTGCGGTCATTCGTGCTCACCCCTTTCCGTCGGCGTCGGCCGTGCGGTGGGGAAGAAAGATGTCGGCGTCGCCTACGGCGCAACTGACACCGTCGGATTCCCGCACCTCACGCAATTCCACCGTCACCAGCACACCGCCGTCGACGGAGCGGTCGACGGCCGTGATCGAACCCTGGCAGGCCAGAACGTCTCCGGGACAGGCGAAGCGCCGCACCGAGTACTGGAGTCGCCGCAGCTCGCCACGCTCTCCAGCCCAGCCGGTACACAGGCTGGTGAAATACGCACCGTGCAGGTGGGACTGAACGAGAACGTTCGGGTAACCCTCGGACGCCGCGTAGGCGGGGTCGTAGTGGATACGGTGGGCGTTCCACGTGACCGCGCAGTAGCGGAACAGCTGAACCTCGGTCGGGCGATGTGTCACCGCGGGGATCTCGTCCCCGACCTCGATCTCGTCGGCGAACCGCTCGATACGCTGAATTGCACTCGTGGTCATCGGCCCAGCACCGTCCTCACGGAAGTCATGATGAGTGCTCCGTCAGCGGCGCGGTAGCGATGACGGATACGAATTACGAACATCAGCCCGGACTTGGATTCACGCGCGGTGACGTCCTCGAGCTCTTCGGTGAGCACAACCTCGGTACCGGCGATGAGAGGGGCGTGGAAGAACATCTCCTCGCCACCGCCCATGATCCGAACGCCCTCGGTGGGGATCCACTGCATCTCGGCCGCGGGAGTGCCGTCGATGCGGAGATCCTCCTCGGGTCCGCCGTCGGTCCAGTCCATGTAGGACGGCAGACAATTCGGCGGAACAACGAGCCCGGCATAGCCTTTCGACCTTGCGTAGTCTTCGTCGAAGTACAGCGGATCGGTCTCGCCGATCGCACGCGCATACCGCTGTGACATGAGCGGATCGATGGTCGCCCGGATGGGATGGGACGTGGCACCGACTTGCTGCCGGATCTGCTCTACGAGCTCCATGGTCACTGCCATGAGTTGGTACCTTTCTGCTAGACGGCGCCCGAGCGGCGAAGGCGCTCGATGTCGTCGGTGGAATAGCCGAGTTTCTCGGCGAGGATCTCGTCGGTGTCGCGCCCGAGCGGGCCGACCCGGGTAGGCTGGACGGTCGCCGATTCCGACATGAAGATCGGGTTTCCGAACGTGATGAAGCGCCCCTTGTCGTCGTCCAACCACCTGACGACGCCGTGCTCCTCGACGTGGGGGTCGACCAAGAGCTCCCCGAGCGTGACCACCGGAGCATTGGGGATCTGCGCTTCCTCGAGTTGGACGGAAAGCTCATCCTTGAGCTTGTCTGCCGTCCACACTCCGACGATGGCGTCCAGGTCTTCCATATCGGCGCACCTGCCGGCCATGGTGTCGAAACGACTTTCCTCGGCGTCCGGCTCCTTCATCACTTCCCGAAGGCGCTTCCAGTGCGCATCGGTGGGGCAGATCAGCGCAATCCACCCGTCCTTGGTCTTGTACGCGTTGTAGGGGGACACGGCGAGCCCGCCGTTACGGTTGCCGGTGCGTTCCGGCATGGTTCCGCCGCTGTGCACGTACCCGGCGATGTTGGACGCGAGACTGGGGATGATCGCGTCCTGCAGAGAGACCTCGACGTGTTGCCCCTGACCGGTATGTTCACGCTGATAGAGCGCCGCCAGGACGCCTGAGAGCAGATGGGCCGACCCCATGAAGTCGACGACGGAGGGGCCGGTTCGCAGCGGCGGCCCTTCGTCGAATCCAGTGGTGCTCATGATCGCGGACCGGGCCTGGACCGTGAGATCCATCGCCGGCGTGCCGGCGAGCGGCCCGAATGATCCGAAACCGGTGCCCGAGGCCATGATCAGCCGGGGATTCTCGGCGTGGAGCGTGTCGAAATCGAGCCCGAACCGCTCCATCGCACCCGGCGACAGGTTCTGGACCAGGACGTCGGTCTCTTTCATGAGATCCCGGAAGACCGCCTTGCCTTCCTCGCTCTTGAGATCGAGCCGCATCATCCGCTTGCCCGAATTGAGTAGGTGGAACTGGACGGACGCGCCTTCTTCGTCGGCGGTGGGCAGACGCCGATAAGGATCGCCGGCCGGGGCCTCGACCTTGATGACCTCCGCTCCGAGTCGCGCCATCAGCATGGTGCAGTACGGGGCGAAGTAGAACTGGCCCAGATCTACCACCCGGACGCCTGCGAGAGCCGTCATTCGGGGCCTCCTTGATTTTCGATACTCACTGGCGACTGATCGCCGGAACGGTCAGTCATGTCTCAAACTCTGTGACCCGCAATACATGAATAATATGCACATATTTATCGGGCGTCAAGATCCTCTGGGCGGATTACGTCTCCGCAGGCCGTCCGTCTCAGATCGACAACGTCTGGTACTCGAGGAACTCCTCGATGCCGATTCGTCCCTGCTCACGACCGATACCGGAGAGCTTGAAACCACCATGGGGAGCCCGCTTGTCCACTGGCGCACCGTTGATCCTCACGCGGCCGGTACGGATCCTCTCGGCCACCGCGATGGCGCGCCCCTGGTCACCCGACCAGACCGCTCCGGCCAGGCCGTACTGGGAGTCGTTGGCGATACGGACGGCGTCCGCGTCGTCGTCGAACGGGATGACCGTGAGAACGGGACCGAAGATCTCTTCCTGGGCCGGCGTGTGCTCGTTGGTACCGAGAAACGCGGTGGGGCGGACATAGGCACCGCGCTCGAAGCCGTCAGGACGCCCCGTCCCACCGGCGAGGAGAGTCATCCCCTCGTCGATCCCCTTCTGGATGTAGCCCTCGACGCGAGCCCGCTGCGATTCTGAAGCGACCGGGCCGAGCTGCGACGCGGAGTCGAAGGGATCGCCGACGACAAAGGAGTTGACCTTCTGCGCCACAAGCTCTTTCACCTCATCGATGCGCGAGGCCGGGACCAACATCCGGGACAGGGCGCCACAGACCTGACCGGACGAACGGAACGCGTCCTCGATACCTACGTCGACGGCGTGTGCGAGATCCGCATCAGGAAGGATGATGTTTGCCGACTTTCCGCCGAGCTCTAGCGCGACCCGCTTGACCGATCGCGAGGCGAGCTCCATCACCCGGCGTCCTGCACCCACCGAGCCGGTCAGGGACACCATCTCCACGAGATCATGCGTGGCCATCGGCTCGCCGACCTCGGAGCCGGAACCGGAGACGAGGTTGAACACGCCGCGCGGAAAACCGGCCTCCTCAACCATTTCGGCGAAGATGAACGAGACCATCGGTGCGATCTCACTACCCTTGAGGACCACCGTGCAGCCCGCGGCCATGGCAGCCCCGGCCTTGATCGCGATGGCGCGCAGGGGCGCGTTCCACGGCGTGATGGCGGCGACGACGCCCGCAGGCACACGCCGGATCCGCGTTTCGCCGAGCTTCTCCTCCCAGATGATGTCGTCGAGGTACTCGGCCAGCATGCCGAGGTCGGCGATTCCCGCCCCGGTCTGGTTGATGCGGGCGCGCTCGATCGGATGCCCGATCTCACTCACGATGGAGTGAAGGATTTCCTCCTCGCGACGCTTGGCGATCTCGTGAAGGCGGGAGAAGTACTTGCGCCGCTGCGCGACCGAGGTGGTCGACCATCCTTCGAACGCCGCACTCGCGGCATTGACTGCCCGGTCGACGTCTTCGGCACCACACGTCGGTACCTGTGCGATGGACTCCTCGGTCGCCGGGTTCTGTACGACGATGGGCTCGGCGTCGGCTTCCGGCGCGGACCATTCCCCATCGATGTAGATTTCCTTCTTGATGTTCATTGGATCGACTCCTCCAGTGGTCTCGGATGTGGTCAGGCGTGCGGATCGAGCATCTGGCGGATCACCGTCGCGTCATGGAGGTGATCCAGCGACTCGTTCAGGTCTTCGAAGGCGATGGAACCCGAGTGAAGTTTGTCCACCGGAAGGTTTCCCTCTCGAAAGAGATTGAGGTACTTGGGTATATCGCGTTCAGCGACTCCCGAACCGAGCATGGCGCCGCGGATCACCTTGTCCTCGGATACCAGCCGAGTGTTGGGGAATTCCAAGCGAGAGTCAGCGCGACTCACTCCGACGCACACGATCTCGCCGGCCTTTCGGGTGTAGTCGAACGCGCTGTTCATAGCGCGCTGATTGGCGGTCAGTTCGAATGCGAAATCGACGCCGCCATCTGTGAGATCGCGGATCTTCGCAACGAGGTCGGGGTCCGCACCGCCGAAGGTGTGCGTGCACCCCACCTCCTTTGCGATGGGAAATTTGCTGTCGAGCAGATCGATTCCGATGATCGTGGAGGCTCCGGACGCCTGCGCCGCCATCACCGAGGTGAGACCGACTCCGCCGAGCCCCACGATTGCAACGGCGTCACCGGGACGGACGCGGGCGGCATTCATCACGGCGCCGGCGCCGGTGACCACCGCGCAGCCGAAAATGGCGGCGACATCGAGCGGAATGTCTTTGTCGATCCTGATCAGGCTGCCAGGTGTCGTCACCGCGTACTGGGCGAAACACGAGACGCCACTGTAGTGGAACAACGCCTCGCCATTCAGGCTCAGCCGACGTTCGCCGTTGGGAAGCAGGCCCTGGGATCTGCTGACACCGATCCGGTCGCAGATCCCGGGGCGTCCCGCCATGCAGTAGCGGCACTGCCCGCATCCTCCGGCGGCGGACATGACGACATGGTCGCCCGGCTCGAGGCCGACGACACCCGGGCCGACCTCGCGGACTATGCCGGCGCCCTCGTGACCGCCGACAACCGGGAGAGTCCGCTTGCGCTGCCCCTCCGCGACCGAAAGGTCGGAATGACAGACGCCCGCTGCACGGACCTCCACGAGTACTTCCCCTTGATACGGCCCGTCGAGGTCGACGTTCTCGATGTGGAACGGCTTGCTCGCCGCGAATGGTTGCTCGAGCCCCTGCTCGAACATGACGGCTGCCTTCATGCGCATCGGATCGACTCCTCAGATTTCTCGAAGTGGGCCACGTCGCTCGACCTCAAAGGCGTCGTGACCTGCACCTGGAATGATCCGGGGCTGTGACCCGGATCTCGCGTTCGTAAAACATGTGTATAGTATGCATCGCTGAGAAGCAAGTGAGTAGGCCCCAATCGGCTGAGCGATACGACGGCGACGTCCACGCCCGACATCGAACTCGGCGACTGTCACGAACCCGCCGGGTACACACCACCGCCGGGGGTCGAGTGCGAAGCTCAGGGCGATCGATATGCACGTCGCCACCGAATATCACGCACCCCGGCCGAAGAGCGTCCGATTGCTCGACGACCCCTTCACTCAGGCCCTTTCGAGCGAACTCGGACGCGGCATACGCGTGGAAGTCGCGCAATCTCGATGAGACGACCTGCAAAGTTTACAAATGTGAATAACAGATGCACTATGTGCATGTTATTAGTGATGCACACCACAATGTCCTGCGGGTCGAGACCTTCTGGTCGGATCGACCGGGCAGGACATGACCTCACGGATGTTGCGACTGGAAGGCTCAGCGCAGGATTTCCTGCACTCAACACCTCAACCGACGCGGCTCCAGAAAATCGCAAAATCGGAAGGTTCGTGATCGCCACGATGAATGCCCACCTCGCCCAGCAGCTGATCGGCGCAAACCAGCAGTTCGACCTCAGGATCGGTGACCAGTTCGAGACCGGTCGGGGTGAGCTGATCCCAGTAACCAACCCGGCGACCGGAGAAGTCCTTGCCGAGATTCGCGCCGCGGACACCGATCAGGTTCGGCGGGCAGTCGTTGCCGCACGTAGCACCGTGGAGCAGGACACGCTGGGAACTCCGGCGGAACGCTCTGCCTGCCTGCAGAGGCTTGCGGACGTCATCGAAGAGCACACGGACGAAATCCTGAATACCGTTATCGCCGAGACCGGTACACCGATCTCGACCGCCCGCGGAATGCACGTCGGAACACCGGTCCGGTACCTTCGATGGCTGGCGCAGGCCACATTGGCGGATCGCACCGAGTACCTCGGTCGTGAGCCGGGCCCGCCGGTGAACGAGGCGATGGTTGTGTACCGGCCGATCGGAGTGGTCGCCGGAATCGCCGCCTACAACTACCCCCTCATGTTCGCGGCCATGAAGGTCGGGGCAGCTTTCGCCGCGGGGTGTCCCAGCGTCCTGCTGTCGTCGCCGCACTCGCCTCTGACTCTTCTGAACTTCGGGAACTGGGTAGACGAAGCCGGCTTCCCCAAGGATGCGGTCAGCGTTCTGGCTGGCGGTGTCGAGGTCGCTCAGGCGTTGATCGACTGCCCGGATGTCGCGAAGGTGACCTTCACCGGATCCGTTCCGGCTGGAACGGCGGTAATGAAACGCGCCGCCGAGGGCTTGCGTGGCGTCGTTCTCGAACTCGGAGGGAAGTCGGCTGCGATTCTCCTTCCGTCATCCGACCCGAAGGCAGTCGTCGGATCGGTACATTCGCGGTACTTGAGAAACGCCGGGCAGGGCTGCGGCTCGCCGACGCGGATACTAGTTCACCGCAGCCACCTGGACGAGTTCCTCGCGGCCAGCCGGGAGTACTACGACAACGTCGGGGTGGGGGACCCCTTCGATCCCGACACGATCGTCGGGCCCGTGATCAGCGAACCGCACCGCGATCGCGTGCAATCGTTCGTCAACGCCGCTTTGGCCGCCGGCGGTGAGATCCTGGCGCAAGGGACTCTGCCGGACACCGACCGCGGGTGGTGGGTGCGGCCGACGCTGATCGGTGGTCTGAACAACGACGCGGAGATCAATCAGGAAGAAATCTTCGGGCCCGTTGCCACCGTGTTGGTCTACGACAATGTCGACGAGGCTGTCGCCATCGCCAACAAGTCCAAGTTCGGCCTCCACGCCAGCATCTTTGGTCCCCATGACGAGGCGATGGCACTCGTTCACCGCCTCGAAGTCGGACTGGTCACGTTCAATGGTGGCGCGCCCGTCCGATCCGACGCACCCAACGGTGGTTGGAAGGAAAGCGGCATCGGCCGCGAGCGGGGCGAAGCCGGAATCCGCGAATTCCTGGAACCCGTCACGGTCCAGTGGCCAGTGACCGATTGACCTAACCGTTCCCGTAGTAACGACGTCGACCGTGATTATCCGGGATCGCCGTCGCCCGTCGTGAATCGATCTGCAACGAAAGCGAGAAAGCCATGGCGAACGAGTCCGTCACCGAGGTGGTGACAAGCGGTTCAGCCTCGTACGAGACACCGGCGAAGCAGCGACGGCGAATCGTGCTGTCGAGCTACCTCGGCAACACCGTCGAATGGTACGACTTCTACATCTACGGCATTGCCGCAGCACTGTATTTCCCATCGATCTTCTTCGCGAGCAGTTCGCCGCTGGTGGGCACGATCGCCTCCTTCGGCACATTCGCCAGTGGATTCCTGGCGCGTCCCATCGGTGGCATCATCGGCGGCCACTTCGGAGACAGGTACGGGCGAAAGTCCGTCCTCGTTGTCAGTATGACGCTGATGGGCCTGAGCACCTTTGCCGTCGGTGCACTGCCGGGTGAAGCCAGGATCGGCGTTGCCGCCCCAGTAATCCTGGTGCTGCTTCGCCTCGTGCAGGGATTCGCGGCGGGCGCCGAGTGGGGCGGCGGAATCCTCATGATCGTCGAATCCTGCCGACAGGAACGGCGAGGGTTCTGGGGCGGCATCGGAAGTGCCGGCGTCTTCTGCGGCGGAGTTCTCGCAACACTGACCTTCACGGCGATCAGCAGCCTGCCCGACGGCATGGACGAGTATATATGGCGAATTCCGTTCCTTGCCTCGGCGGTTCTGGTGCTGATCGGTATGTGGATTCGGCTCGGGATCGTCGAGTCGTCCGCGTTCAGAGAGTCCCAGGACGCGGGTGAGGAGCACGTCCGCACGCCTTTCCTCTATCTGCTCCGCAACTACAAGCGTCAGGCTTTTGTTGCGATCGCGCTGTCGGCCGGAGCGAATATCGCGTACCAGATCTACATTACGTATGCGACGGCGTACACACGAGCCGTCGAGGGTGACATCGCCACAATACTCGGCGCCCAAACGCTTGTCGGTGTTCTCGCACTGGGCTTGACCCCCTTCTTCGGATATCTGTCGGATCTCGTCGGCCGCAAGACTGTCACGATCGCCGGGTTCGCTTTCACGGTTCCATGGGTCTACCTGCTGTTCGGACAGCTCGAAAACGGCAGCTTCGCCACCATCCTCGGACTGCTCATCCTGTGCGAAGTCGGACACTCCGCTGTCTACGGCCCGCTGAGTTCGTTCCTTGCGGAGCTGTTCCACACTCGTACGAGATACACGGGTGTTTCCCTCGGTTACCAGATCGGTGGCGCGCTGGCAGGGATGGTTCCGCTTGTTGCAGCCACACTCGTGGCCGCCGGCGGACCTGCGGCAGGTGCACAATGGGTACCCACGGTTGCTCTCGTGGCCAGCATCGTCGGAATCTTTGCGGTTCTTCTCGTTCGAGAAACCAACAAGGCCAGCCTGACCGGAGAGGCGGAATGATGTCGGTTCGAGACGAATCGTACGAGGTCTACGCATTGCGCTATGGCTCGGCGAAGACGACCAAAGCTTCGAAGTACCTGAACTACAAGGCCTACGGTGAGCCGGACGAAGAAATCGTCGCCGACTTCTACTTCTGGCTGGTGCGCAATGCCGAGCGCACCGTCCTGGTCGATTGCGGATTCGACGGCGAACGCGCTCGCCCTCGCGGGTATTTCCAGAGCAGTGATCCGGCGGCGTTGCTGGCGCGTTTCGGTGTCACACCAGCCGACATCGATCACGTCGTCATCTCCCACATGCACTTCGATCACGTCGGTAATGTCGGCCTCTTCCCGAACGCGACCTTCAGCGTTGCCCGGGACGAATTCGACTTCTGGACCGGTCGCTACGCGGAGCGAAAAATGTTCGCGCTCTTCGCCGAAGCCGAGGAGATCAAGACCGTCGTCGAACTTCACCAGTCCGGCCGGGTGCATTTCGTGGACGGACCGGAGACCATCCTCCCAGGAATCACGGTCACACCGATCCGCGGCCACACTCCGGGCCAGATGATCACGGAGGTGAAGAGCGGAGACCTGAATATCGTACTCGCATCCGATGCCCTTCACTTCTACGAGGAGAAGGATCGCGACCGCCCATTCTGGATCTACTGCGACCTCGAGGGTATGTACGAGGGGTATGAGCGTCTGAACGAACTTGCAGAGCAACCCGACACGGTGGTCGTTGCAGGCCACGACCCCGACGTCATGCGACGGTTCAAGACGATCGACGACGACTGCGTGGATCTGACCGCACCGAACAAGACCGCCGCAGATAAGCGGCCCTGAACGTAGAGATCGCACCACCAGCCGACCGAACCGTCACGGATTCGATGCGCAAGAACGCGCCACCCCTGCCCACGAACCGAACCGTCTTTCGCGCTTCAGATTCGACCGCTGCGATCCGGGTGAATGCGGGAGAAACGGACATAGCAAGCACCCCAGTCAGGTCGACAGTAGTGGCATGGGCGTGTCTCGCCGCGGTCCTGCGCGCAGTCAAGGGAACGAATGCCCGACGACCGTCGTGCTGAGCACAGGACAACCGCGTCCCGGCACCCGAGTGCCCAGCAGCGAAAGTCGTTGCCCGCGAAACCCGGCAACGCGCCGCGGCTGCGACACCGAAGCTGCATTACAGACCTGCTGCGAGTGGATGCTCTACCCTTGATCACGGTATTGACCCGCAGACAACGAGACTCGCGGTACCACCCCCGCGGGTGGGCGATGCTAGTTCGGGGACGGCATTGTCCCGGTGCTGGACTGAGCCCCGCCGATGCGGCGACCCGAGGACAACCATTTGCCTCCGTCGACGACGATAACCGCGCCGTTGATGAAGGATGCCGCCGGCGACAACAGGAAGACCGCCGGCCATGCGATTTCGTCGACCGTTCCGACACGTCCGAGTGGGACCGAGTCGGCGAGTCGCTGGAGGTCGTCGTTCACCGCATTATCGGAAACTCCCGTTGCCCGGTCCACCCCGGCAGTCGGCGTATAGCCCGGCGCCAAGGCGTTGACCCGGATGTCGTGCGGCCCCCACTCCACGGCGAGACTCTTCGTGAGGCTTTCGACGCCGGCTTTCCCCACCCCGCCGTGAATTCGTCCTGGATTTCCGGTGAACGGGGAGGTACTGGTGATGTTCAGGATCGCGCCTCCCGTCCCTCTCGCGATGACGCGGCGACCGAACTCCTGGCAGGTGTAGAAGGTCCCGAAAGCGTCGGTCTCCACCACCGCGCGGAACCCGTTGGGGGTCAATTCCTCCGAGGGGCAGGTGAACGTTGCGCCCGCGTTGTTGACCAGCAGATCAATGGGACCTACTGCGTCCTCTGCAGAAGCGACGAGTGCGGCCACGCTCTCGGGATCGCGCACATCACAGGTGGCCGCGATCGCCTCACCGCCGATGCCCTGAATTTGGTCACACACATCGTCGAGCACATCCCGGCGGCGCCCGCTCACCACAACCCGCGCTCCGCATTCCGCGAGCCCCAAAGCGATTTGCCGTCCGATTCCACTACCTCCGCCCGTGACGATCGCGGCCGATCCCGCAAGCAATCCTGGTACGAACGGAGTGCGCATTTTCGAATTTCCGACCATGGAAAAGCAACCTCCTTCTCAGGCAGGGATCACTCCCTTGCAGCTTCGTGCGTAGTAAGTCGCTTCCCCTGACAGCACCGTCCAGTACATGCTGGCGGGACGAGGCGAAGTGATAAAGATGAGGTCCCGGACGACCACGCGATCACGCTGTGAAATGCGTTGGCCGTGGCGATCCGGATTGGAGAACCTACGGGATGGGAAGCTTCAACGCATCGGCAAAGTTTCGACGCGAGTACTCTTCCCACTCCGCCAAGTGCAGCGCCATCTTCTCGTACGCTGCTTGCGGATCGCGTTCGCTCAGTGCGTCGTAGATGAGTTGGTGATCTGCGATCACCCCCATGTAGCGGCGAGCGGAGTAGCTCACTCCGACCACGGCGCCATCCATGATCCCGTGCAACGAATCGGCGAGATGGTGGAACAAGGGGTTTCCCGACGACCACGCGATCACGCTGTGGAAGCGGGTGTTCAGGTCGTTGAAAGCGTTCACTTGTTCGCGATCATCGACGATCCGGCGCATTTCGATGATCGTCCGTTCGAGTTCCTGAAGTGCTTCCGAGTTGATCCGCTCCGCGGCCAGTTGGCAGATCATCGGCTCGATCGCCGAGCGGACCTCGACGATCGCCTCGAACGGAGTCCTCTCCATCCGCATCATGAACGAAATCGTCTTGGCAAAATGGCCGGAATCAGGAGCCTGAACGTAGGGGCCACCGTTGAGGCCCTGCCGAATCTGAATGGCCCCTTGGTACTCGAGCAGACGGAGCGCCTCGCGTACTGTCGTCCGACCCATTCCGTACTTCTCGACCATCTCCCGCTCGGGAGGCAACGGGTCACCCGGCACCAGGCGTTCCCCGATGATGTCGGACAGGATCGTCTCCGCTAGCAGAAACGAAGACTTCTGCGGCCTGCGCGGCAAGCGTTGGGCGGAGGGCAAAGCCATCGCACCGAGGTCGTTGTTGCGGTAGTTCACAGGCTCGGTCGCGGCGGGGCGGCTCTGACCTTCTGGCGCGGTGGGTATGTCCTGAGGCATTGCGGCGCTCCCTTCAATTCCTGTCGATCTGCCCTGCGGCAGCCACACTCGATCGGGCCCGACACACCTGCCCGCCGGGAGGAACAGGTACACCCGCACCGGGCGTCCCTGCCTTCCTCGTCCATGGACGTCGAGTGACTCGCCAAGGATCACCCCTTGCCGACTCCGCTCTTGCGGAATGCGTCGCACACATTCGCGCCTCGACCCCGAAGGATCCAGACGAACGTGTCGAACATTGTCATGGTAGCGGGCTTTGTGCAGGGCGGTCAAGAAACCCGCGAAGCGGTTGACGCGGCAACGCCGGGGGCTTCACAAAGGGGCGTGACTGGGTCCGAGATTCTCGTATTCCATTCCAGGAATCAGTATTTCGAACAACGATGAGGACCGCGTCCTCGCTGCTGCACGCGCAGCGCCTCCAGCGGGCCCGGTCGCCACGGGGGTTTACAAAGCCGGAAAACAGGTGCAATATGTGCATGTTCGTAGTGACGCAGGACACAGACCCCTGCGGGAGGGGTGTGACTCCTCCCGATCAACGGAACACCCACCGAGGGTTTCGGCGGATGGCACCGGTCGAGGGCTGCGCAGATCCCCCGGATCGGCTGCACGCATCGACCGTCGGCGCGCGCAGCGCGGCGCCCACAACTAAGGAGTTACGCGATGCAAGGCTTGGTTTTCGAAGGAGACCGACTGGTTTCCCTCGCGGAGTTTCCAGATCCGTCCCCACGGCCCGGCGAGGTGGTCGTGCGCGTCATGGCATCAGGGATGTGCGGCAGCGACCTGCACTACTACCGAGCGGAAAACGACGGAACTCCTGCCGAGAGCCGGTGTATCGGTGGGCATGAGCCGGCCGGTGTCGTGGAGTCGCTCGGACCGGGAGTCAATGGCGCCCGACTGTCCGTAGGGCAGCGGGTCATGGTGCACCACTACTCCGGGTGTGGGACATGCATGAACTGCCGCTCGGGCTGGACCCAGATGTGTACCTCAGCGCCCGCCAAGGTCTACGGCAAGAACGCCCACGGTGCACATGCGCAGTACATGGCGGTCCCCGCGGCGTGCGTGCTTCCGCTGCCCGATGAGCTGTCGTTCTGCGCCGGCGCCGCCATCGGATGCGGCACCGGCACCGGCTGGGGCGCTCTCGAGCGCCTGGGTGAGGTGGGCGGGCTGGACCTCGTAGTCTTCGGCCAAGGTCCGGTCGGCCTGTCGACCACCATGCTGGCGACTGCACGCGGCGCCAGGGTCATCGCCGTCGACCCTTCTGCCTCTCGGTTGGAACAGGCTTCGAAATTCGGTGCAGCGGACACGGTGAACCCGGACTCGGTCGATCCCGTCGAGGCGATTCGCGAGCTCACCGCGGGTGCCGGTGCCGCTGCAGCCGTGGAGACCTCGGGTGCGACGGTCGCTGCTACTGCCGCGCTGGACGCACTGGCGAACTGGGGACGGCTGTGCGCCGTGGGACTGGGGGGCACGATTGCCTTCGACGTCCGTACGTTCCTTTCCCGACAGGTCACCGCGATGACGTCGTGGTCGATGTCGAGCGTGCAGCAGATGGCCTGTGCTGACTTCGTCGCGCGCCGCAACCTGCCCGTGGACGACTTGTTCAGCCATCACTGGTCGCTGGACGAGGCAGTCCATGCCTACGAGGAATTCGACAAGCAGAGCGCCGGCAAGGCTGCGTTCGTCTTCTGAGTGCCGATCGTGAACAAGCGCCCAGCCGGCGCGGAACAACCGAAAATTTCCTTTGGAGGACTAGGCATGGCATCGACCAAGAGCCTGTTGCGGAGCAAGCGCAACAGGCACCGTTCAATCCTGACTGCGGCCACCGTGGCGCTGTCGCTTGCGCTCACAGCATGCGGGGGCGCCGGAGCAGGTGAAGTCGCCGAATCGGGTCCGCCGGTGACAGTGGACGACGCGGAGTGGAACGCGCTCGTCGACGCTGCCAAGAGTGAGGGAGAGCTGGTGGTGTACTCGTCCCTGAGCGGCGTGGAGACCAGCTTCGAGAAATTCGAGGAGGCGTACCCCGGCATCTCGATCACCGTCGAACGGGCGCCCACCAGTGACCTGATCACCCGCCTCGACCAGGAGGGCGCCGTCAACGCGCCGGGGGCGGACGTCACCCTGCACTCCCAAACGGGCTGGTTCGACGCGAGCGACGAAGAGGGCCGGTTCGCGGCCCTGAAAGTCGGGCCCGATCAGGCGGCTGCGGGTTGGGAGGACCACCTCGACGGCAAGAGCTATCCCTTCGTTTTCTCCAACGCGTACGTCGTCGGCTACAACACCAAGTCGGCCCGTCCGGTGAAGAACATGAGCGAGTTCCTCAACGTTGCCGCCAACGCAAAGATCGGCGTAATCGATGCCGAAATCTCTACCGCCCAATCATTTCTGTACTCTCTCTGGCAAGACGCGTACGGCGACGACTTCATGAAGCGTATCTCCGACCTCGACCCCACCGTCTACAGCAGCAATGTGCCGCTCGCGCAGGGCCTTGCCGCCGGCGAGATCGACTACGGCATCGGGTTGGCTCCGTCGACGGTGGTCGGTCTGAAACAGGAGGGGGCGCCGGTCGACTACGTCGTCCCCGACGAGGCGACCTCCGGCGTGCCGTATCACGCTGCCGCGCTGTCCAATGCGCCTCACCCCAATGCCGCGCAGTTGTTCGTCAACTGGCTGATGAGCGAAGCGGGCGCCGCACAATTCGTTGCACATCACGCACCGGCGTCGACCCCCGTAGCCACGACGGGCTCGATCCCGTGGGGCGAGATTCCGACGCCCGAGGACAGCGGCTGGACCCAGCAGGACCACGAAGAATTCATCAAGTCCGAATGGACGCCGCAGTTCGGCTGAGCTCACCGGGGCACACCCGGCTCAGCGGCGCGCCCCGCCAAGAATCTGATGACCCGCCCGAAGGGGTAACCCGTGACAACCACCACCACCAAACCCACCACGTCCAAACCGGCCACCACCTCCGCCATCGACGAAGATCTCACCCGAGGTTCACTCCCGACGCTGCTCGACAGGTACGGCGGTAAGGCCGCCTGGTACGTCTTCGCCCTCGGCCTCGCTCTCTTCGTCCTCGCGCCGATCGTGCTGTTCTATTCACGGGCGTTCGGCGACGGTGCCGCAGCCGTCCGCAATCTGACGGATGTCCCCAACCTCGCCACCATCCTTTTCAACACCGTTGTGCTGGCCGCAGGAGCGACGGTCGTCGCGGGTGTTCTCGCAGTGGCCCTTGCAGTTCTCGTCATGCGCGTTCCGATCCGGTGGAGAGGGTTCGCCGCATTCCTGCCGCAGCTCGGGCTGGTCATCCCTCCGGTGGCAACCATCGTCGGATGGATCTTCATCTTCGCCCCGACAGTGGGTTACGGAAACACCCTCCTGCGGAGCCTTCCGTTCTTGGGACGGATGAGCGAAGGTCCGATCGACGTCTACTCGATGCCTGCAATCATCCTCATCACCGGTACCGAACTGGCCGGTATCGTCTTCGCCTTCGTCTTTGCCAGGTTGCACGAGATCAGTGGCAGTCTCGTCGCCGCCGCCAAACTCTCCGGTGCCTCCGCATTTCGCAGCTTCACGACCATTACGCTCCCGCTGCTGCGGCCCTCGCTCGTGGCAGCACTCGTCGTAGCATTCCTGCTCGGTCTGGGGCAGTTCACTGCCCCGCTGCTGCTCGGCTCGGCCGACGGCATCGACGTCCTCACCACGGAGATCTTTCATATCCGCGAGAAGTTCCCGATCGACTATGCCGCCACCGCGGCATTGGGGCTGCCGCTGCTCGTCCTCGGAATCGGATCGATCCTGCTTCAGCGAGCCGTGATCGGCGACCAGCGACGTTATGTGACACAGGGAGTCGGTGGAAGCGTCTCGACGCAGACCTCGCGCTGGGCACTCGCGGCTGTTGTCTTCTACACATTCATCACGTGCATCGTTCCGCTTCTCGCCATCACGCTCGTCGCCTTCTCTCCCTTCTGGAACGGCGACCTCACCGACATGTCGTTTACGACAAAGCATGTGGAAACCACGCTGGCCAACCCCATTGTGACCGGCGCCGTGTGGAACAGCATCACGGTGTCCATCATCGCGGCACTGGTCGTGCTTCCCCTCGGATTCATCGGAGCCCTCGTGATGAGTGGAGTCGTGAAGGCGCCGCGCCCGATCCAGTACATTCTCGACTTCGTTTTCGTCGGACCGCTCGCCGTTCCTCGCGCCATGCTGGGTCTGGCCGTGCTCTACGTCTTCCTTCGACCGCCGTTCAACCTCTACGGCACACTGGCACTTTTCGTCGTCGGATACATCTTCATCGTCCTGCCGTTCTCCTTGCGATCCCAGCACGCAAGTCTTGTCGGAGTGCATTCGTCGTTGTTCGAGGCCGCGAAGGTCTGCGGCGCAAGCCAATTACGAACCATCCTGGATGTCGCGCTTCCCCTGACGAAACGTGGAATGGCAGCAAGCCTGGCCGTCATGCTCGTGCTCCTGTCCCATGACTTCGCGGTCTCGGTCATGCTGCGTTCTCCCGGCAACCACGTCATGGGCACGGCTATCTACGAGTTCTGGGAAGGCGGCGTCTACCCACAGGTTGCCGTTATGGCCCTCGTGATGTCGGGCGTCACCGGAATTCTTCTCGCCCTCACCGTGTGGGTCGGCGGCCGATCCGCACTACAGAACATGTAAAGGGAGCAAGACATGGAACTCATGACAGAGCCAAGAACAACCACGTTGACGCAGGAGGATTCCGCAACAAGGACAGACAGCGCCACGCTGTCCGGAATCACCAAGACCTTCACCGCCAAGGGCAGGACCGTGCACGCGGTCAAGGATGTCGATCTCAGTATTCGGTCGGGTGAGTACGTCGTGATTCTCGGCCCGAGCGGTTGCGGGAAGTCCACGTTGCTGCGATGCGTCGCCGGACTCGAAACGCCGACCCAGGGTTCGATCAGCCTGCAGGGTCAGCCGGTCTACGACGCCCAGCGGCGGATCAACGTGAAGCCCAACGCGCGCCAAGTCGGCATGGTCTTCCAGAACTACGCGCTGTGGCCGCACATGACGGTGGAGAAGAACGTGGCCTACCCGCTGCGCATGCGGAAGCTACCGAAGAGCACCTGGGACAAGCGGGTCTCGGAGGTGCTGGAGGCTCTCGAGTGCGAGGCGCTGGCGAAGCGACTCCCGGCAGAGCTCAGCGGTGGTCAGCAGCAGCGCATCGCACTCGCGCGAGCGCTGGTCTACGAGCCTGCGATCCTGCTGCTGGACGAACCGTTGAGCAACCTCGATGCCCTACTGAGGGTTTCACTCCGCACAGAGCTGATGAGGCTACACCGAGCGCTGGGTTACACCGCCCTCCACATCACCCACGACCAAGAAGAAGCGCTCGAGATGGGTGATCGGGTCGTTCTGATGCGCGCCGGCAGCATCGAGCAGATGGGCCCGCCCGAGCAGGTCTACGCCCGGCCGGTCTCTCCCTACGCCGCCCACTTCCTGGGGGTGCGCAACCAGACGTCGGTCGAGGTGGGCGACGGCGTGCTGCACAGCAGGATGGGGGTGATCCACGGTAGTTCCGAGCTGGCACGCGGGCGCAACAAGAACGAGAAGCTCGAGCTGTTCGTTCGTGGCCGGGACACCGAAATCTTCCGGCTAGGCTCCGGCATGGCGAGACATTCGCAGGACGAGAACATCGTGATGGAGGGCACCCTCGCCCAGATCGTGCTGGGTGAGGGCGGCCGCCGCCAGTACATCGTCGATCTGGGCGGCGCTCAGTGGTTCGCCCAGCATGCCCACGACCAGGACCTGCGGCCCGGCGATGCGGTCGCTGTCACGGTTCCGGTGAAGTCGGTGCTGCTCTACCACGACGAGACGCTGGTCTTCCCTGCGCAGGACATGGGCTCGCGCTCAACCGTGGAGGTCGGCGCCCAGTGATCGGAAACGAGGCGAGACGCGAGGAGGACGAAATGACAGCATCCAGCCAACTGCGGCGAGCGGTGGACGCCACGGCCTTGATCGGCGGCGTATGGCGCTCGGAGAGCGCCGTACACGACATACGCGACCCCTATCGGGGAGACGTCGTGGGCACGATGGCGATCTCGAGCGAACGGGACCTCGGGGATGCCCTCGATGCCGCACGGCGCGCCAGTGCGGTGATGGCGCGGATGCCGGGTTATGAACGGGCCAGGCTATTGCACCGCATCGCTGACAGCGTGAGCGCGCGTGCGCAGCACATCGGTGAGATCCTCGCGCGCGAATCCGGAAAGGCGATCTCGGATGCCGTACTCGAGCCGCTGCGGGCTGCGGACACCATCCGGCTTTCCGCAGAGGAAGCCGTCCGGATCGAAGGGGAACACGTCCCCATGGACGCCTCACCCGCCGGCGCCGGCAAAGTGGGGATGGTGCTGCGGTTCCCCGTGGGGGTCGTGGCTGCGATCACGCCCTTCAACGGGCCGGTGCACCTGACTGCTCACAAGCTCGGGCCCGCTCTGGCGGCCGGTAACAGCATCGTGTTGAAACCGTCCCCCAAGGCCCCCTTGTCCGTGCACGCGTTCATCGAGGCTGTGATGGAGGCGGATATACCGGACGGGGCGGTCAACGCCCTGTACGGCGACGGTGTCGCGCCAGGTCTGGTCAGTGATCCGCGGGTCGACTTCGTCAGCTTCACAGGCTCGATACCGGTCGGCAAGGCCATTCGCAACAGCGTCGGAATGAAGCGTGTCGCACTGGAACTCGGTGGGGTGGGACCGACCTTCGTCAGCGACGACGCGGACCTCGAGGTCGCAGCAGCCGCCTGCGCCCGCAACGCGATGATGATCGCCGGCCAGAGCTGTGTGTCCGTCCAGAACGTCTACGTGAAGAGGCCGGCGCACGACGCCTTCCTCGATCTTCTCGGGAAGGAGGTCGAGGCGATTCGCTTCGGCGACCCGCTCGAGCCATCGACCGAGGTCGGCACACTGATCGATGACGGCGCCGCGGAGCGTGTCATGGGGATGATCGATCGTGCCGTGAACGACGGAGCAACCCTCCTGTGCGGCGGCCACCGCAGCGGAGCGCAGTTGGACGCCACCGTCCTGACCGACGTGAACTCCTCCATGGACATCGTGGCCGACGAGATTTTCGGCCCCGCGATGACAGTTCAGGCCTACGACGACGTCGAGTCCATTTTCAGCGAGATAAGCCAGAGTCCGTACGGCCTGCAGTGCGGGATCTTCACCAATTCGCTCGACCTGGCGATGACCGCGTTCAGGAGCATCCGCACCGGCGGTGTCATCGTGAACGGCACCTCGAGGTGGCGGGCGGATCAGATGCCGTACGGGGGCGTGAAGGACAGCGGGATCGGCCGGGAGGGGCCGAAGTACGCGATCCGCGATATGACCGAGGAGCGTTTGCTCGTCCTGAATTGATCGGGTGGCCCGGGGGCAACTCACCCCGGGCCCCACCGACACAGCGAGGGAATTCTCATGGGCGAGAGACCGCCGAGAAGGTCGTCGCGGAGACCGGCGTCAAGGCTGTCGCTGACAGCGGACATTCGACGTGAACGTGACCGGGTATCTGCACTGCTGCCACGCCTTCGCTCGCGGCATGCTCGAACGCAACTCGATCGGTCCGGGGTTGATCCGGACGCCGTTGACCGAAGCCACCTACACCGATGCCAATCCAAGAACGCTCGCGCACAATCCGTCCCGATGCATCGTATCGGGACGCCGCAAGACATCGCAGAAGCCGTCGAGTGGGTCGCGAGCGATCGGTTCGAGCTACGTCACCGGGCAGAACATCCTTGTCGACGGAGGACTGGATCACGCATTGCTCGGGGCGGTCCGTTCGTCCGGAACCGAGTGACATGTACGCCCGTGGTCGTGTTCGGTCGCATAATCCTGACTAAGGAAGGATCGAGATGAGCGATACGTCTACGGAGGTCTACGCGCTTCGGTACGCCACGCGTCCGAATTGCATGACGAGAGAGGCGTTCTATCGCCATGACCTCTACGGCGAGACGGACACCCCGGTCGGAATGGATTACTTCTTCTGGCTCATCCGGTCACAGGGCCAGACCGTCGTGGTGGACTGTGGCTTCAACGAGAATGTCGGACCGACCCGCAACCGCTGGATCAGTACGACACCGAGCGAGTTACTCTCGCGGATGGGCGTCGATCCCAAGGCCGTCGACCACGTGGTGCTGAGCCACATGCACTTCGACCACGTCGGCAACACCCATCTGTTTCCCAATGCCACCTTCCACATGTCGCGGGCCGAGTACGAATATTGGACCGGCCGCCACCGTGATGTGCCGGCCTTCTCCTGGCCGGTCAAGTCCGATGAGGTCAGGCTGCTCGAGTCGCTCCGTCGTGAGGAACGGCTGGAGCGGAAAGGGCAAGGGCCGGTGGTGGCCACTACATGTCGACCCGGACGACATCACCCGAATCTACTTGCGGGATCCGACCTCCCGGCGGTGGTACCCGCTCGAGTGGGAGCACGCCCGGTCGATGCAGATGCCGCTCAGCGAGGACGCGTTGGCGTTCGCCCGCAGGTTGGCGAAGGCGAAGTACTCCTACCCCGACGACCGGATTGCGGTCGCCGACCTGCTCGAGCGGTGGAATCTCGGCCTCGGGTCGAGCATGACCGAGCGGCGCATGGCATTGCGTATGGCACGCGAGGACGCAGCGCTCGACCTCGAGTCACCGCCGTCGGTGAGGCGTCACGACGCGATGGCGGTCGACACCTCGCAGAGCAGTATCGACATCGGGGACGACGATGCCGAGGACGAGGCAGACCGGCCCGATAGTGACGACTTCTACGCCGATGCGCTGGAGTACCTGTGACCGTCGCACTGATCCGGCAACGCCTGCAGGACTACGCGCCGTTGGGCAACGTGGCGCTCTCCCGCAAGGAGGGGTGGCGCGATTTCACCGACTCCCCCACCCTGGTCCCGCCGCAGGTGCTGACCCGCCGGCAGTTGCGAGCGCTCAGCGCGGACGACGCCGAGGTCTACAACCATTTCCGGCAGCTGTGGCACGCGAACCTGGGGCCGATCCGGACCCCACAACTGACCGCGCTGCACGAGCAACTCTCGACCGTGGTCGACAGCAACCTCCAGTTCGGCGACAAGGCCAAGGGTGCGGTCGCGATCGACGCCTACCCCGGCCTGGGCAAGACGACATCGGTGCTGGCGTTCGCCAAGGCGTTCCACCGCCGCGAGATCCGGATCAAGGGCCCCCACACCCGCAACGGCCACCAGCGGTGGCCGGTGTGCCGGGTCGGGTTGACCGGCAACACCGGCCTCAAGGAGTTCAACCGGGCGATGCTCGAGTTCTACGCCCACCCCGGGATCACCCGCGGCACCAGCGCCGACCTGTCCCGCCGCACATTGGACTGTGTGACCTCCTGTGAGACAAGGCTTTTGGTGGTCGATGATCTGCATTTCCTGCGGATGCATGCCACCAGCGGTGTGGAGATCAGCAACCACTTCAAGTACATCGCCAACGAGTTCCCGGTCACCGTGGTCTTTGTCGGGGTGAAGCTGGCCGAACGCGGGCTGTTCGCCGAGGCGCAGACGGCGCGGCGCACCACGCTGGTGGGGATGCGGCCGTTCGTCATCGATACCGACACCGGCCGCCGGGAGTGGCGGACGATGCTGTTGGCGGTCGAACAGGGGCTGGTGCTGGCCGACAAGTACCCGGGCATGCTCGCCGACGACCTCTCGGACTACCTGTTCACCCGCAGCACCGGCCACATCGGGTCGCTGATGGTACTGGTCAACCGCGGCTGCCACCGCGCGGTCGCCACCGGCCGCGAACGCCTCGATGCCGAGGTACTCGACACCGTCAGCAACGACGAGGACGCCGAGACCGCGCGGCGCGAACTGCAAGCTGCCCTCGAGGCGCGCCGCATCACCACCCGGCCGACACAGCGCCGTCGATGACCGGGGTGCGGTCCCTGCCGATCCGGGTCGCCCCGCTGCCCGGTGAGGCGATCGATTCCTGGCTCGAGGCCATTGCGCACCGCACCGGGACGGCGTTCGTCGACCTGGATAAGGCCCTGCGCCCCGATGACAGCACTGCCGCTGACAGGGTTCGGCGCCCGAGCCTGTGGCCGATGCACCTGCGCCCGAGCGACGTGGACGCCATCGCGGCGGCGGCGGACCTGCCGGTTGCCGTTGTCGAGGCGATGACGTTGGCCCGCTACGACGGGGTCGCCCTGTCGCTGAACGGCCGGAAGGGACGAGCGGCCGCGGGCCTGCCCTGGGGTCGCGGGCAACGATCCCGGTACTGTCCGGACTGCCTCGCCGAGTCCGGTGGTCGGTGGCAACTGCAGTGGCGGCTGGGCTGTGTGTTCGGCTGCACCGAGCATCACTGCCTGCTGGCGGACACCTGCCCGCGCTGCGAAAGCTTCCAACGGTGCAGGCGTCCCCTCCGGGAGGTCGTGCCGAGTCCGGGCCGCTGCGTCCATCGGAGTGCGGACACCGCTGCGCCGCGTGGGCTCGCCCGGTGCGGTGCATACCTGACCTCGGCACCGGTGATGCGGTTGCGCCCGGATCACCCGGCGATCCGGGCCCAGCAACGCGTGCTCGATGTCCTCACCGCCAGTCGAGGCACCTTCGGTGTGTACGCCGACCGCCCCGTCGGAGCCCGCGTGGTGCTGGCCGATCTGCACGCCATGGCCTCCCGCGTCCTCGTCTACGGCAGCATCGAGGAGATCGCCGATCGGGTTCCCGCCGACCTCGCCGACGCGCTGGCCCGAGTTCGCTCCTCCTCCGCGTCGGAAGCACCGGCATTGGGCGGATCGGAGCTGTCGAGGGCCGGTGGGGCGATCGCAACCGCCGTCGCGGTGACCACGGCCATGACGGTGCTGGATCGGCCAGACATTGCCGGTGCCGGCGAGGCGTTGCGGTGGCTGGTGCACGGCGGTCGGAGTCTGGGGCGGCCTGTCGCCGCCGGAACCATGTGCGACTGGGGCAGCGCCACCAGTACGACGCTGGCGGCCATCCAGCTCGCCGCGTTGCGGCCGCTGTTCGTCCGCGCCGTCGATCAGTTGCGGTACCGCAGCGCCGCCGCCCTCCCGAGCTACCCGTCGACGAGTGCTGTCGCGGTAGACGCTGCTGCCCGCCGCATCCCGACCCTGCTCTGGCCGGAATGGTCACTGCGGTTCACCGTGGCCCCGTGCAGTCCGGCGCAGGTCCGACCGGCCCTGTCGGTAGCTCTGATGCTGGTGGGCACCGCAGTCAGGCTCGGTGAGGCCGCCGACCGCCTGGGTTCGGCTGTCCGAGCGGACGGGGTCACCCGCACGCTGGCATGCCTGCGGAGCTCTTCTCGGTGGGACGACAGCCTGATCGCGTTGACCCGGCTGGCGGACCACCTCGCCGCGGAGCCGCCACCGATCAATTACGACCGGCGCCGCCGCCTGGACTATGGCGCACTGCTGCCCGACGACCTGTGGAAGCAGATCTGCCGCCGGACCGGAACACCGCCCGGTGCCGGCCAGAAGGCGGACTTCGCCCGCTGCCTGCTATTCGAACGACTCAGCGGGCTCCCCGCGTCCCAGTCCCCATTCCTCGCAGACGATTACGACGTCCGCGCGAAACGGGCCGAGTTCCCGCGCGCACTCACCCCCGCCCTGGCCGCGTTACTCGCTGCGGCGGCCCGACAGTTCCTCGACGACCACGGACTGGGCGAGGAACCTGTGTCTTGGCATCCACCACCACATCTGCTCGACGGGATCGACCTACCCGGACCCGATCCGGGCGCCGTGGACCTCGCCGCCCTCCATGACCTGACCCGCCACGAACACCCCGCGTTGTCGGAGATCGCGCGGCAATTGGGTACCACCATTGACGTGATCCGCCACCTCCTCGAAAACCATCCCGCTCCCGCATCGCCCATTGCCGCCGAGCGGTTCGGACGATGCGCAGCCCGTAGTGCCGCCGAAGACGCGGTGAGCCGGGCACAGTTCGTCGACCTCTACTGCGGCCAACGCCGTACCCTCGCCGAGATCGCCGTGATGATCGGCGTCAGCAGGAAGGTGGCCGGGCGACTGGCACGACATCACGACATCACGACATCACGGCATCACGCCGACCGCCGGAGGCCCGCCGGTCGATCCGGCATGGTTCCACGACCAGTACGTCAATCAGCGGCGAACGCTGCGGGAACTCGGGCACGAGGTGGGGCGCAGCGTGCCGCGGATGAGCCGGATCGCGAAGCAATACGGCATCCCGATTCGTCCACCGAGCGAGGCCGGCCGTACCGGACAGCTCAGCGAGCCTCATTGACCGCACTCGAGTTATCGCCCGGTCGACGGGCGTTTACACCGAAGTCGGACCTTCAGGGATTCGGTTCCCACGGGTTGACACATCGGACACCGAGGGGGTCGAAGTGCTTGGTGTTGCGCGTCGCCACGGTCATCTCGGCGGCCTGGGCGACAGCGGCGATAAGAGCGTCGTCGAACGGCGCATGCTCGGGCACCCGGTAGGTGGCCAGCACCCGTGCGGCCGGCAGATCGAACGGCAACACACGGTCAGCGAAGGCTGGCAGGACCCGCTCGTCGAACCACCGGCGCAGGACCCCTCCCTGCTTCGGGTCGGATCGCTCCTTGGCGACCACGCCCCGCTCGATCTCGGCAATGGTCATGGCCGTCACGAACTGGTCGGCCACCGGCACCGACGCCGCCCAGACCTCGACCGACCGGTTACGGCCCCGAACCCGCAGCGCGGACACGACATTGGTGTCCAGGACGTACTTCACAACTCAGCAGTTCGGGCGGTCAAACCGAGGCGCTCGGGCTCGAACTCGATGTCGGCACCCTCATCGGTGCTCAACAGGTCGACGAGCGTGACCGGCTCCCGCTCGAGGACCTCGCCGAGGATTTCGCGTACCTCCGCCTCGACTGACCGGTGATGCTGCTCAGCACGCGCCCGCAGGGCAGCCTTGGTTCCCGCGGGAAGGTTGCGGATCAGGATCTGTTCCACCGTGACCACCTCCGATATCACACTAATGATATCACCCGAGGGTGTCGGAGGACGGCGCCCTGGAATGGGCGATTGCGTGTCACCGATCGTGAGCGTCGCAGACGAGCTTCGGGGTGGTGGTCCATCCGTGGCCTTCGAGCCAGGTCAGGGCCTGCGGGGGCAGGTCGTCACCGGTCGATCCGGTGAGTAACGGGCCGTCGCCGCATCGGCTGCAACTGATCACCAGGACGTGGCTGTGCGGCTGGCAGCGGGCGCAGTGCCGCGCCTGCCGCAGGTGGCCGCCGCCGTCGAGGTGCAGCCAGATGGTGGCGAGATCGGCGCGATGCGGGACGAGGTCTCGGCGCGTGGTGGGTTGATATCCGCAGGTCGGGCAGGCCGACGGTCCGGGGGTGGGTGATGTCGCCGCCGGAACAGCTGACTGCGAAGGTCCTTCTTCGACCGTGGCGGTGCTGGCGGTGAGTGTCTCTGGCGGACGTGACGGGAGGTGTCGGTAGAGGGTGGAGCGGGTGAGCCCGGTCTTGTCAGTGATTTCGGCGATGGTGGCGCCGCCGTCCCGTAGTTGGGTGGCGTAGGCGAGTTGGGCGTCGGTGACCACGCTGGGCCGACCGGTGCGGCGGCCTTTCTCGGTGGCCACCGTGCGGGCGTGGGCGGCCCGTTCGACCGCGTAGGTGCGTTCCATCTGCCCGAACAGCGCCAGCAGTATCACCGCCAGCTGCCCCATCGGGTCGTCCGGATTGGTGGAGTCGATCCGGATCGGGTCCGCCAGGTTCCGGAATCCGACGCCGCGCTCGTGCAGGTCGTGGATCAGGTTCAGGGTGTCGCGGACGGTCCGACCGAGCCGGTCGAGGGTATGCACCACGATCACATCACCTGTGCGGGCGTAGCCGAGCAGCGCCTGCAACCCGGGCCGTTCGGTGGTGTGGTGAAACCCTCGGGAAGCTCCTGCCGGTCGGAGGGCATCTTGCCCGGAATAATCGTCGAGTTTGGGTTCTCGGTAGGGGGCGCAAAATGGGGCAACTACGGCTACGAAGGCGGGTTCATCAAATACCCAACCACAGACGAAATTTTGAATCCGGACGGCGTCGGCCGACGCCAGCACGTCCAGGGAGCGGACATCTACTGGAACGTTGTTCCCGGTGCTCACGTCATTGGCGGCGCGATCAAGGACAAGTGGAACACCGTTGGCTCGGAGCAGAATGGCAGTCTCCTTGGATACCCCACAACCGATGAGATCATTCTTCCCGGTGGAGCGGGTCGGATGAACCGTTTTGAACGTGGCGTCATCTATTGGTCGCCCGCGACCAGCGCCCACCCTGTCACCGGAAAAATACTCGAATACTGGTCATCCTTAGGTTACGAAGCCGGACAATTCGGCTACCCAGTGGGCGACGAGTATGCATTCAATTCTGGTCGTGCCCAAGACTTCCAGAACGGACGGCTGGATGCGTATCAAACAGATCCCAGTCCTCTGACTTTCCGGCAGGCTGCAGGTGGGGCTCCCCAAACAGCGCCGTTCGCCCCTTCTGCTCTGTGCGACACGGCTGTCGACCATCCTCACGCCTCTGTCGGCTTCAAGAATCAAATTCATGCCAATGTTCGCGCGTACTGCTACTACCTACCGACCACTCCAACTATCGAAGTCGAAGCGGAAATGACGCATCTGCGCTGGGGCGGAATATGGCCAAAGAAGCCGAACATCAATAAGGACACAGGTCAAGAGGAGGACTTCCATTTGGGTCCGACGGTTACGGAGTCCGTGGATGGAACCTACGCTGCATGGTGCGACCGCGGTAGCTGGTTTCGGTACGCCATCGACGCATTTGGGACCCTGACGATCCCTGGTGATCCTGATCCCTACCATGCCCTCGCCAGCTACGAGACCCCATCGGAGATCCAATGCGAACAACCAGGCTGGCCGCAGTAGCGTCTGCCGCGCTCCTCATGAACGGGGGTATCACAGGGTGCGGAGCGACAAGCGAGGCTCCGTCCGCATCAACGGCCGTGGTGGCCTCGACCTCTGCCGAGGTCACCATGCCGTTGGAATTTCGCAAAGTTCCTCCGGCAGCCTTTGTTGGCGTCCCTCAGGCGACGACAGAAGAAAATGATGAACTCCAGCTAGTTGGCACAATGTGGGACGCGGTGGATCCGAAACTAACGGAAGACTTACCAACGACAATGCAGTGGGAGAGATTTCATCCGCCCCCGAAGTCTATATTTATCACGACATCGTTTGAACCCCTCTCTGTACGTATCCACGGCTTTCGTTCCGTGAATGCAGATGGGATTCCCAGTGACAATCCTGACGAAATCTATAAATGCAGGTCGAGGGAATTGGAGGAGCGCTCCGCCGACTGCACGCTTGGGAAAGAGCAAGACCGCATCCGCATAGATGTTTCAGGAGTAACCACGGAGTATGTAACGATCCAGGCCATGTGGATCGTACCGGGAGAAGAAAAAGTGGCCGCATCTTGGGCATATAGTCAATGAGGAAGCCGAGCGAAGGATTCCACGATGGAAATTTCCCCTACTGCGCCATGGCACTGGAGTCCCAACCCCAGAAGCTTCGACTACGAGTTCGCCTCAACCTTGAGGTACCCGGATGTTCACGAAGGCCTTCCCGCCTGGCATGTTGAAGATCTGCGCCACGAACTTCGGATACTTCACCCCGCTTACCGAGGGAATCGATCTGTGTCATGGCGGAAAATCTCGGAGTCATCTGGAATACACATGACACCGCGGGTCGGATTCGGTGAGATCGCCAACCCAACTTTAGCGAAATACCGAAAAGGCGAGATATACGACAGGGCGCCTACAACCGGCGCTGCGCCCATGGACGTGGTCGAGATCATTCGCGACCACCTCGACTTCACCAATTGCCTTGCGCTCTCATGGGAAGGGAATGCCGATATTTCCGCCCAGTTCCCTGCGGAAGACTACCCGCGCATTTCAATTGTTGACTACGACCTTTTCCTCCCCCTTAAATGGGTGGAGCATCCGGTGGAGTTGCCCGTAACGAGATTTAACTACTTATGGCCACAGAGTAGAAACTGGGTAATTGCGAGCGGCGTTGATTCGCAAGATACAATTCTTGCCGCCGCAGATATGGATCTAATCACGCGTGTTGGAAGCGATTTAAGACTCGAAACAATAAGGATGCTTTCCAATTGCGGGTAATCGGCTCGCTACCAGGTAACCGGTCAGGATCCGCCTCCGGGATAGACAACCACTCCTGACATGGCCGGCAGGGCGTGCTGATCGCCCGTCGCGGCAGGGCATCGGCACCGCCGCTTCCTGATCGCTGAAGAAATGCCAGGAAATTGAGACAGATTTGCAGTAGTCATGCCGTGAGGCAAGCGACAAGTCTGCAGGTCGCAGCGTCTCAAAATGCCACCGGCAGCGAGACCCTACACGGAGCATCCTCTTGGGGAACACCGAAGGTGGCCAGGCCGCCGGGCAGGCGGATCCCCAGCTGACAGACGACTGCGTTCGGTCGCGTCACCGGTGTAGGTCTCGAGACTCGTGGCCAAATCTCATCTGGGATGGCCACTCAATGGCCAGTTGGCCAATTGGGTGAGATTGCATTCGACGTGGCGGCGTGGCGGATCTCGAATGCGGTGGCGGAATCTCACGGCGAGTGGCGGGCCGGTGGCGGATCCGCCACCGTGGTGAGACTCGCCCACCTTCGGCGTGATCCAGATCGTTCGGGGTGTCCCGATTGACGCCCCGAAAGCAAAAACATCACCGGACGGGGCTACTGGAACGGCGCTGGTCAGCGAGTTCCGGTCAACGGCCGGCTCTCGGGACGAGCCGGTGAGGGTTCCGTCTCTAGGACGCTCAGCAACGTGTGGGATTGGATTCGACCCCACGCGGGTCTCGAAACGATGACAGATCGCCAAGAGCTGGCGGCCTTCCACTTACCGTGTACTGCTGACTATCGGGGTTTCAGGGCACGGTCTGGAGGGTCCATGAGCATCCGAATATCGTCGAACACACCGGATGACGAACCGGGGAGCACGTTGTTGCCGGTTCGCGACAGAATCGACGAAGCCCTACGAACCCACCCAGCGGTGAGGCTTTCGGGTGAAGCGGTCCCATTGATGCACCGCACCACGGCCGGAGCGCGATTCGGTCCAGTCCGGCTGATCGAGCGCGACTCCGATTTCGCCGTCGTATTCGCCGCGGACACGACCCGTTGGGCGGTTCTTGTTCAGCCAGGCGGCGATTCACCGAAGGCATCCGTCATCCTCGGGGTACCCAATCCCCGCGTTGGATTCGGTCGCTCGTTTCGGGCTTCGTACTTGGAGCGGTTGAACGTCCATCAATCCGGCGATCCGTCCGTCGGGAGGGAACCACCAGAGTTCGGATGGATGGCGCTGGCCGGAATTGCTGCCGAAGGCGTGTCTCAGTTCGAAGTGAGGTCGTCGATCGATACAGACACCGGAGGTGTCGGAGCCGACGACGGAGTCGTCTTTGCGGTGCTCCGCGCGCGCTGGAGAGAGAAACTGCACGTCGCCGTAACCCTTGCCAGCGGCGAGACAGTCCAAATCCATCATCCAAGCCTGCGACCACCAAATTGAGACAAATCGTGGCGGCCATATCGTGAGACCCACGATGAATGCGCAGGTCGTCGAAATTTCACCGTCCGCGAGACCCTACAGTTCGGGCTGATCTTCGGCCATGGCTGGCCTGCTCGCCCTCGCGGCACATCACCCCTCAGCGCGTGCAGCAACCCGTGACACCCCGCGAAGCGCAACGAACAACTGAAGGCTTCTGCCTGCGGTTCGACGACCGGCTACCGATCCGTAGCTGGGATCACCAGCGACCTTCTCGCTTGAGTTGAGACTGCTGTGTCCGGCCGTCGTGACAGGATCACGGGCATGGAGGAGCGCACCCTGCCGGTCAGCGAAACACAGATGACCGTGGCGATGGACTACGGCCAGTTCTGTCTCGACGGCGGCCTCGGAGATCCGGACGTCGAACTCGCACTCCTGGAGCGAGCCCAGGCCGACCAACCCAGCGCCGGCAACGGGGCCATGCTGCTGGTGCTGTGCCCCCACCAGAACAACTTCCAGATGTCGGTAACCGTGCAGGTGTGGCAGTCACGGCCACCCGCGGACCGGGATCAATGGCAACAGGTCAGCGAAGGGCGACTGGAAGTCGACGACCGCGGGGTGCTGACCTTGTCATCACCGACGACCGACCCGGTGGCCGTCACGGTTCCTGCCGGCCGGTACACCGTGGAGGTCTCCGGCCGAGGATTCGTCAACTACGGGTGGCCGGGATCGACGACACCCGGCGACGTGTGGCGGATCCGGCTGTGGCCGTACGACGGGATCACGAAGTCCGCGGCTCAGATGTGGGACATGCCCGGCTTCGGCGTACCGGAGAACACTCCAGCCCCGGAACCCGCAGGCGAGGAGGAGCCAGCTCACGGCAGCTCGTCGGCCACGGGCACGACGACCGCCGCCGCGACAACCCGGACCACGGCGATCGACTTCGCGGCCCATCCCGAACTGCAAAAGGTCCTGGCTTTACGCGATTTCGACGACTGTACACCGGACGTCGCAGCCGCGATTGTGGCGATGGAACCGCAGACCCAGCGGCGACTGGCGCAATGGGCCGCGATCCGCGCATTTGAGTTCGCCGGACTCGCCGACTGCGCCTGGGTCACACCGGCACTGGAGGCCTTGCGTAACGGTGATCCACTCCCGGCACCGTTCGACGATCCGCAGTCCGCGTCCACCCGCCTCGCGGCGGAAAATCTACCGCCCCAGGGCAAGGGCGGACCCTACCGCTCGAGTGCGGCGCCGGGTGGGGAGAAGTCACCGACAGGGAAGATGTTCGACCACGGGCCGGTGCACCGGCCGTACTACGCGATGCCGGCGCTGTTCAGCGCGGCAGACCCACGGCCGGTCGTCGCTGCCTTTCAGGCGTTGTCGCACGCCTGCCCACCTACGCTGAGCATGTGGACACACTGCTTGGCGCGACCCGCACCGAGTTCGGCATCCCCGGATAGACACCGAGGGCCGGAAAATCCAGGTCATCGCCCGAAACTTATCGGCGTCCGCGTCGGGTTAGTACGCGGACGCGGTCGGGGTCCGAGCGCCGGGCAAGGGCGAGCGTGGCGAGGATGGCGGTGACGGTCGCGACGACGATACCGAGGGGCAGTGGCGAGTCGACGGTGACCACTGGTCCCGACTCGGAGGTCGGGTAGCCGTTCGACCACCCGTAGTCGGCGACGGCCAGTGGCGCGGAGACCGCGAAGAACGTCATGGTCAACGGCAACATCGCGGCGCTGACCACAGCCGGTGGATCCGCGGGGGTGGTCGAGATCACGGACGCGACGGACAACCCCAGCGCACCGGGCAATACCAGCGTGTACGCCGTGATCGTCACGGCGTCGAAGATGCCACTGTCCGGAAGCAGCCCGGTGGCCGTGACCAGGACGAGAAGAACCATCCCCACCGCCGCCATCGGGTACCGCCACCCGACCATCACCCCGGCGACCAACGCGATGAGACCGCCCAGGACCCACCACCAAGCACCCGACAAGTAGTGCACTTGCCCGACCGTTACAGCGGCCACGGCCAACCCCACCAGCAGCACGTGCCCCTCAGGGGCGGGCAGCAGCCATGCCCCGGCAAGGGCCGCCGCGACGGCGAGCCCAACCGCGACAGTCCACGACACCGGGCCGGACTCGGTCGTTCCCAGCACGGTGTAGAGCAGCAGGAACACCACCGGCAGCCCGACACCGACGATCGCCGGCCGACCCCCGACAGCAGGCTCGTCGGCACGGGTGACGAGCGCAACTCCGCCGAGAACAATCACGGCGACAGCCAGGATGGGCAGCGGCACGGTTGCCGGAACGTAGAACAGATCGCCGGGCAGGGTGACCGACCATCGTTGCGCCGGAACCCGCCACAAGCGGGCCCCGGTGAAGAACACTGTCGCCGCCAGCACCCCGAGAGCCAGCGCAATCAGTGGAGCCCGCCGCCCTGCAGCCGAGTACGCCGCCGCACCAAGCATCAGGCCGGCACCCACCGCGTTCAGAGTCAGGGCCGGTTCGGTCGACACCGCCACAACAGCAGGCAGGCCGATCACTGCGGCGCCCATGAGGGTGGTTGCGGCTGCGCCGATCCCGGAACGCAACCGCAGCAGCACCGTCAGCGCGGCGATGGCAACGACTGCTGCGACGGTTCCGGCCCACTGAGGAGTGACCAACACCCGCTCAGGCCGTCCTTCGCAGCGATGGTGTGGTCGAGTACCTCCGATTCGCGGAGAGCGAAGGCAGCGAGCACGCCGCCGATCATGGCGGCAAGGACTGGGCCATACCGGTCAACGAGATGCACCGGCCGACCGTAACCCGCGACATCGTCAGAACCCGGAACGTCGGAATAGTGGCGCCGTTCCGATCAGCGATCCCTCAGTGGGATTGATTCTTCACCGTCCATCGGGCCCTGTTTGGAGGGCGTGACCGACAGCCCCACGACTCCGGCAGGCACAACAGGCTCAGGTGGGACTTGCGGGCAGCCCCCGGCCGGGCCGACGCTCATCCGGATTGGTGCTCGATCCCATGACCCGGATCGGGAGGTTCGTCGTGGGATCTGACCAGCGTGGTGATGTACTGCATGATGGGGCCGATCTGCAGGTGTGTCTGCGGTTGCAGTTCACCGGGTTCGGGTGGCACGTACGGGTCGGGCGTGCCCGGCCGGATGGGCGGCTCGACGGCGAGCGACTTGAGGAATGCGCCGGCCCCGGCGGCGACCGGGTGCAGGACCCAGGCGTGGGGGAAGTCGACCTGATGCTCCTCGCGCGGATCCCACTCCAGGTTGTAGAGGATCGGCACGTTGGTCGGTGCCCAGGTGGAATAGAAGTCGTCCTGCTGGAACAGGTGAACCTTCCATTGACGCCACTTCGCCGCCTGCAGCCGGTTGCCCTGCAGACACAGGATCATGTCGCGGCCCGAATCCTCGTCCGCGCCCAGCAGAAAGCTGGACATGTCCATCCCGTCGATCTGCCGGTCCGTCGGGACCGTGCCACCGGCGGCCGTCACCAGCGTGGTGAAGAAATCGACCTCGTGCACCAACTCGTTGCTGACCCGCCCGGCGGGTACATTCCCGGGCCAGCGCACCAGGCACGGTGTCCGATTGGAGCCTTCGAGGGCGGTGAACAACCCACCCCGCCAGGGTCCGGAGAATCCGTGCCATTGACCGCCGACCGGATCCGGGTCGATCGCCGGGAGGTGGTTGGTGGTGTCCGCGCCGTTGTCGGACGCCCAGACCACGATTGTGTTCTCGCGGATGCCCAGCTCGTCAAGCTTGTCCAGGATCGTGCCGGTGAAGGCATCCATCTGGGTGAGAATGTCGGCCCAGTTCCCTCGCTGGGTGGTGCCCGCGTACTGCGGGTCCGGGATCGGCGGGATGTGGACCTGTGTGTAGGGCAGGTAGACATAAAAAGACTTGCCCGCCTGCGTGGAGCGGGTCATGAAATCACAGGCCCAGTCGGTGATCTTCCGATCGAATCCGGCCCGGAACTCGGCGTCGTAGGTCGCGATCCTCTCCGATTTCTCGCCCTTGCGCCGCGAGTAGATCGGCTCCGGTTCCAGCGGGATCCGCGTCGACCCCGCATAAGGGGCGGCGGTCACCGCGCCATCCGGGAAGTACGACTGCATGGTCCACAGCACCTCGTCGGCCGTGCGCGGGCACCACACCGCCTCGTCGAACCCGAAGTCGACCGGGCTCCGCTGCTCGGGGTCGCTGCCCAGATGCCACTTGCCCCACATCCCGGTGGCGTACCCCACGTCCGAGAGCGCCCGGGCGATCGTGACCTCCCACCGGGTCATCCCGTCCGGGCCGCCGGTGAGGGGCACCGTCTGGGTGCCCGAGCGGATCGCGTGGCGCCCGGTCAGCAAGGCCGAACGGCTCGGCGTGCACTGCGCCTCGACGTTGAAATTCAGTAACTTGAGGCCTTCCCCGGCCAGGTCGTCGATCCGCGGTGTCACCGCACCGCGGAGCACGCCGCCGCCATAGCACCCGAGCTCACCCCATCCGAAGTTGTCCCAGAAAAAGAACACGATGTTCGGTTGTTCGTCGCTCATGCCTAATCCCGCCTGCGGTCGTGACGCTCTGCCGTCCGGTCGGAGCCGAGCACGTGTCCTGTACCGGTAGTGACCACCCCGGGGTGTCGGGCCTTCCGGGCGGCTCAGAAAGGCCGACACAGAAACGGTAATCCGTCGGACAGAGTTCAGGTCAGTGATTTGAATATCGATTGACTGGCTGGCTCTCGCTGAGGAACGACGACCGGGACGGATCATCCGAACGTCGAAGTCCCGACCCGTCCCGCATGCGGATCCGCTTACGGAACGAAGGCCGACTGCCGCCGGCATGCGCTGGGACACCACTTCGTCCCGGTGCAGGTTCGGCTTCCGGGTCTCAGTCATCGAGGCCGTTGAGTCCCGCTTCCTCGTCGGACCACTCGAACAACGAATCCGGAAGCCACTCGAAAACCTGAACCGTCCGGAGTTCTCCGGACAGTCGCCCATTGACCGATCCAATACGAAGAGCCAGCCCGGTCTTGTCGTCTATGACGAACTCCAAACGATCCTCCAGGGTGTTCCGTGCTCCCAGAGTCAGTTGGTCGGCGACGAACGACCACCCCCTGCGCCCGCCAACCTCTGCAGCGATTGCGGAGACTGAGGGGGCAAGAACGCCGGACCTCGACAGAAGAGAGCTGGGGCCGAAGAACGACAGCGGATTGACGGGCTGCAGCACCTTGAACTGCCTCGCTGTGGGCTCCTGCCTCTGCATCGTGCCCTTCTTCAGGGCGAACGCAAGGTCCCCGGTGCGGACGTACACAGGTTGCTCCGCCACTTCAACCCGCCAACGGTCCTGCGGACCATGCCAAACGGCGAAAGTGCCAGTCTCTTCGGCGTCATCGCGAACACGGAACGAGTACTCAATCGAGCATGACACGAACAGGTCGTGACTCGCCTCATGCCGGTTCACCAGATCGGCCCAGGTTGGAACACTGTCGCCCACGTTCAACACGTTACGGTCGACGGCCAGCGACGCGAGACATATTCCGATCAGCGATTTCCTGCGATCCGCCGATTGCGAATGCGTCCGTCAAAACGACGGACAGCTGACACGGTTCGACGGATTCGGGTGTTCTGCGTCAGTCGACGGGATTCTCGACTGACTTCCCGGAGCCTCTGCCGCGCTTTCTCTGCCTGATTTCGACTTCAGGGTATGGCGCCGGCGGCATGAACATCGGTCGCTCGAACGAGACGCGGGCCGTCCGATCACGATCGGATCGGTGGATCTCGGCGATGGTCGGGTAGCTGACCCACTCACATACCCAGACTCCGCCCACACGATGGACGACGGGGTCGGATACATCGTCCTCGTCAATGTGGACTCTCACCTCCACGGATGGGTCCGCGTTACCGTAGAGCACCCACCACGAGGGGCGGCCAAGTTCTCCCGGGTCGGCTTCTATGAAACTTGCGGTCGTGCCCGGGCCGCGTGGTTTCTGCCAGATACCGTGCGGACTCGGAGGATCTCGCAGGAGGATCGCGTCAAGGTCGTCTTCCGGGGCTACGAGGCTCGTGCCATCGACGCGCCATTGCACGACCACGCGGGACCGCTCGAGTACGAGTCGGATCGGGTCCTCGGGGTCATCGTCTGCATTCATGTGTCACCAGTCCTATCCTCATCCTCGCGGTCCCCGGGTAGGGCGTATCAGTCAGGGCTCGATGTCCGGTCATGGATCCGCTTACGGAACGAAGGCCGACTGCCGCCGGCATGCGCTGGGACACCACTTCGTCCCGGTGCAGGTTCCGCCTACGGGTCACCCATATGGAGCGGTTGGCTCAACAACCATGTTCCAGCTAAGAGACCTGCGCGATGATGTCCTCGGACGCTTGCAGGGCGATGTGCTCGTCGATGAGTACACGGCGGCATCCATCGATCTCGATGAGTACCGGCAACGGTTCGACATCCTCTGGCCCGGCTAGCGTCACTGTCGTGCCGGCCGTGAGGTTCGCGACCGACAAGCACTCGTTTGCGGGCGGGAGCGAGAAGAACGTCTGCCCCAGGCTGTCCTGGAGTTCTTCGGCTCCCGCGAAGGTGATACTCCCGTCCGGATCGGTGGTGTAACGACAAACTGCGCTGCGGACCCAGTACTGGTCGGCTACGAGGTGATCACTACCGATTTCTGGCGTCACCCGACGCGTGCTGCATCCCATCAGCTGTTGCAGCGAATCCGGCGTGTGGCGGACGTAGTGTTCGATCCGATCGACCTGGACTAGTTTTTCGATCTCGCGGAGTCCACCGATCTTGAGGAATCCACAGTCGTCGACAGGGTAGGACGGGCGTAGTGCGCGACCGTGCGCGTCGATCAGCCACAAGTCCGGTATCGGTGCCAAACTCGGCGTTCCGCAACTGTTCTGATCCAGACGTTGGCCCTCAGACGGGGAATTGAGCTTGTCGATTGCCGCAGCGAAGTCGCCCTCCCATCGGTGCTCGGCAAAGCTCCCGGTGAGATCAGCGGGGTTGCGTCCAGCAGAGTGGTGTACGGACCGGATTTGGATCTGACCGGCGTGTCGTAGCCCTATGAAGGCGGCCATCGCGTGACTCTTCGAGAGACCGACCAAAGTCACTCGATGAAGGACCACGCGATGACCAGTGCCCACGATATCGACCTGCACCAGTTCCTGACCGACCGCCTCACCGACGCCAGCCCCGACCTGCTGCGCAGTCTGTTGTCCACGTTCATCGATGCGCTGATGGGCGCCGAGGCCGACAGCCTGTGCGGCGCCGGTTTCGGTGAGCGCTCCGAGGACCGCACCAACTCCCGGAACGGCTATCGCCATCGGGTTTTCGATACCCGCGCCGGGACTCTCGACGTGGCGATCCCGAAGCTGCGGTCCGGCTCGTACTTTCCGGACTGGTTGCTGCAGCGCCGCAAGCGTGCCGAACGCGCCCTGACGTCGGTGGTGGCCACCTGCTACCTGCTCGGTGTCTCGACCCGACGGATGGAAAAACTGGTCGACTCGCTCGGTATCACCTCGCTGTCGAAATCCCAGGTGTCGGTGATGGCGAGGGACCTCCGCCGAGGACGGGGCCGGGTGGTTGGCGTTCTTCCGGTCGCTGGTCGCCCGCGGCCTGTCCGGGGTGCGGTTGGTGACCTCCGACGCCCACGCCGGCCTCGTGTCGGCGATCGGCGCCTCCCTGCCCGGGGCCGCTTGGCAAAGGTGCCGGACGCATTATTCGACCAATCTCATGTCCCAGACGCCGAAGAATTCGTGGCCCTGGGTGCGTGCGCTCCTGCACTCCGTTTACGACCAGCCGGACGCCGATTCTGTTCATGCTCAATATGATCGGGTGATCGACGCCTTGTCGGAGAAGCTGCCAAAGGTAGCCGATCATCTCGACTCCGCGCGGGCCGACCTCCTCGCCTTCACGGCCTTCCCGAAGCAGATCTGGCGGCAGATCTGGTCAAACAATCCCCGATCGGTTAACCGGCTCTCGGGCGACACGATTCTATCCGCGGCGTGAGGTCCGGGGCCGATGGCCGGATCGGGCGCA